>NZ_QJSP01000052.1 GCF_003217475.1 Williamsia limnetica | reverse complement strand
AGGAGTGCGCGGGACATCACGACGCGCTGGATCTGGTTGGTGCCCTCGTAGATCTGGGTGATCTTGGCATCACGCATCATCCGCTCCACCGGGAAGTCGCGGGTGTACCCGGCACCACCGAACAACTGCACGGCGTCGGTGGTGACCTCCATCGCCACATCGGAGGCGAAACACTTCGCTGCCGCGGAGATGAACCCGAGGTTCTTCTCCCCACGCTCGGCACGCGCCGCCGAGGTGTACACCATCAGCCGCGCGGCCTCGATCTTCATCGCCATGTCGGCGATCATGAACTCCACACCCTGGAACGAGCTGATCGACTTGCCGAACTGCTTACGATCCTTGACATAGGCGATCGTCTGATCCAACGCGCCCTGGGCGATACCTATCGCCTGGGCACCGATCGTCGGCCGCGTGTGATCAAGCGTCTCGAGCGCGGTCTTGAACCCCGTACCCGGTGCGCCGATGATCCGATCGGCCGGGATGGTGCAGTTCTCGAAATACAACTCCGCCGTGGGCGAGCCCTTGATGCCCAGCTTCTTCTCCAACGGGCCCACGGTGAAACCGGGATCATCCTTGTGCACCATGAACGAGGAGATCCCGTTCGCACCCTTGTCCGGATCGGTCACCGCCATCACCGTGTACCAGCTCGACTTGCCACCATTGGTGATCCAGCACTTGCTGCCGTTGAGCACCCAGCTGTCGCCGTCCTCCTTCGCGCGGGTCTTCATCGACGCCGCATCCGAACCGGCCTCACGCTCGGACAACGCATACGAGGCCATCGCCTCACCCGAGGCGATCGACGGCAACACCTGCTGCTTCAGCTCATCCGAACCCTTCAGGATCAAACCCATCGTGCCCAGCTTGTTCACCGCCGGGATCAACGACGCCGACGCATCGACCCGCGCGACCTCCTCGATCACGATGCACGCCGCGACCGAGTCCCCGCCCTGCCCGTCGTACTCCTCGGGCACATGGATCGCGTTGAACCCCGACGCCGTCAACGCCGCCAGCGCCTCGTCCGGGAACCGGGAGTTCTCGTCCACATCCGCCGCGTGCGGCTCGATCTCCTTCTCCGAAAGCGCCCGAATCGCCGCACGCAACTCGTCGTGCTCCTCACCGAGCTTGAACAAATCGAAATCGGGGTTGCCGGCCAT
>NZ_QJSP01000051.1 GCF_003217475.1 Williamsia limnetica | reverse complement strand
GGGATTGCCCCCACTTTGGTTGACATCTGACCTGTGAGATTTGATCTCACGGTGAAAGGATGTTCGACATGCCCAAGCCCTATCCGAAGGAGTTCCGCGCCGATGTGATCGCTGTAGCCCGCAAGGGCGAGGCGACGGTGCGTCAGGTCGCCATAGACTTCGGGATCTCAGAAACCTGTCTGCAGCGCTGGCTCAAGATCGCCGACCACGAGGACGGAATCAACCACTCCAACCGGCAGGCCGGATCGTCGGAGCACGATGAGTCTGCTGAGCTGCGCGAGGCCCGCAAACGGATCAAACTCCTTGAGCAGGAAGCGGAGGTGATGCGCCGGGCCGTGGGCTATCTGTCGCAAAACGTCAACCCAAAATGATGTACCCGCTGGTCCTCGACCTTGCTGGCGACGGAATCCCCGTCACAGTGACCTGCCGGGTGCTCGGATTCTCCACCCAAGCCTTCTACAAGTGGCGTAAATACCCCGTCTCACAACGAGACTGGGACAATGCGCATCTGATCAACGCCGCCCGCAAGATCCACGCCGACGACCCCATGTTCGGATACCGGTTCATCGCCGATGAACTACCTGAGCACGGCATCACCGCCGGCGAAAACCGCGTCGCGCGCCTGTGTAGTCAGGAGCAGATTTGGTCGGTGTTCAGCAAGAAGCGAGGGCTTAACCGCAAGTCGGGGCCGCCGGTCCACGATGACCTCGTCGGCCGTAAGTTCACCGCCGACGAACCCAACCAGGTGTGGCTGACCGATATCACCGAACACTGGACCGACGAGGGCAAGCTATACCTCTGCGCGATCAAAGACCTGTACTCGAACAGGATCGTCGGGTACTCGATCGACAGCCGCATGAAGGCCTCACTCGCGGTCCGGGCACTTCAAAACGCCGTCGATCAACGCAACCCGGCCGGCACCATCGTCCACTCAGATCGCGGCAGCCAGTTCCGGTCTAAGAAGTTCGTAAAGCGACTGTCACGCAATGGATTACATGGATCAATGGGAAGGGTTGGTGCATGCGGAGACAACGCTGCGATGGAGTCGTTCTTCGCGCTCTTGCAGAAGAATGTCCTCGACCAGCAACGGTGGTCTACCCGTGAGCAGCTGCGGATGGCGATCGTGATTTGGATCGAACGGACCTACCATCGCAAGCGCCGCCAACGCAGGCTCGGAAGACTCAC
>NZ_QJSP01000050.1 GCF_003217475.1 Williamsia limnetica | reverse complement strand
TGAGGGGGACCCATTCTATGGTCCAGTCGCTATGCGGCTTGGGGTTGGTGGGTCGTGGTCCACTGTAGGGCGAACTCGGCGGGGGTGAGTCCGTGGTGGGCCGAATGGGGTCGGTTGGCGTTGTAGTCGATCCTCCAGTCTTCGATGATGACCCGGGCTTCGCGCAGGGAGTCAAAGCGCCAGGAGTTGAGCAGCTCGTCGCGCAGGCGGCCGTTGAACGATTCGATCCAGGCGTTCTGCCACGGGGAGCCGGGGTCGATGAATAGTGATCCGGTGCCGTTGAATCGGCACCAGTCGTTGACGGCGTGAGCGACGAATTCCGGTCCGTTGTCGAACCGCACGTAGCACGGTGGACCATGTATCAGGGCCAGGCGGTCGAGAACGTCAACCACGCCATCGGCGTTGATGACGCGGTCGACGTGGATCGCCAGGGCTTCGCGGGTGAACTCGTCGATCACGTTGAGCATTTTGATGGTTCGGCCGTCGGCGGTGGTGTCGAATTGGAAGTCCATCGCCCAGATCACGTTCGGCCGGATTGGGCACATCGCCCCAACCGCGGTCCCGATTCCGGTGAGCCGTTTCTTCCTGCGGCGCTGGGGAACTCGCAGCCCCTCCTCGCGCCACAGGCGGCGGATGCGTTTGTTGTTGACCGTGAAGCCCGCTTTGCGCGCGGCGATCGCGGCGCGTCGCCAGCCCCAGCGGGGCCGGTCGGTGGAAAACCCACGTAGCCAGGACCGCAGCTCGGCTTCCTCCGCGGTGATCGGCGCTGGGTGCAGTCGCATCGTGGAGCGGTGGATGCCCACCACAGCACATGCTCGCCGCTCAGATACCCCGAACCGCTCACGCAGCATCGTCACGGCGCTGCGCTTGCGGTTCGGGGTCAGAAGTTTCCCGACGAAATCTCCTTGAGCATGTCGATATCGAGGGCCTGGTTGGCGACCAACTTCTTGAGCCGAGCGTTCTCAGCTTCGAGTTCTTTGAGGCGTTTGACGTCATTGGCCTTCATGCCCCCGTACTGGGCCACCCAGCGATGCCAGGTCGACTCTGTGACCTCCAGATGCCGGCACACCTCAGCCAACTCCTGCCCGGTCCCGAGGAGCTTGTTGCCCTCGGCCAGCTTGCGGATGATCTGATCCGGCGTATGCCGCCGGCGCTTGCTACCTGCCATGTCGTCGTCGATTCTTCCTGCCCAAACACTCGGGCAACAGAGTCGCACAACAACTGGACCACTACGAAGGGCCCACCTCA
>NZ_QJSP01000049.1 GCF_003217475.1 Williamsia limnetica | reverse complement strand
AGAGGCTGTTGCCGAATCGCGGGCGGTAACGCCCGCGATTCGGCGGGTTTGATGCAAGAATTCTGGTGTGGCCAAGTCGTACATCCATGCTGATCGTGATCAGCAGTTTCTGTTACCGCCGGATATGCGGGAGTGGTTGCCGCCCGGTCATCTGGTGTGGCTGATCGCCGATATTGTTGAGGCGCTCGATACCTCGGCGTTTCATGGCCGGCGTAAGCGCCGGGCCACGGCCGATTCACACGCCGGCCGACGCGGCTACGACCCGGACATGATGTTGGTGCTGCTGTTCTATGCCTACTGCGTTGGGGAGCGGTCCTCCCGGATGATCGAACGACGCTGCCACACCGACGTCGCGTTCCGGGTCGCGTGCGCCCAACACGCCCCTGATCACACCGTCATCGCCCGGTTCCGCAAAGACCAGGAAACCCACTTCACCAGCCTGTTTACCCAGGTCCTGCAGCTGTGTGCGGCGGCAGGGATGGTCAAAGTCGGGACCATCGCCGTCGATGGCACCAAAATCGAAGCCAACGCCAGCATCGATGCGAACAAAACCGAAGCCAGACTGCGAGAGATGGCGAGCGAGATCGTCGCCGACGCGGCTGCTGTCGATGAACAAGAAGACCTCGACGACCCAGACGATCAGACGCCACCGCGGTTGCAGTCGAGGGCCACTCGCCAAGCTGCGATCGCTGAAGCGCTGGCCTCGATCGAGAAAGATCGCCGCGAACGACCCAGCAGTGCAACCAAAATGACGATACGCAGGGTCGAGCGTGCTGAGGCCAAAGAACGCCGTCTCACCGAAGAGTCGACCGCCATCTACACCGCTCAGCAGCAAGTACTCGCGCAAGGACGGCGCCCGGCCGGACGCCGGGCGGTGCATCCCGATCGCAATGTCAACGTGCTCAAAGCCCGGCAGAACCTGATCAATGCGCGGGCCGCGCTCGAGCACCGGAACGCTTCCGAACCAGTCCGAAAACGCAACCTCACCGACCCGCAGTCCCGGCTCATGAAGACCCGATTCGGGTTCCGGCAGGCCTACAACGCCCAGCTGGCCGTCTCCGAAGACCACCTCATCCTCGCCGCGTACGTCACCGACCGCGGCATCGATATCGGCGAGTACATACCGACGGTCGCCGCCGTCGAGCAAACGTTGAGCGAGCTCGCCGACGCCGGTCATGATCGGGTCATCGGGACCGTCCTTGCCGACGCCGGCTACTTCTCACGAGAGAACCTCGCCGCCGCCGGACCCACCCGACTCATCGCGCC
>NZ_QJSP01000048.1 GCF_003217475.1 Williamsia limnetica | reverse complement strand
GGAGTTCGCATGCCAGAGGCCGTCATCGTCGCCACCGCCCGCTCACCGATCGGCCGAGCCGGCAAAGGCTCACTCAAAGACGTCCGCCCGGACGAGTTGGCCCGGCAGATGGTCGAAGCCGTACTGAACAAGATCCCCGAACTCGACCGCGCCGACATCGACGACCTCCACCTGGGCTCTGGCCAACCCGGCGGCCAAGCCGGCTTCAACATCGCCCGCTCCGTCGCCGTCCAGGTCGGCCTCGACCACGTCCCCGGCGTCACCGTCAACCGCTACTGCTCCTCCTCACTACAGACCACCCGCATGGCCATGCACGCCATCCGCGCCGGCGAAGGCGACGTCTTCATCTCCGGCGGCGTCGAAAGCGTCTCCAGCTTCGGCACCGGCAACGCCGACGGCTGGCCCAACACCAAAAACCCACTGTTCGCCGACGCCATGGCCCGCACCGCCAAAGCCGCCGAAGGCGGCGCAGGCACATGGTCCGACCCCCGCGAACAAGGCCTGCTCCCCGACGTCTACATCCCCATGGGCGAAACCGCCGAAAACGTCGCCTCCTACACCGGCATCTCCCGCCAAGACCAAGACCACTGGGGCGTACGCAGCCAGAACCGCGCCGAAGAAGCCATCAAATCCGGCTTCTTCGCCCGCGAAATCGAACCCATCACCCTCCCCGACGGCACCATCATCAACACCGACGACGGCCCCCGCGCCGGCACCACCTACGACAAGATCAGCCAACTCAAGCCTGTCTTCCGCCCCGACGGCACCGTCACCGCAGGTAACGCCTGCCCCCTCAACGACGGCGCCGCCGCACTCGTGGTCATGAGCGACACCAAAGCCAAAGCCCTCGGGCTCACCCCGCTGGCCCGCATCGTGGCCACCGCAGCCACCGGCCTGTCCCCCGAGATCATGGGCCTCGGCCCGATCGAGGCCGTTCGCAAAGCCCTCAAATACGCCGGGCTGAGCATCGACGACATCGACCTGTTCGAGATCAACGAGGCCTTCGCCGTCCAGGTCCTCGGATCAGCCAACGAACTCGGCATCGACCACGACAAGCTCAACATCTCCGGCGGAGCGATCGCACTGGGCCACCCGTTCGGCATGACCGGTGCCCGCATCACCGCAACCCTGCTCAACAACCTCACCACCCAAGACAAAACCCTCGGCGTCGAAACCATGTGCGTCGGCGGCGGACAAGGCATGGCCATGGTCCTCGAACGCCTGAACTGAACCTGAACCAAACAAAAGAGCCCGCGACCGAATGGTCGCGGGCTCTTCTGGT
>NZ_QJSP01000047.1 GCF_003217475.1 Williamsia limnetica | reverse complement strand
CGACACACCCCAGGGTGGGGAATTACGTGACGGCCAGGTGGGGAATTACGTGACGGACAACCCCATCAACCTGGGGAATTACGTGACCGCTGACATTCAGGCCGGTTCGTCATCGAGAGTGTGAACGAAACCGCCCATCTGCGCTGACGCAAAACTCGTCCGCACGGTTTTGTGCGTCGCGCATCGGTTTGATTCGGTGCGCGACGCACGAGGCAGTGCGCGGGGTGCTGTCTCGACCACCGAAAGCGGTTGACTGTCGCCGTAATGCGTTCACGGTTTGTCGTCGAGAGTGTGACCGAAACCGCCCATCAGCGCTGACAGGTGACTCCGGTCGTCTCACTGTCCGTAGGTGTACCGCAGGTTGGCGTTGATCAGCGTCCCGATGCGTTTGCGAATGTGACCCGTCAAACTCTCATCCGGTAGCGGTTCTTCAACAAGAAGCGTCCACCGCAAGTCGGTACCCCCGCGGCCGGTCAACAGGTCGAATTGCACCAACGCGTCTGGGCGCCGGGCCCATAGCGACGACCACACGACGCGAGACGGGCTCTCGGCCACGATCATCTTTGGGCGACCTCATCCTCGAGAAGATGTAGCCACTGACGCTTCGGTTGACGATTCGGATTGGTCAGGTCCTCGTAAAGCACCCACGGGGGCGCGGGTTGGTTTCGCGCTCGCGAGCCGATGATCTCCACGTTCTCACAGTAGGTGCGGTGTCCAGCCCTTAATCACGGCACCTCCCAGGGCGTTGAACTGCGACGATCGAGTTTACGGTGGATTGTCAGACCCTTCTGGCATAGTCGCTCATATGTTCGAGGGTGGGGATGTCGAAGTGCAGCGGGCGGCCGGTATCGGCCCCGCCAAATGGCTGCGGCCCAACGAGTTGCTGCGCAACTGTGAACGGTCGGTGGCCGCGCAAAGCTACTTCGAATGGGTCCGCTACGACAGCGCCGCCCAGCTGCACCGCCTCGTCGTCGCACCCCTGGAAGACACCCCGGTCGGGTTGCGGGCCGTCGACCCATTCGCGGTCTGCGCTGCGCAACTGGCCGCCGCCCAACAGATCACCCAACAAGGCGCCGAGAACTACCTCACCCGTGCCCTCGCCCTGCGCGACCGTCTCCCCCACGTCAAACAACTGCTCAAAGAAGGACAGGTCGCAGCCCACCACATCGCCGAGATCGTCTCCCGCACCGACCTCATCGACGGCACCGAGCACGTGGCCGACATCGACCGAGACATCGCCGAACAACTACGCCGCCGCGGATCATGGTCGAAAAACCGCATCCGCGACATGGTCGACACGATGATCATGCTCCGCGACCCCGACCT
>NZ_QJSP01000046.1 GCF_003217475.1 Williamsia limnetica | reverse complement strand
ATCATGGCGTAGAGAACGTCGCAACGGCGTCTGGCCAGGCAGATCAGCGCGGCGTTGTGCTTCTTTCCTTCGGCCCGTTTGCGGTCGTAGTAGGTGCGGCTGGCGGGATCGTGCAAGGCGGCGAACGCCGATAGAAACAGTGCGCGTTTGAGTTTGCGGTTGCCTGAACGAGCGGGGTGCTCACCGCGGATCGACGTTCCGGATCGGTGGGTGACCGGTGCGATTCCCGCGTAGGCAGCGAGGTGACCGGCGGAGGCGAATGCGGATCCGTCGCCAACTTCGAGCAGGATCCTGGCTCCGGTCCTGACCCCGATGCCAGGCATGGAGGTCAGGACCCGGGAAAGAGGGTGCTCATCAAGCATCCTCTCCACATCGGCACCGATAGATTTTCGTTGCTGCAGAATCTCTTTCAACGAGTCAGCGAGTTTCGGTAACACAACTTCGGAGGCGGCAGTTCCGGGAACGACGACCGTTTGTTCGGCGAGTGCGGTGCGAATGTCGGCGGCCAATCTGGTGCCCATGCGCGGTGCATGTTTGGTGGCGATGGCGGTGAGTTTGCGGGTACCGGCGGCGCGGATTCCGGTCGGTCCACCACAACGAGACAAGATCTCCAACACCGCCGGGTGCGCAATCCGCGGACCTAAGACTCGTTCCAGCGCAGGGTGAATACTGGTCAGCAGCCCGCGAATTCGGTTGCTGATCCGGGTGGCTTCGCCGGCCAGGTCGTCATCGAAACCAACGAGCACGCCGAGTTCGGTCAGTGTGTCATCGCCGGTATCGACTCTGCGCAGGGTGTGCGGCATGGTTCGGGCGGTGTCGGCGATGATGAACGCATCACGGGCATCGGTTTTGGCTTGGCCGGGATACAGATCGGCGATCCGGCGCATCGATAGCCCCGGTAGGTATGCCACCTGGTGGCCGCACGCGCGGGCGACGGTGACCGGTAATGCGCCGATGGTGTTGGGCTGATCGACCACGATCAAGATCGGTCCGTGCGTGGCGAGTTGGTCGAATACTGCCCGTAATCGGGTTTCGTCGTTGGGCAGAGCCTTGTCGTACAGACGCGTCCCTTGGCTGTCGAGGCCGACGGCGTGGTGTTCAGATTTTCCCACGTCAATGCCGCAAAACACGGCGTAACTCGTGTCCATCCAGCAGTCCTTCGTCCGGTCCTACCGGTCGCCGATCTGACGTCAATACCCGACACCCACGTTACAAAGAGACCTGCTCACGATCAGCGGCCCTGTCCCTATCAGCGGTCCATCGACGCCACCACACCTGGCGACACCACCCCCCGGATCATGGATGACAGGGGCAAGAAGTCATACCAGGTCTGGCGACCGCAGCCCCCGATTCCGAGGACTATGAAGAAGGTAACGGG
>NZ_QJSP01000045.1 GCF_003217475.1 Williamsia limnetica | reverse complement strand
GAACTCCTTCGGATAGGGCTTGGGCATGTCGAACATCCTTTCACCGTGAGATCAAATCTCACAGGTCAGATGTCAACCAAAGTGGGGGCAATCCCCACCATCACCGGCAACCACTCATCACGCCGAACCACCACCACAACCCGATCACCCACCCCCACACCACAACCAACCAAACACCGAGCCAGCCGATTCACCCGCCCATCAAACTCGGCATACGACAAACACACATCACCAAAGACAACCGCACCGACATCGGCATTCTCGGTCGCAGCAGCCCGCAACACCCCATCAACTGTGCTCCCCGACAAATCCGCCACCGCACCTTGCGACCACCCCGCCAGCACCTCACGCTCAGGCGCAGGCACCTCCAGCTCCGCCAACCGAACATCGACGGACCCAGCAAACGCCTCGGCCACAGCACCCAACGTCGACACGAATTGCGCCGCCGTAGCCGGGTCGTACAGATCCGTCGCATACGACACGAAACCCTCGAGACCACCATCCCGCACACCCAGATACACATCCAGATCCGCCTTCACCGCACCCAGATGCGGACGGACCGGATCGAGAATGGTCAGGCCAGAGGAGATGGCGAGCTCCGGCGAGATAGAACTCTCACCGATGTCGGTGGTGTACGTGAGGAGTACCTGCGCGAGCGGATTCGCACCCGGCACGCGGAGCACCTCCGCTTCGGCAGCCATGAGGTCAAAAGGTAAGTGCTGGTGCTCGAATGCGTCGAGAACAGCGGTCCGCGTTCTGCTGAGGAGGCTCCCGACACTGTCGTCGACGCTGAGTCGATGCCGGATCGGGAGCGTGTTCACGAAATAGCCGACCGTGTCCACCAGGGACGGGTCGGTGCGCCCACCGATCGGCGAGCCGACCACCAGATCCTCACCGGCACCCAGACGATGCAACGTGGCCGCGACGACTGCCTGGACCACCATGAACATCGACACATTCGCATCCGCCGCAACCTGCTGAAGCCGGCCGGTCACCTCCGCACCGATCGCGATCGGCAGATCCGCACCACGATGACTCGGGAACGCCGGACGCACATGATCAGCCGGCAACGTCGACAGCTCAGGAACACCGGCCAACTCGTCGGCCCAGTAGCGGCGAGCGACATCGAAGTAGCCCTGGTCGTCCAGATGATGCTGCCATACAGCAAAATCCGCGTACTGAGCGTGCAACGGCTCGAACGCAGGCTCACGTCCAGCGCCACGGGCGACGTAGGCCGACCACAGGTCCGCCGCCAACGCAGGTTGCGACCACTCGTCGACGAAGGCATGCTGAATCGCCATTGCCAGCACATATCGACCATTGCTTCGAGAAACGACAAGCGCACGAACGGGCATGTCGGCGTTCAGGGAGACCGGGCGTTGGACCCAGTCGTCCAGGAGTTCTCCCGTTGCCTCCTCGTCACGCTCGGATGCATCTCGGTGGTCGACAACCAACCAGTCCGTGACGTTTTCTCCGGGTTCGACGACCTGTACCAACTCGCCCGATGCATCTTCGATCAGCCGGGTCCGCAGCGCCTCGTGTCGAGCTACCACGTCGCACACGGCCTGCTCCCACGCAGCGACATCGAGGTCTCCACGAACCTGCCACACCACCGGCACCGTGTACACCGAACCCGCACCGGTCAACTCACCGACCACCCACAACGCCCGCTGACCAAACGACGCCGGCACCACCTCCGGCCGAACGACATCACCCACCCGCGGCAACACAGGCCCACCAGAGACGGAACCGTCAACGACAGCCGCCAGCCCAGCGACAGTCGGATGATCGAACACCGACCGCAACGACAGCTGACCGACACGACCCTCGCCCAGCCGCGCAACCAGCCGCGTCGCCAACAACGAGTGCCCGCCCAACGCGAAGAAGTCGTCCTCAACGGACAATTCAACGCCGCTGTCCATGCCCAACACCGCCGAGAACGCAGCAGCCACCTGGATCTCGGTGTCAGACGAGAGCGTACGACCCTGGCCGACGACAGTGGTCAGGTCTGCAGCGGGCAGTGCCTTGCGATCGAGTTTGCCATTCGCCGTCACCGGCAACACCTCAAGCCACACAAACGCCGTAGGCACCATATGAGCAGGCAACCTCGCACCCAACCACACCCGCAACTGCTCCCCAGACACCTCCAGCGACCCCGGCGTGAGATAAGCAACCAACACCGTCCCCGCCACCGCATGCTCCACCGCAACCACCACC
>NZ_QJSP01000044.1 GCF_003217475.1 Williamsia limnetica | reverse complement strand
TTCTTCGGCGGGGTGTGGAGAATGATCCGCACCATCGCCCAGGGGCAAAAGGACACCACCAGGATTTTCCCGATCTGGCCCCGTTTCAAGCAGATGATGATCGAGTTCATCGCTCATACGCGCATGGCCAAGTTCCGGACGGTCGGCTGGGCGCACTGGCTCGTGATGGTCGGCTTCCTCCTCGGCGCCCTGCTGTGGTTCGAGGCCTACGGTCAGGTCTTCGATCCAGAGTTCTCCTGGCCGCTGTTCGGCGACACGTTCGCCTGGCACCTGCTCGATGAGATCCTGGGCCTCGGCACCGTCATCGGCATCCTGGTCCTCATCCTCATCCGCCAGCTCAACCACCCCCGGGTGCCCGAACGGCTGTCCCGCTTCGGCGGCTCCAACTTCAGCGCTGCGTACTTCGTCGAGATCGTGGTGCTCCTCGAGGGCCTGGGCATGGTGTTCGTGAAGGCCGGCAAGATCGCCACGTACGGCCACGCGAATGCCGGATCCGACTTCTTCACCATGCAGGTCGCCAAATTGCTGCCCGCCAGCGCGATCATGGTGTCGATCTTCGCTTTGATCAAGCTGATGTCCGGCATGATCTGGCTCGCTGTCGTCGGCCGCAACATCAACTGGGGCGTTGCCTGGCACAGGTTCTCGGCGTTCTTCAACATCTACTTCAAGCGCGAAGACGACGGCGGCGTCGCCCTCGGTGCGGCGAAGCCCATGATGTCCTCCGGCAAGGTGCTCGACATGGAGACGGCCGATCCCGACGTCGACGCATTCGGCGCCGGCAAGATCGAGGACTTCTCCTGGAAGGGCTGGCTCGACTTCTCCACCTGCACCGAGTGCGGTCGCTGCCAGAGTCAGTGCCCCGCATGGAACACCGGTAAGCCACTCTCGCCCAAGCTGCTCATCATGTCGTTGCGCGACCACGGACAGGCGAAGGCTCCGTACCTGCTGGCCGGCGGTAAGAAAGACCTCGGGGGCGACGAGATCGGTCTCGTCGACGCCGACGGAAACGTCCTGCAGGACAAACTTGACGCCATCCCCGAAGCGGCGCGCCTGGAGGCCGAGCGGCCTCTCGTCGGCGCGAGCCAAGGCTCCACCGGCGCCGTCATCGACCACGACACCCTGTGGAGCTGCACGCAATGCGGTGCCTGCGTAGAGCAGTGCCCCGTCGACATCGAGCACGTCGACCACATCATCGACATGCGCCGCTACCAGGTCCTGATCGAGTCGGACTTCCCGAGCGAGCTCGCCGGTTTGTTCAAGAATCTCGAGAACAAGGGCAACCCGTGGGGTCAGAACTCCAAGGACCGCACGAAGTGGATCGACGAGATGGACATCGAGATCCCGGTCTTCGGCCAGGACGTCGAGAGCTTCGAGGGCTTCGAATACCTCTTCTGGGTCGGCTGCGCCGGCGCCTTCGAAGACAGGGCCAAAAAGACCACCAAGGCGGTCGCCGAACTGCTCGACATCGCGGCCGTCGACTTCCTCGTCCTCGGCGAGGGCGAGACCTGTAACGGAGACTCTGCTCGCCGAGCGGGCAACGAGTTCCTGTTCCAGATGCTGGCGCAGCAGAACATCGCGACATTCGACGAGTTGTTCGCCACCGCTCCGCATCAGAAGAAGAAGATCGTCGTCACCTGCGCCCACTGCTTCAACACCCTGGGCAAAGAGTATCCGCAGGTCGGCGGCAAGTATGAGGTCGTCCACCACACGCAGCTGTTGAACCGGCTCGTCCGGGACAAGCGACTGATCCCGGTGGCCGAGGTCAATGAAGACATCACCTACCACGACCCCTGCTTCCTGGGCCGGCACAACAAGGTCTACGGCGCCCCTCGTGAGCTGCTGGCGGCGTCAGGCACCACTCTCAAAGAGATGCCTCGCCACGGTGAGCGGTCGATGTGCTGCGGCGCAGGCGGTGCTCGCATGTGGATGGAAGAGAGCATCGGCAAGCGCATCAACATCGACCGGGTCGACGAGGCACTGACCACCAACCCCAAAAAGGTTGCCACCGGCTGCCCGTTCTGCAAGGTCATGCTGTCCGACGGCGTGACCGCGCAGACCTCGGGCACCGAGCAAGAGGGCAAGGTCGAGGTCGTCGACGTCTCCCAGCTGATCCTCGAGGCCGTCAAGCGCGGCGCCCCGGAGATCAAGCGCGGCGGACGATTCCTCGGCGCAGCGTCGCTGGGCCTGTCGGCTCCGACCATCGAACCCGAAGAGAAGGTCGCCGAGAAGCCCGCACCCGAACCGGCAAAGGCGTCGGCTCCCGCAGCCACCGAGACCAAGGAGAAGCCGAAGGTCGGCGGCGGCCTCGGTATCGGCGGCGGCGCGAAGAAGCCCGGCGGCGGAGCCCCCAAACCGGGTGGCGCAGCGAAGAA
>NZ_QJSP01000043.1 GCF_003217475.1 Williamsia limnetica | reverse complement strand
TGTCAGCGGTCACGTAATTCCCCAGGTTGATGGGGTTGTCCGTCACGTAATTCCCCACCTGGCCGTCACGTAATTCCCCACCCTGGGGTGTGTCGGCCGGGGTTCGGGTGCGGCTACAGGTTCGCTTCTTGCAGGGTCTCCTACCGGCCCTGGAAGGGGCCCGTGGTGGCGAGGAGAACGTGGACGATGACCGATTTGATGGAGTTGTTCCGGCATTGGCATGGCGGCCGGTCTCAGGTGCAGATCTCGGCGGCGTTGGGGATCGACCGCAAGACGATCCGAAAGTATCTGGCACCGGCAATCGCGGCCGGCATGACCCCCGGCAGCGGTGAGCGGTTCGACGAGTCGGTGTGGCGGCAGCTGATCGCCGACTGGTTCCCCGAGGTGGCCGATCCGGCGGTGCGGGCGGTGACCAGACCGGCGATCGCGGCCCACCACGCCTGGATCAAGGACCAGTTGGACGAGTCGGTGACGGTCGCGACTATCGCCCAGCGGTTGCGTGATGACCACGGAGTGGATGTGTCCGAGTCGTCGGTACGGCGTTACGTATCAGCAGTATTCGCCGAACAGGTAGCCGAAGGCAAGGCCACGGTGCCGCGTGGCGCAGTCCCGCCGGGCGAGGAGGCGCAAGTCGATTACGGCAAACTCGGCATGTGGCATGACCCGGTCACCGATCGGCGGGTGACGGTCTGGGCGTTCGCGATGATCCTGGCGTGCTCACGGTTACTGTTCGTTCAGCCGGTGCTTCGGATGGATCAATCTTCCTGGTGTGCTTCGCATGTGGCGGCGTTCGACTACTTCGGCGGTACACCCGCCCGGATCGTGTGCGACAACCTCAAGACCGGGGTCGACCGCCCTGATCTCTACGATCCGAAAATCAACCGGGCTTACGCCGAGTTCGCCGCCTTCTACGACGTGCTGATCGACCCCGCCCGCGCGCGCAAACCCAAAGACAAACCGCGGATCGAACGCCCGATGCCTTACATTC
The DNA here is from genome assembly GCF_003217475.1 of Williamsia limnetica. Lineage (GTDB taxonomy): Bacteria > Actinomycetota > Actinomycetes > Mycobacteriales > Mycobacteriaceae > Williamsia > Williamsia limnetica. The sequence goes on along the minus strand of NZ_QJSP01000043.1, from coordinate 1,663 downwards.
GAGACTCGTTTTGGCGAGGCCGAACCTTCGGCTCGCTACCGCAGATGAAGGAGGCCGCCGTGGTGTGGTGCATCGACGTCTACGGCCAGCACGCGCACCGCGGTATCGACGGGATGACACCAGCAGAGCTGTTCGCTCAGATCGAACGATCAGCTCTGAAACCGTTGCCACCAAAACCCTTTGAACATGTCGTCTACCACGTCGGGAAGGTCGCACCGGATTGTCATGTCAAGGCCGGCAAAGCCCTGTATTCGGTGCCGTGGCGATTAATCGGGCACCGCGTCACGATCCGCACCGCTGGCGACATGGTGCAGGTTTTCGACGGCGATGAGGTGGCCGCGACCCACGTGCTGCACCTGGCGGGGCGGTCGACGAACTTCGAGCACTACCCACCCCACAAAGTCGCCTACACGTTGCAGACCGTGTCCTGGTGCCGCCACCAAGCCGAGGAGATTGGACCCGCGGCGGTGGCCGTGGTCGCCGAACTCTCCGAGGTCAACGCGCTGCACCGGCTTCGAGCGATCCAAGGCATCGTGGGCCTGCGCAAGAGCTACCCCGACGACCGGATCAACGCCGCCTGCCACCGGGCCAGCCAGGTCGGTGATGTGCAATACCGCACCATCAAAGGAATCCTGGCCGCCGGCACCGAACACGAAGGTGCACCCGCGCCGGCCGCTGCCGTCGTACCGGCCCTACTTCGCGGGCCGCAAGCTTTCGACACAGCCTCCGGTCAATAAGACGCATCCGCATTGCCATTGACACACAGCATCTTTCACGACTATCTCACTTAAGGAACTAGTGCTATGACCATCCACGATCCCAGCCTGCGAGCCGCACTGAAAACCCTCAAGCTCGGGGGCATGCTCGACACCCTCGACGCCCGCCTGGCCCAAACCCGCGACGGCCAACTCGGCCATCTCGAGTTCTTGCAGGTGCTCTGCGAAGACGAAATCTCCCGACGCGAGCACGCCGCTCTGGCCCGACGCGTACGCCGCGCTCGCTTCGAGCAACAGGCGACCTTCGAAGACTTCGATTTCACCGCGAACCCGAAACTGCCCGCCGCGATGCTCCGCGACCTCGCCGCACTGCGCTGGCTCGATGCCGGTGAATCAGTGATCCTCTACGGACCAGTCGGAGTCGGCAAAACCCATGTGGCACAAGCACTCGGCCACCACGTCGCACGACGAGGCGCGGACGTGCGTTTCGTCAAATGCGCACGCATGCTCGCCGACCTCGCTGGCGGTCACGCTGACCGGACCATCGGCCAACGCATGCGCGAATACACGCGCCCCGCCGTGCTCATCATCGACGACTTCGCGATGCGTGAGCACACCACCACCGGATCCGACGACCTTTACGACCTCGTCTCAGACCGGGCCATCGCCGGCAAACCCCTGATCTTGACCAGCAACCGCGCACCCAAAGACTGGTACCCGCTCTTTCCCAACCCCGTCGTCGCAGAATCGCTGCTCGACCGGCTCATCAACACCAGCCACCAGATCCTCATGGACGGCCCCTCCTACCGACCCCGCAAACGACCCGGACGCCCCGCCAAGAAGACCACCTGACCCCACCCGACCTGCTCAGCTACGCTGACCCCAGCACGCTCGGACATGGGGAATTACCTGACGGAAACCCCTGAGGAATTACGTGACCGTCGACA
>NZ_QJSP01000042.1 GCF_003217475.1 Williamsia limnetica | reverse complement strand
GAACTCCTTCGGATAGGGCTTGGGCATGTCGAACATCCTTTCACCGTGAGATCAAATCTCACAGGTCAGATGTCAACCAAAGTGGGGGCAATCCCCTACAGGCGATCGCTGCGGCGATATCGTCCTGGCCGTCTACGAAGCCGTAGTCAACGCCGTCGAACACGCCTACCGCACACCCCACGACGCCCCTGCACACCAACACAAAACCATCGGACTCGACGTCCTGTACCGCGCGGACACCAGCTCGCTGCAGGTCACTGTAGCCGACCACGGCAGGTGGAAACTACGGGCGCCCACCGGCGTTCGCGGCCGAGGCCTGATCCTCATCCGCGCCGTCGCCGACTCCACCCACGTCGACACCGCCGCCACCGGGACGACCGTCACGATGCAATGGAACCTGGTTCCCTAGCGACAATCTGCGTGCGGTGTCAAACCCTGTGCGTCTGAGACCATCTGGCCTGGCTGCCATAACAATGAACTAATCCCACACCCGTAACCCGAAGGGGGACCTCGATGGTGTCATGGCACGCCCGTGCCGAGATGGCGTGGATGCGCCTCCAACGCAAGAACCGGTTCTACGCCGACCCGGACGTGATGCGCCGGCGGCCATCGCGTTGTTCTCCCCGTGGTTGAACCTGCCGACCGATCACCCCGACTCAGCCCGGAGGGCGGCCCTGGACCCCGAATCAGGCATCGCCGGTTTGCGTTAGGCCGCCCGCTGGTACGCCACCGGCACCGACCTGCATGGTGCGGCAGTCCGCCCCATCGAGGCCAACCTGACCGGCCTGGCACCGCTGATGGTGTTCATCGGGACCCGCGATCTCCTGCTCCCCGACGCCCGACTACTCGGCCCGCGCCAGCGGCACCACGTCCCGACCGAGACGCTGGTGCACGACGGCATGTACCACAACGGGCACGGGCGCTCCCTTACCGAGGCGCGCGATGCCACCCTCGAGCTCGCCCTGTTCATCACCACCCACACCCACTCGACCCGCCCACTGAAACTCGCGATCGGGAGAGGCTGCGCGGACTGCGGCGCGGCGTGCTTGAGTTCGGGTGATCGGGGTACTCGCTCGAAAGGTCGAAGCCACTGGCCTATCTCCCGCGATCGCCCGAGTCGAATGCGAGCCTTGTCATGACCATTTCCAGTGAAGTTCCCATCCCCGATCCCACCCCGCCACCAGCTACATCGCCACAGACCGGCGCTGACCCGTCGACCACCGATGTTGCCAAAGAGCAAGCCGGAGCGGTCGCCGGCACCGCCGCCGACGCCGGCAAACACGTCGCCAACATCGCCGGCGATCAAGCCCATCAGGTCGCCGGGGAAGTGAAAAGCCAAGCCCAGGACTTGCTGGGTCAGACCCGCGAGGAGCTCACCACCCAGGCCGCCGCACAGCAGCAACGCGTCGCCGGCGGCCTGCGAGCCCTCTCGGACGAGTTCAGTTCGATGGCCACCAATTCTGACAAGCCCGGTATCGCCACCGATCTGACCCGCCAGGCCTCCCAACACGCCCATACTGTTGCGTCCTGGCTCGAAGACCGCGAACCCGGCCAGGTCCTTGACGAGGTGACCCGCTTCGCCCGCCGCAAACCCGGCACCTTCCTGGCCCTGGCCGCCGGCGCCGGGCTGCTCGCCGGACGCCTCGGCCGGGGACTGACCGCCGCCAACACCAGCATCGACAGCCCCACTTCGGGCTCGCGTGCGGTAGCGCCGCCGCCCCGCCCTGATGACACCCCCACCGCTCCCCTGCCACCGCTGCAGACCCCCGCCGCCGGGTACGCAGCACCGCCGCAGGGGTATGCGGCTGGGCAGCACACCGCCGACCCCACACCCAGCGGCGGTCCGGCCGATTCGCCGTACACCGTGCCGCCCGCCTCCGCGCCACAACCCGGGTACCCGCAGCATCCGGTCCCGGGTGCGGCGCGATGACCGTCCCTCCCCCACCCCCGCCGCACGCGCACAACGAAAGCGACCCACCATCGCTGGGCGAGTTGCTGTCCAACGTCAGCGAAGACCTCTCCGTTCTGGTCCGCCAAGAACTTGCCCTCGCCAAAGCCGAAGCCACCCAGACCGCCCGCCGCATCGGCACCGGGTCCGGAATGCTCGTCGGCGCCGCCGTCGCCGGCTACTTCGTGCTGCTGTTCCTCTCGGTCGCGCTGTGGGCCGCGCTAGGCAGCATGATCGGGCACGGGTGGTCCGCGCTGATCGTCGTGCTCGTGTGGGCCGTCATCGGCGCCGTCCTGGCCGTTCTCGGACGGACCGCGCTGCGCAAAGCCAAAGGTCTGCCGCAGACCACTGACACTGTCACCAAAATTCCCGGCGCCCTCACGCCGCATCCTCAGGAGAAGCCATGACCACCAGTAGTTCCGACCCCGACCAGATCCGCGCCGACATCGAACGCACCCGCGCCACGCTCAGCTCGGATGTCAATACTCTGGCCTATGAAGCCAATCCCACGACTATGGCCAAACGTAAAGTCGGCCGCGCCGCCGGGGCTCTGGGTAGCGTCCGCGAGAAAGTGATGGGCTCAGCCTCCGACACCGCCCAGAGCACCTCGCAGGCGACAAGTTCGGCGAAAGACTCCCTGTCGGATACGGCGCAGTCCGCGAGCGATGCGGTGCAGTCCGCGCCCGGGGCGATCAAGTCCCAGACCCAGGGCAATCCGCTGGCGGCCGGGTTGATTGCGTTCGGCGCCGGCCTGTTGGTGTCAGCGCTCATCCCCGCCAGTGAGAAAGAGCAGCAGGCCGCGGCCGCGCTGCAGGAGAAGGCGCAGCCGTTGACCGATGAGGTCACCGACATCGCCAAGCAGACCGCGCAGAACCTGCAGCAGCCCGCGCAGCAGGCTGCGGCTGCGGTGAAAGACACCGCGACCGACGCCGCTGCGACGATCAAAGACGAAGGCACCTCGGCCGCCCAGGACGTGCAAGACCACGCCCAGAACGCTGCCGGTCAGGTTGCCGACCAGCAACGCTGATTATCGTTGCGCGGCAACGGCGTCCACCCCGTGGGCGTCGTTGCCGCGCTCAGCGGAGCTACTGCCCGTCATCGGGTGTGTCTGCCGTGGGCGCCGCCGAGGCAGTGGCCACGGCGTCTGCGGCCAGGGCGTGTGCGGACTCCTCCGAATGGCCTTGCCCGAGGAAATACCCGATCCACTCCTCGTACGTCACGCCCTCAGGCTACGCACCTGTCGTCGGGGTAGGTTCTGTCGCTGACTATGTGGTGTTTCAAGTGCGCTGATAGTGGCTACGCCTTAGCTATGAGTCGTGAAGAGAATGTTCCCCACCTCGATGGCGCGATGATCCCGACCGAGACCACCACACCCGATCACCGCGAGCATGCCAAAACGCCGAAACATCTTGACGACCAAAATCTCACCGAGCGTGCTAACCATGAGAAACGGCTCCTCGAGCAGGACGCCGAATCTTCTAGCACTGAGCGCAGCGACTAGCGATGAGCACCCAGGGCAAGGACGTTCGTGATGATCCGGCTTCCGCCGATCCGGACGATTCCCGCAAGCCCGATTCGCCCACCGATCTGACGAAGCATTCGATGTGGTTCGTGTTGCGCAAAACGGCGCGGGAGTTCTCCCGCGATCAATGCACCGACATCGCCGCCGCGTTGACCTATTACGCTGTGCTCTCGTTGTTTCCGGCGTTGCTGGCGTTGGTGTCGCTGCTCGGTGTCTTCGGTCAGGGGCAGAAGACGACCGATGCGGTTTTGCAGATGGTCGACGATCTCGGGCCTTCCTCTGCGGTGGACACCCTGCGTGGGCCGATCGAACAACTCGTCGCCGCGCCGAGTGCTGGTGTCGCCCTGGTGCTCGGTTTGGTCGGTGCGCTGTGGTCGGCGTCAGGATATGTCGGCGCGTTCGGGCGGGCACTGAACCGCATGTACGACATCGACGAAGGCCGCCCCATCTGGAAACTACGGCCCATCATGCTGCTGGTCACCCTGATCGCGCTGATCATGGCCGCCGCCGTCGCGCTGATGCTAGCCGTCAGCGGACCGATCGCCCGCTCCATCGGAGATGCCATCGGACTGGGCAGCACTGCCTTGACGGTGTGGAACATCGCCCGCTGGCCCGTCGTCCTGATCTTTGTGATCCTCATCGTCGCCATCTTGTACTGGGCCACCCCCAATGTGCGCCAACCCAAGTTCCGGTGGATCAGCACCGGCGCCGTACTGGCCATCGTCGTCTGGATCGTCGCGTCGGTGCTGTTCGCGTTGTATGTGGCGAACTTCGCCAGCTACAACAAGACCTACGGCGCCCTGGCCGGGGTGATCGTGTTCCTGCTGTGGCTGTGGCTGACCAACCTCTCGCTGCTGTTCGGCGCCGAGTTCGATTCCGAGCTCGAACGCGGCCGCCAACTCCAGGGCGGCCTGCCCGCCGAAGAGCACCTGCAACTGCCACCCCGCGACACCAAGGCCTCGGACAAGAACGATGAGACCGACCGCAAGTTCGTCGAGCGGGGCCGGGCACTGCGCGAGTCCTCGGGCACCACCACCGACCCTGCCCCCTAGGTGCAACCGCCACACTTGAGGTGGCCACGCGGACGCGCCCACCTGCGGTGTAACGCTGCGGGTCCGGTCACGGATCTGTAGGCATGAGGCAACCACGTCGGCAGGTCGACCAGGACCAGCTGGCGGCGTGGCTCGCCTTGGTCGCCGAGGCCGACGAGGCAGCGTTTACGGCGCTGTACCGGGCGACGGTGACGCAGTTGCGTGGGCTGATCATGACCACGGTGCGCGATCATCATCTGACCGAAGACACACTGCAGCAGGTGTTCGTCGAGGTGTGGCTCAAAGCCGGTCACTACGACCCGCAGCGGGGCAAGGCGCTGTCGTGGTTGATGATGCTGGCGAGGCGCAGGGCCATCGACCGGGTACGCGGCGAAGAAGTAGCGCGCCGCCAGCTCGCCGCCCACACCGCGCTGATCGACCTGGTAGCCCCTGCCGCGGATGAACGTGTGCTGGTGAGCAGTGAGCACTGCGAGGTGCGTAGCGCACTGGCTACGTTGACCGGCCGGCAACGACGCAGCATCGACATGGTGTATTACCACCACCGAACCGCGTCGTCGGCGGCGGACGAACTCGGCATCAACCTGCCGGCGTTCAAATCCCGGATCCGCGGCGGCATCACACAACTGCGCCGCGAACTCACCCGACCCTGACCTGCCCGCCATCGCCGTAGCTCATCACCCACCCCGTTACCTTCTTCATAGTCCTCGGAATCGGGGGCTGCGGTCGCCAGACCTGGTATGACTTCTTGCCCCTGTCATCCATGATCCGGGGGGTGGT
>NZ_QJSP01000041.1 GCF_003217475.1 Williamsia limnetica | reverse complement strand
GTGTGTTCTTTGAGAACTCGATAGTGTGTCGATGGATTGTTAGTGCCAATTTAGGTGCTGCGTTCTGTCACGGTGACGAAGCCTTCCTGTGTGGGGGTTTGGTTGGTGATGGGGTGTGGTGCCGGCATTAGTTAGATATTTTTTTGATCCCATCGCAGGTTTTGAGTCCTGTGGTGGTGTCAGTTTTTGTTTGGTTGGGATTATGAAAGTCTCTTCAGGACATATTTTTTTGAAAAGCGTCCCTTTCGGGGGATGGTTTTTGGAAGGTTTTCATGGAGAGTTTGATCCTGGCTCAGGACGAACGCTGGCGGCGTGCTTAACACATGCAAGTCGAACGATGAAGCCAGCTTGCTGGTGGATTAGTGGCGAACGGGTGAGTAACACGTGGGTGATCTGCCCCAAACTTTGGGATAAGCCTGGGAAACTGGGTCTAATACCGAATATGACCACTTAATGCATGTTTTGTGGTGGAAAGCTCCGGCGGTTTGGGATGGGCCCGCGGCCTATCAGCTTGTTGGTGGGGTAATGGCCTACCAAGGCGACGACGGGTAGCCGGCCTGAGAGGGCGACCGGCCACACTGGGACTGAGACACGGCCCAGACTCCTACGGGAGGCAGCAGTGGGGAATATTGCACAATGGGCGCAAGCCTGATGCAGCGACGCCGCGTGAGGGATGACGGCCTTCGGGTTGTAAACCTCTTTCACCAGGGACGAAGCGAAAGTGACGGTACCTGGAGAAGAAGCACCGGCCAACTACGTGCCAGCAGCCGCGGTAATACGTAGGGTGCGAGCGTTGTCCGGAATTACTGGGCGTAAAGAGTTCGTAGGCGGTTTGTCGCGTCGTTCGTGAAAACTTGGGGCTTAACTCCAAGCGTGCGGGCGATACGGGCAGACTTGAGTACTACAGGGGAGACTGGAATTCCTGGTGTAGCGGTGAAATGCGCAGATATCAGGAGGAACACCGGTGGCGAAGGCGGGTCTCTGGGTAGTAACTGACGCTGAGGAACGAAAGCGTGGGTAGCGAACAGGATTAGATACCCTGGTAGTCCACGCTGTAAACGGTGGGTACTAGGTGTGGGTTCCTTTTCACGGGATCCGTGCCGTAGCTAACGCATTAAGTACCCCGCCTGGGGAGTACGGCCGCAAGGCTAAAACTCAAAGGAATTGACGGGGGCCCGCACAAGCGGCGGAGCATGTGGATTAATTCGATGCAACGCGAAGAACCTTACCTGGGTTTGACATACACTAGAAAGCCATAGAGATATGGCCCCCCTTGTGGTTGGTGTACAGGTGGTGCATGGCTGTCGTCAGCTCGTGTCGTGAGATGTTGGGTTAAGTCCCGCAACGAGCGCAACCCTTGTCCTGTGTTGCCAGCACGTAATGGTGGGGACTCGCAGGAGACTGCCGGGGTCAACTCGGAGGAAGGTGGGGATGACGTCAAGTCATCATGCCCCTTATGTCCAGGGCTTCACACATGCTACAATGGCCGGTACAGAGGGCTGCGATACCGTGAGGTGGAGCGAATCCCTTAAAGCCGGTCTCAGTTCGGATCGGGGTCTGCAACTCGACCCCGTGAAGTCGGAGTCGCTAGTAATCGCAGATCAGCAACGCTGCGGTGAATACGTTCCCGGGCCTTGTACACACCGCCCGTCACGTCATGAAAGTTGGTAACACCCGAAGCCGGTGGCCCAACCCCTTGTGGGAGGGAGCCGTCGAAGGTGGGATTGGCGATTGGGACGAAGTCGTAACAAGGTAGCCGTACCGGAAGGTGCGGCTGGATCACCTCCTTTCTAAGGAGCAACATAAACTGCGGTCGATGGGTTGCTTTGTACCAGCCCCGCACGCCACTTCGGTGGTGGGTGTGATCGTGGTGGCCCCATGTCGCAGGCGAATGTTCTGTGGTGGGAGCTCATGGGTGAAACGCTGACAATGCTGGTGGATGTCATAAATGATGTTCGCCGGCGCTTCTGCAGGTGACTGCAGGGGGCATTGACACACTATTGGGTCCTGAGAGAACACACTGTGTGTGTTCTTTCTAGGGTTAGACGATGATGCCGGCTGATGCGGGTGCTTGTTATCGCGGAGGGATGAAGGTTTCTCCACGGGGTACCGGTTGGTTGGTGTGTGTTGTTTGAGAATTGCACAGTGGATGCGAGCATCTTTATTTTTTGTTTTGATATTGTTTGTAAGTGTGTAAGAGCGTACGGTGGATGCCTTGGCACCAGGAGCCGATGAAGGACGTAGGAGGCTGCGATAAGCCTCGGGGAGCTGTCAACCGAGCTGTGATCCGAGGGTGTCCGAATGGGGAAACCCAGCACGAGTGATGTCGTGTTACCCACCTGTGAATATATAGCGGGTGTGGAGGGAACGTGGGGAAGTGAAACATCTCAGTACCTACAGGAAGAGAAAACAATAGTGATTCCGTGAGTAGTGGCGAGCGAAAGCGGATGAGGCTAAACCATGCATATGTGATACCCGGCAGGGGTTGTGTGTGTGGGGTTGTGGGATCTATTTTGTCCATTCTGCCGGATGGGCCGACAGTGAGAAATCATCGTGTTAGTCGAAGTGGTCTGGAACGGCCTGTCGTAGAGGGTGAGAGTCCCGTAGACGAAAACATGGTGACTGTTGTAGTAGACACCCAAGTAGCAGCGGGCCCGTGAAATCTGCTGTGAATCTGTCGGGACCACCCGATAAGCCTGAATACTCCCTGGTGACCGATAGCGGACTAGTACCGTGAGGGAAAGGTGAAAAGTACCCCGGGAGGGGAGTGAAATAGTACCTGAAACCTTGCGCTTACAATCCGTCAAAGCCTGCGCAGTCTTTAGTGGCTGGTGGGTGATGGCGTGCCTTTTGAAGAATGAGCCTGCGAGTTAGTGCTCGGTGGCGAGGTTAACCCGTGTGGGGTAGCCGTAGCGAAAGCGAGTCCGAATAGGGCGCCAGAGTCGCCGGGTCTAGACCCGAAGCGGAGTGATCTACCCATGGCCAGGTTGAAGCGACGGTAAGACGTCGTGGAGGACCGAACCCACTTCAGTTGAAAATGGAGGGGATGAGCTGTGGGTAGGGGTGAAAGGCCAATCAAACTCCGTGATAGCTGGTTCTCCCCGAAATGCATTTAGGTGCAGCGTCGCATGTTTCTCACTGGAGGTAGAGCTACTGGATGGCCGATGGGCCCTACAAGGTTACTGACGTCAGCCAAACTCCGAATGCCGGTGAGTGAGAGTGCGGCAGTGAGACTGCGGGCGATAAGGTTCGTAGTCGAGAGGGAAACAGCCCAGATCGCCGGCTAAGGCCCCTAAGCGTGTACTAAGTGGAAAAGGATGTGGGGTCGCGAAGACAACCAGGAGGTTGGCTTAGAAGCAGCCACCCTTGAAAGAGTGCGTAATAGCTCACTGGTCAAGTGATCCTGCGCCGACAATGTAGCGGGGCTCAAGTACACCGCCGAAGCCGCGGCACTCACGCAATAGCCCGTCTCATCCTTATGGGGGTGTGACTAGGTGTGTGGGTGGGTAGGGGAGCGTCCTGCATCCCTGGAAGCCACAGAGTGATCTAGTGGTGGAGGGTGTGGGAGTGAGAATGCAGGCATGAGTAGCGAAAGAACAGTGAGAAACTGTTCCGCCGAATGACCAAGGGTTCCTGGGCCAGGCTAATCCGCCCAGGGTGAGTCGGGACCTAAGGCGAGGCCGACAGGCGTAGTCGATGGACAACGGGTTGATATTCCCGTACCCGTGTAGTCGCGCCCGTGATGAATCAGCTGTACTAACCGCCCTGAATGTTCCTTACCGCCTTCGGGTGGCCTGGGACTGGATGCGCGGGACCTTGGTTGGTAGTAGTCAAGCGATGGGGTGACGCAGGAAGGTAGTGGGGCCAGTCAGTGGTTGTACTGGTGTAAGCCTGTAGGGCGTGTTCTAGGCAAATCCGGAGCACACATAGCCTGAGAGGTGATGCGTAGCCGAATGAGGCGAATTCCATGATCCTATGCTGCCGAGAAAAGCCTCTAGCGAGTGGCGACACGGCCCGTACCCCAAACCAACACAGGTGGTCAGGTAGAGAATACTAAGGCGATCGAGAGAACTGTGGTTAAGGAACTCGGCAAAATGCCCCCGTAACTTCGGGAGAAGGGGGACCACGTCTGGTGATGGAGTTTTCCTCCTGAGCTGGGTGTGGTCGCAGAGACCAGAGAGAAGCGACTGTTTACTAAAAACACAGGTCCGTGCGAAGTCGTAAGACGATGTATACGGACTGACGCCTGCCCGGTGCTGGAAGGTTAAGAGGACCGGTTAACACTTCGGTGTGAAGCTGAGAATTTAAGCCCCAGTAAACGGCGGTGGTAACTATAACCATCCTAAGGTAGCGAAATTCCTTGTCGGGTAAGTTCCGACCTGCACGAATGGCGTAACGACTTCTCTGCTGTCTCAACCACAGACTCGGCGAAATTGCAGTACGAGTAAAGATGCTCGTTACGCGCGGCAGGACGAAAAGACCCCGGGACCTTCACTATAGCTTGGTATTGGTGTTCGGTTCGGTTTGTGTAGGATAGGTGGGAGACTGTGAAGCATGCACGCCAGTGTGTGTGGAGTCGTTGTTGAAATACCACTCTGATCGTATTGGATATCTAACCTCGGACCATGATCTGGTTCAGGGACAGTGCCTGGTGGGTAGTTTAACTGGGGCGGTTGCCTCCTAAAATGTAACGGAGGCGCCCAAAGGTTCCCTCAGCCTGGTTGGCAATCAGGTGTTGAGTGTAAGTGCACAAGGGAGCTTGACTGTGAGACGTACATGTCGAGCAGGGACGAAAGTCGGGACTAGTGATCCGGCACCGGCAAGTGGAAGCGGTGTCGCTCAACGGATAAAAGGTACCCCGGGGATAACAGGCTGATCTTCCCCAAGAGTCCATATCGACGGGATGGTTTGGCACCTCGATGTCGGCTCGTCGCATCCTGGGGCTGGAGTAGGTCCCAAGGGTTGGGCTGTTCGCCCATTAAAGCGGCACGCGAGCTGGGTTTAGAACGTCGTGAGACAGTTCGGTCTCTATCCGCCGCGCGCGTAAGAAACTTGAGGAAACCTGTCCCTAGTACGAGAGGACCGGGACGGACGAACCTCTGGTGTGCCAGTTGTCCTACCAAGGGCACCGCTGGTTAGCTACGTTCGGAAGGGATAACCGCTGAAAGCATCTAAGCGGGAAGCCTGTTCCAAGATGAGGTTTCTCACCACCTTCGCGTGGTTAAGGCCCCCCACAGACCATGGGGTAGATAGGCCAGAACTGGAAGTCGGGTAACCGATGCAGGTGACTGGTACTAATCGGCCGAGGACTTACAACCAAAACAAACACTCAAAGCGTGTTACGCATCCACTGTGCAATATCTGAAACAACACACAAACAACATGTCCGGTTTGTGTACCGGTTTCATAGAGTTACGGCGGCTATAGCGGTGGGGAAACGCCCGGTCCCATTCCGAACCCGGAAGCTAAGCCCACCAGCGCCAATGGTACTGCACCCTAATCAGTGTGGGAGAGTAGGACACCGCCGAACACAATTT
>NZ_QJSP01000040.1 GCF_003217475.1 Williamsia limnetica | reverse complement strand
ATCAGATGCACCACACAGGTCTGGACCGTGGTGGCCGGCCACACATGCTCGACAACCTCCGGCAGGCCCTTGAGACCGTCGCAGACGAGAAAGAACACGTCTTTGGTGCCACGATTGCGGATGTCAGTGAGCACGCTCATCCAGAACTTGGCGCCCTCGCCGCCCGTGCCGGCCCACAAACCAAGCACGTCGCGGCGCCCGTCCAGGCTCACCCCGATGGCCGCGTAGATCGGCCTGTTCGCGACCTGGCCGTCGCGGATCTTGACCACGATGGCATCGATGAAGATCGCTGCGTACACCTCATCGAGCGGACGTGCAGACCAATCCTGCATCTCCTCGATCACCTTGTCAGTGATCCGGGAAATCGTCTCCTTCGAGACCGATGCACCGTAGATTTCAGCGAAGTGCGCGCTGATCTCCCCAGTCGTTAACCCTTTGGCGTACAACGATAAAACGATCTCATCAACGCCGTTGAGCCGACGCTGCCGCTTCTTGACGATCTGCGGTTCGAACGTCCCTTCGCGGTCTCGGGGGACTTCGATCGGGACGTGCCCGGTCGACTCGGTCAGCACCGTCTTCGACCGAGTGCCGTTGCGGATATTTGTTGATGCCCGACCCGGGTTGGCCTGGTTCTTGTCGTGCCCGAGATGCTCGGTCATCTCCTCGTTCAATGCCGTTTCCAGGACCGTCTTGGTGAACTGCTTGAGCAGCCCATCCGGGCCCGTCAGCGACAGGCCCTGCTCTTTCGCCAAGCGCACGAGCTCCGCTGCCGCCGCCTCCTCGGCCGACGGTGGTGTCGATTTCTTCTTCGTCACATCATCCAGTGTCGTCATCACGGCACCCTTCTCGCCGGGCATTCACCCAGCGTGTCGGGCCGAAACACCGTTTAAGAAACACTCCCGTGACGGTAGCCATCACGAGGTAGACGGCTGGCCTGCCGTGTTGATTTCGGACAGCGGAGTTGATTATTTCTCTACGCTGCCGTTGCCGGCTGGATGTTAGCGTAGTGCACCTCGTTCGGCCGCTTGTAGCCGATCGCTGAATGGCGTCGTCGGGGGTTGTAAAACCCCTCGATGTAGCTGATGACGTCACGTCTGGCCTGCGTCTTCGTGGTGTAGACGGTGCGGTGCACGCGTTCGTTTTTCAGCGCCGAGAAGAACGACTGAGCCTGTCAAGATAATTGTGTGAATTTGGGTTAGACTAGCACTCCTGGCTACGTGGGAATTGTCGACCTCTACGCCAGAGTAGGCAGATAACTGGTCAATCAAGCCCAGGACTTGAACTAACGTAATCATTGTTATCGGTACGCGAAATATTCTGTACCGCAACAGGATTGCGGAATATCTGACGTAGTATTCTTCGCCGGATGTCTACGGGTGGATGTCGCGCGGCGCACAAGGCGCCCATGATCACGTGATCTCTGCCCGCCCGGCTTACCAATCGGACGCTGCAGCGACGGACCTGGCCGGACAGCGCCCACGCATTCGACCCCGTCCAGTGAATTCAGACAGACTGCCCCACCCGAACTTTCGTCACCCGTGACGAAAGATGCGAGGCGGAGGAGGCTCAGTTGATTGCTACCCACAGCACCACGAACAAGATCGCAAGCATTCCGGCGATTCCCACCGTCACGATGCTGGCCCACAGTTCATCATCACGCCGGGTGGAGGTGGTTGGCTTCGGTGCGCCCGGATGCGGTCTCTCGTCGGTCTCTCTCATGAAGCTCCTTTGAGTCGGTGGCAAAGCGACTATTCTTTCGTCACAGGTGACGAAAGAATAGGAAGTATGGCGAGTAATTTCATGCACACCAACATGTTTCGTGGTACGCGCGGTCGGTTCCGCGGGTGCGGTCAGTGTGGGGCGGGCAATGTCGTCGCCTCGGGGTGGGCTGATGGGGTGAGCACGCGGTAGACGATGGTGGCGGTGTGTCCGGGGTGCCCGTGCTGTACGTCGATGAGGTCGGCGAACTCTTCCCCGACTGCTTCGGCAGCGGTGGCGGCGATGGTCTCGAAGTAGAACAACCGCTCATGCTCGCTGCTCCACAGTTGGGGTGCGTCGGGAACGGTATGGACGAGGTGTCGGTGCTGCATCAGTTCGTTTCTCCTGGCTTGTCAAAAGGGTTACCCCCACCCACCATAGGCACCGCCTTAACGGTTTGTTAACTGACTGATGCGTCACATACCCCAGTACTGGGGTCACCGCAGGTGAGGCCAGACGCATGCACGAACCGGGGATCTAGGGACCCGGTCAAGCATCCGGCCGGGCCCCGGCTTCGCGCCCCAGGCGCACACACCCCACCCCAGCCATGCGAGTCACTCGACATTGCTGTTCCTGTAGCAGAACTCTCTGGTGCGCAGCGCATTTCGTATCGTTGATGCACAGCAGCCGTACCCCACTGCAAGGAAGGCCACACGGGGGGCTGTCGACTACTTTTGGTCTGGGTCGCTGGCGCCTGGCGACTTGCGCCTGGACCTGAGCTATCGACCCGATGGGTGGCACTCATGTGTGCTCGCCACGGTCTCTTACCTGCTACAAGTGTCGCCTGCTGCTTACAGGGGCTAGCTGGCGTGGGGCTTACGGGCTGCGCTCGTGCGAAGATGAAGTTGCCGGCGGAGACGATGCCAGCCATATGCCCGCCGCGCCTATTACGGCCACGCGGGCAATGACACACATCGCCTCCAGGGGTCGAAAGGGGACACCGCCGTGCATTCAGAGGACGATCCCGACGCTCTCGTCATCGAGCACACCGGCCTACGCGCCGGGAGTGCAGCGTTGACGGTCATTACCGTGCGCCGTGAGGAACTGGTGATCCTCACCGTCGAGGGCAGCATCGACGTCCTGAGCGCCCCGCAACTGAGTGAGGCCATCACCGATGCCCTCACCGGGCGGCCCCGCGGCCTGATCATCGACCTCACCAGCACCGATTTCCTGGCCTCAGCGGGCATGAGCGCCCTGCTCACCGCCCGCGACGCCATCGCACCCACCGGACAGTTCGCCGTCGTCGCCGACGGCCCCGCCACCTCTAGGCCCATCCGTCTCGTCGGACTCGACGACACCCTGACCCTCTACCCCACCCTCGATAACGCCATCGCTGCCCTGAGCTGACCACCGCGCCCACCCGGCTGCACCCAACGACAGCTCAGACCCACACCACCGCCCGGGGGCACTAGCCACTCACTGGTTCCCTTCCCCACGCCAGTCTGCGGGGGCCGGTATCGCGGTGGCGACTGCTTCGGCGGCCAAGGTGTGGGCTGAGGCCTCCGAATGACCTTGGCCGAGAAAATATCCGATCCACTGCTCATAGGTCACAACAACGAAGGCTACCCACCGGGCGCACCGCACGGTTCCCAGGTCTAGGTTCCCCGGGATCTGGTTGTGGGGTCAGTGTTTGCCGCAGGGCGACAGGGGCTACGCCCTAGGTATGAGTGCAGACAAGAACGTTCCTGACCTTGATGACGTGATGGTTCCGACCGAGACCGCCATCCCGGATCACCACGAGCACGCGAAAGCACCGAAGCATCTCGACGACGAGGACCTCGATCAGCGCGCACGGCATGAGGAACACCTCGTCCACGACGAGAACTCGTCCACCGATCCAAGCGATCGTTAGTCATGAACGCCCGGGACACCGACGTCCGCGATGATCCGGCCACAGCCGACCCGGACGACCCCCGCAAGCCCGAGTCCCCCACCGACTTGACGAAACCGTCGGTGTGGTTCGTGCTGCGCAAAACGGTGCGCGAGTTCTCCCGCGATCAATGCACCGACATCGCCGCCGCCCTGACCTACTACGCCGTGCTCTCCCTGTTCCCCGCGCTGCTCGCGTTGGTGTCGCTGCTCGGGGTCTTCGGACAAGGACAAAAAACCACCGATGCCGTCCTGCAGATGGTCGACGACCTCGGGCCCTCCTCAGCAGTGGACACTCTGCGCGGGCCGATCGAACAACTCGTCGCCGCGCCCAGCGCCGGCCTCGCCCTCGTACTGGGACTGGTTGGTGCGTTGTGGTCGGCATCAGGATATGTCGGCGCGTTCGGCCGCGCCCTCAATCGCATGTACGAGATCGACGAAGGCCGCCCGATCTGGAAACTGCGGCCCATCATGCTGCTCGTCACCCTGATCGCGCTCATCATGGCCGCAGCCGTCGCACTCATGCTCGCCGTCAGCGGGCCGATCGCCCGCTCCCTCGGGGACGCCATCGGACTGGGCAGCACCGCTCTCACGGTGTGGAACATCGCCCGCTGGCCCGTGGTCCTGATCTTCGTGGTCCTCATCGTCGCGATCTTGTACTGGGCCACCCCCAACATCCGCCAACCCAAGTTCCGGTGGATCAGTACCGGGGCGGTGCTGGCCATCGTCGTCTGGATCGTCGCCTCAGTCCTGTTCGCGCTGTATGTCGCGAACTTCGCCAGCTACAACAAAACCTACGGCGCCCTGGCCGGGGTCATCGTGTTCCTGCTCTGGCTCTGGATCACCAACCTCTCGCTGCTCTTCGGCGCCGAGTTCGACTCCGAACTCGAACGCGGCCGCCAACTCCAAGCCGGCATACCCGCCGAACAGCACCTGCAACTCCCACCCCGCGACACCCGCGCCTCGGACAAAAACGACGAGACCGACCGCAAGTTCGTCGAACGCGGCCGCGCCCTACGCCAATCATCCGGTCACACCACCGACCCGGCACCTGACCCCCATCCCGCCGGCCCCGACCACTCAGGCGGGCACGGCGCCGATCCCTATATGCCGCCCCGCAACAACTAAGATGACCGCTACCTAGCCGGGCCGTCTCGCCCCGATCTGCCCACAGCTTCGAAAATGAACGACACCCACGCTGCCCGGTAGGCAGGAGTTTCTGAAGGGCAGGGGGCATTTCACTGCGGGGTGCCCATCCCCGGCCCCCGCCGCTGCGAATAGAAAGTTATGGCGCTGCGTCACTTCACGCTCGATCAACTCATCCTCTCGCACGACGACCCCGCGCTCGAGAGCATGCGCCGCAGCGGGCTCTTCGACGATCTCGCAGCACACCACGCACGCCTGCACCACGAACGTGTGGGCGGCCCGATCACCATCACCTGGACCGACACCACCACAGTCGAGATCAGCTACCCCATCGCACCAGCTACGCCCCCGCACCATCACGAACAGATACCCCGGTCGCACACCAACGACGTAGCCCTGCCCATCCGGTAGCGGCCGACCACCAGCCGACGCACCACACGTACAGACTGTGGTGCACCGCACCAGCTTGCGTTCATGGCACCTGTAGGTGGTGAGCTGCCCCGGCTGCAGCCAGTGCGGTCCCGCGGCCGGGGCGGCACATCGACAGCGAAGGGGTACGTCGCTGCCGACAGTCGCTGACCCTACGCCCGCACCCGACCTCACACGCAAGAAGACCAATCTCGAACCCATCGACGATGACCCTGCACATCCTGTCGGCCACCGCTGTAACGCTGGTAGAACGTGTTCCTATAGAGGGGTATGGATACGGTCGGGACGCCCGCACAGCTCACCGCCCTGACCCAGGCTCGGGACTGCCCCCACTCCGGTTGACGGGTGGGTGAGCGGTTCAGGCCGCGGTTGCGGTCTGGTTGATTGTCTCAAACTCGATCGGAGTGAGTCTTCCGAGCCTGCGTTGGCGGCGCTTGCGATGGTAGGTCCGTTCGATCCAAATCACGATCGCCATCCGCAGCTGCTCACGGGTAGACCA
>NZ_QJSP01000039.1 GCF_003217475.1 Williamsia limnetica | reverse complement strand
TTCCCGGTGGAGCGGATGATGCGTGATGCCAAGATCACCCAGATCTACGAGGGCACCAACCAGATCCAGCGCGTCGTGATGTCCCGCGCACTCCTCAAGTGAGGCCGAACCACAACCGATAGGTGGATGCCCCGCCGGACACCGCTCCAGCCGGCAACAGCCGCTAGTGCATATGCACCAGCTCCCAACCAATGCCGACTCGAATGCACCAGAAGAAGATCGTGTCCGGGGACGATGTCAGGCGGGGTGCTGACAAGGGATGTTGTAGCTGCGCAGTCCCGCGTACTTGTCTAGCAGCGTCTGGAGTGATCAACGGTGGCAACACTTCTCTATCGGATGGGGCGATGGGCCTTTCGGCGGCGGCGTGTCGTGATTTCCTTGTGGGTCGGTGTCCTTGTGCTCGCCGGGGCTGCGGTCGCCCTGGCACCGGCCGGAGAGGAAGCAGAACTCTCCATGCCCGGCATTGAATCGCAGAAGGCCTTTGATCTGCTGGATGAACGTTTCCCCGATGGCGACTCGCAGGGCGCCGAGGCCCATCTGGTGTTTCAGGCTTCACATGGGCGGAAAATGACGGCCACCGAAAACCGTGCGGCTGTCGAAGAGACGCTTGGCGTGTTGGAAGGCGGCGATCAAGTTGCCTCGGTCACAGATCCTTTCGAGACGGATGCCGTCAGTGATGACGACACCATCGCCTACTCCACGGTCACCTACAACGTCGGCGCCGTCGACCTGACTGCTCCGGCCAAGAGCGCCCTGGAGTACGCGGCTGATCAGGCGCGGGATGCGGGGCTGACCGTTGAAATCGGCGGCTCTGCACTGGAATCGGAGGTGTCGCCGGGCGGTACGACAGAGATCATAGGCATCGCGGTCGCGGCGGTGGTACTGATCATCGCCCTCGGATCCCTCGTCGCGGCCGGTCTCGCGTTGCTGACAGCCTTCTTGGGGGTTGCGATCGCCTTCTTCGCGGTCTCGGCGCTCGCTGTTCCCCTCGGCCTCACCTCGACCGTGGGGATCTTGGCGCTGATGCTGGGGCTCGCGGTTGGCATCGACTACGCGCTGTTCATCATCTCCCGGTATCGCGACGAACGAGCTCGGGGCAGTGGTCCGGAGGAGGCCGCCGGTCGTGCGGTCGGGACGGCCGGATCCGCTGTCGTCTTCGCCGGTGCCACCGTCATCATCGCTTTGCTGGGGCTGGGGGTCGTCGGAGTTCCTGAGCTCACCAAGATCGGGATGGGCGGCGCAGGCGCCGTTGCGCTCGCCGTTCTTGTCGCGCTGACTCTCGTCCCGGCTCTGTTCGGTACCTTCGGCAGGCGGGTTCTGCCTCGCGCTCTGCGAAAACCTGCCGAGCCGCAGGTGCGCTCACCGCATCCGTTGCCCACCGCCGTGGGCAAACAGGGCCTCGGCACCCGCTGGGCACGGTTCGTACTGCGGCGGCCGGTGCCGGTGCTGCTGGTCGCCGGGATCGGCCTGGGTGTGGTGGCTTTGCCGGTACTGAGCCTGGAATTGGGCTTGCCCGGCGATGAGTCCAAGTCGGCCCAGACCACCGAGCGACGTGCTTACGACCTGTTGTCCGACGGGTTCGGGCCCGGTTTCAACGGTCCGCTGACGGTGGTTGTGGACATGTCGAAGTCCGAGGACTCCCAGGCCACCACCGCTCAGGTCGTCGAGACACTCCGCGCAGTGGATGGCATCGCGTCCGTTGGCAATCCGGTCATCAGCGACAACAATGACACCGCGGTTCTCACCGCGATCCCACAGACTGCGCCGACCAGTAGCGAAACCAAGGACCTGGTGCAGTCGATTCGGGGCAAAGTCTCGGGCCTCGAAACTGCCACGGGTTCCGTTGTTTTGGTGACCGGGACGACTGCGCTGAACATCGACATCTCCGAAGCCATGTCCGATGCCCTCATCCCGTACCTGGCCGTGGTCATCGGTTTGGCGATCCTGCTGTTGATGGTGGTCTTCCGGTCCATCTTGGTTCCCATCAAGGCTGCGATCGGGTTCCTGCTGTCGGTGGGTGCGGCGTTCGGTGTCGTCGTCGCCGTCTTCCAGTGGGGGTGGGGCGCAGACCTGATCGGAATCGAGGAGACAGGACCGGTGATGTCATTGATGCCGATCCTCATCATCGGGATCGTGTTCGGTCTCGCGATGGATTACGAGGTCTTCCTCGTCTCCCGCATGCGGGAGGCCTACGTTCATGGCACGTCGCCCCAGGAGGCGATCGTTGCCGGGTTCCGGCACAGCGGACGGGTGGTGGCCGCCGCGGCGATCATCATGACCAGCGTATTCGCGGGATTCATCGGGCTCGCCAGCCCGACCATCCAAACGATGGGCGTCGGGTTGGCCGCCGCAGTCCTCTTCGACGCCTTCGTGGTCCGGATGGCAATCGTTCCCGCGGTCCTCGCGCTTCTCGGAGACCGAGCCTGGTGGATGCCCCGTACGCTCGGGCGTGTGCTGCCGAATGTGGATATCGAGGGTGAGGCACTGAACACGCGGGCTCCGGTCTCCGTGTACGCCTCGGACGCGGCCCGGAACTGAGTCGTCATGACCACGATCGATAGCGCTCTCCCGTCCCCACGCAGGTGGTGGTGGGAGGGCGCGATCGTCGCCTCCGCGTTCGCATTGACACTGCTGGGCGGGACAATCCGTGTCGACGACACGCTGTCTGCGCCGCCAGCGACCACCTACGTCATCGCACTTGTGTCATCTGCCGCACTGACAATGCGGCACCGGGCGCCGATCGCGGCGATCGCTGTCACGACGGCGGCCGGCATGTTGGTCGCACCGTTGGATCTACTGCTGACACCGCTGATCGTGGCGCCCGCGGTGATCGCTGCCTACTCGGTCGCTGTCCGGTTCGAACGTCGTGTCGCCGCCGCGATGCTACTTGCCTCCTCGGTCCTGCTCATTGCGCCCACCCTGCTCTTCGGCGCACTCTCGTGGCAAGACACGAGCAGGCTGGCAGTGGTTGCGGCGTTCGTGATGATGGCAGGCGTCCTTGGCTATTCGACCCAGAACCGGCGGGCCTACCTCCTGGCAATCGAGGAGCGGGCACGGCATGCCGAAGAAAGTCGGGACAGCGAAGCACATCGGCGGGTTGCCGAGGAACGCGTGCGTATTGCCCGCGAACTGCACGACGTCGTGGCCCATCAGCTCACCCTGGCCAACGCGCAGGCCGCAGTCGCAGTCCACCTCTTCGACTCCCGCCCCGAGCAGACCCGAACGAGTCTCAACGAACTCGTCGAGACCACCCGCGACGCGCTTGACGGCCTCCGCGCCACAGTGGGTCTGCTTCGTCAGTCCGGAGATGCGGCCGCGCCGACCGAACCGGCACCGGGCTTGTCCCGACTCCACGTGCTCCTCGAGTCCTTCGACCGTGTGGGTCTGAAGATTTCGGTGCGCCATGAGGGCCCGCACAGGCCATTGCCACCCGGAGTGGACCTCACCGCCTATCGGATCATCCAAGAGGCTCTGACCAACGTGACCAAACACTCTGACACCGATACCGCCGAGGTGGGGCTGCTCTGGAGCCGCGACCACGTGACCATCACCATCGTCGACAGCGGGGACGCCCCTACCGCGTCAGCCGCATCTGACGGGCCTGATCGTCTGCCCGGTTATGGTCTGATCGGGATGCGGGAGCGGGCCACCGCAGTCGGGGGCCACCTCTCGGCGAGCCGAGGCGCTGACGGCGGTTTCGTCGTCACTGCGACGCTGCCTTTCCCGTCTACCAACGATAGGACATCGTGACGCTCCGGGTATTACTCGCCGATGATCAGGCCCTGCTGCGCAGTGCCTTTCGGATGCTCCTCGACAGCGCCGACGACATCACGGTCGTCGGTGAAGCATCAGACGGACGAGAAGCGGTGAGACTGACCCGAGAGCTCCGCCCCGATGTGGTGATCATGGACATTCGGATGCCCGAGATGGACGGCCTCACAGCAACATCCGAAATCTGCGCCGAGCCCGACCTGCGCAGCAGCCGGATCCTCATACTCACCACCTACGAGACCGACGAGTATGTCGCGCAGGCGCTACGCGCGGGAGCGAGCGGCTTCATCGGCAAAGGTATCGGCGCCGAGGAGTTGCTCGATGCCGTGCGAACGATCGCCTACGGTGACACACTGCTCTCCCCCGCCGCGACCCGCTCCCTGGTCGCCCACTTCCTGGCCACCCCGGACGCCGCCCGGCCTCACGACCCCAAACAGCTTTCGGTACTCACACCCCGTGAGCGCGAGATGGTGGCGCTGGTAGCCACCGGGCTGTCCAACAACGAAATCGCCGAACGAGTGTTTCTCAGCTCCTTCACCGTTCGCGCCCACGTACAACGTGCGATGACAAAGCTGAACGCCCGCGATCGTGCGCAACTCGTCGTCATCGCCTTTCAGACAGGCCTGGCGCACGCACCTGGCAGCAGCACCGACCAGCTGCCGTAGTCCTGCAGATGCCGCAGTGACCCGCCGTCGACCGTCGCCACCTGCGTTGGAGTCACTGGACGCAAGGTCCGTCGACCACACCCACCCAACATTCTGCCGAGTCCAGCCAGCGTCGCCGAGAGTTCCTTGTGTTTCTGGCGTGGACCACCACGCCAGCCGCGCTAACTGGTTGATAGCCGTCGCTCCACCGGATCGAATTGTCCAGCCTCGACGTCGAGACGACATAGTTACCGATTATCGGCTCGAGTTCTTGCGACGACCGTCGGGTTTTCAGATGGAAGTAACAGCAGTGAAACTGGCTTGCCCAGGTCAGACCGGTACACACCCCTCCGTTCAGACCCCTCGGACCACCCCATCCAAGATTTTCGCCCCATATTGCCCCATGGCAGTTGCCCCATATGCCCCATGGTTGGCGCCCGCCGGACTGACACCTGGGTCCGTGCGTCACGTCGAGTCGGTTTTGGGTTGCTCCGACCGCCCTCGAACGGCCGCCCCTCCGCTGGAAAATCTACATATCAAGGCAAGTATGGGAAACCTAGATACTTCACCAGACATCCCCAGATATCGCAGTTGAAGATCTGCGCCTGCCCGGTTCGTGCAGGGCACCGACGCCGAATAAGAGTTTCCCGCGTTCGGCGCCTTGCGTTCGCCGGTGACATCGTCCCAGTCAAGGCCAGAGCCTTAAGCCGACGCGATATCTATTATCGGCGTAACCCTTTGTAGCACAACGCCCTTCGTCGACAGTGACGAAACGAACCTTGGATCAAGCCCTGCGCCAGGCGTGCCAATGCGGGGTTCAGTTAAAAAGTGCACCCAAATCGAACGGACCGATACTTGATCCTCCGCCACTGGACCCGGAGGTTGACCCACCTCCTGGCGTCTCACCGCATCCGGTGACGACGAGCTGCTGTGGAGTGGGGGCTCTGTCAGCAGTCTGCGGACCCGTGCGGATACGGAACCATATCGTCTTCGTTCCGTCGGCTGATGCCGGTGGAGCATCGACCGCGGTCTTCAGGTCGATGCTCCTTTCAGTGACGAATCCTTCAGGCTGTGCGCTGCCGTTATACGGATTGCCAGATCCCCAAGGCAGAATCCCCGGAGCGAGACCCGACGTGAGGTATGGAGACTCGGCGCCGACCCACCTGGCGATTGGCCACGGAATGCCGTTGACCGCACGCCACGGTGCGGGCATGCTCGCCGGAAGCTGTGTGGCGTTGACCAACGCCACATCATTCTCCTGCTCGAACCACCAGTCAGGCTGGTAGCTCGTCGAATTCGTGTGATTTATCTCCGTGATCGTGGCAGTGCAATTGCCGTTATTGGCGCCACCGATCTCCGTGCCCTTGGTCGCAGCAGATGCAGCGCCGGCCCCGGCAAACGACGCGACAACCATGGCAGCAGCAGCCGCACAAAGTCCTGTAATTGCTGATCGCTTCATGTCCGCCCTCTCAGCGTGATCGGGACGCTGGTTCCGCGTCCGCTGCGTACTCACGGTAGGGCGACCCGCCTGGTCGCGAACCGCTTTCCGGATATCTGATTAATCAAATCCGCTTGCCGGCGCTGCATCGCGAACCAGCGCCAGACGTTCCACGGCCCTGTCACCTCACCATTGGAAGGCCTCAGGGGTCGGACATGAACTGTTTCGTTGCCGTGGCCAGGGCCGTCGGCGGCCACCCGCCGGCGCACTTCAATCGCTTCGTCGAGCCGCACGGCCAGTGCCAGGTTGCGACGAACGACGGGCTCGCGGATGTGCCGTGGTGCGCGAGGGTGCCCCGACTGTCTTCGTTATGGCGCGCTCGACTAGTAATCCCTGCTCGATATGGCGATGTCATCAGCTATGGCAACCAAGATCGCTATTGAGTACTTTGATGACCTTGACGGTCATTCCATAGATCCGCAGAACGCGATCAGCATCGAATGGTCCTGGCAAGAAACCGATTACGAGTTCGACACCACGACCGCACACCTGGACATGATCAAAAACGGGCGCGTCCCGAGGGCCACCGTGCTCAGCAAGTCCCGCCGGACCGGTCGGCACACGTCGAACGACGCCCGCCGCTAGCGGCCAGGGCGAGGTCAGCCGACGCGAGATCCGGGCCTGGGCACGCGCCCACGGATACCAGGTCGGCGACCGCGGACGCATCGCCACCGACATCGTCGACGCCTACCACCAGTCCATTGGCTAACCCACCAACGAATCACCCACCGCGTGATGCGGCGAGAACGCTGCTGACACTGCACCGCCGAGCCACCAGCACAGGTCAGACATCGACTACCCGGCGTCCCCCGACCATGATCATCGCCGTCCACGATCGACGGGCCCACGTGCTGCGCCGATAGCTCGAATGAACGACCGTGTTCTACCGCGTGGCCACCACCACCTGTTCAACCCGACAAGACCGTCGTGACCGGCAACGTCACCGCCGAAGCAATTGCCGTCGCCTTGGGGGTGGCGGGGTTGCCGATCCTGCGCGGGCGCTACCCACCCAACAGCGACGCCCCGATTCGCCGTCGCCACCACGCTCGCAGCCGTGGGCCACCTGACAATGGTCGGCGCCCGGCCCGGTCACGCACCGCAACTCGAGGAAGCTATGCACCGTAAGTCGAAATATGCTGACTGCCCACGGATTTAGTCGCGGATCGAGATGTCGACCGTTCATGTTCTAGTCTTCTAGTTTCGTTGCGTAACCATTCAGTTCAGGGTTAGATCTACCTAAATCGGTCAAGCCGTGAGGACGTAGATGAACGCCAAAATGATGTTGCTCGGGTTCGCTCCATGGATCATCTTTTCTGTGGTCGCCGAGCGCGCAGGCGCTGACCATGTTGCTCTCGCCGC
>NZ_QJSP01000038.1 GCF_003217475.1 Williamsia limnetica | reverse complement strand
TACCACGGCCCCGCCTGGACCGGCAACGACCTCTTCCCAGCACTACGCCACATCGTCTTCGACGACTGGGAACCCCACACACCCCCGCACCCACCGCCACGACAAACACCGCCACCACCCACCCGACAACACACCCGCACCCACGCCAAACACATACGCCGTCAACAAGAACGACTACGCAACCGCAGAAAGAGCGAGGACAACCCACCACCCTTCTGAACACCCAGCATTAGCGACGTTGGATCGGCCTTGCGATCACGTGTCGAGGCACTGCCAACTCACAGCCAGGCCCGATCCCATACGAAGGTTGGGCCGCTTATCTGAATACGTCCACCCGTACAGATTCCAGGAGGCTCTAACATGGTCACTTCAGCAGACGTGGTTCTCGTCGTACTCGACGGCACCGAACGCACCCGCACACTGGTGCGCGGCCTCGTCGACAACGACATACGCACCGCGCTCACGAGCGCATCGGTTCACGAACTGGTACCACTACTCAACGGCGTCCGTCGTGGGCTGGTCTACGGCGTGGTCGCAGATCCGTCAGATGCCGGGCAGGTCGACCGACTGTTCGAGCGCGTCGGACGCACCCTCGGAGCGGTCACCGTCATCCTCGACCCCAGCGAACGCCTGACCGGCAACCGGGCGGCGTCCCATGCCGCGTGAGCGACGTCAGCGCCGGAACGGACGCCGACGCCGCGGCGGCGCGTCTGCGGAAAGTCGCCCCGCTTCGAGATCGGCACGCAGTTGCGCCACGGTCTCGGCGGAGTCGGCCTTGTTGGTTCCGATGAATCCCGAGGGCCCCCGCTTGATCCATCCGGTGACGTATACCCCAGTCATCGGACCGCTGTCGCCCACGACTCTGCCGGCCTCGTTGGGGATCACTCCGCGGACGTGGTCGAACGGCAGCCCTGGGACCTCGACGCCCTTGTAGCCGATAGAGGTGAGGACGAGGCCGGCTTCGATCGTCTCGGTGCTTCCCGTCGATTCGATCCCGATGCCACCGGGTCCCGGTCTGTTGATCCCGAACGTGACGCCGGCAACCGATCCGGCGGCGTCGGACGTTATCTCCTGCGGCGACCGCAGGAAGCCGAACCTGATCACCGGGCCGGATGTCGTTGCGCGCTGCGCTATCTCGGACAGCACCGCGAGTTTTTCCGCAATCGTGTGGTCGTCGACCCCGTCCATGTCCGTCGTTTTGATGAGGTCTGGATCGATGGCCACGTGCGCGCCACCGTCGGCCAGGCCGACCAATTCGGGCAGCGTGAATGCGGCGTCGCGTGGCCCACGCCGACCGACGACCAAAACCTCCTCGACCTTCGACCGTCTCAGCGCAGCCAGCGCGGACGGCGAGATCGAGGTCGCGGCAAGGCGATCGGGGTCGGTGGTGAGGATCCTTGCGACGTCGAGGGCGACGTTGCCGTTGCCGATGAGCACCACTCGGCGCTGCGACAGGTCGAAGGACCGGTGCACATGATCGGGGTGGCCGTTGTACCAACCGACGAACTCGGTGGCGCTGGCGACATTGGCGAGATCGGCACCGGGAATGTCCAGTCGACGGTCACTGCCTGCACCACCGGCATAGATGACACCGTGGAAGTCACGACTGAGGTCGTCAAGGCTGACATCGCGGCCCACTTCGCTGTTCAGCATGATGTCGAGTCGGCTGTCGCGAGCCATCTCATCGAAGAGTGCCATCACCTTTCTGGTCGAAAGGTGATCTGGGGCAACACCATACCGAGCCAGCCCGAACGGCTTGTCGAGGCGCTCGTACATGGTGACCCGTACGTTGGGATAGCGCAAGAGATCATCGGCCGCGTACATCGCCGACGGTCCCGACCCCACGATCGCCACCCGGATCTCTCCCCCACCCGGAATAGCGATCGGCTTCGGCGCGCTGATGGGCGCCAGCGGCAACCGCAGGCTCGAGTCCACCGGGAATCGCACCGGGGACTGCGCGACGTCGCCGTAGTGTGCCGCGTTGATCTGCAGATAGCGCTCGTCTTCGGGCTCGATACGGTGACTCGGAACGATTGCGCCGACCGGGCATGCGCTCACACAGGCACCGCAGTCGACGCAGGTCGCCGGGTCGATGTAGAGCATCTCCGACGTCAGGAAATCAGGCTCATCCGGGGTCGGATGGATGCAGTTGACCGGGCAGGCGTACACGCACGAGGCATCTGCGCAGCAGGCCTGCGTGACGACGTGAGGCACCGATCACGCTGCCGTGTATGTGGGTTCACTGCGGAACCGCGACGGGCGTCCCCCGATGCCCAGGATCTTCCAAAGGAACCGTGAGACCGGATTCATCAGGCCACACTGCTCGCCCAGCATCCGGACGTCACCGAATACGTTGTGCAAGAACTTCCGCGACTTGTCGGACTTCCAGAAGATTTCCTTCATGACCTCATCGGGCACACCGAAATCCTTCTGAAATGATTTCGGTGGAACCACGATCGCCCCACACAGCACACGCATGACAATCGGGAACATCAGCGACAACAGAAAACGCTGGAAGAAGTTCTTCCTCGGAATGGTCTCGCGGAGAAGGTGATGCGCGAAGGAGATGTGGCGTGCCTCCTCGGCGACATGGAGTTGCATCACGGCCATCATGGTCGGGTGCATCTCGTCGCGGTTGCGCAGGAAGTCCTTCTGGATGTGGTCGATGGGCTCTTCGCCGCCGAGCACACCAAAGAAGAACAGGCTCGGGAAGATGGTCGAGGCCAACGGCACCAGGGGCGAGATCATCCGGTAGCCGATCTTTGCACCCGGCACGTCGACACCGGTGCGGTTGATGAACTCCTGGAACATCAGAGTGTGGTTGCACTCTTCTTTGGACTCATGGGTGGTGTAGCGGAACTCGGGTGCACCGTTCGGCATCTTGAAGCTGTACTGCATCAGGCCACGGATGAGAACGGATTCGAACTGCAGGCCGACCTTGGCCACATTCGCCTGACGCCACATCCCGATCTTGATCTGCTTGTCGAGCGGCTGCTCCTGGTACCAGGGATGCCGGCCGATCGGGTCGACGTCCTTGGACAGCACCCAGCGCGGGTCGTTTGGGACGACTGCCATGTGCGGCGCATCCCAGTCGATGTCGATG
This sequence comes from Williamsia limnetica, assembly GCF_003217475.1. Taxonomy (GTDB): domain Bacteria; phylum Actinomycetota; class Actinomycetes; order Mycobacteriales; family Mycobacteriaceae; genus Williamsia; species Williamsia limnetica. Next base: position 6,185 of record NZ_QJSP01000038.1, on the reverse strand, counting down.
TACGGATCGAAGTTGCGGTGCACCGACGCGCTCGACAGGTCGTCGAGAACCTGGGCGTAGTCGTCGCCAGTCGTCGCCTTGGTGTGCTCCGGAACGTACTTCAGCGCTTCAGTCATCTCTGGCTCCTAGCTTGCAACGTGTTCTCATGACGCTAGAAGGCCGACCGTAACTTGTCAACGCCCATTGATAAATCAACAGAGGTTGTCACGCCGGTCGATGTCATCGAACCAAGCCAGGAGCCCAGGTGAGCCCCCTATTTGCTGCCGCGGCCCCAGTTGAGACCCCAGCGGAAATGCTTGTCCATCTTGTCTCCGCCGGAGAAGTAATCGACGGCCCGAGTGATCGTCACGCCGTGTGGCCCTGACTCGATCAGAGCGATCGACGCCGTACGCAGGTTGTTTTTCTTCGAATCCATGCGAACCTCGATCGGCGGACCGAACTGGGACTCAACGGTGACAACGCCGTCGACGGCCGCCCAGTTGGGACTCCCTTCGTAGATGTCGGCAAAAACGAGGATGCGCCGGAACACCGCCGGATCGGCCAGGTTCACGAACATGTTCTCGCCGGACACCGCGCTGCCGGACCGGTCATCCTGATCGAGCTTGATGAAGGGCCGCTGCTCCAGCGAACCGAAGTTGCGATCCAACGCGCCGACACCGCCCAGGGAACCGTCGGCCAGCTCATACAGGCACCGAAGGTCGAGATCGACGCCACTTTTTCTCTTGAAGAAGCCGCCACCCGAACCCGAGGCCTGGGCCCAGTTCAGATTGATCCGAATCGTGCCGCCGGACGCACCGGCCTTGGCGAGACTCACGGTCGGACTGCTCTTGGTCAGCGCGATCTTGCTCAGATTGACCGAAGACCCTGCGGCCGGGGCGGTCGACGGGGAGGCAGGAGGAGAGGCCTGGGGAGTCGGATTCGACTGCGGACGTTTCGTGTAATCGATTGCCATGTCCTTGAGCCTAAGGAAAATCGGACAGCGCCGCCTCAGTCTCCGAGGTAACCGGCGGTGGAGAGCGCTTGTCGGACCGCCTTCTGGTGATCGGGACCCTTCGTCTCCAAACTCACCGTCACCTGGACCTCACCGAGCCGGAGTTCGCCGCTGACCCGCGAATGGATCACGTCGACAACGCTGGCACTGAGATCACGCAGCAGGGCCAGCAAGGCCACCAAACCACCGGGACGGTCGGACACCGTGGCGGTGATCGTCATGTAACGGCCGGCTGCCCGGAGGCCGTGCGTGGTCACCTGCGTCAGCAACAGCGGATCGATGTTGCCCCCTGAGAGCACCACACACACCTCGCCGTCGAGCCGGAGATCCGGGAGGCTAGTCAGGGCGGCCACCGCCGTCGCCCCTGCCGGTTCCACCACCAACTTGGCTCGCTCGAGCACCAGCAGCAAGGCCTGAGAGATGGCCTCCTCCGTGACAGTCACCACTTCGTCGACGAGTTCGCGGACGTGCACGAACGGCACCTTGCCGGGCTTGGCGACCGCGATACCGTCGGCCATCGTGTTCATCGACGCTGCGCGCAGCGGTTTCCCCTCGGACAGCGATGCGGGCCACGCTGCCGCTTCGGCCGCCTGCACGCCGACTAGCCGCACGCCCGGTTTGTAGAGCTTGATCGCAGCCGCCACACCCGCGAGCAGCCCGCCTCCGCCGAGCGGGACCAGAACAGTTCCGACGTCGGGCATCTGCTCGATGATCTCCATCCCGACCGTCGCCTGGCCCGCGACGATGTCGGGGTGATCGAACGGGTGGATCAGGACGGCGCCGGTCTCGGCCGCGTACGCAAGCGCGGCCTCGAGGGCATCGTCGACGTATTCGCCTTCGAGTATCACTTCGGCGCCGTACGCCCTCGTCGCCGCGATCTTCGGGAGTGAGGCACCGATGGGCATGTAGACCCGGGACCTGATACCCAGCGTGGTCGCCGACCAGGCGACACCTTGCGCGTGATTGCCCGCGCTGGCGGCCACCACTCCGTGTGCACGCTCGGTGTCGGACAGCCCCGCGATCCGCAGGTACGCGCCTCGCGGTTTGAAAGATCCCGTACGCTGCAGGTTTTCACACTTCAGCCAGACTTCGTGGCCACATTTCTCCGACAGCGCCCGCGACGCGACCACCGGCGTGCGACGCATCGCCGGCGCCAGCAATTGCACAGCCCGGTCGATCTGGGCTGCGTCGATCAATCCGTCAGAACCAGCCATCGCCCCAGCCTAGGTGCGGCACGCCGAACTCGTGGCCTGACGTGACCCACTCCCAACCCCAACGGTCTCGCGGCCCCGCGTTGTCTGGACTGACGAGGAGCGAGCGGAGCGATGCGAGGAGGAGGGAAGACGACGCGCTCAGGGCCGCGACGACCCCGCGAGCGGAGCGAGCAAATTCAACCCAGTGCGTTTTCGATGTCCCCGAGCAGGTCACCGATGTCCTCGATGCCGACGGAGAGGCGCACCAGGTCGTCCGGGACCTCGAGTAGCGAACCTGCCGTCGAGGCGTGGGTCATCGCGCCCGGATGTTCGATCAGCGACTCGATACCGCCGAGCGACTCGGCAAGTGTGAACACCTCGGTGCGATCGCAGAACTGCTGAGCGGCTTCGAGGCCGCCGGCCACGCGCACCGAGATCATTCCGCCGAACCGGGTCATCTGCTTCGCGGCCGCAGCGTGGCCGGGATGGGACTCGAGGCCGGGGTACAGCACGGAGTCGATCTTCGGGTGGGCGAGCAAGAACTCGACGATCTTCTCGGCGTTGTCGCTGTGCCGATCCATCCGCACGGCAAGGGTTTTGATGCCGCGCAGGGTGAGATATGCGTCGAACGGTCCGGGTACCGCGCCTGCGCCGTTCTGCAGGAACGCCAGATCGGTGTCGAGCTGTTCGTCGTCGGTGACCAGGGCTCCGCCGACGACGTCGGAGTGACCGCCGAGGTACTTGGTGGTCGAGTGCAGCACCACGTCTGCACCCAGGGTGATCGGGCGTTGCAGGTAGGGCGAGGCGAAGGTGTTGTCCACCACCAGTTTGGTGCCCGCCTCATGGGCGACCGCTGCCAGCGCCTCGATGTCGCCGACGTTGAGCAGCGGGTTGGTCGGTGTCTCGATCCACACCAGCTTAGTGTTCGGACGGATGGCGGCACGCACCGCGTCGACGTCGGTGACAGGCGCGACCGAGTACTCGATCCCCCACTGGGTGAACACCTTGTCGATGAGCCGGAAGGTGCCGCCGTAGGCGTCGTTCGGGATGACGAGGTGGTCGCCCGGGCGCAGGGTCGCGCGCAGCAACGCGTCGGTGGCGGCCATGCCGGATGAGAACGCCCGGCCGAAGCTGCCTTCCTCCAGGGCCGCGATGTTGCCCTCGAGGGCCTGCCGCGTCGGGTTACCTGTACGTGCGTATTCGAAGCCGCCACGTAATCCGCCGACGCCATCTTGGGCGAACGTCGAACTCGCGTAGATCGGCACGTTCACCGCGCCGGTCAGCGGGTCGGGTTCGTATCCGGCGTGGATCGCCTTGGTCGCGAATCCCTGCCAGTTGTGCGAGTCGGTTTTGCTGCGCTGCTCACTCATGTCTTCCAGCGTAGAGCCCCCCGACATCGCCCGAATTCGCGGCCGAGCAGAAATGCCCCTAGGCGATCGCGCTGACGAATCCCAACAGGTCGTGACGGGTGATCACGCCGATCGGTTTTCCGTCTTCGACCACCATCAGGGCGTCGGTGTCCCCGAGCGCCTTGGTGGCGGTCGAGACGGGTTCTCCGGAGCCGATGAGCGGGAAAGGCTTGCCCATGTGCGCACTGACCGGATCCGCGAGGCTGGCGCGGCCTTCGAACACCGCGCTGAGCAGCTCACGCTCGGTCACCGCGCCGGCGACCTCCCCGGCCATGATCGGCGGCTCCGCACCGACGACGGGCATCTGCGACACCCCGTATTCACGCAGGATCTCGATGGCGTCACGCAGCGTCTCGGACGGGTGGGTGTGCACCAGATCGGGCAACGCGCCCGATTTGCCACGCAAGACCTCGCCGACCAGCGGCTCGATCTTGCCTTTGCCATCCAGCGGCGTCCGCAGGAAGCCGTAGCTGCTCATCCAGCGGTCGTTGAAGATCTTGCCCATGTATCCGCGGCCACCGTCCGGCAGCAGCACGACCACCAGCGCATCGGGGCCTTCCCGCTCGGCGACGCGGAGAGCCGCGACGACGGCCATGCCGCACGAGCCGCCGACGAGCAGGCCCTCTTCTCGGGCCAGACGTCGCGTCATCTCAAAGGAGTCGGCATCGGAGACGGCGATGATCTCGTCGGGGATCGCCGGGTCGTACGCGCTCGGCCAGAAGTCCTCGCCGACGCCCTCGACGAGGTACGGCCGCCCGGTTCCTCCGGAGTACACCGAGCCCTCGGGATCAGCACCGACGACCTTGACCTTCCCGCCCGACATTTCCTTGAGGTAGCGGCCGGCGCCGGTGATGGTGCCACCGGTTCCCACACCTGCCACGAAGTGGGTGATCTTGCCGTCGGTGTCGTTCCAGATCTCGGGCCCGGTGGTCTCGTAGTGGCTCTCGGGACCGGCCGGGTTCGAATACTGGTTCGGCTTCCAACCACCCTCGATCTCACGCGTGAGGCGGTCGGAGACGCTGTAGTAGCTGTCGGGGTGCTCGGGCGGCACAGCGGTCGGGCAGACGACCACCTCGGCGCCGTATGCACGCAGCACGTTCCGCTTGTCCTCGCCGACCTTGTCCGGGCAGACGAACACGCAGTGGTACCCGCGCTGCTGAGCGACCAGCGCGAGCCCGATGCCGGTGTTGCCGGATGTCGGTTCGACGATGGTGCCTCCGGGCTTGAGTTCTCCGGAGGCCTCGGCGGCGTCGATCATCTTGACCGCGATGCGGTCCTTGGAGCTGCCGCCGGGGTTGAGGTACTCGACCTTGGCCGCGACCAGGCCGGATCCCGGCTGGACGACGGAGTTGAGCTGAACCAGCGGGGTGTTGCCGATGAGGTCGGTCACGTGACTTGCGATGCGCATGAGTCCATCGTTCCAGACCGCTTCGATTATGTTGGAGCTGTGTCCGGATCCAAGCGTCGGCTTGCTCGTGATCTGGCGGCAACCGCCGCCGCAACAGCCGGCACCGCCGGCGCCGGATGGGGTGCCTGGACCTTTCTGAACGGCCAGGCCCGCACCGCCCGCACCGTGATCCCGCACAGGACGGACAACGCACCGAACGGCGATGGAATCTACGGACCGGAGGGTCTCGGTCCGCTGCGGGTGCGGCGCGGCGAAGATTTCGACCTCCACGTCATGGTCTTCGGGGACTCGACCGCCGCAGGCCTCGGCGCCGAGGTCGCCGACGAGACCCCGGGCGTCCAGCTGACCCGCAAACTGACCGAGGAGACCGGCAAGCGAATCCGGTTGAGTACCAAGGCGATCGTCGGAGCCACGTCGCGGAGTCTGACGGGGCAGGTGGACGCCATGCTGATTGCCGGACCGCCACCCGACATCGCGATCATCTTCATCGGTGCCAACGATGTGACCAGCACCAGCGGCGTCCGTGCATCGGCCAAACGGCTCGGGTCGGCCGTCCGCCGGCTCCGTGAGGCGGGCGCCCTGGTGGTCGTCGGAACGTGTCCTGATCTCGGCGTCATCGCGGCGATCCCGCAGCCGCTGCGCACCGTGATCCGACAGTACGGTCTACGGTTGGCCGCTGCGCAGGCGATCGAGACCCGGGCGGCAGGCGGCACTCCGGTCCCCCTGGCCGATCTGCTGGCCCGGGAGTTCTTGGCCGCACCCGACCGCATGCTCTCGGCAGACAAGTACCACCCATCCGCTGCCGGATATGAACTCGCCGCGCAGATCCTGCTGCCGGCGGTGCTTTCCGGGCTCGGTGAGTGGGGCTCGGGTCCCCTCCCCGAGCCACCGGCGGTGTCGGCCATCGCCGAGGACAACAAATGGTCGGCGCGGACGCGGGCCTATCTGAACCGGGCCGCGCGCCGCTGATGAGACCAGCGCCGAACACACCGGCGCAAGCTTTCGAGGTCCGCCTCCGCGACAATCGCCGGCTGGCGTAACGTCAGATCGCGAAACCTTACATAGCTGCACGTCCAACCTATTTTCACAGGAGTTCGCATGCCAGAGGCCGTCATCGTCGCCACCGCCCGCTCACCGATCGGCCGAGCCGGCAAAGGCTCACTCAAAGACGTCCGCCCGGACGA
>NZ_QJSP01000037.1 GCF_003217475.1 Williamsia limnetica | reverse complement strand
TCGATCTCCTTCTCCGAAAGCGCCCGAATCGCCGCACGCAACTCGTCGTGCTCCTCACCGAGCTTGAACAAATCGAAATCGGGGTTGCCGGCCATGGTTGAGAAGTTCTTTCGTGTGCGTGCGGGGACGGGGCGTGTTGCAGGGCTTGATGTTTCGGCCGGTGATGTGAACGTCCGGATCAGTCAGTTGATTGTTGGAGGGTGAACCTCGCGCCGGAGTATTTTGCCGGTCGGGCCCTTGGGCAGGGAGTCGACGAGCCAGATTTCACGCGGGTACTTGTATGCGGCGATTCGATCTCGAACAAATGATTTGAGTTCATGAGATGCCGCTTGAGCTCCGGGTTTCAGCGCAACGGCGGCACCAACTTCTTCCCCGAGTTCCCGGTGTTTGATGCCGACAACTGCTGCCTCGGCAACAGCGGGGTGCTGATAGAGAACTTCTTCGACTTCGCGTGGGTAGACGTTGTATCCGCCGCGGATGATCAGATCCTTCTTCCGATCGACGATGGTGTAGTAGCCGTCGGTATCGCGCGTAGCTATGTCTCCCGTGCGGAACCAGCCGTCGGGAATTGCCTCGGCGGAGGCGTCGGGTCGGTTCCAATACCCTTTCATGACGTTTTCGCCTTGGATCGCGATCTCGCCCGCCGCGCCGTCAGGAACGTCGGTGCCGGCGTCGTCAACTATCCGGAGGTGACATCCGCGCACTGGCACTCCGATGGTGCCGGGTCGGCGTTCAAAGCCTGGCTGATTGAAGCAGGCGATGGGTGCTGTCTCGGAAAGCCCGTAACCCTCGTAGATCTCGCAGGCAAACTTCCGCTCGAAACTTTTCAGTACCTCAACGGGCATCGCCGCGCCACCGGTGATGCACGTACGCAGTGAGGACATGTCCGCGTTGTCGGCTTCGCTCGAATGCAGCATCGCGGCGTACATGGTGGGCACCCCCTCGAAGACCGTGACGTTGTCGCGAGCGACAACATTGAGCGCTTGGACTGCGTCGAAGCGGGGAATGAGGGTGAGCAGAGCCGCCGCCCTCACCGCCGCGTTGAGTCCGCAGGTAAGCCCGAAGACATGGAACAAAGGAAGGCATCCCATGATCACGTCCTCGGGGCCTACCTCGATCAAGGTATCTACGGTGGTCGCCGCGTTGGTTGACATATTGCGATGCGTGAGTTCGGCCCCTTTCGGTTTGCCGGTGGTCCCCGAGGTGTACAGGATGACGGCCGTGTCATCGTCGGCTCGGTCGGTGGCGGCAAGCAGCGGTCTCCCGGATAGGCCCTCGGGTCCCAAACGCGGAACGAGTACGGCTGGAATGCCGACCGTTGATGCTGCCGTCGAGACAGCGTCCTCGTTGCCGGACAGCCCGTAGATGAGCGTCATGCCGCAATCGGTGATGTAGTACTCGACTTCGCGTGCCTTGAGTAAGGGATTCATCGGGACTGCGACCGCGCCGGCCAACAGTATTCCGTAGAAGAGCACCGGAAAGGCAGGAACATTCGGTAGCACGAGGCCCACCCGGTCACCGGGTTGAACGCCCCGGGCGCGTAGATCACCCGCTACTGCCGCTGCGCGGTGAAGGAGTTGGTCATAACTGAGGACATGATCATCCAGCTGTATCGCTGGTCGATTGCCGTGCTTTTCCGCGGATGCAATCAAGTTGTCGGCGAGACTGGACATAACTGGCTCCTGGTAATAGCTATTCGGCCAATTTCTCGTGGCATGCGAGTGACATTGAGCAATAGTGAACGCCGTCTGTACCGAACTGGCCGGATCGCGCGCCAGCACTGGCCCGGCGACGTGATGGTTGGCTTCACCTAAATATGGACTGTCCGTCCGTGATTGTCAACACAGTGTTGAAAGTGGCCTACGGGAGAGGTATGCGCCGGTTGAGCCAGATGCTGCTGGATGGAGCGACCTTCACGGATGCTGCGGCCATCGACGCAGCAAGAGGCACGGGTCGAGCAGCCATCACATCTGCTTTGTGTCACACGCTCCGTACTTGCTCGTGTCCTACCATGTACCCATGGTGCCTACATCCTTGAACGGCCTTGGCTCGTCAGAAGCGAAGGTTGGCCGGCGCAATCTCAAAGGGGATATGCGCGAGCAGGCGATCCTTGAGGGTGCCTACGAACTACTTCGTACGGTGTCGATGCGGAGCATCTCAATAGATGATCTCGCCAAGCGGGCCGGATTGTCCCGGTCGTCGTTCTACTTTTATTACGAGTCGAAATGGCAAGTACTGTCCGCGTTGCTGTCACGGGTGACCTCTGATGTCTACAGTGCCTCACAGCTGATTTTCGAGCGGCCGGCCGGAATGTCGCCCGAGGCTGCGATCGAGCACGCAGTATCGGAAGTAATTCAAGTGTGGGAACAGCATGGCCACGTTCTTCGTGAAGTGGGAGATGCCGCTGCGGGTGAAGCGGAATTGCAGGCGCAATGGGACACCATTCTGGGCCGCTTCATAGACGCCGCCGCGGCAGGAATCGACCGCGATAGGGCTACTGGTGTGGCTATCGATGGACCACCGGCAAGATCGCTGGCCGCTGCCCTGATGTGGATGGGCGAACGTAATCTGGCTTTGATGAGTGCGCGCAGCGCCAACGCAATCCCTCTGGAAGACATGGTCGAAACCGTGACAACAGTCTGGTTGCGCACGGTTTACGGTTTGGAGTGGAAACCTCGCTGAGCCGCGACGTCAGGGACCGAAAGGTGGTGTCATCGCTCGTAGCTCGAGCGATGACACCACCTTGGTCGAGGCAGAAGTCCTCGTGACACCCACCGAGGCCTGAAACCTCGCTTCTAGGGGTTGTCGGCAGCGATCTTGGTCATGTTCAGTCCGGGCATCAGCATGTGCCCGCCTTCGACCAGCATCTCCAGACCGGTTGTCCATTGAGATTCATCGGATGCGAGCCACAGGACGGCTTCACTCATGGCGCGTGGCGGCAGCAGGCCCACGTCACGAAGGGCCGACCAGTACTTCGCTCCCTGCAAGTCTTCTTTCGTCCCCTGACCTGGCCCCTTGCCAGCGCACAGGTCGTAACCGCCCTGCCAGTCCAAGGCGGGGGTATCGGTAGGCCCGGGAAGAAGGGAGTTGACCCGGATGCCGTACTGGCCGAACTCCAGCGCGGCCCCCTTCGCCAGCCCGAGGACGCCGTGTTTCGATGCGACGTAGTGAACGTAGTGAGGAGATCCTTCGACGCCATTGCCGGACGAGGTGATGATCACCGACCCGCCACCACGCGCCTTCATCGCGGGAGTCACAGCCTTCAGGGTGCGCCATACGCCCATGATGTTGACGTTCAGCACGTCGGCGAACTCGTCTTCGGGAATGTCTGCGAACGGATGCACAGTCCAGATGCCGGCGTTGGCCACTGCAACGTCGACGCCGCCGAAAACGCGGACGCCCTCGGCGACCAAGTTGTCGAGTGGTGCTTGCTCGCGGACATCACCTTCGTGGGCGATGATCCGTCGGCCAAGAGCTTCAACCTCTTTCACCGTGATCTTCAGTTCGTCAGACGTGGCGACCGGATACGGCACCCTGCCATCCGCCGGGCAGTCGAACGCAAGTATGTCTGCGCCTTCTTCTGCGAGGCGGATGGCGTGCGCTCGTCCCTGCCCTCGTGCCGCGCCGGTGACCAGCGCGACCTTGCCTTCCATTCGTTGTCCCATGACTACTCCTCCTTGAGTGATTTACTTGGGGTATGGGTCTAGAGGCCCGCCAACTCGACAGGAACTACTATTTTGTGAAGAATCCCGCGACCGCCGGATGAATGGTTCTCTCCACAGTGTGCGGGTGGCGGTGTGGGGCTGGGTGATCAGTGGGCCTGACGGCCCGCGACTTCAGACGCCGGGTCGGATCAGCTGGAGCAGAACATCGATTCCAGGAGGTTCAGTCCAGACATGTGCCGATTCACCGATAGTTATGGGCGCTGCGATGGGGTCGCGGCGACCGGGACCCCGAATGTCGCATCCGACGAGTTCACGTCCGTCTGCGCGGTGCAGTCGGAGTGCTATGTGATCGAGTTTCGATGTCGCGTCTCCGAGAGCATCGTCGAGAGCGGTGAGATCCTCAACGGTGTACAGCTCAATCTGTGCGCCGCCGGTGTTGAGGAATACTGAAACGATATTCAGCGCGGGCGCACTGAAAGTCCTGGCGACCTTGACGTCAAACCTGTTGGTCCAGTGGGTGATAGCTGAGTCGAGATCGCGAACAAGTACCCCGATATGGTCGAGCCAGGGGAGGTCGTCAATGGCCTTTGCTGCTGAGTTCTGCGGATCCATCGCTGATCCTTCTGTTCGGCTACTGGTTACCGGCAGCGACGAAGTGGGGAGCCAGGCCCTGCGTAGGTTCGATCCATCGCTGCGTGACGACCTTGGACCTGGTGTAGAAACGGTATGCGTCGTAGTTGAGGCCGTCGTCTCCGAACCGGGAGTCTCCCCAGCCCCCGAATCCAAACCACGAAATAGGCACGGGAATGGGGACATTGATTCCGACACTGCCGGCCAAGACCCCCCGCGTGAACCGACGCGCAGCGGGCCCGCTGGTGGTGAAAATGGTGGCGCCGTTGCCGTATGGATTGTCGTTCACAATCCGTAGGGCCTCCTCGAGACTCAAGGCACGGACAACTCCGAGGACTGGCCCGAACACTTCTTGGCGATAGAGATCGCTTTCTACGCTCACGTTGTCGACCAGGCTTGGGCCGATGAAGTATCCGTCACCGGGTGCGGATCGTTCGCGTCCGTCTACGATCAGCTTTCCCCCGTCTTCGACGGAACGCTCGAGTGCTCCGCGAACGCGGTTGATCGCAACCTGTGAGATGAGAGGCCCCATGTCGATTTCCGTCTCGGCGCCGGGTCCGACTTTGAAAGCGCGCGCGCGTTCGGCGGTTTTCTCGACGAGTGCTTCCGCGGCCTCGCCAACAGCCACCGCGACGGTCACAGCCATACACCGCTGTCCTGCAGCGCCATAGGCCGCCGACACCAGAGCGTCAGCTGCAGCGTCGAGGTCAGCGTCCGGCATCACCACCAGATGGTTCTTGGCGCCTCCGAGAGCTTGAACTTTCTTGCCCGTTTGGGCTGATCGCCGGTAGATCTCCCGGGCCACGGGCGTGGAGCCCACAAAAGACACGGCTGCAACGTCCGGATGATCCAGCAGTGCCTCGGCTGTCTCGGTACCGCCCTGGACGACGTTGAGGACACCGTCGGGTAGACCAGCTTCACTCATCATCTGCGCCAAGCGAACTGCCGCCGATGGGACGCGGTCACTGGGCTTGAGTACGAATGCATTGCCGCAGGCAATGGCGGCCGCGAACATAGAAACCGGAACCATGATCGGAAAATTGAACGGCGTTATGCCAACACACACACCGAGCGGCTGACGGAAGGAGTACGTGTCCACCCCGTTGGCCACCTGATCGGAGTACTCACCTTTGAGCTGCTGTACAGCCGACAGCGATACATCGATTGCTTCGACCGACCGTGCTACCTCGCCTCGCGCATCTGGCAATGTCTTGCCCTGCTCTGATGTGATGATCGACGCGAGCTCTTCGGTGTGTTCGACTACCAGTGACCGAAATCGGTGGAGCACCGAAGCACGGGCGGGGACGGGGGTAGCGGCCCAGGCGTCCGCAGCCCTACTCGCGTCGTGCACTGCGGCGTTGACCGTTTCGGCACTCCCCTGGACGGACGATCGCAACACACGTCCGGTGGCAGGGTCATGGATGTCGGTTCGTGGGCCGTCTGAGGGTGCAACGGCTGCGCCGCCGATCCAGTGCGGCACGGTGTCAAGAAGTACGTCGGTAGTCACTACTGCTCCATGTTCGATGTACTCGGCATGATCGAATGCACTGGCACTCAGGCCTTCTGCTCGCGCGGGTGGGGCAGCTCGGGAAACATTTCCAGACCGTAATTCACCTTGAGGTTTTCGACCTCTGCCTGGAGCTGCTCGGGTGTGCGGAGCTCGCGATCCCGTGCCTCGTAGAAGTACTTGTCGATTCCGGTATTGGGCTCGAAACCTGCACGATCAGGTCCGGGCACAAACATCACGAGGATCCGAGCTTCCTCGCCGACGACCTCGTATGTATGCCTCTGGTCCTTGCGTCCCCAGACGAACTGGCCCTTCTTCGCGTTGTAGGAACCGGCTTCGGTGTGGATTTTGATTTCCCCATCCATGACGAAGAAACCTTCTTCTTCGCGGTGATGGATGTGCCAGACCGGTTCGGTGCCGCGGACCCAGTTGGTCTCGATGATGATGAGCTGGCCGTTGGTCGACTCGCCGGTCGCGTGAATCCAGAAATCAACACCGGTCATGAAATCCCCGGTCATGTTGAAGTGGATCTGGTCGCGGTGTGAAACGTAGCTTTCGCCGTCGCGCGAGGTCGAGGGCTGAATCTGGTCTACATCCGAATTGATGGTCATGACAATCCTTTCGTGTCGAGGTGCCGTTCGCCGGACGGGAAGCGGCAACTGAAAGTGAGAGTAGACTCACAGTTGGTGATAGTCAACACCGTGTCGACTTCGGAACCGGGGACTGAAGCGGCCGCGTGGCCGCGCCAAGATCCTGGGCCGCCGTTTGCTGAAACTGTTGGCAGAAGGGCTGTTTCGCGCCGAAAATCGCGAAGCGAAGGAATCGACTTGGTGTTGACTATTACCGACGATTAGTTCATTCTCGGTGGTGGAAGCACGTCACGCGCGTGTGTTGCCCGCAGAAGACGAAGAAGGTTGGTCTATGAGACTTGCGCCTGAGTTCACTTGTACTGCCGAGCTTGCTGCACTCCGGGTTGTCGGGCCTGGGTCACGTCTGGTTCTCGCCGTCATCGGAGCCACTGTCTCTGGTGACGTCCGAGTCCTTCGAGTCGTCCCATGACCGCGCTCGACCCTCAAGTGGCACAGCTGTTGAACGACCTCGCGGCTAAACCGCGAGCCCAGCCGGGGGACGAGTCGATCGCGGCCTATCGGCAAGCTGGTGAAAGTCTCGTCGCCTTGGCGGGGCCGCCCAACGAGCATTGCGAGGTGGACGACATCATCATTCCGGTCCGCGAAGGTGCGGTCGCTGCACGGCGATATCGACCTTCGGGCAGCACCGCTCAACGGCTACCCGGGGTCATGTACACCCACGGAGGCGGATTCGTTCGCGGTAGCCTTGATTCTCACGACCGACTCTGCCGGGAACTGTGTGTTCAGGGTGGCCTCATTGTCGTCTCGATCGCGTATCACCTGGCTCCGGAAAATCAGTTTCCGCGGGCGCACAATGACGCCCTCGACACCTTCGCATGGTTGACCGAACATGCCATCGAGCTAGGCATCGACGCAGACTCACTCGCCGTTGCAGGAGACTCGTCTGGGGCTTCTTTGGCTGTGGCTGTCGCGAATGCCCGTCGAACCCAGGGTGCGCCCGTGAAGGCGCAGGGCCTTCTGTGTCCAGCGCTCGATGCCACCATGGGCAGTGACTCGATCGAGCGGTACGGCGAGGGCCCGTTCCTCACCCGCATGGCCCTGCAGTGGTCGTACGACCTTTACGTGCCCAACGCCGGCGATCGCCAGTCGCCCCTCGCGTCGCCGGTGCTGGCTCGGAGTCTGGAAGGGTCACCGCCAGCGGTCATCATCAGTGCACAGGTTGATCCTGTGGCCGACGACGCCCGCCGTTACGGTGAGAAACTGACCGCGGCAGGAGTGAGTGTTCACAGCGAGGAGTATCCAGGGATGCCGCACAGTTTTGTCTTGCTCGCAGGCGTTCTGGACAAGGGTGAACACGCCATAGCATCTTTCGCCTCTGGGTTGGCCGGCCTGCTCCGGTAAGGAACGAGTGTGCGAGACCAGCTCGGTACCGCAACCGCCTGTAGCCCCGTCGGAGGATCTCCTAGGCAGTTCTCATCGAATCGGACCGTCTAGACGAGAGCGCCTAGACGGCCGATCGATGCGCGTTACAGGTCAGCGACTTTGACCACTACTTTGCCTCGAGTGTTGCCGGACAGCGCGCTGTTGAGCGTTTCGCGGGCATTCTCCAGCCCATCGACGATGGTCTCGGCGTACTGGAGTGCGCCGCCACCCAGCGCCTTGGCGAGTTCCCCGATGATTTCGCCATATCGATCGACATGGTCGGTGACGATGAACCCCCGCAAGGTCACTCGTTGCATAAGTAACTGGCTGACATTCTGGAGGCCCGGACGGGCACCTTGGTCACTGTAATCGTTGTACTCAGATATCAAACCGCACAGAGTGATTCGTGCGCCTACATTCAACCTGTCGAGAACGTAGTCCATAATCGGCCCTCCGGCATTTTCGAAGTCGACATCGATTCCATCAGGGGTTGCATCGTCGAGTTGTTCGCGCCAGTCATCGGAATGACGATCGACGCATGCATCGAACCCGACTTCCTCGACCAGATACTCACACTTCGCGGCGCCACCGGCGATACCAACGACTCGGGCCCCGCGCTGCTTTGCCAACTGCCCGGCAATGGAACCTACTGCCCCCGCAGCGGCGGAGACAACGAAGGTCTCCCCGGGCTGGGGATTGCCGAGCTCCACCCCGAGGAAGGCTGAGATGCCGGTATGGCCAAGCACTCCCAGGAACGCGGGGAGTGGTGCCGGCAGCGGTTGTGGAAGTACCGTGAAGGGAATTTCGAGAGTCGAGTCGTCCGCGATGCAGTATTCCTGCCATCCGGTGAAACCGACCACGAACGCGCCTACCGGAAGGTCTGCCCGCCGACTCGCGACGACTTGTCCGACGCCGAGCCCCCGCATGACGGACCCCAGTTCGACCGGCGCGATATACGAGCGAATCTGACTCATCCAGACCCTGTTGGTTGGATCCAGTGACAAATAAAGCGTCCGAATCAACGCCTGCCCGTCCTTGATGTCGGCAAGCGGCTCTTCGAGCCACTCCAAGTCATGCTCGGTGACCTCGCCTGTCGGTCGGCTACGCAGACGGAACTGACGATTGATGGATGTAGTCATGACAACTCCTGAGAGTCAGGGGGATATAGGAAGGCGAGAGTCGCCAGTAGCGATCCCGTGCACGCTGTACGCGGGGAATCGACAAAGCCAGTCTAGACGTGGCGTTGAGTAAAGTCCACAGTGTGTCGCTTCTTTGCCCGACTTTGCGTTAGGTCGTTGAAAGACAGCTATTTTCATTGTCGACATAGTGTTGACTATTAACGACAGATGGTGCATGTTCGACTGACGGGTGGTTGTGTCACAACCGCCGGAAGCGAACATTGGAGGCGCGAATGAATGCACAATCTGACAACCGCCGGGTGGTGGAACAGTTCTGGGGGGCCCTGGATGATGGTCCGCCGACTGGATCGGCTTTGGAGGCGTGGAAGAAGTTCTTTGCACATGACGCTGTCTGGGAAATGCCCTTTGCCCCAGAGCCTCTGGTGCAGGCAGTTCCGGGCGGCGAACTCATCGGTCACTTCATCGATTGGTTCTTTGAGTCGGTGCCGGACCTGCGGATCGATTCGCTGACGATCCACGACACAGCGGATCCCGAGCTGTTCATCCTGGAGCTGCATGGAACGGCGACTGTCACCCAGACCGGCAAGATCTATGCCAACACTTACTGCACGCACATGCGGATTCACGATGGCCAGATCGTTCTCCTGCGTGAGTATTTCAACCCCGAGGTTGTGGTCGAGGCTTTCGGACGTGATGAGATAGCCAAGGGAATGTCGACAGTGATGGCTGCTGCCGGAGTGGGGGTTGGTCAGTGAAACTCGAACCTGAATTCACCTATACTGCGGAGCTTGCTGCACCTCAAATCGTCGGGCCGGGGCCCTACGGGTTGCGTCAGGTTCTCGCCGTCACCGGCGGCACTGTCACTGGTGACCGCATCAGCGGAAAAGCCGCGCCTGGCGGTGGTGACTGGCTGTTGGCCGGCGATGACGGTTTTGGTCGGCTGGATGTGCGGGCGCAGTTCTATACCGATGACGGAGCTGTCATCTACATGAACTACCTGGGTTTGGTGGAGGTCACCGAGGCTGCTGCCGGCGCGCTCGGTGGCGGGGATACCGGTACCGACTTCGGCGATCACTATTTCGTGACCACGCCGCGTCTGGAGTGCGGTGATGCCAAGTACACCTGGGTCAATCAGAGCATTTTCGTCGGGCAAGGACGCGTCCAACCCGGACCCGTCGTCGAATTCCAGGTGTTCCGGGTCGTCGCATAAATCGGTGTATTGCAAGGTGAGGAATCTGTGAATCCGTCTGCAATTCGTGCAGTAGGCGTCATCTTGCAGTTCTGGGCCGCCGACCAGGTAGTAGGTCGGCGGCCCAGCGACCCGTAACCCTCTCGAAGGAGCAACACCATCACCACAACCAGCCTCCTGGCTGCACCCGGCACGGGCTTGAGAGGTGTTCCGACACAGTCGATTGGCACCCGTTTGCCCACGAACACGACGAACCAACGGTGAATAGAAGTGCGCACAGTTTCACGCTCGGATTGCTACGGTCCACCCATGACCACCCGCGCTACGTCTGAACTCTCCGCCGACCTCGGACCGATAGATCCTCCTGTCCGCCTGTTGATGGGGCCCGGCCCGATCACGGCATATCCGCGGGTGCTGCAGGCGATGTCTGCTCAGCTGGTCGGTCAGTACGACCCGTTCATGACCGCGACCATGAACGAAGTGCAGGCCCTGTACCGCGAGGTGTTTGTCACCTCCAACGATGCGACGCTTGTCGTCGACGGCACCGCACGGGCCGGCATCGAGGCCGCCCTGGTTTCGTTGATCAGCCCTGGCGACCGGGTCCTGGTGCCGAGGTTCGGCCGCTTCGGCCATCTGCTGGTGGAGATAGCTGAACGCTGTGGGGCGCAGGTTCACGCGATCGATGTCGAGTGGGGCCGCGCCTTCGACGCCGAATCAATCGAGGCTGCAATCAAAGCCGTGCGCCCGAAGCTGCTCGCCATCGTTCACGGCGATACCTCGACGACGATCGCTCAGCCGCTCGACGAGCTCGGGGCGATTTGTCGCGAGTACGACGTGCTGTTCTATTGCGACGCCACCGCCAGCATTGCGGGCAACCGTCTGTTGACCGATGAGTGGGGCATCGACGCTGTGTCGGCCGGTTTACAGAAGTGTCTCGGCGGCCCGTCGGGTAGTGCGCCAGTGACTCTGTCTCCTCGGGCTGCTGAGGTGATCGAGTCACGCAAGAGCATCGAGGCCGGTATCCGTGACCCTGACAGCGTGGTCCGCGAGAACCGGGTCCAATCCAATTACTTCGACCTCGGTCAGATTCTGGATTACTGGGGACCGAATCGGCTGAACCATCACACCGAAGCGACGACAATGCTCTACGGTGCGCGCGAATGCGCACGCGTGCTACTCGATGAGGGGCTGGACAACTGCATGTCGCGGCACCGCGTGCACGGCGACGCGATGCTCGCCGGAGTTCAAGGACTGGGCTTGAGCGCGTTCGGCGACCTACGGTACAAGATGACGAACGTTGTCGGAGTGCACATTCCGGAAGGGGTGCACGGCGAGGCGGTACGCGCCGACCTGCTCACTGACTACGGCATCGAGATCGGTACGTCGTTCGGGCCTCTACACGGACGGATCTGGCGAATCGGAACGATGGGTTACAACGCTCGCCGCGACGCGGTCCTGACCACGCTGACCGCCCTGGAGTCGGTGCTCCGCCGACACGGGGTCAAGGTCCCTGTCGGTGGTGGTGGCGATGCAGCCATCGAGTCGTACGCATCGGCTGATGTGCCGAGCTCGACCGGAGTGTCCGTCAGCTAGATGTCTGGGGTCATCAGGCGGGCCCCAAAGCCTCACCTAGGTGTTTTGGCCCAACTTCCGAGCGCGGTGATCGCCTCGCGCAAGGCAAGTCCACGATCGGTCAGCGCGTAGGCCCTGGTGTTGTGCCGGAGGGGTAGACGGGTCAGTACGCCGGCCGCTTCGAGCTCGCGCAGGCGGGTTGCGAGCATGTTGGTCGGGACTCCGAGGTCGCGCTGCAGATCGCCGTAGCGCTGTGGCCCCTCGAGCAGCCGCTCCACGATGAGCAGAGCCCACCGCGCTCCGACGATGTCGAGGGCAGCGGCGAGGTCGCTCACGTTGCTGGATCGGCGTCCGGCTTCATCCAGAACGGCGAGTAGTGGTAGCCGTCGAGGTCGTCGAACTGGCGCTGGTACATGAACGGATAGTCATCGGTGTCACCGATTCGTCCGCCGGCGGCACCGGCGCGGTCGGTGAGTTCGTCGACTGCTTCGCGGCTGCCGAGGTCGAACGAGACTGTGACTTTCGAGGGGGTCTGGGGTCCGCCGATCAGTTCCTCGGCGCCGCCGACGCTCGCATACATCTCGCGGCTGCCGAGCATGACGTACTGCTCGGGAGCGATCGCGAAGCACGACACGTTGTGGTCGGACATCTCGGTGTTGAGGGTCCATCCGAGGGCGGTGTAGAAGGCGGTGGCACGCTCGACGTTCTCGACCGGGCAGGTGATGAAGAGGCTCATATGAATGATACTTGCAAAATGCAAGTGCCCAGTCAAGGTCTCAGCCGCGCAGGGTATTGCTCATGTAACCAACAACCGCTCGCCCTTCATGCCACGGCAACCGGCGCCGGTGTAACCGTCCATCGACTACCCGAGGATCACTGAACTGTGGCCGGTGCAAGACTGTTGCCGACCGGAATGGTTGCGCAGTTGCTGAGTGTGGGCAGCCCGGCGAACCGTGCGGTGAGGTACGGAAACGCTTGAGCCTCGAACGGCGGGAACGCTTCTTGGTGGGTGAGTCCGTTGTACTGGGCATAGGTGACGTCGACACCGCGACGGCAATATTCGTGGGCCAGGGCTTGTACGTCGCCGGTGATCATGACGGTGTCGCCGATCGCGTTGGCGTGTCCGACCGCGAGCAACATCGGAACGTCAGGGGTGCCTTGGCTGCCCATGATGTTGTCATTGATGGCGTCGACCACCTGCGGCACGTCGAGGAGCGAGGTGTAGGGCGCTTTGACCATGTCGGCATTGGTCAGGCCGGGGTAGTCCGAGGCGAACTCGGCGATGCACAGGGAGCTGACAGCGTTGGTGATCTGCTGGCCCTCCGCGGAGAGGAAGGTGCTGGTGTCGATGTCATAGGTGCGTTGGTAGGCGACGACGAGTGCCGGGATGACCCCGGCCCATTGCTTGCTGCCGCTGACGTACGGAAGGTTGTGGGCCAGATCGACCGGCAATCCTCCGGCGGCCACTCCGACGATGTTGAGTTCCGGCGCATACGCCGGTGCGATCTCGGCTCCCCACTGCGTCGGTACCGAACCGCCGGAGTACCCGAGTAACCCGACCGGGGTCGATGCGGGCACACCCAGGAGAGCTTCGGCGGCGCGGATCCCGTCGAGCGCTGCGTACCCGGATTGTCGGCCGATGGTCCATTCGAGGTCTTCGCCCTCGTAGTCGGGTGCGACGACGGTGTACCCGGCGGCGAGGTAGCCGGCGATCACGGCTTGTTCGGCCTCGGCGATGGTGCTGGTGGAGCCGCCACTGAGGACGTACGAGGGGTCGCATTGAGACCCGAGGGCGTCGTAGGCCATGTGGTAGGAGATGAGCTTGGTCGGGCCGGGAACCAGCGGTCTCAGGACCGTTGCGACCGTGACCGCGCCGGCGCCGAATTGATCGGTCGTGCGGTAGAGCACCTGGGTGCCGGTGATGGGCGTGGTGATGGTCGGGGTCTGGAATGTCATGGGCCGGGTCCTCAGCACCGCGCCACGGTCGATGTCCGTCAGTGATCCGTCGTAGGTATAGAAGGGATCTGCCGACGGTATGGGGGAGCCGGGTCCGGGGTCAGCGTGTGCGGCAGGCACGGACACTGCCGTGACGGAGAGAAGAAGTAGAAGCGATACGGCGGCAGCACGCAGGCCATTGGCCCGACCACGAGTTGGCATAAAGTATTAGAACACTGACTCCGCGGATAACCGGTGGGTACCTGCATTTCGGCCCATCGAATTGGCGAGTGGCCACCAGCGTAAGTCGAACTATGGTGCATGGCATCAGATTTGGTGCGGATCGCGGGCTGTTGATGGTCTAGGAATTCACGCGGTCCTTGTTGCGCAACGGTGCATTTAACGATTAGATCTATCTACATTCGCATGACACCAAGGACGTACATGAACGCCAAAATGATGTTGCTCGGGTTCGCTCCATGGATCATCTTTTCTGTGGTCGCCGAGCGCGCAGGCGCTGACCATGTTGCTCTCGCCGC
>NZ_QJSP01000036.1 GCF_003217475.1 Williamsia limnetica | reverse complement strand
CAAAGGTCAGGCACGATGGATCACACGGTGGAAACCCGCTCTCAATGCCTTCGCGATCACGTTCGCGGATCGTTGGCCCGGATCAGAAACCTACTGATGAAAACGGCCGAAACACCGTTAACGAGATAGTCCCACCGTCACTGCCATGATGTGGGTATCTGAACTGCTGTGAGCCTTGGGGTGGCTGGTCTGGGGCGGTTGCGGTGGTGGCGTGAGGCGTATCCTGATGGCCTCCATTTACTTGACGCGGCGTCGTCCCAGTGTGAGTGTGAGGAAGTCAGAGGTTCACCAAGCACAACCATTGGAGACTCGCCATGAAGGCTGTCGTCTATCAGGGGCCCAGAGATGTCGTGGTCACAGATGTTCCGGACGCGAAGATCGAACGTCCCACCGATGTGCTGGTCAAGATGACAACGACCAATATCTGCGGCTCGGACCTGCACATGTATGAGGGCCGGACCTCCTTCGAGCAGGGCCGCACGTTCGGCCACGAGAACATGGGGGAGGTGGTGGAGGTCGGTCAGGGCGTGGAGAAGGTCAAGGTGGGCGACCGGGTCGTGCTGCCTTTCAACATCTCGTGCGGGTTCTGCAAGAACTGCGAGCGCGGTCTCACGAATTACTGCCTGACCACGCAGCCTGACCCGTCGGCCGCCGGTGCGGCATACGGATTTGCAGACATGGGCTCGTACGGCGGAGGCCAAGCGGAGCTGCTCCGGGTCCCCTTCGGCGACCACAACGCGCTGCGCCTGGGTGAGGATGCGCAGGAGAAGGAGAACGACTACGTCATGCTCTCCGACATCTTCCCCACCGGTTACCACGCCACCGAGATGGCCGGCGTGATCCCGGGCGACAGCGTCGTGATCGCCGGGGCCGGACCGGTGGGGCTGATGGCTGCCCTGTCCGCGACGATCAAGGGGGCTGCGAAGGTCATGGTTGTCGATCGCCACCCCGACCGGCTCGCGCTGGCCGAGCAGATCGGAGCAATCGCCATCGACGACTCCAAGACCGACCCGGTGCAGGCGGTGCTGGACGAGACGATGGGGCTCGGAGCCGACCGTGGCTGCGAGTGCGTGGGCTATCAGGCCCATGATCCTCAGGGCAACGAAGACACGGCTGCCACCTTGAACATGCTCATCAACGCGGTGCGCTTCACCGGCGGGATCGGCACCGTCGGCGTGTTCGTCCCCCAGGATCCAGGCGCCAAGGACGACTTGGCCAAGCAGGGCAAGGCGGCCATCGACTTCGGCACCCACTGGTTCAAGGGGCAGACCATGGGCAACGGTCAGTGCCCGGTCAAGAAGTACAACCGTCGGCTCCGGGACCTCATCGCGGCTGACAAGGCGAAGCCGTCCTGGATCGTCTCCCACGAGATCTCGCTGGAAGAGGCCGCCGACGCCTACAGGAACTTCGACGCCAGGTCCGAGGGCTGGACCAAGGTTGTCATCAAGCCAGGTATGTCCAGCGGAAAGAAGGCGAACTGACGTGGCAGCAGATCTGCACGGCAGGAGAGTCGCGATCCTCGCCGCGGACGGGGTCGAACGCGTCGAGCTCGAGCAACCCCGCGAGGCACTGGACCGGGCCGGAGCCCGGACAGAGGTCCTCTCGGTCGGCGAAGGCGAGATCCAGGCCCGCGATAACGACCTGGATCCGGCGGGGACGTTCAGCGTCGACGGGCTGGTGGCCGAGGCCTCGGTGGCCGACTACGACGCCTTGGTGCTTCCGGGCGGGACGGTGAACCCCGACAAGCTCCGGGTCGACCAAGACTCTGTCGCCTTCGTCCGCGACTTCGTCGAGAGCGGTAAGCCAGTGGCGGCGATCTGTCACGGGCCTTGGACGTTGATCGAGGCCGGTGTGGTCACTGGTCGCACCCTGACGTCCTTCCCGAGCATCCGCACGGACCTGCGCAACGCCGGCGCCGACGTCGTTGACCAGGACGTGGTGGTCGACAAGAATCTCATCACAAGCCGCTCGCCCGATGATCTGTCGGCGTTCTGCGACGCGATCGTGTCCCAAATCGCGGGCACTTCGGTACAGGAAGAGGTGTCGTCATGAGTGTGACAAAGGGACTGCTGGTCAGGTTCGACGCGTTGCCCGGGAAGGAGGACGAGGTGAGGGACTTCCTTGACAGCGGCCGTGGGCTTGTCGAGGGAGAGCAGGCCACCACCGCGTGGTTCGCGATCCGCCTCGGGCCGACCTCGT
Source organism: Williamsia limnetica (assembly GCF_003217475.1). Taxonomy (GTDB): domain Bacteria; phylum Actinomycetota; class Actinomycetes; order Mycobacteriales; family Mycobacteriaceae; genus Williamsia; species Williamsia limnetica. The sequence continues at coordinate 14,865 of NZ_QJSP01000036.1, read as the reverse complement.
TCGGGATCTTCGACGTCTTTCCGGACGACGCCGGACGTGACGCTCACCTGTCCGGACCCGTGGCGGTAGCGCTCGGCGAAAACGCCGGCACGTTGTTCTCCGAACCCACGATCGAGAAGCTCGACGTCCTGGCTTCCAAGCTCCCCGCCTGACACCACGGATTCGGGGCACGAGACTCGAGCGGAGGGGTCGCTGCGCGGCGTCATGGGCTGACACAGCCCGCCCTTGGCGCGGCAGCGGCCCCTTCTCTGGGGCTTGTTGTCCGCGTACACCCTGATATGTCGGTGTGGGGACAGGATCACGTGTAGGTCGGTGTTCGGCGTTCCGAAGGTGTTTGCTGAGGTGGGTGGGCCACCCTGGGAGTCGTCTTCCGACAAGTTGACGATTTGCGCGGCTTCGCACTGCACGAATTGTCGGTAGCACACCTCACCGTTAGCTAGCGCGTCTGCAGTGGCAGATCCAGGTTCGGGCAGGTAGGTGACCAGGCTCAGGGCTGCAGCGGGATCGAGGGGCAACGACTCGTACGGCATGTCCAGATCGCCGACGATCGGGTGGCGCACCTTTTTGATGCCGGTGTTGTGGACCCGCACGTCGTGCGCGGCCCACCGCACCCGGAACTCGTCACTGCGCGTGCTTAGCTCGCCGATGAGGTCGGACAGGGCTCGGTCGTGGGGGTCGCGGCCGGCTTCGGCACGCAGCAGTGCCACGGTGTCGTCGGCGACTGCGGCCCATTCACGAAAGAAGGTGCGCGCGCCGGGATCGAGGAAGATGCTTCGGGCGTTGTTGGGCCGGGGATCGTCGTGATGCAGGGGCTGCATGAGGGCATACCCGAGAGCGTTCTGATCTGGACTGATGTTCTCGAAGTAGCCGGCGTAGAAGTTGCCGGCATTGTTCACCAGGACGTCGATGCGACCGAATCGCTCCACCGCTGACTCCGCCGCGGCGCGAGCGGCGTCAGGGTCGGTGACATCGAGCGCCACCGTGTGAAGGTTGTCGTGGGCACCGACTGCATCGAGGACTCGCTGCGGGTCGCGCCCGGTCGCGACGACCTGATGCCCGGCCTCCAACGCTGCTCGGGCGATGCGAATACCCAATCCGCGGCTTGCGCCGGTGACAAACCAGACGTTGTTGCTCTCTGTCATTGTGTAGTGCTCCTTGAATGCGTCCGAGGCAGCGATGCCAAGGTACGGGATCTCTGTGTGGTGATTTCGAGTCAACGCTCTTCACCCCATCGCGGGGAGTCCCCAGCGAGAGGGTCACTGTCGGTGACCCTCTCGAGAACACGAAACAACATCTGTAGCGAGGGCCCTGGACAGCGAGAGCAATCCGGTAAGGCTCGCGGCGGTCCCGTAGCCGTTGCGGCGAGGACGCCACCGGCCACCCGATGCACGTGAACAAGGACGCGCAGCCCATCGAGTGAAACCGCAGCCCCAATGTAGAGCGGCTGACTTCATTGCTGCGGGGACACGTTACATTTCGTCACTGGTGACGAAATGCATTGCCGCACAAACGTTTACGCCGGTAATAGATATTACGTTAAGTTGGGGTGGTTGATTCTGTCGAGTACGTCGAATTCGAGTCCGTCGGCTTGTGCGATGTAGATGTCTTGGTTTATTTGGTTGCCGGTGAGGGTGGTTCGTCCGCGGGGGGATTCGAATACTCGGTCGTGTGGGGGGTCGTTGGGTGGGGTTTGTAGGGCGGCGAGGAGCATGATTGCTTCGTAGCAGGATTCGCCGATGCTGTTGAGTCGGGGGGAGCGGTCGCCGTAGGTGTTTTGGTAGGTGGTGGCGAAGTCGAGGGCTTGGCTGGTGAGGAGGGTGTCGAAGTAGCCGGCGCTGGCGTAGAGGTTGTGGTTGCTGTTTGAGTCGGCGGCCAGGAGGACGTTTTCTTCGATGATGGGGCTGAATCTGGCTATGTCGCTGGTAAGTCCGGCGTTGGTGAATGCTCGGCTAAAGGACACTGCGTCTTGGCCGACGAGGAGCATGATGACTCCGTCGGGTGGGTTGGTTGTTAGTTCGTGGACGACGGTGTCGTAGTTGTCTGTTCCGAGGGGTACGTACTTTTCGCCGGTGATGGTGAGGTTGTTGGTTCGGGTGTATCGGTGGACGTACTGGGCGGTGTTGCGGGGCCAGATGTAGTCGTTTCCGACGATGGCCCAGCGTTGAAGTCCCATTTCGGTGTGTAGCCAGTGCAGGGCGGGTCCGATTTGCATGGCGGGACTTTCTCCTGCGTAGACCACGTGCGGGTTTAGTGTCCCTCCTTCGTGGAGCGCTGCGTAGACGTAGGGGATGCGGCTTGCGGTTGTGCGTGCTACCTCGGCGCGTACGGCGGAGATGTGCCATCCGGTGATGGCGTCGATGGAGCCTTGTGTGATGAGGGTGTCGACGTGGTGGGCTACCTGGGGCGGGGTGAGGCCTCCGTCGATGGGTACTAGTTCGACTGGTCGTGAGCGTATTCCATCGGTTGCGTTGAGTCTGTCGACGGCGAGTTGGCCGCAGGATTGGCAGGAGGGGCCGTAGATGCCGGCCGGTCCTGATTGGGGGTAGATGTAGCCGATGCGATATGACTGGCCTGCGCGGTTGGGTCTCGAATGTGTCGATCCTCGGGTACGTTCAACAGGAGGGTGGTTCATATGCGATCAGCCTCGGCAGTTGTTGGTTCGGACCAATATCGGGGGAGGGGCGACGTGAGTTCGGCGGTCAAGATCACCTCTGATCCTAGTTTGTTGCTGTTGCTTGCACAGTGTGAGCGGGCGCTTTTTGCGGCGCTGCGGTCCACCAGCGACGCCGAGGGTGTCTCGCCTGAGCAGTGGCGCATCGTGGGGGCGCTGCGGGACCACGAAGTTCTGCCTATGACCGAGCTGGCGCAGATCGCGGCGCTGCCGGCGGCGTCGTTGACGAGAAATCTAGACCGGTTGGTGTCGTCGGGGGCCGTTGTTCGCCAGATCGATCCCTTCGACCGGCGCAAGGTGGTGGCACTGTTGACCAAACCTGGCGCTGAGCTCGCGGCCCGTCTGCACTTGGCCGAAGCCCGCCTTCTCGCGCAGCTCCCGCAGGCAGACACCCGGGCGGTCAGGGCCCTGGCCGAGTTGCTCGCGTCAACGGTGTCCGCGTCCATCAAGTAGTACTTCCCAGCTCCTGATCGTTGCGTCTGCAAGGCCGGCTGCCTTGGCATGCCTGCAGTGCGGTAGCTGACTGCTGACCTCTGTGCGGCGGATGCGAAACACAGTGTTTACCTCGTTCGTACCTTTCGGCAATCCAGGCTATGCAATGATTCCATCTGGTACTACTTCACATGGAAGCAGTCGGGCGGCTGAGGGTTGTGCCGCCGCGTCGGAGTGTGTGTTGTTCGGAGCCTAAGGGTTTCGGATGATGCGCCTGGTCGAAAGTGAGCTTAGGTATGCGCCATGGAGATATTTCGTCGAGCCCAGACACTGTGGGTGTGGCGGTGGTCAATTACAAGATGCCTCGGCTTCACACCGGGGCCGAGGTGTTGGAGAACGCCAACAAGATCGCTGAGATGGTTCGCGGTATCAAGCAGGGGATCCCTGGCATGGATCTCATTGTCTTCCCGGAGTATTCCACTCAGGGAATCATGTACGACACAGACGAGATGTACGAGACCGCGGCGTCGATTCCGGGCCCCGAGACCCAGGTCTTCGCCCAGGCCTGCCGCGATGCCAAGACCTGGGGAGTGTTTTCGCTGACCGGTGAGCAGCACGAAGACCATCCCCACAAGCCGCCCTACAACACTCTCATTCTCATGAATGATCAGGGTGAGATCGTGCAGAAGTACCGAAAGGTGCTGCCATGGACTCCTATCGAGCCGTGGTATCCGGGGTCGGGCACGTATGTGTGCGACGGTCCGAAGGGAATGAAGGTCTCGCTGATTGTCTGCGATGACGGCAACTATCCCGAGATCTGGCGTGACTGCGCCATGAAGGGGGCAGAGCTCATCGTCCGGGGGCAGGGGTACATGTACCCCGCTGCCGACCAGACCGTGATGATGGCCAAGGCAATGGCCTGGGCCAACAACGTCTACGTGGCGGTCGCCAACGCTGCCGGCTTCGATGGGGTCTACACCTACTTCGGGCACTCGGCGGTCATCGGTTTCGATGGCCGGACTCTCGGAGAGACCGGTGCCGAAGAGTACGGAATCCAGTATGCCCAGTTGTCTATCAACGAGATCCGCGACGCTCGTAAGAACGATCAGTCGCAGAACCATCTGTTCAAACTGCTGCACCGCGGATACACCGGCGTTCACGCCGCCGGCGACGGCGACAAAGGGATCGCCGACTGTCCTTTCGACTTCTATAAGACCTGGGTGACTGATGCGCAGAAGGCGCAGGAGAACGTCGAAGCCTTCACCCGGGACACCATCGGGGTCGCCGATTGCCCCGTGGGCGACCTGCCGGTGGAGAAGGTTCAGGAAGTCTGAGACTGCCGTGACCACCACACCCGGATCCGAGATTCGCCAGTCCGAGGACCCCCTTGCTGCCCACCTGGCGGCAACGGTGATCGGGCAACACGGTGCGGTCGATGCGGTGAGCCGTGCGGTGCGTATCGCACGCGCTGGCCTGGGCCACCACGACCGGCCTTTGTCGGTGCTGTTGTTCGCCGGCCCGACCGGTGTGGGCAAGACCTCGATGGTGCGGGCGCTGGCGGGCGCACTACGCGCAGGACCCGAAGACTTCTGCCGGATCGACATGAGCGCGTTGGCTCAAGAGCACTATGCTGCGTCGTTTTCCGGTGCGCCCCCGGGATATTCCGGAAGCAAGGAGTCGACGACTCTTTTCGACAAGAGCAGAATCGAGGGCGATCCGTACACGCCGGGGATCGTGCTCTTCGATGAGGTTGAGAAAGCGCATCCGGTCGTGATCAGGGCCTTGCTCCATGTGCTCGACACCGGTGTGCTGCGGCTCAGTTCGGGGACCGGGACCATCGGATTCCGGAACTGTCACGTCATCTTGACTACCAACCTGGGAAGCCGCCGATCGGTGGTGCGTCGACCGTGGTGGAGTTTTCGCTCGCCCGATGATGCCATCGGGAAGGCGATCGAGAGCTTCTTCGACCCGGAGTTCCTTAATCGGATTGACGAGGTCGTCAGGTTTGCGGCGATCGACCGCGGCGTCGCGCATCAGATCATTGATCTCGAGCTTGGCCGCATCACCCAGGTGCTCGCTAGAGGGTACGTGCACATTGATTTCGACGACAGCCTCGTTGGTCACCTCGTCGAGCAGGGCTTCGATCCGCGGTATGGCGCACGCGCGTTGCGCAGATCGATACGCCGCCACCTACTGCCGGCGATCGCCGATGCCGTGGACGCGATTGCCGCGACACGACGCGACCCCGCCGCTCTACATGTGGTGGTCGACAGCGGACAGACCATCGCATGCCGTCCATCACACTCCTGCTCCCCGACGACAGTGGGGCCGGAGCAGACCGCCGAAGAATTTTTGGTTACACCAATGGAAGGAAAATAATGTCTACCTCTGGACACGATCACGGCCACTCCCACGATGCTTGCGACAGTGAGTCTCTGGGACTGACCACCGATCTCTCCCGGATTGAAGCACTGGTGGGTCAGGGAGTCCACCGCATCGGTGATCACGAGGGTCCTTTTTCTCTTCACGTGCTGGGGATCGGGAAGACCGGCGCCAACGTCATCGAGAGCATGATCAGATCGCATTCGGCCGGGGGTGTAGCGGCCGGCACGGATGTCGCCTTTGATTCCCTGGCCATCGACATCGGAGAGGCCGAACTGAGCTCGGTCACCGAGGCGCTGGCCGCTGCCCCGGACCGCGTCAGCGGACAGACGGTGAACATTCCCGCCCTGGACAACGCCACGTTGTTCAGCGGGTTGCGCCGGTACCGGGAGTTCCTCAAGACCGAGTACCCCCGGTATTATTGGAACCCCAACTACGAGCCCTGGTTGCCGAACGACCTCGACATCCCCGCAGCCGGTTCACATTTCCCGCGAGCGGTGTCCAAAGCTTTGTACGGTGTCGACTATTACACCGGCGGGGATGTCGCGGTAGCTCTGGATGGGTTCGCGGACAAGGTCCTCGAGAGCGAAGACACCCCGATCGTGTGCGTGGTGTTCTCGCTCGCCGGCGGCACCGGCAGCGGCATCGTCGTGGAGCTCGCTCGTCACCTGTCCAATATCCGACTGGGCCGACGGGCTCTGGTGTTGGGCATCGGGGTCCTGCCGTCCGACGGCGATCCGGTCGAGCTCAGTGACGGCCGCACCTTCATCACGATCAACGAACTCGACTGCATGGTCGACGCCGACAAGAACAAGGGCGTCATGACGGTGTGGGGCGATCTGTACAAGAACCCTTTCACGGCAGGCTTTTTCGCTGTTCCGCAGAACGCTGTATACGAGGAGACTGGCAGCGTCGAGCACACTCACGCCCGGATCGATCAAGGTTTGAGCGATTTTGTGCTCCGCGATGGCGGCGTACACCTGTATGAGTCCATCAAAGCGCTCAACTGGCTCAACGTCCCGGCCAACGCCTGGCACCCGGCGACCCGCGGCGACCAGACCGACAAGTGGATCAGCCTGCTCAGCGTCGGCGCCTCTGCGGGCACCCTGCTCAGCGCCCAGGAGCTGACCGACACGGTGGTGCCCGAGTTCGCGGAGGTCCGTCTCTTCGGGGCGCAGGCCGACGATTCTGCAGCATCGGAGGCCGCGCAGGGTGTGACCTCTGTCGTCTCGACTCTTGTCGGTCCGACCGGACTCGGATTCGCCACCTCCGGACCGGAGTCGGTGAGTCTGTACATTCCGCGACTGAGCAAGCTAGATCTGAAGTCCTTCGTCCCAAGCCGCGTGGCCTACGACAGCCTGGAATGGGAACAGAAGCTGATGCGCCACTCCTGGCTGCTGGATCTGGGTGTGCTGCTCTGTGAACCCTCGACACGGTTCGAAGGTGTCGGCGGTGAATGCCTGCTCGGATGCGCGTGCTGGGTCGTTGTCCCGCACGCGGCGATTCGCGGCGAACTCGATCTCGTGGCCGGCTGACAGATGGCCAGACTGGACGGCGACAAGCTCGACTGGGACATGATCGTCGCCAAATACGGGGACGGAGCCGAAGTCGACTCGTTGCCGGGAGGGGCGAAGATCTCAGTCAGCGGCGTCGACGACGAGTACATCCACGTCACACATCGACTGTGGAAAGCCTCCCTCACCCGCTCGAACCTGGAGCGGGCGATCGACATGGTCAACGCCGGCACCATGACCCGCGTCGCCAACGAGTTCATCGACCAATACCGCACCACCATCGCCGACGAGCGTCCGACGGTGACCGCCACCGTCCTCAAAGACCTCGGCTACCTGGACTAGAGAGAAAGCGAGACACACCATGGCATTTTCGATGTACCACAGCGCCACCGGTAAACAATCCCCGCACTGCATCAACATCGTCGGCATCGGAAAGGCAGGCGCGCAGCTCATCGACGCGTTCTTGCGCACCGGCGAGATCGAAGACCTTCTGGAAGATCCCCGAGCTCGATTCACCGCCTTGGCGGTGGACATCGGCGAAGGCGACATGCGCCAGCTGCGGCAGTACGCAGACTCCTTCCACTCACGCCTGGAGGAACGAGGCATTCCCGCCGAGCGCGCGCAAATACGCACGGTCAGCCTGGATGTTCCCACCGCCGACGAACTAGCTGAGACCGTCAACCGGTTCCCCCAGTTCCTCGGCCGGGAGTTCCCGCGCTTTGACTGGAATGGCCCTGCGCCCGAGACCTTCTCGTGGCTGCCGTCCACGGCGAACCTACCCACAGGTGAGAAGAACTACGTCGCCCAGCTCGAGGTTCCCTCTGCCGATGAGCACATCCCGCGTTCACTGGCCAAGGCCATCTACGGCCGGGCGTACTACGACGGGGACCGCCCGCTCTACAAGGAGATTCGCGACTTCGCGGACAGCATCGACAAGACGGGCCTGCCGTCTATGGTCTTGGTCGCGTTCGGCATCGGCGGCGGCACCGGCAGCGGCATGGTCGTGGACCTGGCCCGGCACTTGACCAACGGAGCCCTGGGCCGCCGCGTCCCGGTGATCGGCGCCGGTTTCCTGCCGTGCTCAGGCGATCCGCAATATCAGAGCGGCGCATCGGTATACACCACGCTCAATGAAATCGATTGCATGCTCGACGAGCGAAAGAACGACAAGATCACCGCGATCTGGGGTGACATGTACAAAAACCCCTTCAACGGTGGATTCCTGGCCCTGCCCCAGGAACAGTCGTGGGAACGGTTGTTCCGGTACACGACGATCAAAAAGGGTGTCCTGCCCGAGGTTCGCCACCAACAGGCCCTGCATGTCACGAACAAGTTCGTCGATGACTCGTTCGCCCGGTATGTGGTTCATGACTACGGCAGGGAGATCTTCCGTGTCCTTCGCGCGGGAGGCTTCACCGGGGCGCCGCACGAACGCATCAGCTTCGGTCCCCGGAACTTCACGATCTTCAACGTCGCCAAGTTGATGCACCCCGGCGTAGAGGTGTTGCCGGGCGAGCCGATGAGCAAGTGGCGGGCCGCGATCAGCGACTGGATCGGCTATATGCCCAAATGGATGGGTCTGCGGGAAGGATTCAAGACCGAATACATGGAAGCACATACCTATTCGGCACGGACCAAGTGGAATCCCACGCTCCAGCGCACACTCGAGGAAACCCTGGGCCAATACCTCCTTCCCGGCGAAGACGGATTCTTGCGGACCTCCGACCACGAGTTCTTCGACGAGCTGACCCTGTACACCAACATCATCATCCCGGGTGTTGCTAAAGCCGACCTCACCGCGTTCGCCGAGGCGAAGAAACTCTACGACGCCGTACCGACAGCCGAACGCATTGAACTGTCGTCCTGGTTGCTGGAACTGGGAATCGTTCTCTCCGAGCCCTCCGACCAGTTCGAAGGGGTCATGGGACAAGCGTTGCCCGGATCGCCAGGGTGGAATACCCGACTCACCATCGAAGAATTCGGCAACGCCGACGCTGACCTGCCCGCGACAGCGGTCGACTACACCACCGAGGTCATGACCGAGGTTGTCAAGACGGTGGTTCCCACACCCTGACCTACCTACCTGCCTACCTACCTACCTACCTGCCGGTCGGTCGAGTTGCCAACGCCCGATGGCGATGGCAACTCGGCCCGCCGTTCCATCCGCGGCACCACCAATGATCGACCCCGATCTTTGTGAAGACACACAACCTAGGAGATATCACGATGAGCACGGCTGCTGAACGTGGCGTATTGCCACAGACTTTGACCCAGGGGCTGACACTGGATACCCCGACGGTGTCGGCCATCAACGTGGCACTGATGCTGACCATGACCACTGTCCTGGCGCTATTGGCCTACTACTTCCTGGGCTATGACCAGGGGGCGGTATCGGTGTTCGGTAGCGATACCCACGTGCACGAGTTCGTCCACGATTCGCGTCACTTCCTCGGCTTCCCCTGCCACTGAACAGGAACCAACACCATGGAATACAAGTTCATTCGCAGCGGCCTGCTCGCAGGACTGCTGGCAGGGGTCGCCGCCTACATCTTCGCCCGCATCGTCCTCGAACCCTTGGTGAGGAAGGGAATCGATTATGAGGAGGCGCGTTCGCACGCCGAGTCGGCGATTACCGGTGAGCACGCGCACGAACATGAGGTGTTCACCCGGTCGGTCCAGGAGAACATCGGTGCGGGGGTCGGTTCGATTGTCTTCGGGCTGGTCATGGGCGCCCTGTTCGCCGTTGCGTTCACCGTAATGTGGGCTTACCTCGGCCGCCGACACCGAGGAGCCGACCCGCGGTTGGCGGCCGCACTGCTGGCAGCGGCAGGATTCGTCGCGGTGTACCTCGTGCCCTTCGCTGCCTATCCTGCGAATCCGCCTGGTGTGGGAAACGACGAGACGATCGGGGAGCGCACCGGGGCGTATCTTACGATCACCCTGCTCTCGGTCGGGTTCGCCATCGCTGCAGCGGTGATCGGATTGTGGCTGGTGGGCAAACTCGGTGGGCTCCTGGCCGCGATCAGCGCCGGCGCGTTCTATGTGGTCGCGGTGGCAATCTCTATCGCGGTGCTGCCGTCCTACAACGACGTACCCACAGCACTCACTGACGGCGACGAGATTCTCTTTGATGGATTCCCTGCCGCCACCCTGGCTGATTTCCGGTTCTACTCCGTCATCAACCAAGTGGTCCTCTGGACGGTCCTGGGAATCGTGTTCACGCTCGCACTCACACGAATCGCACGACGCGCCAGCATCAGCACCCCGGAGTCGGCGTTGGTCAGCTAACCAGCTCACGCCAATACCCCTGGTGGGGGAAGTCCAGTCGAGCGACAGGCGCCCCCACCAGGCTTCGGGCGTTTGTCTCGATCCCGACTATTTCAGGTGGCGGCCCCCGTCGACCAAGTCATTCCAACGGCAGGCGAACACCGCTCCTGTGTCGACCGTCCAGTCCATCGAAGGGAATTCCCGTGCCGCATGAAGGGTGCGACTTCAAGCAAGAACAGTTCCAACACTGGCTCGATCGTGTCCGCGACACTCATGACGCTGTTCGGTTCACCGTCGGCCACCGCCTACACGGGGACTGGGAGCGCGCCGAGGCCGTATCCATCGAGGTAATCGTCAGGATGCTCACCAAACCCAAAGTGTTTCGCTACCAGGGATTACCCTACTCGGGGCGCATCGGATCCGTCGCAGAATCAATCCTCGCCGCACCTGCTACAGACACGCCGCCAGAGCTACCGGACTGGCTCACACTCACCAGCTACCTCGAGCAGATGTCCCCACAACTGCGGCCGGTGCTCGTCGGAGCGTTCGTCGACGGACTCGACGACGAACACATCAGCGCCGAAGTCGGACTACCCACCGCGATCGTCCTCACGATGCGCAAAGAAGTCGAAAAGTACCTGGCCCAGTCAGCAGACGCCGGCACATAGTCGAACCCGACGACGGAAGTATAGAGTACGTGATTCGTCACGGGTGACGAAAGGCACCAGGTCGTCAACCGCGTACAAGTTCGCGGTACGTTTCGTCACTGGTTACGAAATATATTGCAGCGCAATTGGTTACGCCGATAATGTACCTTATGTAAGGTAGAAGTCGGAAAGTCCTGTAAGAGTGGCATATTCGCATACCACTATTGATAACATTATGTCCGTGAGTAGATCCCGAGCCGACAAGAACCGCGCCCGCAAAGCACGGCTCGCCGCCGACCGCCGGTGTCGTTGACTGGTACCCATGCGGTGTCGCGTCGTGTGGTGGGTGGGTTTGAAAGTTACTGCGTCACGCCGTCTTCGGGTGGTTCGAGAGTGTCGGTGCTGTACCTGTTTGGTGGTGGCTTTGTGGGCGGGATCGGGGTGGGGCATTGGTGGTTGATTGGTCGGGTGGCTGATGTTGTTGGTCGGGTGGAGGTTCCGCTGTATGGGTTGGCACCGGATTTTCATCATGATGACGCGTTGTCTTTTCTTGTGGCTGTCTATGACAGGCTGATGACTGAGCGCCCGGGTGTGCCGGTGGTGGTGATGGCCGATTCGTCCGGTGGCGCTCTGGCTGTGTTATTGACTCAGGCTGTTCGCGGTCGTGGGATGGCTGCGCCGATCCGGTTGATCTTGTTGTGTCCGTGGCTGGATTTGTCGTTGAGCAATCCTGGTATCGGTCGGGTCGCGCGGCGCGATCCGTGGCTGTCGCGGGGGGGCGCTGGGAAGGGCGGCACGGGCGTGGGCACCTGACACGGACTTGACCGACCCGTCGGTGAGCCCGCTGTACGGGGATCTGAGTGGGTTGCCGCCGACGGCGGTGTACATCGGTACCCGCGACCTGCTCTACCCCGATGTCGTGCGGTTTCATCGGCAGGCGACCGCTGCTGGCTCGAGCGTCGAGGTGCAGGTCTGCCCGTCAGGTCTGCATTTGTATCCGCTGACCCCGACTCCCGAGGGCCGGGCAGCCACCGACGCCATCGTCGATTCCTTGCGGTCGCAATAGCCGTCTGCCCATTGCGGGGATGCGGACCAGGTCAACGCGGGCGCGCTGGTGGGTGGTTATCTGCGGGTGCGGTGGAGCCACACGTGGTCGGGGTTGGGGCGTATGGGGCGGCGCCGGAGGCGATTGAGGGTCGGTGAGCTGTCGATGCGCTGGGCGCAGATTTCGAGGTGGCGGATCAGCCACGCCCGGCGGGTGTGCACGGCGATCTGGTGGGCGCCGAGGTAGTCGGTGATCTCGTCGCTGAAGGCGGTTTTGAACTGGCCGACGCCGTGGCGTGGGTGCTCAGCGTCGCCTATGGTTGCCGTTGACGGTGTCCCGTCGAGGTCGTAGCGTATGCATCCTTGTTCGCGGGCCCAGCTCATGATGTCCCATTGCAGGGCGTAGGCGGCTCGACTCTCGCCCAGCCCGCACAGGGTGGGGTCTCCTGGATGTTTGCGGATCGAACCGGCCCCCAGATAGAGAGCGGTGGTGCCCAGGATCGCCACGAAGGCGCCGACGACGACTTCGCCGTGGTGCCGGGCGAGGAACAGTTGCCCGTGCCCGGTCGCTTCGTGTCGCTGAAATACCGCGGTGGTGCTGGCCAGGGTGGGGATTTTGAATCGGCCGCCGCTGGTCGCGTCGAGCATCTCGTAGAGCACCCGGCAGTTGTCGTCGGTGGCCGCGACACGGTCGACGATGACGCCTTCGCGCTCGGCCCGCCGAATTGATTTGCGTGCCCGCTTCTTGAAGCGTGACAACACGTCCTGTTGCGTGCCGCTCAGGTCCACGATGACGGTGCTGTCATCGAGCCAGGTCGGCACCCGCACCAACCCGTGGGCGCGCAGCATGTCGGCATCGTCGGGGTTGGCTTTGAGTTGGGTGCGGACCCGCACCGCACTCACCCGCCCGTGGTGTGCGGCGAACTGTGCGACCGCCTGAGCAGACCGGATCAACTCGTGAACGTCAAGGACGGGAGGCCCGAACAACACCCACAACGCGCCGGCCAGTGGCACTGCGACCTCAAAGGCGGTCACTGCGTGGCCGTCGACGATCAGGTACACCGGCGTTGCTCCCTGCAGCACCATGGAGTCGATGTTGGCGCGGCCCCGATACACGGTCCCCTCATCGGGACTGCGCACGATCAGTTCATCCCACCGGTCGATCTCGCTACTGGTCGCGAACCGCACACTGATGGGGTGACCGCTGTGAGACGCGGCGGCCGTGTGCGTGTGCTCGCGACGAGCGAGGCTGGGCCGCGGTATAGCCGTCATTGGGCGCTCCGGGTCGACCCGGCGGTGCGCGCGCGGCTGTATCGCCGTGTCATCGAGTCCCGTTTGGGTGGATGGACGTTCACCAGCGATAAGTCGCCCCCGTAATGGGCCAGCACGCGCCGGTCCATGACCGCCCGCCATAGGGGTGGTACGACAGCGAGCACGACCATCAGAGCGTACCCGGCGGGAAACTGCGGCGCTTGCTCGCAGCTGCGTAACACCTGGTAGCGGCGGCCGGGTCGAGCGTGGTGGTCGGAATGGCGCTGCAGGTTGAGCAGTACGACGTTGCTGAACATGTGGTCGCCGTTCCAACTGTGCTCGGGTCGCACTTTCCCCAGCTGGCCATCAGCCCCGGGTACCCGCAGCAGCCCGTAATGCTCGATGTAATTGACCGCTTCGAGGACGAGCATCCCGATGACCGCCTGCACCGCAAACCACGGCGCCACCTGCCACCCGAACGCGACGATGATGGCCACCACAATGAGCACACTGATTAACCACGATTGCACGATGGTGTTGCGCCAGTGCCAAAACCGGTGCCCTCGGCGGTGCAGGCGGGCAGATTCCAGGCGGACGCCAGAGATAACACCCCCGAGAAGCGCTCGCGGATAAAACGCCCACAACGACTCACCGAGACGAGCGCTCGCCGGGTCCTGCGCGGTGGCGACCTTGAGATGGTGCCCGACATTATGTTCCACGAAGAAATGGCCGTACCACGAGGGCGCCAACGCCATTTTCGCCAGCGCTTGCTCACCCATCCCGCGTTTGTGGCCCAACTCGTGTGCGGCGTTGATACCGATCGCCGCGCTCATCCCCATCGTGATGCATAAACCCACCCGCTCTCCGGTGGTCATGGGTACAGAGGCCAGGCACCAGAACCCGAAGAACAGACCGGCGTACTGAACAGGAACAAACAAATACGTGCACCAGCGGTAATACTTATCGGCCGATAACGCGCGCACTGCTTCCTCGGGCGGTCCACGCCGATCCGGACCCCCCAGCACATCCAACAAGGGAACCAGCACCAGCAACAGATATCCGCCGAATCCCCACAGCACCCCAGAGACATGCCCAGCAAGCAGCCAGGCCACGACAGGACCGGCCGGAACCAGAAGACTTAACGGCCACAAATACCGCTTGGGGTCCTTCCAGCGCACGCCGACCGCATCGGGATCTGCACCATCGCTTCGCGCCGGCTTCCGCGCGACCACCCCACCACCGAGATCATCGTTCTGCCCACCGCTCACTGCGGCTCCCTTTCACCAACCCGGTCACGCCATCGCTTCCTGCGTGCCGGAAAACAACCAAAAATTGGGGGTATCGCGCGGCCCGCATTTTTCAGACCGCCGCCTTGTGGATCGCATAAAGAACATCAGGGCAATAGTCGATAACGTTACATAACGACCTGCACCTTTTCTTATTAGCAGCCCTAACTGGCCCCGGCCTCGCGACATAAGTCCGCTGACGAACAATTCTGCAACCAGATTCCATTTACGAATGAGCTGGCGAGCACCGCTGGGCGGTGACCGAGTTGCAGGAACTGAGGTGGGCCCTTCGTAGTGGTCCAGTTGTTGTGCGACTCTGTTGCCCGAGTGTTTGGGCAGGAAGAATCGACGACGACATGGCAGGTAGCAAG
>NZ_QJSP01000035.1 GCF_003217475.1 Williamsia limnetica | reverse complement strand
ACCACAAACTCACCTCGGGTCAAGCCGCCGGAGTCGCTGCCGGGGTCGGACTGGTCGCTGCCGGAGCACAACTCGCAGCGTTTCACCGACCGCAGTAGGAAAACGTCTCCCCTACTTCATGCAATCGCGGGCCAGTCGTTGCAGGAGCATTCACTCAGCCGAGCTGACATAGTCGAGCTGACATAGTTACCGATTATCGGCTTCGCACGCTAAGGCACTCGAGCTTCGCAACTGGCTTTAGCCGCGATCGCTTCACTTAGGTGGGGGGCGTGCGCACGTCACATTACGAAAACAGCGACTATTGGCCCCGCCCGCAAACCTGGCGTCGCATCTGACCGTGGCGGGGTTCCTAAGTGAAGTAAGCGCCTGCGCGGCGACAGCGACTGCGAAGACGCCGTCGTCGGCACGGCATAGAAGCCGACCGTCTCGACAAGTACTACAATCATGGCAATGTTCGAGGTGAAGACCATGACGATTGAGGTTCCCCCCGGATAGTGGAGGGTGGTTAGGCGGCCTGAAGGTCCGCGGTCAGTGACATCTCGTAGTCGATGGGACTGAGCATCCCGATCGTTGAGTGCCTCCGTCGAGTGTTGTAGTAATTGAACCAATTGTCAACCGCAGCAACCAATTCGCTCTTGTAGACGTAGCTGTGGCGGTAGTAGTGCTCGTGTTTGAACGTCGACCACAGACTCTCGGCGCCGGCGTTGTCCCAGCACACCCCGGTCCGACCCATCGACCGGAGCAGACCGTACTTCCCGCAAGCCTTCGTCATCAGGGTCGATGTGTACTGAGATCCCCTGTCCGAGTGCATGATGATGCCCTTGGTCCGGCCACGGCGAGTACGAGCGGCCATGTCGACCGCATCGGTCACCAAGTCAGCACGCATGTGATCGGCCACCGCCCACCCCAGCGCCCGTTTCGAATGCTCATCTTTAATTACGCACAGATACATGTCTTCGCCGCCGCAGGTCAGATAGGTAATGTCCGACGTCCACACCGCGTCGATGCGGCCCTGGTCGAAGATGCGGTTGACCAGATCGGGCGGGAACGTCGGATGCGGATCGACGATCGTCGTCGGCGGCGAGAACGTGCGTGGACTGATACCAGCCAGGCCTCGCTCAGCCATGATTTTGGCGACGGTCTTCTCGGTGACGAACTCGCCCCGCGCGCGCAGCTCAGCGGTAATCCTCGGCGATCCGTAGACACCGTGGGAGTCTTTGTGGATCGAGGAGATTCGCACCGCCAACTCTTCCCGACGTTGCCGCTGTGTTCCCAATTCTATTGCCCTGGTTGACTTTAGATGCCGATAGTAACCCGAGGCTGACACACCCAGCAGGGAGGCCATTCGACTGATTGCTGTGCTGGCGCACTCCGTGGCCATCAACGCGTACTTCTCTACCGTTGATGGTTCGCCGCGAAGTACGCCGACGCTTTTTTCAAGAATGCGATGTCCTTCTCCTGATCAGCGACGTGCCGGCGCAGCCGGGCAAGCTCATCGCGCTCGACAGCGGTCAGTGGCTCATCGCCCTCTCGCTGCGCCGCATCCAGGCGCCGCCGCTCATCAGCGACCCACCGCCCCAGCAGGCCTTCGTTGAGGTCGAGATCGCGTGCGACCTCGGCGATGGATCGACCAGAATCGATCACTCGATGCGCAGCATCGACCTTGTACTCGGTCGTGAACGACCGACGCTTTCGCGACATGTGAACATCCTCCCAGCGGAACCGCTGATCCCGCTAGCTCGGTGTCCACTACCTGGGGGGAACCTCAGATCAAGGTTGACCGATGAGACGAAAGTCGACTGTGTGAGCGCTCCACGGAATAGTCGGGTGCCGAACCGCCGCGTCGCGGAAACCATTGCCGCCGACCTGCGTAGCTTGATCTTGGCAGCCGAGAGCTATCAACTTCCCACCCAAGATGAACTAGTCCGCGATTTCGGGGTCAGCTACCCCTCAGTCCGCGAAGCATTGCGCATTCTGGAGACTGAGGGCCTGGTCACTGTTCGACAAGGAAGTGTTGGTGGCGCCGATATCCATCGGCCCGACGGGTTTCGGCGGCTTATCACATTGGGCTCGCCCTGCAAGCCGCAGGTGCCACACTCCGCGATCTTGCACAAGGACTTTTGAAATTAGAGCCCACGATGGCGGCAAGATGCGGGACTCGACCATGTGACCGAACGTCAGGACCTCATTACGCATGCTCCGGACGTCAACACGAAGCATCACGTGGGGCATCTGCGCCGAAATACGCGTACCGCTCAAAAGTATAACGCCCAGCCCCACCTGAAACGCCTCAGACTCACGCACATCTGCCTAACGCAGCGCTCCTGGCTTGGTGACGAT
This sequence comes from Williamsia limnetica, assembly GCF_003217475.1. Classification (GTDB taxonomy): domain Bacteria; phylum Actinomycetota; class Actinomycetes; order Mycobacteriales; family Mycobacteriaceae; genus Williamsia; species Williamsia limnetica. Next base: position 14,823 of record NZ_QJSP01000035.1, on the reverse strand, counting down.
CTTTGCCGCCCGGGGGCCGATGGTTGAATCGGGCGGCCACCCTGGCCAGTTCTCTTCGAGTTCGACGGTGTGGCCGGTAACGTGCCCCAGCCCGTGCAGCTGCACGATTCCGGGCAGATAGGGAAGCAGGGTTTCGTACGTCACCACCACGATCTCGTCTTCGGCTGTGCTGACTACTCGCACGTCGTGGCTGGCGTTGATCTGAATGATCACGGCGCTGCTTCGATGGGGTCGTCATCGATCACCCGCCGACGCATTCTCTGAATCAGTGCACCGTCCCTCTCGGCATCGGCGAATGCTTCTTGCCAGTCGGGATCTGACAGCATCTGGGTCCATTTGCTTTCCAGCTCTGCGAGATCGGCGAAGCGAAGGGTGTAGACCAATTCGCCAAATGAGTTCTCGCCGATCAGTGTGCGGCCGGCGCTGACCAACTCCATGTCGTATCGGATGAACGTGGGGGCAGTGTGATTGTTGAACAGGTCGATGATTGCCGGTAGACGACCGGGTACGGCGACATACTCTCGGACTTCGAAGATCATGGTGTTCCTTCGCTGCTGGCGGCTACGACTGCGGGGTGGACAGTTCGTGAAATCGACTGGCATAGAATATGAGTGGGTCCTGTTCCTCCTCGGTGCGGTGCCCGAGGATACGCAGCAGGACGAACTCATGGTCGCCGGTGGTGGTCTCCACTTCGATTTCGCACTCGAGCCAGGCGGTGGCACCGTGCAGAAACAACGCCCCGCTGGGCCCTGTCTCCCAGCTCAAGCCGGCAAACCGGTCGACATTGCGGGCGGCGAGTTGTCGGCACGCTGCCTTCTGGTTGGCCCCCAACACTGACAGCCCGATGCGTGGACGCGAACGCAGCTCTGGCCACGTGGTCGACGATTTCTGAACGAAGACGCCCACCAGTGGCGGCTCCAACGACACGTTGACGAAAGCGCTGACGGCCATGCCGATCGGTTGTTCAGATGAACCGGTGGCACACAGCGCGGTCACCCCGCTCGGGAACCGGCTGAATGTGGCTCGCAGTTCAACGGTGCCCACAATGCCGGCGGCGTCCTGCACGCTTCGGAGATGAGTGGATTCCACAACGTGCCCTCTGACTTCCTTCTGCGTTTCAGAACACATGATTTTTCCCGCCGAATACTTCGCTGACCGAGTTGTCGGTGAAGATGCGGCCGATGGTGTCGGCCAACATCGGCGCGCAGGAAACCACATCGATGGTCGACGGGGCACCGGGGCGCAGCGGGATCGTGTCGGTGACAACGATGCGCTCGAACGGCGAATCGGAGAGGTTCTCGTACGCTCGTCCGCTGAATACCGCATGCGTGGCTGCGGCAAAGACCCGGCGACTTCCGGCCTGCTGCACCGCTTCCCCTGCCGCGCGTAGCGTGCCCGCGGTGTCGATGATGTCGTCGACGATGATCGCCGTCTTTCCCCGCACATCGCCGATCACATTGGTGATCTCAGCCACCTGCTGCTGGGGGCGTTCCTTGTCCATGATCGCCAGGCCGGCGCCGATCCGGGTGGCGAACTGTTTGTTGAGCTTCACCCGTCCGGCATCAGGTGCGACCACCACCAGATCATCATCAAGATCGGCAAAATGGTCGGCGAGCATCATCAGCGCAGTCATGTGGTCAACCGGGATACTGAAGAAGCCCTGGAGCTGACCAGCATGCAGGTCCATGGTGAGCACTCGGTCAACGCCGGTTGCCTCCAAGATGCGTGCAACCATTCGCGCCGAAATCGGCTCTCGCGGAGCAGATTTCTTGTCCTGGCGGGAATACCCGAACCACGGTGTCACGGCCACCACGCGGTGGGCACTCGCACCGACGGCAGCATCGATCATGACCAGCAGCTCGACAAGTGCATCGTTGGCATTGAGGCCCTCTTCAGGATTTGCGCACATCGGCTGAATCAGAAACACGTCTGCCCCACGAACAGATTCGTCGAACCGGCAGTACACCTCGCCGCTCGAGAAGGTCTTAAGAGTGATCAGTCCGAGGTCGACCTGAAGGTGCGAGGCAATCGACGCAGCCAGGGCCGGATTCGCTCTGCCCGAGAACATCATCAACTTCTTCTGAAAACCGAAAGGGAGAGAGGTCGTCATGGTGGTCTTTCCGAGTAGTTGTCACGGCTGTCATAGTTTGTCACTGGGCGGCTGTGGCCGTTTCGATGTTCAGCCGGTAGAAGGGCACGATCACAGACGCGCCAAGTCGACCTCCTCAGCCGAAGGCATGCCACTCCGGGCGCCTCTGTGGCGCACGGATAGAGACGCCGCTGCCACGGCTCGGGTACTGGCTGCGGTAAGAGTCATTCCTGCCGAAAGACCTGCTGCGAGAACGCCATTGAACGTATCTCCGGCACCGGTGGTATCGCGGACGTCTGGCACCGCCACAGCTGGGATCGGTCCGGTTGTACCGTCCGGGGAGGCGACAAGCGCTCCGCCGGCACCCAGAGTGACGGCCAGGCGGGCACCGGTGGCCTGCGCGACCCTTACTGCGGCATCGGCGATGTCGCTGTACGGGACTGCAAGCACGTTGCACAGGTCGCGCAGCTCGGAGGCATTGGGGGTCAGGATCGACGCGGTGTGCGCGGCCGCGACGAGGTCGGTGCGCATGGGTGCAGGATTGAGCACGCAGAGCAGTCGTAGATCACGGGCCGTGGTGACCGCCGCTTCGACCGCCGCCGAGGAGATTTCTGTACTGACCAGCACGCAACTGGCCCAGCCTGCGGCACGGATGACGCCGGACCGAACGAGCGCCGGGTCGACGACGGCGTTGGCTCCCGCAGCTACTGCGATCTGGTTTTCTCCCGCACTGTCGACGACGATCAGGGCGGTGCCGGTCGCAACGTCCTCGAGTACTGCGACGTCGACGACGTCGATGTTCGCGCTGCGCAGGTCGGCCAGCGCCTCGCGCCCCAGATCGTCGGATCCGACAGCGCCGCAATAGCGAACCGGTGCGTTCATGCGAGCAGCGGCGATTGCGGCATTGGCGCCCTTGCCGCCTCCGAACTTGTCGAGACGAGGACCGACCACGGTCTCGCCCGGGCCAGGCAACCGATCCGCGACAACCACGAGGTCGACGTTGAGTGCGCCGATCACCAGGACCCCGTCGTTCATTGCCACTCCCCGGGACTTGTCGCCACAACCGCCACTTGGCTAGGACCGTCCACTGGCCCACGACAGAATCGAGTTCCACAAAATCGGGTAGCCAGTCCACTCGACGAACTCTGGCGGCGCCCAGTGTGGGGCGAGGTCCGAGGTGAAAGCGACCGCGCGACCCGCGCCGAATCCACCGGTGACCAGGATGGGATCATCCCCACTACGGGCGATGACTTCGGCAGTGTCGTCGGCGATCACTCGGTTGTATCCCAAGAGCGGCGGCCAATCTCCAGGTGTTGCGCCGAGTACGGCGTGTTCAGGCGCACAAACCTCGACCTTGCAGCCCTCGGGGACCTCGATCCGGTCGTCATACGGCAGCATGGTCACCGGCAGAACGTTGGCGAGTGGGGTCATACCGAATCGAGCCTTGCCGTCGATCCCGGTGAAGGAAAGATAGCCCCCGATCATGACCAGTCCGCCGCCTCGGCCCACGTAGTCTGCCACCACGCCGAGCCGGTTGGGTGAAGTTTGCGAGCGCAGGAAGGTCTCATCGGGAAGCTGAAACGAGTTCGAGCCGATATCGGAGATGACCACCACGTCGTACTCGTCGATCTCGTGCGCGGATGTAGGAAATCGCGACGAAATCTCGTGTCCGCGCACGTAGTTGACGGTGTGGCCGTCTGAGGCGAGATTGTCGAGGAAGGTGGTGGCGCCTTCCTCGTACTCAGTCGAGTGAAACTGGTCGAAACCTTTCATATGGATCGTGTGTTTGATCCACGATTCACCGGCGAAGAGGATGTTGAGTGGTTCCATGGTGTTCTCCTGTGTGGCGTCAGGGTTCGGGCAGAAGTCCCGGAGGTAGGTCGAGGTATTTGGGTCGCGCATCGTCAACCCGACTTCGAGTTTGTGGGGAACTCGACTGGGGCTCAGGAGAACTCGGGAAGAACTTCTCTGGCCATGAATTCCATGTTCTTGATGACGGCCCCGATGGGCTGGCCGACGGCGACCAGACACGCCATGTGGTCGACACCGAGTGCCTCGTAAGATTTGAACCTCTCGATCATTCGATCGGGCGTGGTGAGGATCGGGTCAGCATACTTTTCGAAAAGCCCATCCTTGGAGACCGACTCCTGTGCGGGTACCATTGCGCCGGCCCTGACCACAGAGTCGTCCTTTTCGCCGTCGGCGCGTGCTGCCAGTCGTTCTTCCTTGGTCTTGTTGCTGTTGCTGCCGGCATGCACCAAGGTGAGGTAGTAGTTGTATTCACTGAGCACATCATCGAAATACTCGGTGGCTTCTTCTTCTGTGCTTCCGAGCCACGTGTGACGCAGGGCCATGACCTGCTGGCGGGCCAGGCCGGTCTTGTCGATTTCGTCGTTGTAGGCCTCCAGCAGCGCTTCAAGATCGCCGTAGGGCTCGAAATTGCCATAGTTCGGTGCCGTGATCAGATTGGTGCCTTGATGCGCGACGCGGCGTACTCCGTCGATACTTTGCGAGGCGGTCCACAACTCGGGGTGGGGATCTGAGGCCGGCTTGGGAACGAGCGTGGTCGGCGGGAACGAGAAGTACTTGCCTTCGTATGACACGTCGTCCTCCATCCACACCCGTTTGATTATCTCCAGGGACTCCTCGTAGATTTCGCGCGAGTCCTTCGGGTCGATGCCGATGCGATCGAGAGGGTAACGACTGCCTCCGCGAGCCACCCCGATGCCGATGCGACCAGGTGCCATCTGGTCGAGGAAGCTCATCTCCGATGCGATGAGCAGTGGGTTGTAGTACGGAAGCACCACGATGCCGGGCATGATCCGCAAACGCTTGGTACGCGCTGCAGCCAAAGCGCTGAACATCATCGACGAAGGATTGCTCACGTAATTCTGAAAGTGGTTCTCGTTGACCGTGACGCCCTCGAAACCGAGATTCTCCGCCGCGTCGACGATGCTGAGCATGTCGTTGAGGAGCTCTGACCACGGACGGTTCATGTCGCGGTAAAAGAACGGTGTTGTGAACCAGATCTTCATGAAATGTAATCCCCTCTATACCGGTGGAATGTCTTGTTCAGGTGGGGCCCGATCTTCAGGCCCCAGCCCTGCGCCGCCGAGGCCGTCGATATCTTGAAGCCTCGTGATAAAGACCCAAACCTCGGGCGGTCAACGCCAATAGAAACGATTCTATCATGGCGGGTCCTCCGCTGTACATATCGATGCGCAGATAGGCTCGGATCACACCCGCACCCCAGGTCCCTACCGAGGACCTACTCGACGACTCCGTAACCCCCGCAGATGATTTGGACGACACCGGCCCGGCCGGCCTCAAGTCACGGCGGTGTTCTCGTGATAGATAAAGCACACGACGAACAACGCAGCCGGCAGAAGCCCCGGTCCGAGTGGTCATCCACCACCCGCAGAATAATCGATTCTTCGGGTGCTCGCCACACGAGAGGAGAACGACCTTCGAGGCCGCCGGCCCCAGCCGATGCGGTGCCACAACAGGCACCTCAGTCTGACGCTGCGGCGCACGTCACGGGCTGGTATCTTCACAACCACGAAAACGGACGCGACGGCCCCCTCTCAGCTCACGAACCCACGTTGAGGGGCGGCGCCGATCCCACCTACGGAATCGCAACGAGTTCTGCTACCTGCGGTTGCCAGGGAATACGTTTGGGTGTAGAAACGATTCTAGCCTGTGGTCGTGAAGGCGAGTCGGCCTTTGGCCCCCGCCGCTGCGTAGGTATGAGGATGACCCTTGCGTTGCCTGAGCTGACGTGACATCGCCACCTAGATGAATAGGAAACGAGAATGAGAACACTTCCGAAGGTACCGCTCTCCTTCACCGAGAGCCTGTACATCGGCGGTCAGTGGGTTCAACCGCACTCGACTACATCGATCGACGTCGTCGACTCGAGCAGTGAACTGGTGTACTACTCGGTGCCCAATGCCGATGTCGAGGACATTGGTCGCGCTATCACCGCCGCTCGCACAGCATTTGACGATGGACCGTGGCCGCGGTTGACCCATGCAGAGCGGGCCCGGGTCCTACTCGACATCGCAGATGCAGTGGAAGCACGCATCGATGACGTGGTCGAGATCTGGCCGCGCGAAACCGGGATACTGGCGTCGTCGGTCGACGTGGTCATGAGAGAAGTGATCGACGCCTACCGGTACTACGCGGGCCTGGCAACAAGCTTCACATTCGAGGAGGAAGTCACGCCCACCAACGGCGCCGACTTCGGAATGATCGTGAAAGAGCCCGTCGGCGTCGTGGGCGCCATCATCCCGTGGAATTCGCCGATGGCGCTCATGGCCTACAAAATTGCGCCGGCCTTGCTCGCCGGATGCACGGTCATCTTGAAATCTTCCCCGGAGGCGCCCGGTGCGGGCTATCTCATGGCTGAGATCGCTGAGCAGCTCGGACTTCCGGCGGGGGTGCTGAACGTGGTCACCGCGGATCGCGCCGCGTCCGAGGCGCTGGTGACCGACCCCCGTGTCGACAAGATCGCCTTCACCGGGTCGACGGAAGCGGGTAAACGAATCGGCGGCATCCTCGGCAGTCGTATTGCCCGGTCGTCGCTCGAGCTCGGCGGGAAGTCGCCGGCCATCGTTCTCGACGATTTCGATATCGCAGAGGCAGCACACACGATTGCCTCGGCCGAGTGTTTTCTATCCGGACAGATCTGCGCGTCCCTGACCAGGGTGATCGTTTCCGAAAGTCGTCACGACGAGATGGTTGATGCATTGGCGGCCGAGTTCAGTCGCGTGAGCATCGGCGACCCCTACGACCCGGATGTCGCTGTTGGACCGGTGGCCACCGAGCGACAGAGGGCACGCATCGAGAACTACATCGAGATCGGACAGCAAGAAGGGGCCACCCTGGCGTACGGCGGTGGTCGTCCCCCTCACCTCGATCGCGGTTTCTTCGTCGAGCCAACGGTATTCGGAAATGTCGGGGTGACATCTCGGCTCGCTCAGGAAGAGATATTCGGTCCGGTGCTGGCGGTGTTGTCTGCCCGTGATGTAGATGACGCCGTACGAATTGCCAACGCGACCGAGTTCGGCCTCAATGCCTCTGTTTTCACCCATGAGTCGCGGCGAGTCCTCGAGATCGCGCGGTCGCTGCACTCGGGCACTGTCGGACAGAATGGCAACCGCGCAGACTTCGGCATCGGATTCGGCGGTTTCAAAAGGTCCGGGATCGGCCGCGAAGGTGGCGTCGCGGGCCTGCAGGCATACTTGGAGAACAAAACAGTTGTCCTCGACGCACGTCCCGAGTAGTGCTCGGCATTGCAGGAGTGTGGCCGAAGCCGCAGTCACCGACGGCGATTCGTACTGAACAGTTAGTAGGTAGGTAGTGAATGACATCGCCATCGAGAACGGCCTGTTGTGGCTGGGTTCTGGAGAGTGCCACAAGGCGGGCCTCCTCTACATCAAGGACGGCAGGGTCAGCTATGCCGGCGACCACCGCGCGGACGTCGTTCCCCCGGGTACAGAGTGCATCGATGCAACAGGGTGTGCGGTGTTGCCAGGTCTGATTGATTGTCATGTGCATCTGACGACGAACTCAGACAGCCGCCGGGTCGTTGCCAGCGATGTCTTCCGTGGCCAGCGGACCGGTCCCGAGAAGCTGTTACACGGCTATCGAAACTCACTGCGGGCGCTCAGCGCGGGATTCACGACGCTGCGCTGCATGGGCCACCGGGGAGTCGGCGAGACCGAGTTGCGAGACATGATCGCTGACGGTCTGATGATCGGGCCGAATCTCGTTGTCGCCCCGTGGTGGATCACCATGACGAACGGTCACGGCGACCTGTTCTACCCCCCATATACATCCCGACGCGAGTGGGATACCGCCGACGGCGTTGACGCCTGTCGGGAAATGGTTCGCTTGCAAGCCCGCAGCGGAGCAGACTTCATCAAGGTGATGGCCAGTGGCGGAATGTCGAAGGGAGAGAAGCCTCATTGGCCCAACTACACCGTTGCCGAGCTCTCTGCAGTTGTCGAGGAGGCTCATGACATGGATCTACGTGTCGCCGCGCACGCTCTATCGCTCGAGGGTATTCGTCGCAGCATCGAGGCCGGCGTCGACAGTATCGAACACGGCTCCTACCTCGACGAGGACTGCGCCGGCGAGATGGCGCGTCGAGGAATCTATCTGGTTCCCACCATGGCATTCAACGACTGGTGTCAGCGCGAAGGCACCGAACGCGGCCTGACTTCGTCGGGTGTCGAGGGTCTGCGTGATGCACATGACCGAACACTGGAGGCCTTCGGTCTCGCGCGTTCGGCAGGAGTCAAGATTGCGATGGGCACGGATTCGTCGGGAACGCTCTGCCCATTTGGGGCACACTATCGAGAACTCGAACTCTATGTCGAGCACGGCATGTCAACGATGGAAGCTCTGACAACCGCGACCGGAACGGCGTCAGATCTGCTGGACAGGCCGGATGTCGGCTCTCTTCGAAGCGGCTCCATCGGCGACGTATTGATCGTCGACCAGGGGGTTCTCGACGACATATCTCTCCTGCGCGGGGGGATCAAATCCGTGTTGCGGTCCGGACGCGATATCAGCACCTACTTGGCAGCGTCATCAGAGGCACTCGAGCTGGAGGTGTCGACGAATTGATGTGGAGGGCGCCTGCCCTTCACGAGCGATCCCTTGTCACAGGTATCTCGATGGTTGAACAACAGGAAGAAGGGCACAAGAAATGCCATACATAGAGGCAAGCTTTTTCGAGGATCGGTTCGCTGACAACCAATTCGCCCCGGACATGGTTGCAGAACTGACCAAGGCGGTATCGGCTGTGCTCGGAGAGGACATTGCCGCGGATACGACGGTCGTGATACACGGCATACCGCGCGAACGGTGGGGCCACGGAGGCAAGATGATGGGATGATGGCGCCCGGTGTGCGTCGCGGACCCGCCAACGATCGACACGTGTCCCACGTCCGGGTTGCAGGCGCGGGTGGCGGTAGATTGATGCCTCTATGAACAAGGGCCGGCCACCAACGATGAAGGACGTCGCTCGCCACGCGGGCGTCTCCGTCAGCACTGTGAGCTACGTCCTCAACGACAGCGGCCCCGTTGCTCCGGCACGCAAAGCCCGGGTGCTCGATGCGGTACGTGTCCTCGACTACGCCCCGAACGAAGCCGCCCGCGGCCTCAAGAGGAGATCGGCCCCAACCATCGGCCTGGTTGTACCCGAACTCTCAAATCAGTTCTTCGCGTTGCTGGTCGAGGGCGTTGAGCAGACCGTCTCTGCCAGTGGCGGATTGGTGGTTTTGTGCGCCCCGGAGGCCACGGGCGCGGAAGAATCGGTGAACGGTCGACTACTGCGCAGCCAGCGGATCAACGGCATCGTCTACCTGTCTGGCGCCATGACGTCGCCGCGGTCCCTGCTCGAGCTCACCCGACTGGGACCGGTGGTCCTCGTCGACGAGCAAGTGCCCGGTTTTGATCTGCCCGCGATCGTCTCTGATAACCGCCGTGGAGCGCGCGAGGTCGCTGCGCATGTCATCGGTTTCGGCCACCGCAGGTTGGCAATCATCGCCGGACCGAAGAACCTGTGGTCGACACAGCAGCGACTGTCGGGATACCGAGAAGCGATCGCGTCCATCGGGATCGAGCCCGATTCGGTCCCCACCCATTGGGGCGACTACCACCAGAAGTCCGGTTGGGACGGTGCAGAAAAGTTCCTCTCCGGCCCACCCGCTGATCGACCCACCGCCCTCCTCTGCGCGAACGATCTGATGGCGGTCGGCGCCCTCGAATACTGCCGTTCACGAGATATCAGCGTTCCGACCGATGTGAGCGTCGTCGGCTTTGACGATCTCCCCTTCGTCTCGCTGCTGACGCCACGACTCACCACTGTCCGCCAGCCGGCTCGCGACATGGGCCAGCAGGCGGCATCGTTGCTGTCGGACCTCATCGAGGACACCGCCGGCCCGGAATCGCCCGATCCGCTGCCGACCACACTGCAGGTCAGGAACTCGGTTGTCGCGCCGAGCGACTAGCCCTCGTCCGCACACCCACGCACCCGGTGTCGATGGTGCAGGACCCATCGACGCCATGGTCATCCTCACGAACATCACCGGCAATCCATCTCGCCACGTAGCAAGAACCTGATGCAGTAGCGGCCGCAGTAGACCTCACTAACGAATTACTTGTGCGCTGAGCGCAATCCGGCACGAGCCCGCTCATCGCTTGGCCTCGCCACGTTCTCTTGTCAGCATCGGCAGCTCGGATGTGCCCTCCAACTCCTGCACCATCCGATGAATCCCTCCGGACACATTCAGGCCGCTTGCGCGCCAGGCCTACGGTAGAACCCATTCTAGCGACCACCCGATGAGGACCGTCGAGATGTGAACCCAACGATAAGATCTGCTCACAGTGGTCCAGCCAGACGAACGAAATAGCCCTTGAACTGGTATTTAGTGCGTTCTGCCGAGAAGCTACCAGCGTCCGGCGGCCCATCCGACGCCCTAGGGATTACTACATCCCCTTGCACCTCTTGCTTTCACAAGTAGAAACGATAATAGTGGTGTGTGTTACACCACATTGTCGAGGTGCATCACCTCGGCCACCTGGGCAAACAACTCCGACTCGGAGGTCCTCCGACATCGAAACATCGTGTTAACCAACGCCTTACCGTCGTCGGGGCAAGATGAACAGTGCCGTCCCACAGGGACTCGTCGACGCGCACCGGCCCGACCCTCAGACGATCTGCGAAACACCAACGGGCGAGAACGACCAGTAGAAACGAATCCACCCGCAACCGACAGGATCCAGAAATGCCGCTCAGCAGCAGCTACGACAACATCATCATCAACACCGATAACTACAAGCACTGCCACTACCCGCTCTACCCACCGGGCACCGAGTACGTGAACAGCTACATCGAATCCCGTGGCGGCGAGTTCCCGGTGACGATGTTCGTCGGCCTGCAGGCCTTCCTCCGTGACTACCTCATGCATCCCATCACGCTCGAGGACATCGATCAGGCCGAGTACTACATGCGCGAGCAAGGCATGCATTTCAACCGTGAGAATTGGATGGGAATCCTCAACGACCACGGTGGATTCCTACCCGTCGAGATCGAGGCGGTCCCGGAGGGTTTGGTGTTGCCGACCAAGAACGTCCTGGTCCAGATCATCAACACCGACCCAAAGTACTTCTGGGCCACCAGCTTCTTCGAGACCGCTCTGCTGCGCGCGGTGTGGTACCCGACCACGGTCGGCACCATCAGCTGGCTTGCCAAGGCGGTCATCCGCGAGGCTCTGGACCGCACCTCGGACAATCCCGGTGTACTTCGGCACATGCTGCACGACTACGGCGCCCGCGGGGTCAGCTCGCAGCAGTCGGCCGCCCTCGGTGGACTCGCACATCTCGTGAACTTTTCGCAGAGCGACACCGTACCCGGCATCATCGCCGCGAAAGAGATCTACAACGCGGTGGCGCCGTCCAATTCTGGCCCCAACTCCGAGCACGCCGGGTTTTCGGCCTGGGGTCGTGAGAATGAGGCCGCGGCAATGCGGAACATGCTCGAGGTCCACGCTCCGTCCGGATGCGCACTGCTGCTCACTGACACGTACGACCATGAGAACGCCGTCAAGAACATCATCGGCAAGGAACTCGCCGAAGAAGTCCGCAACTTCCCCGGACTCGTCGGTGTCCGCCCAGACTCCGGCGACATCGTCCAGGTGACCGCGGACACGACCGACTGGTTGATGGACGCATTCGGCTACGAAGTCAACAGCAAGGGCTTCAAGGTTCTGCCGCCGTTCGTCCGCACGGTACAGGGCGACGGCGTCAACCGGGACAGCCTGCCGCTCGTGTTCGCCGAGATGGAACGGCGCGGAATGTCCGCCGAGAACGCCGTCTTCGGTATGGGTGGCGGGCTGCTGCAACACTGCAACCGAGACACGATGAACTTCGGGCAGAAGGCCAGTGCAGTCATGGTCAACGGTGAGTGGCGTGCAATCGGCAAGTCCCCCACCGGCGACCTGATGAAGACGTCGAAGAAGGGGCGTCTCGCCCTGACCTTCGAGGACGGTGAGTACAAGACCGTGCAGCGAGACTCGGTGAGCCCCGAGCAGAATCTGCTCAAGCCGGTCTTCCGCAGCGGAAAACTCCTCAAGAAGTGGGACTTCAGCGAGTTGATCGAACTCAGCGAAAAAGACGTACCGGAGTCGTACTACGCGGCGGCCATCGCGCCCCTACGCAACGCCGTCGGTGGTCAGGACGCCGCGGTCGCCTGACCTCTGGCCTGTTCGCCCCGGTGGGCAAGGCGATGCCTGCCCACCGGGTCGATATTGTCATATGAGCCCACCATCCCCGAGGAATCGATAACCCTGTGACCAAGCTGCACATTTTCGACATGGATGGCACGCTCCTGCGATCGACCGCGTCGATCGAGATCTCGAAGGTCAGCGGCAACATGGCCACCGCCGAAGAGATCGAGAAGAACTGGTTGCTCGGGCGGATCACCGACATCCAGTTCTGGCAACAATGTCTGCCCATCTGGGCCGACATGACCGAGGCCGACATCGATCACGCTTTCGTGAACGCACCGTGGATCGATGCGGTTGAGAACGTCTTCGCCGACATCGACCGCCGCGGCGAACGCAGTGTTGTCATCTCACAATCGCCCGAGTTCTTCGTCAAGCGCTTCACATCGTGGGGCGCACACGGCGCGTTCGGAACCGGGATCGAAATCGGCGTCGAACCGCACGAAAGCATGCTGTTATCCGCTGGCGACAAAGTCACCATCGTTCAAGACCTGTTGCAGCAGTATGGTATCGAACCAGACGATTGTGTCGCCTACGGTGATTCGACCTCCGATATCCCCCTGTTCCGCTGGCTCCGGAACACTGTGGCCGTGAACGCCAGCCCACAGGTCCGGGAACTGGCCTCCGTGGAATACGACGGGCTCGATCTGCGCGAAGCCTACGAAATCGGCCTAGCCCTGATATCGGGGCGCGCGGTGTCATGATCCCCGCCGACGGCCCGCTCTACCTCGACTGTGACACCGGCATCGACGATGCGTTGGCCCTGGCCTTCCTCCTCGGTGCCGGCCACCCACCTGATCTGGTCGGCACCGTCAGTGGGAATGTCGGCGCCGCCGTCGCGGCAGACAATACTCGCCGGATCCTGTCTCTTTTCGGATATTCGGACATCCCAGTTGCCGTCGGTCTCGACTACCCACCTCTGCTAGGTCATCCTCGCGGCGCATCGCAGTTTCATGGCGCCAACGGAATCGGCGGAGTGACCCTTGCACCCGTGCGTACGCCGCCACCGCCCACAGCCGGAGCCGTCGACGAGCTGATCACGTTGGCTCAGCGGCATCGGGGTGCGCTTCACATCATCGCTACCGGGCCGCTGACCAACATCGCCGAAGCGCTGCGCCGCGAGCCCGATCTGCCCGATGCGATCGCGTCCATCACGGTGATGGGGGGCGCCGCACATGTACCCGGCAATGTGACTCCATACGCCGAGGCCAACATTCTCGGCGACCCCGAAGCCGCAGCAGCGACGTTCACGTCACGTTGGCACCAGCTCCTGCTGGTGCCGATCGACATCACCAACAAGCATTTGCTCAGCGTTGCCGACAAACGGCGACTCCTTTATTCCCCCAGCGCTGCAGTACGTTCCGTGGGCGAGATGCTGAACTGGTACTTCGACTCCTACCGGCAGGAGCATGCCGGCTTGTGGTGCCCTACCCACGACCCGTTGGCCGCGGCGCTCGCCGTCGGCGCGGTGGAGCTGACAGACGCTCCGGCAGTGACGATCACCGTGGACACCGGTATGGGACCGCAACGGGGGCGAACGACCGTACGCGCGAATGCGGGATCCGACATCGAGTCGTCCCCGCGTGTCGCGCTCGGGACGAGACAGCAGTCGGCAGACGTCATCATCGACGCAGTGTGTAGCCTCGCCGACACCGGTTGACACACCAACGGCTGGTGCGTGGTCAGAGACCACCAGCATCCGGGAAGACCCGCCCTCGTTGGCGATGCCAACCGCGGCACTTCGGTGAGCGAAACTAGCGAAATCCGATAAGCGCCGTCACACCACGGGCAGATCGAACTCGGCATCGCGCTTGCAGAGCGTTGCCCGCGTGTGCCTCGTCGCCACATCCAGAAACAGGTGATTGCCTCGGGCGCAACGATTCCATGGGGCAACGGCGCACCGATGGCGGTCAGGCATCAACACCGGCCGCCCGAGGTCGTTTGCCGCTGGTGACACACAAGCCATCTGCGCTACTTTAATGAGCGACAGTGAGATGCCTCCCGATTACCGCTGGCCAGAGGCATTCGATCCGCGCTAAGCGTTTTTAGCAGTCATTGCCTAGCGACTTAAGGACCGCCGACCTCAGATTTGAGCCCCCGTAGTTACCGATTATCGGCGTCAGCACCGCGCGATGACCTTTCGCTTTTCAGATGGAAGTAACCCCAGGGAAAACCGGTTGTCCCAGGTCAGACCGGTCCACGCCTGCCGGTTCAGACCCCTCGGACCACCCCATCCAAGATTTTCGCCCCATATTTGCCCCATGGCGGTTGCCCCATGTGCCCCATGGATGGCGCCCGCCGGACTGACCAGTGGGTCCGTGCGTCACGTCGAGTCGGTTTTGGGTGTCAGCGGTCACGTAATTCCCCAGGTTGATGGGGTTGTCCGTCACGTAATTCCCCACCTGGCCGTCACGTAATTCCCCACCCTGGGGTGTGTCG
>NZ_QJSP01000034.1 GCF_003217475.1 Williamsia limnetica | reverse complement strand
CACGGACTCACCCCCGCCGAGTTCGCCCTACAGTGGACCACGACCCACCAACCCCAAGCCGCATAGCGACTGGACCATAGAATGGGTCCCCCTCATGGACATCGTCTCCAGTGCATCGATTTCTTCACTGACCCGCATCGCGCCGAGCTGGGCGGTGAAACCGGCGCCCACTGTCGCGGTGAGTGCGATGCCGGCGATCACCGGAATGGCCTCACGAGTGTTGAAGAAAGCCGAGATGAAGCCCGACAGGGCTCCGATACCGATGTGACCCAGAGAGGTTGAGCCCTGAACTCCCACCTCGTAGCCGACAGCGGTGGTGAGCAAACCTATCACCACCAGTGTCCCGCCGATGACGGCGAGTGCCCCAGTGCCCATGCTGACCTCGGCGATCAGACGAAGTACCTCGATACGGTACCGGTTGATGGTGTGAGGGATCGCGCCGATGGTCCTGCCGTAGAACGCGGTCTGCTTGCCCATCTCCTCGATGGCGCCGACCGGTGCATCGATTGCCCGCGTGGCAGTACGCCGAAATCCCTTGAGTGGTGTTTTGTCTGTTGTCACTGGCTTGGACACGTGGAGGACTTCACTTTCTGTTTCAGTGCAGCGCGAATGTCGTGATGACGGAGTTGGCCATGAACAGCAGCAAAAAGCTGAAGACGACGGTTTGATTGACTGCGTCGCCGACTCCCTTGGGACCGCCGGTCACATTCAGACCGAGATGGCACGCGACCAATCCGGCCAACGTTCCGAAGACGCCGGCCTTGATCTCACTGACGAAGAAGTCGGGCAGGCCGGTGAGTATGGAAATGCTGGTGATGTATTGCCCCGGAGAGGCACCCTGGATGTAGACGGTCGCGACGTAGCCGCCGATCAATCCGACTGCCGAGACGAGTCCGTTCAGAAAGACGGCTACCACTGCCGATGCGACTACCCTTGGAACACAAAGTCTCTGGATCGGATCGATGCCGAGCACGCGCATCGCGTCGATCTCCTCGCGAATTGTGCGGGAACCGAGATCGGCGCAGATCGCCGTCGAACCGGCACCAGCGACAACGAGCACGGTGACGATGGGTCCGATCTCGCGAATGATCGCGACACCTGCGCCGGCGCCGCTGAGATCCACCGCCCCGACCTCGGCGAGCAGGATGTTGATCTCGTACACGAACATCATGCAGAACGGGATCGACATCAAGAGTGCCGGGAGAATCGAGATCGACGCGATGAACCAGGCCTGCGTGAGAAATTCCTTCAGCTGGAACTTCGCGGTGAAGAGGTATCGAAATGTCTCCAGTGACGTTGCATAGAACCCGCCGACTGCTTTTGGAATCGTGGCGGCGTCGGATCGGAGCTTGGAGGCTCGCGTTCGGCGCCGTGGGGCTTGCACAGCCACTTGGTCCTCCCTATTGCGACGACTAGGTCGCGTTGTGAATGTGTGCACCCATGCGAGCAGTCCCCGTAGCTGCTCGTCCCGTGCCGGGTGACGACACTTCGATCGACCCACCCGCCACGTGCGCAATTGCGCTGTGGGGTGGCTCACATTTCGGTACGGAGTCTCACGGTAGTGGGACTCAAAAGACGGGGCGTCCCCCCAGTGGGGAGTTTCCTACCCCCAGTGCGGGGTAGGGGTCATTCGGGAGGGAAAGTCGGGGGGAGTTGTGGCCGACGGGGTGCGAATGGCCGAGTGCTGACCGGGGTCGGGGCCCACATCGAGATGAGGAGCAAATTCGACCACGAACTGCTTGGTCTGGCAATCTTTTGGGACTATCGTCAAATGGTCTGGCCAAAGGAGGCATTCGTGCGCGGTGTGTTGTTGGAGTCTTTCGGTGCTGCTGATCAGCTGCGTTTCGCTGAAACCGCAGATCCTGTCGACCGGGCCGGCTGGGTGACGGTCGAACTCAAAGCAAGTGCGCTGAACTGGCATGACGTGCTCGTTCGGCAGGGCCGCTACAACTCGCCACTGCCGCATGTGCTCGGAGCAGATGGTGCAGGTGTTCGCACCGACACCGGGGAGCCGGTGGTCGTACTGCCTTCGGTCCACTGGGGCGACCGGGACACCGCGCCCGGCGAAGATTGGGAAATACTCGGCGACCGCGTGCGTGGCACGTATGCCGAGCTGGTATCCGTACCGGTCGAATGTCTTGCTCCGAAGCCCGAAACGTACAGCTGGGCCGAGGCGGCTGCGCTTCCGTTGGTAGGAGTCACGACCTACCGGGCGCTGGTCAGCCGGGGCCGATTGACGGCCGGTGAATCGATATTGATCGTGGGGGCCGGTGGCGGGGTGTCGACAATGGCCGTCGCCCTTGCCGGTGGCATCGGTGCGACTGTCCATGTCACAGGATCGAGTAAATCAAAACTGGAGCGTGCCATAGAGATCGGCGCCGGCGGGGGAGTACTGCACACCGACGACGACTGGCCGGAAAAGGCGCGCGCACTATCTCCGGGCGGCGCCGGGTTCGACGTGATACTCGATCCGGTCGGCCTCTGGGGTTCGTCGATCAGGGCGCTTCGAAAAGGCGGCAGGTTGGTAGTCCTCGGGGCGAACGTCGCCGAGCACGCGGACATCGACATCAGGCACTTCTACTTCGGTCAATTCGACCTACTCGGAACCACGATGGGAAGCCCGCGAGATTTCGCTGGTCTACTCGACTTGGTCGAGGCGGGTGCCGTGCGTCCGCCATTGATCGGCGAACGTTTCGAACTGAAGGACGCCGTCGCGGCGCACAGGTATCTCGAGTCCGGTGAGGGCTTCGGAAAGGTTGTGTTGGAACATGTCTGAATCCGGAGTCGACCAAGGGTAGCGGCTGGCCCCTCTGCGTGACCCCCTGGTGCGGGATAAAGACCACCCGCTGTGGTGACGCGTATCACCATCGAGTCGCCCACACTGATATCACTCGGGCGCGGTGGCACCCGGGTTCTGGAAGTAGTCGCAGCCGTCAACTCAGGGCGGCAGTCGGCGCACGGAGGGGGATGCCCATGAATTGTCCAGGTCAGTCCGGTAGCGACCGTGAACATGCGGTAGTGGTGGTCGGTGCTGGTCATGCCGGTGGAACCCTTGTGGGTCTGCTTCGCCAGTCAGGTCACCAGGGGCCGATCGTGCTACTCGGTGCGGAAGAGCACTATCCGTATCATCGGCCTCCGCTGTCGAAGAAGTTCCTCGGAGACGCTGTGCGACAGCTGCTTCGGCCCGAGGACTTCTACGAAGACATCGACGTCGACGTGCGGCTAGGCGTAGTGGTCGACAGTGTGGACACCGCAGCGCGCAAAGTCGTGTGTTCGGACGGCGTCGTGCTGTCCTACGAGTCGCTGGTCTTGGCAACAGGCTCGAGACCGCGGAAGCTCCCACTACCCGGCGCGGAGCTCCCTGGCGTCCTGACGTTGCGTGATCTCGAAGATGCGTACGCCCTGAGAGATTGCCTGGGCCGTGCCGACGGCGGGTTGGTGATCGTCGGCGGCGGCTACATCGGATTGGAGGTGGCTGCCGAAGCAAGGTCGCACGGGCTGCCGGTGACGGTGCTCGAGCGCGAGGACCGAGTGCTGGCCCGAGTTGCGAGCGCCGAGTTCTCTGCTCTGCTGTCCACATTTCACCGGAGTCGGGGAACCAATATCCGCACCGCTGTGGATGTCACCGGTTTTGTGGCGGGGCAGGACGGCCGGGTCGGCGGTATCGAACTGTCTGACGGGAGCACGATCGCGTGTGACGCGGTCCTGGTGGGTGTGGGAGCGATTCCCAACGACGAGCTCGCGATCGATACCGACATCGCCTCCGACGGTGGGATTCTGGTAGACGCGGCCGGCCGGACGACTGCGGATCACGTCTACGCCATCGGCGACGTCACCCGGCGCCCGACCGGCGACGGACACGCTCGGTTCGAGAGTATTCCCAGTGCCGTCGAACAAGCGAGACAGGTGGCCGCATCCATAACGGGTGGCGGTGCCTCCGACGCCGAGGTGCCCTGGTTTTGGTCGGACCAGTTCGATCTCAAGTTGAAAATAGCCGGACGCCTGGCCGGCGAGACCTCCGCGATCGTCCGTGGCGATCCCAGCACCAACAAGTTCGCTGTTTTCCATGTCGACCGGCACAACAAGGTGGTCGCCGCGGAAACAGCCAACGCACCCGCGTTTTTCATGGCGGGTAAGAAGTTCATCACCACAGGGGCGGTCGTCGACCCCTCCCTGCTGGCCGACGAGACAGTGGACCTGCGCAGTTGTGCGGTCGCCGACACCAAGAGGTGAATGTTCATGCCGAAAATAACGTACGTCGCCCCTGATGGCACTGAGTCAACCGTTGATGTGGCGGTCGGGCTGAGCGTCATGGATGGCTCCGTCAGAAACAACCTCCCCGGGATCGTTGCCGAGTGCGGTGGCGGATGTTCCTGTGCGACATGTCATGTGCACGTCGACGCGGAGTGGCAGAAGCAATTCGACGAAGCCTCGGACGAGGAATTGGAGTTGCTGGAGTTCACTGACGCGTTTTGCGCTCAGTCGCGCCTGTCGTGTCAGCTGATCGTCAACGAACAATGCGATGGCATGCGGCTCACGGTTCCAGAGGGGAACGACAGCTGACGTCTCAGGCGCGGTCAAGATAAAGCGATATCGCTTCAGATCTGTTGACGGCACCTAATTTTCGAAGAATCTTCTTGACGTGTGACTTCACGGTCTCCACCGTGATGAACAACTTCTCGGCGATGTCGGCGTTTGAGGAACCCGCGACGATCAGGTGCATGACCTCGGTCTCTCGCGCGGTCAACAGGGCGTCCAACGACGAGCTCATATCGGCGACGTCGGTGCGCTCCACGGGCCGGATGTGGGCGAAATCAGGAGCATCGAGCGCCAGATCGCCGCTCAGATGAACCTCGGACCGGTGGATCAGCTCTGACGCGAGGTCGCTGACGATCTGACGTTGCATCCACACCCGGTGTGTCCACGCTTCGCGCTCGTTCACCGTGACGAATGTCGACGTGTACAGCGCCAGTAGTGCGGCGCCGTCGCTGTCTGCCACGAGCGGGAACTGCTGATAGGCGTGAAGGAGTCCGATCACCCGGTCATTGATGACGATTGGTGAGACAACGTAGGTTTCGGAGCTCCGGATCGCTTCGACCTGGTCAAAGATGATGACGCTTCGCGTCCGCACGCACCGTTCCTCGGCAGATGTGGCGACCGGTGCTACGTCGCTGATCGGATCAGAAGTGGCTTGCCGTGGGTAGGCGATCTGTGGCTCCCACCCTTCCGGGGTCAGGGTGGAGTATGTCGCCCTTGTGAAGTCCGCGGTCTCGACGAGCTCCATGCAGATCTGTTGTGCCAGATTGCTACTCGTGGCGATGCTACTGAGACGGCGCACCGATGACGCCACCTTTTTCGAACTACTCGTCACCCGGTCGGTGAGCAGTTGCTGTCCCGAGAGTTGAACGTCGAGCAGTTCGGCGATCAAGTCCACGGTCTCGATCGAGGGGGGCGGGCCGGACGGCGTCAGCACCGACTCGATGGTGGCCGTGGTCAGGTCGAGAGCTTCCCGCAGGGAGGCGGGATTTACGTGTGCATCGAGGTCGTGTTGCTCTCGCAGTCGGACATCGATCTCCACGAGCCGGCGGAAGATCGTCGCCGCTGCTCGTCTCTTCTTCAACGAGGCCTCGAACTGCTTCTGGTCAGTTGGGCGAATTTTGCGACCGCAGCGGAGCGCGTTGACGTCCCGAGCTTCTTCGATATCTGCTTGAGGTGAGACTTGACAGTTTCTTCCGAGATGACGAGGGCTCTGGCGATCTGCGCGTTGGTGGATCCGGTGCCCATGTGCTGGAGGACTTCCCGCTCTCTCGCCGTCAGAAATGCGGTCTGCGGTGAGCCGTGGGGGCTGACCGCAGCAGTGTTGGCTCCCGCGGGTGGTGGCCCGGACGCGTCGCGAAAGGGATCGTAGGCGTCGAGCGAGAGGTCACTGAGCGCAGCGGTGATTTCGCTGAATTCTCGTTCGAACGAGATTGCGCTGTCGCGGAGACGCTCGGCAAGGATTGCGCTCTCGAAGAGCAGCGAAAGGCATTCGCTGAACGCGCTCAGTGTCTCAAGGTCTTCATGTACGACTGCGCCTTTGCCCGCCGGTCGGTCGGCGTGGATGATGCCGATCGCTTGGCCACGCGAGATAAGCGGAGCCGCAACGTATCCGCTCGACCGAGACACCTCGACCAACTGCTTGAAGGTTCGCTTGTCGTCTTCGGGATCTCTGACCATCGATGCGGCGCGATTGCGAACGATCTCGGTTTCCAGTGGCGCGTTCACGAGGGGTATTTGAACGCTGTTGACATAGCGCTCGAACTCGAGATCATCGGGATCGCCTCGTTGGGCGAAATGAAGTTGGCGAGGGATCCACATCGACCCGTGGATCGACGAGATCATCGCGCGTTCGAAGTCGAGATCGCAGCACAATGATCGGGGTACCGCTGCGATCAGATCGGTGGTCGATTTGCCGGCGAGTGTGGTGATGCCCTGTCGAATCTCAGTGATCGATGACACTGAACGAATGACCCGCTCGTTGAGTAACCGACTCTGATCCTGATGTATGAGGTGGAGCTGTCGGCACGCCTCCGAGCGCACTTCGGTGGGGACGGACGCATCCTTGAGAAATCTGTGGAGGCCATCGCGCGCTGATGTCAGCTGCGTGTCGAGAGTCGTGGCCGGCTCGGGGCGGGGTGTGGTGCCCAACAGCTCGTAGACGGCGCATAGGTGGCGGTGGGCTGTCTCGTGGGTGGTGGGCTCGTTCTCTCCCGATGCTGATGACAGATCTCTGCTCACGGTGCCTCCTTGCTCAAGCCCGACATAACTGGTACTACGCCCACAACATGTGTGACCGGGGTCATGATACTGACCTTAGACCCTCAAATGCACTGTTCGAAGATGTGCATGGATATCCGACTATTGGTAGTGCAAAGAAGTTCAGGTGTGTGATCCCCAGAGGGAGTGACGCGAGGGGGGTGTTCGAGTGGTCTTGTGACCAAGACCTTATGTACGCCTGTGTGATCTTCCTAACATGATGCCGTCAACCGAGGAATAGCAGGGAGTACGTATGGAGATCACAGCAGCGGTCGTGTCGGCGGTCGGTGAACCGTTTGAGGTGAAGAGCGTCGAACTTGCCGCGCCGGCCGCGGGGGAAGTTGCGGTGAAGATCGCCGGTGTGGGAATCTGCCACACCGATGTGGCGGTGAAGGAGGGGCATCTGCCGTTTCCATTGCCGGGAATTCTCGGCCACGAAGGCAGCGGCACGGTCACTGCTGTCGGCGACGGCGTCACGCGTGTGCAGGTCGGCGACAAGGTCGCGCTCAGTTTCAACAGTTGTGGTGCGTGTGTTCAGTGCGACAAGGACGCGCCTGCCTATTGCCTCAACTTCATGGGCCTGAACTTCAGTGGAGCACGCAGCGACGGCAGTGGCGCGATCTCGGTCGATGGTGAGCAGGCAGGAGCAAACTTCTTCGGCCAGTCGTCGCTGGCGAGTCACGCCATCGCGCACGAGCGCAATGTGGTCAAGCTTCCCGACGACGCACCTGTCGAATTGGCCGGTCCGCTCGGTTGCGGCGTTCAGACCGGGGCGGGTGCGGTGCTGAACTCGCTCGACGTGGAACCTGGTTCCGCCCTGCTCATCACTGGTGGAGGTGCGGTCGGGCTGTCTGCGGTGCTGGCGGCCGTGGTCCGTGGCGTCGGCAAGATCATCGTGGTCGAACCGCACAGTGCTCGACGGGACATCGCGTTGGACCTCGGTGCGACGGATGTGATCGACCCGGCGGCCGGCCCGTTGTCAGAACAGGTGCGGGCGATCGTGCCGGCCGGTGTCGATTACGCGCTGGACACCACGGCGATCGTCTCCGTACTCGAGCAGATCGTCGCATCACTCGCGGTTCGCGGTTCGCTCGGACTGATCGGTGTTCCAGCCGACCCCGCAGCGGCACTTCCGGTCAGCTTGTTCCAGTCGCAGCTGTTCGGTCTGACCATCCGCGGAATCGTCGAGGGCGACGCCGATCCGCAGACGTTCATCCCGTACCTGCTGGACCTCCACCGGAAAGGTCAGTTCCCTTTCGACAAGCTGATCACCACGATGCCGTTCTCACAGATCAACGAGGCGGTACAGGCCCAGCTCAGTGGCGAAGCCATCAAGGTCGTCCTGCTCGCCGAGTGATTGTCACCCCCTACGACAACGAAGAAGGTTTCGTTCATGACAACAACTGAGTTCGAACAGTTCTACATCAACGGCGACTGGCAGCCGCCCAAGTCCAACAACCGCATCACGGTCGTATCGCCCAACACGGAACAGGTCATCGGCTCGGTGCCCGATGGTGCCGAAGGTGACGTCGACGCTGCCGTCGCGGCAGCCCGCGCCGCGTTCGCAGATCCCTCGGGGTGGTCGCGATGGAGCGGTGATAAACGTGCGGCCGTCATGGAACGCCTTGCCGATGAACTCGACAAGCGTGCTCCTGAGATGGTGCAGGCCATCAGCTCGCAGAACGGCATGCCTGTCGCGGTCGCCGAGAAGCTCGAAGCTGTGTTTCCGCAATTGCTGCTGCGGTACTACGCGGGACTTGCCCGGGAGAATGCATTCGAGGAAACGCGCCCCGGTCTGCTCGGCGGCTCCACACTCGTCACGTCAGCGCCGATCGGCGTGGTCGGGGCGATCGTTCCGTGGAACTTCCCACAGGCTTTGGCCGCGTTCAAGTATGCGCCGGGTCTGGCGGCCGGCTGCACATTTGTGATCAAGCCATCACCTGAAACTGTCTTCGACAGTTATCTTTTCGCCGAAGCAGTGAAGGCCGCTGGGATTCCGGCCGGTGTCATCAACATCGTGCCGGGCGGACGAGAGCTCGGCGCCTACCTCGTGGCGCACCCGGGCGTCGACAAGGTTGCGTTCACCGGTTCCACTGCGGCCGGCCGCAACATCGCCGAGGTGTGCGGCCGTCTGCTGCGACCCGTCACGCTGGAACTGGGTGGCAAATCGGCCGCCATCATTCTCGACGACGTGGATCTAGATCTGGCGAAGATCGGTGAACAGCTTTTTGCGGCAACGCTGTTGAACAACGGCCAGGTGTGTTACCTGGGTACGAGAATCTTGGCACCGCGCTCGCGTTACCAAGAAGTCGTCGACACGTTCACCGGTCTGGCCGGTTCGTTGAACGTCGGTGACGCGCTGGATGCGACCACCCAGATCGGTCCGATGGCCAGCTCGCGTCAACGAGACCGGGTCGAGTCGTACATAGCGAAGGGCAAAGGCGACGGCGCGAAGATCACCATCGGTGGTGGGCGGCCCGCTGATCTCGATGCCGGCTGGTTCGTGGAACCGACCATCTTCGCCGATGTCGATAACAATTATGCGATTGCGCAGGAGGAGATCTTCGGACCGGTTCTCTCTCTGATCCCGTACGACAGCGACAGTGAGGCGATCGCGATTGCGAATGCCAGCGACTACGGGCTGGGTGGGACGGTGTGGACTTCTGATCACGACCGTGGGGTCGCTGTGGCCCGGCAGATCGAGTCCGGCACGGTCGGTATCAACAATTACCTGCCGGACCCGACGGCGCCGTTCGGTGGGGTCAAGGGCAGCGGTCTCGGACGCGAACTGGGACCGGAAGCGTTGCTGGCCTATTCCGTGCAGAAGTCGATCTACCTGTGACATCAGTTGTGCGCATCGTCCAAAGACGCTAATAGTCAATGGCTCTCGTCGGTTCAGTTGACTCTGGGTTCAGCCGACGAGCATGAGTCCGACTCTTTTTCACGCGAGTGCGAAAGGGGTCGGACTTTTGCTTGGTGGGGGACTACAGAAGTCACCCCCCGATGGAGGGTTCTTCCCCTCAGTGGGGTGATGTGGATCACGGTGGATGAACGGCAAGCTGTTGGGCACAGACATTTTCATGACAGCCTAGGAGGGACCCAAAGGTGACAACAACAGAAGCTCGGACAGCCGAAGCCGTACCGGAATCGATTGCGAAGCAAGTGGTATTGCCCGAAGGGCATCGCGATGAAACGGCACTCTTCGAGGCGTATCGCTGGCTCCGGGAAAACAATCCGGTCGGCGTCGCACTGGTGGACGGGTACGACCCCATCCATCTCGTGAGCAAGCACGCGGACATCATGGAGATCGAGCGGCAGCCACAGATCTTCACGAGCGGTGGTGGTGAGAACAAGGGTTTCGAGAACCCGATCCTGACCAACCAGGCTGGTGATGAGTTCACGAAATCGATCAACAACGGAAGTCTTCGGATCCTCGAGACGCTCACTTATCTCGATCCGCCTGAGCACACGGTGATCAAGGACATCGCGCTGGATTGGTTCCGTCCTGGAAATCTCAAGCAATGGGAGACCCGGATCCGAGATCTCGCACGAGACTCCGTGTCCAGATTGGTCGAGTCGGACGGGCAACTGGACTTCGTCAAGGACTTCTCGATCCACTACCCACTTCATGTGATCATGAGCCTGTTCGGTGTTCCCGCATCCGACGAGCCCAGGATGATGGCGCTGACGCAGGATTTCTTCGGGGTGGCGGATCCCGATGCGGCTCGGGAGGATGTCGAACCGTTGACACCGGCAGCGGCAGCACAGCAATGGGCCGCAACCATCCAGGACTTCTTCGCCTACTTCGGTGACCTCGTGGACGATCGGCGAGCGAACCCGCGCGACGACCTCGCCACGATCATCGCCAATGGACGAGGCGAAGACGGCGAGTATTACCCGCGCGAGACCGCTTACGGTTACTTCGTCGCGATTGCGACTGCGGGTCACGACACCACGTCGTCCACGTTGTCGGGTGGTATCCACGCGCTGTCACAGGACCCTGATCTCTTGCGCCGGATTCAGGGAGATCTCTCCCTTGTTCCCAATCTGGTCAACGAATCATTGCGGTGGGCATCGCCGGTGAAACATTTCATGCGTACAGCTTTGTCGCCATATGAGCTCCGCGGGCAGAAGATCGAGCCCGGGGATCGGTTCATGCTGCTGTACCAGTCGGGCAATCGTGACGCCGACGTTTTCGACGAGCCGGATGTCTTCAACATCGACCGCCGCCCCAACAAGCACATCGCGTTCGGATACGGCCCGCACATGTGCATCGGTCAACATCTGGCGAAGATCGAACTCCGGATCATGTTCGAGGAGCTACTACCCAAGCTCGAGCAGATCGAGATCGCCGGCGACACGAAGGTCATCCAGACGAACTTCGTGGGTGGGCTGAAGAACATGCCGGTGAGTCTGTCTTTCGCGAAGTAGAAGAATTTCTGAGGCTGATGCCGAGGATGAGGGGGTGGCACGTCTTGCCGGCCGACCGCTCACCCTTGGCGCGGCCGCTGATCCGCGCCAAGGGCGGCGCGGCTACGCGTTGTGGGAGCATTTAGGCGTGCCTGCCCGCAGAGGACCCTTGCCCATCGACCCCATTGCCGAAGCTCATCGGCAGTGGGTCAGGCAGGGCTGGTACGAGGTGGCCGACGGGATGGCGGCGATCACGTCGGTGATGCGAGTGCAGCAGATCATGTTGTCCCGGATCGAGGACGTGCTCAAACCTTACAAATTGAGCTTTGCGCGTTACGAACTCCTGGCGTTGCTGATGTTCTCCAAGACCGGCTTGCTGCCGATGGCGAAGATAGGCGAACGATTGCAGGTTCATCCGACAAGCGTGACGAACGTGGTCGACCGACTGGAGAGCGCCGCCTTCGTCGAGCGCGTACCGCACCCCACCGACCGTCGGGCGACTCTCATCCAGATCACTCAGGTCGGCCGTGACGTCGTCGCATCCGCCACCGACGAACTCAATCGCCGCGTGTTCCCGGATATCGGCCTGACCTCCAGCGAGCTCAGCGAGCTGAACGCGATCCTGGGCAAATACCGGTTCTTGGCAGGCGACTTCATCGAAGACGCCCCTCAGGCTCCCTGGGCAGTCGCCCCGCAGGCCTGACCTCCCGTCCATCGGCGGACGCTGGCTGTGGTGCACGCCCAAAGTAGTTGGAAGTCCTATAGTAGGAAGTCCTACTACTCTGGTATAGTGATTGCCATCACCTCCTTCTCCCCGTAAGTGATCCGGGACGGATGGGTGATCCCCACAACCTGCGTGGGCCGTCTTCCGCCGGGGTGCCGGCGTGTTCATGAGGAGTTCTTATGGTTTCTTTCGAATTCGACGAAGTGCATCAAGATTTCGCCAAGACTCTGCGGGCGTTCTCCGATCAGGAGCTGCTTCCCCGATACCGCGACCGGGCAGCGTCCACCGACTTTCCCTTTGACGCCTACAAGCAGCTCGGCGACCTCGGTGTCCTCGGCATCGGTTTGCCTGAGGAGTTCGGCGGAACGGGGGAGGAGGACCCGGTGCTGCTGGGCTTGGCCACCGAGACGCTGGCGGCGGGTGACGTGAACGTGGCTTCCGCGCCGGTACAGCTCGGGCTGGTTGCGTCACAGTTCATGCACTGCGGCCGAGAAGTGCAGGAGCGGTATCTGCCACCGCTGATCAGTGGTGACGAGACCGCAGCCATTGCGCTTACAGAACCAGGGTCCGGATCTGATGCCAGTGCACTTCGCACGACGGCCACACCGGTTCCCGGCGGTTGGAACATCAATGGCGAGAAGACCGCGATCACATGGGCGATGAACGCCACGACCGCCTTGGTGTATGCGCGGACACCTGGGACGTCGCGGACGAGCGGCATCAGTTGTTTTGTGGTCCCGATGAACGAAAAGGGAGTTTCCGCACATCAAATGCTCGGGATGGGCTGCCTGCCCCTGGGCTGGGGATCAATCCACTTCGACGATGTATTCGTCCCGACCGAGAACCTGGTTGGCGACGAGGGGCGTGGATTCCACGCTGTGATGGGCCATTTCGACTTCAGTCGGGCAGCCTTGGGACTGTTGTGCCTCGGCGCGGCGCGCCAGAGTTTGGATGAGGCAGTCGCTTACGCGCAGGAGCGGGAAACGTTCGGCCACCCGATCGCCGACTACCAGGGCATCTCATTCTTGATCGCCGAGCATGCGACGTATCTGGAAGCGGCGCGTTGGATCTGCTATCGAGCGTTGTGGATGCGGGCAACCGGCCAACCGCACACCGCGTTGGCGTCCATGGGCAAATGGTGGCCGCCTGTGGTTGCAAAAAATGCGATCGAGGCCGCAATGCGGATTCACGGCAACCTTGGCTATTCGGCCGAGTTTCCGCTGCAACAACGCTACAGAGACGTAACGGCCTACCTCGTGGCCGACGGAACGAGTGAGATCCAAAAACGCATCATCTCCAAGAATGTATTCGCGCGAAAGACGGTGGCGTTGTGAATGGGGTACCCACGGTCCGAAAACTCGAGGAAAGCAGTGCGCTGATCGTCGGCGGGACCGCCGGCATCGGGTTGTACTCGGCTCTGGCTCTGGCCGAGGCCGGAGTTCCGAATGTCGTTCTGGTGGGGCGCTCGATTGACCGTGGCCGCCACGCCCTAGAGGTATTCGCGGAGGCCGGTGTCGGCAAACCGGCCTTCGTTCAAGGCGACGCCCGTACTCCCGAAGGTGCCGCAGAGATAGTCGCGAGTGCGTTAGAAGTGTTGCCGGCGATAGACATCCTGGTCTGCTCGACCGCTGCCGATGTCAAGCCGGAACTCTTCAAGGACATTCCTACCGATGACATCGGGCGGATTTTCACCGAGTTGGCGCTGCCGTCCATGCACATGACGAGCAGTGTGTTGCCCCAGATGCGATCACAGGGTGGCGGTGTGATCGTCAACGTGGCTTCTGATGCAGCGAAGACCGCGACGCCGGGGGAGTCCGTGATCGGTGCGGCCAAGGCCGGGATCGTGATGTTCACCCGCACGATCGCAATCGAAGAGAAGCGACACGGCATCAGGGCCAACGCGATGACCCCGTCGCTTGTCCACGGGACCGCATCGACCGAGCGGATCACGGCGGATGGCTTCAGCGCGAAACTGTTCGCCAAAGCAGCGCAGCAGGCCCATCTTGGTGTGCCGATCGCCGAGGATCTCGGTGCGCTGGCGGTCTTCTTATGCAGTCCCGCTGCGGCAAAGCTCACCGGCCAGGCGATCAGTGTCAATGGTGGCATTTCGGCCGCATGACAGGGGTCCCCCGATCGAGTGACTGACCGGGGGAGTTAAGGGTGATCGTCGCCGAAGAAACGGACATTGGCGACGTCCCTCTCTATTTTCATCAGTAGCGGCTCAGGCCACACCGCGGCCCGTCGCGTATGCACCACTCACGTTCGGAGGCAGACCATGACCACCCACATCGACGACCGAGAGATCCGTCCCGAAGATCGATATGAGAGTGCGGTGACGGCGCAGTTCCGCAGCGACGGATACTGGCGGGACGAGAGTCTTGCACAATGGGTCGATCACTGGGCGTCGGTGCAACCTGAAGTCGAGGTTTTCTCCGACGGGGACGTGGCGTACACCTGGGCCGAGCTGCGGAACAAGGGGTACCGGCTGGCTGCGGCGCTGCGTAAACGGGGAATCGGGCGAGGCGACCGCGTCCAGGTGCAGTTGCCCAACTGGTCTGAGTTCGCGGTCATCTATGTGGCGCTGGCTCGGATCGGGGCAGTGCTGGTGCCAACGATGCCGATCTACCGTCACGACGAGGTGGCATATGTCATCAACCATTCCGGAGCACGAATGTCATTCGTGGGAAACATGTTTCGAGGATTCAACTATGCCGATATGCTCGAGGAGATCCGTCCACAGTGCGTTGGCCTCGAAGAGGTCGTGGTGGTGCGTGCTGAAGATGGCGCCTCCGTGACACGATTCGAAGAGCTTGTCGGCGAGGGTGATACACCGTTGGATGAAGAACTCGGACCGATTCCTTCCGCTGATGACACACACGCAATCATCTACACCTCGGGAACGGAGTCGCGGCCGAAGGGTTGCCAGCACACGTTCAACACCATGACGTACAGCCTATACAACCTGTGCCGCGACATCCTTCATCTCGGCCCGGGGGAAGTCATGTTTCAACCGTCGCCGGTCACTCATGCAACTGGACTCATGGCAGGGGTCACCGGGCCGATAGTGCTGGGCGCATCCGCACACATCATGCCGGCGTGGGATCCGGTGGACGGAATGCGCAGGATCGAAAAGTATCGCTGCACAGCGAGCATGACTGCAACGCCATTTGTGCGCATGGCTCTTGATGCACTCGATGGCGGTGAGTTCGACGTATCCTCGCTCAAGGTCTGGGACTGTGCGG
This sequence comes from Williamsia limnetica, assembly GCF_003217475.1. Taxonomy (GTDB): domain Bacteria; phylum Actinomycetota; class Actinomycetes; order Mycobacteriales; family Mycobacteriaceae; genus Williamsia; species Williamsia limnetica. Next base: position 3,414 of record NZ_QJSP01000034.1, on the reverse strand, counting down.
GTGCGCCTATCCCCGAGGTGCTGCTCCGGGAGTGGCAAGCCAAGATGCCGACCACCGCCCTTCTCCCGCTCTACGGGTGCAGTGAGGGTTTCATCGTCACTGCGTGTACGCCAGACAGTGACCCTGCAAAGGCGGTCACCTCGGATGGTAATGCCCCTGCAGGAGTTTGGCTCGAACTGCGTGACCCGGACGGCGCGGTTGTGCCGCAGGGCGAAGAAGGTGAGATCTGGCATGGCGGCCCGGGACTGATGCTGTCCTACTGGCAGAACCCGGAACGAACAGCGAATGAAATCGACGCCGACGGTTTCAAGAGATCAGGTGACCTCGGCCGGATGGACCCGGACGGATACCTCCGGGTGACGGGCCGTATCAAGGACCTGATCATTCGCGGCGGCACCAACATCTCGGCGCGCGAGATCGAAGAGCACCTACTGACCCACCCCGACATCGTCAATGCGGCGGTGGTGGGCTATCCCGATGAACGGCTGGGTGAGCGGGCCTGTGCTTTCGTTGTCCCGGCCGAGGGGGCGACGCCGACCCTTGAGGCGGTCGCGGACTATCTGAAGAACGATCGAAAGATCGCCATCCAGAAGTTGCCCGAACGCCTGACGATCGTCGAATCTCTACCCACAACCGCCACAGGAAAGGTGCAGAAGTTTCTGCTGCGTAATACCCTCACGGCTCAGTGAAGCATGCTTGGGCGAGTTCGTGGCAACACTTTTGACTCCACAATCTAGTACAAATGCAGGAGACGGAGTCGATCACAGCTCAGCGGCGCCAAATCTCGGGTGACAGAGAATTGGCGCCGCTCCGCTGCGTTACACCTCGGACTTCGTAGCCAAGTGCTGTCGAAGGAATGCGCCGATACGGGCGGTGGATGCCTTGGCCTCGGGAAGGAAGCCGAAGACCGGCCAAATATGCACCATGTCTTGGCCGATCTCGAGATCGACCTGACCACCTGCGGCCTTGACCTTCTCGACCAGTCGCACGGCGTCATCGTGCAGACCCTCGTCGGTTCCCACGAGGACTCTCAACGGCGGCAGGCCTCCGACGTCGGCGTAGAGCGGGGAGGCATACGGAGTCGATTTCGGGTCCTGGCCGCCAAGGTAAGCACCCCCCATGGCCTCGACGAGCGCCGCGGCGGGAAGCGGGTCCAGATGGGCTCGTTCGGTCAGCGAAGCACCTTCACCGGCGAGATCGACGAGTGGCGAACAGGCGACCGCCGCGTCAGGGGCCTGATCGCCATCGTCGCGCAGCTTCACCAGTGCCCCGACGACGATACCCCCGCCGGCCGAGTCGCCAACCAGGGCAACACTTCGCACTCCGTCCTGCTGCCGAGCCCAGCGGTAGGCCGTGACGACGTCGTCGAGTGGGGCTGGGAAAGGATTTTCCGGCGCTAAACGGTAGTCGACGACCAGGGCCCGGGCACCCGACGCCTGTGAGAGGCGGTACCCGAAATCCTGGTACCCCTTCGCCGTACCCATACAGAACCCACCGCCGTGCACGACGACGACTACCTGCTCGTGCGTGGTCCCAGGCGCATCAACCCAGAATGCCGGGACTCCGCCTGCGTCTACTTCTTCGACGTTTGCGTCGGCAGGTACGGGAAACTGAACCAGCACCTCGTCGTAGAGCCTGCGGTAATCTTCCATGGTGGCCTCCGGCTCGGAGACCAAGTGTGAGAGCAGGTCTCGAGCCCGGCTCAATTCGGGACTAGCCATTGTCATCCTCCTTGAAAGTGATTGTTGTTCAAAGCTTTTCGAGCTTGGGCTTGACCTCGCGGGTGAAGAGCTCGTAACCGGCCTCGGCAGTCTCGCCCTTGATGCCGCCATACTGGAACACCGAAATGACCTCGTAGTCGCCCACAATCGCCCGCCGTTCCTCGTGCTTGGCGATCTGCTCTTCTGGTGTTCCCCAGATCTGCGCGTTGGCATAGACGTCACACACCGCCTCAATGCCCATCTGCTCGATGGCGTCTTTGGCCGCTGCATAGGACGCATAGCCCTTTGTGTGCTCGAAATGGCGGCCGCCGAACTCGTAATGCTCGACACAGGTGAGGTAGTAGTTTGCGCAAGCTTCGTATGCGACGCGACGAGCTTCTTCAGAGTCGTTGTGGCAGTAAGTGAGATCAATCATCATCGGCGGCGGTGCTTCCCCGCCGTGGGTGTCTTTGAAAGCCTTGCGGTAGTCCTCGATCATTGGCATGTGCATGGCTTCCATCGGGCCTTGGATGAACGCCATCATCGGAATGCCGAGTTTTCCCGCTGCGATCGCCGAGTCGGGACTCATCGCCACCATTGTGGTACGGCCTTTGAAGGTTGCCAGCGGCTTCGGGTGTACGGCGACCTTCGACTGCTTGTAGAACTTGCCGTCGTTCTCGACGAACCCGTCTTCGAGGCCCCGCATGATCATCTCGGCGGCCTCATCGAAGCGCTCGCGCGACTCATTCATGTCGAGACCGAAACCCTCGTACTCCCGCCGCGCAAGACCCCGACCCATTCCGAACATGGCCCTGCCGTCGGAAAGGTTGTCGAGAAGAGCGATCTTTTCGACAACGCGGGTAGGTTCGTTCCAGGGCAAGATGACGGCTGTCGTGTGCAGCTTTGCGTTCTTTGTCTGGCCCGCGAGGTAAGAAAGAAATTGCGTGTTGTCGGGGCACATCGAGTACCCGGGATCGAAGTGGTGCTCAACACAGCCGATGCTCTCGTACCCGTCCGCGTCCGCCCGCAGGGAGAGCGCGATCTGATCCTTGTATATCTCGTAGTCCGACGACGCGTTGTTGTAATTCTGAATCAGGTTGGTCATATGGACTTTCATGTGCGCTCCTTTGTATGAGGCGGTGGCACACCGCTGCTGTCTCGTGCTCGGCACTGTGCGTGCCTGAGTGAATGCATACATGTGCTGACCAGTACCGGACCGAGCCTTTGTGACTGCAATCACTCTCGAACACTGGAATCAGGTTCGCAGTTCACGATGGTCGAAAATTGTCCTATCCCGCTACGGTCGGGCTAATTGTGTCGATATGAGACAACGCCTGGGAAGGTCCCCGCCCAAGCGTCGTGGAGCGGTGTTGGAAGGCGACCCACCTTTATCAACACAGCCCCATTCGACGTTTGGACAGCAATTCGCTCTCTTCACCGGAGCGGCACGCGGACAAAGTCGTGCGCACGCGATCAGACTTGCCGAAGAAGGTGCCGACATCATCGCCGTCGACATCTGCGCTCCGGTCTCCACCCGCCGTACTCGCTGGGGGGGGTGTCCCTATGGGTTTAGTCAAGCGGCAGCTGTTGCCGGTTGCCGGTAAGGCTCGTTGTTCTTGATCATGGCGTAGAGAACGTCGCAACGGCGTCTGGCCAGGCAGATCAGCGCGGCGTTGTGCTTCTTTCCTTCGGCCCGTTTGCGGTCGTAGTAGGT
>NZ_QJSP01000033.1 GCF_003217475.1 Williamsia limnetica | reverse complement strand
AAGGAGAAGCCGAAGGTCGGCGGCGGCCTCGGTATCGGCGGCGGCGCGAAGAAGCCCGGCGGCGGAGCCCCCAAACCGGGTGGCGCAGCGAAGAAGCCGGGCGGTGGTGCCCCGAAACCAGGCGGTGCCCCGAAGCCAGGTGGTGCACCGGCCAAGGCTGCTGAACCCGAAGCCCCAGCGGCGCAGGAGAAGGCGGCAGCACCGGCGAAGGGCCTGTCGATAGGTGGCGGCGCCAAACGTCCGGGAGCCCCGAAGCCGGGCGGCGCAGCGAAGAAGCCCGGCGGAGCGGCGAAGCCGGCGGCAGAATCCAAGCCCGCAGACACCGAGCCCGCAGACACCGAGACGACCGAAGCAACCGCAACGGCAACTGATACCGCGAGCCAGGAGGCCCCCGAGAAGCCGGCGGCGCCGGTCAAGGGGCTTGCCATCGGTGGCGGCGCCAAACGTCCCGGAGCCCCGAAACCGGGCGGCGCAGCGAAGAAGCCCGGCGGAGCGGCGGCGAAGGCTGCACCTGAAGCCGTCCCGACACCCGAAGCCGACTCGGCACCCGCGGCCGACGTGGCTCCGGCCACGGAGGACGCCCCAGCTGCCGAAGAGAAGCCCCAGGCCCCGGTCAAGGGACTCGCCATCGGTGGCAAAGCGAAGCGTCCGGGAGCTCCCAAGCCCGGCGCGAAGCGACCGGCTGCTCCCGCGGCACCGGCGAAGGCAGAGCCGGAGCCGCAGGCCGAGGCCGAGCCAGAGCCGCAGGCCGAGCCAGAGGTCCAGGCAACCGAAACCCAAGCTGCTGAGGCACCGACGACCGAGGCACCGGCAGCCGAGGAGCAGGCAACCGAGGAGCCGACCGCCAATGGTTCAGGGCCGACGGACGCCGCGACGCTCACCGAGACCGGAGCCAGCAAGGCGAAAGGCTTCGGAATTGCAGCGGGCAAGAAGCGCCCAGGCAAACGCTGACCTGAGCGCCAGGGTTCAGCGCAACGCCGACTGATCAGGCAGGATTTCCGGCCGCATCCACGTCCACCACTCGGACATGGTTGCGGCCGGCCTGTTTTGCCAGGTAGAGGGCATCGTCTGCGGCGGTGATCGCGCTGTCGAGAACCTCTTTCGCGGCCGCTCGGGTGGTGCTGCCCGGACCGTGCAGGTCGCACGAAGCGACACCGACGCTGATGGTGACCGGACGCCCGTGCCAATAACTCGAGCATCCCATCCGCATGCGCTCGGCCACAGCTACGAGCGCATCACGGTCGAGGTCGGTGGCGAACGCGAACTCGTCGCCGCCCACGCGCGCCAGTACCGCGTAGTCGCCGGTGACGCCCCGCAGGCTCTCCGCTATTCGTCGGAGAATCTGGTCGCCGACGTCGTGTCCGAACTGATCGTTGAGGAGTTTGTAGTTGTCGATGTCGGCGACCACCACGCCGAAATTGCGGGTTGCGGGCACCACGAGGGATCCGGCCCAGTATTCGAATCCACGGCGATTGAACAGACCGGTCAACGAGTCCGTGTTCGCCAATTTCAATTGGGTGCGCAGGGCATGCTGGAAGTCGTCGGTGTAAATGCTCAGCAGGAAGACCGTTCCGTTGATCGCCAGCAGCGACACCGCCACCCGGTAGCAGGCTCCACCCAGGTCGTCGTTCATCAACCACATCTGCAGACCGAGCACGCAGACGACGATGCTGGTGAAGACCATGTGCACGATTCGTATCCGGTGCGTCACGAAATGCGCTGCGTAACAACCGATGATCGCGAAGAGCGCCGATCCGTGCAACGCCGCCGAGGGATCGACGAAGGTGATCAGGATGACGGTGACGCCGATGTCGGCATAGGCGAGGAAAGCTGTGTTGATGCCCGGGATCGCGGCCTGCTTCGACCACCAGACCGGGCCAAGATCGACCCGGCTCATGAGTACGGCCATGGGGATGGTCGACAGCGCGGTCACGGACACGATCACGACCCGCAGCGTCGACGCGTCGCGGTCGTCCGCATAGATGGCCAATACCGCGACCACGCCGAAGACCGGCACGAAGAGCGCAATGCTGTATCGGATGAGGCGTTCGCGAACATGAATCTGATGGAGCACATGCTGCTGCTCGCGTTGCAGATCGTCGAAACGGTTCGGCATCGGACCTCGTGATACTTCCAACAAGCGCTGATGAAGCTGGTCCCCCGACCCGCTTTGCCGATTGCTCATAGTGACCCAGGTTTGAAGTAAAGACAATTTCTGGCACGAACTGGTTCACCGAACCCCTATTTCGTACCAATAACCCCGTGGACCGAAACCTACTTGCCCAGTACTGGCACCATAAGAGGCGTGAGCAGACCCCACGTTTCGCATGTGCACAGCGACCTCAAACCCCTCGAGCAATCGGCGAAGCTACGCAACGTCGCCTATGAGATCCGTGGGCCGGTGACTGCCCAGGCCGCGCGGCTCGAGGCCGAGGGGCACCGGATCCTCAAGCTGAACATCGGCAATCCCGCCCAGTTCGGCTTCGAGGCCCCTGACGTGATCATGCGGGACATGATCCACGCGCTGCCGTATTCGCAGGGGTACAGCGAATCGATGGGCGTCCTGCCCGCACGTCGCGCGGTGGTGACCCGGTACGAATTGCTCCCCGACTTCCCGTACTTCGACGTCGATGACGTGATCCTCGGCAACGGCGTCTCCGAGCTCATCACCATGACGATGCAGGCGCTGCTGGACGACGGGGACGAGGTTCTGATCCCGTCGCCGGACTACCCGCTGTGGACCGCGATGACAGCCCTGTCCGGCGGCAAGGCCATCCACTACATGTGCGATGAGGCGAACGGGTGGAATCCCGACATCGCCGACATCGAGTCGAAGATCACGCCTCGCACCAAAGCGTTGCTGGTGATCAACCCGAACAATCCGACCGGCGCAGTCTATTCGCGCGAGGTCCTCACCCAGATCGTCGATCTGGCGCGCAAGCATTCGCTGCTGCTGCTCGCGGACGAGATCTACGACAAGATCCTCTACGACGACGCCAAGCACATCAATCTCGCCTCGCTGGCCCCGGATCTGCTGTGTCTGACCTTCAACGGCCTGTCGAAGGCCTACCGCGTATGTGGTTACCGGGCAGGCTGGGTGGCCATCACCGGGCCTCAGGACCACGCCAAGGGCTTCGTCGATGGCATGAAGATGCTGGCCTCCACACGGCTCTGCTCGAATGTGCCCGGACAGCACGCCATCCAGGTGGCGCTCGGCGGCTACCAGAGCATCGACGCGCTGGTCCTACCCGGTGGCCGACTTCTCGAACAGCGGAACGTCACCTGGGAGAAGCTCAACGAGATCCCCGGCGTCAGCTGCGTGAAGCCCATGGGCGCGCTGTACGCCTTCCCACGCCTGGACCCGGAGGTCCACGAGATACACAACGACGAGAAGTTCGTGACCGACCTGCTCGTGCGCGAGAAGATTCTCGTCGTACAGGGCACGGGATTCAATTGGCCGAGTCCTGACCATTTCCGGATCGTGACGTTGCCGTGGGCGCGAGACCTGTCGGACGCGGTCGAACGGATGGGCAATTTCCTGTCCAGCTATAAGCAGTAGCACCGCGATTTTCTGACGAAAACCCACCCGAGAGCTCGCTCCGGGTGGGTTTTCGCAGTTCAAGGCCTCTTGATTTAAGTGTGACGGCTGGTAACGTCTAGTCCATCACGGAGCTCAAAGGGGAGTTGATGACCGCAATCGATCACACACCACAGGTTGGGTGGCGCCGGCGCACGGTGGAACGCGACGGCGTCCGACTCGCCGTCTTCGAACTCGGCGAACCTGCTGCAGATCGCCCGACGGTCCTGCTGGTCCATGGCTGGCCCGATACCCACGCGCTGTGGGCACCTGTCGCCGATGCCATGGCATCCCGCTACCACCTGGTCGCCTACGACACCCGCGGGTACGGCGAGAGCGACGCCCCCGACGGCGACGCACCGTATCGGCTGCCCGAATTGGCGGCCGACCTCTTCGCCGTCGTCGATGCGGTCAGCCCTGACCAACCCGTCCACGTGCTCGCACACGACTGGGGGTCGGTACAGACCTGGGAGGCGGTCACCACACCCGGCGCAGAAGAACGCATCGCGTCGTTCGTGTCCGTGTCGGGACCCAACCTCGACCATCTCGGAGCATGGACCCGCCGGCAGTTGCGGCGTCCGACCCCGAAAGCTCTGGCGCAGGCGTTCTCCCAGGCCCTGTCATCGGCGTACACCGCGGTGTTCCAGCTCCCGGTCGTCCCGAAAGTCCTGTTCGCCGCGGGGATGCGGCCTGCGATCTGGCGGCAGTTCCTGACCACCCTCGAGGGCACAGACCCGGACAATCTCGTGTTCGCGCCCACGTTTCGCGCCGATGCGGTGTCGGGGCTGCGCTACTACCGCGCCAACATCCGCGAGCGCCTCGGTTCTCCGAACCCGCGCAGCACAAAGGTCCCGGTGTTCGAGATCGTCAACACCCGCGACATCGCCCTGCGAAAGGCGATCTTCGACAACACCCACGAGTACACCCACCGCCTTTGGCGCATCGACACCCCCACAGGGCACTGGCTGCCCTATACCAACCCCGGTTATCTGGCCGATATCGCCGCACAGTTCATCGAGTCGATCCGCGGCGCCGATTCGTCGCCGATCATCGACCGGGCTCGGCAACACGGCGCGCGTCAGCCGCACTCCGGCAAGCTCGCCGTGATCACCGGGGCCGGCAGCGGGATCGGCCGCGAGACCGCCTACCTGTTGTCAGAACAGGGCGCCGAGGTGATCCTGGCGGACATCAACCTCGACGCCGCCGAGGAGACCGCCCGGACGATCACATCCGGTGGAGGTTTCGCACACGCATACCGTCTCGACGTCGCAGACACCGACGGCTTCAATGCCTTTGCGGAAGAGGTGACCAAGAAGCACGGGGTCGCCGACATCGTCATCAACAATGCGGGCATCGGACTCGCCGGGCATGTTCTCGACGCCACCGATGAGCAGATCCGCCGCCTCGTCGACATCAACCTGATGGGCGTGATGACCGGGAGCCGGGCATTCGGCCGCAAAATGGTGGAGCGTGGCTTGGGCGGCCAGATCGTCAACCTCGCGTCCGCGGCAGCATTCACACCTCAGCAGGGTCTCGGCGGATACTCCGCGACCAAGGCAGGCGTGCTGATGTTCAGCGAGTCACTGCGGGCCGAGCTGGCCGAGCACCGCATCGGGGTCTCGGCCATCTGCCCGGGCATCGTCGATACGAACATCGTGGCGGCGACGGAATTCGCCGGGGCTTCTGCAGATGGACAGAAACAGTTGCAGGACAAGATGAGTGGCATGTACCACAAGCGCAACTTCACACCCGACCGCGTCGCTGCCGCCATCGTGGGCGCCATCGATTCGAACGCTCCTGTCGTCCCGGTCACCGTCGAGGCGAAGGTCGGTTACCGCGTCTACCGTTTCGCGCCCGGTCTCTCGCGCCGAATGGCCCGCACAAAACTCTTCTAGCCAACGATTTACCAGGGAGTCCTGATGTCACACGCATACGCGCACCACGAGCCGGACGACTTCGATCCCGGGCCCGTGGAGCTGCATGCCCGCAACGTCGAGTTCGATTGGAAAGACACACCACTGCACTGGATTCCGGGGCACCCGGTGTCGCCGAACGTGATCAGCATGCTCAACCTGCTCCTGCCCGAGGGCGAACGCTGGTTTGTGCAGACCTACAACGAGGCACTGCCCCTGGTCAAAGACGAGGAGCTGGCGACCGCCATGCGCGGCTTTATCGGGCAAGAAGCGATGCACGCCGAAACCCACGATCGGGTTCTCTGGGAGTTCCTGAAGAGCAACGGGCTGGACCCCAGTCCCTTTCAGCGCCAGATGGAGTGGGTGTTCCGCAAGGTCCTCGGGCCGTCGAATCACCCCGATGCGCAGGTCCGCCACAAGCATCTCGTCGAACGACTCTGGCTGATCGCCGCCGTCGAGCACTACACGGCTGTGCTCGGCGACTTCGCCCTCAACAACACGTGGTCGCAGTATCGCGCCGATCCGGCGATGACCGATCTGTTCCGGTGGCACGGCGCCGAGGAGGTCGAGCACCGCGAGGTCGCCCACGACGTCGCCACGCACTTCGGCGACAGCTACCTCAAGCGAGGGCGGGCCATGCTCGCGGTGCTCCCGGCCCTGTTGTTCGTGCTGCACCGCGGCACCCGGTTCATCGCACTCGGCGATCCGGCAGGCAAGATCGGCTACTTCAAGTTGTGGGTCGGGTATTTCAAGGGCGCCCGCGCGGGTCTCCTGCCCACCCAGCGGTCCATCATCGGAGCCACGTTCACCTACTTCAAACCGTCGTTCCGGCCCAGTCAGGTCGGCTCCACGTCGCAGGCGGTGGCCTACCTCGCCTCGTCGCCGGCAGCAAGGGCCGCGCACAAGTGACCCCCGCTCCCCGCTCTGATCACCGTCACCATCCCCACACGACCGCGATGACGGCCCCACCACCCCATCTCCGGGGACGGTACCAACACGATCCCGCGATGCGGCTCGCCACCGTCATCGGCAAGGTCTGGTTTCCGCTGTGGGGCAAGCTCACCCACCTCGACCTGCCGGGGCAGGTCAACCGCGTCACCGCCGTCAAGGTCGTCGGCCGGGAAGTGGTGGCCCTCGACGACAACGTGGTCGCACTCACCCTCGCGGCGCCCGACGGTGGAGAACTGACACCCTGGTACGCCGGAGCCCACCTCGACCTACTGTTGCCGTCGGGACGGATGCGTGAGTACTCACTGTGCGGCGACCCCGCAGACCGCTTCCATTACCGCATCGCCGTCCGCCGCATACCCGGAGGTGGCGGCGGATCGGTAGAGGTCCACGACACCATCGAGGTCGGCGACACCCTCCGCATCAAGGGACCGCGCAACGCTTTCCCGCTGGCCTTGCCCGGCTACGGCTCGCCGGCGCAGCGTCTCCGGTTCATCGCAGGCGGTATCGGGATCACCCCCATCCTCCCGATGCTGGCAGCGGCCGAGCGACTGGGCCTGGACTGGTCGATGATCTACACCGGTCGCAGCGCCGACTCGATTCCGTTTCTGGACGAACTCGCCCGGTACGGGGACAAGATCACGATCCGTACCGACGACGATCACGGGCTCCCCACCCCCGACGACCTGCTCGGCACCGTCACCGCCGGCACCGCTGTCTACTGTTGCGGCCCGGTCCCGATGCTCGGCGCCATCCGCGTGGCGCTCGTCGGACGCGCGGACGTCGAACTGCACTTCGAGCGGTTCTCGCCGCCGCCGGTCGAGAACGGTAGACCGTTCACCGTCACCCTGGCCTCCACCGGTGATCAGATCCCGGTCAGCGCAACCGAATCCGCACTTGCCGCCATCCGGCGGGATCTGCCTTCCGTTCCGTACTCGTGCCAGCAGGGCTTCTGCGGAACCTGCAAGGTCCGTGTCCTCGAAGGCACTGTGGAGCACCGCGACAACATCCTCACCGAACCCGAGCGCGACGCCGGGGTGATGCTCACGTGCGTGTCCCGCGCCGAAGGCGAACACCTTCGTCTCGACCTGTAACACCAGACCTCTCGTCCTTCCAGCCCAGGAGACACACCATGGCGTCAGCCACCACAACTTCGCCCGATCACACCGTCGCCATCGTCGGCGCCGGTTTCGGTGGTCTCGCCGCCGGGATCAAATTGCAGGAGCGAGGCATCGATGACTACGTCATCTTCGATCGCAATGACGACGTGGGCGGCACCTGGCTCGCAAATCGGTACCCCGGGGTAGAGGTCGACATCCCGTCGGTCACCTACTCGTACAAGTTCGCATTGAATCCCGAGTGGTCGCAGATCTTCGCGCCCGGGTCGGAGTTGTTGCAGTACGCCCGCGACATCGCCGAACGGTATGGCATCCGCGAGCACATCCGGTTCGGAGCAGCCGTTGTCGCCGCGGATTTCGATGACGATGCCGATCTGTGGACCATCACCACTGCCGCCGGGGACACCGTCACCGCGCGGTTCCTCATCTCGTGCCACGGTGCGCTCTCGACGCCCGCCACCCCGAATCTGCCAGGCTTGGAGCAGTTCTCCGGCAAGGTGTTGCGCTCGGCATCCTGGGACCACGACTATGATCTCACCGGCAAAAAGGTCGCCATCATCGGTACCGGTGCCACCGGGATCCAGATCATCCCCACCATCGCACCCGACGTCGAGAAGCTCACCGTCATCCAGCGCACCGCGATCTGGGTACTGCCCAAGCCGAACGCCGTCGTCCCGGGTTTTCTGCGGTCGGTGTACCGCCGCATCCCGAAACTGCAACTGCTGCCGCGCTTTCTCATCGACTCGACATTCGAGATCGCCGAGACGCTCGGCGTGGTCTACAACAAGCAACTTCCCGCGATCACCCGCGGGATGGAGAAGTTGTGCAAGCGACATCTGCGGGCGCAGGTGAAGGACGCCGCAACCCGCGAGAAGCTCACCCCCAGCTACGGTTACGCCTGCAAGCGGCCGTCGTTCTCCAACGACTACTTCCCGACGTTCAACCGGGACAACGTCGACCTGGAGACCTCCCCCATTGCCCAGATCACCGATACCGGCATCGAATTCGCCGATGGCCGTGAACTGGAACTGGACGCATTGATCCTGGCGACCGGTTTCAAGATCTTCGACCTGCCGTACGAGATTCGAGGGGTCGGCGGGCAAGATCTCGGGAAGACGTGGGATTCGGAGCGGATGCACGCCTACGAGGGGATCACGGTGCCGAACTTCCCCAACCTGTTCCTGGCACCGGGACCGTACGGCGTCATCGGCTTCTCCTGGTTCGACACCATCGAGCTGTGTGTCACCCACGCAGTGCAGGTGGTGGCGAAGGCGGTGGCTGCCGGCTCCAACCGCGTGAGCGCCACCGACGAGCAGACAGACGAGTTCGTCACGAAGATGCGGAAAAGGGTGCGCAGCACCGTCTTCGCCAGTCCTCGCTGTGCCGGCTCGAACACCTACTACATCAACGCCCAGGGTGACTCGCCCTATCTTCGGCCATCCAGCCGCGTCGAGTCGATCATCTCGCTACGCAAGGCCCTGAAGAGCGGATACGAGTACTCCGCCTGACCCTGTCCACAAATGCACACCGTTGCGCCACAATCACACGTTTGAACGTGTGCATATGGCGCAACGGTGTGCTTTTGCGTCAGATCACCCCCGCGCCCCGGAGAACCCTCCGGATTCGAGATCGGAACAACCGCGGATCCTTCAGATCCCCCCACACCCAGCGGATGACCATGATCCCCTCTTCGCGCAGCCGATCCTCACGACGCTTCTCCCTGATCACTGCATCGGATACCGACTCACCCGGCCGTCGATGCTTCTCGTACTTCACCTTGCCGTCGAACTCACCGACCACCTTTCCCTCCCAGTCGAAGTCCACACGCGCGATCAACGCTCCCGAAGAATCGCGGTACTCGACCTGCAGTGACGGGATCGGGATGTCCGACCATTCGATGAAGAGGCTTCGACTCAATGATTCACCCACCGACTCAGAGTTTCGGTCGGCAACGTCCAGAGCCCGACGCAACACAGCGATGCCGGAGCTTTTTGCCGATCGCCGAACGATCGAGGCCAGCTCCGCTCGATCGACTCCCAAGCGAAGCGCGTGGTCCAGCACCGCGACTGCCTGAGCAAAAGATCCTTGCCGGGCAACGTCGCACGCCGTGATCCCCAGTTTTGTCAACAACACCCCGTCCACCGAAGTCACATCGGACTTCGTCAGAGAACCAGTGTGGAGATGCACCTCGCGGCCCCGGCGCCCGCCGGCGCGAACGTAGAAGTGGACCCGAGTCTGATCCGGCGCCAGCTGGTTCAGCCCGTGAAGGACCGCAGCTGACGAGTGGCTGACCACCCGCTCTGTGGATCGACCGGCAACGGCGATCACGAGTTGCCGATAGGCCTCGTCGTAGACCGGTACTCCGGTGTCGCCGTCGGGGTCGACCGTCCGGTACACACCACGAGTGACCCGCAGCAACCTGCCTTGGCGGTGACCACGCCGAAGGTCGGCTGCATCACCACCATTGCGAACGAACTCTTTTCGACGGATGAAACCGTCCTCGGGATCTGGTGTGAGGTCCATGAATGTGATCTTGGCTGTCCGATTGGGCCGGACCGCGCCGCAATCCCCGTTGACGCAGAACTTGTGGATTACTGGTCACACTGTGGACAACGACAAAAGCACACCGTTGCGCCACTATCACACGTCTGAACGTGTGCATATGGCGCAACGGTGTGCTTTTGATCAGGCTTTCTGCAGGAGCACCTCGGAGTCCGCGACCACCAGGTCGCCGAGTTGCCTGTCGCGCAGCGTGATCCAGGCCAGGGGTGCGGCAAGGCCGGCCGCGACCACCGCGACGATGACCGAGCTGTGTAGCCCGTCGACAAAGGCGTCCTGGATGGTGATCAGCATCTGCTGACCGCTGGGCCCCGGTATGCCCGTCGCCACCTGAACGCCGGCCATGACGGAGTTCTTCGACGCCTCGATCGCCTCGGCCGGAAGGCCGCTCCGATCGAGTTGATCGCCGATCTGCGTGGTGTAGACCGACGAGAGCACCGAGCCCAGCACTGCGACGCCGAGAGTACCGCCGAGCTCGCGGGTCACGTCGTTGACCGCCGATCCGGCGCCGGCCTCCTGCGGCGCAAGAGAGTTCATGATGATGTTGGTGGCCGGACCCTGGACGAACGCCAAACCCATCGCCATCAAACTCATCGACCAGACGATCAGTCCCCAGTACGAGGCATCGCGGCCGGCGAGCAGTACCAGTGCGAATCCCGATGCCATGATCGCTGATCCGAGCGCCGCCACCCGGCCGGGCCCGAGCGTGCGAGCGAGGATCATCGCGATCGGCGAGAACACCGCCATCACGATCGCAAACGGCAGCGTGTGCAGGCCGGCATCGAGCGGGCCGTATCCCTTCACCGCCTGGAAGTACTGGGTGATCAGGAAGATGAACCCGAACAGGCTGAAGAAGGCGACGGCGATCAGACCCGATGCGACGGCGAACGGACGATTTCTGAACAATCGAACGTTCAGTATCGGGTGGGACGAGCGGAGCTCCCGCAGCACGAAGGCGGCGAGAATGACTGCTGCGCCTACAAATCCGGCGATTGTCTGCATCGAACCCCAGCCGTGATTGGGTCCTTCGATGAGGGTGTACACCAACAGCGAGACACCCGCGATGGACGTCAGCGCGCCCACCAGGTCGAACGGCCCGGGCTGCGCCTTGCCGCCGCTGGGCACCACCGCGGCGATTCCGGCGAGCACAGCGGCCGCGATGGGAAGATTGACCCAGAACACCGACGACCACGAATAGTGCTCGAGCAACCAGCCGCCGAGAACGGGACCGATTGCCACGGAGATGCCGGATGTGCCCGCCCAGATGCCGACAGCGATCGCGCGTTCCTTCAGGTCGGGGAACAGCCCGATCAGTATCGCCAGGGTCGCCGGAAAGACCATGGCGGCAAAGAGACCCAATCCGGCCCTGGTGGCGATCAATTGGCCGAGCGTCGACGACTCAGCGGCGAGAACGGACACCGCAGCGAAGCCGACCACGCCGGTGATCAAGAGTCTGCGCCGTCCGAATCGATCCGCGAAGTGTCCCGCGGTGAGCAGCAGCCCGGCGAAAACGAGGGTGTAGGCGTCGACGACCCATTGCAGTCCTGAGTTGCTCGCCGCGAGATCACGGCTGATCGTCGGCAGCGCCACGTTGACGATGGTGTTGTCGATCATCACCAGCAGCACGGCGCCGCACAGCGCGACCAGGGCCCACCAGCGCCGATCAGTCGGCGCTCTGCCCGTACAGCCGGCGGGTTCGTTCAGGTTTGTCTTTCTCATCGATACTCCTCGAATGGTATGTCGTTCCAAAGTTGTAGTACGACGTTCCATTCAAGAAGAACAGTGTGCTACAAAGATGTCAAGAGCGAGCTCACAATCGTGTGGAAGGATCGCAATCGTGGCAGCGAAGTCAGCAGGTACGGCAACACGTACTCCGGCCGGAGACGTCCGCGGCTTGTTGCTGGCGGCCGCGCTGCGAGTTCTCGACGAACACGGCGAGAAGGGTCTGACGGTCCGCGCCGTCGCGACCGAGGCCAATGTCGCGCCGATGGGTGTGTACAACCATTTCGACGGCAAGACCGGGTTGATGGCGGCGTTGGTCACCGAAGGTTTCGCGCAGCTCCGCAACGCAGTGGCCGGCGTCGTGGACACCGACCCGCACGTGCGCCTGCAGCAGGCCGGCGTCGCCTATCGCGCGTTCGCTCTCCGCTCCCCGACTCTCTACCGGATGATGTTCTCCGGGCAGTGCGCACCGGATAGCGAGGTGGCGAACACCGCACTCGGTTCACTGACCGAGATCATCCGATACGGCCAAGCGGCCGGGACCATTCGGTCCGGCGAACCTTTCGACCTCACGCTTCAGGTGTGGGCATGTGTACACGGAGCCGTCAGCCTCGAACTCGACGGCAGCGGACCTGCAGGCACCGAAGAACACTGGGCCTTCATCTATCAGCAAACCCTCGACCTCGTCAGCCGCGGGGTCGCGCCCGACTGAGCACTAGGCACTGGGCACTGGGCACTAGGCACTAGGGCAGGACGATCGGCGGCTGTCCGGGAATCGGATTCGGGATCGTGTTCTGTCGCGGTCGCGGGGCCGGCCGCCGCGTGGTCGGTGGGGGCGGCGGAGGCGGTGTGGTGTACCTGACGACCGGCGCCAGAGCGGCCGAGGTGTTGATCGGCGGAACCGCCGGCGTCGAACTCGGCGTTGTTGTGGTCGGCGTATTCGTGACCGTGGGGTCAGGCGTCGTGAGGTAGCGCTGCGACTGCGGCTGGGTGGTGTCGTCCCGCCACGGGGTGGTCACCAGCGTCGCACCGCCGACGACGATGAGAACCGACAGCAACGCCGCACCGACGAGGACGAGCCGGTTCTGCCTTCGGCGATCGGCCGACGCCGTCGGCGAGAACTGGGGCGCCTGGGCCTGCGCAGGCGGACGCTGGGCCGCAGGCGGCGGTAGATGCTGGGCCGGCGGCGGCGGCAATGCGGGCGACGGTTCTTCTTCCTGCGGCCGTGCGTGTCTGCTCGGTCGCAACGTCGACGAGGGGTTCTTCAGCGGTGCGACGGCCATGGTCGGAGGCACCGCCCCGGACAGCGCGGCCCCGAGTGCGTCCAGAAGCCCTGGCCACTCGGTGTGGTTGGGCATGACCACGGCCGCCGTGACCGGCAGCGGTGAGGCGATCGACACCGAGCGAGCCAGACTGACGGCCCGCACGATCGACGCACCCAACGCCTCGTCGAGGTCGGTCCGAGTCACTCGTAGCAGCCCGACGTGCTGCTTGCCCATCAGGAATGTCCCGGGTGAACCGCTCAGCAACAGCCTGGCCTGCGGCATCAGGTCCAGCAGCTCGCGGGCCCATTCGGCGGTTTCGGGCATCTGCGCTTTGCCGATCCGCACCAGGTAATCGGCGATCGTCCGATCGAATGCCGAGGCATTGAGCGTGTGATCGTTCAGCTCGATCAGGCACTGGCCGGTCTCTGCGTCCACCGCGGCGCCGCGCAGACCGTTCTCATCGAGATCGACGAGCGCGAACGCCGGACCGACATGACCGATCGTGGTCGCGAGCAACTCACGGATCTCGCGCAGCAGAGATTCTTCCAACCAGATCACGCGACTCGGCGACCGCGTCCGGCCCGGTTCCCCGTACATCGGGGTCATTCTGCCCTGACTGCACAAGGGTGTCGCATTTGCGGTGCTACTTTCCCGCGACCACCGGCCATCTCGCGGCCACCGCGGTGAAGTCTGCGGTGAGATCGACCGACCGCATCTGCTGGGCGAACTGGGTGGCGAATCCGGGGAACATGGTGGCGTTGAACCCGTCGTCGGTGAGGTACCAGCTCTTGCACCCCGAGTTCCAGGTCGTCTTCGTGAGCCTGCGCTGCAGATCGTCGTTCAACCAGTCCTGCACGTCGCGGCGGACGTCGAGCAGCTGCAAATCTCGCTGCAGGATCGTGTCGATGGTCAGCGCGATCGCTTCGATCTGTTCCTCCATGTAGACCAGCGCCGAGTTGTGTCCGGGCCCGGAATTCGGACCGAAGGTCAGATAGAGGTTCGGATATCCTGAGACGGCGTAACTCTTGTAGGCGTAGGCACCCTTTTTCCATTCCGCGGCGAGCTCGCGGCCGTCGCGGCCGAAGATCGGGATGGGACTGCCCTGTTTGGAGACCTCGAAGCCGGTGGCGAACACGATGCAATCCGCCTGATGTTCAATGCCTTCCACCGTCCGGATGCCGTTGTCGACGATCTTCGCGATGGGCCAGGTGACCAGCGTGCAGTTGTCCTTCTGCAGGGCCGGGTAGTAGTCGCTGCTCATCAGCAGACGCTTGCAGCCGGGACGGAAATCCGG
Source organism: Williamsia limnetica (assembly GCF_003217475.1). GTDB lineage: Bacteria > Actinomycetota > Actinomycetes > Mycobacteriales > Mycobacteriaceae > Williamsia > Williamsia limnetica. The sequence continues at coordinate 10,194 of NZ_QJSP01000033.1, read as the reverse complement.
GGTGAGCTGCCGTCGCATCCACGGGTCCGAGACCTGTTGCCGCAGATGGGCCTTTGATATCCACGACACCAGACGAGTCAGGGGTGTGTCCCAGACGACGGCCAGGGCCACCGATTCGTGACCGTAGAACCACGCCTTTCGGGCCAGTTTCTGCGTGAGCGGCACTTTCCGGTACAGGTCTTGGGTGCGGTCGGCGACCGGTCGATCCAGTCGGGGTAGCACCCAGCCGGGGGTGCGCTGATAGACGCTGACCGCCTGAGCCTTCTTGACGATCTCGGGGATGATCTGCACCGCGCTCGCACCGGTTCCGATGACCGCAACGCGTTTTCCGGTGAAGTCGTAATCGTGGTCCCACGCCGCGGAGTGGATCTTCTTGCCTGCGAAGTCAGCAATACCGGGGATGTCGGGAAAGCCCGGCGTCGACAGGGGACCCGATGCGACGACGACCGTCCGGGCGTACCGGGTGCCGTCCGAGACCTCGATGCGCCAGCGGCCGTATTCTTCTTCGAACGTCAGACCGGTGACGTTCGATCCGTACCGGATCAGCTTGTCGAGGTCGTGGTCGGCGACCATCGCGTCTATGTACCCGAGGATCTCGGAACTGCCCGAATAGGTGCGCGACCAATCAGGGTTCGGTGCGAACGAATACGAGTACAAGCGCGACGGGATGTCACAGGCCGCACCCGGGTAGGTGTTGTCCCGCCAGGTACCGCCCGGGCGCTGTCCGCGTTCGAGGATCACGATGTCGCGGATCCCTCTCTGCTGCAATCGAATCGCGGCTCCTATGCCTGCGAACCCGGCGCCGATGATCACCACGTCTGACACGACGGGTTCGGACTCGACGATTTGTGCTCCGCTGATGCCGCCCTCCACGATGCTCATGCGACCGTCTCGTAGGTCAGTTCTTTGGACCAGGTCGGCTGCGGACGGAGCAGCCTGCGCGGGTAATGGTCGGTGGCCTTCACCATGAAGTCGGCGAGCAGGTGGTAGGAGCTGTTGCGGTCGATCACCCAGCCGGCGTGACGTTTGAGGACCTGGTACGTCATGAGGCGGGTGCCCTTTCCTCGCTCACCGTTCTTCTTGAAACGGCTCATCGCCTCGTACAGGCGTTCCTCTTTCAACCCCATGTCGACGATGTTGTCGCGCATCTTGTTCAGCAGCGGTATGTACATCAGCGCGCCGATGATCACCCCCGGATGCAGCACGCTACCCACGGATTCGATCAGCAGCTTGCGCATCCTCGCCTGCCCGATCAGGTCGAGCGCGTAGAAATCGACTGCGAGGTGCCGGCTCTCGTCCGCGTTGATCTTCTTGAACGTCGCGTGACAGATGGGATCGTCGACCTCTTCGAGCAGGAACTTCAACAACGCGCCGTCGAGCGCCACCTCGAGCATCGGGATCACCGTTCCCAGGACCGACAGAGACATGTGATCGGAGAATTTGTCGAGCCACTCGATGGCGAGGCGGATGTTGACGTTCGGTTCGGGCACCTCGCCTGCCTCCAGCATCCCCCACCGCTGCATCAACGCCAGTTCGGCGTTCGCATGCTTTTGCTCTTCGGCGTGGAAGTAGCGGTAGATCTCGGCGAGGGTGTCATTCGGAGCCTTCTTGGCGAGCGCGGCGAACCCACGCGCGCCGACATTCTCGATCCAGACCAGATCGGCCATGAAAGCCTTCAGTTTCGGACGCTGCTCATCGGTGATCATCTCGGCGCCGGGCGCATCCCAGTCGATGTCGGCGAGGGCCCACTGCCGGTCTTTGATGGTCTGCAGCATGTCTTCGAGGACGATTGCCATGACTACACTCCCACCTTCTCGGTCGACGTGATCGGATCATGTTGCGGAACAATTCGGTTCAGGATTCCCGCGCCGGAACCGTAGGACCGGGGAAAATGTCTCTTGAGCGCCCAGATGGCCTTGGCGTCGACCTGTGGGACCACGTACAAACGCCCTTTGTCGTTGGCGTCCAACGTCATGCGAGCGACTCGTTCGGGCGAATATCCGATCCACCGCATCGCGACGTCTACGATCTTGCCGGCCTCGTCGGTGATCCTGCCGTCGGTGCCGACGTTGGTCTTGACGAACGTCGGGCACAGCACGGTGACCTTGACCGCCGTGCCCCGCACCTCGGCGGCGACAGTCTCCGACAGGGCCAGCACGCCTGCCTTGCCGACGTTGTAAGCAGCCATCCCGGGCGCAGCTGAAAAGGCGGCCGCCGATGCCACGTTGATCAAGCCGGCGGGACGGCCGGCATTCTGCAGTTCCGGCAGGAACAGTTCGCTGCCGTGCACCATGCCCCACAGGTTGATCCCCAGCGCCCACTGCCAGTCGTCGACTCCGATCCGACCGACAGGCTTACCGCCGATCCCCACTCCGGCGTTGTTGATCATCAGCGAAACAGGTTCGGTGAAAACCTCTTTCGCGTAGTCCGCCAGGCGCTGTAGATCAGCGGTGCGGGACACGTCGACCACCACCGGGTACGCAGAACCCACGCCGGCGGCCCTGATCCGATCAGCGGTTTCCTGAGCTCGATCACGATTGATGTCAGCGCAGATCACCTGCCCACCGCGGCGCGCGAGTTCCATCGCGAATGCGCGGCCGATGCCGCTTCCGGCGCCGGTGACGACGGCTCGCGCGTTGTGAGAGATCTTCGTGGCCATCACATACTCCTCGGGTTCGCTGTGCTCATGAAGTCGGCGGCGTCGCGCAGTGCGCTCCGCGCCTCTGGGATCAGTCGGGAAAATGCCTGGAACACGTGCAGCTGACCGGGCCAGATCTGCAGCGCAGCGGTACCACCGGCGTTCTGCACCATGCGCGTCATCTCTTCTGCGTCGGCCCGCAGCATCTCGACCCCGCCGACCTGGATGAGGAAGGGAGGCAGCCCATCCGACTGATCCAGGCGAACTTGCAGCCGCGGAAGATCCGCAGGCTGCTCGGCTGTGTACAGCCCGACCAGCCGTTTCGCTGCAGCTGCGGAGATGAGCGGGTCTCGGCGCACCTTTTCCTGCCGCGCGGCAAGATCCAACGTGAGATCGAGCAGCGGCGAGAACAACACGACCGACCGGGGTTGCGCGCGTCCCGTGCGGGCGTTCTCCGCAATCAGGTCGAGCGCGAGATGCCCGCCGGCGGAATCGCCGGCGATGACGATGTCCTCGGCCGCGTATCCCTGCCGGATGAGCCAGGCGTAGGCGGCGTCCACGTCATCCGCCGCCGCCGGGTAGCGATGCTTCGGCGCGAGACGATATTCGACGCAGAACGCGGGCAGGCGCGTGTACCTCGCCAGCCTGGCCACCAATCCGCGGTGGGTTCGGGGCGAGCAGATCGCGTATCCACTGCCGTGCAGATACAGGATCACCTGGCCTGCCCTGACGTCCCGCGGCCGCACCCACTCACCCCGAACCGGTCCACATCGCACCTTCTCGACGTCCACCCCTCGTGGCGAATCTCCCGCCAACATGGACGCCGCGACCAGTGCTCTTGTGAATGCGATACCCGGCCCGTTGCTCGGAACCCGGTCGGCGAGCGGGCGCAGCAACAGGCTGGTGGCCCGCACCAGCGCTTGTGATCGAGGCGAAGGCCGTAGTGCCGGGCCTTTCAACATCGTGGTTTGCTGCACAGTTCTGAGTGTCACCGCCCAATGTGCCATTTGTCAATGTCACTGTTTGTCAATGTCACTGTTGAATTCGTTAGAATCGGCTGCTACCACCACCAAGGGGCGCGAGGCGAAGGCGAGCGATGACCGAATACCGGATCGACGATCTCGCGCGGGCGGCGGGGACCACCACCCGCAACGTTCGCGGCTACCAGGATCGCGGACTATTGCCGAGGCCCACCCGTCGCGGACGTATCGCCATCTACACCGATACCCACCTCGCCCGCCTGAAGGTCATCAACGATCTGCTGCATCGCGGGTTCACCGTCCGGCACATCGCCGATTTCCTCCTCGGGATCCAACGCGGCGACGACCTCGCCGACGTGCTCGGCATCCGCGAGGTGGTCACCGAGCCCTGGTCGAAAGCCGAGTCCGAGACCCTGTCCGCCGAGGCGCTCAAGTCATTGCTCAACTCGGGTAACCCGTCCCACTACCTCAAACTCGCCGAGTTCGGCCTGATCGAACCCGACGGCGACGACTACGTGTTGCTCGATCGCGAAACCGTTTATGCCTTCGGCAGACTGATAAAGCTCGGACTCTCACTGAGCAAGATTCTCGAGGTGCACGGCCAGGTCGAGGCGGAGATGGCTGCCGTCGCATCGACGTTGATCTCCGCCGGCCGCACGGTGGTGACCGCCGAGCACGGCGACGGCTGGGTACCGGCGCGCGGAACGGAGAGCGATTGGGCCGCCGAGCTTCTCGGCGAGATGCGTCGCACCGCAACCATTTCCGCCCACAGCGCGCTCGACCGTGCTCTCGACCGCGATCTCGCTCATCAACTCAGGGACTATCTCGAGCGCGCCGACGTCGATCCGGACGACATACCCTGATCGGCCCTAGGGCAGCAGAATCGGCGGCAGCCCCGGGATCGGATTGGGCAGCGTCCGCGGCGCGGGAGCAGGCGGAGCCTGTCGCGGCGGAGGCGGCGCCTGTGACTCCTGCCGCGGCGCCGACGGTGGTGGCGCTGCGGGCGCCTCGTACTGCACTGCGGGCGCGAGCGCTCTGGCGGTGTCGATCGGCGGGATCACGGTGGTCGGTGGAGCCACCGGAGCCGCTGGGACGGCTCGAGTCGACGAAGGGGCCTGCGGCGCAGGGATTGTCGGCGAGGGCGGGTCGGCAGGGCCCTCGAGAACCCGTTCGATGCTCAGCGGCCGCGACTCGACGTGTTCGGAACCTTGCCATGGCGCGGCCCATGCTGCGGCGCCGCCGATCGCGATGAGTGCCGCCGCCACCGCGCCCGCGAGCACCTTTCTGTTCTGCGTCCGGATCTTCTTCGCCTGTTCCGGATCGGGAGCCGCAGGGGCAGGCAGGTAGAACCGTGTGCGCCGATTGGGGGCGATCGCGCCGGCATCGGGGTTCGTCGACCATTCCGCGTCATGCCTACCGAGCGATTGCCGCAGGGGAACGGCACGCAGGGCGACCACAGGCAGCCGGCCGACCCGCTGCGACCCCATCGCAGCGGTCAACCCTTCGAGCAGGCCGGGCCAGCGGGTGTGGCCCGGCATGACGACCACCGAGGTCACCCGCTGCGGCGAGCCCATCGCCACCGAACGGGCCAGGCTCGCTGCCCGTGACAGCGCCGGAGCCAGAGCTTCGTCGAGGTCATGGTGTGTCACGCGGACCAGCCCCACGCTGTTGCGACCGATGACGAAGGCGCCGCTGGCACCGGCGAGCTTGATCCGCACGAGGGGCATCAGGCCGATGAGCTCGAGGGCCTCGGACCTCGTCTGCGGCGACTTGGCCCGGCCGTTACGGACGAGGTGGTCAGCGAGCATCCGATCCAGCGCGGCCGGTTCCACCAGCGGTTCACTCAGTTCGATGAGACGCTCGCCGGTCTCGGCGTCCACCGCACTGGCCCGCAGCCCGGTGTCGTCCAGCCTGACCAGCACAAAAGCCGGCCAACCCGCTGCAGAGGTGAGGTCGGCGAGCGCGCCGCGGATCTCGGCGAGCAGCGGTGCGGCGAGGTGGCCACGCGCGCGCACCTCGCCATCGTCGGGATCGGTTCCCGTGACAGTCACTACCGACAATCTGTGCCTTCTCTCGCCCTCCCCGGCCAGTTCAGTCTTGTTCGCCATTGTGCACCCCGCCCTGAGACGGTGTCTGCGTCACTGCAAGATCGGATCTCGCACGTCGGCGTTGCGCACCGGGCCCCCGAGACTCGAGTAGTTCCAGCCTGCGCGCCGCCAGACCCCGGCATCGAGGCAGCGACGTCCGTCGACGATGTTCTTGGCCCGGACCACGGGTTCGAGCTCAGCGGGTTCCATGTGAACGAACTCATCCCACTCTGTGAGGACGAGGACGGCGTCTGCCTGATCGCAGGCCTCGCGTGCCGAGTCGGCGTAGCTCAAGGTCGGGAAGACGTTGCGTGAGTTCGCCATTGCCTTCGGGTCGTAGACACTGACGGTCGCCCCTTTGAGCTGCAGTTGCCCGGCGACGTTGAGTGCCGGCGAATCACGCACGTCGTCGCTCTCGGGTTTGAAGGCTGCACCGAGCACTGCGATGTTGCTCCCGAGCAGGCGTCCGCCGCAGACTTCTGTCGCCAGTTCGACCATCGCGGTGCGACGGCGCATGTTGATCGAGTCGACCTCTCGCAGAAAGGTCAGGGCCTGGTCGGCACCCAGCTCGCCGGCCCGCGCCATGAAGGCGCGAATGTCCTTGGGCAGGCACCCCCCACCGAAACCCAGCCCCGCGTTGAGGAAGCGTCGTCCGATGCGATTGTCGTGGCCGATGGCGTCCGCGAGCATCGTCACGTCGGCGCCCGCGGCCTCACAGACCTCGCTGATGGCGTTGATGAATGAGATCTTGGTGGCGAGAAAAGCGTTTGCGGAGACCTTGACCATCTCCGCGGTGGCCAGGTCGGTGACCAAGAACGGGATGTCCTCGGCGAGCAGCGCGGCGTACAGCTCACGCACCTGCGCCTCTGCCCAACTGGTGCTGTCGGCGAGGTCGATACCCAGCACTATGCGGTCCGGGTGCAGGGTGTCTTTCACCGCGAAGCCTTCGCGGAGGAACTCGGGGTTCCACGCGATCTCGATGCGTGTGCCCTCCGTGGCGACTCTGTCCGCACGACGCTGCAGGTCGCTCGCAGTGCCCACGGGGACGGTTGATTTCCCGATGATGAGGTGGTCACCGCGCAATCGGGGGACCAGATCTTCGACCATCGAGTGCACGTGCCGCAGGTCGGCCGCGTACTCACCCTTCTTCTGCGGCGTTCCCACACCCAGGAAGTGGATGTTCGCGAAGTCGGCAGCCTCGTCGTAATCCGAAGTGAATCGCACCCGCCCCGACTCGATGTTGCGCCGCAGGACATCGATGAGCCCTGGTTCGTAGAACGGCAGCTCCCCGGACATCAGTGTTGCGATCTTCGCGAGGTCGACATCGACGCCGAGCACCTCGTGGCCTAACTCCGCCATACAGGCGGCGTGGGTTGCGCCGAGGTAGCCACATCCGAAAACTGTCACCTTCATACCCGTGGTCATACCCCTCTGCGTACGGAATATGTCTGGCGGGGCGGAATCGGTGAGATGACGGGACGGCCATCAGTGCGCAAACCTTTGGCTTTTGCGCCGATCGGTAGGTCAGCTCTGGGGAAAGTTCAGGTACGCCTTGGACGGGGTTGGTCCGCGTTGGCCCTGATATTTCGATCCCACCGACGCGCTGCCATAGGGGTTCTCTGCGGGGCTCGACAGCTTGATCAGGCACAACTGACCAATTTTCATACCAGGCCAGAGGGTGATCGGGAGGTTCGCGACGTTCGAGAGTTCAAGAGTGATGTGGCCGGTGAAGCCGGGGTCGATGAAGCCTGCGGTCGAGTGCGTCAGCAGCCCGAGCCGACCGAGGGACGATTTACCCTCGAGACGACCCGCCAGGTCGTCCGGCAACGTACAGACCTCGAGCGTCGACCCCAGGACGAACTCGCCGGGATGCAGCACGAACGGCTCACCCTCGGTGCGCTCGACCAGCGTGGTCAGCTCGTCCTGTCGTTGCGCTGGATCGATGTGGGTGTAGCGGGTGTTGTTGAAGACCCGGAAAAGGCCATCGAGCCGGACGTCGATGCTGGACGGCTGGACCAGCACGGGGTCGAAGGGCTCGATGGCCAGACGGCCATCAGCGATCTGGGCGCGGATGTCGCGGTCTGAGAGCAGCACACGACGAGGTTAGCCGCTCACCTGCTCAGCTCCACGTCGTGCCTGCGGGTTCGCAGATCGTCACGTTGATCCGGTTGAAGAAATTGATGGTCGCGATCGCGAGGACGATACCGGCGAGTTCTTTCTCGTCGAAGTTGTCGGCGGCCTCATCCCAGATGGCGTCGGGTACGGCGGCGCCGGGGGAATCGGCCAGCCGTGTCGCCGCTTCGGCCAGGTTCAGCGCTGCCCGTTCGGCGTCGGTGAAGAAGGGTGATTCCCGCCAGACCGCCACCGTGTCGATGCGGTCGTCGGATTCTCCTTCTTTGCGCAGGGTGGCGGAATGGGCGTGGACGCAGGCTGCGCAGCTGTTGATCTGGCTGGCACGCAGCATGATGATCTCGCGCAACGTCGTGGACACGCCACCTTGCTCGATGGCGCCGAGCAGGTGCGGGACGGCCTTGTAGGCCTGCGGCAGGATGGTGGCGGGGTTGGCCATTCGTGCGTGCATGGTGTGCTCCTCTGGTTGGCCTGGCGACGTCTTGTCACATCGGCGGTGTCGGGCGGTTCATAGCTCTGACACTCCGGAGAAGGGATATGTGACCGATGAGCGGCAACGAGTTTTTGGTCGACGAGTTCGAGGCCCATCGCGGCCATCTGCGTGCTGTCGCCTATCGGATGTTGGGGTCGCTTGCGGAGGCCGAGGACGCGGTGCAGGAGACCTGGCTGAAGGTGGCTGCGGCCGACTCCGATGAGGTCGCCAACATCGGTGGCTGGTTCACGACCGTCACCTCTCGGGTGTGCCTGAACATGTTGCGGTCACGGCGGACCCGGCGTGAGGAACCGTTGGAGATCGTGCACGTACCCGATCCGATCGTGGCGCCGCTGGATCCTGCGGACGATCCGGAGGGCCAGGCCGTGCTGGCGGATTCGGTGAGTGTCGCGCTGTTGGTGGTGCTGGAGACGTTGGGACCCAGCGAGCGATTGGCGTTCGTGTTGCACGATCTGTTCGCGATGCCGTTCGAGGAAGTGGCCCCGATCGTGGGTAAGACGCCGGCTGCGGCCCGGAAAATGGTGAGTCGGGCACGGGCCAGGGTGCGGGGCGCAACTCCGCGGAGTCCGGGTCTCGCTGAGCAGCGGCGTGTGGTCGATGCGTTCACCGCTGCTGCCCGCGGCGGAGACTTGCAGACGCTGATGGCCGTGCTGGATCCGGACGTGGTGATCCGAACCGATATCGCTGCCGATCGTGCGCCGCTCGAGGTGGTCGGCGCCGCCGAAGCGGCCCGCGGCGCGGTGACGTTCCAGCGCTTCACCGAGCGAACTCAGATGGTTCTCGTCAACGGCGGGATCGGCGTCATCGCGTTCAAGGGCGACGCCGTGTCGTCGATTGCCGCGTTCAGCGTCGAGGGTGGCCGCATACTGGCGCTGAACATTGTCGCTGATCCGGAACGGCTTGCGCGTATAGACTTTTCGGGAATCACCTAGCGACGCGTTTTCGGCGGACCGCGGGCCTGGTCCGCGCCTTCTGCCCGGCCCGGGTATCGATCCAGTATTCCCGGCTGCCGCGCATCTCCACCCGGATGATCCCCCGGGTCTTCAGATCATGGTGTTCCTTGCACAGACACGCCAGATTCGATTCGATCGTCCACCCACCCGCCATGGGGTCGGCATGGTTGAACGGAACGATATGGTCGATCTCGCAGTCCTTCGCCGGCTTCGTACAACCAGAGAAACGGCACGTCCCATCCAACATCCGGATGATCCGGGCCAGCTTGCGCCCCGGTTTGTACTTCAGCGCACCCCGCGGCGGATGTTTCCACCCACCGTGACCATTCGCGGTCGGCGGATCCTTCACCGGCGGCGCCGGACCCACATCCTTCTCCCCCAACACCAGCCGGTTGCCGTTGTCGACAGCGTTCATCAACGCAACCGTCAGCTCCTCCGCGGTGACAGGACGACCATGGGCAGCATTGATCAACTCCACCAGCGCAGCGATCGCATCCTCACCAATCGTCACCAACGCTTTCCACCGGGACCGGCCCGCCAGCGAGCGGGACTGATCGCAATCAACAGACCCATACCCCAGCAGATACCCAGGACCCTTCGACAGCCCGAGCAGGGTCGGGAGATCAAGCACCAACTCGGTCCAGGCCCGCGTGGCCGCACGAGCACGAGCAGGTTCGGGCGAAGGTCCACCGGCGGCATCGGCCTCGGACTCAGGATCGAGCTCAGTCTCAGGTTCCTCAGTAGCTGCAGCGTTGGCCTTCGCGATTGCATCGAGCACCGCATCGACCTCACCCGCCCGATCATCGACGGCCATCTCCTCCAGCTGCGCTTTCGCGCGGATCGCCTCCTCCGCCGTACACCCCGCGGTCAGGCTCGCCATCCCACCCGCACGACGCCGTACCGTCACCCGCCG
>NZ_QJSP01000032.1 GCF_003217475.1 Williamsia limnetica | reverse complement strand
ACCTACTACGACCGCAAACGGGCCGAAGGAAAGAAGCACAACGCCGCGCTGATCTGCCTGGCCAGACGCCGTTGCGACGTTCTCTACGCCATGATTAAGAACAACGAGCCTTACCGGCAACCGGCAACAGCTGCCGCTTGACTAAACCCATAGGGACACCCCCCCGGCCCAACCGCAACTAACTAAATGCAGACCACCACCGTGGCGGCCGACACCGCATTGCTGCGGTGCGGCGGTGTCTGGCAGGTCGGCGGGGTTTCGATATGCGCGGCGCCGGGCATATAGCGGGAAAATGCCTGTCGGGGAGGGACGTCGTCGCATGAGCGCGAGTCATGAAGTGTCGGCCGGGACCGTTGTTGTCATCACCGGCGCTACCAGCGGGCTGGGTCGTGGCACGGCGCTGGCGCTGGCCGCCCAAGGTGCGCACGTGGTGATCGCCGCGCGCCGCGGCGACGTCCTCGACGATCTGACCGAACAGATCAGCGCCGCCCCCGGCGGGACAGCCGTTCCGGTCATCACCGACGTCAGCGACCCCGCTGACGTCGCACGGCTGGCGTCGGTTACCGTCAAACGGTTCGGGCGCATCGACGTGTGGATCGACAACGTCGGTGTCGGTGCCCTCGGCCTGTTCTGGGACATTCCCATCGACGACCACGCACGCGTCATCGACGTGAACCTCAAAGGTTTGATCTACGGCGCACATACCGCGTTGACGCAGTTCCGGTCGCAGGGCTCGGGGACGCTGCTCAACATCGGATCCATCGACAGCGAGGTCCCGCTGGCCTATCAAGCGTCCTACGCCGCGTCCAAAGCCGCAGTGCTGAGCCTGAGCCGTTCCCTCAACGAGGAACTGCGCCTGGCCGGCGAGGACGGCATCAAGGTGGGCACCATCTTGCCGTGGGCGGTCGACACCCCGTGGTGGACTCACGCCGCCAACTACAGCGGCCACACTCCACGCATGGCCGCCATGGACGATCCGCAGATCGTGATCGATGCCATCGTCGCCGCCTGCACCAATCCGAAAGAACAACAGCCCGTCGGACCAAAAGCACGCGCCTCGAACGCCTCTCACCACATCTTCCCGGCCCTCACCGAGCGCCTGTCAGCGAAGATCGCCGGCAGCGAAGTCGCCAAGGGTGCACCCGTGCCGCACACCACCGGCTCCATCTATCACCCCATGGACGTCGGGACTACCGTCGACGGCGGAATCAGAGAACGAATGAAACACGAAGACACCCAGCACTAGCGGTACAGCACGACTGCGCCGATCACGCTGCCCACGTCGCCTATTGCGTCGTTGACAGCCTCGGCGGTGAATACCGATCGAATGCTTGCCGCGCACAAAATCGGTCAGCGCGCTGAAGTATTTCGCCATCCACCAGGATCCGTTCGCTTAGAACTCACCACCCGCGATGAGCTAGGCAGATATCAGCCCCACACAACACCCCGCGCGCACACCACAGCCGTCTTCGAGCTCAATTGCATCGCAACTATCGGGCGCGCACACGTGCCCCAGTTGTGTCTGGCAGGGCGCGCTGAACTGGTGATCTTCGCGAGATATGGCATCGTCCTCATCATGGCAACAAAGATCGCTATTGAGTATTTTGATGACCTTGACGGTCACCCTATAGATGCCCACGACGTGGTCAGCGTCGAATGGTCCTGGCAAGGAACTGATTACGAGTTCGACACCACGACCGCACACCTAAACAAGATCGAAAACGGGCGCGTTCCGATGGCCACGGTCCTGAGCAAGTCCCGACGGGTCGGTCGGCACACCCCCCGATCCGCACCACCGGCGCCCACGGCTGGCAGCAGGGGCGAGGTCAGCCGACGCGAGATCCGGGCCTGGGCACGCGCCCACGGGTATGAGATCGGCGACCGCGGACGCGTCGCCGCCGATATCGTCAAAGCCCACCACCAGTCCGTTGGCTAAACCCCCTAGCTTTACCCACCGTGAGGCCTTCCGGCCGCCACGCTATGTGTGTTGGCACTGAACCGCATCCGGCGCAGGGCTTCAACACCGCAGCACTACAGCAATACGCGATCCTGGCCAGCGAAGCACTCGATGCAGCACGGTCGAGCACTGAGTGCACAAACACCACGGTGGCGGTCGACATCAACGAGGTCGTCAACGCAGTCGACAACGGACCCACCACAGCGCTGATAGATGCCCAGGTCATCACAGGCCTGCAGGATCGCGGCTACCCACGATCCAAGTTTACGTAATATTAGTTATCGGCGTAAGAGTAGGACGAGTTCATACAGATGAAACCAACAGGCGCGCTGCGTCTTTCAACGCTCAGCTACCGTTCGGGCTTGTACCAGACCAGGGCGTATCTGAACAGCGGGAGCTTCCTCCACGCAACCCCAGGGAGCTCAGCAGCAGCGGCTTGACGAACCTGTGCGTACGAATGCGGAAGCGGCCACACTGTCGGCGCGGAGTGCTCCCACAGTCCGCGCCGCCAGGACAACCACCGATGCTGGATCACGCCAACCGCATCCATCGCAAAGTCGCTCAACCGCGTCGGTCGAGCGAGTCCAACCACCACCAGAACCCCGCCGGGTGCGGTGAGGCCAGCGAGGTGACGGAGGGCCGCCGGCAAGTTGGCCAAGTGATGCAACGTGGCCACCGACCCTACGACATCAAACTTCCTGCGAAAGTCGTAGGTCATTACATCGCCGATGAGAAAGTTGATTCCACTGAACTCCGCACGAGCGGAATCTACGACGTCGCGGTCCAGGTCAATAGCAGTGACGTCAGGTACCTTGTGGGCCAGATCTCTGGCGAGGAGGCCGTCACCGGTACCGACATCAAGTGCGGAGACCGCATCATCGGGTATCGCTTCCAGCACTATCCGGTGATAGTGAATGTTGTGGTTCCAGCGTAACCGACTCACGCTTTACCACGGTACTCGCCGCAACAACTCGTCTTACTCCAACACGCCTCGCTACCATTAACGTAGACGGGTTTAAACAGCTGAAAGTATCTTTCTCACTGCATCTTTCGCGGATCTATCCGCCGAACGCGCCGGGTGCTCACATCCACGCCAGGCAGGCTCAGAGACGAACTTCGCAGCCACTTCAGCCAACGGCCATCGCCCGAAATGGAGTTAATAACCTCCGCGGTCAGATTACGTGGACGGTCTGCGCCCACTCGACGATACGAGGGTCATCGAGCGTGGAAGCAACGAGGTCTCCATCGAGATTCTTTCCTTGCTGAGATGGAACGGTAATCAAGTAAGCGCCGGCGTTGCGCGCTGCTGCGACGCCCGTCGACGAGTCCTCGAGTGCGACACCGGTGCGCGGTGAGGCCGACAGCTGCTCGAACGCACGGAGATACAGTTCCGGGTTCGGCTTGGGGTGGGCGACCTCGTCGGCGGCCACAGAGACCGCGAAAAAGTTGGCAATCGATGCTGCGGCGAGCGCCGCGTCGAGCATGCCCCGTTGGCTGTTGGTCGCCACACCGAGCGGCACCCGGCCGGCCAGAAGTTTCAACAGCTCGACGGCACCGGGCATAGGTTCGACTCCGGCAGCAAGCTCCTGCTCTACCCGTGGCAACAGGGCCGCCTGCAGCTCGGGGCCAGTACCCGGGCGCCCGATGTAGTCGGCCATGTTCGCACACGCAGCCTCTAGCGTTCGCCCGATCAGGAGATCCTTCTCCGCGGGCCCGAACCCGTACCCATAATCGGCGAACAGTGACGCTTCTGCGCGCGACCAGCATGTCTCCGTATCGAGCAGGAGGCCATCGCAATCGAAGACGATCGCGCTCACCAGCAACGGCAACTCCCCCATGCCCCCGAGTGTAGAACAAACGGTCTCGGCGCCCGCCGTCCATATATGGAAACAAGCTCGCGCCATTGGCCCGCTTACGGCAACCAATGCCTGTCTACTCGTCTCACTTCAACACGTCTCGTTACCAGTTCCGATTGCGCCTCAATGCTTTTCGTCACCAGTGACGAAAAGGACCGCGAACTAGTTCGACGCTGAAGTATAGGTTGCCGATCCCCGCGTCACTCTGGGGGCAACGTTGATGCCCAGCTGCGGAGGGCTGCGACGAATTCCTCTGGTGCGTCGGACTCTACGTACGTGCCTGCGCGCTCGACTATCGCAGTGTGGTGATGGGGAAAGGTTGCTTCCAGACGCTTGCGCTCCTGTGAACGAAATGCGATATCGGCATCACCCCACACGATCAACGTCGGCAAGTCAGCGAGATTGGGCAGGCCGGCTTCAACCTCGGCGAAGAACGCTCGACTGGCCAGAACCCGCCCGGGAAGTACCGCTGAGGCCTGGCGGCGCTCAGGCGTGTCGAGCGCCCGACGGTAGTGAGTCATCTCGGCCTCGGTCGGCTTTCGTCTCTTGTGGCCGGTGGGGATGAACGCATTGACGAGGAGGTTGAGTCGCCGGACCAGGAACCGGGCCGGAAGCCCGCCCATAATGCGCCCGAATGCCTCAAAGTGCAGACTCCCGTTGACGGGCCAGGCCCAGGTGTTGACCAGCACCAGCCGCTCGAAGGTACCGGGTCGCCGTTGGGCGGCTGCCAGACCGATCGGGCCGCCCCAATCCTGCCCAACAAGGGTGACACCTGTCAGACCGAGGGCATCGACGAACCCAGTGACGACCTGGGCGTGTTCTTCGGGCAGGAAGCGGTAACCGGCCTTTGGCGTGGACAGTCCGAATCCAGGGTAATCGAGAGCAACGCAACGGAATTCGTTGCGCAGCTCGCGGATTGCGTCTCGCCATAAGAATGACCAGGTCGGGTTCCCGTGCAGCAGCAACAGTGTCGGCCCTGCGCCCTCGTCGACGTAGTGCACGGTGTGGCCGCCGATGTCAACGAAGTGACTCTCGAACGGAAAAAGGCTGTCGTCGACCCACTCCGGTCGCACAGCGTGAGCGGCATCAACCATGTCGTCCCCCTCATAGAATGATGTGCTTGACGATCTCATCTACACTTGAGATCGTCAAGCGTTACGCGAGGAGATGCGATGCGAACCTACGGCCAGTACTGCGGGCTCGCCCGTTCCCTCGAAGTCGTGGGTGACCGGTGGAACCTGCTCATCGTTCGCCAGCTGCTCATCGCCCCCGCCCGGTATCGCGACCTGATCGATGGGCTTCCAGGCATCGCCACCAATCTGCTGGCCGATCGGCTGCGCGACCTCGAGGCCGCCGGCGTCATCGAGCGACAACTCGCCGGTGAAGGCAGTGTCGTTGAGTACGCTCTGACCCCGTGGGGCGCCGAGCTACGCCAGCCGATCGCCAGCCTGATCTGCTGGTCGACCCCACTCATGCTCCGCGGTCCCGACGGTGACACCTTTCGCGTGGAGTGGCTTACCCTCGCCATCCCCGCGCTCCTCAATTCGCGAGTCTCGCTCCGCCCGCGAGCAGCAATCGGTCTCGACGTCGGCGGGCCACTACTGCAGCTCCACGCGACCCGTTACGGCTTCGACGTCGGCCCCCGCGACGATCGCGAACTCGCTGCAGTTCTGCGCACCGAGCCCGCGTTCGTCCTTGGCCTCGCCGCCAATGCACTCAGCCTCCAGGACGCGAGCGCCGCCGGACTGATCGAGATCGACGGCGACGAATCGGTCGTGCGCGGATACTTCATGGACGAGAACCCACAATGACCCGATAGGCGCTAGCGTCACCTAGATACAAACGATACCTTGGGCAGTCCTGGTTGTCGGTACAGTGGTGCACCACAACGGTTTTCGCCGCCAGGCCACGGTCAAGATTCTCCGCTTGCTACTGTTTGCGTCGTGCCCGGCAAGGTCTGGTACCTGTACCGCATTCGGCGAATCTCATTCGCCAGTGTGGTGGCTATTTCCTTGGTGGCGAGAGCTGGATGCGTTCGAAGTGCTCGCGTGGTGGCCACGGTCAGGCGTCGTGGTGTCAGCAAGCGTTTGGGGTGGCGTTCGTGGTTGAGGATGTGCAGAAGTGTCAACGTCGCTGCGGGGTCGTTGGCGACCTGGCGTAGCAGCTCGGTGACCACCGGGGTCGGCGGGCCCGGTGCGCCGGAGTCGGTAGCGAACCAGAACATCGGTTGCGCATCGGAGTCTCGCCAGCGCCACCACCGCCGGGCTACTGCATCAACACTGTCGTGATCCGACAGATGTGCAGGAAGCATGTCCGCCAGACGCTCGCCGTGGCGTAACGCATCGGAAATGCCCTGCGCAAGACTGAAATCCTTAAAGTGTCCCGCATCGCCGAGCAGAACCCAGCCAGGCCCGCTCGCCTGCCGAAAGTAACCGTGCCACTTGTTCATCACCCGAACAGGTCCGACGCGCTGCCCGCCGTGCAGCACGTCTGCGAGCTCCGGCCAGCCAGCGACGGCAGTAGCGAACTCGGCGTTGCGATCTCGGCCGAAGCCGGCACCGGTAGCGACGCACACCATGAACAGACCCCCATCGGTGGGGCTGGCGAGATAGGCGTTCTCACCCAGCCGTCCCAGCCGTAGCCGCCCGGACCGATCGGGCACACCTTCGAAGTAGGCCCACGCCGGAGTGCGGCCCCCTTGAACAGCCTGATACTCCGGCGCCCCGACAGCTGCGGCGACCGTGGAATGGCGCCCGTCGGCACCGACAACGAGGTGCGCACGCACTACTCCCTGGTCGGTATCGACACCCACGACCCGATCCTCGACACTGACCACGCCGGTGACCTTGACCCCGGTCCGCACGTCGGCTCCCGTCGCTACCGCGGCATCGACAAGGAGGGCATCCAGGGTCACCCTGCGCACGCACATGCCCAGCTCCGGGAAGGACTCAGCGGCAAAGGAACCGTCGATTCGTACGTCGTCGTTGACCAGCGTAAATCGGTCGATCGGCACACCTCCGGCCGCAAGTGCCGCACCGAGCACCCCGATACGGTCCAGCACCGCTGCGCCGCACGGCTGGATGACATGCGTCGAAGGCGTTTCCGAAGGAAACCGGGCCTTGTCCAACACACACACCCTCAGTCCACGGCGCGCGAGCATGATCGCCAGCGGCGAGCCCGCACACCTGGCACCAACGATGACCACATCAAAGACCTGGGTCATTTCGACCACCTCTACTCGGGAACTTACCAGTGGTCAGTTTTCCCCACAACTGGAAACTTATCAATGGTTAGATGCTAGGCTAGGATCGAACGATGTCGGCCCAGCCCCGCCCGTACCATCACGGCAACCTGCGACAGGCAGCCATCGACGCTGCCGTGTCCGAGGTCGAACGGGTCGGTGTCGCGGGGGTCAGCATGCGCGAGATCGCCAAACGTGCCGGGGTGACGCACGCGGCGCTGTCCTACCAGTTCGGAGACAAAACAGGTCTGTTCACCGCGGTCGCCACAGCGGGGTTCAAACTAGCCGCCGACGCTATCGCGCCGGCCGCCACCGGCCCCCAGGGCTTCGTGACCGGTGGCATGGCCTACGTAATGTTCGCCATCACCCACCCCGGCCACTACGAAGTGATGTTTCGCCCAGACCTGTACAGCGACACCGACCTCGAGCTCGCTGAGGCCCGCGACGCGGCCTTCGCCATCCTTTATGGCAGTGCGCGAACAAGCCTGGGCGCCACCACCCCGGACGACAATGTCGCTGGAGTCGTCGTCGCCGGGTGGTCCATGTCTCACGGACTGGCGACCCTGTGGCAAACCGGCAACCTACGCGATCGAATCTCCGACGACCCCACCCAGCTAGCCCGACAAGTTGCCGAAGGCATCGCCAGCCTCGGCCAACTCGCCAATCACTACCTCGCCAGCCTCAACGAAACCAGCACCGACCCCCCGCAATCAGCCTGACGTAATCTTAATTATCGGCGTAACATATTGTGCTGCAATCGGTTTCGTCACCAATGACGAAGTGCAGCCTTGTCGCGAGCTTGGGTGGCAGTCTGAACCGTATAGAAAATGGTTCGCGACGCGCTTGAACTCTCGGACCCGTCGACTAGCTTCTGCCGCGTAGCGCATCAGCCAGTTGATTAATAGTCGGGAGCCCGGACAAACCGGTCTCAGTCCGATAGACGCGGCACGCGAGCTGATCAACTTGAACGGCGTCGACGAAGGCATCGACGCCATCGATGAGTATCGTCGGGGAGCCAGCGAACGGCGACGCTGCCGCCTCCGCACCGGACTCAATCCGCCAGAACGCGATCTCGATATCCGTCCTGCCGATCATGGTCGCCGCCGCGCGGACACGCTCGGCCGCCTCTACCCAGTTCGGGCACCCGTCGAAAAAGAGAATCTCCGCTTTCATACTGTCGATTCTGCCCTCACACACGAGGACTGTGTCGCCACCAATGTCAGGGACCGACTCCCAATGACAGAGCGGATCCCACACCTCGCCGCCAATCGTCGCTAGGCGCACGGCAGAAGAGTGCTCAATCACCTTCAATCACTCGGCCAGAAAAGAACGTCAGCAGGTTCCCAACTAGATCGACCACCGCGAACTCTCGGGTACCCCACTCCGTATCGGCGGGCCCTTCACCAGCATCACTCGGATGGAGAACCGCAGCTGCCGCCATCTCGCGATAGAGTTCGTCCACCGAATCGGTCTCCATCCGACAACTCGCCGTCCCCGCAATGAAGCTCTCAGCCCCACTGCAGATCGGCATCGAGACGAAGTTCGAACGAGTACGCCAATCGTCGTCGAACGTAGCCCACAAATGCACCTCGGCACCGTCGCGCGACAGCCTTGCGCCCCCTTCATCGGAGGATGAAACTGTGAATCCTAGTCTCTGACAATAAAACTCAACACCGACCGCGATATTCTCGACCGGCATCGCCGGCACTGATCTCAGGAGAGCCATCACTTAATCTAACGTGCGGCCATGCGACTGGCCACCAACCAGTAGACAAGTCGATGTCTGCTGTGCGCCCCGGTTGGATCCGGTTCATTTTTCGCTTGACCTTCAAGTCGTGTTGAAGGTTTACCGTGAGGTCATGGGTACATATCGCATCTCACAGCTGGCGCAGCGGTCCGGTGTTCGGGCCTCGACGCTGCGGTTTTACGAGGAATCAGGGTTGCTCACTGCGCAGCGAACCCCGGCCGGTTACCGAGTTTATGACGAGAGGGCCGTGGAGCGCTTGGCGTTCATCTCCTCGGCCAAGCTGATGGGATTGGCTCTCGATGAGATCCGGGATCTGCTGCAGGCGTGGCAATCTGGGACGTGCTCGTCGGTGCGGTCCGAGTTGTTGCCGCTGGTCGATCAGCAGATCACCGAGACCGATCATCGACTGGCCGAGCTCTCAGCGTTCGCCGCACGGTTGCGCAGCGTGCGGTCAAATCTGTCGGAACCTGCCCCTGCGGGCCGCTGCGGACCGGACTGCGGCTGCACGATCACCGACGGCCAGTTCCCAGTGCCGATGCCTGAGGGAACCGCCGACCTCGGGGTCGCCGAGGCGACTGCCCCCCTCGGCGGCGCCGACGCCGATCCCCCGGCCATCGCGTGTTCCCTGGACCGCGAGGAGCTCGGCGAGCGCACCATGCAGTGGCAGCAGATACTAACCCACGCCCGCAGCCGGACCGATCTCGAGGACACCGAGACCGGCGTGGGTGTGCAGCTGACCTTCGACAATGACGCAGTCATGGTGAGCCAGCTCGCGTATCTGATTGCGGCAGAACAGCAATGCTGCTCATTCTATGCATTCACTCTGACCGTCGCCGACGGCACGGTGGTGGTGCAGGTCCGCGCACCGCGAGACGCCGCACCGCTGCTCGGCGAGTTGTTCGGACAACCGGCATGAGCGCACCCGGGAAGTCGTGGCGTGGCCCCGGTGCCGCCCTGGCTGCGCTGGTGGGAGCGTGCGCGGTGTGCTGCGCCGGTCCACTGCTGGCGGTCCTGGGCGGAATCGGAGCGGCAGGACTGCTGGGTTCGCTGTGGGTACCCGCACTGCTCACTGTTGTCGCAATTGCTGCGGTAGGCATCCTGGTCGCACTGCGCAAACGGCGACGGGCCAGCTGCCGAGTCGCCCAGGCTGGTCCTGTGGATCTGGATTTGCCCACCCTCGGGCACGATCTGCGACATCACTGAGCGTGATCACTGCCACTGCGGCTTGACCTTCGAGTCGACTCGAACGTTTACTCTTCGGTCATGCCTGATCTACGGATATCCGAGCTCGCCGCCAGCAGCGGGGTCCCTGCAACCACGCTGCGGTACTACGAGACCGAAGGCATTCTCCCGGCCGACCGCTCCGCGAACGGTTACCGCATCTACACCGAGCGCGCGCAGGAACGGCTGGCGTTCATCACCGCCGCCAAAGCTCTGCAGATGTCGCTCCCCGAGATCAAACTGCTCCTGCGGGTGTGGGAGACCGATACCTGCCGGGCCGTCAAATCCGAACTGCGACCGGCCATTGCGCAACAGCTCGCCAACGCTGAAGCGTCCATCGCGCAGCTCACCTCGCTGCACTCGACGTTGACTGCGGCGCTGGCCCGTCTCGACGACACCCCCGACAAAGACTCCCCCTGCAGCCCCGAGTGCGCCTGGCTGACCACACCCGCCCAGAACGCGTCATGACCGGTGTGACGTCGTCACCGGCGGTGGCCTGGCTCGAGAAGTTCCAGATACCGCTGTACCTGGCCGCCCTCGCGGCCGGCGCCCTGATCGGCATCGCGGCCCCGGCGTCCGCGCCCACCTTCGAGCACGCCATCAACCCCGTGCTGATCGTGCTGCTCTACGCCACCTTCCTGGCGGTCCCATTCGAAAAGATCAGGGCCTCGCTGCGCGATAGCCGATTCCTGGCCAGCGTGGTGGTGTTGAACTTCGCCCTCGTGCCCGTCGTCGTCTTCCTGCTCACCCGGTTCATCGCCGACGACCAAGCCCTGCTGGTCGGAGTCCTGCTGGTGCTGCTGGCGCCCTGCATCGATTACGTCATCGTCTTCAGCGGCCTGGCCGGAGCAGCATCGGAACGGCTGCTGGCCAGCGCGCCGCTGATCATGCTCCTGCAGATGGCCTTGCTGCCGGTCTACCTCTGGCTATTCGTCGGGTCGGACCTCGTCGAGATCGTCGATATAGGCCCATTCGTCGAGGCCTTCGTCTTGTTGATTGTGGTCCCGCTGACTCTAGCCGCCATCACCCAGGCGATCTCTCGGCGCCATCGCGCCGGCGTCATCGTCATGGACGCCATGGCCGCAGCGATGGTCCCGGTCATGATGCTCACCCTGGCCGTGGTCGTCGCCTCGCAGATCGAAGCAGTACGCACGCAGTGGTCCTCGCTGATCGCCGTGGTACCGATCTTCATCGGGTTCCTGGTCGTCATGGCCATCGTGGGCCTGGCGGTCGGCAGAACAGCATCCCTTGATGTGCCCGCCACCCGGGCGTTGATCTTCTCCGGCGCCACCCGCAACTCCCTGGTCGTGCTCCCGCTCGCCCTCGCCCTCCCACAGACGCTGGCCCTGGCAGCCGTCGTGGTGGTGACCCAAACTCTGATCGAGCTCGTCGGCATGGTCATCTACGTTCGACTGATCCCACGCATCACACCGTCCTCGAGACCGGTCTCCAGAACGTAGCCACCGCCGGTTGTGGCCGAAACTTGAGCGTGACCGTCTAGATCGCAGCGCTTGCCGTGGTTGAGGTCGATCGCACTGGCTCGTAGCTCCTGTCCCGTCAGCTGTTGTCGGCAGACTTGCCAGGTATCGAACAACTCCCATATGATGGGCTCAATCGTTCGGCCCGCCCTAGAACTTCGGTTCTGGGAGTGGGCCGGATTTATATTCATAGTGTGACTGCCACTCCCCTGCCGCCCAAGCCTTTTCTCGCCATCTCCGATCAGGTCTCACGCCTTCGGGACCGGGGCATGGTGTGTGAGGACGCAGAGACCATGCAGTGGCTCACCGCTGTGGGCTATTACCGGCTCAGTGGTTACTGGTATCCCTTCCGGGAGGCCAATCCGGCTGATCGCCAGCGGCCGTTGGACACCTTCAGCACTGGCACGTCGTTCGCTGAGGTTGCCAGGCTGTACGAGTTCGATCGGCACCTTAAGAGCAAGGTGCACAGCGGCGTCGAGCGCATAGAAGTTGCGATGCGCAGCCAGCTAGGTCATCTCCTCGGCGAGATCGACCCGATGGCGCATGAGAACCCGGCCAACTTCCGCCCTGGTTTCGACCATTCCGGATGGCTCAAAACCGCCCGTGGTCGTATCGCCCGGAGTCGAGGGCGCGACGCATTCGTCGATCATCACTTCACCAAATACGGTGGACACCTACCCATCTGGGTACTAACTGACATCCTGGACTTCGCCGACTTATCCAAGCTCTTCGCCGGAATGCGCAGCGCAGACCAGCAGGAACTGAGCACCTGGTTCGCGATTACTCCCCCACCGCCCGATCCGCGCGCCTCTACGGCGTCCCAGCGCCGGCAACGACGCAAATGGCGCCAACACCCAGCATTGGAGAGTTGGTTGCTCCAACTCAGCGTTGTCCGCAACATTTGCGCTCACCACAGCCGACTATGGAATCGGCAACTTCCTCCAGCCACCACCGCCGCACTGCGGGCCGTACCAGGATTCGAGGGGCTACCGAAGGACCAGTCGGAGAGGATCTTCGGGACGCTGTGCATGATCGGGGTCCTGCTGCGCACCACATCACCTGGAAGTACTTGGACACACCAGGTCAAAGAACTCGTCACCACCAGCTTCGACCAGCTCGATAACCGCACGACCGCAGAGATGGGCTTTCCGCCGGGGTGGGAAACGCTACCCCTCTGGACCTGAACACCCCACGACACTCCTTGTCCCGCACGATCAGCTTTCTGAGAAACTCGTATCCCAGTTCAACGCATTCGCGGCAGTGGTTTTGGGCATAAAAGAGCCCCGCACGTCGAATCAGATTCGACCGCGGGGCACATATGCAGGCCCGCGCTGTGGCGGCGAGATAGGTCAGGCGCAGCGCGCTATGGCGACATCAGTTTCTCCATGGGTAGTGCGTGGAGTCGGACGTTATTTCCGGCGCCAGGCCCGCAGCACCGCAGCGAGGGCTTTGAGAAGACCCTCGCCTCCTGCGAGCCGGTGACTCGCGGTCGATGAGGACCACGATGTAGACCAGCGGAAGTACGCCCACCACCACGATGGTGATAGCGATGATGAATCCCAGTGCACAGAACGCAGACGTCGCCGAACATGGGTGACCCCTTTTCTGAGGTGCGCCGCGCACGCCGCGCAGACCGATCCCGTAGGGGGACGGTGATCGGCAGATGCATGGGTGCGCGACAGTGACAGCCCAACTGGCAGAGAACCAGCGGGCACAAAAAAACCGGCCATTCGGCCGGTTGTGCGCATGCTTCTAGCGCGGTTTGAGTGTGACACGTATTTCTGTGGATACCTCGCTAGCGAAGGGTCTCAGCGTGTTGACTCCCAGAGTTCACTTGCCAGCCTGATTAGATAGCTGTCAAAATAGTGGTGTGTCTGATTCTTCGTCGGTGCTGTTCGTCTGTGTTCACAACGCCGGGCGCTCGCAAATGGCCGCTGGGTTTCTCGCGGCCCTGTCCGGTGGCGCCGTAGAGGTCCGCTCGGCCGGGTCGATGCCCGCCGATCAGATCAATGCGGTCGCTGTGGAGGCGATGGCCGAGGTGGGTATCGATATCCGCTCTGAGCAGCCCAAGGTGTTGACCCCCGATGCGGTGGAGTCCTCAGATGTGGTGATCACGATGGGGTGCGGTGATGTGTGCCCGGTCTTTCCAGGGGTCCGCTATGAGGACTGGCAGCTCGACGATCCCGCGGGGCAGGGCCTGGACTCAGTGCGTCCGATTCGCGAGGAGATCCGTACCCGGGTTCTGGCGTTGCTCGACCAACTGGGGGTGCAGCCGGTGCAGGTTGTGCCGTCACGGTAGATCCGGGGCGGGCTAATCTTGTCTCATGACACCCGCAACCGGCAGCGAATCGACGCCTCCCGTCGATTCTGTCGTGGCGGGTGCAGTCCACTCCCCGGTCCGTGCGGCGCTGAGCCGGGCCCAGGCCGAGGACACCGCAACGGTATTGCGGGTCGTCTCGGATCCGACCAGGCTGCAAATCCTGAGCCTCATTCACACCAGCGCCGATCAGCAGGCCCGGGTCACCGAACTCACCTTGGCACTGGGGTTGCGGCAGCCGACGGTCTCACACCACCTCAAGGTGATGACCGAGGCAGGTGTGGTGGCACGCGAGCCGGTAGGGCGAGAGGTCTGGTATCACATCGTGCCTACCCGCCTGGATGCGATCGCCGACCTGCTGCGCTGATCAGGCCGTGCACGTCGACGTTCACCGATCGGCAGTAGATGGTGGGCTATGACGATCGTCGGCGCGCGCAGATCGCGGCCATGGCTGACCCTGACCGGCTCGAGTTGCTGGCGTTGATTTTGGGTTCGGACACTGAGGTGACCGCGGCCGGCCTCGCCGGCCCCGGCGGCGATGGTGATCGCTTCGCTGCTCACTTGGCGGTGATGGCACAGGTCGGTCTGTTGATTGTCGAAGGCGAGCGTTATCGGCCGTCCGCAGATGCGTTGGCGCGCTTCGGTGGATCGGCGGTCGGCCATACGGCCGTACCGGCCGCGGGGGTTGATCCGGGTGATCATGGTCGGTTGTTGCGGCGGATCGCTGACGACCTGGCGCAGGAGTATGCCCACCATTTTGCGCCGGAGACCATTGCTGAGTTCGTGATGGATAGCTACCAGTTGCTGGCGTCGCGGGCAACGGTGCGTGTGCATTTGCCGGCGCTCACGGCCCGGTTCGCTGCCGAGCGGCTCACCGCCCTGGTGCAGGCAGCTGATGCTGATCATGATTTTCGCCGTGATGTGTTGTTCGTGTGTGTGCGCAATGCTGGTCGCTCGCAGATCGCGGCGGCGCTGATGCGGTCGGTCGCCGGGGATCGGTTGCGGGTGCGTACGGCGGGTTCGTTGCCGGCAGCGCGGGTGGATCCGGTGGTGCGTTCGGAGTTGGTGCGCCGGGGTGTGGCGGGGTTGACCGAGTTTCCCCGGCCGCTGACCAGCGAGGTGGTGCGTGCGTCGGGGGTGGTGGTGACGATGGGCTGTGGGGACGCCTGTCCGGTGGTCCCGGGTCGCCGGTACGTCGATTGGCAGGTCGCCGACCCGGTGGGGCGTCCGGCCGGTGAGGTTCGCCGCATCGTGGAGGATATCTCCACCCGCGTGCAGGGTTTGGTCCGCGAACTCGATGTCTGCTGACCGCTGCGGGTTCAGCCGGTCATCGGTGCGAGCAGGGTGCTCGACACCAGCTGGTAGCCGACGCCGCGCACGGTGCTGATGGCGTGCCCGATGCCGTGGGCGTCGAGTTTGCGGCGGAGGCGTTTGACGGCGGCCATGATGGTGCCGTCCGGGTCCGCCGAGTCCGGCCAGAATCGTTGGGCGAACCGTTCTCGGGTGATGACTGTGTCCGGGTGCGAGGCGAACTCGAGTAGCAGCTCGAACTCCAACGCGCTGAGCCCGATTCGGTGATTGTCTATCGAGGCGCTGTAGCCGGCCCGGTCCAGGACCAGTCCGGCGACGGTGATGACCGGCGGCGGCGGGGCCGGGGTGGCGCTCTGTTTGAGTGCTGCGACAAAGCTTGCCGGGTCATACGGCAACGCGAGCAGGGGGCGGGCGCCGGCTAGGACCGCGGGACCGATGTCGGCGAGCTGGCAGGGGCTGTAGGCCAACAGGACTGTCACATCGAGCTTTCCGTGCACGATCTCCACGAACCGGCGCATCGCTTCGGCGCCGATCGAGGCGTTGACGACCACCACGGCAATGCCTTCGAACCCGAGGATCGCTGCGGCGTGGACCGGGTCCTGGCACAGCCGTACATGCACGCCCAGCGACCGCAGCCGGTCGACGATCGCGGCGGCGGGTTGTTCGTCGGGATCGAGGAGCACGACCGACCCGGACCCGGCGTTCGCGCGTACCCAGGCGGGTACGAGGCGGCGGCCCGGGCTGGCGTCGGCGGTCATCGTCATGGCGGTTTAGCCGAACCGGCCGGTGATGTAGTCCTCGGTGCGCCGGTCAGCGGGATTTTCGAAAATCTTTTTGGTGAGGTCGAATTCGACGAGTTCGCCGGTGCGGTCGCCGGTGGTGTCATCGACGGTGGCGGTGAAAAAGGCGGTACGGTCAGCGACGCGGGCGGCCTGCTGCATGTTGTGGGTGACGATGATGATCGTGTACTGATCGCGCAGTTCGGTCATCAGCCCTTCGATACGCATGGTGGCGATGGGATCGAGTGAGGCGCACGGTTCGTCCATCAAGATCACGTCCGGTTGCACGGCGATGGTGCGGGCGATGCACAGGCGTTGCTGTTGGCCGCCGGACAGCCCGTAGGCGGACTGTTTGAGTTTGTCTTTGACTTCATCCCACAGGGCGGCGCGGGTCAGTGCCTGCTCGACGAGCTCGTCCATGGAGTCGACGTTCATGCCGGTCACGCGGGGGCCGTAGGCGATGTTGTCGTAGATGGACTTGGGGAACGGGTTGGGTTTTTGAAAGACCATCCCGATCCGGCGGCGTACTTCGATCGGATCAACACCTTTGCCGTACATGTCTTGTCCGCGGTAACGGACCTGCCCTTCCACGCGGGCCCCGTCGACCAGGTCGTTCATCCGGTTCAGCGAACGCAAAATAGTCGACTTGCCGCACCCCGACGGACCGATGAGGGCAGTGATCTCGTTGTGCGCGAACGGCATCGACACACCACGCACGGCCTGAAAACCACCGTAGTAGACGTGCACGTCGGTGCATTCGAGAACCTGGAAAGGATTGGTGGGCAGCCGCCGATTCAGGAAGTTCGCGGGACGGGTGGAGATCGGTGTGGCCGTGTCCGCGTCGGCGGCGGTCTCAGTTGCTGCCTTGGTGGTGTCGGTGGATCCGGGGGTGGCGCTGTTCATGGTGGAAGGCTTTCTGTTAGTGCTCACCAGCGACGCTGGTAGCGGTTGCGGATGACGATCGCCAGCGCATTCATCACCAGCAGGATCGCCACGAGCAGGATGGAGGTGGCTGCGGCGAGCTCGTGGAAACCGGCCTGGGGGGCGTTGGTCCATCCGTAAATCTGGATCGGCATGGTGGTGAAGCCGCTCATCAGCCCGTTGGGGTCAAACGAAATAAACACCAGGGCGCCCAGCAAAAGCAGCGGGGCCGCCTCCCCCAACGCTCGCGAGAGCGCCAAGATCGTGCCGGTGGCGATGCCGGGGATCGAGGAGGGCAGGGTGATCCGCCACGCGGTTTGCAGTTCGGTTGAACCCAAAGCCAGTGAGCCGTGCCGCAGTTCCCGCGGCACCGACCGCAGGGCTTCGCGGGTGGAAATGATGATGACCGGCAAGATCAACAACGCCAGCGCCAGCGCGCCGCCGATGACGATGTTCTTGTTGCCGACACCGATCAGCGCCAGGGTGCCGATCGCGAGCATGCCGTAAATGATCGAGGGGATCGCAGACAGGTTCTGGATGTTGACTTCGATGAACTTGTTGAACCAGTGCCGTTTATCGGCGAACTCCTCGAGGTGGACCGCCGCGGCGATACCCAGCGGGATCGCCAGGATCGCGGTAGTGCCGATGACCCAGAGCGATCCGAGGATCGCCGGACGGGCACCGGCTTCATCTGGCCGCGAGGACGGGTACTCGGTGAGCAGCCCGATGTCGAGGCGACCGGCGCCTTCGACGAAGGTGGTCACGATCAACGCCACCAACGTGGCGAAGGCAATGAACAGACTGAGCCACAACAACATCAGAAAGATCAGGGCGGCGGGACTGCGTTCTTTGCTCCGCGACCCGGTCGGGATCGGGGTGTGCTCGCGCGCAGGCTGGGGGCGGGCGGGGGTGGTGATGGCCATGTCAGTACTCCTGGCGGAAACGGCGGACGAGTTGGATGCTGATGGCGTTGACCACCAGGGTCATCACGAACAGCAACAGGCCCACCGCGAAAAGGGTGTTGTATTCCAGTGACCCGACGCGGGCATCACCCAAAGCCATGCGGGCGATGAAGCCGGTCATGGTGGCGCCCTCCATGGTGGGGTCGGTGACCATCTGGGGGCGGGCGCCGGCGGCGATGGCCACGATCATGGTTTCGCCGATAGCCCGCGAGATTCCCAGGACGATGGCCGCGACGATCCCGGACAAGGCGGCCGGGAACACCACCCGCAGCGAGGTTTGCATCCGGTTGGCGCCCAGCGCGGAAGATCCTTGCCGAAGTGCCTGGGGCACAGCGGTCATGGCGTCCTCGGACAACGAGGCGACCGTCGGGATGATCATCACGCCCATCACCAGGCCGGCGGCCAGGATCGAGAACGTCCCCACTTCCAGGTTCAACCAGCCTTTGAGGATGGTCGGCGCGACGAACGAGAGCGCGAAGAACCCGAACACGACCGTCGGGATTCCGGCCAATAGCTCCAGGATCGGTTTGAGGATCTTACGGGCCCGGGGGCGGGCGTACTCGGCGAGATAGATCGCCACCCCCAACCCGCAGGGCACCGCCACCGCCAGCGCGATCCCCGTGGTCCACAGGGTCGCGGTGACCAGCGGCAGGACACCGAAGGAGGGATTGGCGAACTGCGGCGCCCACCGTGTCCCGGTCAAGAACTCCCAGACCGAGACGTCTTGAAAGAAGCTCAGCGCCGGGATCAGCAGTGAGATGACGATCCCGACGGTGATCGCGATGGACAACCAGGCACACAGCCGCAGCACACCGTGAATCACTTGCTCGCCGCGACGATTGGAGCTGCGCTGGATCGAAGGCTCGATATCTGGGGAGCCTTGCGGCAGGACAGTAGTGGTGCTCATGGCCGGGCCGCTCAGCCGACGAGGCTGGCGAGTTCTTTCTGCGCGGTCTGCTGCTGCTCGTCGGTCAGGTCGATGAACAGGGCGTCTTCGGCGACCTTTTCTTCATTGGCGACGTAGAAGTCGACGAAGGCCCGCACGCCGGGCTTGTCGGTGTAGCTGGCGTTGTTGACGTAGATGAACAGCGGCCGGCCCAGCGGGGCATAGGTACCGTCCTGCACGGTTTCTTTGCTGGGGGTGATGCATCCGCTGCCGTTGTCGACGCCCACCAGTTTGACCGCGTCAGCGTTCTCTTCGGCGTAGCTCAGACCGAAAAAGCCCAGTGCGCCCGTCGATCCGCTGACACCCTGCACGGTCAGGTTGTCATCTTCGGAGGGGGTGTAGTCGGTACGGATGGCGCCCTCTTCCCCGTTGATGGCCTCGGTGAAGTAGTCGAAGGTTCCCGAGTCGGTACCCGCGCCGAACAGGTCCAGCTTCTCGTTCGGGAAAGACGGATCGACCTGGTTCCAGCTCGTGACCTTGCCTTCCGATGCCGGTCCCCAGATGGTGGCCAGCTGCGCTGTGGTCAGGCAATCGATCCAGTCGTTCCCGGGATTGACCACCACCGACAGTCCGTCGTTGGCGATCACGATCTCGGTGTACTTGATGCCTTTGGCCTCGCAGGCGGCCTTCTCTTCGTCGCTGATCGGACGGGAGGCGTCAGAGATGTCGGTCTCACCGGCGCAGAAACGTTTAAACCCGCCGCCGGTTCCCGAGGTGGCGACGGTGACATTGACCCCGGCCTCCTCATCGCGGAACATCGTGGCCGCAGCAGAACTGAGCGGTTCGACAGTCGAGGAACCGTCCACGCTGACCTCGCCGCTGATCCCATCGCCCGAGCCACCCGAATCCTGGCCACCGCACGCCGCGCTGCCAAGGACTACACCCGACACCGCGACCGCTACCAGTACGCGCCTGGGAAGTGTAAACACGTGATTGTTCCTTCTCTGTTGATGAGCATCCGCCGGGCGGACTCGCGCCCCGCACCAGACGTATAGAACGCGGTCTATATGAATTCAGGGTGAACGGGGCCGGGCGCCCACATGACAAATAGATCGCCATCTATGCAACGGGCTGGGCGACCCATGTCGTTAGCCAGGAGTTCACTTGACCGCAGAATCGATCACCGTCAATATAGACATATGTCGAATCAACACGCGGAGCCTGAAACTCCCTGCTGCTCCCCCTTGGTGCGCGAGCCGCTGACCGAGGACTGGGCGGGGGATCTGGCCCGGATGTTCAAAGCCCTCGGCGATCCGGTGCGTCTGCGGTTGCTGAGTTTGGTGGCCAGCCACGAGGGCGGTGAGGCCTGCGTCTGCGACATCTCCGAGTCCTTCGACCTGTCACAGCCCACCATCTCCCACCACCTCAAGGTGTTGCGGTCGGCGGGCCTGCTGGACTGCCAGCGCCGCGGGACCTGGGTCTACTACTGGGTGGTTCCCGCTGCCCTGCAACAGCTCTCCGCTGTCCTGGGCGAACCCGCGGCTGCATTGCAGGCCCCCTCTGAGGTGGCGACCGCATGAGTACCACCACGGACCAACCGGCCGTTGTCGGCAAACTCTCCACCCTCGACCGCTACCTGCCGGTGTGGATCGGCGTGGCCATGGTCGCCGGCCTGCTGCTGGGCCGCATGATTCCGGGCCTGGACGACGTGGTGAGCGCCGTCGAGATCGACGGCATCTCGCTACCGATTGCGATCGGACTGCTGATCATGATGTACCCGGTCCTGGCGAAAGTTCGCTACGACCGCCTCGACACCGTCACCGGTGACCGCAAACTCTTGCTCGGGTCGCTGGCACTGAACTGGGTCCTCGGGCCGGCGTTGATGTTCGCTCTGGCCTGGCTCCTGCTGCCCGACCTGCCTGAGTATCGGACCGGACTGATCATCGTCGGGTTGGCCCGGTGCATCGCCATGGTCATCATCTGGAACGACCTGGCCTGCGGTGACCGCGAAGCGGCCGCAGTGCTGGTGGCCATCAACTCGGTGTTCCAGGTGTTCATGTTCGCCATCCTCGGCTGGTTCTACCTGTCGGTGCTCCCCGGGTGGCTTGGTCTGGAACAGACCACCATCGACACCTCCCCCTGGCAGATCGCCAAATCTGTCCTGATCTTCCTCGGGATCCCTTTGCTGGCTGGGTTTTTGACGCGCCGCTACGGCGAGAAGGCCAAAGGCCGCGAGTGGTACGAGGAAAAGTTCCTACCCCGCATCGGCCCGTGGGCGCTGTACGGCCTGCTGTTCACCATCGTCATCCTGTTTGCGCTGCAAGGCGACCAGATCACCTCCAAACCCTGGGACGTGGTGCGCATCGCGCTGCCCCTGCTGGTCTACTTCGCCGTGATGTGGGGCGGCGGCTACGCCCTCGGAGCCGTGATGGGTTTGGGGTACGAGCGCACCACCACCCTGGCGTTCACCGCGGCGGGCAACAACTTCGAACTCGCCATCGCTGTGGCGATCGCCACCTACGGCGTCACCTCCGGCCAAGCCCTGGCCGGCGTCGTGGGGCCGCTGATCGAGGTCCCGGTCCTGGTCGGACTGGTCTATGTCTCTCTGGCTTTGCGCAAGCGCTTCACCCCCGCACCATCTGCCATCTCGTCTGCGACCAAGGAGTCCTGATGTCCGAGCACCGCGCCCAACCCGAACTGCTGATGCCCCAAGCGTTGCTCTCCCGCACCGCCGAGACCCTGGCCGACAGGTACAACGGGGTGTTCTCCCCGCAAACGGTGGAACGCTACGTGTTCGAGTCCTACACCGCGCTGCGGCGCACCGCGACGATCTACAACCACCTCCCGGCCTTGGCGGGCCGGTTCGCTGCCGACCGCCTCTCCGCGTTGGCTCAATCCACCGGCGCTGCACCCAAAGACGTGCCCGAAGTGCTGTTCATCTGCGTACACAACGCCGGCCGCTCGCAGATGGCCGCAGCCCTGCTCGATCACTACGGCAAGGGGTCCGTGCATGTGCGCTCGGCGGGATCGGCACCCGTGGGTGCGATCAGCCCGGTAGTGGTCGAAGCGATGGCGGAGATCGGTCTAGACCTGGAGGCGCAGTATCCCAAGCCGCTGACCGATGATGTCGTTGCCGCGGCCGACGTGGTCGTGTCCATGGGCTGCGGCGATGCCTGCGCGATCTATCCGGGCAAACGCTACCTCGACTGGACCCTCGAGGATCCACACGGCCAACCCCTCGAGGTGGTCCGCGCCATCCGCGACGACCTCGACACCCGAGTCCAGGAGTTGCTGCACGAGTTGACGTCCCCCGTTCCCGTCTGACACCTGCCACACCCTGATCGACCACAACCATGGAAAAGGATTTCGATTCATGACCACCACCCCCAGCGTTCTGTTCGTGTGCGTGCACAACGCCGGTCGCTCCCAGATGGCCGCCGGTTTCCTGTCCCATCTGGCCGGTGACGCGATCGAGGTCCGCTCCGCCGGTAGCGCTCCGGCCGGCAGTATCAATCCCGCTGCCGCCGAGGCAATGTCGGAGGTCGGTATCGACATCACCGCACAGACTCCGAAGATCCTCACCACCGATGCCGTACAGGCTTCCGATGTGGTGATCACCATGGGCTGCGGCGACTCCTGCCCGATCTTTCCCGGCAAAAGCTACCGGGACTGGGTCCTGGAAGATCCTGCAGGTCAAGGCGTGGACGCCGTTCGGCCGATCCGCGACGAGATCAAAACCCGCGTCGAGGCACTCATCGCCGAACTGACCTCCCAGCCCGCCACCCGCTGATCAACGGACTTGTCACTCTGATGACAATTCGACGAGGAGAACTATGACATCGCCGACGACCGTGCACGATCTGATGATCGTGGGCTCAGGACCCGCCGGCTATACGGCCGGAATCTATGCCGCCCGCGCCGAACTGCAGCCGATACTGTTCGAGGGCAGCCAGTTCGGCGGTGCCCTGATGACCACCACCGAGGTCGAGAACTTCCCCGGCTTCCGCGGCGGAATCATGGGCCCGGACCTGATGGATGAGATGCGCGAGCAAGCCCGACGATTCGGTACCGACATCCGCACCGAGGACGTCGACGCGCTAGAGCTGATCGGGCCGATCAAGACCCTGCACGCCGGCGGTGTTGCTCATCGAGCTCATGCGGTGATCCTGGCGATGGGCGCCGCAGCCCGCTACCTGGGCATCCCCGGAGAGGAGTCCTTGCTCGGCCGCGGCGTCAGCGCGTGTGCCACGTGCGATGGGTTCTTCTTCCGAGACCAAGACATCATCGTCGTCGGGGGCGGCGATTCAGCGATGGAAGAAGCCACCTTCCTGACCCGCTTCGCCCGCAGCGTCACTCTGGTCCACCGCCGCACCGAGTTTCGGGCCTCGCGGATCATGCTCGAACGCGCCAAAGCCAACCCCAAGATCCGTTTCATCACCAACGCCGACCCGGTCCAGGTCCTCGGCGAAAGCAGTGTCACCGGTCTCGTTGTCCGCGACACGATCAGCGGCGAGCACACCACCCTGACAGCTACGGGTATGTTCGTCGCCATCGGGCACGACCCCCGCAGCGCCCTGGTGACCGGGCAGGTCGATCTCGACGACGCCGGCTACGTGCAGGTCCAATCACCGACCACCGCCACCTCCATCGACGGCGTCTTCGCCGCCGGAGATCTGGTCGATCACACCTACCGCCAAGCAATCACCGCCGCCGGCACCGGCTGCGCCGCAGCGATCGACGCCGAACGCTGGCTCGCCGACCGCGGTGACATCACCACCAACACCCTCGCTGCCGCCGGGCACCCGGTCACCGCCAGCATCTCCTGACCCCCCACCTAGAAAGCGTGACAGCAATGAGTATCGAGATTTTCGAACCAGCACTGTGCTGCGCCACCGGCGTCTGCGGCGACGACGTCGACCAGGCCCTGATCACCTTCTCCGCCGACATTGACTGGCTCCGTAGCCAGGGCGCCGATATCGCCCGATTCAATCTGGCCAGCGAACCGATGGCCTTCGCCGAACGCGAACCAGTCACCGCCTTCCTGAAGCTGACCGGATCGCAAGGGCTGCCACTAGCGTTGGTGGACGGAGTAACGGCGATGACCGGGACCTACCCGACGCGAAGTCAGCTCGCGGCCTGGGCCGGTCTGCCCGCCCCCGAAGCCGCTGCGCCCACCGCCGGATTGCTGTCGCTCACCGACACCAGCGGATGCTGCACCCCCGACGCCGGCTCGGGCTCCGAGTCGAGTTGCTGCTGACCGTGCCTTCTCCCAAGTTCCTCAATGCAGCGCCCCGCTTCCTGTTCTTCACCGGCAAAGGTGGGGTCGGCAAAACCTCCATCGCCTGCGCCTCGGCCATCACCCTGGCCGGCGCTGGGAAAAAGGTACTGCTGGTGAGCACCGACCCAGCCTCCAATGTCGGGCAGGTGTTCGGGCTTTCGATCGGCAACACCATCACGGATGTTCCTGCTGTCGCCGGACTATCAGCGCTGGAGATTGATCCCGAGCAGGCCGCGGCCGCCTACCGCGAACGCATCATCGGACCCGTCCGAGGACTGCTCCCCGAGGCCGAGCTGGCCACCATCACCGAGCAACTGTCCGGGTCGTGCACCACCGAGATCGCCTCGTTCAACGAGTTCACCACCCTGCTCACCGACGACGATGCTGCCCTGGCCGGGTTCGATCATGTGCTGTTCGATACCGCACCGACCGGGCACACCATCCGCCTGCTCCAGTTGCCCGGCTCGTGGACCGAGTTCCTCGACGACGGCAAAGGCGACCCCTCCTGCCTCGGACCGCTGTCCGGGCTGGAGAAACAGCGCACCATGTACGCCGGCGCGGTTGCTGCGCTGGCCGACCCCGCCCGCACCCGGCTCGTCTTGGTCGCTCGCGCTCAGCGCTCCAGCCTCGCCGAAATCGCCCGCACCCATACTGAACTGGCCGCTATCGGACTGACCACCCAACACGTCGTCATCAACGGCGTCCTGCCACGCCCGGACGCCTGTGACCCTGTTGCGCACGCCATCTACGACCGCGAACAACACGCCATCGCCCATCTCCCCCGCGAGCTGCAGGCGTTGCCGGTCGACTACATCGAACTCAAACCCACCAACATCGTCGGACTGGGCGCCCTCACGAGTCTGCTGCGCCCCACGAGCGCTGACCGTCCGTTCGATGCAGCCACTGAGGTGGCTGCCGACCTCGACGCCGCACCGCTGTCAGCACTGATCGACGAGCTTGAGCCTCAGGGCCACGGGCTCATCATGTGCATGGGCAAAGGTGGAGTCGGCAAAACCACCATTGCCGCGGCGATCGCGGTGGCCTTGGCCGGCCGCGGCCACCAGGTGCACCTGACGACCACCGACCCCGCCGCCCACCTCACCGACACCCTGACCGGACATCTGGACAATCTGACGGTCTCACGCATCGACCCCGCCGAAGCGACCGAGCAGTACCGCCAGCGAGTGCTAGACACCAAAGGCGCGCACCTCGACGAGCAGGGCCGCAGCACACTGGCCGAAGACCTCCGCTCACCGTGCACCGAGGAAGTGGCTGTCTTCCAAGCCTTTTCCCGGGTCATCAACCAATCGCGACGTACCTTCGTCGTCGTCGACACCGCACCCACCGGACACACGCTGCTGCTGCTCGACGCGACCGACTCCTACCATCGCGAGATTGCCCGGCAGATGGGCGAGCAGACTTCGTTCACCACCCCCATGATGCGGTTGCAGAACCCAGACGAGACCAAAGTACTGCTGGTGACGTTGGCTGAGACCACCCCGCGCCTGGAAGCCGAGGGCCTGCAGCAGGATCTGCAGCGGGCCGGCATCACGCCGTGGGCGTGGGTCATCAACAATTCGCTCGCTGCCGCACACCCCACGTCCCCGCTACTGGCCCGGCGGGCGGCCGCCGAACTCGACGAGATCGCGGCGATCACCACCACCCATGACCGTGTTGCGGTCGTCCCGATGCTGCCGGCCGAGCCTGTCGGCATCACCGCCCTGGAGAACCTAGCGGCATCGACGCCTGGCGTCCCCACACCCATCCACCACTGACCCCCCAGGCCCTCAACACCGAAAAGGATTGCCTGTCACCATGAGTTCGACTCCTCGTGTTCTGTTTATTTGCGTCAAGAACGGCGGCAAATCGCAAATGGCGGCCGGCCTGATGACCAAGGTCTCCGGCGACTCGGTTGACGTACAGTCTGCGGGCACTGCTCCCGGCTCGGCCATCAACGCACTGTCAGCCCAATCGCTCCTCGAGGTCGGCGTCGACATCTCCGCCAACACACCCCGGGCTATTGATCCTGACCTGCTGGCGCAGATGGACGTGGTGGTCAC
>NZ_QJSP01000031.1 GCF_003217475.1 Williamsia limnetica | reverse complement strand
CGACACACCCCAGGGTGGGGAATTACGTGACGGCCAGGTGGGGAATTACGTGACGGACAACCCCATCAACCTGGGGAATTACGTGACCGCTGACACCACGATTGCTCATCTTCTCTGTCGCAGCTCTGTTGTTGTCCATGGCTGGATACGCGGTGGGCCTTCGCGCATTCACCTTGGGCCCCTCTGGCGTTCGGGGGTGGACGAGCGTGACAATGGCGCTCATCGGCGTTCCCAGCAGCGCCGGTTCGGTAGTGGCCTTTGTCTTCATCCTCTAGCCTCGCCGGCCCGCCGGCGCTGAACAGCCAGTAGGACGCCCCTGAACTCTGACGCAGCAGCGTCTGGGTTGTCCCAGACTTGATCACCCGGGCCAGACCGCTCGCACTTCCGGTTGTGGCCCACATACTTTCCGTGCCTGCAAATCTCAGAGCTACTAGCCGCTAGGAAGGCCGTGGCCGGACGCGTCCACCGCACCCCGCTGACGCCAGTGGTGCCAAGAGTAGCGAAGCACCGCGATCAATACACTGAACAGCGGTATCACAATGTAGCATGTTCCGATGAAAATCACGGTACCCCAGAAAAAGAATCCAATCAGAACAGCACTCAGGTAGTCCGCTAAAGAGTCTGAGTATCCGTCGCCAATCAAACCGATTGTCAGGGCAATTGAAAACCCGAGTCCGCACGTCAGATACGAAGCCGGGATGGCCCACAGCAGTGAAGATCGCCACAGACGCCAGAAGGTTTGGTTTTGTTTTACGCTCACTTATGAATCTCTACAATCCCCACTCGGGGAGGAGCTGCGGGCGAACCCAACTCGGTCCCGACCACCGGCGCGTTGCTCTGCTGGGTTCCCGGATACCCCATCTGAGGAGATGCTTTAGGCGTTTCACCGATCTGTGGAACATCCACGCCGATTTCGTGATTCGGGCCTTTAGGAAGATTCTTCAAGGGACCCCACTCCGATTTCGTCGCCTCATGGGTTGCAAGTGTTCTGGCAGTCCCGTCTTCGTTGTACTGGTACACCTCGGCAGAAGGAAAGGTTCCAATCTTTCCTCCGACATCAACAGAGCCATTGTCGTTCGGCTTCATGGTGAGGTCGCCTTCGACCCCGACTCCAAGGTTCTTTCCCATCTCGGGTTGGTAGGTGTCCGTGGCGAAGTAATGCACCCGAACTGACCCGTCCGGTGCCTGCGCGACGTGAACTTCGGGCACGTCAGCCTTCGGGGGATTGGGGCCGCTAGTCACCACCGTCGGGTTCTGCCGGGCCACAACAACTCCGTTCTCGTAATCCACGTAGATCGAGACCCGGGATTGCTCAGCTGATGCGTCCGGGTCAGGTCCGCGGTTGTCACCGTAATTGTTTGGGAACGCGCGCCCGTCCAACACGTCACCCGGG
The DNA here is from genome assembly GCF_003217475.1 of Williamsia limnetica. Taxonomy (GTDB): domain Bacteria; phylum Actinomycetota; class Actinomycetes; order Mycobacteriales; family Mycobacteriaceae; genus Williamsia; species Williamsia limnetica. Next base: position 30,329 of record NZ_QJSP01000031.1, on the reverse strand, counting down.
TTGAGCGTAATGTTCTGGGCTTCTTTCCCCGGGATGTAGAGATTGGTTCGAACGATGCCATGCCCGGGTCGGGGCTCGATCGTACCTACGACCACATTCGCGTTGGCACCCATATTCTTCGAATCGTAAGTCTCAGTGTCGAGCGCCTCAGCCATTCGCCATTCGTTCTCCGTTCGAGGTACTCGACCATAAACCTCTTGGAACGCACTCGACTGATTTTGATGACGGTTAACACTACTTTCACCAATCGCATTGGGTGTGTCGCGTACGTCTGTGATGGGCAACTCGCCGAGTGCTCCCTGAATTGCCACCGCAAGGTCATCGTCTGCACGGTCCGCAGCGTGTAGCAGGTTATTGACCCTGGCCTGAAGTGTGCGTTGAGCGTCGTAATACGTCGCTTTGTCCTCCTGGGGCCAGCCTTGCATAGTCGGCGGATCGGGATCGAAGACCTTGCCGGTCGCGGAATCGATCTCGAAACCCAGTCTGTCCGAGTCTGCTCGCACCGCCTTGAGCGTGGCTTTGACCTCCTCGACTTCCCCGACTGCCGTCTTAGCTGCATAGGCGATCGCCATGACTTCAGTTGCGTGTAAGTCGAGATCGACCTTCGTCTTCCCTATAGATCTCGCCGCAGCTTCCGCCGCGTCGCCCGCCCACGAACCAAATACACCCAGGTTTGCCAAGCCATCGGATGTTTCTCCGCAATGGTTGGCCGTTACTTCACAAACTTTGAATACGCGCTCGATGTCCGCGGGGTTCCATCGATCGATATCGGCGATCGTGATCGTCATCGATGGCTACAGGTCGAGTGTCGAAGGCGTACCCGGCGCCAGCGAACCTGCTGCCGTGTCGTCCACGTCAACAAACTGATTCGTGGAGCGCACGACGCCCGCTGAGTGACCCGCAATCCGAGCGACTATGACGTTGGCGTCTGATTGCCACCGGCCCAGAGCGCCGGACATCACGTTGGCCGACCTACCAACCCAGCCAGCCTCTACGGCCCCCGAAAGTTGACTATGTCGCTCGCGAAAATGCTCATCACTATTCGCGTGGTGCGTTGCCAACCTCGCAGCGGTTGCAAACATTTGATCGGTGGCGATGGCGAAATCCGTCATCACAGCAGCACCCCCCAGCGCTAGACAGAAGCCCGTGTCCTGAATCTTCGAACGACTATACAACGAACGTCAGAACACCTGCCGAGAAAACCTTCCGGCAGGCAATACCAGTCCCCGGTACGGGCAATACCCATGTCTCCTGGATCGGCCCACCGTCACCTGCGCCTCGTCGGTGACGCCAGCTCCCGGTATCGTCACCCACCGCGCGAGCACCCTGTGCAGTACCGGCTACGCGTGGTCCTGTGCGACATCGAACCCGCGATCTGGCGAACCCTCGAAGTCCCGTCGTCCATTGAGCTCCCGTACCTCCACGACGTGCTGCAGATCGTCATGGGCTGGGAGGACTACCACCTACACAAGTTCGTGCTCGGCGACGAGCCGTGGGCTCACGACGCCGTCAGCTTCGTCATGCAATCGTCTCTCGACGAAGGATTCGATGACCTCCCCAGCGTGAACCATCTCGAGCTCGACGTGCGGCTCGAGGAGTTGCTGACCGAACCCGGCGAATCAATCATTTACCTGTACGACTTCGGCGATGATTGGGCGCACCAACTGACCCTCGAGGCCATCGTCGGCGACGACATCTCCGGAGCGAGCTGTCCCGACGGCGCGCGGGCCTGTCCGCCAGAGGACTGCGGCGGACCGCACGGATACGCCGACCTGCTCGCCGTCCTCGCCGACACCGGCCATCCCGAGCACCAGCACATGACCGCATGGGCGGGACCCTTCGACCCCGAACACTTCGACCGCGACGCAATCAACCAAACGTTGACCGCACGCACTCGCAATGGGGAGACCCTGAGGTCTGCCGCCGCTGCATCCGCGTTGGTCGCAGATCTGATCACCCGGGTCACGCCTCCCGCGCTGCCGGCCCTGGCGGACGTGCTGTCCCGTGCTGACCTGAACCAGACCGCCGACGTCGACGATGCGACAGCGACCGCAGCGATGGCCAAGATCATCTGGATGGTCCATCACATCGGGGACCGCCTGAAGCTTACGGGGTGGGGGCCATCTACCTCCGGCGACCATCGCAGCGATGCGAGCTGAATTGGGTTGGGACGGTTTGAAGTTTTACGCCACCAGCAATCGGGGCAGCGACCACCCGCAAGCGAAAGAGATGCAGGAGTCGATCGTCGCCCTCGGATTGGCCCGTAAAGTCAAGGGCGAGTTGATTCAAACGAAGATCGCCGCGAAACTCGCAGGCGATCCGCAGGCGTTGTGGCGTCATGTGGCCTCGCGGGTCCCGCGCGGGAAGGACGAGTCCGACCGCGAAGGCGGGACCATCGCCCTGCTTGCCCTCGCCGCTGGAGTGCCGGTCAGGGACCTGGCGAACGACCTGATGCCTGCCCTCGGCTGGCGCGCCGACAACCCTCGCGCGTTCTCGGGTGCAACCATTCCGGTGAGGAGATTTCTCGCGGTAATCGGCACACATCCCGGTTGCAAGTTTCTGTCTGACGAGGGCTTCCCTGATTGGATGCCGACTTTCGCCCGCGCTGCGTTGCAGCTCGACCAACGGGTCTAGTCGTCTCGCCGAACATCTTGCTGACAGTGCCAGTCACTCTTCACGAATCGACGTCGACCCCATACCCCGCAGCCAGTTCTGCGAGACCATGGTCGTACCCCTGACCCACCGCGCGTAGCCGCCACACACCGTGGCGACGGTAGACCTCGGCAATGAGCATGGTCTGTTCCGACGTCCCCGCATCGAGCACCGACGAAGCGATCGCCTGGTCATCCGTCGCCACCTCAACGGCGAGCGCGCCGACGTCGCCGAACGTGCCGTCGCCGTCGATCGCGGCGGCGATGGCAATCCTATGAACGTCGCCATCGACGTGGGTCAGGTCGATCCGCACACCTTGCTCGCAGTCGCCATCCACCGACAGTCGCACTCCCCCATCGGCACTCGCCGGCTGGTTGTAGAAGACGAAGTCCTCGTCGGACCCCACGCGTTCGTCGGCACCCAGTTCGAAGGCCACGATGTCCACCTCGAAGTTCTGCGCCTGTGCCGCACTCCAGCTGACATTCAATCCGAATGTCACTGCCCAGTCCGGCATATCGATGACAGCGCCGCGGCTCAACGCCACCGCGGCCTGACGGATCTCAGCCTGTGGGTTCGGCACGTCCACGGTCGTAACATCGCCCAGGACTTCTGAGCCGGGCACCGTCGGTAGCCCGCGCTCACGAATCCGCGTCATCCGCGAATCCTTCTCACCTCCATCAAGAATAACCACGTGGGTGACGCCGGCACTGAGATTCACAGAGGGGCGGGCACCCAGTTCGATAAGCCGAAGTCGCACGGCGGCAGCCTCGTCGTGTGCTCCGCCCACAACCAGCACTCGCCGACCGGACCATGGGAGCTGCGGTTCCGGTGCCGTCGGTCGGGGTGCCCGCTTGCGAACCGGCTGTTGCGCATCACTCTTGCGCACACCGACACGAACATCGCGTAACAGCTGCAGGATCTGCCCCTCGCTGAGGACCGCGAGACCTTCAGCCCGGGCGCGTTCGAGCTTGCGAGTTCCGATGTGCGGCTCGTTGCACACGACCACACCCGTGCGCCCACTGACCGAGTTCATGACGTCGAGTCCGGCGGCCGTCATTCGGGCAGCCAGTTCAAGCCGTGGGATTCGGGTGTCGCCGGTGATCGCGACCTTCATGCCCTGCACCAACACGCCATGGGCATCGAAACGGCCGGGATTGACCCATGGGCATGGGACCCGGACCACGGTGTCCGGATACGCCCGGCTCGCGAGGGCGCAGTTGACCACCGGCAACGGCATCCCCAGCGACCTGGCCAGCGCGGCGCTGTGCGCGAAGACCTGCGAGGTCACCCTTGCGTCATCGAAAGCGTCGTGGGCATTCCGCTGCTGAATCTTCCAGTGCCGGGCCAGCGTCGACAGCTTGTGGTTCGGAACTTCGAGCTGAAGGCGGCGACTGAGAGTCATCGTGCACAAGCGATGGTTGATCGACGACGACGTGTTCGCTCGGGTGAGCTCCGACGCCAGGAAGCCGTGATCGAAGGTCGCGTTGTGGGCCACCAGAGTCCGTCCAGCCAGCATCGCGGTCAGTCTCGGCGTGATCTGGTCGAACGTCGGTGCTCCCGCCAGACGATCCAACGTCAGGCCGTGGATGTGTACAGGCCCGGGGTCGCATCCTGGATTAAATAATGTGGTGAACTCGTCCTCCACCCGGCCGTCACGATCGAGTGCGATCACCGCCAGACTCAGCACTCGATGGTGATTCGGACTCAGACCCGATGTCTCCACATCGACCACTGCCCATTTGCTCGCCGAATGCGGCACGGATGAGTCCTGTCTTGTCGCAAAGCCTGCGCCGTCGGGCATTGGTCCAGATCGTAGCGGGCAATGCGGTGAATACCGGCCAATATGTCGGGGCGGCTGCATAATTCCTACGAAGCGACTACGCGCGACATCTGCCTTTGCGACAACTCCCGCTCGCGAAACTTGGTCCCGCTCGCTCCGTGGCGCGAGCGGGACCAAGTTCTCCGAGCGGGAACATAAGCTGACAGTAGTACGGCGCGTGCGACGCGCCCCCTTTCGATGACGACCACGAAGGCTTCCTCGCGCGTACCTGTTCAGACTCCCGCCTGGTACGGTTTGGCCTCTAGTTCTGGGATCCGGGGGGATGATGTGCGGGTAGATCCTGCGTTGCTGCGCGAATGGTCTAAGAGCGTCGCTGCAGTGTCTGATGACATCGACGCTATCGACGTACACAGTGTTCAGTGCGGCGGCTACCGCGTGCACAGGCACTGCGCTCGTCCGTGGCCTGTCCACTCATGCCTGCACCGAGGGCATCACGGTGGCCGAGTACCGCGACAGCCTCGACGCGCTCTCGCTGGCGATTCGGTCGACAGCGGAGGAGTTGGAGAACGCTGACTACGCGAACGCCTCCGGTATCGACCCGGGGCAGTATCGGTGTCGGTCTCCATCTCCCAGATTCGGTCGTGGGACTTGGCAACGCTGGTCTCCTCCGCCGATAGCGCGGACACCGGTGCCCAGACATTCGAGGACAGTGCCCTCACGGTGACCAACGGCCTCGCGGGCGTCGACCCCAGCTGGGACGGCGATTCCAGAGACCGGGCCGCTGTGCGAGCAGCCATCGAGTCGACCAATCTCACAGAGCGTGCGACCCGGTGGCGAGCGGCGGCCACAGAGCTCAGGACTGCGGCCGAACAGCTGGGGCTACTCAAGGCCGAGATCGTGCGTCTCGTCGACGACGCAGAGGCGAAGTCGTCTGTTGTCGGACCGGTCTACTCTGTCGCCGACGATGGTTCGGTGACAGTTACAGCCGCCTTCCGGGCGTTCTACGCCGAGACTCAGGGCACGGGGCCCGGCATCGGCCTTGTCCAGGAAGCCGAGAGGAACGCTGCGCAACTGCAGCGTCAACTCAAACTCCTGCTTGCCAACGCCTCGATGGGTGCGGAGTACGCGGATTGGAAGATCACCAATGCGCTGCTCGGAGTGACTGCCGAGGAGCGCCCATTTCATCCAACCGAAGCGATACCGAAGCCACCCAAACCGAAGGGGCCGAGGATCGATGCTGATCAGGATGGTTCTGGGCCGAAAGACTACGATTCTGTCGACTCTGGACTACTCGACGAACTCGGCCTGACTGCGTTAAGAGCGGGCGCTCGGTTCAGTGGCCAAGGTACCTACAAGGGCGGCTTGGAGCAGTCGCCGAAGCTCCTGAACCACTACCTCAAGAACAAGGGCCTCGCATACGCAGTCGATGTCGACGCAGTGCTCGGCGAACTTCCTCGGGCGGGCGAGCGAGCAGAACAGCAGGCGATCCAAATGTTCGGAAAGACGCGGAACATGCTGCCGGACGGGTACACGGGACCCGTCGTCTTCGAGGGTGTGTACGGCGGGCCCTTGGGAGAATATCGGGCTGACCCGATCACCGATCCCGATTGGTATCTAGCTCTCGGTACTTTTAGCTTCGAGTCGACAGGAGTAGCGATACCTAGCTCCGACCAACAGGGTTATGACCTTTCTTACCGGACCACGGTGTACGACTATTACAACTGGGAAACGACTGAAAAGCATTGGTACCCGGAGCCGTCTGACCTCAACGATCTACACCGCGCTGGGTGGGCTCAAAACTTCGACGTGGTCGGCACATCTAGCAACCGGACCACCAAGTTGTCCCTGCCGCATTAGACGAACCGACGCCACGAATCGCCTCCACCGACTCCCGAGAACAGAGCAATGACTACTGACCTCAAACCGTCAACACCGACTTTCTACCGATTATTCTGTTGCCTCGCACTCATACTTACGTTCGCCGTTGGAGCTATGGGATGCGACATTGCAGCCAAGTTCGACACAGATAACCCTGAGAAGGCCGCGGGGGTGTTGAAGGTCACCATTCCGGACAGCGCGCGCAAGGTAGTTTCGTACACTGATTCATCAGCCAAAGGAAACTGTACCGACCTCTCGTTCCTACTGCCGACGAGCGAGTGGAAACCTTACGTCGCGCAGTATTACCGCGACCAGCTGGAAGAAGCCTTCGCCGATGAGTACGCGTGCAACGAATCTCGACCTCCTTGCGATACCCGTCCCTCAGGCAATCTTCCTCAGCGTGTCGACGCCGAAGATGTTGTTCTCGTCAATGATTCATCGCAGTACCGTGCGCTCTTGGTCGTATCAGAGTGCTTTCCTGGCCAGACGCTGATCTCCTGGAAGACAAGCGCCATTTGAGCTGTGCTTCGTTCATAGTGTGGCGATAGAACCGTGAGGGCGACGGATCCACGGCAGCGACCCAGGTCGATCGCGCGCGAGCTTGGAACCGACGGCGCGTTCGAGCCGTCCAACGATTGTCGGACGGATACGAGGATTGGAAGGCGCGGTGACGAGACACCAGGTGATAGGCCCTTTTTGCATTCTTTTTAGTACTAGCACACCGCGCGCGTTCTCCCCCATGGTCGCCCTTGCAGCCGGCGTGCAACTGAGCGTCTACGCCTGCCTCGATGACAGCGTGATCCTTGCTGCCGCCGGAACGATCATCGGCATCGGCATCCTTGTGGCCGCCGCCCTCCGGACACGCGGTGTCGAAGCCACCAATGCTGCTTCGATAGTGTTCTGCTCAGCGATGGTGCCCGCATTCACCGCCTTCTGCTTCTCAGGTTCCTTCGTGATCGCCGGCCTCCTTCGATGAACACAGATCCGGTCACCCAGGCAGCGCGACAAGATGATGCGTTGACGAAGTCAGTCGGCATCCTCGTCGGCACACTGATCCTGCTACTCGGGATCGCCACGTACGGACTTCTGTTGTGCCTATACGCATTCACGTCATTTCTGCTGTTCTCCCGACGCTGGGCGTCACTGGGGTGGGCGATTCTCAGCGGCGCTTTGGTGGGCGTCGGATTCGCGGCAGGTTATTTCACCCTGGAAGTTCTGCTCTGAGTCCGCGCAGCGCGTACCGGACGACCGCGATCGCTATCGCAAGAGCCGGAATGGTGATGTAGTGGTGGCTACGAAGATCATTGTCCCCCAGAGGAAGAACCCGACCATGACAGCACTGACAAAGCTGGACGACGAAGCGTCGTAACCGTCGCCGAGCATTCCGATCACCACCGCGACGGTCACACTGCCACTGCAGGCAAGATACGAAACTGGTATCGCCCACAACAGAGATGATCCGAGCAGACGCCGAAAGCTAGGAGCAGCAACCGGTCTCAGAACACTCTCGCGATGGTCTTCGTCATCGAGCTCGGTGTCGACCACCTCAGCACCCACCCCCAAACGCGTCATCCGAACCCCAATATTCGGAATCTCGCTGACTATACAAATGCGACGGTCCACGGCGGGACCATGGAGATCGCTGTCTCACCCTTGGAACCAGAAGGCGTCGTCGGGCGACTTACCCCGCGTGGACTGACAACCTTCACCGTTCTCCGCGGGGGCGGCGACGGCCCGGGGCCCTTCGACCGGCGCTTCTTCCTTCATCGTTTCGACGCCATCAGGAGATGATGGTAGTGCGCGGACGTGCGGGCGACGCGTCGCGAACCGGCGTGTTCCGAGCGGTACCGATGGGTACGTCAGATCTCAATTCTAGTCGCGGGGCACTTCAGGGCTGTCCGCGTTGCTGGTGTTCACGCGCCCCTCGGCGACGGCAATGATCCGAGGGTCCGTTGCCTTGCCGTTGGCGGTATTGGCGGCGATGACCATGCGTGCCGCTGCCTGGCGCACTTCTAGAGGCCGTGCGCGCCGCGTCATCGCAGATTTCCTCGTTTTACCCATGGTCATCTGTCCTCCTCGTTGCCAGTATCCGTCCCAACCTCGCCGGTGTCACCTTCATCAGCAAGAACCTGCCGATACCTCTGAGCTCGAACACCCTGCGACCCGGCACCAGTCGCCGTCCTTTCCAAGCTCCTGCCGTCGTAGTCTCCCTATCCATTCCAGGCAACGTTATGTTCTGCGGCAAGGGTTACGGCATCGAGCAGTACGGACAGAAACCGTTCGATTTCCACACGGCGTTGTCGGCAACGTTCAACCTGGCTGTCAGGGTAGCCGTGCGCAATTGCGTACTGCTCCATCCCCAGCCGTTCATCGATCAGCGTGCCGCAGATGCGGGCATATCGGCGGAGCATCGGAGCATTGGCTCGGCAGGACCGCATGATTGAATCTGGAGTCGTTGTCGACGGGTCCTCGGCAAACTTCGCCATCATCTTCGAGAGACCATCGGGCAGCTCGTCAGGCGAAATATCTTTTTGCGCAACCATTTCCGGGCTAAACTGTTCGACGATGTCAATCGATCCGTCGTGGCAGTACTCCAGCCAAGCCGCCAGCGCCTGCAACAGATTGGCAGAGCAGTACACGGAAGCTTCTACGGCTCGCACGCCGAAAACATGGCCCTTGGTAACCACGACCGAGATCTCTGGCCACCGCGACGAATGCTCAGCGACCACCGCGCCGAGCAGGTCCATGTCCGGGGTCCCATGCGCCAAGATCGTGCAGAACTCGAGCCTCATCGCCTGCGGCGATACCAGGAGCTTGGTATACACGCCACCAAGAGTCGTGAAGCGAATAGCATTGTCATCAATCTCGACAGAATCCCCGCTGTCCTCGGCTAAAGTTCGGCGAGCCATCTCCAGCAGGTGAGCTGCATCGCGAGGGACCACTCCAAGAGTCGCGCGTTTGGATGGTAGGTCAGCTGCTCTGCGCGGTGATGGCTTGGACGGCTTTTCGAACTTGGGACCAAACGGATCGTGGACGTCCAGAACCGACCGGTCCTCGATCTCCCATACTTCGCGCAACGCCCGGACCACGGCCGAGGCAAGCTCACCCACGCTTCTCTTACCGACCTCGTTGATCGTTGTCCCATCACGCAGTTCGCGCCAACCCAGGTCAATCAATGCGGCATATCGCGCGCGCATTGCTCGGTACTCGTCGGGTGTAAAGCTGACTGGAAATGCAGCACCGCTGATTGTGCATCGCAAACGGCCCGAACCCGTTTTAGTGAAGGCCAAGAGTGGGCGGTGTCCGCCCGAGTCGGTCCGCGCTATCTCGACGAACTCCTCACGCTCGAGGGTCGCCAACCGCCCTTCCAGTCGCTGGACCAGCGCGCCCCACTCCAACTCCGCGCACGCGTCAAAGTCGATGTTGTCGTCGAACTCAGATTCCCCCACAATGCCCTCCCCAGTGCATCGATGATCAATGAGGGAAACGATAGAACGCACCTACGACAACACTGCCCGACCCGGTTCGCCACACTGGACCGATGACCACGCTTGCCGACACCGTCCTGCCTCTCATCCGGACTCGTGCCGATCTGTATTGGCGTTCGTAGACCACCGCTCATGGCGACCAGATGTTCAGGGCCGTCGACATCCTCGCCGCCGCCGCCGAGACCGACCCCGCAAACGTCTTCGGGGCCTGTCAGACCCCTGGTTTACCTTGATCTCATCCCACAGATCGGAGTTCCCATGGCCGTCGCGACCGAAGTAGACACCCTCGTCTTCTCATTCCCCGAAGTGCATGCCGACGCAATATTGAATGTCAGGTTCCATCGCACGCTTCGCGTCCCCGACGACGAGACCACCTACGGTCTGCCGCCCAGTCTCGGCGCCTTTGCGCTGCGCGGCACTGAGAACCCGAGCGAGGTCCTGGTGCCTATGTGGCAGTCCGACGCGATGTGGATCAGCTTCAGCGCGCCCATGAACTATCCGTTTCTGTTGAAGATCGGCGTGGGCGGGTTGAACGCGATCACCGGCGAGCCATACACCGCGAAGCCGGACTTCGACACTGAAGACTACGTCGAGACAGCCGAACAGCCCTGGCTCGACGGATTCCGGGTCGACGACACGACTGTGCGCCAATTCGTCGCGATGCCCCTGGGGGCTGGGTATTCCGTGGCTGAGCAGTTGACTGGCTCTGACACCGGGTCGGTCAACTTCTCTGTGATTCCGTTGAAGGGCGACGTGTGGGAGCAGCGGCCGAAGGCCCAGCAGATGGATTTCAAGGTCTGCGCATGCCCAGCGCCGGATGCCGCGATGGGTTTGGGCGCCGGCGGCACCATCACCCAGTCGATCGCCACGCCCATCGAACCGCGCGAGAACTGGTCTGACGCTGCGCCCACCGAGGCAAGCGTCCGGATCGTCAACTCCTCAGCGTGGCAGTCGATCACCGGCGAGTCTCCGCACCATGCGCCCCTCACCATCGAGGACTACATGGGTCGCGGATACCCATGGTTCGAGTGGTACGACGACTCACTTGCACGACAGGGTGATTCACTGTTCGCGGGCGTGCGAACAGTCAAGCAGGTCGGCGATCAAAACGGCGAGAATTCCTTGCCCGACAACACCAGCTTCACGCCACCGACGCCGATCGTGGTCGGCGGGTCTTGAGGGTCGCTACCCATCCGCTCGACGCTTGCGGAGGATTGCCACTGTTGCCCACCACACCGCGCCGACTGCGATGACGCTGCCAACCGCAATCAACGCAACCGGAACGGCATCCTTGGCCTCGGTGCTACCACTGATTCCGACATCCGGAGCCCAACCTGTCGGGAGTTGGGGTGGCCCGTATATCCGTTCGAGGACCGCCCTCGTATCCGCCTGTCCTGTCGGGCCGAGGCACAGATTGCTTCCCCATGCAGCGTCAACGTCGTCGGGGGTGGACACGAAGAGCAGGTACTCGCCTCCCACCTCGTAGCTCACTCCGCAGCTAGGACCCTGCGATGGAGTGCCGACCGTGGTGACGTTTCCGACCTCGCCCTTGTAGACCTCGGACACCTCGAACTCGTAGATGTCGTTCATACCGGCTGTCACCTTGTCCGTGGCTCTCGCTGTGAAGACAGCATCCGCGCGTGACGCAGCTTCTTCTGCGGTGAAGCCGACGCAACTGCAAGCACAGGCCGTACCGGCCATCGCAACCGACACCGTCATCGCAATGAGCAGGCCACACAGGGTTACAGCGATGAGCCGGACACGCGACCACGTCGAGCGGCTACGAAACGTCGTCGATCCACCAGTCATGGTGTCAGCCAATCACCCGATCAAGCCCCGCGAGGGCAACCCGACAGATTGCCCGCTCGATCGACACCAGACCGCGTCGGCTCCTCCCTTGACGACTGCCGCTCGCAAAACTCAGTCCTGCTCGCTCCGTAACGCGAGCGGCACCAAGTTTTGTGAGCGGGTCGCGCCCCTCTGGCGCAATTGGTAACTGATCGGTTACCATTTGTCCCGTGAGCGTCTTTGAAGCCATCGCCGACCCGGTGCGGCGCCGTATCCTGCTCGCACTGGTCGACGGACCCACGCGGGTGGTCGACCTCTGCTCCAATCTGTCCGACACTCAACCCATCTCGCGGCCGGCGGTCAGCCGACACCTGCGAGTGCTCGCGGAAGCGGGATTGGTCGTCGCCGAGGACAAGGGGCGCGAACGGCACTACCGCCTGGAAGCTCACCCCATCGACGAGGTTCGCCGATTCATCTCGGACCTGGCCCCAGACGCAGACACCACTGGCCGCCGCCCGCCGATCCCAGAATCAGCCCTCGACGCTCTTGACACCGAGGTACGCCGCACCGTGCGGCAGCGTCGCCGCCCGTCAGCAAGCCACACGTCCACCACTGATCACGAGGAGACCGCATGACCACCACACCAACCGGCCTGTTCAGCCAGCGCGACGAAGGCGACGCGGTGTCGTTCGTCCGCACCTTCAACGCCCCGATCGACGACGTGTGGGCAGCCGTCACCGAATCCGACCGGCTGGCCCGCTGGATCGGCTTCTTCACCGGCGACCCAGAACAGGGATACGTCGAGTTCACCATGAATGCCGAAGGCGACGATGTGACGCCTGCGCGCTACAACATTCGACGCTGCGAACCACCCCGAGTCCTGCAGGTGCACACCACCGACGACTTCGGAACCTGGGACCTCATCGTCGAATTGGTCGAAACCGACGGCGTCACGACGCTGACGCTGAGCCAGATCATCGACGACCCAAAAACCATCGAGAACACCGGACCCGGCTGGGAGTACTACCTCGACCGCCTGGTCGCCGCACTGACCGACGCCGATCCGAACGCCATCGACTTCGACGACTACTACCCGGCCCAGAAGGGGTACTACCTCGCCATTCAGGAGAAGCTGACCGGCGTGAAGTAGCAACCGGCTCGCTCAGTCCAGTCCGGGCGCGGTGCGGACATGCGCGCGCTCACCTTGTTTGCCGACGAGGCTGAGAAACTCGACGGGACCGGAGCTGGTTGCCCCGAACCAATGCGGGGTGCGGGTGTCGAACTCGGCAGCCTCGCCGGGTTCGAGGATGAGATCGAGTTCGCCGAGCACGAGCCGGAGCCTGCCGTTGAGAACGAAGGCCCAATCGAAACCTTCGTGCGTGCGGAGTGCCGGAGTGGCATCGTCGCGCCCGACGGGCAACACGAACTTGTAGGCCTGGATACCCCCGGGACGCCGGCTCAGCGGCACGACAGTCGAGCCGTCTTTGGTAGGCAGCGGACGCATGTTGATGCGCGGATCCCCGGTCGGCGGCGCATCGACGAGCTCGTCCAGCGTGACGCCGTACGCGCGAGCGAGCGGCAGTAACTGCTCGAGGGTGGGACGCCGCAGGCCGGCTTCGAGCCTGGACAACGTACTCGTCGAGATCCCTGTCTCCGCAGCGAGATCGATCAACGTGATCTCACGTCGCTGCCGCAGTTGCTTGAGTCGCGGCCCTACGGCGTCGAGGGTGCGGTCGGTCAACTCACGTGCGCGTTCGGTGTCCATGGGGTCAGTTTGCCATTTGGCAACATAGTTTGCGTTTCCGATTGACGCTGGCCATTCTCGAGGGACAGGGTGTCAGCGCCCCTGCCGCCGACCAACACGAAGGACCCGGAATGACGCACTCGTTCGACAAGAACTACTGGGACGACATCTGGCAGGGCGATCGCGCAACCGCGATGGCCGCCGGTGAGCCAAACCCACACCTCGTGCAACACATCGCAGACCTGACACCAGGGACTGCCCTCGAAGCCGGATGCGGCGCCGGAACCGAAGCAATCTGGTTGGCCAGCCGCGGCTGGGAGGTGACCGCGGCCGACATCGCCACCGAGGCTCTCGCTCGCGCCGCCGAGCGCGCCGCTAAAAGTGGAGTCGCGGATCAGGTGCAGTGGGTCGAGGCCGACCTGTCCACGTGGGAGCCCAACCGTCAGTTCGACCTCGTCACAACCCATTACGCCCATCCGGCCATGCCTCAACTCGAGTTCTACGACCGCATCGCCTCGTGGGTCGCACCTGGTGGCATCCTGTTCATCGTCGGCCATCTTCATCACGACAACCACGGCGCAGCAGGCGAACACGGGCATGGTCATCCGCCTGCCGAGGCCTCGGCAACCGCAGCAAGCATCACCGCACGCTTGGATCCAGCCGTTTGGGACGTCGAGACGGCCAGCGAGTCACATCGCACCATGACCCGACCCGACGGTCGCGAAACCCCGATCCACGACGTCGTCGTGAAGGCCGTCCGCCGGCCCTGAAGGCAATCTGACCTCACATCCACGTCACCCGAGCAGGACTGCGCGCCATGTGTGTCGGTGCAGCAGTCATGGCCGTGCCGTTCGTCTACGTACTGGTCCGCGGCCCACAACGTCTAGCCGCAACCGCCCCCCACCACCACCCGCCGATCTCGGCAACCGGTCGACCCGCCGGCGTGACAGACAGACGCTCGCCAGGCGCCAGACCCGCCTGCTGATGGTAAAACGCAAACAACGTCCCTCCGCCGGAATGTCCGAGCGTGACCACCGAATCGAAGTCGTTGTCGCATGTAAATTACCTGCCCCGCGGCGACACGCGAGACCAACCGGCGGTCCGATCTCGACCCGGCCGCGAAGGTGCGAAAGATGGACACATCGATCGCCCCCCATCAGACTCAGACGCAGAATCGCCCTCGCCTGCTGATCCGTTCGGAGCCCGACCTGCCGCCTGCGTTGCCGGACACGTACCAGCAGAGCCGCCGTCAGGTGCTTCGGGAGTTCACCACCGCAATGAACGAGGGCGTCGCCGCCAGAGTATTCCGCGCGGCCGATCCATGCGTTGCTGCCCTCGGCCTTATCGGCATGGTCGATTGGAATGCGTGGTGTCACCATCCCGGCGACACCGACACCGATCGCGACGGCGCTCAGCAGCTCGCCGGCATGGCCATCGGTTCGGTCATCACACCCGACGGTGATGCGATCGAGCCGGGGTCCAGACCGCATCATCGCGCGGATGAGGCAGAACTTGGACTACCCGAGCAGTCGTTGCTCAGACGAATAGGTTCGACCAGGCGGTCTTGCCGACGACCGACTACCTCACCGCCGATAGACAGTCGTCCCCTCAGACCCTCGGGTGTTGCTGATGAGTTTGGCGAAACACTGATTCGGGGCGAGGGCTGCAGAATCACACCATGCGTTCGCGCTGACCGCATCAGCAACATTCGGCTGGGCCACGGTGATCCACCAGTCCCGCAGATCGAAGGTGCTCCACTCGTTGGAGTAGACGAGGCGGACCTCCGGGTAGCGGGACCTCAACGCAAGGTGCTGACGCAGAATCTCTTCTGGCGTCCACGCCACCATCGTGGTGTCGTCGATGTCCACGGCGACCATGGGCGGAGTGCGTACCTGCTTCGCAGAGATCTGCGCGAGCCACCGTTCCGCCAGATCTCGCTGCACCAGTGGACGATCCGCGTTCGCCTGCGCACGGAGAGCATCGAGTGCGTTCCGGGCAGGGTCAGCCGTCACGCCACCGCCAGCGGCCGGCACACCGCTGAGCTGGCCGCCGCCCCCGGAACTCGACGGCGATACCTCCTGCCCCGTGGAGACCGTGTCAGAACCTTCCGATGTACATTCCACCGTTTGGTTGCCGCCGGACACCGAGGTATTCGACCCGCCCCCGCCGCTCAGTGATGCAGGCAGTCTCCAAAACGTGCCCGCTGGAAAGACGAAGTCGCGTGCGACAGACCCACCGTCGCGGGGCAGCGCCAACACCGACGACCCGCCTAAATTGAACTGCGCCGACGCGATCAGACTTGCCTGGTCCCGAATTGTCACGCGGTACCCCGAATTGGAGACGATGTCACCACCATCGCATGTGGCGGTGAACTTCAACCGCACGACAAGCGCGCCATCGGTGGCGCGAAAGTTCTCCGGCACCACCCTGGGCGCACTCCCACACTTGGTGACCTTGCCGTCCGACTGCGCTGCGGCTGTCTCCGTAGAGGCAGCTTCGGAGTCGTAAAGCACTGCAGGTTCACCGCTTCCGGTGAAGCCCACCATGGCGTCCGACCCGACGGCCACCAGGTGAGGGCCGACAACGAACAGCTTCGGGTAGTAACCCAGGTCTCCGGCATCGACGGTCCAGGCAACACTGCCGGTAGCGACGTCGTAGGCCGTCACGGTGCCATACTCGTCCATGCCCATCACGCGCTGCCCGTCGGTGGTCAGCGCATACGACGACACGCCGTCAGGAATCTTCCACATCGTCGCTCCGGTGCGGGCATCGACGGCGAGCAGACCGCCCCGCGGGAAAGTGTTCGCGAGGACCACCGAGCCCACCACACCCCGAACTTCCGCGTGCAGGCCATCCGTCGGGGGCAGCTCACCGTCCGCGAAGTTCCACAGCTCGCGGCCGGTGCTCGGATCGACGACTTCTCCCCCGGTGAACGCGATTTCGATCCCCGGTGCCGGTGCATACATCTCCGGTTGGGCCGCGTGCATGATGCCGTCGTACAACTGTTCGCCGGCCGAGTTGTAGACAGCGCCACCCGGTGCGCCCGAGGCGACAAACCAACCGTTACCCATCAGCGCGCCAAAGTTCCGCGGATCCGGATTGAGCTCATCGCCTGCTTCGTTGTAGGCCATCGCCCAACCACCGGTTGCACTGAGGTCACGCCACAAGATGATGTCGTCGGAGACAACTAGTTCGTTGCGAGTACCCCCAGCGATCGGCATCTCGCGGTGCCAGTAGGCCTCTGGGTCATCCAGGGTTCCCAACGACACGGCAGCGCTGCCGTAATCTGTACGGGCGTAGGCGTATTTGTCGCCGAACTTTTGCATTCGCGTGTATTCGGAACCCGGCAACTGTCGTGTTACATCGCCGGTCTCGGCCGACAGCAATACAAGACCATTTTCGGTAGCGCACGCGATGGTCTGGTCATCGAAGACATCCGAGCAGCCGGAGACGCCGGCGGAATCCTGTATCCACGCAACCTCGCCGGTGGCCGGATTGATGGCGATCAGACCGCCCGCGATTCCGGTGATCGCGTACTTGTCCGACTTCAAGTATCCGGTCGATTCTTCGCCACCGATCGCATAGTTCGGCCGGCGGAATGTTCCCGACGTGCCCACCTCATCACTCATCACCGCAAACGTCCGGGTCGGCACATCTGGGTAGGCCGACTGCAGGATGTCGGCAGGTAGTGCAACTGTGCCGGTGTCGTCGTTGTCGGTGTTGCGCGTGACCAGCACGACAGCGACGGTGGCGACCGCGACGACAGCGACCACTGCGATCGCGACCAAACTCCACAGCAGTTTTCGGCCGGACCGCTGTTGTGGGCCAGAACGCTGTTGAGGGACGCCGGGAGCAGCGCCATTGGACCAATGGTTGGGTGGCGGAGGCGGCGGCGGCGCCATTGGCGGCGGGGCTTGCGGTGGAGCCGGTGGCAACGCAGCAGCCACGGGCGGCGGAGGGGTCGCGGGCGGTGGAGGGGTCGCGGGCGGTGGAGGGGTCGCGGGCGGTGGAGGGGCTGGTTGCCAAGACTCCTGCGGGACCACACCGGTTGCGGTCGACGCGGCAACACGGAGATGCTCCAGGGTGGTTCGAGCGTTCGCGAACGGATCCATACCTGTTGAGGCACCGAAGGCGTACACCACTGCCAGCAGGATTATCAAGGCACCAAAGGTGCCACCAAATGGCAGGAAGAAGCAGATGATCGCGGCGACCACCATCAACGCGCCGACACCAACAGCTACCCCGTAACGCCGAGAGGGTGTCGGTCCGTCGGAGGGTGTGGGAGTGCTCATCGAATGGCCCCTAACAGATCACAGCTATGGAGGTGGTGGCCGACGTGAACTCGGATCGGGTGACCGGGTCGCCAAGGTCAGCGATGCGATCGGCGTCGTCTTTGACCCCGTCGTCGTCGTAGTTATCCGCGCGGTCGTGCAGTTCCGACAGCTCGTCGCCAAGGTTCTCCTTGTCCATGATGTCTTCGACAGAGTCGCTCGAGCTGTAGCTGAACCCGTCCCTGGCCTCGCGGTAGGACGAGCACAGCTCGGACGTGGTGGTCGGTGAGAAGGTACCCATGGCAGCACAACTTCCGACTACCAGTGCGATCGCAAACAAACCCGCCGCGAGCGACGGGATGGCCGGTAGTCGACCGATCGACGAACGGACTGCCACCGATCCGGTGCCGGGCAGTATCGGCGCGCCAGCCCCGGGCCTGAAGTCACGCCTGGTCGACGGATCCGTTCGCGTCTGCGGGTCGGGTGGCGGTGTCTCGGTATCTATTGCGATCGGTTCAGTGGTTACGTACAGCATCGAGTCGAGCGCACCCAATGCGCCGAAGATGTCTCCGAGCAGTTCCCGGTGGATGTCCAGGTCGTCGGCGGGGTCGTCGTCCCATCGCACATAGCGCACCTCACCGCAGGTTCCCGGCCAGCCGGCCGTGAAGTCGACCTCCAGCTCATATGGGGTGAGCAGATAGTTGCCCACGCCGATTCGAACTCGTCCGGATTGGCTCTCCAGGTAGTACGGCGCGATCTTCCCCGCCGCCGGCGCACTGGTCACGCCGTCCAACCGGCCGAGGGCCTCTCGCACCTGTCCGGGTTCAGCAGCGAGCTGAAAGCGTTGTGGTGTACGGAAAGTGCGACGTGCATCAGAGTTCTTCGATGCGCCGACGAGCTTTTCGAACGGCCAGGCGATCACGCGCAACAAGACGTTGGACGCGCCGTCGACCAGTCGATCCCACAACCACACCGCAAAGATCGCCACGGCGATGACGAGAACGACGAGCAATATCTCCATGGCGACCGTCCCCTCCATCACGTACTTCATCCGCGGATGACCCAATGATCGGGCGAGATGCACCTGTGGGTGGGCCGTACGGGTCGAAATGGTACGAACATATGACCAGTTGAAGGCTCTGATCGGGCGTGCCCAGGCTTGGGCACAGCGTCTGACCTCGGTTAGGATCATTCGGGTCGAGCGGGTACGCGATGTATGCCAGTCCGGGTGAACGAATGTGCGTCGATTCTACGGAGCTGATCCGGGCGTCAGCACCATCGGGATTCGGATACCAACGAGTACAACTTCGACGACCCACCCGCCGGCGAGACAGCTCTGAGCCTTCACAGGCACCTTTACCCCGAACTCCCCAATAGACCGGTCCTTAAGCAGTTGAGTCGCGCGTCCACTGTTGGGGTCCACCACGTCCTCGCGTACATCAGTTCTCTGGCTCCGCACTACCTCTCGCGCCATTGGCGGTTCTTATCGCCGTCCATCGGGCGCTGCACTTCTCATCCGCCAATTCTGCGCACTGCACGCTCGATCGGCCCGCCCACGGATGTGAACGACCGACGACAGCGACGATGGGTACCTTCGACAGCAGCAACTTGGCCCGCAGGTTCGGCATCTGTGGACGGCCGTAGACGAGAGCCACATCAAGGGAACCTTCGACGAGGCCGGTCAGTTGCGGTCCGGTCCTCTTCTCCCACAATGACACGGCCATCCTCGGATGCCGCTCGTTGAGGCGCGTCAGCGCGGCCGGCAGGACATGCCTGCTCGCAGGGAAGTTGTAGCCGATGTTCAACGAACCGACTTCCCCGGCAGCGGTCGACTTCGTCACGACGACAGCCTTCTCCATCTGTGCAACGACCATCCGTACCTGCTTGGCGAACTCCGCACCCGACGACGTCAATTGCACCTCATGCGATGTCCGGACCACCAGCGTGACACCCAGCGACTTCTCCAGCTTTTGCAGTTGCGCGCTGAGCGATGGCTGAGTCAGATGCAGGCGCGCGGCCGCCCGTCCGAAATGTAGCTCCTCAGCGAGGACGATGAACGATGTGAGATGGCGAAAATCCATCCTGCACCCCCTCAAACCGACTCCCCCAACTTAACGAACGGGGGTTATGAACGGGGGAACAGAGTGTGCCGGCTCGATGGCCACCAGGCCAAGGCCTGACGGAGAGCCTCACCTCTCGGCGGCCAGCTTGGACAGGTACGCCTCGGTCGCCTCGGCTGGACAGCACTGACTGCATAACCGGCAACGCCCTGAAAACCGTCAAATACTAGACCTCCGAGGGATATCTTCCCTCGGAGGCCTAGTATTTGACGGTTTTCAGGGCGACCAGCTTGTGATCAGTGCACGACGTGCCTGTCGGCGACACTCAATGCGGTGTCGAGGATCGCGAGTCCTTCTCGCACCTCGTCGTCACCGACGGTGCACGGCGGCGCCGCGTGGATCCGATTGAAGTTGACGAAGGGCAACAGCCCGTTCGTCTTACACGCCCCGACGACCTCGTTCATGGCGGCGCTGGTGCCGCCGTAGGGAGCCAGTGGCTCACGGGTCGCCGGGTCGGCGACCAGCTCGATCGCCCAGAACACGCCGAGGCCACGCACCTCACCCACCGACGGGTGACGCGCTGCCAGGTCTCGGAGGCCGGGCCCGAGCACGTCGGCTCCGATGCGCGCCGCATTCTGTACGATCTGCTCGTCCTCCATCGCGTTGATGGTGGCCACCGCCGCTGCGGTGGCCAACGGATGACCTGAATACGTGAGTCCGCCGGGGTACGGGCGGTCGGCGAACGTCGCCGCGATCGCTTCACTGATGGCAACCCCGCCCAGGGGGACGTACCCGGAGTTCACCCCCTTGGCGAAGGTGATGAGATCTGGGGTGACATCGAAGTGGTTGACCGCGAACCACTCTCCGGTGCGGCCGAAGCCCGCCATCACCTCGTCGGCGATGTAGACAATGCCGTACCGGTCGCAGATCTCACGAACCCCGGCCAGATAGCCGGCAGGCGGAACCATGATCCCCGCCGTGCCCGGCACGGACTCGAGGATGATCGCGGCAATCGTGGTGGGGCCTTCCATGGCGATCAGCCGATCGAGGTGCTCGAGCGCCCGCTGACATTCCTGCTGCTCATCAAAAGCATGAAATGCGGAGCGGTACAGGAAGGGCCCGTCGAAATGCACTGCGCCGCTGGTGCCGTAGTCGTTCGGCCAGCGCCGCGGGTCACCGGTGAGGTTGATGGCGGTGTCGGTGCCACCGTGATAGGACCGGTAGCGCGAGAGCACCTTGTACCGCCCGGTGTGCAGGCGGGCCATACGGACCGCGTGCTCGACGGCGTCGGCGCCGCCGTTGGTGAAGAACACGCGGTTCAGATCACCGGGCGTACGTTCGGCGATCAACCGGGCCGCCTCTGACCGTGCCGCGTTGACATGCGGCGGCGCGATGGTGCACAGCGTGGCCGCCTGCTCGGCGATCGCCGCAACAACTTTCGGATGCTGGTGACCGATGTTGGTGTTGACCATCTGCGACGAGAAGTCGAGCAACCGGTTGCCCTCGCCATCCCAGACGTACGAGCCCTGCGCCGCCACGATGGTCATCGGATCGATCTTGGCCTGGGCCGACCAGGAGTGGAACACATGCTTGCGGTCCAGTTCGTAGGCCCGGCGCCCTTGCGCGAGCGCGGTGTCGAATGTCTGTCCGGTCGGCAGGGTGGAAGCCACTGCAGTCATGAGAAGAACTCCGCTCGTACGTCAGTTGCTCTGCGGGAAGCCGAGATTGATGCCGCCGTGACTGGGGTCGAGCCAGCGGGTGGTCACCACCTTGGCCCGGGTGTAGAAGTGCACCCCTTCGGTGCCGTGGGCATGGGTGTCACCGAACAGCGAGTTCTTCCATCCACCGAAGCTGTAGTAGGCGGTGGGCACCGGGATGGGCACGTTGATGCCGACCATGCCGACCTCGATCTCGTTCTGGAATCGCCTCGCCGCGCCACCGTCATTGGTGAAGATGGCGGTGCCGTTGCCGAACGGCCCGGAGTTCACCAGATCGATTGCCTCGTCGTAGGTGTCGACCCGCACAACAGACAGCACGGGACCGAAGATCTCGTCGGTGTACACACTCATGTCGGTGCGAACATGGTCGATCAGGGTCGGACCGAGCCAGAATCCGCCGGCAGCGCCATCGGCCTGGACGTTGCGACCGTCGACCACGATGGTGGCCCCGTCTGCTTCTCCGGCATCGACGTAGGAGGCGACCTTGTCTCGGTGGACCTGGGTGACCAGCGGTCCCATGTCGGTGCCGCGCGTGCCGTCCCCGATTCTCAGGTCCTTGGTGCGATCGGCGATCTTGCCCACCAGCTCATCGGCGATGTCACCGACCGCGACAAGCGCGGAAATGGCCATGCAGCGTTCACCTGCCGAGCCGAAACCTGCGTTCACCATGGCGTCCGCTGCCAGGTCCAGGTCAGCGTCGGGCAGCACGATCGCGTGGTTCTTGGCGCCGCCGAGTGCCTGGACCCGCTTGCCGTGCGCGGTGGCGGTCGAATACACGTACTGCGCAATGGGTGTGGAGCCGACGAAGGAGATGGCCTTGATGGCAGGGTTGGTCAGCACCTCGTCGACGGCGACCTTGTCACCCTGCAGCACGTTGAACACACCATCGGGTAGGCCTGCTTCGGTCCACAGTTCGGCGATCCACAACGCCGCGGACGGGTCCTTTTCGCTGGGTTTGAGGACGACGGTGTTGCCGGCGGCGATGGCGATCGGGAAGAACCACATGGGAACCATCGCCGGAAAGTTGAACGGGGAGATGATGCCGACCGGTCCGAGGGGCTGACGAAGGGAGGCGACATCGACCTTGGTCGACGCATTCTCCGTCATGCCGCCTTTGAGCAGATGTGCGATGCCGCAGGCGAACTCGACGACCTCTTGGCCACGGCTGATCTCGCCGAGCGCATCACTCACGACCTTGCCGTGCTCGGCGGTGATGATCTCGGCCAGTTCGCCCTTACGCGCATTGAGCAACTCGCGAAATGCGAACAGGATCGTGGTGCGCTTGGCCAGCGATGTGTCGCGCCAGGCGGGAAAGGCTTCACGCGCAGCATCGATCACCGCGCGGGCATCCGCAACGTCGGCCAAGGCGACCTGACCAGTGACCTCGCCGGTAGCCGGATTGGTCACCGGGGCGAAGCGATCTGCGCTGCCCGCGAAGGCACCGCCCCGGCTCCAATGGCCGATCGTCGACACGGTGGCGGGGGTATCGGCAACGGTCTGTGTCACAGGAATCCTATTCGTCAAGGTTGGGTGTCCACGTCTAACCATGCCGGGTAAGCCGCCCTCGCCGGGCCGACGAGTTGTATCACTCGGCGGCGATTGTCTTACACTCTGTCAATGCAGCTCACCATCGCCGACATCCTCGCACTCCCGGTGGTACGAGCCGGGCAGCCTGAGGTGGTCGCCGAAGGTCCTCTCGATCAGTCTGTGCGCTGGGTGCACGTCAGCGATCTCGCCGACCTGTCCGACCTGTTGGAAGGCGGCGAGCTGGTGCTCACCACCGGCCGCGCCCTCGCCGATGCCGCAACCCGGGACTCGTACCTCGAGGGCCTGGTGGCGGCGGGAGCCATCGGAGTGATCGTCGAGTTGGGCGTCCACATCGACGAGGTCCCGAGGTCGGTCGCCATGACAGGTCGCGGTCTTGGCTTCCCCGTCATCGCGCTGCACCGGCAGATCCGGTTCGTCCAACTGACCGAGCAGGTGCATCGCGCCATCGTGGCCGATCAGTACGGCGAACTGGAGTTCGCCCGCACCGCGCACGAAACGTTCACCGAGCTCAGTATGCGGCGTGCCTCCGTCGACGAAATAGTCGTTGCCGCAGCACAGATGCTCGAGGCGCCGGTGGTGCTCGAAGATCTCAATCGTCAGGTCGTCTCCTTCGCCGGTACCGACGCGGCCTCCTTGCTGACCGACTGGGAGCGTCGGTCCCGGCTCACACCTGAGATCGGCACAGGCAGCCCGCCGGCGCCCACAGCCTGGCTCGCGCGGCCGGTCGGTGCCCAGCCTCAGACCTGGGGCCGGCTGATCGCGCCGTATTGCCATGTCGCCGACAATCGGTCGATCGTCACCATCGAACGCGCTGCCCAGGCGATTGCCCTCAACCGGATGACCGAGCAGGACCGCAGCTCGCTGGAGCTGCGCGCCCAGGGCGGATTGGTCGATGATCTGCGGCACAACAGGATTCACGCCGAAGCAGAGGCCTCCGCTCGCGCCTTCGCGCTGGGCCTGTCACCGAGCCCCGTCTACGTTGCGATGACCATTCGGGTGCGTGACACCGCGAGCACCGACCAGCTCCTGGTGCAGCAGCGCCGGGCCCGCATCCTCGATGCGGTGACGCATGCGATCAACGCAGGACGGGACACCGCACTGACATCCGCGACCGAAGGCGGACGACGCATCGACGTCTTGCTGTCCCGGCGACACCCGACCAGGCCGGGAACGGACCCCCTCACCGACATCTGCCTCGCCATTCGTCACTCCGTCAACCGCATCGACGGGGTGACGCGGTGCGCGATCGGCGTCGGACCCGACGCCACGCAGATCATCGACACGGCAGCGGGACTCGCGGAATCGGGTCACGTGGCCGACGTCGCCCTCGCACTGCCGGACAACCGTCCCTTCCATCGATCGTCAGATACCCGCCTGCGCGGGTTGATCGCCCTGATCCGCGACGACCCACGAGTGCAGGCGTTTGCCGAGACCGAGCTACGCACGCTGCTCGAGCACCGCGCCAAGCACGGCGACGAGCTGTTCACCCTCCTGCGCCGGTACCTCGAACTCGGCGGGAACAAGACGGATCTCGCTGCGTCGGTGAATCTCTCGCGGCCGACGTTGTACGCGCGGCTCGACACACTGTCACGACTACTGGGCGCGGACCTCAACGATGCCGAATCCCGGACGTCCCTGCACACTGCGATGCTGATCATCGACGCACGATAGTCCGAACGCCGAAAGCATCGACGCTACCCGAGCAACTCCCGGATGTCGTCGACGCCGATCGCACTTCCGAACATCTCCCCCTCGTCCATGACGGCGGTGAACAGTTCACGCTTACGGTCTTGCAACGCAACGACTTTCTCTTCGATCGTCCCCGCAGACACCAACCGGTACACCGTCACGGGTCGAGTCTGACCGATCCGATGAGCACGGTCGACGGCCTGGGCTTCGGCGGCCGGATTCCACCACGGGTCGCAGACGTACACGTAGTCGGCCTCGGTGAGGTTGAGGCCGAAGCCGCCCGCCTTGAGACTGATCAGGAACACCTTCGTCGTACCTGCCGAGAACTTCGAGATGGCCTCGGTGCGATGCCGGGCGGTCATCGATCCGTCGAGGTAGCTGTACGGGATCTCCGCCGCGTCCAGGTGTTGCCGGATGATCGCCAGGAAGCCGGTGAACTGGCTGAAGACAAGCGCACTGTGGCCTTCGGCGATCAGCTCGGGCAACTGTTCTTCGAGGAACTCCACCTTCGCCGACGGCAGATCCCGCTTCGTGGGGTCCACCAACCCGGCGTGCAGGCTCAATTGCCGCAACATCGTCAGCGACCGGAAGATCTCGAAGCGGTTGCGCTCCCAATCACCGAGCAGACCGAGGACCTTCTGTCGCTCCCGGGCCAGCCTGGTGTCGTAGATCTTCTGGTGTTTGTCGATCAACGCCACCGACACCACCTGCTCCTGCTTGGGCGGCAGATCGGTGGCGACCTGGTCCTTCGTGCGGCGCAACATCACCGGCTTGATGCGTCGCCGCAGTGTCGCCAGCCGCTCAGGGTGGGCGCCGCTCTCGATGGGCCTGCGAAAGAACTCGGTGAACTGCTTCGGTTTGGCGAACAGCCCGGGCGCCGTGATCGACAGCAACGACCACAGCTCCATCAGGTTGTTCTCCATCGGGGTGCCGGTGATCGCCAGCTTGAACGGCGTCGCCAACCGCCGAGCAGATTGATGGGCTTTCGCCTTGTGGTTCTTGACGAATTGCGCCTCGTCGAGGATGAGCCCGGCCCATTCGACCGCGTCGAACACAGGAAAGTCGATGCGCAGCAACGTATAGGACGTGATGACGATGTCGGCCCCGGCGATCCGCTCCTGGAGCGACCCACGGCTCTTGGCCTCCGATGCGGTCACGGCGATCGCGGTCAGGTCAGGCGTGAACTTCTCACACTCGGCCAACCAGTTGGCGATGACGCTGGTGGGCGCGATCACCAGGAATGGTTTCGTGGACTCGCCGGCCTCACGGATCCGGCCGATCAACGCCAGGGTCTGCAAGGTCTTGCCCAGGCCCATGTCATCGGCGAGAATGCCGCCGAACCCATTGTCCCAGAGAA
This sequence comes from Williamsia limnetica, assembly GCF_003217475.1. Classification (GTDB taxonomy): domain Bacteria; phylum Actinomycetota; class Actinomycetes; order Mycobacteriales; family Mycobacteriaceae; genus Williamsia; species Williamsia limnetica. The sequence continues at coordinate 4,356 of NZ_QJSP01000031.1, read as the reverse complement.
AGGTCAGCCAGTTGAGTCCGTCGAGCTGGTACGGCCGCAACTCGGCCTGCATCATGTCGGGCGGGGTGACCTCGGTGGGGGGTCGCGCCGACCGCAACCGCGCCAGATTCTGCTGCCACGCGCGGGTTTGCTCGTCGACGATGCCCAGCTCGAGCAGTTCTTCCCAAAGCGTGACGTTGTACGAGCTCGCTTTGGCCTGGTCTCCGTCCAGCTCGCCGAGAGCCCGGCCCTCGGCCAGCAATTCGACCAACTTGTGGAGTTCGGGGGTATCGAGTTCGAAGTAGGTGCCGGACGGAAGCAGCATGTACGTCGCACCGCTGGTCAGCTCTCTGATCAACGCCGCGAGCGGTACCTGCTCGCCGTCCACGGTGACGGTGATCCGCAGGTCGAACCAGTCGTTGCCGACGGTCTGCGCGTCGGGAGCCGAGAACCGGAGCTGCGCAGCCGACTCCGACTTTCGGTAGCCCGCGAGTTCCTCGGACAGCTCCACGATGATGTCGTCACGCTCGACGATCTGCGGCAGCACCTCGACATAGAATCGCGCGGCCTCCACCGCCGACAGTGTCACACCCGCCCACAAGGTGCGCAGCGAAGCCGCTGCCAACGTCTCGTCGACGTCCTCGGCGGCCCGGAGTGCGTGGAATTCCTTGATCATGGGCTGGGTCATCGACGCCGTCGGGACCGCGTCGAGAGCATCACGCGCCTGCTGCGGCCAGGAGTCGGAGGACAAGACGACCGCGCGGAGTACGTCGTCGATGCGTTGCCACACAGCGTCTTCAGCAGATCTGTCTCTGTAGCTGCCGGCAGGCACCCGCTTCGCCGGATCAGTGTCGCGAACCTCGCCATTGACGGTATAGCGGATGGACCAGTGTGCCCGAGCACCGTCGTCAATGGTGGTCACCGTCAGCACCGGTGTCGGAGCGCTGATATCCGGCGGCTCGAACAGGCCAGGGGCCACCCGCACCGGAACCGAGGCCTGCAATCGGGGCAGGACGTCGTTCATGAAGTGGTCGGCATCGGCGACGGGGATCTGCGACGTCAGCTTGCTGCGTGCCATCTGCAGCAGGGAGTTGGGAGGTACCGGATCGAACGGGGCCAAGGTCAGCACGCGGTCGACGACCCGGAACACCCCATGGGGGCTCGGTGCACCGAACAGATGGGTGTCGGCGAGATTCCACGGTTCGTCGTCGACGATCATGTGGGCCCTGAGTGACGCCGACGCGGGGGTCTCGCTGGGCCCGATGTCGAGACCCAGACCGGCACGCTTCGCAATCGCGATGTGGTCGATGAGTGACGACGTATCGGCGATCAGCGGAATGCCCGCAGCCAGCACATCCTCGAGCGCAGACCAGATCGCCGTCGGCGCGCTGTTCACGTCGAGATGCACGTGGGGGCTTGATCCGGCCAATCCGTCGTGGGTCTGAGCCAAACGCTGCAACGCCCGGAACTGGCCGGCATCGAACTCGCCATGAACATCAGACCCGCCGAGGACCCGCCAAGAAGTACCTGTGCGCACCCATGACCCGCTGTCGTCGACGGTCAGCGGCAACAGCCCTACCGCGGGGTCGTCGTCGGACCGAGGGTCGGGGCCGTGAACGCTGACGAGTACAGCAAGTGCCTTGCCCGACTGCCCCGGCGTAGACTCGGAGATGATCGACGTCGCCACCGACTCCCACGTCGGAGAGCACGCCTGTTCCTCATCCCCCGGCTGCGCTCCGGTCAACAGCACGGCCGCGCCGTGCTTGCAGTTCATCCGGACCGGGCAGGTGCAGATGGCGCGACCGATCGACCACTCTTCGCCCACCGACGCAAACGTGATCGCAACGTCGTTGTGATCGTGACCCGGCCCGTCGCAGGTGCCGCTGAGTGTCTGAACCGATCCGCCCTCCCAGGCGAGGTCGGTCACTGCCCCATCGCGGAGCCACTCCTCGCCCCGCGCGACGACGTTGGCACCGAAGGTAGGTGCGAGCCGCTCCGCGGTGATCGTGTGGGCCCAGCTGGAAAACACTGACCGAGCCTATCTGCTCGCGAAGTTCGCTCTACCGATGGTGGTTCTCGACGGGCAAACGCAACTATCCCCGGCTCCAACCGCCGATCGGTGTGGGCGCTTCCCGCCACATCGACGGCACACCCCAGGGGCAGGGGTTGAACTCCTTCCCAACGGCTGACCACGTCGATCGATCGACGGTGGTGCGGACATGGACCTCGACACAGCCCTGGAGATGTCGTGCCGCTCGCTGTGCCATTTCGGTCGCGAACCAGAAGTTCTGACGCTCGAGCCCATACGGCGCAGACAGCGATCGGCTTTGCGCCACTTCGGCGAGTGCACGCGCCGGGTCAGTGGCGAAGAGCTTGGTGGTCAACGGATCGAGACGGAACCCGTACCCCTCGGCGGCGCGGACGGGTTCCGCTGCGGCGGTACCCGGGCCGGTGACGATCAAAGGGGCCAGGACCGCGATCATCACGATCAAGAACCTTGTACGCATCTGCATTCGTATCCCCCACTGTCGGTACACAGGTACTAGACCACACCGCGAAACGGTTGGGTGCAGACCGGTGGTATCAGACGTCAGTGGGCCTCCTCCGTGGTGCGCGAGTTGGTGAGCATGAGCGCGCCGGCGGCGGCGACCAGTCCGACGACGACCGCAAGGATCGCGTAGGTGATGCGTTCGCCCTGGAAGAACGAATCGATCAGGCTGCTGCTCCAGGCGCCGACGGGTAGCTGGGTAGTCACCAGTGCCGCGATGAGAGTGCCGACCACCGCTGTACCGACGCTGGTGCCGACTTCCTGTGTGGTGTCGTTCAGGGCTGTTCCGATCGACGTGCGGTTGGCCGGCATCGCCTCGACAAGTGCCACCGCACAGATCGTCATGACGATCCGCAGGCCGATCGTCATCACCACCAGGCAGATCGCGATTGCCAGGTATCCGTGCTCGACGCCCCACGACAGACCGAGCAAGGAACCACCGAGGCAGGCCGCACCGACCAGGCAGGCGATCCGATGGCCGAACCGGGCACCCAGCCACTCCGAGAGCGGGGTCGCCGCGATCATGGTGATGATGATCGGCAGGTTGGCCAGGCCGGCCTTCATCGGACTCCATCCGTAGGCGTACTGGAAGTGCAGGATCAGCCCGAACATCACGCTGGCCATCGCGATCGACGTCCCGATCTGTGCAATGGTGGCGCCTCTGACCGTGCCGACGGAGAACAGGCGGAGGTCGAGCATGGGTGCAGCGCTGCGACGTTCGTGCCAGATGAACGCGGCGCCGGCAGCGAGGGCGCCGACGATCGATGCCACCGTCACTGCGGAGAGCCAGCCGTGCAGGACACCACTGGTCAGCGACCAGCAGGCCAGGCCGATGGCGCTGATGCTCAACAGCGCGCCCGGCAGGTCGAGACGATCGTTGGTCAGGCCGTCGCGTCGGTCGGGCGAGACACCGAACCAAACGCCGACGCCGGCAATCAGGGCGATGGGCGCGTTGACGACCAACAGCCATTCCCAGCTCACATGGGTCAGAACCGTGCCACCGAGTACCGGGCCGAGGACGAATCCGGACATTCCGACGACGATCATCACCGTCATTGCTCGCATGCGCAGGGTCTTGTCATCGAACAGACGGAACACCAGTGAGTTCGTGATCGGGGCCATGGCTGCAGCGGCGACTCCGAGTGCAGCGCGCAAGGCGATGAGCTCACCGGTCGTGGTCACGGCGACCACGAGCAGGCTCAGGGTGCCGAACACTCCCAGCCCGATCAGCAGTACCCGTCGACGTCCGAATCTGTCAGCAATCGAGCCGGCGGTCAGCAGGAGGCCACCGAAGGTGAGTGAATAGGCACCGGTTACCCATTGCAGGGCCGTGGTGCCGCTGCCGAGGTCTCGGCCGATGGTCGGCAGCGCGATCGACAGGAGTGTGTTGTCGACCATCTCGACGAAGAACGCCAGACACAGCGCGGCAAGTGGGATCCACGCCGCAGCGAGGGAGGTATAGGTGCGCGACGGTGTAGCGGTCGCAGTCTTGGTCATGAACATATCGAGATCTCCTAGCTCGCGTTGATGTCTCTGACGCTAGGAGTGGGGTCTTACATGGATCTGCCATGAGCTGTCGCGGGCTGTCAGCAGCAGTCGTCACCGGATTCGTCCCCGAGAGGGTCTGCCGAGGGCAGTATGCCCTTGGCTGGGTCTAAGGGGGCTGGATGTGGTGTGGGGATAGCAAAATACCCCGTATCTGAAGTCGTGAGACTTCGGATACGGGGTATTCGCAAATTGTGTTCGGCGGTGTCCTACTCTCCCACACTGATTAGGGTGCAGTACCATTGGCGCTGGTGGGCTTAGCTTCCGGGTTCGGAATGGGACCG
>NZ_QJSP01000030.1 GCF_003217475.1 Williamsia limnetica | reverse complement strand
GTGACCACCACGTCCATCTGCGCCAGCAGGTCAGGATCAATAGCCCGGGGTGTGTTGGCGGAGATGTCGACGCCGACCTCGAGGAGCGATTGGGCAGACAGTGCGTTGATGGTCGAGCCGGGAGCGGTGCCCGCAGACTGTACGTCGATCGAGTCGCCGGCGACCTTGGTCATCAGGCCGGCCGCCATTTGCGATTTGCCGCCGTTCTTGACGCAGACAAATAGAACACGAGGAGTCGAACTCATGGTGACAGGCAATCCTTTTCGGTGTTGAGGGTCTCGGGGGTCAGAGGTGGATTGGTGTAGGGACGTGAGGTGTCGATGCCGCTAGGTTCTCCAGTGCGCTGATGCCGACAGGCTCGGCGGGCAGCATCGGGATGACCGCAACACGGTCATGGGTGGTGGTGATCGCCGCGATCTCGTCGAGTTCGGCGGCCGCCCGCCGGGCCAGTAGCGGGGACGTGGGGTGTGCGGCAGCGAGCGAATTGTTGATGACCCACGCCCACGGGGTAATGCCGGCCCGCTGCAGATCCTGCTGCAGGCCCTCGGCCTCGAGGCGCGGGGTGGTCTCAGCCAGCGTCACCAGCAGTACTTTCGTCTCGTCCGGGTTTTGCAGCCGCATCATGGGGGTGGTGAACGAAGTCTGCTCGCCCATCTGCCGGGCGATCTCACGGTGATACGAACCAGTCGCGTCGAGCAGCAACAGGGTGTGCCCGGTGGGTGCGGTATCGACAACAACGAAGGTCCGCCGTGATTGGTTGATGACCCGGGAAAAGGCCTGGAACACAGCCACTTCCTCAGTGCACGGTGAGCGCAAATCTTCGGCCAGTGTGGCTCGGCCCTGTTCGTCGAGGTGCGCACCTTTGGTGGCCAGCACCCGCCGGCGGTACTGCTCGGTCGCCTCGGCAGGGTCGATGCGCGAGACCGTCAGATTGTCCAGATGTCCGGTCAGGGTGTGGGTGAGGTGGGCGGCGGGGTCGGTGGTCGTCAGATGTACCTGGTGGCCGCGGCCGGCCAGAGCCACCGCGATCGCTGCGGCGACGGTGGTCTTGCCGACCCCACCTTTGCCCATGCACATGATGAGCCCGTGCCCTCGGGGCTCAAGTTCGTCGATCAACGCTGACAGCGGTGCGGCGTCGACGTCGGCGGCTGGCGCTGGCTCGTCGAGCTGCTGATCGGTGCTGGTGGGGTGCAGCAGGGTTGCAAGGGCGCCCAGTCCGACGATGTTGGTGGGTTTGAGGTCGATGTAGTCGACCGGCAACGCCTGCAGCTCACGGGGGAGTTCAGCGATGGCCCGTTGCTCGCGGTCGTAGATGGCGTGCGCAACAGGGTCATCGACGTCCGGGCGTGGCAGGACGCCGTTGATCACCACATGTTGGGTGGTCAATCCGATGGCGGCCAGTTCGGCGTGGGTGCGGGCGATTTCGGCGAGGGTAGAGCGCTGAGCGCGGGCCACCAAGACGAGCCGGGTGCGGGCGGCGTCGGCCAACGCCGCAACAGCACCGGCGTACATGGAGCGTTGCTTCTCCAGCCCGGACAGCGGTCCGAGGCAGGAGGGGTCACCTTTGCCGTCGTCGAGGAACTCGGTCCACGACCCGGGCAACTGGAGCAGGCGGATGGTGTGCCCGGTCGGTGCGGTATCGAAGAGCACATGATCGAATCCGGCCAGGGCGGCATCGTCGTCGGTGAGCAGGGTGGTGAACTCGTTGAACGAGGCGATCTCGGTGGTGCACGAGCCGGACAGTTGCTCGGTGATGGTGGCCAGCTCAGCGTCGGGGAGCAGGCCTCGGACCGGTGCGATGATGCGTTCGCGGTAGGCGGCCGCGGCCTGCTCGGGATCAATTTCCAGCGCCGACAGCCCCGGCACCGCAGGAACATCGGTGATGGTGTTGCCGATCGAGAGCCCGAACACCTGCCCGACGTTGGAGGCTGGGTCGGTGCTCACCAGCAGCACCCTTGTGCCCGCACCGGCCAGGGTGATGGCGCAGGCGCAGGCGAGGGAGGTTTTGCCGACCCCACCTTTACCGGTGAAGAACAGAAACCGGGGCGCGGCGTCGAGAAACTGGAGATGCGACACGGTCAGCAGCAACCGGACTCGGAGCCCGAGTCGGCGTCCGGGGTGCAGCAGCCGCTGGTGTCGGTGAGCGATAGCACCCCGGCGGCGGGTGCAGTGGCCTCGGGGGCGGGCAGGCCGGCCCAGGTGGCGAGCTGGCGTCGCGTCGGGTAGGTGCCGGTCATGGCCGTCACTCCGTTGACCAATGCCAGTGGCAGGCCTTGCGACCCGGTCAGCTGCAGGAACGCGGTGACTGGTTCACGCTCGGCGAAGGCCATCGGCTCGCTGGCCAGATTGAATCGAGTGATGTCGGCGCCCTGGCTACGGAGCCAGTCGATGTCGGCGGAGAAGGTGATCAGGGCCTGATCCACATCGTCGCCACACACGCCGGTGGCACAACACAGTGCCGGTTCGAAAATCTCAATGCTCATCAGTGACAACCTTTCTGAAGGTGTTCAGGCGGTGGCGGCGGCGACGGGGTGGCCGGCCGCGACCGAAGTGGTGGTGTCGGCGCGATCGGCGAGCCAGCGTTCGGCGTCGATCGCTGCGGCGCACCCGGTCCCGGCGGCGGTGATCGCCTGCCGGTAGGTGTGATCGACCAGGTCGCCGGCGGCGAACACCCCGTCAATGGAGGTGGCGGTGGTCGGCGATTGCACCTGCACATAGCCGGCGTCGTCGAGATCGACCTGCCCGGTCACCAGGGCGCTGCGCGGGTCGTGCCCGATGGCCACGAACATCCCTGTCGCGGCCAGAGTGGTCTGCTCGCCGGTGATGGTGTCTTGAACAACCAATCCGGTGACACTGCTCTCGCCCAGGACCTGGACAGGTGCGGCGTTGGTCAGAAAACGGATCTTGGGGTTGGCCCTGGCGCGCTCGAGCATGATCCGCGACGCCCGGAACTCGGTGCGGCGATGGACCAGGGTGACGCTGCGGGCAAAGCGGGTCAGGAAGGTGGCTTCTTCCATCGCCGAATCGCCGCCGCCGACGACCACGATGTCCTGGTCCCGGAAGAAGAACCCATCACAGGTCGCGCACGCACTGACCCCACGACCGAGAAGTTCTTGTTCCCCGGGAATGTTCAGGTAGCGGGCCGCGGCGCCCATCGCCAGGATCACCGCATGAGCCTGGTAGGCAACTCCGCCGGCATGGACGGTCTTGATCGGCCCGGCCAGCTCCAGCTGGTCGACGTCCTCGGTGCGGATGTCGGTGCCGAAACGTGTTGCCTGCTCACGCATCTCCTCCATCAACTCCGGGCCCATGATCCCGGCGCGGAAGCCGGGGAAGTTCTCCACCTCGGTGGTGGTCATCAGCGCCCCACCGAACTGGGAGCCTTCGAACAGCAGCGGTGCCAGCTCGGCGCGGCCCGCGTAGATCCCGGCGGTGTACCCGGCAGGCCCGGAGCCCACGATGATCAGGTCGTGCACGGTGTCGGTCATGGCTCTCCTGGGCGAACAGTCAGCAGATCAGTGGGCGGCGGGTGTGGAGGTGAGCTCGGCGATGAGCGCCTCGACGCGGGTCTTGATCTCATCGCGGATGGGCCGGACCGCATCCACGCCTTGGCCGGCAGGGTCATCGAGGACCCAGTCCCGGTAGCTTTTGCCGGGGAAGATCGGGCAGGTGTCGCCGCATCCCATGGTGATCACCACGTCGGATGCCGCCACCGCGTCGGTGGTGAGGATCTTCGGGGTCTGGGCGGTGATGTCGATGCCCTCTTCGGCCATCGCCTCCACCGCTGCGGGGTTGATGCTGTCGGCCGGAGCGCTACCAGCGGAGCGGACCTCGATCGCATCGCCGGCCAGATGGGACAAGAATCCGGCAGCCATCTGCGAGCGGCCGGCGTTGTGCACGCACACGAACAGCACGCTGGGAGTGGTGGTCATAGGTCGAGATCCTTTCGTCAGGGGAGAGAACAGAGGAGTGGGAACAGGTTTAGGCGGGAACAGCAGTCAACTGGCGCAACAACTCCTGGACCCGGACGTCGAGGTCATCGCGGATGGCGCGGACCACCTCGAGAGACTGTCCGTGGGGATCGTCGAGGGTCCAGTCCAGATAGCGCTTGCCCGGATAGATCGCGCACGCGTCGCCGCATCCCATGGACACGACCACATCGGCCGCGGCGACGACGTCGTCGGTCAGCGGTTTGGGGTACTGCGCCTCCAGATCTAGACCGATCTCCGCCATCGCTTCGACCACGACCGGGCTGATGGCGCCCACCGGTGCCGATCCCGCCGACCGCACATGAACAGCACCCTTGCCGTAGTGATCGAGCAGGGCTGCGGCCATCTGCGACCGGCCAGCGTTGTGCACGCAGATGAACAGCACCTCCGGCACGTCCTTGGGTGCGGCGCCGGTGGATTGAGCCAACGCCGACAGGCGATCGGCAGCGAACCGACCCGCCAAGGCCGGGAGGTGGTTGTAGATCGTCGCGGTGCGGCGCAGCGCGGTGTAGGACTCGAACACGTAGCGTTCCACCGTCTGCGGGGAGAACACACCTTCGTACTTCTCAGCCAGGGCCTCGGCGGTGCGGGACAGCAACGCCTGGGGCATCAGCAGTTCGGGTTGGACGCGGTGCTCGGACATCTAAGACTCCTTGGTCACAGACGAGATGGCAGATGGTGCGGGGGTAAAGCGCTTACGCAGAGCGAGAGAGACGTACACCAACCCGACCAGGACCGGGACCTCGATCAAAGGCCCCACGACGCCGGCCAGAGCTTGCCCGGAGGTGACGCCATAGGTCGCGATCGCCACCGCAATGGCGAGTTCGAAGTTGTTGCCCGCCGCGGTGAACGCGAGGGTGGTGGTGCGCTCGTACCCCAGCCCCATCACCGCCCCGAGGGCGTAACCGCCGCCCCACATGACCGCGAAGTACACCAGCAGCGGCAACGCAATCCGCACCACGTCCCAGGGTTTGGAAGTGATCTGATCGCCTTGCAGTGCGAACAGGATGACGATGGTGAACAGCAACCCATACAGCGCCCACGGGCCGATCCGAGGCAGGAACTTCTCCTCATACCAGGTGCGGCCCTTGGCCTTTTCGCCGTAACGGCGGGTCAAGAACCCGGCCAACAGCGGGATACCCAGGAATATCAGCACCGACTTGGCGATCTGCCACGGGGAAGCGTCGATGGTGGTCTGTTCCAAGCCGAGCCAGCCCGGCAGGACCGAGAGGTAGAACCAGCCCAGCACGGCGAACATGACGACCTGGAACACCGAGTTGATCGCCACCAGCACTGCTGCCGCTTCACGATCACCACAGGCCAGGTCGTTCCAGATGATCACCATCGCGATGCACCGGGCCAGGCCGACAATGATCAGCCCGGTCCGATACTCCGGTAGGTCGGGCAACAGGAGCCAGGCCAGCGCGAACATCAGCGCCGGCCCGAGAACCCAATTCAGTGCCAGCGACCCGAGCAGTAGTTTGCGGTCACCGGTGACAGTGTCGAGGCGGTCGTAGCGAACCTTCGCCAGGACCGGGTACATCATGATCAACAACCCGATCGCGATCGGCAGCGAGATACCGTCGATCTCGACCGCGCTCACCACGTCGTCCAGGCCCGGAATCGTCCGGCCCAGCAGCAGGCCGGCGACCATGGCCACACCGATCCACACCGGCAAGAACCGGTCGAGGGTGGAGAGTTTGCCGACAACGGCCGGCTGGTCGGTGGTGGTGCTCATGCCGACACCTCGTCCGAAGGGGCCTGCAAAGCGATGGCGGGTTCACCGAGCACAGCGGAGAGTTGTTGCAGGGCAGCGGGAATCACCCAGTAGTAGACCCACGTCCCGCGGCGCTCGCAGTCCAGCAGGCCCGCCGACCGCAGCACTTTGAGGTGATGGGAGATCGTGGGCTGAGACAGGTCGAAGGACTCGGAGATGTCGCAGACGCAGGCCTCGCCGCCTTCGTGGCTGGCCACCAAGCTCAGCAACCGCAGACGCACCGGGTCGCCGAGAGCTTTGAACATGCGGGCCAGATCGCCGGCCCAGTCCTCGGTCAGCGGCTCACGCACCAAAGGCGAGCAGCACGGAGCGTCAGGCTCCGCGTGTTGTTTCGACATATGTCTATATTGACCGCTGCCGAATCAGCGGTCAAATGAACAGCTGCTGAACGTCGGGAATCTGATCGCTGCCCAGGGGAACCCTCGGGCGTCCCTGCGTGTCTCGGCGCAGGATCAGGTCGGAACGGGCTCGGACCTCGGTATCAGTCGGGGGATGACGCGGACGTAGATTAACCATCCCGGCGACGTCGATGAGGGTTTGGGGCGACCACGACTGCGACGGCGAGTTCGAGGCCGTCAGGTAGTACCAAGTGCCAAGGCCAGGGGTGATGAGCCACAGGACCGTGGTCGCCTTCTGCGCCGGCGACGTCGTCTCGATCTACGTACTTTCGGCTGTGCCGGGTCTCGTGGATTACGCGGTCAGACGTTAGATTGGGTGATGAGTTTGTTGAGGGCGGTGCCGGCGCTGCCAGTCGAGCGCATCGTGGCCGGTGTCGACTTTTATTGCGAACGTCTAGGTTTCACGGTTGTTGCGTCAGATGATGGGTTCGCGAAGCTGGTGCGCGAGGGTGCAGAGGTGCATTTGTGGGCGGCGTTCGACGACGATTGGCGGGCGCGTTCTGACTTTGTCTCGATGCCGATCTGCAGTGGCGCTGAAAGCTTCCTCGCGGGAACGGCGAGTTGCCGGATAGAGACCGATGGGTTGGACGAGCTCTATCGCGAGATGGCGGCAGCTCAGGTTCTACATCCGGGTGATGCTGGGGCGGGGCCCACGGACACTGAGTGGGGCACCCGAGAGTTTGCGGTGGTTGATCTGGCTGGGAATTTGCTGACGTTTTTCTCGCCAGTAGTTGATGGGGCCTGAGGGGTCTAAGCAGTCGTGTCGTCGATCAGGGCACAATGGTTAATATGCGGGTCGAGATTCTCTACTTTGATGGATGCCCGAACTGGGTAGCGGCGGCCGATCGTGTCCGCGCGGCGGCAGCCACGATCGGAAGAACAGATCTTGACATCGGGTTGTGGCGGATTGGGTCCGATGCCGAGGCGGCAGCGTCGCCGTTTGCTGGTTCGCCGACGATACTCATCGATGGCACTGATGCCTTCGACGGTGCCCCTCAGGTTGATCAACTTGCGTGCCGTCTCTACCGGACTAAGGCCGGTGCAGCCGGGCTGCCGACCGTTGACCAACTGGCTGATGTGCTCCGCGCCAAGGCCTAAGCAATCTCACACAGCGGTTTTCGCGTGACACGACGGTCTGTCCGGCGTGATCCGCCGCATCCGAAGGAGCCGATTTGTCGGCTGTCGCCTAGCCGAACCGGTCTGTAGGGCTGTATCAGTGTGTATAAGGCTAAGCCTTATACGGACTGATACTTTGCTAGTGTCTGCTGGTGGAATCTGGTCTTAATCCGTTCACGCCCGGTTCGGGTACTCGTCCGCCTGAGCTGGTGGGTCGTACTCGGGAACTGGAGCGTTTCGATCTGCTCGTCGCACGGGTCAAGCAACGCCGTTATGACCGTGGGTTGATGCTGCAAGGGCTGCGTGGCGTCGGGAAGACGACGTTGTTGGCGACCATGGCTGACCAAGCCCGCCGTAATGATTGGGTCGTGGTCGAGGTCGAAGCGCAGACAAGTCAGGAAGGCGCCGAAGCCCTGCGCCGGCGAATCTCCAAGGACGTCACCCGGGCGCTTCGGCGCCGAAAGTTCGCCCGGTCGATTGTGGACCGGCTCCGGTCGATGACCGAGGAGTTTTCGGTGTCGGCGACTGCGTTCGGCACGGGGGTCAGCGTGTCCAAAGCGGCTCCGCCGCAGCAGGCATCGTTAGGGGTTGAGTTCGAAGATCTCGTGGAAGAGCTGTGCGATGAACTGCGCACAGAAGGCAATGCGTTCGGGGTGTTCGTCGACGAAATGCAGGAGCTCGAGGCGCCGCTGCTCCAGGTCCTGCTCGCAACCCAACACCGTGCCGCCCAACGGGGATGGCCGTTTTTCTTGGTCGGGGCGGGCCTGCCGAACCTCCCGCAAGTCTTAGCTGATGCACGGTCCTACGCGGAACGGCAATTCGACTACCGCACCATCGGACCGGTCTCCAACGACGAGGCGCGGGCGGCGATCGTCGCGCCAATCTCTCGGCTGGGGCAAGCCGTCACCGACGAGGCCGCTGACTATGTGGTCACTGCCAGTGCCGGCTATCCATACTTCCTGCAAGTGTTTGGCTACGAATTATGGCGCGTGGCAACGGGATCACCGTTCAGCGTGATTGAAGCCGAAGATGCGGTGAGCACCGGACACGCCTCCCTCGACGCCGGCTTTTACAGCTCACGATGGCTCCGCGCCACCGAGGCCGAACGGCGATACCTACACGCCATGGCTGTCAGCGGCACTGAGCAGCCTCGATCCTCCGCGATCGCCACAGCGCTGGGCAGTTCCATGCAATCGGTGGCACCGCACCGTGACGCCTGTATCAAGAAAGGCTTGATCTGGGCACCCGAACGCGGGGTCGTAGCCTTTTACCGTTCCCGGCATGGCCGAGTTCATTCGCCGGCAGAACAACGCTGAGCCAGCACACTGACCCCGGCGGGGGCCGGGCGCCAGCCCTTGCCCGCTGTGGGCAGATAGCGGCGGGTGGCATTCGCGCTGCATTCGGTCAAAGGTGACGAAACATGGTGTTTGACAATCGCTTACGCCGATATTGAATAGTCACGTCAACGGAAGGTGCATGTCAGCTAATCACGCGCGAGCGTGAGGGAGATCGCGGGTGAGTTGGTCAGCACGCAGGCGTGGAGTGTGCCCGGCATTGACGCCGCGTCTTCGCGGTTTCGGCGACAGGTTCTTTGGCAGTACGTGCCGGTGGGTACGCATCTTTGGTGGTGCTTGCGCGTGCTGCCAGCAGGTGTCGAAAGTGGCGCCCGCCCGAACTAGTGGCGGCCGATGCGGCGGATGCCGAAGGATAAGGGGATGAGCACGGCGATGCCTATGGCCGCTGCCCATGCCCAGTTGTGAAGGTGAGGCCAGCCGGGGTCGGTGATGGTGGGTGGATGCGGCTGGCGGGTGTGGGCGACGTCGGTGGCATATGGGGCGGAGAAGACCAGGCCCAGCACGAACGCGATGGTCGCCCCGGAGGCGATGACGAGGATGGAAAACCAGTGGGGCAGGCGGGTGGTGTGTGCCATGTCGGGTGGGCGGGCCTTTGGTAGTAGATCGGGTTCTTGTTGAGGGCCCCGGGGGGTGATCGTCTTTACGAGCGGACTAGCCGGGCGATGGCGTCGGTGGCTTCTTTGAGCTTTACTTCAGCTTCTGCACCGCCGGTTTTGGCGGCATCGACGACGCAGTGTTTGAGGTGGTCGTCGAGCAGGCCGATCGCCACGCTCTCGAGCGCTTTGGTGAGCGCGGAGATTTGAGTGAGGATGTCGATGCAGTACTGCTCTTCGTCGACCATGCGGTGCAGACCGCGGGCTTGGCCTTCGATGCGTTTGAGGCGGGCGAGGTACTTTTTCTTGTCGTCGATGTATCCGTGCGAGGCTGTGTGATCGCCGTCGTGGGTGGGTGTGCTGGTAGCCATGGGTGTCCTTCGTTGTCGGGCCTGTGCAGTGTAAGTCGCTACCTGCGCGATGCGGCGGTGGCGCTAGCGCCGGGCCGCAGGTCCAGTCGCCGTAGCAGTTGGGCGTTGAGGGCGACGACCACGGTCGATGCAGACATCAGGATGGCGCCGACGGACATGGGCAAGACGAACCCGATTCCTGCGAGCACTCCGGCTGCCAGGGGAACGGAGATGAGGTTGTAGCCGGCGGCCCACCACAGGTTTTGCTGCATCTTGCGGTAGCTTGCCCGAGACAGCTCGATCACCGAGAGCACCGATCGGGGGTCGTCGCTGGCCAAGATGACCCCGGCGGAGGCGATGGCGACATCGGTGCCGGCGCCGATGGCGATGCCGACGTCGGCTTGGGCGAGCGCGGGGGCGTCGTTGACGCCGTCGCCGACCATGGCTGTTTTCCGGCCTTCGCTTTGGAGCGCTTTGACTTTGGAGGCCTTGTCTTCGGGGCGGACGCCGGCGAATACGCGGTCAATGCCGAGTTCGGTGGCCACTGAGTGGGCCACGGCGTGCGCGTCACCGGTGATCATGACGACCTGGACGCCGAGCTTGTGCAGCGCGGTGACGGCCTCACGCGATTCGCTGCGTACCTCATCGGCCAGCTTGAGGGCTCCGATCAGGTGTCCGTCGGCCAGTACGTGCAAGATGATGGCGCCGTCGGTCCGCCAGGTGTCGGCGATGTCGAGTTCAGCATGGTGGTACTGCTCCAGCAGTCGTGGACCACCGACTTGGATGCGGCGTCCGTCGACGAGTGCTGATACACCCACTGCCGGTGACGAACTGAACTCACGTGCGGTGCTCAGGGGTAGAGCCCGGGTGTGGGCGGCGTGCGCGATCGCTTTACCCAAAGGGTGTTCGCTGTCGGCTTCGGCCGCTGCGGCCCAGGCCAGCACTTCGTCGTCGGTGTGGCCGGCGGCGGCGTGTACGGCGGTGACGGTGGGTTCGCCTTTGGTGAGGGTGCCGGTCTTGTCGAAGAGCACGGTGTCCACGGTGCGCATGCTTTCGAGCGCGAGGCGGTCTTTGATCAATACCCCGCCGCGGGCGGCGCGTTCGGTGGCGATGGCCACCACCAGCGGGATGGCCAAGCCCAGAGCGTGGGGGCAGGCGATGACCAGGACGGTGATGGTGCGCACGACCGCGTCGTCGGGGTAGCCCAGTGCGGTCCAGGCGATGGCAGTCAGGACCGCAGCACCGAGTGCGAACCAGAACAGCCAGGCGGCGGCGGTGTCGGCGAGCCGCTGGGCCCGCGACGTCGAGTTCTGGGCGTCGGAGACCAGCCGCCCGATACCGGCCAGGGCGGTGTCGTCGCCGGTGGCGGTGACCTGCACCCGCAGGCCGGAGTCGGTGGCGACGGTGCCGGCGACCACGGCGTCATCGATGCCGCGGCGCACTGTTTTCGATTCGCCGGTCACCATCGACTCGTCCATGTCGGCGCTGCCGTCGACGATTTTTCCGTCCGCCGGGACGCTGGCTCCGGGGCGCACGATGACCACATCACCGACCTGCAGCTGCGAGGGGGAGACGGTGACCGTGGTGTCGCCGTCGACGCGTTCGGCCTCATCGGGCAGCAGTGCAGCCAAGGAGTCCAGGGCGGAGGTGGTTTGGGCCAGCGACCGCATCTCGATCCAGTGCCCCAACAGCATGATCACGATCAGCAGGGCCAGTTCCCACCAGAAGTCGAGCTGGTGGTCGAGCAGGTCCAGGGATGCGCCCCACGACGCCACGAACGCCACCGTGATCGCCAGTGCGATGAGCAGCATCATGCCCGGCGCTCGCGCGCGCACCTCGCTCAGGGCTCCGGTCAGGAACGGGCGCCCTCCCCAGGCGAACATCACTGTGCCCAGGATCGGCGAGATCCACGACACCGCTCCAGAATCGGGCACGTCGTAGCCCACGACCATGGCGAACATACTGGAGAACCCGACCACGGGGATGGCCAGTAGCAGCATGATCCAGAACAGGCGCCGGAACTGACCTACATGGTCACCGTGCCCGGCGTGGCCCTGATGGCCGCTGTGTTCACCGGTGTGGCCCTGATGGCCCATCGCACCGTCAGGGCCGGGGTGCTCGTGGGCGGTATGGCCGTGCATCCCCGCAGCTTCGGTGCTCCCGGCATGGCCGGCCGACTGTCCCTGGTGGTGGTGAGAAGACGCGTTCATGACAACCATCCTATACCCCCAGGGGGTATTAGTCGAGGTGATGTGAGGGTGAGTGGGCGTGGGTGTTCAGGCGTGCTGCAGCGACCGGGCGGGTGCGTCGGGGGTGAGCGCTGGGGCGGCGGTGGCGTGGGAGGTGAACCCGCGCAGGCGCAGGCTGTTGCTGACGACGAACACGCTGGAGAAGGCCATCGCGGCGCCGGCGAGCATGGGGTTGAGCAGTCCGAGTGCGGCCAGGGGGATCGCGGCGATGTTGTAGGCGAATGCCCAGAACAGGTTCATTTTGATGGTCCCTAGAGTTTTGCGGGCCAACCGGATGGCGTCGGCGGCCGAACGTAAATCTCCGCGTACCAGGGTGATGTCGGCGGCTTCGATGGCCACGTCGGTGCCGGTGCCCATGGCCAGGCCCAGATCGGCCTGGGCGAGAGCGGCGGCGTCGTTGACACCGTCGCCGACCATGGCCACTGTTTTGCCCCGCTGTTGCAGGTCGGCGATGACGGTGAGTTTGTCCTGGGGCAGGACTTCGGCGATGACCTCGGTGATCCCGACCTGGGCGGCCACGTGGTCGGCGGCGGCCTGGTTGTCCCCGGTGAGCAGGATCGGGGTCAGGCCCAGGGCGGTGAACTGGGCGATGGCCTGGGCGCTGGTGGATTTGATCGTGTCGGCGACTACCAACACCGCGCGGACGCGGCCGTCCCAGGCGACGGCGACCGCGGTTTTACCGGTCTGTTCGGCCGCGGTCTTGGCTATGGCCAGGGCGCCTTCGAGGCGCAAAGACCAGTCGGCGAGCAGGCTCTCTCGTCCCACCAGGACGGCGCGGCCGTCGATGACACCGTGCACACCTTTGCCGTTCACGCTGGTGAACGACTCGACCGCGGGTAGCGGCCCGGTCTGCTCGGCTGCGGCGGCCGCGATTGCCCGCGCGATCGGGTGCTCAGAGGCGTGCTCGAGGGCGCCGGCCAGTCGCAGCACGTCGTCGGTGGCGACACCGTCGGCGGTGATGACATCGTGCAGGGTCATTGCTCCGGTGGTCACGGTGCCGGTCTTGTCCAGGACAATGGTGTCCACAGCGCGGGTCGATTCGAGCACTTCGGGGCCTTTGATCAAGATCCCCAATTGGGCTCCGCGGCCGGTGCCCACCAACAGTGCGGTGGGAGTAGCCAGGCCCAGTGCGCAGGGGCAGGCGATGATCAGCACTGCGACGGCGGCAGTGAACGCGGCACTGAGCGGGAACCCAGCGCCGATCCATCCGCCGAGCACCATGGCCGCGATCGCGATGACGATGGGGACGAAGATCCCGGAAATGCGATCAGCGAGCCGCTGGACCTGTGCTTTGCCGGATTGGGCGTCTTCAACGAGCTGGGCCATTCGCGCCAGCTGGGTGTCGGCGCCCACACGGGTGGCCCGCACGATCAGCCGGCCGCCGGCGTTGACGGTGGCGCCGGTGACCGCATCGCCTTCGCCCACTTCCACCGGCAGCGATTCTCCGGTCAGCATGCTCGCATCGACCGCGGAGTTCCCAGCGGTGATCACTCCGTCGGTGGCGATTTTCTCCCCGGGCCGCACCACGAACTCATCGCCCACCCGCAACTGCGTGACGGGGATGCGGGTTTCGGTGCCGCCGCGCAGGACAGCGACGTCTTTGGCTCCGAGTTCAAGCAGGGCGCGCAGCGCTGCCCCGGCCTGGCGTTTGGAGCGCTTTTCGAAGTACCGGCCCGCCAGGACGAACATGGTGACCCCGGCTGCTACTTCCAGATAGATGTTGCCGGCACCGTCAGTGGGGGAGACGGTCAGCTCGAAACCGTGGGTCATCCCCGCCCGCCCGGCGGTGCCCCAGAACAACGCGTAGATCGACCACGCCAGGGCTGCGAGGGTGCCGACCGACACCAACGTGTCCATGGTGGCTGTCCCGTGCCGCAGGTTCGTCCACGCAGCGGTGTGAAATGGCCAGGCCCCCCACACGATCACTGGTGCGGCCAGAGTCAGTGAGGCCCACTGCCAGTAGGTGAACTGCCACGCCGGAACCATCGCCAGCGCAATGACCGGCACCGTCAGCACGACCGAGACCCACAGCCGCTGACGTAGGGCGGCGAGCTCGCTGTCGGGGCGCGTGTGCTCGCCGCCGTCGTCGTCGGCGGCGGTGGAGGGCAGGGCAGCGGTGTACCCGGCCTGCTCGACGGTGGCGATGAGTGTCGAGGGATCGAGATCGCCGGAGGTGGTCGTAACTTTGGCCTTTTCGGTGGCGTAGTTCACCGTCGCAGTCACACCGGGCAGTTTGTTCAGTTTACGTTCGATCCGGTTGGCGCACGACGCGCAGGTCATGCCACCGATCTCGAGTTCGAGTGCAGCAGAAGTCGTCTGGGGTGCAGGTGCAGTAGCCATGGTGTTCCTTTTGAACGTGGTTGTGCGCGGTGGTCAGTGCCCGCCGTGGGCGTCGCTGGGTGCCGGCGCCGCGGGTGCAGTGGTCGTAGGTGCTGCGGGGGTGGAGTCCGCCGGACCGGCGGCGTCGAGGACGAACTCGGCGGTATGCACCTGCCCGTCGACCTGGAAATCGAAGTACAGCAGATACCGGCCCGGGGTGGGTGCGCTCGTCGCGAACTGCACGTCGGGCCCGGAGAGTTGGTCAGGGCCGGTGGGGGCCGCCCCTTCAGGGTGCACATGCAGGTAGGCCAAATCACCTTCGCGAAGAGCCACCAGGTGTCCGTAGGCGCCGAGGTAGGGCTCCAGGGTGCTCACGGGCTGGCCGCCGCGGCTGACCCGGACCGTGAGCGTCGATGCGCCGGCGGTGGTGAGGTCCCCGATGAGAGCGACCTGATAGTCGGCCACCTCATCGAGAGTGCTCACCGATCGCGGCACCGGCGCGGCGACCTCGCCGGCCACGGTCACCGAGCTGGTCAACGTGAGGTCAGCCCCGGTGGCGGCGGGCACGAAGTCAGCGAAGATCCGGTAGCTACCGGCGGTGGGCCACTGCCAGGGCAACGACCACCGTCCGGTGGGGTCCATCGTGGGATGGACGTGGCGATAGTTGGAGCCGTCGGTAGCAACGACGATGGCGTGCAGCTGTTTGTCGTGGGAGGTCTCCAGCGCGGTGACCGGACGCCCATCGGGGCCGATAATGGTGAACGCCAGCTTACCGCTTTCGCCGACACGGGTGGGTGCGGCCAGAGCGGTCAGGGCGTAGCCCTGGGCGGCCATTGTCACCCCGCGAACCGGGGCGGCCTCGGGGTCAGAAGCAGCATCGGTGACCATGGTGGGGGTATGGGCGGTGTGCTCAGTTGAAGTGCTCCAGTCGCGGGCGATGCGATCAGGCACCACTGCAGCAGCCGCGAGGAAGGCGGCCCCAAAGACTGCCACCAGAGCTGCGCCATAAAGAGCTAACCGGGTCGCGGCGTTCATCATCATTCTCCTTGTTCACGAAACCGATGAGCGGGAGCAGATACCCGGCGACGCAGAAACCCCCACGGCGCCGGGTACCGCTGTCTCACTCGGCGACCTGGTACCCCGCCTCGGCCACGGCCGCCTTGACCGCAGCTGGCTCGATCGTGTCGGTGCTGGTGATAGTGACCGCGCCGGTACCCAGATCGACCTCGACATCGGACACCCCGGGCAGAGCGCCGACCTCCTCGCGGACCGAGGACGCGCAATGGCCGCAAGTCATTCCGGTGACGGTGACAGTGGACGTACTCATGACAACCCCTTGCTCTTGTAACTGCCGTGCCGTGCAGGTGGTGAGGCACGGAGACCTCATCAAGGCCCACCTACGGTCTACCATACCCCCCTAGGGTATTCAAGGGCGAGGTGTGAGGGTCCACAGTTCGGCGTTGGTGGCGGCGTAGGCGGTGCCGTCGGGTGCGACGGTGATCGCGTCGGGAGCTCCGATCCAGGAGTGTTGGAGCCATGCTCGGCCTTCGAGTTGCTGCCAGGCGTAGCCGTCGACATCGACCGCCCATAGGGTGCTGCCGCTGCCGGCCAGTAGTCCGATGGTGGGTGCAGAGATTTCGGCGAACGAGCGCGCGTCGTCGGTGCTGTGCCACACGGCGCCTTCCTCGGTGGCCGCCCAGATACCGTCGGCGGTGATCGCCAGTGTGCGTGGTACGAGTTCTGCGCCAGGGGTCCATGTTTCGCCGGCATCATGGGAGACCTGCAGTGTGGGCCCGCCACCGGAGCCGATCAGTAGTCCGTCCGCGGCGGCCAGCACGTGAAAGTCAACCTCTCCAGACAGGGAGCGGTCTTCCCAGCTGCTGCCCCCGTCGGTACTAGCCAGCAGTCCCAGCGGGTTGGGTGCCGAGCTGGACCTACCGGGATGGCCTGAGGCGAAGACCATATCGCTGCCGGGTATTCCGGTCAGGCCCATCAGGTCATCGTCGGAAGTGCCCACCACGGTGGTGGCGCCGGCGGGATCGATCGCGACCAGTCCGTGGTGGGTTCCGGCCAACAACGTTCGGTCGGCGGACACCTGCAGCCCATGCAGGTGGGCCACCTCGGGTGAGAGGGAGATGGGCGCGGTGACCTCAGCGCTGGGCTGGCCCCGCTCGGGAGCAGGATCAGCCGAGGTGCACCCCGACAGCACCAGCATCACCACACTGATGACGAACGCGGCGGCCACCGTGCGATGTCCCCTCATTGCAGTGCGCTGCCGGCGAGCCACTGTTCCCAGGGCACACTCCAATCCCCGTTTTGCCAGAGCTCCAGGGGTGGACCGCCGGTGTTGCGGACTTCCACGATGTCTCCGGGGACCGAGAAGTCGTAGAACCAGCGAGCGTTGTCGGGGTTGAGGTTCAAGCACCCGGCGGACATGTTGGTGTTGCCTTGCTGGGCGATGGTGTCGGTCAGTTCGTGCAGATAAATACCGTCGTTGCTGATGCGGGTGGCGTAGTTGATCGACTGGCGATAACCCAGGCGAGAGTTCACCGGTAGCCCGTAGGTGGAGGAGTCCATGATGACCGGGTTGGCCTTGTCCAGGACGGTGTAGGTGCCCGATTGAGTCCAGAAATGGATGGTGCGGCCGTTGACCGTTTCGGTGCCGCCGCGGCCCATCGAAGTGGGCATGGTGCGCACCAACTCACCGTTGCTGAACACCGATACTTGTTTGGTGGTGTCATCGGCGATCGAGACATGGGCATCACCGATGGTGAACGAGGTACTCACGTCCTCTTGACCGAATAAGTTCTCGCCCAACCGAACTCCGTAGATGTTGGCGCTCACCGACACCGTGGTGCCGGGGGTGTAGTACTCGCGGGGACGCCAGTGCACGTTCTGAGCGTCCACCCAATGCCAGGACCCGGTGACCGGGGGATCGGTACGCACCGCCAGCGACCGCTCGGCCGCGGCGCGGTCGCCGATCGGCTCGTCGAACTGGGCTACCACCACCATCCCCACCCCGTAGGTGGCGCCGTCGGTCAGTGGGTTTCCGCCGGTGCTGACAAAGGTCGGTTTGGTCTGAGTGCCGGGAGTGAGGGTGGAGAACGACACCGTGCGTTCGGTGCGCTCGTCCTCGTGGACAGCGACCGCAGTCAGGGTGTAGCTGCGGCCGTATCCCAGCGGGACCGCCGGTTTCCAGTCCACTCGATCGGGGGTGTAGAAACCGTCGATCCGGGTTCCGGTCTCGTTGGTCAGTACCACCGATTCCAGTGTGCCCGCAGAGGTTTGCACCTCCACCCGGTCAGTGGGCGTGACAGTAGTGTCGCCATCGCCGGGAGTGATGGTCAGTTGTAGGGGGTTGGCCGCCGGCGGGCCAGCCGAGGCGCCTGCAGATGTGTTCGAGGACGGTGTGGACGGGGACGAGGTGCAGGCGGTCAGTGTTGCCACACACAGCGCCACCACCACCAGCCCCCAACGGGGAGGGGTTCGCATCAAAACTCCGAGATCGAAAGGTGGGTAGCCGGGTCGGCGGCGCCGCGCCGTCAAGGACCAGCCCGGGCGCGCCGTCGAAGCTACGAAGGAAAACGATGAACACCGGCACCTCGGCCCTGGCACCGGCGGTACCAGGGCCGGGGGCCGGCCACCGGGGTTACTGCGTTTGCAGCGCTTTCATGGTGTCGATCTCGGACTGCTGGGTTTGCACGATCGTGCGGGCCATCTGCTTGGCCTGCTCATTGGAACCGTCGGCGATCTCGGTGTTGGCCATCTCGATCGCGCCGGTGTGGTGTTCGATCATCATCGTCAACCACGCCTGATCGAACTCGGCGCCGTTCTTGGCCGCAAGATCGGTCATGTCCTGCTCAGACATCATGCCGCTCATACCGCCGCTGCCGCCGTGGTCCATACCGCCCATGTCGGCGCCGGTGGTCGGGGCGGGTTTGCCCCACTGCGCCAGCCACTGCTGCAGTTGCGTCATCTCCGGGCCCTGAGCGGCCTTGATCGCCGCGGCCAACTCGACGATCTGCGGGTTGGTGGTGCGCCCTTGCACCAGGTCGGCCATCTCCACAGCCTGAGCGTGATGGGGATACATCATCTGCGCGAACATCACATCGGCATCGTTGAACTGTGTGGCGGCCTCGGCCGACGGCGACGGGGCGGCACTGGCCGATGCCGTCGACGACATCGAGTCGCCGCCCATCGAATCCATATCGTGGCCGCCATCGTCGCTGCAGCCGGCTAGCGCCACGGCCGCGGCGACGCCGGCGGCGGATGCAACAACTTTGAGTCGGGTGGAACGGGTTGAAAACATAGCTGTCTCCTTGAAGAAAAGTGGTAGGACGGAATCGAAATCGCGACGCGTCACCTCGGCGCGCGCCACGTCAAACGACAGTGCCGTGGGCACGTCGTCTGTCAGATCCGCAACACCGACAATTTCTCCAACGAGGGTGTCGCCCACGGCGGTGCACGTGAGGAATGTCGGCCCATCGACAACGCATGACTGCCGGCACCATCAGCAGCGGGCTGAAAGGGCAGTAGTCGGCGCACCATCACCAACGCGGCCACAACACTAACCACGGCCATACACATCGCCATCCCGACATGCGGAGCACAACCCTCACCGCAACCCATCTCGAGCACAACCCTCGGGCCGGCCGCCACCGCGGCGGTCAGCTCGGCGACATCGGCGTGGGCGTCGCTGCCCCCAGGGTGCACCGCGGCCGAGACGGTCGGACCGCCAGCTGCACCGTGCCCACTGGGCGGATGCACCATCGGTACCGAATGCATCAGCAACACACCCATAACCACAGTGAAGGCGGCGCCCACCATCACCGCCGCGCACAGCCACCCACGCCGGTTCGCCCTACCGCGCAGAGCGACGCCGGTGCCCACAGCCCGGCCAACAGACCCAGACATACGCGCACCTCCGTTCGTGTCTGCGCTCGCTTCCCGTGAGAATTACCCCTGGGAGGTATTAACACCCATCGTAGTGGACCGTCGCCGCAAAGGCAGACACCCGCGTCAGCTGCCCAGCATCTGCGTCAGCCACTGCGCACGTTTCGTGCGAGCAACCCGATCATCAGTGACGTTCGCCCGACAAATCGTTCGCGAACCCAAAAATGGGCGCCTGCAATTGATCTCATGCACCGCTTCGCCGCCTCTAATCACATCTCTGTGATTCGCACGAGGCTGATGTTTCCTATGGTGCATATGGGAAAGGAGTGCAATAGTGGGGTCACGCCCGGTGCCGGACCCTGCTCACTCGTGCGGTCCGCCTCTTCCCGACACCTCCGAAAGGAGCGTTGCCGTGCGCTTTGATGTGTGTGGTCCCCAGAGGCCTCGAACTTTTCGCCGGTGGTCGGCTGCGACCTCCACGGGCTGCGTGATCGCTGCTGCCGGGGCGTTGGTTCTCCTTCACCCCCAGCCTGGTCCGCGGCCGGCGCTTGCGCCTGAGCTGTCGTTGATGAACGCTCACCAGCTCGTGTCCGAGGAGGTCGCCGAGGTGGCTTCAGGGGAGCAGCCGGTTGTTGACAGTAGCCACGTGCGTACCGAGTTGCTGCAATTGGCGGTGTCCAACGCCCAGGCCATGGTCACCGACAACGGCGTCGCCGCCCTGGCTGGGGTGGGCCGTGAGGTGGGTACGTGCGTCGCCCGCTGGTCTGTCGCCACACTCGGTACCACCAATGCAAACGCCCAGGTCCTGGCGCAGTGCCTGACCCCGCTGGCCGCTCTTGATCCCAGCGAGACCACCGAAGCGATGAGGGCATTGCACTTTGGTGACATCGTGGCCACTCTCACTGCGGCAGGTACCCCGCACAGCCCGAGCATCGTCCATACGTTGGCGTCCTCTTTCACACCTCCGCCGACGCCGAAGCACCCAGGTGAGCTCAGCACCCCCGAGCCCGTGGCCCCCGAACCGACGCCGCCAGGGACGACCACCACCACGGTCACCGAGCCCACGACATCTGCTGTGCCTACACCCCCCGTGCCCGGTGCCACCGACGCGCCGGCACCTGCGCTGCCGCTCGCGCCGTCGTCGCCCACGCCGCCACTGCCTCCGGTCGCCCCCAGCCAGACAGCGCCAGCTGACCCCCCTGCCGAACTCCCGATTACCGGTCGTCAGTATGTGGCGCCGACCTCGGGCACCATCACCTCACCCTTCGGTGACGGCCGCAATCACCAAGGCATCGACATCGCCAACTCGACAGGAACACCCATCGTCGCCGTCGCCGACGGGGTGGTCATCAGCTCCGGCCCTGCACAAGGATTCGGACTGTGGGTACGCATCCAACACAACGACGGAACCATCACCACCTACGGTCACAACAACGAAAACACCGTCACCGTAGGACAAACAGTGGCCGCAGGCCAGGAGATCGCCACCGTCGGAAACCGCGGTCAATCCACCGGACCCCACCTGCACTTCGAAGTGCAAGACCCCTCAGGGCAGAATGTGGACCCGGCGCCGTGGCTCGCCGAGCGTGACGCATCAATCCTGTGAGAACAGTGCACTTTGAGGGCACACGAGGTGTGCGAGTATCTCGTTCGCCGATAGACGAGCGGGCACGTTCACCCTGCGGGACGTCCGGCCAGGCAGCGAATGTAGTTGTATCCGACCGGTCGACGCTCTAGCGAGGACGTTTGGACCGCTTGCGCAGGCTTTTTCGCAACGCTTCTTGCTCTTCGGGAGTGACGGTTTGCGCAAAATGCATCAGCACGGCAGCGGGGTCTTCGCTACTTGCAAGGATGTCGCGCAGGGCCTGCGAAGTCGCCTCCTGGCGGGTTTGGACAGGCGAGTAATAATATGCGCGACTGACTTTGGTGCGCTCGAGGAAGCCTTTCGAGTGCAGATTGGTGACCACGGTCAAGATTGTGGTGTATGCGTGCGCGCGGCCTGATAACGCCGCGAGAATGTCATGAACCGATTGCGGTTCCGGCGTGGCGCTCCACAGGACCTCCATCACGTCAGCTTCGAGGGTTCCCAACGACTTCATGACAGTATTGTCGTCACTGCACGGGGCTGCGTCCAGTGACGACTCACTGGACGGAGACGCCGCGGCCCAGGAGCCATTGCACCGGGTCAAGGTTGGTGCCATCGTCTTGCCGCACTTCGTAGTGCAGGTGCGATCCTGTTGAGATGCCGCGGTTTCCCATCGTCGCTATCTGCTGACCGACGTCGACGCGCTGACCAGCAGTGACCAGAGCCTCATTGATATGCCCGTATATGCCGATGGTGCCGTCGTCCTGGCGGACTCTGATCCAGAGTCCAAAACCGTTCGCCGGGCCTGCTTCGAGAACTTCACCGGCGGTGACTGACACCACAGGAGTTCCGATCGCGTTCGCGATGTCAACACCGAGATGGGTGCTGCCCCAGCGCGCACCGAAGCCGGAGGTCAGAGTACCGACGGTGGGTGCCACCGTGGGTGGAGCAGTTAACACGGCCGATATGGGGGGTGGCGCGAGTTGAGTAGGAGGTGGGCTTGGGCGCGCCGGGAGCGCAGACGAATCTGACACAGATGGCACGTCCGTCGAAGACGGGGGTGTTGTGGTCTGCGAGGTCGGTGCGGGCGCGTCATTGACTACACCGGCATAGACCTGCCGTGGGGCATCGCCGCCGGCGGCAGGGTGTAAGAGGACCACCGCGGTGACAGCGGCAGCCGTGAGGGTCATCGCCCCGGCGGCCACCGATGCACTCCATGTGTCCGCGTTGGCCCGGTTGGACCGGCTAGTGCTCCCGGAGTCAACGCGCAGTGACCCTCGACCGCGTTGTGCGTCAAATAGGCCGCTAGCGCTCACCGCGACCCTGGAGGGCGCACCAAATCCGTTGCCCCGGGCGCATATTCCCCTTTCCCAGGGCGCAAGTAGCGGCACTGGCCTGGGCTCATCGAGTAGGTGGGAAGTATGCGCGAGAGGCAATAGTTTTGTGTCTTCACGCTCGCCCCGTTTTGTTCGCTGACGTGCAGACTCTCGCGGCCCGAACGAAGTGGGCGGGCTGGGGACAACACCATGAGCACGCTCAGTGTGCAGGCACTGCTTACGATGCCGACCTGCTCTGCGTGGCTGATCATCGGCGGTGTACGAGCCGACTACACGGGCCCGTGGGGGAGTGGGCAACGGACCCAGCGGCTCGGCTGGCGCAGGGCGCGCCGGAAAGCTTGTCGAGATGGTCGCCTCAGGCAAGCGATGTCGTGCCACGTGGGTAGGTTCCTGTCGCGGGGATAGAGGGCGGGCGATGGCCCCGCACAGATTACTACTATAGAGGTTAGTTGCTCAGGTAGGGTTGCGCCATCGAGCCGTCTACTATGTGCAGTAGTAGTTGCGGATGTGTTGGCCGCGCGCCGTCGGTAGGCCGACTCGCGGCGTCAGACTCGGTCCGAAGTGGTGCTTCACGAACCTGAAAGTAGTTGTACGGGAGGTGAAACAGTAGTGCGGCAGAGGTTTGGGCGCGGTGTCCTCGTCATGGGTTTGTTGGTTGCCATCGTGGTGGCGGGGTGCGGCACCGGCGATGACGCGGTACGTCAAGGAGGGTCGTTCGAGTTCGTGTCACCTGGCGGTAAGACGGTGATTTTCTATGACCCACCCCAGTCGCGGGGTGTGGTCCAGGAGTTGACTGGCCCGGATGTGATGAGGCAGGGCGCTACGGTGCGTCTGAGCGACTTTGCAGGGCAGGTCGTCGTGGTCAATGTGTGGGGATCGTGGTGTGCGCCGTGTCGTATCGAGACGCCGGCTCTTGAGCAGGTGTTCACCGCGACGCAAGATCAGGGCGTGATGTTCTTAGGTATCGATTTTCGCGACAACAGGAGTTCGGCACGCGATTTCATATCTGACCGATCGGTGACCTATCCCTCGATTTACGACTACAGCGGACGGACATTGGCCACATTGACCACACCAACATCGGTCGTTCCCACCACAGTGATCCTTGACCGGAAGCATCGAGCTGCTGCTGTGTTCTTGCGTGCGGTGACCGCCAGTGAGTTGCAGCCCGTTGTTGAACGTCTAGCAGCAGAGGCGCCATGAGAACCTCCATGCGACGCCGGTGCGCCCTGATGTCAACGTCGGCGAAAGGGTGCTGGCCTCAGAATGCTCAGTGACACGGTGATTAGCCGCGTACCGCCTCCCACTGTTGCGAAGGTGGCGATTGGCAATGCCATAGCCGCCAATACAGCTGCAGTCGTGATAGCACTGATGGTGAGCAATGATGCAGCACCCGGACCGATTGTCGCGGTGGTATGCGTGGCAGCTCTATTCGCTGCGCTGGCCTACGGCGCAGTGGCCGTATATCGGCGTCAGCAGTGACTATGGGCTTGCGTACCTAGAGCCGCCGCCGTCGAGACGGTGACGCTGATCGGCGCAGAACTGTGCGATCGTCTCCACGACGTTGGTCTCGTTGCTAAACAATCCCCCGTGTGCGGCTCCGTCAATTTGTTTGAACTGTGAGTTCGGAATTTGTTGTGCAGTCTCACGTGAGGTGCGTGGTGGGAAAAACACATCGTGCTCGAAGGCCAGAACCAGAACCGGAGCAGAGATCTGAGCCAAGTGTTCGGGATGAGGCTCCTCATTCATGATCCATTCAAACGACGCAGCTAGCTGCCCGTGCAGGCCTTTTCGATCGGACCAGAGACTATCGCCATCAGCGAGCAGTTGGCGCCATATTGACACCGTCTCGGGGTCCTGCAACATGGCAGGGCTCAGCGTGGTCATGAGTTGCTCGAAAACCCTTACCTGCGCTGGAATCTCCCCGAGCCGGCCAATGAGGTCGAGTTCCATCTGCCCAACCAGTGCGCCAATCGGTGAGGGTTGTAAACCAGCCAGAAACACTGCGCCAGTGACCATATCTGGCCGTCGACGCACAAGGCACTGAGCGGTGTAACAGCCCAGCGAGTAGCCCACGACCAGTGCTTCGGTGATTCCGCATGCTTCCAGCAGGTGTTCGGCGTCGCTGGCGAGCTTGTCTACGCTGTAGGGAGGTTCGGTAGCGGTGGACGGTGCCACGCCCCGTGTGTTGTAGGCGATGACCGAAAACCCCGCATCAACCAGGGCCGCCGTCAGCCCAGACAGTTCCCAGATTTGCGACGGCATCCCCAACCCGCCAATGAGCAGCACGGGAGGGCCTACGCCCATACGCTCCACACCCAACTGCACAGCGTCAGCGACCTCAATCAGTTCCATGCTTCCCCTTACCGATGTGCACACTCGTGGCGCACCCTGGCCCAGGTCGAGCCGGTGCCACTGTGATCTCGAATCGCCGTGTCCGGGCGGACACCCAATCTCGTAACGAGCACCACTTCTACCGTATTACTATGCACTATAGTAGTTAGTTGGGTGTCGCATGGGTTCAGTGGCTGGAGTAGGCATGACGAGAGTTGGCAGTGCGCTCGATGGGGCGGTTGCGCCTGCGTCGATGGGCAGCGTGCGCCGTGGCCACGGGTGCCCGGCACCTGCGAAGCGTCGCTCCTCCCTGCACGTGTGGCGGGCTGTCGGAGTGGGGGTTCTTACCGCAATCATTGTGGGAGTGCCCACGGATGTGATCGACACGCCGTACTTCATCCGTATGACGCCGGTGCGATGGTGGGAGGTGCCGGTGGTCGTCCTTACCGTTGTCCTCGCTGCACTGTGGGCCGGGCTGGAGGCGCCACCGCGCGCACGGCGACATGATGCAGCCGGTGTCACAAGCGTGGTGGTTACAGCGCTGGCGGTGGGCTGCCCGGTGTGCAACAAGATTGCCGTTGCCTTGCTCGGTGTCTCCGGCGCCCTGACTGTGTGGTCTCCGATTCAACCGATACTGGCCCTAGGCTCGCTCGCTGTGCTGGGCGCAGCAGTCCTCATGCGGTGGCGAGCCACAGCGCGATGCGCCACCTGTGAACGACCGACGACGCGCCCGCTGGGTGCCGATCACGTCGAGGATCGACTCTGACAGGCTGGAGCGACATCGGAATACACTGTCCACACACGGCAGAGCGAGACAGGAGGTCGCGATGTGGGCAGCCGCTGAGCGTGGGCAGCCGCTGACCGTGTGGTCTGCGCGGATGCCGACCGCCACACGCACTGGTGCGCTGGTGCGCCGGGTAGGTGGCAGTCAACCGAATCGCAGCGACTATGACCGTCGAACGGATCGGCGATGAATCTGGCCCTCACGCTTTTGGCTAGTGCGGGCACGCTGGGATGGATGTGGCCGCGCTTCTTCGCGCGCATCCGACACCGACTACAGCCCCATACTGCTCTTGCTCTGTGGCCGGTAACTCAGAGCCTATTTGTACTGCTAGTCGTCGCCGCAGCAATCGCCCTGGCGCTGCCGGCCCGCACCGCCGAACACCTCGCCTCCCTGCTAGGAAGTTGCTGGGAACTCCTTGCGCATGGATCCCCTCAGGCCAGCGAGACAATCGCCGGTGCCAGCGCAGGGTTGCTGGTAGGAGCTGTGCTGGTACGGATCTTCTACCTGGCGCGACGCGAACGCGTCCGGCAAAAGACACTGCGCGACAAATACGTTGGGGCACTACACCTGGCCGGCACCCAAAAACCCGAGCACCCTGGCGTGTGGTGGCTAGAGACCGATACGCCCGTTGCCTTCTGCGTGGCGGGCAAAAATCCGACCGTGGGAGCATCGACCGGATTGTTCAACCACCTCACCGCCGACGAGGTGGGCGCTGTTTTGGCCCATGAGCGTGCGCACGCCCGATTTCGACACCACACCCTGATCCTGTGGGCCGAATCAGTCGGACGCACGCTGCCCTGTGTACCGCTGTTCGCCCACAGTCCCAGTATGGTCCGTGAACTCGCTGAGCAGGCCGCAGACGCAGAGGCAGCACTAGACCACGGGCACCTTGTTGTTGCCTCGGCCCTGCGCACCATGTCCGCGATTCCCGCGCCCGCGCCAGCTCCCAGTCAGATCCTGGAAATGGTCAGTGGAACCGTGACCACACGACTCGAGCGGCTGTGCGCCGAAGCCTATCGCCACCCCCGTCGTCGTCACAGCGTGCAAGTAGGAACGCTCCTCGGATGCGCCATGGCAGTCCCCCTCGTAGGCGGATGCGTCGCTGCCTTGGCCATGTATGCCTTCAGCTGCACATAGCTGGCGCGGCTTCCAACACGCTAATACAGCGGCGACCCGCTCGATCATCCACCCTTCGGTTGTCTATGACCGCTCGGTCCTTGAGTGCCATTAATCCCCGAGTGACACCCGCCACCTTAATTACTATCCACAATAGTAATTCTCCCCGGCGACCATTGCCTTCAACTACTATCGCGCATAGTAGTTGAGCGGTTGCCTTCCGCTCGCACCACACTAGGGTTTGAGGGGCGTTGTCATGAGCAAGAAGACCAAACGAAAGAGCCACCAGCGCACCGCTGGTCGTTCCAAACGCCGGGCTAGCGGCACTGGCGGATCTGCTGGAGGACGCGGCCAATGGTTGGTGTCCAACGCGAGTGGAGCGGCCGCGGTAGCTGCAGACGTCGAGGCCGATGTTGTCGCACTCAGAGCCCCCGCGCGGGCTCAGCAAAGCCCGCCAGGTGGTGAGAGGGGTGCACATGTTGAAGCTCGGAGCGGTGAGGTTGCTCTCTCGCCTGCGCCGGACCCTATTCCGTTGACCGAACCGCGGGAATTGAGTGAACCCGTCGCGGCGCGCGGCTGTGCAGCGGCGAGCGAGGAGATGGAGCCGCAGGGATTGGTAGCGACCTATGAGCTACCACGCGATCGAGACCGGTCGTTGGCTGTCGCGTTTGTGGGTGCCCGCGTGGGGTCGGAGGGGTCCGAACATTTAGGGGATAGCTTTGGGCGAGTGGTGTCCTTAAACCAGCTCCCTGCCACTGGGCGCGCAACTGTGTCTGTACGGGTCAGCGGTATTAACAAGGGAACCTGGCGGGTGGTCGGAAAACCGGTGGGCGATGACGACGCGGCATCGAGGCAGACGGTGACAACCACGACCCGCCTCGCCCCTCTGGCAGTAGGCCCAGGTGTCCGCATTGCGGCGTGGCCGATATTGGTAGGAGTGGGCGCAATTGCCGCGCTTGTTGCACAGGCGCTGCTCTTCGCTCGCGTCGACTCTCGGTGGTGGGCGGCAACGCTGTTGTCAGTGTTGGGGTGCCTTGTTGGTGTGCTGGGTGCCAAGGTGTGGTTTCTTGTCCTGCACCGCGAACGCCACCGGTCTCTGCGTACCGCCGGCGCATGTATCCAGGGATTCATCGTCGCTGCAGTGGGGACGGTGATCGTCGGTGCACTCGCAGTGGGGCTACCGGTCGGCGAGCTGCTCGATGTCACCGCGCCGGGTTTATTCCTGGGTCTGGCGATTGGCCGACCGGGTTGCTTTCTCTCCGGATGCTGCGCCGGCCGGGCCACCAGTTCGCGCTGGGGTGTGTGGTCGTCTGATCGTCAGCTGGGAGTTCGTCGCTACCCTGTGCAGCTCATTGAAGCGGCCGGGGCCCTGATGCTTGCAGCGATCAGCCTGGTTCTGGTGCTGACGGTACCGGCGCACTGGCCGGGATCGCTTTTCGTAGCAAACCTCATCGTCTATGTCTTACTGCGACAACTGCTGTTCCCCCTGCGCAGCGACCCCCACACCGCCCGCGGGCGCACATGGACCACTCTCGCCGGCCTTGCTCTGCTGACGGTGGACCTCGTGGCAGTCACTGCCTAGACCAATCGGCCCCGTGGTGCGCCCAAGGATCAGCCGGGCGGGCATTCATGGCGCCTTGAACCCGCTTCGAGTCGACCCGGACCCTGAACTACTATGATTCGTAGTAGTAAAACGTCGGGGTGTCGGACGGCCGAGCAACGACCGCTGCAACGTCACGCTGGGCCGCTTCGAGCGGTGGGCGGCTGACTCCCAAATCGCACCTTGGCAGTTGAGGTAAGGATGTTGAGTGACTGTATGGGCAAGCGCTGACACTATTGGCACAAGTTTTCAATCAGTCGCCGCGACTGGGCCGATAGTGCTCGCGCTGGCGGTGGCAGCGCTGGCGGGGTTGGTCTCTTTCGCCTCACCCTGCTGCATTCCTCTCGTGCCGGGATACCTGTCATATCTAGCGGCAGTGGCTGGGGCTGAGGGGACTTCGAGCAGCGGAGGTGATGCAGTGACCTCCAGATCGCTGCACCGTTGGCGGGTGACCGGCGCGGCAACGCTGTTCGTCGCAGGCTTCACAGTGGTGTTCGTGCTAGGTACGGTATCGGTCTTTGGAGTGATCGGGGCACTGCAGCTCAATCGTGTTGTACTTCAACGCATCGGTGGCGTCGTGACCATCGTGATGGGGCTGGTGTTCCTAGGTCTGCTCCCCGTGTTGCAGAAAGATACGCGCGCGAAGCCTCGCCTCATCCCGTCACTGGCTGGAGCGCCACTGCTCGGTGCTGTGTTCGGGCTGGGATGGACGCCCTGCCTCGGCCCCACGCTAGCTGGTGTCTTGTCAGTAGCGGCGGGAACTGAGGGAGCTACAGCCGCACGCGGTGTGCTACTGATCGTGGCGTACTGCCTCGGTCTCGGATTGCCCTTCATTCTGTTGGCTTTCGGCTCGTCGCGCATGTTGCGCGGTGTGGGCTTCTTGCGTCGCCATACACGACAGATCCAGGTCGCTGGAGGCGTCATGCTCGTGGTGGTCGGCATCGCGCTGGTGACGGGGGTCTGGGATGTTTTTGTCCTGTGGCTTCGGGACGCCTTTGTCAGCAACGTCGTGTTGCCGATATAGAAATGTTCAGTGCGGGGGCCGTTGTCGACCGGCGGGGTGACTTATCTCGCTGACAGCGGATAGAGAAGCAATAGGGCAGTGTCGCAACGCCGTAGGATAGTGGGTTTCTGAGCAAGCGCGCTAGGGGCGCGGCGGCGGCAAGGATCGTCGATGGCGCACCCACGCCCATACAAGACCCAGCGCGGTGAGCACCACCGCGATCCGCTCGGGGAGTGGACCTACGGTTGTGGCGAGGGTGCTTTCTGTGTGCAGCGCGATGGGTTTGACCATGATGCCGGGCTCGAAGATGCCGGTGCTGGCCGTGATTTGACCATCTGGACTGATCACGGCACTGACACCACTGGTAGCCGAGACCACAACACTGCGACCATGCTCCACCGCGCGCACCTGAGACATCGCCAGCTGCTGATAGGTCATCTCTGTTCGGCCGAATGTTGCGTTGTTGGTAGGTACTGATAGCAGCTGCGCACCTGATCGAACCGCTTTTCGGGCGGACCGGTCAAAGGCCACTTCCCAGCACGTCGAGATCCCTACGATGAGGTCGTTGCCGGCGGCAGTGGGCACCTTGACCACCCCAGGTCCCATACCCGGTATGAAGTTGCCGGCTTGCTCAGCGTAAGACGAGAAATACTCGAAAAAGCCACGCCACGGCAGATATTCGCCAAAAGGTTGAATGATCTGCTTGTCGTAGCGGCCCCGAACCGGCAGGTTCTGCGTCCCGGGGCGTCCATCCCACACCAATACGGAATTGGTGGGCTGACCGTCAGGATGTTGTAGCACGGTCCCCACCATGATTGGTGCGCCAACAGCCGCCGATGCCGCTGTGATCTGTTCGGCGGCATCTGGGTTGATGGTGGGGTCAATGTCCGAAGCATTCTCCGGCCACAACACCACGCTGGGTCGGGGCACCTCGCGAGCATCGATTTTCTGTGCTAGCAGCAGCGTTTGGCGTACGTGATTGTCGAGGACAGCGCGCCGTTGCTCATTGAAGTTCAACCCCAAACGGGGTACGTTTCCCTGAATCACGGCCACGGTGGCTACGTCGCCGGTGTTTGCTGATACCACTGACGGCCACAATGCGCCGGCCAAGGTTGGCATTATCAGCACGACGAGAGCGCGGCGCACGAGTACCTGCCACTGCCGCGGACAGGTCAGTAGTGTGCGGGTCAAAACGGCCAGTGCACCACCGGTGAAAGCGACGGCGAACGAGACCGTCGGCGCCCCACCGATTGATGCCACCGAGAGCAAGGGCCCCCCTACTTGAGTAAAAGCCGCTCGTCCCCAGGGGAATCCGCCGAACGGAAAGGCGGACCGGACCCATTCGAAACTCAGCCACGCGACGGCAAACCACACCGGCCACCACGGCAGCGTCGTGACGCGG
This sequence comes from Williamsia limnetica, assembly GCF_003217475.1. Lineage (GTDB taxonomy): Bacteria > Actinomycetota > Actinomycetes > Mycobacteriales > Mycobacteriaceae > Williamsia > Williamsia limnetica. The sequence goes on along the minus strand of NZ_QJSP01000030.1, from coordinate 2,454 downwards.
GCTACGACTATCGCGAGTAACCCTGCGTACAACGACATCACCACCGCAAGAGCCACCCACGGTAGTGGTCCGACATAGATGCCCACCCAGGGCAGTAACGGCAGGAAGAAAGCAAGACCAAAAACAAAGCCGCACCAAAACGCGGTTCGGAGCCGGGCCACTTCATATAGCTGCAGTGCTAGAACTGCCAACGACAAGACGGCCAAGAACCACAGATTGCGTGGCGGAAACGATGCCCACATGAGAGTGCCACTGATTGCGCATCCGGCCGTTCGCGCCGCCCAGGATATACGCCGCGCCGTCACTATGGCCGTATTCGCCGGTGCCGCAGACGCGGTCGCAGTAGCAGTCACCAAACCCGTCCGCATCCCAGCAAAGCAGGTCGAAAAGACCATCGGTACTGCTCTGCAAGACGCTGGTGGCGAGGACACCGAACAGCACGCCAAAACTGTGGCATCACAGCGCACGACTCCGATATGGCACTGGTGACTGAGCGGTGCTGCTGAGGGCGTAGCGACCGGACCCGAAACTGCCGTTCATTTAGCTACTATAGAGCATAGTAGTTTAAGGTGGTGGTGCACCTGGGTCGCAGCCGCCCGAGACGGCCTGCCTGCACTTAGGTGGTTCAACTGGGAAGTGTGTATGACGAAACCGGCGCGACGTCTCTCTGGATTGTCAGTATCGGCACGGTGGACGATTGGCGTCTTCGTGGTGATTGTCGCCCTCGTCGTGGCCATCTGGCCCAGAGGGAGCGCTGAGTTTGATCCTGGAACGAGCACCGCGCCACTGCCCGGGGCAGCAGCCCCTGCTGAGGCAGGCGATAACGTTTCGCCGCAAGAGCTGACTCGCGCTCGGCAGGCCGCTGCACTTGAGCCCTGCCCGGTGCCAGATCTCGCGGACCCGGCCGACTCACCCATGGCGGGCGTCTCGCTGTCCTGCCTGGCAGATGGCCAGCTCATCGAAGTGGCTAACGCGACCGAGGATCTGCCCCTAGTGCTCAATGTATGGGCGTACTGGTGCGGGCCGTGCCGGACAGAACTCCCGATCATCGCTGAATTCGCGGCGACTTCGAGGGGCCAGGTGCAGGTCCTCACCGTTCATGGACAAGATGGTGCCCAAAACCTCACCCGCGCCCTGACCATGTTGGCCGACATCGGTGTCACACTGCCGACCGTTGTCGACACCGACGCCCAGCTCGCTCGCGTACTTGGCATACCCCGGGTCTACCCGTGCACCGTACTTATACGGGCTGATGGGACGGTGGCCGCCGTGATGCCGCAAATATTTGATACACGAGATGAACTAGCGGCCGCCGTCGAGGAACACCTTGACGTTGCAGCATGAGCTACACGGGGAGCACAGCGCCCTGCGACGATTGTTAGACGAACGCTTGTCTAGGAGTAAGGATCTGACCCAATGCCCAATATGTCCGGCTTCGAATCGGCGTTCTGCCGCAGTGCGCCCTGGAGGTTCGCAACGCGCCGCCTTATTGTTCCTTGGGCACTTCAGGGTGTGCGTCTTCAGGGGGACGTTCTGGAAATCGGTGCTGGCAGCGGGGCGATGGCGGCTGAGATCCTCGCCAGGTTCCCCGAAATAAGGATGACCATCACCGATTTTGACCACACGATGGTGACCGCAGCCGCCAACCGACTCGCGGCGGACTCCAGAACTACCATCCAACGAGCTGATGCCAGCGCCCTGCCGTTCAGCCAGGGCGCGTTCGATGCGGTGCTGTCCTTTCTCATGCTGCACCACACTGTGTCCTGGGAGGATGTTCTCGCCGAGGCGGCCAGGGTTTTGGCACCCGGCGGCACCCTGGTTGGATACGACTTGCTGTCAAGCTGGCCAGCGCAAGTTCTCCATCGCCTAGAAGGTGCACCCCATCGGCTCATCGACCACGGCCAACTCGAACCACTTTTGAAACGTCTGCCACTACACGACGTTCGGGTGAGAAGGGGAACGGCAGGTGCCGTCGTGCGATTCTCGGCAGCCAAGAGATCGACGTAGCTCGTCGAGTGAGATGACACTGCTGCAGTCCGAGGGGGAAACGGCAGCCCTGCGAATGACGTCGATGCCTCCTGGAGAGACGCTCCCTACTACTACCTATGCTAGTAATTCGGAGTGAGGTGGAGGATGTGAAGGTCGCGGCCTGCCGATCGTGTTCAAAGGTGATGTCGGCGATTCGCGACGTCATCCACCACGAGGAGTCAAGCGGTGAAAAGGATCGGTCGCCCACGATCACACGAAGCCGGGCATTCCTAGAGCCGCCGACCCCCGTGAAAGGACGTTCTGCGTGACTACCGCGACGATCACCATCGGCACCATTGCCGCCCTGGCCAGCCTGGTGTGCTGGGCCCTGTTCTTCGGCGGGGTGTGGAGAATGATCCGCACCATCGCCCAGGGGCAAAAGGACACCACCAGGATTTTCCCGATCTGGCCCCGTTTCAAGCAGAT
>NZ_QJSP01000029.1 GCF_003217475.1 Williamsia limnetica | reverse complement strand
CCCCACCCGACCTGCTCAGCTACGCTGACCCCAGCACGCTCGGACATGGGGAATTACCTGACGGAAACCCCTGAGGAATTACGTGACCGTCGACATTTTGGGTTGCTCCGACCGACTCCCGAACGGCCGACCCCTTGCCGCGGATAGCTGGATAACGCAGTTGACGCGCTGCATCTGCCCGGCCGTGCGGGGCGCCGCCACCCGTCGTCGAGAGTTTTCAGTGAACGGCGCCCCCGGTTCATCAGTGACATTGACCCATCAAGGCCGGAGCCTTTAGCCGACGTAAGGTATCTTCGCGCCACATTTAGATTGTGGCGAAATGTGTTTCGTCATCAGTGACGAAATCGAGCTTGAGCCAAGCAAGCAGAGGACGAACACTGCCTGTTGCTCGACAGTTTCTGCGGTTCACCCTTGGCCGGGATGCGCTAGGTTGCCCGCGCCGCATGGATCCAGAGAACCTCCCCGGGAAGAACAGCTAGTTCGCGGTGTTACCGCGACAGACTGGGGCACCGGGCTTCGCGGGCCTGCACCACTGGTACAGGAACGTTGTGTTTGCACCCACATCTAGACGGGTATTCCGTCGGATATGTCGGAGGGATCATCAACGCTATTACTCACAGGATATATCTCGGGCCCAGGCCCCGTGAATCGCTTCGATCCTGGACTTATCGCCAAGACGTCTCACGGGTGAAGAACGGGCTATTCGCTAGTAGCGTCCCCTAGCGGTGGGTATGCATCCGCCAGAATGCGCACCTCGTCTTGGTCGCAGTTGGACTCCGAGATTATCTGCCACAATCGTTCGACGAATCGGCGCCGAGTCATACCAAACAGCCCAAAAATCTCAGCTTCGGTCGCTCCTCCGTACGGCGCCCAGATGCGTGCGAAGCCGATGAGGTGATCCGCGTCGATGTCGCGATGATGGCGCTTGCTGCTGCCTTCGTTCCAGCGAGCGCACCGGCGATAGTAGTCACTCGAACTCACCAGGCTTAGACCTCGAATCATGACCACGGAGGTCCGCGATCGCGCGCCTCCTCGACCTGCGAAATGCGACTGAGAACGAGGCTCTCCTCGCACCTGGCCGGGGACGCTAGCAGCTGAGCGTCCCCGGCCGGGTTACTTACGGGAAATGCGTGACGGTCATGCCTCTTCGTACCGGGCCTTGAGTTCGTTCAGTACCGGAACGATGGCGGCCTTGAACGCCGACGGATGTTCCGAGGGCGGGAAGTGTCCGACGTGAGGAATCCGCACTTCCTGGTTCTTCAAGCCAACAACGGCATCCCGTAGCTCCGCCGTATGTTCGGGGTAGCAGCTCCAGTCATGGTCGCCACCAACGACATACAGGCCCTGTTTCTCTGCGTCGATCTCACCGAGGAAGGGTCTCGCGTCATGGTCGGTCGACGCATAATAGAAGTCACCACCGAGGACTCCGGGAGCACACTTCGAGTAGATCCACTCGACTTCTCGCCGGCACTCTTCCGGCGCTTCGGACGAGGAGAGACTCCGGATAAGCGGCCGCACAGCGTTGTTCGTGTTGACTTCGGGGTGCACCAACCAGTCTGACATCGTCGCCCAGTTGGGCTCATATGCGCGAGGCTGCAGGGCAATCAGACCGCTGAACTTATTGGGGTGCACGTGCGCGATGTCGAGCATCACATATCCACCCATCGAACAACCCATGAGGATCGGCTTGTCGAGGTCGAGCGCTTGGCTGAACGCGATGATGAAGTCCATGTAGAACTTCTGCGTCAAACGGTACTCCTGTTCCCACCATCCTTCCGGAGGTAGCGAGCGACCGTGGTACGGCATATCGAAGGCAATGACCCGGAAGTCACGAGTAATGTCTTCATCATTGAGCAGATGGCGGTACTCGATGGAGTCGGCGCCTGCAGTGTGAAGACAGACCAGTGGGATACCGGTTCCGTTGGACTCGAAATAGGTTCGGTAGATTGTTCCGTCTACTTCGACATGGACATATTGCCCCGTCAGGGGTTCGATGTGGGCCATCATTTCTCCTAAACCGTTTGAAGCTTCGACAGGTACACGTACAGAGGCTGAAGATTGGCGAACAGTTTGCGGTAGTCGCCTTCCAGGACGATCCGCGACTTGATGTCACCGGTGACACTCATTGGCCCCTGCAACCACATTCCGAACACATCGCGGTATTCCGCATCTGGATCTGACTTGTCGAGGTAACGGTTCCAAGAGTCAGCGGTGCCGCGCACAGCGAAATCCCACGCGTCCGCCGCGGTGGGGTTCGGACGGACAGCGATCTGCCCCCTGTCGAAGGAGACAACATAGCGATGATCCCCAGACTCGAGGAGAAAGTTGAACACCGCCTGCCGAGCTTCGAGCGAGAATTCTGGATCTGTCTGAATTGTCCGGGAGGTCTTTTCAACCCACCCCGGGTCTGAGAGCGACATACGTCGTTGCCCTTTCTTTTTGATAGACCGAGGGACTTCCACGGCCAGATCGCGACCACCACGAAACACCGGCTTTGATATACGAATCAGAACGATTCTTCGAGGGCCGCCAATCACGCCTTGGCGATGAGATGCGTTGTGAGGCAACCTGTCACCGCTGTGAGGCGTGCCACTTCAGCATACAACTCTTGTAACGACTAGTACAAGACATTTGACAGCTTATTTGGCGTTTGTTTGTACAAACCGGTACACATATCACACCACCACCACGCGGGCCAAACTTACAGTCCAGCCGGGCGCATGTTTGGTAGACCTTAAGTTCCAGCATGGGTGGACCACCGTTGGATGTCGGGTCTGTAAGCATCTGCGGGAGTGTGCGTTGCGCCGCAGATGGATGGGTTGCCCGCGTAGGCGCGCACCAGCGATCGATGTTCGCCGACCTTGCAAGTCCGCCCTAGTTGATTGGGCGCCAACGCAAATTGGCGTCAGGCAGTGTCAGGCAACGCAATTCAACAGAAGCAGCTGTCCGAGGCAGAATACGACATCATCATTCGCGGAGACGCATTCCGATGATGATCGAGTCCAAGAAGTCGTCTGCGATCTCTTCGGGGCTCTCGGCGCCGTCGAGGGTGATCCAGAGGTAGCTGTAGTTGAACATGCCGAGTACGCCCTTGACCATCAGCCGTGGCAGCGATCGGAACTGGCCGTCGCGGACCCCCTGGTCGAGGGCATTACGCCAGTGCGACTCGTAGCGTTCGCGTCCGGCGATGATCCGGTCACGGCGCTCGTCGGTGAGGGCGTGGTACTCGCGGAAGAACACAGTCCACTCCGCTCGATGAGTGGCGATGTTTCGCATGAGCGCACGGGCTAATCCACGTAAACGTTTTTCGGCATCGGCTTCAGTCAAAGCGAGTTCATCCGCGACAGTGTTCATTTGTGCAAGTTGTCGACTACTGATCTCGTAGAGGATCGTCTCCTTGCTACCTATGTAGTGGTACAACGCTCCGCGGCCCAGTCCGACAGCCGTGCCCAAGTCGGTTATGCCGGTACCGTGGTATCCCGACTTCGCGAATAGCTCCGCGGCCACTCGCAGGACGCGGTCCCGGTTGGCGTCGTACTTGTCGCTCATCGAATGCCTCTATCTCCCGCTGTCAGTGTTGCTGAGTTTAGTCGGGCCAGGCGAGTTGATTCGCGGCCCACGTTGCGGCAACAGCCCTTCGCCGCGGTGCCCTTGTGTCGATGCAGGCGTCGGCAACCACGGAGAGCCGAGATCAAGTTCCTGCGCGGATGATCAGGGCCTGCCCTTGGCCTCCGGCCCCGCACAACGCTGCAGCTCCGACTCCACCCCCCCGGCGTTGAAGCTCCAGGGCGAGATGTAGAACTATGCGGGCACCCGAGGCGCCAACGGGATGACCCAGGGCAATAGCGCCGCCGTTGACGTTTACGCGGTCCGCGCTGATACCAAGGCGCTCGGTCGAGACAAGAGCCACCGCTGCGAACGCTTCGTTGATCTCGACCAAATCGAGGTCGCGGGGATCGATGCCCTCGCGTTGGCAGACCACCAGGATCGCATTCGCCGGCTGCTCGTGCAGGCCCGAGTCGGGCCCCGCGACTACCGCCCGCGATCCGATCTCCGCCAGCCAGGGCACACCGAGGCCGACCGCGGTCGATTTGCGCGTGACGACAACGGCGCAGGCGCCGTCTGAGATCGGCGAGGAGTTGCCCGCTGTCAACGAGCCAGCGGGGTCGAATGCCGGCGCCAGGAGGGCCAGATCAGCCACCGAGGTGCCAGCTCGAATCCCCTCGTCGCGATGTATGGCGGTCACTCCGCCCCGAATATCCGTCAACGGGACGGGGATGACTTCGCGCTCGAAGAGCCCGTCCTTCCATGCGCGGGCCGCTTCACGATGTGAGCGGCTTGCCCACTCGTCCTGGCTGTCGCGGGTGATCCCGTAGTCGGGATTTCTCGACTCGGTCAGCTCCCCCATCGAAAGTCCAGAGAAGGTGTCCTGCAATCCGTCAAACGCGAGGTGATCGATCAAGGGTGCGTCACCGTACTTGTGTCCCCGACGGTTGTTCAGCAGATGCGGCGTATTGCTCATGGACTCCTGTCCACCCGCTACCACGATGTCTGCGTCGCCGGCTGCGATCATTTGGTGCGCCAGCGTGATTGCATCGACGCCAGACAAACACATGCGGTTGATGTTCAGCGCAGGAGTCGTCATCGGTATCCCGACTGCGGCGGCAGCACTGCGCGCTGGTAACTGGCCGCAGCCGGCAGCGAGGACTTGCCCCATCACGACGTGGTCGACGCGGGTTGGATGTATCCCGGCGGCCATTAAGGCGCCCCGGATCGCATGGCTACCCAGTTCTTGGGCGACGACGCTTGACAGGCTTCCCATGAAGCGGCCGAACGGGGTTCGTGCCCCCGCCACCAGAACAGTGGGGTCGTTCGTCATTGTTTCGTCCTTCTCGGAAACGGCTACCGAGCCCTACCGACGTTCGAAACAGCCATGTCGGCAGAGCTCGGTAAGTGTGTCTAGTTTCGACTCGCCGTTCCAAATGCGTCGGCGAAGGCGTAATCGTTGAGCAGCTGGCCTGCTGTGACGTGGTACTGGATGGTCGGAGTGCCCTCCTCGAGCCAGTTAAGCCGGGCGTCGCGGTATAGGCGTTCGATCGGATGGGTCCGGGTGTAACCGATACCGCCGTGAATGAGCAGCGCCCGGTCGGTGACCCTTCCGACGGCCTCCAGACCGAACAACTTGCACATGCTGGCCTCGGCGGGGATTCGTTGGCCTGCGTCCCACTTCTGTGCCGCGTCGGCGAGAATCCCACGCAGGGCATAGATGTCGGTGGCCATCTCTGCGAGGTACCGCTGGATGCCCTGACGAGCTCCGATTGGCTTACCGAACGTCACCCGATCCTTGGCGTGGGCGATCGATAGTTCGAGCGCGCGCTCGGAAGTGCCCAGTGAACTCGCCGCGATGAAGACACGGCTGATCTCGAGGGCGCGCTCGAGATGCTCGTTACCTTGCCCTTCCGCGCCGACAAGGGCCTCGGCAGGTACCCGCACGGAGTCAAAGGTCAGGCGACCATGTTCGGTTCCCTTGCATCCCATGGTTTCCGGCAGCGGCGCGATGGACAGGCCCGCAGCATCACGGGGTACTATAAAGGCAGAAACCTCGGTCTCGGTTGTCTTTGCGAAGACGATGAAATGAGAAGCAATGTCCGAGTTGGTGATCAGCCATTTCTCTCCGCTTAGGACGTAACCGCCCCCGTCTCTCACAGCCATGGAACCAAGATCTGAACCGGTCCCGTGCCCCGGCTCGGTGAGCGCGAATGCAAGCGAGTTCTTGCCGGTGGCTGCCCCGGGCAAGATGTCCATGCGTTGCTGGTCGTTGCCGATCTCGAAGAGGGCGTGGGCAAAAGAGTTGTGGACGTGCACGATTGTGCGTAATCCACCCTGCACCTTTGCGAACTCAGCGATGATCGGCAGATATTGAGTGATGGACAGTCCGCTGCCGCCGTACTCGCGAGGCACAAGCAGTCCGAACGCGCCGATTCGCTCGAGAACAGGCAGAACAATGTCGTAGGGAACCCGCTCCTCGTCTTCAATCCGCGTCTCGAGCGGATCCAGTTCGGACCAAATCGCGTCAAAGATACTGTCGCGCAGCGCCTGGTACTCCGACTCCGGTAGGCCGGTCGCGAGGGTTGCAGTCATGGTGTTCACTCCCTTTGTCGTTTGGGTTGTCAAAGCGCCCAGCCGCCGTCGGCGGTGAGGACTGAGCCAGTGCAGAAGGTGGCCTCTTCACTGAGAAAGATTGCAGCTCTGGCGATTTCGTCGACGGTGCCGAACCTTCCTAGGATCGTCGCGTCTTCGATGCGCTTTCGCGAGGACAGCGGCACCGCGTCGGTCATGTCGGTAGCGACGAAGCCCGGAGCAAGAATGTTGACCCGGATGCCGTCGCGTGCGACCTCTTTGGCCAGGGATCGCCCGAACCCCACCATCGCCGACTTCGCTGCCGCGTAGGCGGTGTCGCCGGCGTGACCGATCAGGCCAACAACCGACGAAACCAAGACGATGCTCGGCGACGGACTCGTTGCAAGGTAGGGCAGGGCCGCCCGGGTGAGATCGACAGTGCCGCGCAAATTGCTGTCGATTACCCTCCACCAGCTGTCAGCTGCCGTCTCGGCCAGGCGCCCTCCAGCCCACTGACCCGCGTTCAAAATCAGCGAGTCCATGCGGCCCCAGTGGTCAACAACACGATTCACAGCTGCTGTCGCGGTTGCTGGGTCACTCAAGTCGAATTGCACCGGGAGTACCTGCCCGGGGTGCCCGGCGGCCAGTTTCTCAGCTTCCTCGAGGCCGGTGCGGTAAGTGCATCCCACCCGGCATCCACGCTCTGCGAGAGCTGAGGTAACCGCAGCGCCGATTCCGCGGGACCCTCCGGAGACCAAAGCAACCCGGTCGTAGTTGTTCCCATCCATGACTCGCACTGTACCAATCAGTCCAAGAAGAGTCCATACGACGTCTTTAGCTCCTTAGGTAATGGTCTGTATCTGGCCTTATGTGCTTAACCGGATTGTTGTAATGGGCAGTCCAATATTATTTGCGCCGCGCTGCCCGGCGTGCTACTCCTGTGATAGGCAGCACATCAGAACTGCCGGTACTCGCATGAGGGACGCGGCAATGGGCTGCCTGCGCAACTCGCGTGCACCTGCTGTGAACGGCCTCGTACCGACTCGACGAAACTGCAAAGGTGGCTACTATGTCCCTGAACGACGTTCCTGCGTCCTCGCTGGTCAGTGCATGGAAAGACATCGAATCCATGCTCGATCACGACCCATTCGGTGACGACTTCAACACCGCTCATGAGATCTGCAGCCGGTACGCATCGGAGCCAGAACGGATCGCACTGACCGTCCGGCACGAGGACGGAACCGCCGATCGCTGGACCTACCACGAACTCGACCGCCTGGCTTCCAAAGCAGCCCGAGTGTTCGCAAATGCCGGACTAACACGCGGCGACCGAGTGGGCGGCTTACTCTCTCGCCAGGTCGAGAGCTGGATCACTGCCCTCGCGGCGTGGCGTTCCGGGATCGTCTACGTGCCGCTGTTCGGTGGATTTGCCGCGGACGCAATCGGTATGCGGCTGAGCGCCGCCAGGGTCCGAGCCGTGGTCGTCGACCATGGTTACCGTGCTGCTCTTGCAGAGGCACAATCCACATATGGACTCGATCCCGCCGTCTTCGTCGTCGGCCCTGACATCGTGGAGTCCGGGGACAAGTCCTTCTGGGCAGAGATAACGACCGCCGACTCCGACGGCCCACTCGCGGCTACCACTCGAGACGATATCGCGACCCTGATGTTTACCAGCGGGACCTCTGGGACCCCGAAAGCGTGCAAGATCACGCACGCCGCATTCGTTTCCGTCATGCCATACGCGAAGAGCGTGCTCGGAGCCACGAGGGAAAGCGTGCTGTTCTCTACATCAGACCCGGCATGGGCATTTGGGCTCTACACCACGGGTGCGGCTGTGATGGCCCTCGGCGTGCAGCGGGTGATGTACTCCGGAAAGTTCGCGCCTGGGGCGTGGCATCGCGTCATCGAGGAAGAAAAGGCCACCATCCTCACCACCGCACCCGCGGCCTTGCGGAGGTTGACGACAACCTTCGCAGACTTCGGAGTTCCACCGTCGCTGCGCACCGTCGCCGCCGCCGGGGAACCCTTAACCGCGTCAGTCGCGGCCGACTGGTCGCAGGTAGGTGCACCCAACGTCCGCAACGGGTACGGATTGACCGAAATCGGCATGCTCCTGGGTGACACTCACGGCACTGAGTCACGTGCCGAACCTGGATGCCTGTCGTCGACCATCCCTGGCTTCGATACATTTCTCGCCGACAGGAACGGAACACCGGTCGAGGCCGGCGAGCCCGGATTAGTCGCAGTGCGACGACCACGGCACCAGATGTGCAGCGGGTACGAGAACACCCCAAGTCTGTGGGCCGAAAGATGGCGCGGCGACGTATTCCTTACCGAAGACCGGGCCGTCATCGACGCCGACGGACGGTGGCAGATCCTCGGACGGGACGACGACATGATCATCGCGTCCGGACACAACATCAGCCCGGTAGAGGTCGAAAACGCACTTCTGCAGCACTCCGCCGTGGCCGAGGCTGCGGCCGTCGCTTACAACGACCCGGCGCGGGGAGGCGTGGTGCGGGCCGTTGTCGTCCGCAACGAGAACACCTACTCCGATCGCGAACTCGCCGCGGATCTGAAGCATCTCGTCGCCCGACGCGTCGGACCCTACGCAGCTCCACGTGTGATCGACTTCCGCACCGAGCTCCCCCGGACCGAGGTCGGCAAGCTACGCCGCGCCGCCGTGCGAGAGCTTCCGACTGACTGAGAGAGCCTGACCGTCAGCGGAGCGACACGGCGTCACGCCACTTCCGGTAGGGCAATCCATCGCCAAAGTCGTCGCAAACACAGCATCCCCCGTCAACATGACCAAGAAGCACTTCCGGGACAGCAGCAGATAAAGGCCTGCCCCACATAGCTTGCGGCTCCCCGCCGCACCTTCGGTACCTATCTCGTAGCTGTGCACTCCGAGTCTCGACTTGTCCGAGCCAGAGCACGCAGAACCCCCGCCCGCCGCTGCATCACCACCGACAGCACATATCCCCTGATCTGATCGGTGCCGATCGTGCGGCAACCCACGCCCAGGGCCGCAGCAATACCCGCCGGCGACATCCCATCAGTCCCCACATGGAACCAGCTGCGCAGGACCTTAGACCACCGCTGTCCCCAGCCGGCGTTTCGCCACAGGCTTGCGCCCGGTGGGTCGCTCTCCCCAGCGGCGGACAGCGACCACGCTACGCGTGAACTTGCTAATCCCGCGCTCACCGCCAAAACCCCCGCTGTAGCGTTTTGTGCCACAAAGCGTTTCGTCACCGGTGGCTATACGCACTGCGGATCACCGCCGGTACTTCCGATGGGAGGGGTCCGACTACAAGCTTTGGACCGGGTTACTACGGCCCTGACCATCCTCGGGGTGGTATGTCCGTCTGGTAAGGGTGCGCCGATCACGATCAATGAGGCCGGGATGGAACCGATACCCATCTTTCGACTTGGCCATCTCCGAGTGATCGATGCCGTCGACTCGCCATACATCGACAGGGCCGCCGGTGTTGTCATGCCGGACAAACCAGCGCAACTCGTGGCCTGCAAACGCGAGGAAGCAGCCGGGCGCCTCGGGCGGTTGCGACTAGACGATCCTGGCGTGCGATCACCGTCACCGGTGGGCGATACGTGTGTGGGGCCTGGCGGCAGCCGTAAACCCCGCACGGGCACGGAGTGACATAAGCGCTCCTGCGTACAAGCCGTCGCCAGCCAACACTGAGGCGTAGAGAGTGTGGACGACACCGAGAAGACGGTGCCGTCCACACTGCGAGTCGAAGCCAATCCTGCGCAATTATTGAGTGATGCGCTCGCTATTCAAATCATCGAGACTCGTTAAACAGGGCACGTAAACTGCGGCACATGGTCTCCATTTTTAGATGGTTAACAACTACTTGAACTCAACGAGTATCTCGCGGTAAGGCGAAGCCCCGACATTTTTTGCCTTATGGGTTACAGGAACCCTGGCACCCTTACTCACTTCGGACACCACTTCAAGAAATCCGTCTTCAATTTTCAAAACATAAACACAATTGGTCGGAACCTCCAGAGTCCCCACATCATTGTTCTCACTATCAAACACCTGTAACGATGACCCCTGAACCGCATACCACACATAGTTACGATCATGAGTGTGGATAGCCGTTTCTTCGCCGACCTCGAGCACGAAATTCCAAATGGCCACCGTGTCGTTCTCGTAAATCAGCTCTGACCCTACATTTGCCGCGTTTGTCATGGCTACTCCTTAAGCGTGGAATGTACCGCGTTGCACATGATGAACCTCACTTTTGATGGTTAAAAGTGACCGCCATCTCCTACATCACAATCTTAATCAATCGGTCGCCGCCGCAGTCAATAGTTAAAGTGTCTAGTACACTCAAGTCTCGGTGGGAGGAACGTACACCGAACCCAACATGGTGCCGGAAACGCGCAGTGCGTGGCGTGATGAATGTTCAGATCGACGAGCCAATGCCTTATCCTACTTACCGGTGACCCCCCTGAACTAGTTACCATCCAACGTCCGGCCCATTCAGACAAGGCGAGCCTGGTCCAAAGCGCACGTGCCACGCAAGTAACCGCCCTGACAGGCACAAAACGAAACCCCTTCCTGAATCTCCCCGGGTTTGATGCACTCCTTCATGTGAGGGAAGGTTGGCATCATGCCGAAGAAGTACGACGAGGCGACCCGGGCGAAGGCTGTGCGGTTGGTGGTCGAGCATCGTGATGAGTATCCGAGCGAGTACGCGGCGATCACCGCGACGGCCAAGCGGTTGAAACTGACGCCGGAAACGCTGCGCAAGTGGGTTCGCCAGCAGGAGGTCGATCAGGGCGGCAAGCCTGGGGTCACGCGGGAGGAAGCGGCTGAGGTCCGCGTCCTCAAACGTAAAGTCCTGGAGTTGGAGGAGACAGTCGAAATCCTCAAGGCGGCAACGACTTTCTTCGCGCGGGAGAGCGACCCGCGACAGCAATAGTGTGCGCGTTCATTGCCGAGCATCGTGCTCGGTTCGGGGTCGCTCAGATCTGCCGCGTGCTGACTGCACACGGCGCGAAGATCTCCCCGAGAACGTTCTACGCCTGGGCGGCGCGACCGCTGTCCACACGGGCCCTATGGGACACCACGATCACCGAAATCATGGTCGGCTACTACGAAGCCGACGCCGAGGGCAGACGGCCACCAGAATCGCTGTACGGGGCCGTGAAGATGTGGGCCTACCTGCAGCGACAAGGCATACCGGTGGCCAGGTGCACGGTGGAACGGCTGATGCGCAGCGGCTGGCAGGGAGTCACTCGCCGCAAACGGGTACGGACAACCATCGCCAACCCCTCCGATGAGCGGGCACCGGACCTCGTTGATCGGCAGTTCAAGGTCCCAGCACCGAACCAGTTGATCGTCGCGGACTTCACGTACGTGCCGATGGCCGGTGGGTCGCACATGTACACCGCGTTCGCTATCGATGCCTACGCTGGCCGAATCGTGGGCTGGGAATGCTCATCTACCAAGACCGACAAGTTCGTTCGCACCGCGGTTCGCCACGCTGCAGAGCTCCGCAGATTTGAAGGCAAACCGTTCTTGGGCAACACTATTCATCACTCCGATGCCGGTTCGCAGACCGGGTTCAACCGGTGGACGCAACACCTCGACGAGAGAGGTGTGGAATGGGACGACCACCGGGATGGGCAGCGGCATTGACGGGGCGGGCGGTGATGCGGTCTCCGGGTCGGCCGCCGGTTCGACGAGATCTTGAGCGTGCGTTCTGGGGAAAGATCGCCGAGGGCCTTACGAGCGAGGATGCAGCGGTATCGTGCGGCGTGTCGGGGCCGGTGGGCTCGCGCTGGTTCCGTCACGCTGGCGGTATGCCACCAATCGATCTGGCCCCGACTTCGGGGCGTTATCTGTCCTTCGCCGAGCGGGAAGACATCGCGGTGATGCGCGCGGAGGGGTTGAGTATTCGCACGATGGCCGGCCGGATTGGGCGATCACCGTCAACGATCTCGAGGGAGTTGAGGCGAAACGCCGCCACCCGAAACGGGAAGCTGGAGTATCGGGCATCGACCGCGCAGTGGAAAGCCGATCTTGCTGCTCGGCGACCGAAGCCGGCGAAGCTCGCTGAGCATCCAAAGCTTCAAGAGTTTGTGCAGGACAGACTTTCCGGGGTGATACGCGATGGTGACGGGAATGTTGTGGGACCGTCCGCGTCGTGGAAAGGGCGGAACAAACCACGGCGAGCGGACCGCCGGTGGGCGACCGCGTGGAGCCCAGAACAGATCGCGCACCGGTTGCCCTTGGAGTTCCCCGATGACCCGTCGATGCGGATCTCGCACGAGGCGATTTATCAATCGCTCTACGTTGAAGGCCGCGGCGGGTTAACGCGGGAATTGGTGGCGTGCCTGCGAACCGGACGCGCGTTACGTAAGCCCCGTGCTCGGGCCAAGAAGTTGAGCACCGGGTTCATCACCGACGACGTGACCATCGGCGCCCGCCCTGCAGAAGTCGACAAACGGAAAGATCCAGGCCACTGGGAAGGCGACCTCATCATCGGGCTTGGTCGGTCCGCCATCGGCACACTGGTTGAGCGCACGAGTCGCTTCACCACCTTGCTGCATCTGCCACGCAAGGACGGATACGGGGCGGCGCCACCGGTGAAGAACGGGCCAGCATTATCTGGGTACGGGTTAGAGTCGGTGCGCGATGCCCTTGCTGCAGCGCTGACGCCGTTTCCTGAGCATCTGCGCAGGTCAGTGACCTGGGACAGAGGGAAGGAACTGGCGCGGCACGCCGAGCTGACTGCCGCGACCGGCATCAGCGTCTACTTCTGCGATCCGTACAGCCCGTGGCAACGCGGCACAAACGAGAACACCAATGGTCTACTGCGCCAATACTTTCCGAATGGAACAGACCTCGCGCGATATGACCGACGAGAACTAGAAGCGGTGGCAGATGCGCTCAACAACCGACCGCGAAAGGCATTGAAGTGGAGAACGCCAGCGGAAGTGTTTGCCGATCAACTACACTCGCAATCACAGCATGGTGTTGCGAAGACAGATTGAATCCGCCCTGTACACGTCGGTGCGATGTGGGGAGACGTTGGGGCTTTCGGGCCTGACGTCCTCGATCGGCACAGTGGGCGATGCATATGACAATGCTCTTGCCGAAACGACCATCGGGCTCTACAAAACCGAAGCGGTTCGGGAGGATTCGCCATTTCGTATCGGCCCGCTGACCCGGCTCGGTGATGTGGAATACCTGACATCGAGATGGGTCCACTGGTACAACACCAGCAGGCTCATGCACCGCCTGGGCCGGATCCCACCGGTCGAGGCCGAACAGAACTACTACACTCAACACGTCCCCACGCTCGTGGAGGCGCACCAGTAACCAGGTGTGCATCAAACCGGCTCATCCCAATCGGGGGTGTAGGAGTTGGGGTCTGAAGCCGCCGGTCTCGAGCAGGCTTTGGGCGATGTAGTTGGTCAGGTTGCGGAACCCGAGTGCGGAGCCGCGCAGGTGTTCGAGCCGTCCGTTGAGCGCCTCGGTCGGCCCGTTGCCGGTGCCGGGTCGTTCGAAGTAGGCGAGCACGTCGGCGGCTCGCTTCTTCAGGGTCCGGCCCAGGGTGGTGAGCTCGGTGAGCACCTTGGGGACGCCGGCGCTGAGGTCGGTGATCAGCTTCTCCATGAGCTCGCGGCCACGTTGCCGGTCCTCGTGGCGATAGGCGGCGATCATGCGCTGGTAGACACCCCAGGTCGCCTCGACCTCGACGTGAGCGTCATCAACGAACAGCGCGCGTAGCCTGTCGCTCTGCTTGTCGGTGAGCAGGTCCGCGCCGGTGTGCAGCGTGCGCCGTGACTTGTAGAGCGGGTCGTCCCTGAACCCACGGTGCCCGTGGATCGCGAGTTGGACCCGGCGCCGGCACCTGTCGAGGGCGTCACCGGCCAGGCGCACGACGTGGAAGGGATCCATCACCGTGACCGCGTCCGGGATCTCCTCTGCAGCGGCGGTCTTGAACCCGGTGAAGCCGTCCATCGCGACCACCTCGACCGCGTCACGGAAGGCGTCGTCGCGGTCGGCGAGCCAGGTCTTGAACGCCGCCTTCGACCATGTCCAGCAGCCTTGCTGGGCCGGCGCCATCGCGGACCGGGGTGAGGTCGATGATCACGGTGATGTACTTGTCGCCACGCCTGGTGTGGCGCCAGACGTGCTCATCGACGCCAATGACCTTCACGCCCTCGAACCGCGTGGGGTCGTTGATCAGCAGCCGCTTGCCTTCGGCCAGGACCGCGTTGTTGGCGGTGTCCTACGCGACCCCGAGTCCCTCGGCGACACGGGCGACGGTGAGGTGTGCGACCACGATCCCTTCCAGCGCCCACCGCAGCCCGGTGCGCGAGAGCTCCGCGCGTTGCTCCGCCGCGGCGCTGGTGTCTTGGCGCCACACGTGTCCGCAGTCGGCACAGCGGTAGCGGCGCACTACAACTTCCAGCACGGTCGGTCGCCAGCCCAGCGGCTCGTGGGCCAACCGCCGGATCACGGTGTCACGAGCAGCGCCTTCGCTGCCGCACCGTCGGCACCACTGATCTGGTTCCACCACGCGGCACGCGAGGACCGCACGATCCGGTTCAAGTCGTTGCCCGGTCACGCTCAGACCGAGGCCGTCGAGTCGAGCGAAGGCGGTCAGGTCAGGGCGGCCGAAGCCGGCCGGCGGGGTAGCGTCGGACACGTCGAGGTCTTTCGGATGGATGGCGTAGGAACCTCCGTCGTCAGGAGACCTCGACGTCTATCTGCGGACCGACGCGCCCGGCCGACCTACACCGGCATCTGGGAAGACCCCTGAAACGTCTTCGACGACGACGGGACCGGCGAGGAGGAGGGCGCGGTGAGCTAAAAGAATGGAGCTTGCTCGGCTTCGACGCCGCCGCAAGCTCCGGTGAAACGGTCGGTACTGGTCGGTCGTCGTCGGTCACCACCGGATGGCGGCGTCCCCCACGCTCGGCGTTTGCGCAGGTCAGCGGCTCGTTCGCCCAGTGGGCGCAATCAAGCGATAGACGCAAAGCCGACGTGATTAGGTCGTCGGTTCGATTCCGACAGGCGGCTCCGGCGAACAGCCCCTGACCTGCGCAAACGCAGGGCAGGGGCGGTTCGGTTCTGGTGGTCGCGCGATGCGCTGGCCTCACGGCTCTGCCCGACACCGACGTCGCTCTCCTCTGCGACGGACCCCTCGCCTGCTGAGCGCTCGCGGCCGGCACCTGTCCGTGTGCCGATAGGCCTCGCTCCGCTCGGCAACGCAGCGTGGCGTTGTGTCGCGACCTGGACGTGCGAGGTGTCAACGGTGCGTCGGCGCAGCGATCGTTGTGTGCGCAGCGAGATGCTCCATGCCGCACGCGGCGCGCACGAACGCAACGCCCCGGAACGCCAACGACCCGTCATCGCTGCGACGCGCAACGCGTCTCCCGTCACGGCAACGGATCGCAACCACGACCCGCCCACGGCGCCTCGCGGGACGGAGGGCAAGTTGACACAGTTGCGCTGCCATGGAACCGCGCTGGCTCTCTCGATGACCACCGGTGAAACAGTGCCGCTCCAGGCTTGCGCCTGGTGTTGCCTGGCCTCCTCGTGATCGGCCCGTCGGGGATCGTCAACGTGGTGCGGGTGTCGAGGCGGTCGGGTCCGACGGCTCGGCGGGGCGCGATCGTCTCGTGCGTTGGCGGACTACGGGAGCTTGGACGCGAGGACGTCGGCCGCCAGGATCTCGGGTGCTGCGCCGAGGAGGTGCTGGTTGGCCATCAGGGCTGCGACGATGGCGCCGTTGGCGTGGGCGTCGCGAGTGGCCTCGTCGGGGAATGCATCGAAGATCCAGAAGGTGTCGGCGTGGGTCCTGACCGCGAACCAGACAATCGTTCCTACTTCTTCGTTGGCGAGTGCGACAGCGCCGGCGAGCAGATCGGCGAGCGCGTCGTGCTGTCCATCGGCCGCGACGATCTTGGCGACGAAGGCATACGGAAGTGATGCGGGTGCGGACATGAGGGGTTCTCCTAGGTGTCGAGGTTCCTTGGTGAAGCGAGTTCAGCGTATGACGAGCGAGGGCCGGTGGGGAGTGGCGTATACGACAGTATTGCTATTGTTCGCGCCATGCGTATCGGACTGATCGCGATCGACGGCTGCTTCGGTTCGGCGGTCGCGTCGGTCATCGACATCGTGCGGGTGGCCGACGGAGCCCGCGGCGATGTCGACCCGCGGATCGACCCGATCGAACTCGCCATCCTCGGACCGAAACGGCGAGTGACCACGACGGCATCGATGACCCTGTCGGTGGACCACCCGCTGTCGGAGTCCGGAGAGTTCGACGTGGTCGTCGTCCCTGCGCTTGGAACCCTCACGGCCGCCGCGACCCACGACGCCCTCCAGAGCCGAGATGCACGTTCGGTCATCGCCTCACTCGGGCGCCTCGACGACGCGACCACCCGGATCGCCGCGGCGTGCACCGGCGTGTTCGCCGTCGCCGAGACCGGACGGATGCATCATCGGCGGGCGACGACCAGCTGGTTCCTGGGGCCGGAGTTCCTGAAGCGCTATCCGACCGTCGCCCTCGATCTCGACACCATGGTCGTGGTCGACGGGAACCTCGTCACCGCCGGCGCCGCGTTCGCCCACATCGACCTCGCGCTCTCACTCGTGCGATCGATCAGCCCCGACCTGGCCCAACATGTCGCCAAGCTCCTCATCATCGACGAGCGTCCGTCGCAGGCGGCCTTCGTCGCCTACGAACATCTCCGGCACGAGGACCCGATCGTCGTCGAGTTCGAACGCTTCGTGCGCGCCCGCCTGGACGAACCGTTCAACGTCGCCTTCGTCGCGCAGTCGCTCGCCACCAGCCGGCGCACCCTCGAACGACGAGTCCGTGCGGCGCTCAACCTCACTCCGCTCGGCTTCGTCCAACGGCTTCGCATCGAACGAGCTCGGCACCTCTCAGCAACCACGGACCTCACCTCCGCCGAGATCGCGCTACGGGTCGGCTACGCGAACGCCGAGACTCTGCGCTCCCTCCTGCGCAGGGAGCGACGCCGTTCCTGACCTATCGCCATGCCTGTAGCCGGTGTCCTAGCGCTCGGTTGGAACCACCTCTCAGCACGTCGCGTCGACGCTCCTGCGTCGCCCCTGGACGACCCACTCGACACGCCCGCAGCACAGGCCATGTGACGTGCCCCGTCTTCCCGGACGGTCGGGGTTGGGTGGCTGTGATGTCGCTGCGTTCTCGTCGAGGGGGTCAGCAGACCCGATCAGGGTCGATTGGGATGACACACGAAGGCGGTCAGGTCAGGGCGGCCGAAGCCGGCCCGCGGGTAGCGTCGGACACGTCGAGGTCTTTCGGATGGATGGCGTAGGAACCTCCGTCGTCGGGAGACCTCGACGTCTATCTGCGGACCGACGCGCCCGGCCGACCTACACCCTCATTTGGGAAGAGCCATCAAACCCGGGGTGGTTCATCCTTGTTACGTAGGATTTAAAGGGCCGACAGCTGCTACTTCGTTCGCGCGCCAAGCTTCTTGGCGCTTTTCTCCAAGCGAAGAACAAGTTGCAGATCGAGGGCGTGGTCAGGGTGCTTCCACCGCGTGCCGAGGACCTTAGTAAGTTTCTCCAACCTCTGATACAAGGTGTTCGAATGAATATTCAGCTCACCGGCAGTTACTGCATGACGCTGGTTGTTGCGTAAAAAGCAGTCCAGAGTTTCAAGCAATGGCACCCCAGAGCGATCTTCTTCTGTCTTGACCGGCCCCAGGTAAATTTCGAAAAGTCGACTCACTTCACGAGTTCCAGCGTGGCTTAAAAGAATTCGATAGAGGCCAAGGCGTTCGGCGGTCGCCGTCTGGCCGTGTGCGCCGAGGGTGAGCATCACGTCAACCGTCTGGCTGGCCTCGTTGAAGTACTTAGTGAGTTCTGATACGTCCTTGGTCTGCCCGGCGATCCCGGTAGTCGCCGCGGCTGCAATCGTTGAGGTTGAGAGTGTGACCGCTAATTCTTCGGGGTCAACGCGGGGCACTACAAGTACGAATCGCTGTCCGTAGTCGCATATCGCGCTGTGGCTTTGAAGAACAAGCGCTTCAAGGCTTCGTCGCACCGCAGCCCTGTCTCCGACGGGCAAAATTACTGCGACCGAATAAGTCAGCGCTGGATTCAAGCCCGCCAATCTGACCTGCGTATTGATCTCTCGATGATCGTCGACTTGACGGGTGAGAAGATCAAGGAGAAGGCCGTCTCTCGTCTTCCGTGCCGCTTCGGACGCGACGTGTTGCCCCAGTAGAAGCAACGCCACGGATAGCGCAGCCCGTTCTAGAACCATCAACTGGTCTACTGCTGTGACTGTTGCATCTCTTGGCCGATCCAGGAACAGAACACCAAGCCAGTCACCAGAGGCAACGACCGGCACTGCCAAGATGGAGCGGGCTTCGGTAACTATTTCAGCGTAGGAGTCTGAATCGAGGTTGACCGCCAGGATCCTATTTGAAACCTCAGTGTCGTTGCGTAACTCGTCGGGAAGGTCAGACGCAGATCGAACAAAAATTGCCGGATAGCCCGCTTCCCGTGACACTTCAGATAGTAAGTCGCTGACATCGCCACCGCGGAGAACTAATGCTGTTAATGCGTTATTCCAGCGGATGGTCGATTCAAGACGGGCATTCGCAGCCTGCAACTGCTCTGCGGAAGTTTTTTGTTCGGCCAAAACTCGTGAGTTCACAAGGGCGACCGCCGCATGCGCGGCTAGTGCTGTTAGCAATTCTATCTCGTCGGTTGCAAATTGACGCTCTTGCCTTTTGGCAGCGAACAATACCCCTACTATCTTGCCTTGAGACAGCATTGGCACTCCTAAGAGCCCGCGGATGTCCTCTAGTCGAGCGGCCGCATCAGCGCGCTCGTGGTGTTGGAAACGCTCATCTCTTCGATAGTCGCTAGTCCAGAGAGGTGCCGCATTTGCCACGACAGCGGACGAAAAGCCTTCCTTGATTGGCATCGTCAACTTAGTCAGGTACGACGAGATCTGGCCGGCTGCGACGACGATGGTTACCTGCTCAGCGTGTATAAGGCTGAGATATGCCAGATCGACGCGCAGCAGATCCTTCGCATGCTCTACGATCTGCGTCAGTAACAGATCAATATCGGTCACCGATGCGAGCTGACCGGCGATTGCGTTGAGCGCTGTGAGTTCGTCCGCGCGTCGACGCCGCTGATCGAGTCGCTCGCGGATCGTCAGCGCATCTTCGAACTGACGTTCCGCCACGGCTGCGGGAACGCCCCCTGCTCTGACTAACCGGTCTTTGTGACTCACCAGATCAGGCGAGGGCGCCTCGTTTAGTAACAGGGACATCCAATCCGTTGAAGCCGCTGGCTCGTGTCCCGGCGAGCCCTCCGCGCCTGCGTGTTTGCCGCTACCTATTTCCATCCGTTGTTCCTCCGAACCCCTCCCGTTTCGCCTTAGCCTGCGATGCGATGTCCCAGAGACTTCACGTTAGCACCGAAGTGGGTGTGGGAAATCTCCGTAAACTGTCAGGATCGGTGGAGGGTTCGGCCGTTGTTAGAACGCTCCGGCGAATCGCACTATTGAGCACATGGAACCGCACCGCTTCTCTCCTGACACTGACGGCGTCGTCCCACTAACCATCCTCGATAGAAACGGTGTGGTTTGCTCGGAGTCAAATCTAATGCCGGAGGATGCAATCCTCGCGGCACTTGAATGGATGATTCTCGCACGCACATTCGACGACAAGGCGAAAAGCCTACAGCGCCAAGGGCGATTTGGGACCTTCTCGTCGGTCCGCGGACAGGAGGCCTCGATAGTCGGAGCGGCGTGTGCTCTCGACCCGATGCGGGATTGGGTCGTGCCGCAGTATCGAGAGCTGCCAGCGCTGTTGATGCAGGGCCTGCCGCTCGAGAGCTTCTCTCTGTACTTCATGGGGCACCCGGCAGGTGGTGTTATCCCGCCGGGCGTCAACGTCCTTCCAATCCAGATCTCTTTAGCTGCCCAGCTGCCGCAGGCGGTGGGTCTTGCCTGGGGTCTGCGGCACCAAGGAGCCGATGGCGTCGTCGCCGCCTTCTTTGGTGACGGGGCATCCTCGGAGGGCGACTTTCACGAATCTCTCAATCTCGCGGGAGTGCGTAAGGCCCCGGTGATTTTTTTTCTGCAGAACAACGGCTGGGCTATATCGACTCCACGGCGCGCCCAATCTGCAGCACGCACGCTGGCTGAACGTGCTCCTGGATACGGAGTTGAAGGGATCATCGTCGACGGTAATGACCTGTTCGCAGTAAACGCCGCGATGCAGGAGGCAGTCCATCGCGCCAGGGCCGGAGAAGGCCCCACTCTCATCGAGTCGGTGACCTGGCGAGCAGGTGCGCACAATACGGCGGACGACCCGACGCGTTACGTAACTGACGACGACGAGGCTCCATGGGCGGGCACGGATCCAATACATCGCGTCAAGAAATACTTGGAGGCCAAGGGTATCTGGACCAAGGACGAGGCCCAACGTATCGAGGCCGCCTGCACATCAGAGGTAGACCGGGCGATCGCGGTGGCCCGCCAGACACCCGCTGCTAGTTCCGACGCCCTATTCGACCACGTCTATTCATCACCGCCAGCACGTGTGGTAGATCAACGGGCGCGCTGGGCCGCCATGTACAAGGACAACTGACTATGACAACGAAGACGATGATTGAAAGCATCCGCGAATGCCTACATGAAGAAATGGCCCACGATGAGTCGATCGTTCTCATCGGTCAGGACGTAGGTGCGCTTGGCGGAGTGTTTCGCGCAACCGAGGGTCTTCTTGAAAAGTTCGGCCCCGATCGAGTGATCGACATGCCTTTGGCCGAAGGGGTGATTATCGGATCGGGGGTTGGTTTGGCATTGAGCGGTCTACGCCCAGTCATCGAAATCCAATTCCTTGGATTCGCCCATCAGGCGTTCCACCAGATCGGGCAGCAAGTTGCCCGATTGCGCTACCGCTCTCAAGGCCGCTTCGCCGTCCCCCTTGTTATTCGCGCTCCCTTCGGCGGCGGGGTCCGGACACCGGAGCTCCACTCCGATGCTTTCGAAGCGTTGTACACCCACACTCCCGGCCTTAAAGTCATCGCCCCGGCAACCGCCAACGACGCCAAGGGCCTTTTAACGCAAGCCATTCAGGATGACGATCCAGTCCTCTTCCTCGAACCGCTCAAGGGCTACCGCTTGCAGAAGGACGATGTCCCAGATGGCCGGTTCACCACGCCTCTGGGCAGCGCCCGGATCGCTAGGGTCGGCGACGATGTCACTATCGTTGCATGGTCTGCAGCCGTAGGCCTCGCTGAACGGGCCGCAGCGGAACTGCAGAGCCAGGGAATCAGTGTCCAGGTTATCGACTTGCGTTCACTGGTCCCTCTCGACACAGAAACATTGGCATCCGCAATCAACCGAACCGGCCGGGTAGTGGTCTTGCAAGAGGCACCGTTGACCGGTGGCTTCGGCGCCGAGGTGGTTTCGACTATCCAAAATGAATGTTTTTACAGCTTGGAAGCGCCGATCCTGCGAATTGGCGCACCCGACACCCCCTACCCGCTCGCCGGCATTGAAGACATGTATATCCCTGATGTCGCTCGCGTTGTTCACGAGATAACGCTTCTAATGGAGGTCAGCGCATGACAGCGCCCCACGAGTTCCGTATGCCGGACGTCGGCGAAGGCATAGCTGAAGCCGAGATCATCGAATGGCTGGCCTCGGTGGGTGATTCAGTGCAGGAGGATCAACCTATCGTCGTGGTAGAGACCGATAAGTCGCAGGTAGAGATCCCGTCACCCTTCACCGGCGTCGTTGCTGAACTACGCGGGTCTGTCGGCGACGTGGTGGCAGTCGGTGAGGTCATCGTGACGGTGACTGGTGAGGCAGCGCGCGGTGGCCAGCCGGACTCGCGCAAGGCCACACCCCCCGCCGATCCCGCCTCGGCGCTGGCATCCGCGTCTACCTCACCGTCGACCGCGCCCACGGTACCGTCGATGCCCGCAGCGTCCCCTCGCCCGCTCGCAAGTCCTAGCACTAGGCGGCTCGCTGTCCAGATGGGCGTTGACCTTACTCAGGTCACCGGCACCGGCCGGTTTGGCCGGATCGAAGCGTCCGACGTCACCGGGCTTGTCAGTACCTCCATACCCACCGACACCGCCTCTGCGGAAAATGTTTCAAATGCCAGCGTGCCCCTTCCTCGGCGCACCACCACCGACAAGGACACTGCCGTTCCTCTACGCGGACTCCGTCGACAGATTGCGAAGTCGATGACAGAGTCATTGACGATCCCGCACGTCACCGAGTTCCGCGAAATCGACGCCAGTGCCGTTCGTGCCGCACGGGCGGCACTCAAACCACGTTTCGAAGCCGACGGCATCCGGCTATCGGTGCTGCCGTTCTTGGTCTTGGCGACCGTTCGAGCGCTGCAGCGACATCCATCGTTCAACGCAACCTTCGACCCTGTTCGCGGTGAAATCACCCAGTACGGTGGCGTGCACGTTGGCATCGCCACCTCAACCGACGATGGTCTGATCGTCCCTGTCCTTCGCGACGCCGATCAACTCGGCATCCGTCAGATCGCGCTCGAAATCGAACGAGTCGCCGAACTCGCCCGCACTCGCAAAGCAAAACCCAGCGAACTCGGCGGCGCCGGCTTCACCATCAGTAACTTCGGGTCGTTCGGCACGTGGCTGGGCACCCCGGTCATCCGGCACCCGGAAGTTGGTATCGCGGGATTTGGCAGGATCGCCGAACGCGTCATACCTGTCGACGGCATTCCCGCGGTACGGCCCGTGTTGCCAATCGTCGTTGCGGCTGACCATCGCATCAACGACGGCGCAGACCTAGGTTCGTTCGTCACTGAGATCGCTCGGTCGCTCGAGCAACCATTTCTGCTGCTCGACTAAGCATCACCCACACTTACTGCAAGGAGAGACATCATGGTTGTCGGAGAGATGCCTGATGGCGTCGACCTACTCGTCGTGGGCGGCGGCCCAGGCGGATATGTTGCGGCCCTAACCGCCGCCCAGCTGGGTCGTCGAGTGGTTCTCGTCGACGTTGCCGGCCCGGCTGGGTTGGGCGGGGTCTGCGTCAACGTCGGATGCATACCTTCCAAGGCACTCATCGAACTCGCAAGCACAGTGCACGACCGGACCTCATGGGCCGCTCGTGGGGTGCCCAGTCCTTCCACCGACATAGACATGAATGCCTTCCAGACGTGGAAGGGCGGAGTTGTCACGAGCCTCAATAGTGGGGTGAAGTCGCTCCTTAAGGCGGCGAACGTCGAGATCCGCACCGGGTACTTTCGGTTTACCCGCCCAGATCAGGGGGTAGTTGAGCGTGGCGACGGGCCGCCGACGCACATTCAATTTAAGTCGTGCATCCTTGCCACCGGTTCAAGGCCGACCTACCTCGACGTTCTGCCGCATGACGGCCACAGGATCCTCGATTCCACCGATGTTCTGGATCTGGACCACCTTCCCCAAAGCGCCGCAATCATTGGTGGCGGCTACATCGGGGTCGAGTTAGGCACTGCCCTGGCTAAACTTGGCGTGGCAGTGTCTATCATCGAAACAGCACCCACACTGCTGCCCACTGTCGATGCATCCGTAGGAAACCTGGTCACCAAACGACTACGCGCACTAGGCGTCTCAGTGCTTACTGAAGCGACTGTTACCGGCGATGATGGGTCAATGCTCCATTTCACTACCACACACGGCCCCGACTCTTTACGCGTCGAGACCGTGATTGTCGCGGTCGGCAGAGTTCCCAATACAGAGGACATCGGCCTTGACGCTCTACGGGTCACCCCCAATAAGAGCGGACTACTCGACGTTGGCCCAGACCGCCTGATCACCCGACAAGTAGCAGCGATCGGCGACATTACCCCGGGCCCAGCCTTAGCGCACAAGGCCACGGCGGAAGCTCACGTCGCAGCCGAAGTACTCAGTGGACATTCTTCCATCTTCGATCCCACAACCTTATCGACAGTTATATTTAGCGATCCTGAAGTAGCAACCACAGGATTAAGTGCCGCTGAAGCAACCGACCGGGGATACAACGTTGATACTGCCACATTTCCCTTGTCGGCCTCTGGCCGTGCGCGCACGCTGAACGACAGCATTGGAATGACGCAATGGATCGTGGACAAGTCTGTTGGAGTCGTACTCGGAGCTCAGATCGTGGGCGCCCACGCAACTGAACTGATCGGGGAGGCCGCGTTAGCAATTGAGATGGGTTCGCACCTCGAAGATATCGCCGGAACTATCCACCCGCACCCAACCATGAGCGAGTCTCTTCCGGAGGCCGCCCTAGTCGGACTCTCCCGACCCATCCATATACCGCAACGGCAGTAGATAGCCAGGCCACGCTTCAGCCCAAACTGCGGATGTTCGGTCGCGGAAAACTGTTGACAACAAGCTAAAATATTGGCACGCAAACGTAAATGCAACGGGTTGCATACCAGTAAATGCTCCCGTGCTGATCGAGGAAGTATTAAACGATGACTGATGAGAAGAATGGTTCCGCCGACCCTAAGGTTGTGTTAATTACCGGGGGCGCAAAAGGAATTGGCCTCGCGACCGCACAAGCCTTCACAGACATGGGTTGGAATGTAGTCATTTGTGGGCGCGATCGTGTAGCACTTCAAAGCGCAGCCGAGTCCTTGCGACGACGTACGTCTAACGCGAGCGTCATTGCGATGGAGATGGACGTTACTGACTCTCAGTCGATCGACAACATATTTCAACAGGTGCGAAATAGACTCGGCCCCGTGTCCGTACTGGTCAACAACGCCGGAATCATCGCGCGCGGGCCAGCGAAGGACCTCAGTGAGGACGAGTGGAGACGAGTGCTCGAAACCGACCTGACTGGTGTTTTTCTCTGTTCGAAGGCTGCATTTTCGCACATGTCGAATTTGGGCGGAGGGTCGATTATAAATGTCGGATCCATCGCTGGATTCGTGGGCCTCGCTGGCCGTCTTGCGTACACGACCGCAAAGGCGGGACTGTCGGGATTTACGCGAACCCTCGCGCTTGAGTGGGCCAAAGACGGTATCCGCGTCAACACAGTTGCCCCTGGGTGGACTCGAACTGAGATGGTCGTGAAGGGGCTGCAAGCCGGCCTACTGGACGAGAATGTGCTAGTGGAGAGAATTCCACAGAAGAGACTTGCCGACCCTAGTGAAATCGCATCGGCCGTGCGTTTTTTTGCGTCGCCAGAGTCAAGCTACGTGACAGGTCAGACCCTTATTGTGGATGGCGGATTTACCATCAATGGACATTGATCCGAACGAGCGCAGTCGTTCACCATATGAACGTCCGGCAGTTTGGGGTTTAATTCCGGGTTCGCGGTTGTCTTCGAAAGGAACTCAACTCAGTGACCGAGATCAACAGCGCCGCTTTAACAATTATGTTGGTTCAACATGGGGTGTCCCAGTCAAAGACGCGTAACGTCGAAATCATCCGGAAGTACGCTGCTGAGGCTGCCGCTCAAGGAGCAGACTTGGTTGTTTTTCCTGAGGGAATGATGGTGGCCGCAGTAGGGAATCCAGATCTCGCCGCCGATTCGGAATCGCTCAACGGTCAGTTCACCACTGCAGTCCGCGAGGCAGCATCGGCGAATGGCATCGCGATAGTTGCTGGGATGTTTGAGTCGAGCGGCGATGGGCGGGTATACAACACCCTGATTGCATCCGAAGCTGGCGGCAGCCTTGTTGCCGTATACCGCAAGATCCACTTGTACGACGCGTTCGCCTACCGCGAATCTGACACTGTTATGCCCGGAGACGTAGAACTGGTGACCTTCACTTGCTCAGGCATGACGGTCGGTCTTATGACGTGCTACGACCTCCGGTTTCCCGAGCTCGCAAGGGCCCTAGTGCTAGAACAGTCGGCCCATGTGCTTGTGGTACCAGCAGCGTGGGCCAATGGGCCACTTAAAGAAGATCACTGGACCGTGCTAAGCCGCGCTCGTGCTCTCGAGAACACGGTCTATTTAGCCGTGTGCGACGAAGCCGGTGCGCACACGTGCGGGTTGAGCATGGTGATCGATCCCGCGGGAGTTGTCACAGCCAACGCAGGCGAAATCGAAGGTTCGATTAAAGCAACAATGACCGGTCTACGTATCGAGCAAACACGTTCGATGAACCCTTCCCTGCGCAATGTCCGAATGCGGAGGACGCCCTCTGTCGGGTAAGTCTTCTTCAGACAGCGACAGCCGTCAGATACACGTCCGGAAATCCAGGTCGGGACGTATCCGCTCTCGTCGGCCCACGCTGTCAGCATGCACACGAGACTAGCCAGCGAGCGTGACGCACACACAGGCCAACGCTTAGGCGCAGCTGGCCGAACCACTCGAGAATCAGCTGAGTCACCAGACAAGCTGTGACAGCCGTCCGATAAACGAACGTTATGTCATCTCAGTTCGACGAGGAGGTCGCCGCCTTCGACGCTGGTAACCGAGTTGATGGCAATACGTGTGACGGTGCCACCGGCCGGTGCGGTGATCGCGGCTTCCATCTTCATCGCTTCGATGGACCCGATCGCGGCGCCGGCAGCCAGGGTCTCGCCCGGTTCGACGACGATCGTGACCACGCCCCCGAACGGTGCGGCGATGTGCTTGGGATTGCCCGAGACTGCTTTCTCGGCCACCGTGTCGGTGACATCGAGCGACCGGTCACGCACCAGCACCGGACGCAACTGCCCGTTGAGGATGCACATCACCGTCCGCATTCCACGCTTGTCCGGTTCGCTGATCGCCTCCAACCCGATCAACAACTCCACGCCGGGTTCGAGTTCGACGCGATGCTCATCGCCGTACCGCAGGCCGTAGAAGAACTGGTTGGCCGACAACCTCGAGGTGTCGCCGTAGGCCTTCTGGTGCTCCTCATAGTCCTTCGTCGGGCCGGGGAACAACAGACGGTTCAACGCAGCCCGCCGAGTGTTCTCCTGCGCGGACTCCAACTGCGCGGTGTCCTCATCAGTGAGCGCGACAACAGGTTTGGGCTCAGCCCTTCCTTCCAAGGCGCGGGTGCGCAGAGGTTCGGGCCAACCGCCGGCCGGATCCCCCAACTCCCCGCGCAGGAACCCGATCACCGAATCAGGGATGTCGTACGCGGTCGGATCGGTGGCGAACTCGTCGGCCGAGATGTCCCGGCCGACCAACGTCAACGCCAAGTCCCCGACCACCTTCGACGACGGGGTGACCTTGATCAACCGGCCCAGCATCCGGTCGGCGTCGGCGTACGCGCCTTCGACGTCCTCGAACCGGTCCCCCAACCCCAAACCGATGGCTTGCTGGCGCAGGTTCGACAGCTGCCCGCCCGGGATCTCGTGGGTGTACACCCGCCCCGTCGGTGCGGGAAGTCCGGACTCGAACGGCAGATACACCTTGCGCAGCGCCTCCCAATAGGGCTCGAGATCGCACACCGCCGCCAGATCCAGACCCGTGTCGTAGTCGGTGTGCGCGGTCGCGGCGACGATCGCCGACAACGCCGGCTGCGATGTGGTCCCCGCCATCGCCGCCGAGGCGCCGTCGACAGCATCCGCGCCGGCCTGCCACGCCGCCAGATACGTCGCCAACTGGCCGCCGGGGGTGTCATGGGTGTGGACATGCACCGGCAGATCAAACCGACTCCGCAGCGCCGACACCAGGATCGACGCCGCCTGCGGCCGCAGCAAGCCGGCCATGTCCTTGATCGCCAGAATATGCGCGCCCGCCTCCACGATCTGATCAGCCAGGCGCAAGTAATAGTCCAGCGTGTAGAGATCCTCCCCGGGATTGGACAAATCCCCCGTGTACGACAGGGCGACTTCGGCGATGGTCGAGCCGGTCTCGCGGACCGCGTCAATCGCCGGCCGCATCTGATCAACATTGTTCAGGGCGTCGAAGATCCGGAAAATATCGATCCCCGTCGCTGCCGCTTCCTTCACGAACGCGGTCGTCACCGATTCGGGATACGGCGTGTAGCCGACGGTATTACGCCCACGGAGCAGCATCTGCAGGTTGATGTTCGGCATCGCCTCACGCAGCTCGGCGAGGCGTTCCCACGGATCCTCTTTCAGGAACCGCAGCGCCACGTCGTAGGTCGCGCCGCCCCAGCACTCCACCGACAACAACTGCGGCGTCAGGGCGGCCACATACGGAGCCACCGCCACCAGACCCGATGTACGAACGCGGGTCGCCAGCAGCGACTGATGAGCATCACGGAACGTGGTGTCGGTGACCCCGAGCGCTGTTGATGCGCGCAGATCCGCAGCAAACCCGGTAGGGCCGAGCGTGAGCAAACGTTGCCGCGAACCATCGGGCGGCGACGACACGTCGATATCGGGAAGCTTGTCGCGGGGATACACCGTCGCCGGGCGCTCACCATGCGGCTTGTTCACCGTGACATCAGCGAGGTAGTTGAGGATTCTGGTGCCGCGGTCGGCCGAGACCCGTGAGGTCAGCAACTGCGGGCGCTCTTCGATGAACGACGTCGTCACCCGCCCGGCGCGGAAGTCCGGATCATCCAAGACCGCCTGCAGGAACGGGATATTCGTGGCCACACCCCGGATCCGGAACTCGGCCACCGCCCGCCGCGCGCGCGCCACCGCGGTCTCGAAATTACGCCCCCGGCAGGTGAGTTTGACGAGCATCGAATCAAAATGCGCTGACACTTCCGCACCCAACGTGGCCCCGCCATCCAGGCGCACCCCGGCACCACCGGGGGTGCGGTAGGCGGTGATCCGACCCGTATCCGGGCGGAACCCGTTCGTCGGGTCCTCCGTCGTGATCCGGCACTGCAACGCCGCACCCCGAATCTGCACCCTGTCCTGCGAGAGCCCCAGATCCGGCAAGCTCTCACCGGAGGCAATGCGCATCTGCGACTGCACCAAATCCACATCGGTGATCTCTTCGGTGACGGTGTGCTCGACCTGGATCCGCGGGTTCATCTCGATGAACACATGATTGCCCTGCCGGTCGACAAGGAACTCGACCGTCCCCGCGCACGTGTAACCGATCTTGGTTGCGAACGCGACCGCATCAGCGCAGATCTTCTCCCGCAACCCCGGCGGCAGATTCGGGGCCGGAGCCAACTCGATGACCTTCTGATGCCGACGCTGCACCGAACAATCCCGCTCGAACAGATGCATCACGTTGCCGTGTTGATCGGCCAGGATCTGCACCTCGATATGCCGCGGCTCGATCACCGCCTGCTCCAAGAACACCGACGGATCACCGAACGCCGAATCCGCCTCCCGCGCCGCGGCCTCGATCGCCTCCCGCAAACCCTCGATGGTCTCCACCCGCCGCATCCCACGGCCACCACCACCAGCGATCGCCTTGACGAACACCGGGAACGTCATCGCCTGCGCCGCAGCCATCAACGCATCCACATCGGCCGACGCCTCGCTCGAGGCCAACACCGGCAGACCCGCCGCCTTCGCCGCAGCGATCGCCCGCGCCTTGTTACCCGTCAACTCCAAAATCTCCGCCGACGGACCCACAAAGACGATCCCCGCCTCCGCGCACGCCGCCGCCAGATCAGGGTTCTCCGACAAAAAGCCGTACCCCGGATAGATCGCGTCCGCGCCCGCACGCTCAGCGGCGGCGATGATCTCAGGCACCGACAGATATTTCCGCACCGGATGACCCGGCTCCCCGATCTGATATGCCTCATCAGCCTTCAACCGATGAACAGAATTACGGTCCTCATACGGAAACACCGCCACCGTCCCCGCACCCAACTCATACGCGGCACGAAACGCCCGCACCGCTATCTCACCACGATTGGCCACCAACACCTTGCGAAACATCACTATCCTTCGTTGTGGGTACAGTCCTGGCCCGCGCGGTGAGCGGGGGCCTGACGATTGATCGAGTTCGAGTTGAGGTGGACACGGACGCATCACCGAAGCTGCCCACCGCCACGGCCCATGGGCCGGATGGATAGTGCGTGCACGTATCCAACTCGGCCGACGGTACGTCGGCCGTGTCCTCGATCTGCTTAGCGCTACTCGTAGCGCCATTGCTCAGTGTTGTTGTGCAGAGAGGTCCAGAGCGATGTCGGTGATGAGGTCTTCCTGGCCGCCGACGAGTCCGCGTTCGCCAACAGCGAGAAGTATTGCTCGAGTGTCGAGTCCGAATTGTTGGGCTGCGGCTTCGGCGTGGCGCAGGAAGCTTGAGTACACCCCCGCGTAACCGAGGGTCAGGGTTTCGCGGTCGACCTGCACTGGCCGGTCTTGCAGGGGCCGGACGATGTCGTCGGCGGCGTCTTGTAGACCGAAGAGGTCACAGCCGTGTTTCCAGCCTTCGATGTCTGCGACCGCGATGAATGGTTCGATGGGGCAGTTGCCGGCGCCGGCGCCGTGTCCGGCGAGGGAGGCGTCGACGCGGAGGGCGCCTTCTTCTACTGCAGCAATCGAGTTGGCCACCGATAGCGATAGATTTTGGTGGGCGTGGATACCGATCTGGGTGTCGGCGTCGAGGACGTCGCGGTAGGCGCGGACGCGGTGGCGTACGCCGTTCATGGTGAGTCGGCCGCCGGAGTCGGTCACGTAGACACAGTGTGCACCATAGGATTCCATCAGTTTGGCTTGTTGGGCGAGTTGTTCTGGTTCGGCCAGGTGCGACATCATCAAGAATCCGGACACGTCCATGCCGAGTTCGCGGGCCTTGGTGATGTGTTGGGCCGAGACGTCTGCTTCGGTGCAGTGGGTAGCCACTCTCACCGATGTGACGCCGAGGGAGAAGGCGTGTTCGAGTTCGGTGACGGTGCCCACTCCTGGCAGGAGCAGCGATGTGAGCTTGGCGCGGTGCACTACCGCGGCAGCGGCTTCGATCCACTCCCAGTCGGTGTTGCTTCCTGGGCCGTAGGTCAGGCTGTGTCCGGCCAGGCCGTCGCCGTGGGTGACTTCGATGGCGTCGACACCTGCGGCGTCGAGGGCGCCGGCGATCCGGGCGACGTTGTCGGGGGTGATGCGGTGCCGGGTGGCGTGCATGCCATCGCGCAGGGTGACGTCTTGAATGTAGAGGGCGGCACCGTTGACCGCCGACGCTCGTGTTGCTGTGGTCATCGGGTCATCTCCACGGGGGTGTCGGTGGCGTCTTGGGCGATGTGTTCGGCGACCTGGAGGGCGGCCGAGGTCATGATGTCGAGGTTGCCGGCGTAGGCCGGTAGGTAGTGGGCGGCGCCCTCGACTTCGAGGAACACTGACACTTTCCACAGATTGGGGCCGACGTCGACGCCGCCGGTCAGGGTGGTCACCGACTCGGCGTCATCGAGGGCGGTGAACTGCACCTGCTGTTTGAGGCGATAGCCGGGGACGTACGCCGAGACCTTGGCGACCATGTCCAAAATTGATTGCTCGATGGAGTCCCGGTCGGGATCGGTCACCAGCGCCAGGACAGTGTCACGCATGATCAACGGCGGCTCAGCCGGGTTGAGCACGATGATGGCCTTGCCTCGGGCGGCGCCACCGACCTGTTCGATGGCCTCGGAGGTGGTTTCGGTGAACTCGTCGATGTTGGCGCGGGTCCCTGGGCCCGCCGACTTCGAGGCGATGGACGCGACGATTTCGGCGTAGTGCACGGTGGTGATCGCCGAGATCGCGGCCACGATAGGGATGGTGGCCTGTCCCCCGCAGGTCACCATGTTCACATCGGGGGCATCGAGGTGCGTCTGGAGGTTGACCGCGGGCACCACGTACGGTCCGATAGCGGCCGGTGTCAGGTCGATGAGGCGTTTGTCGTAGGGCGCTAATGCTTCTGCGTTGGCGACGTGGGCTTTAGCCGAGGTGGAGTCGAAGATGATGTCGATGTCATCGAAGTCGGGGTGCTCGATGAGGCCGTGTACGCCGGTGTCGACGGTGCTGATCCCGATGCGGCGGGCGCGGGCAAGGCCGTCGGAGGCTGGGTCGATGCCGACCAGCACGGCAATCTCGACGTTCTTGGCGACCCGTTTGAGTTTGATGACCAGGTCGGTGCCGATGTTGCCCGAGCCGATGATGGCAGCTTTGATTGTCATGGTTCGCTTTCGGGGGTGGTGGTTTAGGCGCTGAATACGGCGGTGACGCTGCCGAGGCCGGACATGGTGGCGGTGTAGGTGGCCCCGGGGATGACCGGCACCATCGGGCCCAGTGCTCCGGAGAGGACGACGTCGCCAGCGCGCAGGCCTGTTCCGTAGGCGAGTGCGGTGTTGGCGAGCCACACCAGGGCGTGCCATGGGCTGCCGAGGCAGTCTGCGCCTTTGCCCTTCGACACTTCGGTGTCGTTCTCGGTCATGCTCATCTCGATGGCGGCAAGGTCGGGGGCGTCAGCTCGGTCGATGCGGTCGCCGAGTACGTACAGGCCGGAGGAGGCGTTGTCTGCGACGGTGTCAGCTAAACTGATGTCCCAGTTCACGATCCGGCTGTCAACGATCTCGAATGACGCATAGACATCGGCCACGTAGCCGGGAGCGTCGTCGACCGTGATGGGTGCCGTGATGTCGCGCGAAAGGGTGAACGCGACTTCGGCTTCGATCCTAGGTTGCAGCAGCCGTCCGGAGTCGACTTCGGCGTCGCCGGTGCAGTCCATATCGTCCAGCAGCACCCCGAAATCGGGCTGGTCGACACCGAGTTGCTGTTGTACTGAAGGCGATGTCAACCCGATCTTGCGGCCCACGACCCGCTGCCCCGAGGCGACCAGCCCCTCGATGTTGAGTGACTGAATACGGTAGGCCGCATCGATGTCGTCGCGTCCGATCAGATCGCGCACCGGAGCACACGGGGTTTTCGTCACGGTCGCCGTCGCCAACCGGTCCGCTGCGTCAGTGATTACGTGGAGTTCTACCGATGTCATGGCGGTGACGCTATACACCTGATGTCCGCCTGCCTAGGATTTGTCTCATGCCACGGGACGGAAAGATGTCGCAACTGGAGAAGTCGGCGTTATTACTCGCCTCGTTTCCCGGCGGTACACCACTGACCCTGGCGCAGGCCTGCACGCGCACCGGCCTACCTCGCTCGACCACCCATCGCCTGCTGGTGGAACTGTCTGCTCTGGGGTGGATCACCAGGACCGGCAACCGGTTTGAACTGGGTATGACGTTGTTCGAGCTCGGTGAGCGGGTCTCGGTCAAACACCGCCTGCGGTCTGCGGCGATGCCGTTCATGCAGGATCTGTTCGCCGTTACTGAACAAACCGTCCATCTCGCGGTCCGCGACAACTACGACGTGGTTTACATCGAAAAACTGCACGGCCACAGCGCGCTGTCGTTGCCCTCGCACATCGGTGGCCGACTTCCACTGACATGCACTGCAGTGGGAAAGGCGTTGTTGGCGTACGAAACTGCGGCCGTGCGCACCGACGTACTGTCCCGGCCTATGCGTCGCTACACCACCAACTCGATCACCACCGAGACGCAACTCGCACGTGAACTCGATGAGGCCCGTGCGCGCGGAGTTGCGATCGAGCGCGAAGAAGCCGCCATCGGGGGCTGCTGCCTGGCGGCGGCGGTCCTAAGGGGCGGGGAACCTGTGGCGGCTTTGTCGGTGTCGGTGCCCGCCGAGCAGTTCCGGCCTGAGCTTCTCGCGCCGGCAGTCCGGACCGCTGCCTTGGCGCTGGGCCGGGTGCTGTCGCGGCCCTCGACAACAACCACCCCTGGGCACCTTGAGAAGCATCCGCCGCATCTCCTTTGAGCCGGTGGGCCGCACGACGTCGCGCACGCTGGGGGCGAGCTGCCGCCCAGATGCCAGCCCGACGTTCCTTGCGGGCACCCCGATGATGACTTGCGACGTACTTCTTCGGCCGGGCTAGCGATTTGCCCGGTTACGGATGCATCGGCAGTTCTGGGCACAATCGCTTGTTAGAGCAACGCTCTGGCGATATTGGTGATGTCGCGGTGAGTTTCTTCGGGGTTGTAGAGGAAAAAGCTCAGTCCGTCGAGTCCTGAGTCCATCATCAACTGCGCGTTGTCGCGGATCTCTTCTCGACTTCCGTACAGGCACCAGAAGTCCAGCAACTCCTTGCTCATGTACCGGCCGTGGCGAGGGTCGTAGCCTTTTGCGTAGTTTTTCCACTGGTCCAGGTGATCGGCGGCCCCGACAATGCTTGGCGCACCGACAAGTGCTGAGGCGGCGTTGATCGAC
The DNA here is from genome assembly GCF_003217475.1 of Williamsia limnetica. Lineage (GTDB taxonomy): Bacteria > Actinomycetota > Actinomycetes > Mycobacteriales > Mycobacteriaceae > Williamsia > Williamsia limnetica. The sequence goes on along the minus strand of NZ_QJSP01000029.1, from coordinate 8,830 downwards.
ATGTCGACGAGGTCGGCGCCGATCTCCTCTCGATGGAGTTTGAGGAAACCCATGTCGGTAATCGTCGAGCCCATGGGGGCTGTCGTCCCGAAACCCTTCGTCAGGGCATCTTCCCATGTTTCACCCACGGCGGTCTCATAGAACCAGGTGAGGCCAATGAGCTTGACACTACCGGCGGGCCGGCCGGCCTCTTCGACGAGACGATCCAGCTCTCGCCTGACCATCCCGATCATATTGGGGTTCGGCCCCACGCAGTACACCAGAGCATCTGCGTACATGGCCGCATTTTTCAACCCTTTAGGTCCACCGGCGGCTATGTACATGGGCATGTGCTGCGAAATCCGCAGGGTGCCGTCTGTGACAGCGAGGAGCTCGACTGCTTTCTGCTCGTTGCGCCAGTCGTGGATCTCTCGCTCTCCGTGAACCATCGCTTTAATGATGCGGACCGCGTCGGCGAGTTCTGCCGGCGATGCCGACTTGCGTCCCATGGAGTGCATTGCATTGTTGGCAGTACCCATGCCGCAGAAGACCCGCTCCGGAGCGAGAGAGCTCAAGGTGGCCAAGGAGTTGGCGGTCGACGGCGGGATTCGAGTGAGCGGGTCCATCACGTAGGGACCGAGTTTTAGCGTCGTGGTGACCGTGGCCGCCAGAGCCATGTATTGAAACGGATCGCTAGTGATCAACGGGCCTTGACCCACTCCGAGATGGGAGATGCCGCAATCTTCGGCAACTTTCGCCATGTCAATGTCTGTGATCTTGGCAGTTGAGCCAACGATGATGTCCATAGTTTTTCTTTCCGTAAAGGTGGGGTTACCGGTGTGAACGTGTCATTGAGATCGGTCAAAAATTGGGACTACAGCGTCGTTGCTACTCCCATGCCGGTGATCCATGGGGGTACTGCTTCGTAGTCGGTCCATGTCACTGGTTGGCCCCAGGCCCCCAGTGCAGCCATCCAGTTGCGTACTTCCTGCCCCCCATTGCCCGCGGCATCTTCGATAGCAGTGGTGCTGAGCTCACATATCTCGGCGATGCCGCCGGTCGTGTGCAGCAATTCCAGAAAGCGGCGATCCCACGACTCGTTGACCCGCGCATCGGTGGACCGGCCCAGGGCCAGGACCGCTGCGGTTCGCTGCGGTTCCATTTCGGCGACATGGTTTCGGCCATTAATCAGGTAGTCGCGCATCTGATTGCCACGCTCAAGTGAATCCGGCGAGGCCGCCGGCGGCCAATGTGACAACCCGCCACTGCCGACCACCAAGACATTTCCCGGTGTGTGGGAGGCGCGGATCGCGGCGCCGACTGCTCTGCCGAAGTCCCAGGCGCGGCGCGGCTGGTTGAGCGGGGGGGCTCCGCAATTGACGAGAACAGGCACGCACGGAGGACCTCCCTCGGGGTAGAGCATGTCGTACGCCTGGGCGATTCCGTGATCAACATGGAGATTGAGACTCAGAGCTGGGTCAAAGCCAGCGCCCAACACACCCTGATGGATGTCTCGGGCGAGCGCGGTCGCCACCGGCAACTGCCCGGCCAACGACCCGTAATCGCCCCACGCTTGGACAGACTCGGCACCAATGGTGAACGGGGCCAGACAGTCGTAAAACGCGCCCCGGAAGTGGTCCGGACCGAACAGAACTACCGCATCAACATCGGCGCCGCGGACACGACGCCGCAGCTCGGCGAGGGTGTCGACGAAGTGATAACCCGGATCACCCTCGGCTGTCGGCGGGGTGAGTTGAAGAAACGGCGAGTGGGACAACGCGGCGAAGCCGACTACGTCAGCCAATTTGGGAAACCTCACATCAGTAGCGTGTACGCAGTTCTGCAGTGAACTGCATCACAAGCATGCTCAGAGTTGGGGTACCGTGCAGGGGTGCGATCCGGTGAGCGGAACAAAACCCCGAAGTCAGTCACAGAGCGAACAGATCTGATCTTCAGTGCGTTCGAGGGAGACGGCCGTCCTCTGACCTTCTCCGACATCGCCCGTCGAACGGGTCTGCCCAAAACCACTGTGTACCGCACCGTGATCCAACTAGCTGACCTTGACTGGCTCCGTCGAACAGATCGGGGTTTTACCCTCAGCGACCGCATATTTCGGCTGGTCAGCGCCGTTCCAGCTAGGATCGAACTGCGCGAGGCCGCACTCCCGTTCATGCAAGACCTCTTCGAGGCCACCCACGAAACCGTGCATCTAGCCGTCCGCAACGGTGCGCACGCGCTGTACGTAGAAAAAATTGTGGGCCGACGACAGGTCACAGCGCTGACGAAAGTCGGTGGACTCATGCCTTTGCACTGCACGGCGGTCGGCAAAGTACTGCTTGCCAACGCCGACGCGGAGACACAGGCGACGGTGCTGGCTGCCAACCTCGTGAGCCACACGTCGGCGACGATTCATACAGCATCGGCGATGAGGGCTGAACTGCAAAAGATCCGGGATGCGGGGACAGCTTATGACCGCGAGGAAGCCGCTCGGGGGCTGGTCTGCGTAGCTTGTCCTATCACCTCACCAGAGGGGGCAGTCATCGGTGCAATCTCGGTAGCCGGCGGTGTACAACGTTTCAGGCCAGATCAAGTGAGTACCGCAGTTCGAACCGCTGCATTCGGCATCAACCGCTCGCTTACTATGCGGGCTCTTCGTGCTGACTCGACCGCGTCCGAGAACTAACCCCAACCCCGCCCCTGCGGCGCATCCTGCCTCGAGCCGCACTAGCGAACGCCCAAACATTCGGTTCGGTCACTCCGACGGCGCCAGCCGTCGCCGTGTATGCCCTACAACTGACCGCCGGACGCTGCCCACTGACGTTCGGCACGGACCGATGGTCCGAAGAGCGGATCACCCTGGACCTATTGTGTGAACGATCACCCACACTGACTGAGCGGCGCGAGGCAACCGACTTCCACGCCGAAGTACGCGACACGAAACCATATCGTGCCACTGACCAGGTCTTTGACGTAAGGAACGTTTTGCACTCTTTAGCTCACACTGCGATCGTGATCGTCCATATGCAGCGCGACATAGTCGAGCCCGAGGGCGCCTTCGGTGCGTTCTTTGCACAACAAGCCACCGAACGTGACATCGTGCCAGCGATTAAGCAACTCGCGGCGGACGGCCGCACGGCAGGGGCAACGATCGTCTATTTGCGCATCGCGTGGCAACCCGGTTACCCCGACCTAGTCGCCAACTCGCCGCTGTTGAATATGGTCAAGGACATGGGTTGTCTGATCGACGGCACCGCAGGCGCAGACATTGTGTCGGACCTATCGCCTCACACGGCAGACCTCGTCATCACCCACACACGGCCCGGTGGGTTCACCGCCAGCACACTCGACACAGTGCTCCGCAGCAGAGGTATCACCACCCTCGCGTTTGCAGGCGTGGCAACCAACGCCTCCGTCGAGGGCACCGCACGCCAAGCCTCGGACCTTGGATACCACACCCTCGTCGTCGAGGATGCTTGTAGCGCAGCAGACCCGTCCGCTCACACGTCCTCCGTTGAATCGCTTCGCCTTCTGACCGACATTGTCCAAGCACACGATCTGACCAACGGACTATCCGACGAGGTGCACGCATGACAACTCATCCCCCCGTGTGGGTGGCCCTCGGCGCTATACCCCACGTTGTTGAATACCGGCAGATCGGCAGCTGGACCACCCGAATCTTTCGCGCCGGGTCAGGCGACCCATTGGTACTCCTTTCAGGGACTGGTGGTCATCTCGAGGCCTACAGCCACAACATCGCCGCCCTCGCCGAGCACTACGCGGTCGTCGCTTACGACTTCCCCGGACACGGTTACACCACACACGCCGACAAAGATCTAGAACTGGCCGACTACGTCGAGCACCTTCATGATCTTCTGGACACGCTGGATCTACCGTGGGCTCATCTGAGCGGCGAATCGCTCGGCGGATGGGTCGCTCAGAAATTTGCTGCGGCGCATCCTGACCGAGTCGGCAAATTGGTGTTGAACACTCCCGGGGGGACCATGGCCAATCCCGAGGTTATGGACAGAATCCGTAGCCTGTCTCAGGCCGCGGCCGACGATCCCTCCCCAGAAAGGATCCGCTCGAGGCTCGAGTGGTTGATGGCAGAACCCTCTACGGTCACCGACGAATTGGTCGCTATCCGGCAAACAATCTATGCCCGCCCGGGTTTCGCTCAATCCATGCGCCACATCCTGTGTCTTCAGGATCCCAACATCCGCCAGCGCAATCTGATGACCCCCGAAGAGTTCGCTCGCATTCCCAACGGCGCCCTCGTGATCTGGACGTCCGACGATCCCTCCGGACCAGCGGGCGAAGGCATGCACATGGCTGAACAAATCACCAACGGCCGATTCAGACTGATCACGGGTGCCGGTCACTGGCCCCAGTGGGAACAAAGCCAAGAATTCAACGCAGCAGTCCTGGCGTTCCTTGCCGAATAAGACCAGACACGTAGGTAAGAAGTGACCTGGCAGTCGACAATTGACGGCTAGTTCGTGGATTTCAGGCATGACGGGTTCATAGCCGTAGACACAAAGACGCACGAGGCCCGGCGGTGACGGCATTTGTGCCGTCACCGCCGGGCGTAGTCTAGAAGGCGTGCCGACGGCGCGGAATTTACTTCGTCGCCTAGGGCACCGACAGCCGGTTTTCTGAGGGTGCGAGGGAGTCGTAGCCGTCGGACTTCAAGATGGTGTGCAGGTTGCGGCGCCGGACGCCCATGTTTCCGCCGTCGTAGACGGAAGCACAGGACGTCTTGCATGATGCCGGCGATGGGTGTCAGGTTCGAGTAGGCGTCCACACCGACTAGCCTCATCGCGTCGTAGACGACTTGCACTGATGTTTCGGACGCGAAAATTTTTGTGGCGTTGGCGAGTTCGCGGTCTTTGCCGCCTGTCTTGTCGAAGTGGTCAGCGGCCTTCCACGCCAAGTAGCGCACGGCCTCGATGCGGGTTTTGATGTCGGCCAGCATGTATCCGACGTTCTGGTATTCGATTACCGGCACTGGGCCCGAGCGCTTGTCGTTCATGGCGAACTCGTAGGCGTAGTCGAAGGCGGCCCGCATGCGGCCTACGCATGCGGCGCCGATCGACGAGCACGTCCAGGAAAAGGCACGGTTCACGATCTCGATGCCGTCACCTGGTGTGCCGATAATATTTGCGGCCGGCACTCGAACGTCGGTGAACTCCACGCGCGGTGAGTTACTCGCGAGGTGACCGATGGTGTCGATCATCCCGGTGATCTCGACACCGGGCGTGCCCTTTCGACCACAATGATTGCTAACGACTCCTGGGGAGGTAGATCAGGGTCAGTGCGGCAGACGACACTGATCAGGTCAGCACCCTCCCCGCCCCACCCGGACGCATTGGTGGTGTAGTGCTTGGCGCCGTTGATCACCCACTCGTCACCGTCTCGCCGGGCAAATGTCTGGACGCCGACCTTCGGGTCAGGCGAATCGAAGTTGGCGCCGCCGGTGACCTCGGTGTAGGCGATCGCGGCCAGGCGTGGTTGCCCATCACAGAACATCGGCAGCCAACGCTGCTTTTGTTCCTGAGTCCCATAGTGAATGATGGGGTGAAGTCCCAGGCCTGTGCCCAGAAGCGCTGAAGGAACATTGATGTCGACTCGGGCGAGCTCCTCCGCCGCGAGGGCGAAGTTCAGATTGTTGATGTACTCACCGCCGTACTCGTTGGGAATGAGGCCTTTGAGTAACCCAGCATCGACGAGTTCTTGGAAGATTGGTTTCAACGCGTAGAACCGGTCCTCGGGTCGGCCGTAGGGCGCGATTGCCGCTGCCACTTTGGTGAGAACAGTGTTTGCGATGCCGCGTGCCATCGCCCGCACCGCGAACTGGTCGTCGTCGAGTTGGAAGCTCAGGGTCATAGTTGTGGTACTCCGAAATCTAGAAGTGCTTACCGGTGAGCGCCGTTGCCCACACTCAGTCAACCTTCGAGAACTGCGCCACGGATTGGACGAATGTGCAGCACCGCTAGAACGAACCTGCACATCGCGGCGCCTGCGGCCGTCTCCGTAGCAGAGATCACAAGGCCGCGGCAGCCGCGTCCTGCGCCTTGGCCCGAAAGTCGGAGGGCCGACAACCCATGTGTGCCCGGAACACTCGATTGAGATGGGACAGGTCGCAAAACCCCCACTTCGAGGCCACAGACGTCAGAGATACTGCACCAGAACCATTTTCCAGATCTCGTGCACACGCCTCGACGCGAAGTCGCATCACGGTCTGGGCAAAACTCAGATCGTGACCTTCATACAGGGCGTGCAGTTTTCGCGGCGACATCGCGAATCGGCGTGCGACCACCCCCACCGATAGGTCGCCGTGTTGCAGATGTGCGGCGAGGTAGCGATTGACGCTCGCTCGAACCAATGCTTGAGCATCGTGATCGGGCGCACCGGCGAGCACGCCAGCAGAATCGATGCACGACGACAACAGTGTCATAAAGGCGGTGTTGGTGGATGCAGCGGCGGACTGCTCCAAGCTCATCGCGCCGCTCCAGATCGCAGTCATGGTTGCCGCCGTGATGGCCGCGCAGGCGCCGCCCGGCACCCGGGTTGTATGCGTTGTCGCGGTGAACGTGTCGGGTTGTTCGATGAGATGCACGAGTTCGCTTCGACGCACACGAAAGGACAGCGCCCGCCAGCTCTCCGGGTAGTCGAGCGTGAAGGGTCGAGTGGCGTCGAACAGCGCGAACTCGCCCCGGCCGATGACGCAGTCCCGACCGTCCTGGCTTCCGACGCAGGAACCCTCAAGCATCAGATTCACGAAGACAGCGTCCACCGACGTGCGGCTGACCTCGCGGGCACCATGGATATTTTGTTGCGCGAGGGATGCGATCTCCGTCAATTGCGTGGAAGCCAAGGGCACACTGCGCACCCAATCAGCGAACCCCGCGGCTACTCCCGCCGGCGGAGCAGTCAACCGCCGCCGCGGAGTCAGGGGTGTGTACGCCTCACAGATCACGCTTCGCCAGTAGTCGAACCGCTCGGCTGCTGGCAAATCGTCCAGTGCCCAGAACCGTTCCTGACCTCCAAGCGGCTCGGCGTCCGCAACACGCAGCATTGGTACACCATCGCTCCCAAATGTCGTCGGCGGATCACCCCGGCGTTACAAACATGACCTAAGACACTCACACTCGCCTCCGCAGTGCAGTGAGATGACCCGCACCGCGATCTGCAACCAACCGCCCGCAGGGAGCCTTTCAAACTCCGCGTTTCGGCCCGACAGGGGCCTGATGCTCCCTTTGGGTGTGCGGCGGCGTTTAGCCATTCGCGATAGTGATGGGCGGATTCGTCGTTGGGCGCTAACCGAGTTCGAGTTCGCCGACGCGTGATGGTCAGCCGCCCAGATGCCGCGCGGCAGCGGTCAGGGTGAGATTCTTCGCGCGTCGCGTCGGCCGCACGGCGCACTCGCCGGTCAGGGGCATGAAGGGTTTGCCGGGCGACGGCGCGTTTGAGGGCGCGAAAGACGGCGTCGATGGTCCACCCTTCTGTCCTATGGCACGGCGACCCAGACCTACCGCGTGATCGGGTCGCTGTTCGCGGCGATCATCGGTTCGGTGTCGTTCTGGGGCTCGCTGATCGCGTTCCTAAAGCTGCAGGAGTTGCTGAACAAGAACGTCGAGAAGGCATTCGTGAAGAACGCCAAGATCTTCCAGGTCGCCAACATCGTCCTGCTGATCATCGCGCTCGCGGCGTGCGTGTTCATCGGTGTCAACGCCACCCCGGGCGAGGGGTCGTCGCAGTGGTGGATCGTGCTGGTGCTCGTCGCCGCCGCGATCATGGGTCTGTTCGTGGTGCTGCCGATCGGCGCCGCCGACATGCCGGTGGTCATCTCGCTGCTGAACGCGTTGACCGGTTTGTCAGCTGCGGCTGCGGGTTTGGCGCTGGGCAACACCGCGATGATCGTGGCGGGCATGATCGTCGGCGCCTCGGGTTCGATCTTGACGAACCTGATGGCCACGGCGATGAACCGGTCCATCCCGGCCATCGTGTTCGGGTCGTTCGGTGGCGGCGGTGGGGCTGCTGCGGCCGGTCCGGCCGGCGAGCAGGGCACCGTCAAGGCCACCTCTGCAGCGGATGCGGCGATCCAAATGGCGTACGCCTCCCAGGTCATCGTCGTCCCCGGATACGGCTTGGCGGTGGCGCAGGCTCAGCATGCGGTCAAAGACATGGCGAGCATTCTGGAGGAGAAGGGCGTCGAGGTGAAGTACGCCATTCACCCCGTTGCCGGCCGGATGCCCGGACACATGAATGTGCTGCTGGCCGAGGCCGATGTCGAGTACGACGCGATGAAGGAGATGGACGACATCAACGGGGAGTTCTCCCGCACCGATGTCACCCTGGTCATCGGCGCCAACGACGTCACCAACCCCGCCGCCCGCAACGATCCCAGCAGCCCGATCCATGGGATGCCGATCTTGAACGTCGACCAATCCCGCTCGGTCATCGTCCTCAAACGCGGTATGGCCTCGGGCTACGCCGGCATCGACAACCCACTGTTCACCGCACCGGGCACCTCGATGCTCTTCGGCGACGCCAAGAAATCCGTCGGCCTGGTCATCGAAGAACTCAATGCCCTCTAAACAGGCAAGACTCTGGGGTGACTTGACTTATTCCGACAACCGCTCATTTCGGGCAAATGCTTTCACTCGCACGCGATTGAAGCTTCAGCATTAACTAACAGGAGAATATTGTGAAAGTTGGGGACTATCTCGTTAACGGTGTTTCGGCCGTTTTCCATTAGTAGGTTTCTGATCCGGGCCAACGATCCGCGAACGTGATCGCGAAGGCATTGAGAGCGGGTTTCCACCGTGTGATCCATCGTGCCTGACCTTTG
>NZ_QJSP01000028.1 GCF_003217475.1 Williamsia limnetica | reverse complement strand
GGCGATGGCCATCTCGTGGGCGCGTTCTATGACCGCGGCCGGCGTCGAGATACGCGCCTCGGTCAACAACCCACGGACGCAGTCGTCCCGGTCGGTCTCCGACAGGTCCGGGTCACGGCGGTCGATGTGATGCAAGCCTTTGACGATGGCGTCCACGTGCTCCCCGGACAGAGTTCCATCCACGGCATACGCAGCGACAGTCGGGATGGACCCGAGGGCGCGACCAACCCGTACGTAGCGGTGCGCGACGGCCGGGGATACCTGCACCGATTGCAGCAGCTCAGCAGTCGAATCCGCACCGAGTGTCTTGGCCACACCACGCTTGTCGAGATCAGCGGTGAACCGAAACAGCAATGCGTCCAACACATTCTTCGCGCGCAGCGCGCACACCGTCTCCTCGGACAACGCCACATCGTCGAGCGGTGCGAGCAGCAATGGATCAGCCGCCATGGTTGATAGGTGTTCGAACAACCCCCGAAAGTTCATGACCTCAATCTACCGCGATTTACGTATTCGCACAAGTGTTCGACACAACTTATTTCGCTGTGCTGCAACATCTTTCGCTATGCAAAGCACTATCGGCGGCAGGATATCAAAGGCGCCTGACATCGCCTGCTACGCACGAAAAGGGCACGCTCGACGCTAGTTTCGGCACGGTCGACGGGCTGTTTCGGCACGGTCAACGGGTGTCGCCGAGGACGATCCCTTCGCGGCGCGGGTCTGCTCCACCGGACCAACCCTGCTCGGTGCGCAGCAATGCGCTCAGGCCGCTGGATTGGTCGTCGAGGTCGACCTCGTGCCCCTTGGCTCGCAATCCCTGAACGAGCGGATCGTTGTCGCCGGTGTCGGCGGTGTCGACGTTGGGGTGTTCCCCACCGACATTGGTACTCGGGGTGTTGGCCGCACCGAAATCGACCATCGACACCGCCTGCTGGGGATCCATCCCCCAATCCGTCAGCCCGATCAGGGTTTTCACGACGAACTGGATGATCACCGATCCGCCGGGAGAACCGAGTACCATCTCGAGATCGCCGTACTCGCCGCCGGCAGCAGGCTCGCTGAACACCAGGGTCGGTGCCATCGAACTACGCGGTCGCTTGTTCGGCTCCACCCGGTTCACCAGAGGCAGACCTTGCGGATCGGTGGGTTCGGCGGAGAAGTCCGTGAGCTGATTGTTCAGGAGGAATCCGTCGACCATGTGGTACGAACCGAACGCCGACTCCACGGTCGTGGTCATGGATGCTGCGTTGCCGTCCTTGTCGACGACCGAGATGTGGCTCGTCCCGTGCTCCACGCCGGAGTACCACCCGACCGGCGCGGCGGCGTCGAACTCACCGGCCGTCGCAGTACCCATCGAGCGATCCGGATTGATCAGGGCTGCCCGGCCTTTCAGATAGGCAGGGTTGAGGAGGGCAGCGGGACTGCCCCCGGGGAGTGGCACGAAGTCGGAGTCGGCGACGTACTTGTCGCGGTCCGCGTAGGCCAGGCGCTCGGCCTCGGAGATGAGATGCACTCCCATGACGGATGGCTTCCCACCGTTGAGGTCGAGCGCGGTCGGCGGGTACTGATCCATCGGGAAGTTCGACAGGATCCCGAGTGTCGATGCCACCGCGAGCCCACCGGACGACGGGTTGGGCATCCCGCAGACCTGCACGCCGCGATACGGGACGCAGATCGGCTCACGCACCTTCGACTCGTAATTCTCCAGATCGGCGACCGTCATCACCGATGGCGTCATCCCGTTCGCGGTGGAACCCGCTTTCGCCACGATCGCCTCGGCGATGTCGCCGGAATAGAACACGTCCGCACCCTCAGATGCGATGGCACCCAACGTTTTCGAATAGGCAGGATTGGCGAGGACTTCTCCCGCCGGTTTGGCCGACCCGTCCGGCCGCAGGAAGTACGATTTCGCAGCAGGATCAACGGCGAGTTCGGCGCTGGAATCCGCGATCGCCGCAGCCATCCGGGGGCTGATCGCGAAACCACTGTCGGCCAAGCCGGTTGCGGGTTCGAAGAGACTGCGCCAGGCGATGTTTCCATGCTCTGACTGGACATCTTCGAGCAATCTCAGCACCCCGGGGACCCCGATCGATCGGCCACTCTCGCGGGCACTGGGAACCGGCTCGGTCCGATTGGCATCATCGATCCAGCGCAGATAGTTCTCGGTGGCAGCCGCCGGTGCCACCTCCCGGCCGTCGTAGGCCTGTACCGACTTGTCGGCCGCGTCGTAATAGAGGGCGAACGCCCCGCCACCGATACCGGAGCTCTGTGGTTCGACGAGGCCGAGAACCATCTGTGCGGCCACCAAGGCGTCAGCAGCATCGCCACCGTCAGCGAGGACTTCGCAGGCAGCCTGCGTGGCCAACGGATTCGCTGTTGCTGCAGCAAAGGATGCTGTCTGCACCGCGGTCATGTCCGACCGGTACCCCGTTGCCACCTCAGGATTGGTAGAGATGTCCCTCGGCGGACCGACCGGCTGCGACGGTGCTGAAGCTGCGACACTCGACGACTCGGGCAGGGCGCATACCTGCTCAGGTGACGCGGTCTCATCGGAGGACGTCGCGCACGACGTCGACAGCAGCAACGCGGTCACCACGGCGGTCATCGCAACAGTCACCCGTGGGCGCCCAAGTCCGTTCATGCGTGCATGTTCCCCGATCGTATCCGGCGAAAACACGCGAACGACGATTTCGTTTGACGATCGTGGTGGTTGGGTTACCTTCACTCCATGGCAGTCAGCGGAAGCAAGAGCATCGACATCGAGGCACCACCAGCGGCGGTGCTCGACGCCATCGCGGACGTCGAAGGTATGCCGTCATGGTCGTCCATTCACAAGAGCGCCGACGTGATCAACCGTCACGAGGACGGCAGGCCCCGGCAGGCCCGCATGAGCGTCACTTTGATGGGCATCACCGATGATCAGCTCGTCGAGTACACCTGGGCAGACAACTCCGTGGTCTGGGAGATGATCGAGAGCTCACAGCAGAAGATGCAGCGCGCCGAATACCGCCTCACCGAAACAGAAACCGGCACCCACGTCGATTTCGAGATGACCATCGATCTCAAGATCCCGGTGCCTGGCCTACTCGTCAAGAGGGGTCAGAAAACGGTACTGGAGATGGCGACGAAGGGGCTGCGCGACCAGGTCGTCGGCTGACTCACAGTGTGCCGCCGATCAACGTGGCCAGCGCGGTTTTACCCATTCCCAGAAATCCCCGCAGCGACGTCGGTGACAGCGCCGTCGACCACACGGTGCGGGTCGATCCTGTCGGTTCGGGTGCTCCGTCGAAGCGAGCGGTCAGCCATTCGAGCACGGTGGGAGTCGACAACACCATCAACGACAGGTGTTCGCTGATCCGATCGCGTACGTAGGTCACGTTGGCGCCGAACTCGTTGTAGCGGTCCACCTGTCCATCGACGTCCTCGACGTCGATGATCTGATCGTGAACCGGCTGCAGGACGAGAAGTGGGCACGCGGGCCGACGCGAACCGAGCCGGATGTCGTCGAACAATTCGAGAACGGCCGGCGAAGCGAGCACATCGGCCAGTGGGATGTCGGTGTAGTTGTCGAAGTCATCGCCGGCGAATCGGGCGATCGCCCACGCGGTGGACATCGACTCGATCTCGTCGAGTCGCGCTCTGCCCTCGTCATTGACGTGCGACTCGATCACCCTGCCCAGTCCGGGGTACAGGTGCCGTAGGCCGGCGACGACCAGCGCAGGTAGGCCGGCAAAAAACGTATCGTTGAGGCGAATGTACGTCTGGCCGGGATCGCCCACCGGTGCGCCGAGAACCGCCCCGACGATGTTGATCTCGGGCGCATACTCCGGCGCCATCTCAGCGACCCACGATGAGGCCATCCCGCCGCCGGAGTAACCCCACACGCCCACGGGAGTCGACCGCGAAAGATTCAGCGGTGCAAAGTCGGTCGAGGCCCTGATCCCGTCGAGAACGCGATACCCCGGCTCGCGGGGTGCGCCGAAATAGCCACCGAGTCCCTCGTGGTCGGCGATGGTGACCGCCCAGCCACGAGACACCGCGTTGGCGATGATCAGCAGCTCGAACGGCGCGACGTTGCCGAGTGAGGTCGATCCGCGTTGTAGTGCATACGAGGGAAAGCTGCGTGAGGAGATGGCATCGATGGCGCACTGATAGGCCAGCAACGGGCGCTGCCGCGCGGTGGCGGCATCGGCATCCGCGGGCAACAGCACCGTGGTGACCGACGCCTCCGGCGTCCCGTTCAGATCCGCCGTGCAGTAGAGCAGCTGCCAGGCGTGGACCTTCTGCGGGATCAGACCCAGCAACGCGATCTCCACCTCGCGACTGCGCAACAATGTGCCCGCAGGCAGGGTCTCGAAGCCTGCCGGCGGACGGTAGAACGGATCGTCGACGGGCAACTGCGGCCTGTGCCATCTCGACGACGGCCGCGGGATCGTCTCTTCTGCGGTCCAACCGCTTGCCACATCGACGTTTTCGCTCATCGGACTTCCTGTAGAACGCGACAACCGGCGCGGGCTCCGCGAGCCCGCGCCGGTACTTGCCTCAATTGGTGCGTGGGTGGTCTAGAGAATCAGCGCCTGAGCCTCTTCACGATGAACAACAGGATGCACGCGCCGAGGAGTGCCGTGAAGAATGTAAACCACCAACCGCCGCTCGCGGTGTCGAAGAAGAAACTGAGGATGAAGCCGCCCAAGAAGGCCCCGATGACACCGACGACGATGTTGAGCAGGATCCCCATCTGCTTGTCGGTACCCATGAACTTGCTGGCGATCCAACCGGCGAGCCCGCCGATGATGATGTAACCAACCCAGCCGACAGCAGTCGTGGTGGTTGAACGCTCGGCCAAAACCTCGACCGCTTGAGCAGTGGTACTCACAGTGCTTTCCTAACGTTGTGGTGCGTTGGTCACGGATGCGTGACCACGCTGCCCAGTTGGAATCCCCACCGACGCCGTGGATGAAACCTCGGATCGACAAGCGGCCAGCACTCCAAGTCTCGTCCACCGACCCACGCCGCGTCCATGCCCGGCGTGTCTCACTTTGTCATCGCTTTGCCTCGTGACCCGGCGCCGATAGCCTGGTGATCGTTCGGTCGGTGGTCCCGTGTTCGGTGAACACTCTCAACAGAAGGCGTAAACCGCAGCGTGAGCTCATCGATGACCTCGATCGGCCGACCACACGGTCGGTTCCGCCGCCCATGACGCCGAGACGGCGTGGACTGACATCCGATGTCCGGAGCCGGATCACCTCCACTCACATCTTCGTGACCGTGGTCGTGGCGGCTGCATTGCTGGCGATACCGTCGGCGGATCTGCTCAACTCCAGTGCCCGGCTACAAACCGCGGCGACGATCTTCGCCGGTGTTGTCATCCAGGCAATCCCCTTTCTCGTGCTGGGAACGGTGGTCAGCGGCGCGATCGCGGCGTGGGTGACGCCTGCGATGGTGCGCCGCGTGTTGCCCGCCCGTCCGTCGCTGGCGATCGCCGTCGCCGGGGCCTCCGGCGCGGTGATGCCCGGATGCGAGTGCGGCTCGGTCCCCATCGCCCGTCGCCTGCTCGACCGCGGGGTCCCGAGCGGCGCGGCGCTCGCGTTCTTGCTCTCTGCGCCCGCGATCAATCCGATCGTCCTGGTATCGACCGCGGTTGCGTTCCCCGGCGAACCCGCGATGGTGCTCGCCCGGTTCTGCGGTTCGTTCGCCACCGCCATGATCATGGGCGGACTGTGGTCGCGGTACGGCGATCCGGCCTGGATCACCCAGCGCCTCAACGGATTCGACACCGAACAGTCCGGCAGCAAACGAACCGTGTTCGCCGAATCGGCGCGGCACGATCTGCTGCAGTCCGCGGCATACCTCACCTTCGGCGCACTGTTCGTCGCGGTGTTGAACGTGATCGTTCCGCAGAGTTTCTTTGACCATCTGGCCGGACAGGTGGTGCTGTCGATCGTGGTGATGGCAATACTTGCAGTGGTGCTCTCGGTGTGTTCGGAGGCCGACGCCTTTGTCGCAGCCAGTTTCTCGACCATGCCGGCCATCGCAAAGCTGGTGTTCATGGTGGTCGGACCGGCCATCGACCTCAAGCTGTTCGCGATGCAGACAGGCACTTTCGGTCGGGAGTTCGCCATCCGGTTCGCCCCGGTGACCCTGGTGGTGGCAACTCTCTGTGCCGGATTCACCGGTCTGCTGATCCTGGGCTGGCCGAAATGAGCCGGGAGACACAGAACTTGGTGCTCTTCCTGCTCGGCGTCGCAGTCCTCAAGACCACGCTCGACGGTTCGTTCATGCGGTACGTGAAGCCGAGCCTGGAACCATATCTACTGATCAGCGGCACGGTCATCGTCGTCCTCGCCGCAGCGGCAATGATCACCGACATCAGGGCCGGCGGACCCTCCTCCTTCGAGCACGACCACGGTCACGGTCACGCGGATCGCATGCCATGGCTACTCATGGCCCCCGCACTGGTGGTCCTGTTCCTGGCTCCTCCTGCGCTGGGCCCCGGCTCGTTCGTCGAACGTCAGGTGCAGCCGCCGAGCAGCAGCGCTGACCTTCGAGCCTTCGATCCGATACCCCAGGGGACGACACCGGAGATGACGTTCTCCGAGGTGCTGCAACGAAATCGACTCGATTCGGCGGGCACGCTCGACGACCGGGAGATCGCGGTACGGGGCTACGCCGTCGCCCGTGCAGACGGCGGAGTCGATCTGGCCAGGATCGTGATCATCTGCTGTGCCGCCGATGCCAGAACAGCCAAGATCAAGCTCACCGGCCCGGAGGCGACGCGGATGACCGACGTCGGCTCAGAACAGTGGTGGCGGGTGGTCGGAACGGTGATACCGGGCAGTGCGACCGAGCAGAACGAGTTCGTACCCGAGATGCGCGTGGTCAGCGTCGAGCGCACCACCGCGCCCGAGAACACCTACAGCTACTGAGCAGAGCACGGAGCCGCCTGGCGATACCCTGTCACCGCAGAGCCACCAAGTTCGCCACTGATTTGCGGACGTCGGAGTCGATCACCCGAGCGACGAGATCGCCGATCGGCCCGTTCAGCACACTGCCGCTCAAGGTCGCATCGAGGTCGAATACCGAACCGTCGCCTTCGGGCGTCACCTTGAGCGCGATCGCGATCTTGACCCCGCCACGCCCACTGCCCGACAGCTCGAGCAGACGCGGTTCGTCGTAGCGGGTCACCTCCCAGTGAATGGTGTTGCGAAACCCCTTCACCTTGATCAGCGACGACACCTTCGTACCCTCGGCGATGGTGTCCGGCACCGGGCTCTTCCAGCCGGCGAAGATCGTCATCCACTCGTCGAATCGACTCAGGTCCGACGCCATCTGCCATGCCTTCTCGGGTTCCAGATCGCTCGTCACCGATACGTTCACACCAGCCATGCGGGTATTACCTCCAGTGTTGTAAGTGCCGCGGTCATCAGAAGAGCAGCGGGAGCACGAGAACCATGACGAGCGTCCACGCGATATGGGTGAATGCCGGGGCGAGCACACCGGCGGTGGCACGACGTTCCAGCGCACACACGACGCCGAGCAAGATGGCCGCGAAGCCGAGCATCGGGTTTCCGCTGGCCAGGGTCGCGATCACGTAGATGAGCGTCGAGAAGATCACCGGTGCGTGGCCTTTGAAGGCCGAGTAGACCGCCCCGCGGAAGAACAGCTCTTCGGCGATCCCGTTGACGACGGCCGTCGCCAGCACCAGAGCGAGCCCGCCGGTGTCGGCGTGGTCGAGCACGTCGGCGATGAAGTCGCGTAGCGGTGGGATCTCCCTGGTGACGAGACCGCCGACCACGAAGATCGCCCCGAGGATCAGTCCGACGACGATGCCGATTCCAGCGGCCTGCACGTGACCGCCGCGTGGCGGCGGGAAGCAGCCGATCCGGATCGGACCCGACGCGATGGCACCCACCAGCCAGACCGCGGCGAGGGCGAAGGTCATCGGATAGAACGACGAGTCACCGGGCTCGATCGACAGCGACAACCCCAGCGTCACGCTGCCCGCGACGAGCACAACAGCCACGACGATCCGCCGACGCAGGACCGAAGCCCTCGACTCCACCGGCTCATCCGAATCGTCGACGACGGTGTCGAGCAGGAACTGGAACCTTTCGGGTACCGCGATCACGTCGCCCCTCGCACTGCGCTGATCAACCCCGCGACCACACCGGCGGCCTGTACCGCCCGATCGCGGACTTCCCTCTTGACCCGCATCAGATCCCCGCCGGCCCAGCCTGGATCGGTGTCGGCGAGGTGGTGGATGTCGGGGAGGCGGTTCACCGGCCGCGGCAGGCCGCTGGCCACCGAGCGCTCCACCGCTTGCCGGACGGTCAACAGTCCTCCCGGAGGATCGGGTACATGGTCACGAATCGTATGCTCGGACGCCTTCATCGGATAGTCCAACGATCTCACCAGGTCGGAGGCGAGCCCACTGGGTATCGGCACCAGCAGTCCACTGACGAACCCTGCCAGCCGCACGTCCACCGACGGCATGACCACGCCGACCCTGGGTGCCTTGATGGCGCGCAGGTAGGCGAACAGGAGCGCGCTGTATGACCCGGTGTCGGCGCTGCTGATGTCGTAGCTGCCCGGCGGTACCTTGTCGGTTGCCGCAGCTGTCAGATAGTAGACGGCGTCGCGCACAGAGATGGGGTCCATCGGGTTGTCCACCCAGGTGGGCAGCGGGATCACCGCGAGACGGTCCGAGAGGTAACGGACCATCTCGAACGACGTGGACCCTGCGCCGATCACCACGGCTGCCTTCAGCCACACCAGGTCGGGCCCACCTTTGATGTCAAGAGCCTTGCCGACCTCGGCTCGGCTCTCGAGGTGCTCCGACAACTCCGCGTCGTCCGGAACGAACCCTCCGAGGTACACGATGCGGCCGACGCCGCGGTCGCGGGCTCCGGCGGCAACGTTCTCCGCAGCGGCGCGATCGATGTCGCGAAAGTTCTTCTCACCGATGCCGTGGACGAGGTAGTAGACGACGTCGATGTCACCTGCCTGGGCGAACCCCGCCCGCACCGACTCCGGATCGGAGGCGTCGAACTCGATGGCCCGAACCTCTGCCGCCCAGCCGAAGCGGTCGAGGGACGCAAGGTTGCGGGACGCGGCCACCACCTCGTGACCTGCGTCGAGGAGAGCAGGAATCAGTCGGGAGCCGATGTAGCCGGTGGCCCCGAGAACAAGTACGTGCATGTCACCACCTGGTTCTATGCGTACCTCGGTCGGTCACCACCAGCGAACTCAGGCGTGCTCGAGCGCTTGTGGTGACCGCAAGAGCACACGCGCATTGCGTTCGTGAGCGGACCATCCCGGTTTACCCCACTGCACAGGGGAACAATCGTGGCGCCGATCACTGCACCGCAGGCCACAAACCACAAACGTCGACCGCACCTGCCTGACATGGTGCGGTCGACGTCGAAGTCGTAGGCGACTAGGCCAGCGCTTTGGCCTTGAGGCTGTCGAACTCTTGCTGCGTGATGGTGCCGTTGTCGAGCAGCGCCTTCGCCGAGTGGATCTGATCCGCCGGAGACGCCGTGCCGGCGGCCTGCTTGATGTAGGCGTCGGCCTGCTCCCGGGCCGCCAGTTGTGAGGCCTGCGCCCGCTCCGCCATACCGCGACCGCGAGCGATCAGGTAGACGAACACCGTGATGTAGGGCACCAAGATCAAGAAGATGATCCAGACCGCCTTGATGAAACCGGAGGTCTTGTGATCACGGAAGAGATCCGCGAGCACGTTGAAAAGAATCATCAAATAAGCGATGAACGCGAAGATCACCAGCGTGTACCAGATGAAATCCCAGAAAGAATCCCACATTTTCCGACCACTCCTTGCTTCGAAGCTGCCCCCGTACATCGGTGACGACGTCGATCATCGCACGTGAGCACTACTTTTCTTCACCCTTCTCGGATGAAATCGCGGGGGCCGCGAGCGATCATCCGAGAAGGGTGAGGACTCGACCGGTGCACCGGCACAGACTCGTTGCACAAACCATGTCTGCGAGAAAGGCCGAACTGTGAGCACTTCACCTGATATCGAGCGGCATCCGGTCAAGCAGGGCATTGCCGGTGGCACCACATTCGCCGCCGCAATTCTGTTGCTGGTGGCGTCATTTCTGGCGATCTTCCAGGGCATCGCCGCAATTGCGAATGACGATCTCTTTGTGGTCGGACCGAAATACACGTACGAGTTCGATCTGACCGCCTGGGGCTGGATCCACCTGATCCTGGGTGTGATCGGAGTCCTGGTCGCCGCCGGGCTGATGACCGGTGCACCGTGGGCCCGTGCCACCACCATCGTGCTGGCCGCCTTCTCCATCGTCATCAATTTTCTCTGGCTGCCGCAATATCCACTGTGGTCCATCGTGGTCATCGCCCTCGATCTCATCGTGATCTGGGCCGTCGCCACCTGGAGGAACGACTGAGTCGCGAGGGCTGACACCCGAGGGAGACGTATTTCTAGCCGAGGTTTGCCGGTCGGTCAATAGTCCCGATCACGCGGATTCATCGAGGTCGTGGATATTTTGTGGCCGCTAAGGTCACGTTCATGGCATCGGATTCTGACGACTCGACCCTTCACAGAAGTGGTCCCGGGGGCTCCTATCTCGTGCTGGCGTCACAGCGCAGCGGCAGCACACTTCTCGTCGAGTCGCTTCGCGCCACCGGGATCGCCGGCAACCCGGAGGAGTACTTCCAGTACCTGCCGACCACGAGTGCGGCCCCGCAGCCACGCGAATGGTTCGCCGGGGTGACCGACCCACAGGTGCTGGCACTGCTCGATCCCCTGGATCCCGGCGTACCCGCGGCGGAGACCTCATCGCAGTGGCGAGAGCGGATACTGCAGGCCGGACGTAGCGACAACGGCGTCTGGGGCGGCAAACTGATGTGGAACCAGACCCCGCTGCTGGTCGACCGGGCTGCCGGTTTGCCCGACCGTTCGGGTTCCGATCTCCGCACGGCCATCGCGGACGTCCTCGGCGACGTGTTGCTGATCAAGGTCTCCCGGGAAAACGTCGTCGATCAGGCCGTGTCCTTTTGGCGTGCGGTACAGACGCGGGTGTGGCGGGGCAAGGCGGACCCTGAACGCGATGCGCGGGCGCAATACAACGCCGACGGAATCGCCCACCTGGTGACCGAGCTTCGGAATCAAGAGGCCGGCTGGCGAGCATGGTTCGCCGACAACGGCATCACCCCGTTCGAGGTCAGCTATGAGGAGCTGACCGCCGACACCACCAAGGTGGTCGCCGCGATCCTGGAGGCCCTCGAGCTCGACCCGGCTGCGGCCCCACCGCCCGATCTGGAAAAGCAGGGTGACGCCCGCTCCAACGAATGGGCGGAGCGCTATCGCCACGACGCCGCATCGAGAGGCCTGCCGCTATGAGCACAACCGACTTACTTCCCGCCCACATCAGCAGGGTGGAGGAGCTGCGCGCACTCGAAGCCGAGTCCGTGCACATCATCCGCGAGGTGGTCGCCGAACTCGAGCGACCCGTGCTCCTGTTCTCTGCGGGCAAGGACTCCATCGTCCTGCTGCGCCTGGCGGAGAAAGCTTTTCGGCCGAGTCCGGTCCCATTCCCCATCTTGCACATCGACACCGGCCACAACTTTCCCGAGGTCATCGAATTCCGCGACCGCAGGCTCGCCGAGGGCGGCCACCGGTTGATCGTCGGATCGGTACAGGAGGCCATCGACAGCGGCCGGAGCACGGAGATCGGCGGTTCCAGTGGCTCCCGAAATCGCTTGCAGACGAGGACCCTTCTCGACGCACTCGACGCCGGACGATTCGATGCGGCGTTCGGCGGTGCCCGCCGCGACGAGGAACGAGCCCGCGCCAAGGAACGGGTCCTGAGTTTCCGCGACGAGTTCGGCCAGTGGGATCCGCGGGCCCAGCGGCCCGAGCCGTGGTCGCTGTACAACGGTCGCATCCGCCGCGGTGAGCAGGTGAGGGTGTTCCCCCTGAGCAACTGGACCGAACTCGACATCTGGCGGTACATCGAACTCGAGGAACTCGACCTGCCGTCGATCTACTTCGCGCACGAGCGCGAGGTCTTCGAACGGGACGGAATCCTTTTGGCGACATCCGAATTCACGCAAGCGGCCGACCACGAGGCGGCACAGACCGAGTGGGTCCGCTACCGCACCGTCGGCGATCTGACGATCACCGGTGCCGTCCGATCCACCGCGACCGAGATCAGCCAGGTCATCGAGGAGATCTCGGCGGCAGTGGTGTCCGAGCGCGGCGAGACCCGGGCCGATGACCGGACCTCTGAAGCAGCCATGGAAGACCGCAAACGTGAGGGATACTTCTGATGAGCGAGACAACCGAGTTGATCCAAACAGCCGAGACATCAGCAGATCTCACCGATCAGCCTCCCCGCCAGCTACTCCGGCTGGCCACCGCCGGATCTGTCGACGACGGCAAGAGCACCTTGATCGGACGGCTCCTCCTCGACACCGACAGCCTGCCGTTGGACCATCTCGAATCGGTGACCGACGTCGGCGGCGGCGTCGACCTCGCAGCGCTCTCGGACGGGCTGCGGGCCGAGCGGGAGCAGGGCATCACGATCGACGTCGCCTACCGCTTCTTCTCCACCCCGTCGCGCAACTACATCCTCGCTGACACCCCCGGCCATGAGCGGTACACCCGCAACATGTTCACCGGTGCATCCAACGCGCACGTCGCCGTACTGCTGGTGGATGCGCGTGCCGGTGTGCTGCGGCAGACCCGTAGACACGCGCGGATCGCCTCACTGCTCGGGGTACCGCACCTCGTCGCAGCGGTGAACAAGATCGACCTCGTCGACTACGACGAGGCCCGCTTCCGTGAACTCGAAGCCGAATTGCAGGCCCTGGCACACCGACTCGGAGCCCGCGACCTCACCGTGGTCCCCGTGGCCGCTCGCGACGGCGACAACGTGGTGCACCGGTCGACACAGACGCCGTGGTACGACGGCCCAACCCTGCTCGGCCACCTCGAGGAGATCGACCTCAAGGCACCGCACGCCGCTGTCGACGAGTTGCGTCTGCCCATCCAATGGGTTTCCCGCCCGAGCGCAGACGAGCGCCGGCGGTACACCGGGCGGCTCTCCGCCGGAACACTGTCCGTCGGTGATCGGATCGCCGTGCTGCCCGCAGGGACCCAGAGCACGGTGACGGCGCTCGACACCCTCGACGACACCCGCGCGGTCGCGGTCGCACCGCTGTCGGTGTCCGTCGAACTCGCCGACGACATCGATGTCGGCAGAGGCGACGTGCTCGTCTCCGCCGATGCGACCGAACTCCCGGTGCTCGCACGGGAACTCGAGGTCACCCTGTGCTGGTTCGTCGACAGCCCACTGCGCGCCGGCGACCGGCTGGCGCTCAAGCACACCACCCGCACGGTGCGCGCCACGGTGCAAGAACTGCACAGCCGGCTCGATCCCGAGACGCTCGAGATCGACAAGAACCCGATCGAACTGTCACTCAACGACATCGGGACCGTGACGCTGCGGACGAGTTCGGTGGTGGTCGCCGATCGGTACGCAGACAATCAGGATGCGGGCGCATTCATCCTCATCGACGAGAACTCCAACGACACCGTCGGTGCCGGCACGATCCTCGAGGCCCGCGAGGTCAAGCCGGGCGAGCGGACCCGCAACGACGTCAAGTGGCACCCTTCGTCGCTCGACCGGGGCCATCGGTGGACCACGGTCGGCCAACGCGGTGCGACCGTGTGGCTCACCGGCCTCCCCGCGTCCGGGAAGTCCACGCTCGCAGTCGCTCTCGAACGTGCGCTGGTCGAATCCGGCAGAGTCGCATATCTACTCGACGGCGACAACGTGCGCCACGGCCTGTCCGACGACCTGGGCTTCTCCCCCGGTGATCGCGCCGAGAACATCCGCCGGGTGGGGCACCTGACCCGACTGTTCGCCGACGCGGGCGTGGTCGCGATCGCGTCCCTGGTGTCGCCGCTGGAATCAGACCGCGAGATCGCCCGGACCCTGAACGACGCAGCCGGACTCCCATTCGTCGAGATCCACGTCGCGACCCCGCTCGCCGAATGTGAACGCCGCGACCCCAAGGGCCTCTACAAACGAGCCCGCGCGGGCGAACTCAAGGGACTCACCGGCATCGACGCGCCCTACGAGGTACCGGAGAACCCCGACCTCGTCGTCGACACCACCGGGGCCGATCTCGACGCCCTGGTGGCGCAGATACTGACGGTGCTGGAAACGCGGGCTCCGACAGAGCCGACGAGCAAGGACTAGCCTGTCGACAGACATCGGTGAAGGGGTTTACACGTATGACCGGCAATTTGGCCGCGACCGGGAAAGAGGACGCCGCCACCGGGAAAGAGAACGTCCTCCTGGTCCACTGGCACGATCTGGGTCGCCACCTCGAGCTCTACGGGGCATCCGGTGCCCACTGTCCCAATCTCGAGCGACTGGCATCCGAAGGCGTTCTCCTCACCGGCGCGCACGCGACCGCGCCGCTGTGCTCCCCCTCGCGCGGCTCACTGCTGACCGGCCGATACCCGCACAGCAACGGTGTCGTGGGGCTCGCCCACCACGGCTGGGAGTATCGCGAAGGCGTCCGGACGCTGCCTCAGATCCTCGGGGCCGGCGGCTGGCACAGCGCTCTGTTCGGTATGCAGCACGAATCCGCGGTTCCGGGACGGCTGGGTTACGACGACTACGACGTCACCGATTCCGACTGCGACTACGTCGTCGACCGCGCGGAAGAGTGGCTCAAGAACACCGCGCAACGACGAGATGCCGGCGACACCACCCCATTCCTGCTCAACACAGGCTTCTTCGAAGTGCACCGCCCGTATTCACCAGATCGCTACCCCGTGCCCGACCCCAACGCGTTCGACGTCCCCGACTATCTACCCGACACCGCCGAGGTCCGCGGCGACCTCGCGGCGTTCCACGGCAGCATCGAGGTCGCCGACGCTGCGACCGGTCGTTTGCTCGAGGCGCTCGACGCGTCAGGTTTCGCTGAAGACACCTGGGTGGTGTTCTTCACCGATCACGGCGAGGCGTTCCCGGGCGCGAAGTCGACGCTGTACGACCGCGGCACCGGTATCTCGTTCATCGTGCGCCCGCCGCGCGCGCGATCCATCGCACCGATTCGCTATGAGGGACTGTTCAGCGGCGTCGACCTCGTCCCGACCCTGCTCGAACTCGTCGGCGTCGAGGTGCCCGCGGAGGTCGAAGGTGTTTCGCACGCCGCCGTGTTCTCGGGTGCCGACCGGGAGACCGTGGTCCGCGATGCGGTGTTCACCCAGAAGAACTACCACGACAGCTATGACCCGATCCGTGCCGTCCGTACGGCCGATTTCAGCTTCATCGAGAACTTCGCGTCGAGAAGAGCCCTGGAGCTACCCCTCGACATCGCCGACAGTCCTTCAGGACGGGCGCTCGACGGATCACACCTGGGACCACGCAGCGCCAAGGAACTCTACGATCTGCGTTCGGATCCCGGTGAGGTCAACAACCTTGCCGGCGACCCGGCCTACGCCGACGTGCAGAGCCGACTGGAGGACCGGCTCCACGCGTGGCAAAAAGAGCTCGGTGACACGGTGACCAGCGACGCCGAGGGCAGTGCCATCGCAGCCGAGTTCATGCAGCGGTACAAGGCGACACTTGGCGACAAGGAAGCGGTGCCGCGCTCCCCGAAGGGCCGCGATCGCCAGTTGCAGACGCGGACCGTCCGCGCCACCGAATAGCGCCGCCGAGTGTCCGGCTCAGGACGCCGTCCACTTGGGAGGTCGCTTCTCGGTGAAGGCCAGCGTGCCTTCGCGTGCGTCTGCGGACGCGAAGACCGGGGCCACGATCTCGGCCTGCCGCGCGAACTGCTCCTCGGTCGACCACGTTGACGATGTCGCCACGATGGCCTTGGTGACCTCGGGGAGTCCGAACCTCGCACCGCGGGCGGCCACGACCAGGTCGCAGGCGAGAGCGATCTCGAACCCGCCCGCCAACGCATAGCCTTCGACCGCCGCGATCAACGGTTTCTCGCATGACTTGTGGACTATCCCCGCGAATCCCCGCCCTACGACGATCGGCCTGCTGCCCTGCACGTAGGCGACGAGGTCCATACCCGCGCAGAAGTTTCCGTCGGCGCCGGTGATGATGCCCACGGACAAGCTGCTGTCCGCATCGAGGAGGACGAGCGCTTCGGCGATACCGACGGCCACCGCCTCGTTGACCGCGTTGCGCACCTGTGGCCTGTTGATGGTGATCACCAACACGCTGCCGTCGACCGTGTCGAGTAGCACTTCGTCCGACATCTGCGTCCCAATCTCATCCAAGACAAATCCGCCGAATGAGCACGCATTCTTCAGAGTGTTGTCGCGATACCACCGTCGACGGGGATCACAGCACCGGTGAGGTAGCTACCTGCGCGACTGGACAAGTACACCACGGCGCCGATCACATCGTCGGGCCGTCCGATGCGGCCGAGCGGTGACGCCGCTGCCACCTCGTCCCGCAACTCGGCGAGTATGGGCGCCATCATCTTGGACTCGAAAGGTCCTGGCGCGATGGCATTGACGGTGACATTGCGCGGACCGAGGTCGCGGGCGAGGTGCCGGGTCAGCTGGTGGATGGCCGCTTTGCTCGACGAGTACGAGTAGGACGCCGTACGCGGCACCCTGATCCCGTCGATGCTGCCGATGTTGATCACACGCGACGGATCCTCTGCGGTTGCGCCTCGGATCAGCTGCGGCAGGAGCGCCTGGGTCAGGGCGAACGGCGCCTGCACATTGAGCTTGAGGACCCGGTCCCACGCCGCGTCGGGGAACTCCTCGAGCGGTGCACCCCAGGTGGCACCGGCGTTGTTCACGAGAATGTCCACACCATCGACCTGGGCGGCGACCTGCTCGGCCAGCTCGCGCGCACCTTCCGGGGTGGAAAGGTTCGCCTGCAGCGCGGTCAGACCGGCGGCGCGCGCCTCCTCCAGTGCGTCGGCCTTGCGGCCCGCGATCACCACGCGGGCACCCCGGGCGTGCAGACCGTGGGCGATCATCGCGCCGATTCCGCTGGTACCGCCGGTGACCAGGGCGGTCTTGCCACTCACGTCGAACAGATCAAGCGTCATTGTCGTCGATACTCCGGTGCTCGTTTTTCCAAGGATGCGGCGGTTGCCTCCGCCCGATCATCGGTCATCGCTGTGATCATCTGCCGAGAGTTTCCGAATTCCGTTCTGAGATCGTCCGATTCAGGGGTGCCCGAGGGCAATACGCCCTTAGTAGGTCTCGAATCGGACGATCTCAGCGAGCATCAGGCCTGCACACCCACCCCGTGGCGCAGGGAGTCGTCGATGGTCGAGTTCGCCCCACCCACCCGGAAGCTCGCTCCCCGGTGGTGATCGGGAAGCAGATCGCCCTGTCCGAACAGCTTGTGCCGCAGCGTGCCGGGGACGTACTCGCGGTCGTAGGCACCCCGCGCCTCCAACGCCGGCACCACGAGCTCGATGACGTCGGTGAACGTTCCGGGAGTCACCGCGTAGGCCAGGTTGAAGCCGTCGACGTCGGTGTCTTCCGCCCACTCCAGCAGTTGCTGGGCGACGCTGTCCCCGGATCCGACGAGCACCGGTCCCATCCCACCGATGCCGCCCCAGGCCGCGATGTCGCGGATCGTCCATTCCTTGCCGGTGTCCGAAGCCTGCTGGAACGCCGCGACGGCTGACTGGATGGCGTTGCTCTCGACGTTGCCGATCGGTTCGTCGAGGTCATAGCGGGACAGGTCGATGCCCATCCACCCCGACATGAACACGAGTGCACCCTCGGCGCTGGCGTACCGCTGGTATTCCTCCGCTTTCAACCGCGCCGCCTCATCGGTCTCGGCGGTGATGATGGTCAGCAGCGTGTAGATGCGCGCGTCGTAGGCCCCCCGACCGGCACCCACCAATTGTTGACGAATGTTGGTGACCAGGGTCCGCAGGATGTCTTTCGTCGGGGCTCCGACAAAGATCGCCTCGGCATTCTCAGCCGCGAACTTAACCCCTCGAGGCGACGCCCCGGCCTGGTAGATGACCGGCGAACCCTGCGGCGACGGCTCGGACAGGTGGATACCCGGAACACTGAAATGCTCTCCGCGGTGACCGATGTGATGCACCTTGGCGGGATCGGCGAAGACCCCGTGATCCTTGTCGCGGCGTACCGCGTCGCGTTCCCACGAGCCTTCCCACAGTTTGTAGAGCACCGTCAGGTACTCGTCGGCGTGGTCGTAGCGGGCGTCGTGCTCGAGCTGGTCGACCTCACCCATGTTGCGGGCCGCGGCAGGCAGATAGCCGGTGACGATGTTCCAGCCGATACGACCGCGGGTCAGATGATCAAGCGTCGAGAGCCGCCGCGCGAACGGATAGGGATGCTCGAACCCCGTGCCTGCGGTGATCCCGAAGCCGAGGTGCTCGGTGGCGTGGGCCATCGCCGACACCAGCAGCAACGGATCCGCGACCGGGATCTGGGCGCCCTGCCTGATCGCGGCCTCGTCGGTTCCCGCGTACACGTCGTAGGTGCCGAGCACGTCAGCGATGAACAGCCCGTCGAATCCTCCGGTTTCCAGCGCTTTGGCGAGGTCGACCCAGTAGTCGAGGGTGTTGTAGTCCCACGACCGGTCCTGCGGGTGGCGCCACAGTCCAGGGGACTGATGAGCGACGCAGTTCATGTCGAACGCGTTGAACCGGATCTTGCGGGACATCGGTGCCACCTCTCACCGGGCGGTCGTACCCGGACTGGGTCGATCCTCCGGTGGCCGGGTCGTGCCGGAAACACTTGCGATCACACTGACCCGAAACGGGGATTAGATTTGACGCCGTGACTTCTGAAACCTCGTCCGATCTCCCGGCGAACGCCGCCCTCTTTGTCCCGGACGCCAATGAGCGACTGACGCCGGCGATCATCCTCTCGGCGACCGACAGCGCCCGCAACACCATCATCGACGAGATCCGCAGCCGCTACGGCCGCGACTACAACATCAAATTCGCCGCGACAGGCGGCGAGTGCCTGGAACTGACCAAGAGCCTGCTCGCCAAGAAGGTCCCGATCGCACTGTTCCTCATCCAACTCGACGATCTCGGCGACTGGCACGGCGACGCCCTGCTCCAGAAGCTGCGGTTCGTCGTACCCTCGGCACGGCGCGTGGCACTGATACCCGCGATCCGATTCGGTGACTCCTTCGACGAACTGCGCACCGGCGTCGCCGAAGGCCGCTACGACACCTACCTCGGCATACCCCGCGGCCAGCGTGACGAAGAGTTCCACACCGCGATCGTCGAGTACCTGTCGGACTGGGGATGGTCGGTCGCCGCGCCCGAGGTCGCGTACCTGCAGATCGTGGCTGACGGGCCCTCACCCGAGCTCTCGGCGATCCGCGATTTCCTCGACCGGATGGGCATGCCGGTGGAGATCTACCACCCCGATTCCGTCGTGGGCCGCGACATCCTGGCCTCGGTCGAGGGCGACTCCGAGCTGCCGGTGCTGAGCCGGCTCGGGAAGCCACCGCTGTCCCGGCCGACGGTCAGCGAGGTCGCGGCAACCATCTTCGGCACCCCCGACACGATCCCCGAGGGCACGGTCGCCGACCTACTCGTGATCGGCGCGGGACCGGCCGGTCTCGCTGCAGCCGTCTACGGCGCGTCGGAAGGACTCAGCACCACCGTCATCGAGCAGGGCGCCATCGGCGGACAGGCCGGAACCAGCTCGATGATCCGCAACTATCTCGGATTCCCCCGCGGCATCTCCGGCATGCGCCTGGCCCAGCGGGCCCGGATCCAGGCCAGCCGCTTCGGGGCACAGTTCTTCTCCGGTGAGGGCGTCACCGAGATCGAGATCAACGACGAGTACGACCACCACCACGTCCGGGTCGGCGACGCCCGTATCTGCGCGCGAGCCATCGTCATCGCAACCGGCGTCGCCTACCGCCGGTTCGGTGTCCGCGGTTGTGAGGACCTCGTCGGATCCGGTGTCTACTACGGCGCCGCCACCAGCGCAGCCCGGGAGATGACCGGACGCGAGGTGGTCGTGGTCGGTGGTGGCAACTCTGCCGGGCAGGCAGCGATGCACCTGTCCCGGTTCGCGAAGTCCGTGACGATCGCGATCCGTCGGGAGTCGCTGACGGAGACGATGTCGGACTACCTCATCAGGGAGATCGAGGCGAGCCCGTGCATCACGGTGAAGGGTCATACCGAGGTTGTCGACGGCGGCGGCGAGGGACATCTCGAATGGCTCGAGTTGCGCAACAACAAATCTCAGACTTCAGAGCGAGTCGAGGCGTCAGGTCTGTTCCTGCTGCTCGGTGCGGCGCCGACCTGCGACTGGATCCCGCAGCAGATCAAACGCGACGAGCACAGCTTCCTGGTCACCGGCCGGTCGATGCCGAAAGAGTATTGGCAGGACGGTGTTCCTCCGGCGTTCCTCGAGACCACGGTGCCTGGCATCTTCGCGGTCGGCGACGTGCGGAGCGGGTCGATGAAGCGGGTCGCGTCCGCGAGCGGTGAGGGTGCCTCGGCGGTGCCACTGGTGCACGAACATCTACAGCGGGTGCGCCTGGCGAATCTGACACCCCGGCACTAGTGGCCGCGGCCATCGGGCCATCAGTCGATTCGATAGACCCTACGGGCGTTGTCGCGGAACACCTTCCGCAGCAGCTCTTCCCCGTACGGTTCGAGCACGTCCAACTCCGTACCGACGATGGTGGCCATCGAAGCGTTGGGTTTGTCGGCGGGAAAGTTCGATCCGAACATCAACCGGTCGGGGCCGAACACCGACACCATGTGTTCGAGGAGAGGGCCGGTCATGTTGGTCAAGGTCTGCTGGGTGCCGACGTTTCCCGAACGCTGGTGTCCGTAACCGAGAAGCGGGAACGCCAGTCCGGACAGTTTTGCCACCACGTTCTGGCATTGCGCGACCGCTGAGATGTCCTCACGCCACGCCCGCATCAGCTCATGACGCTGGGCGGCGGTGTGGCCGGTGCTCTGCCCCATCGGCCCGAACAGGCCGACCGGTGTCCCGAAGTGGTTGAGCACGATGGTGGTCTCGGGGTACTCGCGCGCCAAGGTCCGGACGTCGCGCAGCTGGTGTGAGTACACCCAGGCGTCGAACACCAGATTGCGCTCGGCCAACGCGGCGAATCCTCGAAGGAAGTCGGGTTCTGCCAACAATCCATCGACGTCTGCCCAGCTGCGTACCTTCGGGTCCGGATGGTTGGCCGCCATGGCCCGGACCCCGGTGACGCGATCGGAGATGTCGAGATGCAGGTCGAGCAGCTGCGAGAAGAACGGACTCCGCGGATCACCGCGCGCGACGATCGCGCCCAGCTTCGGTGTTCCGTTCACACCGAACGGCAAACTTGCGACCCATCTGGTCTCGGCCGCCGCGGCCATCGGCTCGTCCGTCCGCCAGTCGGCCTGCATGTGGACGACGGACTCCACAGGCACACCGGTGGTGAGGAGAACAGCCGCAGCGTCGTGCTGGTAGTGCTTGGGTAGGTAGGGCCTGGTCACGAACCTCGGGTCCAGTACGAGTTCACGATCTTTCTGGGTCACCGCGTACCGGAATATCGCCTTGCCGAACACCGGGGCCGCCCGGTAGAGCCGTGTCCGTCGGGATGCCTCCCGCGGAGAACGCAGCGGATCCCACTGATGCACGTGGGTGTCGACCATCCCCGGGATCACCCCCGTCAATGCCCCCACGGACCCCGGCAACCGCGGCAACCGCGCGTCTCCTCCCTGTGTCTCCCCCATGTGCGGTCCGCGTTCGAGTACGCCGGACCCATCCTCACCCGACCCGGCGTGCGCGCTCCGGCGCGCCTGTTGCTTGGCACGCTCCTCTGCCATGTGATAACTGTACCCAGCCATCCACGGTTGCCTGGACGGATATACAGGCCTGGGGCAATAAACTGTTCTGGAGAAGCTGTCCTGGGACACTGTTCGGGAAAGCGAACGCGTGGCCATTCGAGGGCCACACACGGGAAGGTCGGGGCTCTAAGTGGGAACGCATACACGTCACGTGCTCGTGCAGGTGCGTGATGTGCTGAACGCCGACCCCGATCGGTTCACCTCGAACTTCTATCTACGGCTCTTCGCGAAGAATCCGGAATTGCGCGAGCTGTTCCCGGCAAACATGGGCCACCAGCGCGCGACGTTGTTCCGGGTCATCGAGTATGTGCTGGAGACGGTCCCCGACCGGGAGAATCACCCGCGACTTCTCGAGTTCCTCGGGCAGCTCGGACGAGATCACCGCAAGTACGGCGTCACCGAGGAGAACTACCACCAGTTCTTCGACGCACTCATGCGGGAGATCGCGGTGACGATGGGCGACCGGTGGGACGAGGACGTCGCGAATGTCGTTTCGCAGGCCTTCATGCTCACCACGGGCGTCATGCGCGGTGCCGCGCACTCTGCTCCCGGACCGGCGACATGGTCGGCCACCGTTGCCGAGAAGTACCGACTGTCACGGGATCTGGCTGTGGTCCGCCTGAAGTCGTCGCAGCCGCTGACGTTCGCCGCGGGACAGTATCTCGAGGTCCAGATACCCCAATGGCCGCGGATCTGGCGACACTATTCTCCGTCGATCCCGCCGAACCCCGACGGCGAGATCGAGTTCCATGTACGCGCGGTGCCCGGTGGTACCGTCAGCAACTCGATCGTCACCGAGACCCAGGCCGGCGACGTCTGGAAGCTGGCGCAGAGTCACGGCACCCTGCACGTCGACACCGATCGCGAGATATTGATGATCGCCGGCGGCACCGGCCTGGCGCCGCTGCGGGCGCTGCTCATCGAACTCTCGTTCCGTGCCGATGCGCCGCCGGTGCACCTGTTCTACGGAGCCCGGTACCCGGCGGATCTCTACGATTTGTCCCGATTGTGGCGCATGGTCGCCACCAACCCCTGGCTGTCGGTCACAACAGTGGTCGAGGACGAGACGGATCCGTGGTGGAGCACCGCGAGCGAAGAATCCGGCCGCATCACCCTGGAGCGGGTGCAGGGGCAACTCGCCGACGCCGTTCTCGGATACGGCAAGGACTGGACGCAACATCAGGTGTTACTCGCCGGGTCCCCGGAGATGATCGCGACCACGCGGCGCCGACTGCTGATCGCGGGCCTTCCGGCAAGCAAGATGCAGCACGACCCGGTCTGAACTCACTCAGCCGGCGGGACTGGCAGGCGGCTTGCTGACCGAAGTCGTCGAGTCTGATGCCGTCGGCTCTTCAGGCTCTTCTGGTTCCTCCGGCTCCACTGGCGCACTTGTGGTAGTCGACGTGACCGGAGGCGGCGGAGCCTGAGTGACCGTCACCGGCGGGGGCGCCTGGGTGATGGTCCGGGTCGTCGGCGGCGGTGGAGGCGGCGGGGCGATGGTCGTGGTGGTTGTCTGCTCGGGCGCCACCGTGGGCGAGGAGATGCGCGACTGGCCCTTGGACGTGGACACCGCGGTGGTGGTACTCGAGCTCTCGGAGACGGTGGACACCGAGTTCTCGTTCACCGCTGTCTCGGGCGTGCTGCTGCCGCCGGTCATCACCACGGCGACGATCACACCGACCGCGAGCAGGAGGGCGGCGCCGGCAGCTGCCGACAACAGCACCCACCGATTGTTGTCACGCCCGACCCCGGCTGCCGCAGCCGCGACCAGCGCGGCGCCGTGGGCCGAGGCGTATTGGGGATCGTCTGCGATCTGGACAGGCAACTGGAGTGCGTACTCCAGCGACGGCGCGACCCCCGGTATCTGAGCGCCGGGGCCGATCACGCAGACGCCGATCAACCCGCCTGCGGGGTTGGCGATCACACCGATGGCATCGGCGAGTGTCTGCGCACCGTCCGGTTCGGTGACCGGCAGACGGTCGCCGAGCGGCGAGACCGAGCTGGCCCCGACGACGGTACGGGTGGTGGTGTCGACGAGTGCCACCGATTGGCCGGGGAACAGTGCGCCCGTGGTGTCGAGGGCCGCCACCGCGACCACACCGTTGAACCCGGACTGCGGAGATCCGAACTGCCCTGCGGCAGTCTCGGCGAAGGCCACCGGCGTCCCCACCACAGTTGTGCGGGGGAACCAGCTCGGCTTGCGCGCGAGCGTGGGCTCGGCAGGATTGGACGGGGGCAGAGAATCGGGTACGACACCGGACGCGATGATGTCGGCGATCGCGAGCTGCACGCCACTGTCCGAGCATGCGATGGTGATCGCTGCCGGCTCGACCGGTGCTGACTCGATCAGCTGATAAATGGCGTCGAAAGCGACGTCCGGGCCGGTTCCGGGCAGCTCGACGAAGTTGCGGGCGAGGATGTCACCGGTACCGGATTCGGCCACGACCGAAGCGATCTCCAAGTCCGTGACGGAGATCCCGAGTACCTGACTCATACCCGCATATCGCCTGGCACTGGTCGCCCGTTACCGATTCGGGCGATCACGGCGGGGCTTCCAGACCACGAGAGCGCTGGTACGAGACATCGGCACGAGGTCGCCGGGCCGTCCGCCGCGGGCGTTGGCGAGCTCCGCCTCGAGCTCACGAACACGGCTCTGCAGGGCATCGACCTGATTCGTCAGCTCGATGACCCGCTTGATGCCTGCGAGGTTCACGCCTTCGTCCTGGGAGAGCCGCTGGACCTCGCGCAGCAGTTCGACATCGCGCGAGGAGTAGCGACGTCCCCCACCTGCCGCGCGCTGCGGGGTGACCAGGCCGAGCCGGTCATAGGTCCGCAGCGTCTGGGCGTGCATCCCGGCGAGCTCGGCAGCCACGGAGATCACGAACATCCGGGCCTTCTGCTCGGCAGTTTCCCGGTCATCGCGCGACGAGGTCATGACGTACCCCAGTTCGCTCGTGGGTCGAAGCCGCTCGCTTTCTCTGCGGCCGCGTACTTGGTGAGCGCCTCGACTGCGGCGTCGTCCAGTTTCGTGGGGACGGCCACCTTCACCGTGACCAGCAGATCGCCCGCTCCACCTGCCCGTTTCGCGACACCGCGACCGCGTACCCGCAGGGTCCGGCCGTCGACGGTGTTCGCCGGGATCTTGAGACCCACCGAACCGTCGAGGGTCGGCACCGACACCGTGGTCCCCAGGACCAGCTCGGCGAAGCTCACGGGCAGCGTCACCTTGACGTCGTCTCCGCTGCGCGTGAACGTGCGGTCGGGTGAGACGTGCACGACCACGTAGAGATCACCGGAGGGAGCTCCCCGCAGTCCTGCCTCACCCTGGCCGGCGAGCCGGATGCGGCCACCGTCGGAGACACCCGGTGGGATCCGGACCGTGATCGGGCGGGTGCGCACAGTGGCACCGTCGCCGTCACACACCGGGCACGGATCGTCGATCTTCGACCCTGTGCCGCGGCAGTCCGAGCACGGCTCACTGAATCCGAACGCGCCCTGATTGCGGCTGACCACACCGGCGCCGTTGCAGGTCGGGCACACGCGCGGGCTGGTACCCGGCTTCGCACCGCTGCCGTGGCAGTTGGTGCAGGGCGCCGAGCTGGTGATGGTGATGGTCTTCGAGGTCCCGAGCGCGGCTTCTTTGAAGCTCAGCGTCGTCTCGGTCTCGAGATCGTTTCCACGACGGTTACGGGTGGTGGTGTTCCCCCGCGGAGCGGCTCCGCGGTTGAACAGGCCGCCGAAGAGGTCGCTGAAGTTACCTCCTGCGCCGGCCCCCGCTCCGGCACCGTCGCCGAAGAGGTCGTTGATGTTGAATTCCTGGCCGCCCGTGGTGGTGCCGTAGCCACCGGGGAAACCTCCGCTGCCTCCGCGGCCGCGGGCGCCGGCGAACATGCGCCGGGTGTCGTCGTACTCTTTGCGTTTCGCCGGATCGGCCAGCACGCTGTGCGCCTCGGAGACCAGCTTGAAGCGTTCTTCGGCGGCAGAGTCGTTCGGGTTGGCGTCGGGATGAAGTTCCCGCGCCAGCTTCCGGTAGGCCTTCTTGATCTCGTCGGCGGACGCATCGGGTGCAACGCCCAGCGCTTTGTAGAAGTCCTGTTCGAGCCATTCACGTTGAGGAGCCACCAGGCGTCACCTCCTTCTCTCTGTCATTCTCGTCAATGTATGTCGTTTGTGGGGAGAGATCCCGGCCCAGGCGCCGTGCGCCTGGGCCGAGGAGCTCAGTCCTGTGAGGCCGGGGCCTCGGGTTCGGGGCCGTCGACGACGACCACCATGGCGGTCCGCAGGACGCGGTCACCGAGGCGGAAGCCCTGGCGGTACACGTTCCCGATCACCGGATGCGATCCGGAACCTTCGTTCTGCACGGCTTCATGCAGAGCCGGGTCGAACGGGTCTCCCTCGGCACCGAAGGCCGCCAGGCCCGCGCTGCTGAGCGTTTCCGTGATCTTATCGGCCACCGCACGCAACGGACCCGCTTCCAGGTCGCCGTGCGCACGAGCCCGGTCGAGGTCGTCGAGCACCGGCAACAGCGACCTGATGAGCTCACCCTTGCCGTACTGCTGCGCGGAGACCTTGTCGCGCTCGGCGCGACGCCGGTAGTTGGCGTACTCGGCGTGCACGCGTTGCAGGTCCGCGATCAGCTCGGTCTCCCGATCCGACCCCGAGGCGTCGGACACGGCCTCGTCGAGTGCAGCGTCCACGGTGTCATCCGAATCCGGCTGCGCGAAGACGTCTTCAGTCTCCGGTACGTCCGCAGCTTCCGTGTCGACCACGGTGGCCGGATCGGATTCCGGACCGGTCACTTCTTGTCCTCGGTGTCGGCACCTTCGTCGACGACCTCGGCGTCGACGACGTCGTCGGCTCCGCCGGGCGTCGCTGCACCCTCTTCGGCGCCAGCGTTGGCGTAGATCGCCTGACCAAGCTCCTGCGAGTCGGTGGTCAGCTTCTCGACCGCCGACTTCACGGCACCGAGATCGGTGCCCTTGAGCGCTTCGCGAACACCCTCGATCGAGCCCTCGACCTTGGTCTTGAGTTCGGCGGGAACCTTGTCGTCGGAGTCCTTGAGGAACTTCTCGGTCTGGTTCACCAGCGACTCCGCCTGGTTGCGGGTCTCGGCCTCTTCACGGCGCTGACGATCCTCGTCGGCGTGTGCTTCGGCATCCTTGATCATGCGGTCGATCTCGTCCTTCGACAGGCCCGAGCCGTCCTGGATCCGGATGGTGTTCTCTTTGCCGGTGCCCTTGTCCTTCGCGGTGACGTGCACGATGCCGTTGGCGTCGATGTCGAAGGTCACCTCGATCTGCGGGACGCCCTGGGGCGCAGGAGCGATGCCGGCGAGCTCGAACGATCCGAGCAGCTTGTTGTGCGAAGCGATCTCACGCTCACCCTGATAGACCTGGATCTGCACCGACGGCTGGTTGTCCTCTGCCGTGGTGTAGGTCTCGGACCGCTTGGTCGGGATGGTGGTGTTGCGCTCGATGAGCTTGTGCATCACGCCACCCTTGGTCTCGATGCCGAGGCTCAGCGGGGTCACGTCGAGCAGCAGCACGTCCTTGACCTCACCGCGCAGCACACCGGCCTGCAGTGCGGCGCCCACGGCGACGACCTCATCGGGGTTCACACCGCGGTTGGGGTCCTGTCCACCGGTGAGCTCCTTGACCAGTTCGCTCACTGCGGGCATACGGGTCGATCCACCGACGAGTACGACGTGGTCGATGTCGCCGACAGCGATGCCTGCGTCCTTGACCACGGCCTGGAACGGCGCACGGGTGCGCTCGAGCAGATCGTTGGTGATCTTCTGGAACTCGCTGCGGCTCAACTGCTCATCGAGGAACAGCGGGTTCTTCTCTGCGTCGACCGTGATGTACGGCAGGTTGATCGAGGTGCTCTGTCCCGAGGACAGTTCGATCTTCGCCTTCTCCGCGGCCTCACGCAGACGCTGCAAGGCCATCTTGTCCTTGGTCAGGTCGATGCCGTTCTGCGCCTTGAACTTCTCCACCAGCCAGTCGACGACGCGCTGATCCCAGTCGTCGCCACCGAGGTTGTTGTCGCCGGAGGTCGCACGGACCTCGACGACGCCGTCGCCGATCTCGAGCAGGGACACGTCGAACGTGCCGCCACCGAGGTCGAAGACCAGAATGGTCTGTTCCTTCTCGCCCTTGTCCAGGCCGTATGCCAGTGCGGCAGCGGTGGGCTCGTTGACGATGCGGAGCACGTTGAGGCCGGCGATCTGGCCGGCTTCCTTGGTCGCCTGACGCTGGGCGTCGTTGAAGTAGGCCGGCACGGTGATGACCGCGTCCACGACCTCGTCACCGAGGTAGCTCTCGGCGTCGCGCTTGAGCTTCATCAGCGTACGAGCGCTGATCTCCTGCGGCGTGTAGTTCTTGTCGTCGATCGACTGGTTCCACTCTTCGCCCATGTGGCGCTTGACGGAACGGATGGTGCGGTCGACGTTGGTGACAGCCTGGTTCTTGGCCGGCTGTCCGACCAGAACCTCGCCGTTGCGGGCGAAAGCAACCACCGACGGGGTGGTGCGGGCGCCCTCGGCGTTGGCGATGACGGTGGGTTCTCCACCTTCGAGCACTGCGACCACCGAGTTGGTGGTGCCCAGGTCGATTCCAACAGCACGAGCCATTTGTTGCCTCCTATAAGCAGTGCATCCGCGGCAAGCGGAGCACGGGGTGTTCACGATCTAGTCTTTTGGCTTGAGACCTCAGCGCGATCGACTCAACTTCTACCGACCGACGATACCTTCCGTCAAACCGGCTTGAGTCTTGGCCGCTCAGGTCTCTCAAGAGGTGTAACGGACCCCGTGCCGAGTGTGTTCCCGAATCTCCGAGAAACTTGAGCGAGTTCCACTCAACTCGACCTCGATCGGGTGTCGCCCGGCGTAATATCGCGCCATGACCGAACCCGGACGGCCACCACCGCGCCCGCGTCCGGGCAGGCCGGAGATCCGGATCGCCCCGCTCCATGAGCCAGTCCCGGATGAGCGGCCTCGCATCGTCGACATCGCGATGACGGCGTGGTTGGTCGCATTGGCCGCATTGGTGCTCGCGGCCATCTGGCAGGCCTTCAATCACGTGGCCGTTCGCAGCGCGATCAGCGACTCACTCGCCGCCGACCATCCCGCGACCAGTCGCAGCGACGTCGACGACACGGTGAACCTAATCATGATCGGCAACGGTGCCGCAGCGCTGGTGATCCTGGCGTTCGCGGTGGTCGGGATCATCCGGGTGCGGGACCGGATCAGCTCCGGCCGCACGATGCTCACCGTGGTGGGACTGCTCGCGGTGGCCGCCGGCATCCAGTTCTGGCTGGTGGCCGAACCCGCCAGAGATGTCGTCGGCCCGGTGGTGTCCGTGCTACCCCTGGTGACGGCCGTCGGCGCGCTGATCGCGACCGCTCTGCTCTATGCGCCCGCCGTTGGCACGTGGCTCAAGGCAGCGCCGCCCCGGCGCTGATCGACAGCGCGGGGATCTTCGTCCCCGGCGAGATCCACCGAGGGAGCATTCCCCTCGAACCCCCTCAGGTGGGACGTTCTTCACCGTCGAACCGACCTATTCTTGGTCGATCGTCGTCGTGATCAGGGTCGTCGACGGGGCCTTCGGGGTGGAACCGAAGCCGAACCTGACCGGTGGATCCACCGGGGTCAGCCCACCGAGATCCTTGCCCTGCCACGTCGCCGTCGCGCTGGTGATGCGCCGCTGACCACGGGCACCGTAGTACTCGCGTCTACCACCGCCTGCCGTACCCCGGGTCCGGACGCCACGGAGGAAGACGCGGGCGATGGGGTCGCTGATCGCGCAGAACCACGGCGCCGTGACCACAGCTCTGGGCATGATCGACAGCAGCCGGCCCAGCACCGTCGGTGACCCGACCTCAAGGGACACCTCCAACTCGCCCGCGACCACGTGAATCCGCGGACCGTCGGACGTGTAGATGACCTCGGCGATCACCGTGCGGTCGAAATTGTAGGTGGCGGTGACGAAGTCGCGGACCTCTTCACTCGGCGCGATCAGGAGCCGCTCACCGCCGGAGAACTCGACCATGGCGTCCGCGAACTCGCCGAGATGCGAGTGCGGCCAGTGACCGATGACGATTCGGGTGCCGCCGGCGGTACCGATACCGGAGATGTCACCGTCGAAGCGCAGTCTGCTCATGAGTCGAGTTCCGCCAGAATGCCTTCTGCGCTCCGGGCGGCGACGGTGCAGGCCACCGATGTCGGCCGGTCGAACAACGGATGTGCCGCCCTGGTGCGCCAGCGTCGCACCTCGTCCGTGGCGGTGGTGCGGTGCAAGTCGATCGAATCGTCGGGCGCGAGACCGAGCCGAGCCCAGGGCTGGGTCCCCTGCCCACCGATGATCCGTTGCAGTTCATCGCGTTCTGCGGGTGGCAACGCGGTCTCCTCGGCGCGCAACCTGCCGAGCAACCGGAGCTCGGTGAACCCGTGGGTGTCGGCGAGCAGGTGGGAGGTGGCGCGTCGCAGTGCCGCGGTATCGGCCGAATCGTAGTGCGACAGGATCCGGTCGAGGGCGATCAACGCCGTGTGCGACTTCAATTGGTCGGCCCGCTGCCCGAATTGGACGTCGATGATCTGCCGGAGCTCGGTCAGACCACTGCGATCGACGAGTTCCGTGGCGAGAGTCGGCGAATCGGAGGTACCGAGCCGGATCAGGGTGACTGCCAGCCGGATCCCGTACATCCCGAACCGATCGAGGAGTTCGGCACGCAATTGCGGCTCCACCGGTAGCTGGGTTTCGGGCCGCACGAACCTGTCCGCAGACAACATCGCCAGTTGCAGGTCCTCAGGCGACACCGCCGCCAGCGCCTCGAAGGCGACGAACTCCACCTGCCGCAGGGTTCGCGCTCCCAGGGCCAGCAGTCCGGCGACCGGTACCACCGCCTGGCACAGGCCGGTGCGCTCGAGTTCGGCGGCGAACCGCGCCGCCACCTGCTTCGCGGACATCATCGCGTCCATCCGCCCGGCACCGATCTCATCGGCCCGCGACACCACGCCGATCACCCCCAGCGGGCCCGAGTCGCCGCCGATCGACTCCCCGAGGCGACCCAGGAACGAGGTGTCCGTATTGGTCAGCGTTCGCAACAGATAGACCACCGCGTCCGCGCCCGACTCCGCGTCATCCGGGGTGAGCATGTCGACCGTCAGTGCGGAGACATCGCGCGAGAGCGACGCGGTGCCAGGGGTGTCGATGATCGTGGTGGTCCGCAGCGCGCGGGCCGGCCATTCCACGTCGAGGCGGTCCACCCGTTCGGCGGTGAGCTCCCCGAAGTCGAAGGTGAGGTGGCCGTTGCGGCGCAACACCGGGATGCCGGCCGACCGGTCGCCGTCGTAGTGGGCGGTCACCTTCGGGTTGATCCCCCGCCGGTACCAGGTCACCACGCGGGTGCACTCGGTGGCGTCGGTCGGCGCGATGTCTTGGCCGACCATGGCATTGAGCAAGGTCGACTTACCCGCCTTGAGCGATCCCGCGATGGCGATCCGCAGCGGTTCCTCGAGGCGGTGGGAACAATCGGCAAGGCGCTCGGCGGCCCAGCGATCGCCCGCGCACAGCGTTTCGGTCGCGTCGATCAGTTCCCGGGCACGGTCGAGGGTGCTCGGGGTCACGACTGCCCTGCCCGCGACACGGCGGTCTGCGAACCCGCCGAATCGAGCTGCAGCGCCAGCTTCCGCAGCGCCGCAACCGCTTTGAGTTCTCCTTCGAGCTGCGCGGTCCGCTGCCGCTGCTCGGACGTCGCGAGAGCGGCACCTTCCTGGGCGGCCTGCAGCGAGTCACCGATCGATCGTGCGGACTGCTCCGCGATCTCGGTGAAGTGATCGCGCAGCGCACGGTGGACGTGTCGCAACCGATCCTTGGATTCCTTGCCCACCTGAAAGCTGACGTCGTCGGTGAACTTGCGGATCGCGGCCTTCGCCTTTTGCCGCCGATCAACCGTCCGCGCTTCTTTGTCGTCCTTGTAGGCCTTGGTTCCCAGCAACAGCCCGGCACCGACGGAGATCGGGTTGATGAGGGCGAGACCGGCGAAGGTGCCGATGAGTCCGAACATGAGGACACCCCCGTAGGAGCCCCGCATCCCGATCAGCACTTTCTGGGTGATCCCGACGCGCCCCGACTCGAGTTCGGACAGCTCGGTCACCGTGTCGAAGACGCCGTCGATGTCGGTGATGTCGAGCGCAGGCAGGTGCGCTTGCGCCGAGTCGGCGAAGTGCTCGGCGATCCGTTCCGAGAGCCAGATCGCGCGTTCGTGTGCCCAGACGAAGTTGTCGCCGACGACCACTGCTATCTGATCCTCGAGCCACTCACCGAGTTGTGCCCAGTCCTTCCCGGGGTCGCCCTGATCGACGGCGTCCTCGGCTTCCCGTGTGACGGCTCGCAGCCGGTCTCGCAGGTCGTGGTCGATGTCGGCGGCGAGATCGGTGATGCCGTCGGACAGGGTCTGCTGCCACAGCGCTGTGCGCTTCTTCATCTCGTCGGCTGTCGCCTTGGCCCGTTGCAGTTCAGCGACCGCCGCGGCCGCCTTCTCCGGATTGCGAAGCGCTGCGAGCTCACTGCCCAATGTCAGCGCGAGGTGCTCGGAGACCGAGCGCAGATCCAGCGCCACAGAGGCTTTCGTCGACTCGGCCGCTCGTGCGACCACCCGATCGCGCAGGAACTGGTACACCTCGACGAAGCCCGCTTCGGCATTGAGCGAATCGTCCTTCAGTCGCAACGCATGCGAGCGCAGCAGCGAGGACACAGGGAGCAGCGGGACGTCGACGCCCTCACGCCGCAGGTGCGCCCGATCGGCCTCGACGATGGCACGCCAATGCGGATACAGATCGGTCTTGGTGATCAGGCACGCGACCGTCGGGCACAAACCCACGACCTGTTTGAGGAACGCCACCTCGGGCTCGGTGAACTCCTGGCTGGCGTCCGAGACGACGAAGACCGCATCTGCTGCGGGTAGGAGTCCCAGAGTGCTTGCCGCATGCGGGTTCCCGTGCCCTCCGACACCGGGCGTGTCGACGAGGACGAGACCGTCCGCCAGCAGCGGGCTCGGGACGTTCACCTCCAGACGCAACACGGTGGACCCTCCCGCGAGGGGATGATCCGGGGTGATCGCGTTGATCTGGTCGAGCGGAACCGTCACGCGTTCGGGCTCGGAGCCGGGGCGATCGAGAACCAGGTGCGCCGACGCCTCGTCGGCGTACGCGGCCAGGGTCGGGACGGCAGTCGTCTCGTCATCACCGACCGAACAGACATCGATGCCGAGCAGCGAGTTCACGAACTGGCTCTTGCCCTGCTTGAGGGGTCCGACGACGACGATCCTGAGCCTGGGGTCGGTGACCTTCGTGCGGGCACCGTCCAGACGCGCCACCAGATCCTGTCGACCAGAACGAGCCGCGATCTCACCCATCCGGCCGAGCAACTCACCGAGCTCACCCGTGGTTGTTGGCGCGGCAGTGGCCACTTCGCTTTTCATCCGGCATCCGACCTGTTCGTCAACGAGAGCAACCCCGATGTGGCTGCACCCGCCGGGCTCGGGGTACACGCCAATCGGTCCCAGCCACAGTATCGCCGATGAGGCACTGCGCATGGGACCGATGGCGTGACAGCGTCGACAGCTACACCCCTCGTACTGCTAGTTGTCTGGCTGTCAGTAGTTGTCTGGCTGTCAGTAGTTTTCTGGCTGTCAGTAGTTTTCTGGCTGTCAGTAGTTGTCTGGCTATTTGGGACTAATCGTCGAGACCGCCATCCACCGTGGACGTCGCACCGGCGTCGGTATCGCCACCGACTCCCGCGCCGCCCAGCAGACCGCCGGTGAGGTTGCCGGTGAGGCCACCTGTGTCGAGTCCTGTGTCGGCGCCGGAACCAAAGGTGTTGTCGGCATCGATGTCCGACCAGGCGTTCCCGCCCGCGACACCGGTCGTGGTCTCGGTCGTGGTCTCGGTCAACGATCCCGTCAGGCCCCCCGTGGTTTCGGTGACCACGCCGGCCGTGTCGGCAACAGGTGCGATCGGGTCGGCGAATCCGCCGGTGACGTCAGCGGCCGGTGCACCGAGGTCGTCCAGGGCGCCCTGGAGTTCAGCGGTTGCCCCTCCTCCGACCACGCCAGCGACATCCAGACCAGCGGCATCGGGACCACCAAGGCCGAGTCCGCCGAGGTCCAGTTCACCGCCCGCGGTGCCTGCGAGTCCGCCGGTGACGGAACCGACGATGCCGGTCTCGAGGCCCGCTGTGGTGTCCACTGCGGTGCCGAGCAAACCGCCCGCCACGACGTCGCCGCCTGCGATCACTCCGCCTCCGGTGGAGATCGCCGCGCCGAGACCCGTTTCGAGCCCGCCTGCAACCACGCCCGCCGCAGCGAGTCCACCGCCGACACCGCCGTCCACCGCGGTGTCCAGTCCGGTTGCCAATGCCCCTGCCGCACCGAGTGTTCCTGCCAAACCACCGTCCACCACGGCCCCGACGCCGCCCGCCAGCGCGCCGGCCGCGAGGAGCGAGGTGTCGAGGCCGGTCTCGAGCTCGGTTTCGAGCAGGCCGGTGACGTCGGCCGCGACCACACCGCCGGCGGCGAGCGCGGCACCGATCTGGGTGCCGAGCCCGGCGGCCAGACCGCCGTCGAGGGCGAGCGTGCTCTCGAGGACGACGCCGAGGCCCGTCCCGAGATCGATGCCGCCGTCGAGGACACCCAGGAGCTGTGTACCGAGCTCACCCGAAAGAGCGCCTGCCAGGGTCGTTCCCACGGTGGCCCCGATGGCCGCCGCGACGTCGCCACCTGCGGAGAGGATGTCGGCGAGGTCCAGATCGGTATCCAGGACCCCGCCGACACCTAGGGCGCCGACCAGGTCGGTGGCCAGGCCCAGCCCGAGTTCCGGGTTCAGCAACCCGGAAAGATCAGTGGCAGCAACGAGTTCGGTGGTCGCGGCCAGTACTGCGCTCAGCGATCCGCCGAAGTCTCCGGCGAGGGCGCCGCCCGCAGCCAGCGTGGTCGCCAGCGCGGCGGCGAGTTGAGCACTCAGCCCTCCGGCCAGCAGACCGGCCACGTCGACGTCGAGCAGCCCGCCGGCGCCGAGCGCTGCGGCGAGTGCCCCACCGAATGCAGCAGTGACGCCGGCAGTGAGATCGGCCGCCCCGGCGAGATCGAGTGCACCGCCGAACACGGTGCCCAGTGCGAGCCCGAGATCCACGTCCCCTGCCAGCAGGCCGGTCAGCTGTGCGGCGAGGTCACCGGTCAGTACTCCACCGACGACTCCACCGAGCGCCACACCGAACAACCCGCCGAGGTCGCCACCCGCCTCGAGCGCACCCGCCAGCACCGTGCCGACCGCCAGTCCCAGATCGCCGCCGGCGCCGAGGACGCCGTCGATGTCGATGCCGCCACCGGCACCGATGAGCGCGGTCAGAGCGCCGGTCAATCCGGCGGTGACGCCACCGCCGAGTTCCAGCGCGCCTGCCAGCAACGCAGCGATCGTCGCGTCGGCACCGAGTATTGCGTCGAGATCGAGGACGTCCAGGTCGACGGCACCCCCGAGTAGTGCGCCGACTGCCAGACCGAGGTCGGCACCGACCTGACCGCCTGCCGCGAGGACACCGGCCAAGGTGGTCTGCAGCGTCGTGGTCAGACC
Source organism: Williamsia limnetica (assembly GCF_003217475.1). GTDB lineage: Bacteria > Actinomycetota > Actinomycetes > Mycobacteriales > Mycobacteriaceae > Williamsia > Williamsia limnetica. Next base: position 19,245 of record NZ_QJSP01000028.1, on the reverse strand, counting down.
ACCGACGAGACCTGCTAGGACGTCGGCGTCGAGAACTGCGGCGAGCGCTCCGTCGAGCGCGCCCGTGGCACCGAGAAGTCCGGTCAGGGTCGCGCCGAAGCCGCCTGCGAGATCTGCGCCGACCCCGATTGCGCCTCCGACGACAGCACCGATCGCGCCACCGACATCGACTCCGGCGATCAACGCGCCGGCGAGGTCGCCCACGAGGTCGGCACCCGCGCCGATACCGGCGCCGAGCACCGCACCGAACGTGGCTCCGACCGCCGCGGCGAGATCGCCGCCGAGCACGAGCGCACCGGAGAGCGCGGCAGAGATGGCCCCGCCCGCACCGAGGACCGCGTCCAGGTCGAGGCCACCCGCCGCAGCGAGCGCTGCGTTGATGGCTGCGGCGAGCTGGCCGGTCAGCCCCGCCGTGACACCCAGTCCGCCGCCGATGATCGCGGCGACCGTGGCGCCGATGTCGAGTACGCCGTCCAGGTCGAGTACACCGGTGAGGTCGCCGCCGAGTTCGAGCGCCGCCTCGATGACGCCGCCGAGTACCGCACCGAAGCCGGCCGCGAGCTCGCCGCCGACGGTCAGTGCCGCTGACAAGCTCGCGGCGAGGATGGCTGCGAACTGGGCTGTGAAGTCGAGGTCGCCGAAGTTGATGACGCCCAGGTCGAGGGAACCGAGGTCGATTGCTCCGAGATCGATGGAACCGAGATCGATCGAGCCCAGGTCGATGCCGCCGAAGTTGCCGAACTCGAGGTTGCCGAAGTCGATCCCACCGAAGACCAGATCACCGAAGTCGACGTTCCCGAAGTTGAGGCCACCCGCGGCGATCCCGCCACCGATCGCCCCGATGTTGCCGATGTTCCCGATATTGACGACGTTGACCACTCCCGCGCCGCCTCCGGCGTTGACGATCTGGGTCAGCCTGGAGCCGCCGTCGAACAATGCCGAGTCGGCGACGAGCGGAGCCGCGGCGACGATGTCGGCGTGGCTCAGGTCGGGCAGACCTGCCGCGTCGAGGGCGCCTTGCGGATTGAGGCAGTAGGCCGAGGCTGCCTGCTCGTCACGGAGGAGCCCGAGGATGAAATCGAGTACTGCGTTGCTGGCCATGGGGATCTCCTGTATCCGGGGCAGATCCAGGCATCGGATCCGCGGTGAGTGACAACAACGCTACGAACTCCTCGCCCTCCGTCCAACGGGTTGGAGCCCCATGCTTTTCGAACCCCCTATAGGGGAATCGGGGCCGGGGCATTAGGGGATCCGGGGTATCCGATGATCGGGGATCGGTGAATCACCCCTTACTTCTCGAGTGATTCCCCGAATGGGTAACACGGGCCTCACCTGCGGCGACAGAATGGAAGACGGCATCACAGCACACGCCGACGCATACAAACGTTCGCAGCAGAGGGAGTCGTCGACATGGCCACATCGAAGATGGGGACAGCGCTCGGAGTGAAGATCGGGAGCACCACCTGTGTCGCAGTGCCTGCGGACGAGGCCGGTCCCGTCGGTGACGTGGTCGTCGCCGGTCCGTACCTCGACCTCACCCCCGATCACGAGCCCCGACTGACCGACACCGCCGGACCGCATCGCATCACCGGGTTCGCCGACCGCGTCGGCGATCCCGTCGCCCTCCTCGGCGACGACGGCACGCAGTACACCGGCCAGGACCTCTACGCCGCGGCCATGGGCCATCTGGCCGCCGAGGTCGACCGCTGGAACGCAGACCAGATCGTCGTCGCCTGCCCCAACGACTGGCAACCGCACGCCATCGAGGCTCTCGAATCCGCCGCCGATGACCAGGCTCTACCCCCGGTCACGATCGTTCCCGAAGCCATCGCCGCCGTCGCCGCACTCGAGTCGCGGCGCGGACCGGTGGACGGCGCGCTGGTTGTCTACGATCTGGGCGGTTCCGCTCTCGACGTCGCGGTCGTCACCGGAGGACCCGGCTCCCGGATCCTCGGACGACCGCTGCGTTCCGAAGAGGTCAGCGGCTCGCAGTTCGACCATCTGGTCCTGGGCCACGTCCTCGCGTCCGTCGGCGCCGCTGACACCATCGACCCGTTCGATCCCGCGACGATCACGGCACTCACCGAACTGCGCACCCGGTGCGCGGTTGCCCGCGAAGCTCTGTCCGTCGACACCGAAACCGTTGTTTCGATCGACCTGCCCGGTCTGCGCACCGAGGCCCGCCTGGTGCGTTCGGAGCTCGAAGAACTGCTGCGCGGACCACTGACCTCGTCGATGTCGCTGATCGGCGAAGCCCTCCACCTCGCAGAGATCGACCTGGCGGGGGTTTCGACCATCGTGCTGATCGGTGGCGGTGCGGCGACACCGTTGGTCAGCGAGCTGGTGTCGTCGACCCTGCGGATACCTGTGGCCGTCAACGCAGACCCCACCATCACCTCTGCAACCGGCGCCGCGACCATCGCAGCCGCGAGTGTTTCGGCGGCCAAAGCTGCTGCCGCGCAGGCGCAGCTCGCATCCGCGGCGCCCGCCGCCGCGTCGGCCGAGCTGGTCCCGTCAGCCGCGCGGGCGATCACCCCGGCGCCGAGAACCCTTGCTGCAGAGCCCAAGACGATGTCGCGCCCCAAGCGGATCGCCGTCGTCGTCGGAGTCGCCGCCGCAATCGCTTTGTTGACCGCGGGCGGCCTGTCGGTCGGCACAGCACTGACCGACGACAAGAAGCCGTCAGCCGGCTCCTCGGAATCCACGGCCCCGGCGAAGAGTTCATCGGCGCCTTCCAGCACCGCGGGTGCTCCCAGCAAATCTGCTGCACGCAACCCCGACGGCACCCCCGGATCCACCTCAACCCCTGGGCGACCGGGTTCCGGGGGCACTTCGGGTGCGACGGCGACCACTGCCGCAGGGGCTCCTCCGGTAGCCGGTCAGACCGGCACCGCACCCGCCGACAATGCACCGGTCGCGGGCACGCCCCCACCGGCACAACCCGGCGGTGGTGATACCTCGGGCGGCGGAGACACCTCGGGTGGCGGCACCGGTGGCGGCGACACATCCGGCGGCGAATCTCCCGGCGGCGGGGGCGTCGGTGGTACCCCGGCCGACGTCGGCGACGGCGTCGGAGGCGTGGTCGGTGGAGTCGGCGACGGCGTCGGAGGAGTGGTCGGTGGAGTCGGCGACGGCGTCGGAGGCCTGGTCGGCGGCGTCCTCGGGTGACCACTGCGGGTATGCCTGATCCAAGGGTCGAGCTCCGCTCCGCTTCGTCTCCGGCATCAAAGGTCGAGCTCCGCTCCGCTTCCTCTCCGGCATCACGAGTCGAGCTCCGCTCCGCTTCGTCTCCGGCACCACAGGTGTTGCTGTCGCGGCTCCAAGCCGGCAAGCCCACGATCGCCTTTGTGACCGGGGTGTCCGGTAGCGGGAAGACCGAACTACTCGACTCGTGCCGATCGGCGCTGAAACGAGCCGGGACCCCCGTGTCGTCGACACCCGACGATTACCCGGGTTCCGCGATCGTCATCGACGACGCACACGCACAGGACGCCGAATCACTGCGCCGTATAGCGGCACTCGCGACGTCCCCACAAGCGACCGTGATCGTCGCGTCCGAACCACGCTTCCACGATCCCGCCCTCAGGGAGCTGCGCCGGGAGCTGGGTGCAGCCGGTTCCGCCTTCACCCTGGCGCCCCTGTCGCGCGCGGACATCCTCGCCCGCGCCGGTGGGACGATCACCCCGGTGGTCGCCGAAGCAATCCGCGTCGACAGCGGTGGCGTCCGGGCGGCTGTGAACGCCGCGCTGGCTGCGGCGCGGACGGCCGCCGACGATTCTGTGGAGCCCGATGTGCCGGTCCGCGAGGCCATTTCACTGTGGCAGCAGCGGCGTCTGCGGGAGTTGGATCCGGCCACCCTGGACGTGCTCACCATCGCCGGCCTGCACCCGGCGCCGGATCCGGACACGATCGCAGAAACACTCGGGATAGCCCACGACATCGCATGCGGCGCTCTCGATCGAGCACGCGGCAGTGGATTTCTCAGTGCCACAGACACATTGCTCGCCTCCGTGGCCCCGCGACTGCGGGTGGCCAGAGGCGAGCACGTCGTGGCCTCCATCCATCGGGCATTGGTGGACGTACTGCTTGCCCACGGTGTACTGCGCGAGGACACCGCCATCACCGCGGCGCACGCGGGCATCACCACTCCTGCACTCGCCCAATTGCTCTCGGACGCCGCGGCCACCGCCCCCGCGGCGCGCGCCGTGACCCTGTGGACCGCCGCACTCGCCGCCGGTGCCGACCCCGACGTCGCGAATCTACCGCTCGCCGACGCCGCTGTACGTGCCGGAGATCTCGACACCGCGACCACTCTGGTCGACACCGCCCTGGCCGACGGCTCCGCCGCCGCGCGGCGGGATGCCGTCCGGATCGCGTCGGCGGTGGCCGCACGACGTGGCAGTTACTCCAGATGCGCGGCTCTCTATCGCTGGCTCGGGCCCGAGCAAGCAGGCGCCGACGCCCCACTCGGAGTCCTGGCGTTTCTCGGCACCGGTGACCGGGCAGGTGCCGACGAGTTCACCGCGGCAGCAGCCAGCGCGCCCCCGACCACCGAGAACTCTCGGGCCTTACTGCTGTCCACCGGACTGGTGACCTCGTTGACCACCTCCCGGGCAGCCGCGATCGGCAGCGTGCTGCGGTCCGCTTCGCTGTCCCGCCCGCATGATCGGGCCGAGCCCGAGTCGGCCACAGCGATCGCAGCCCTGCTCTCGCTACACGGCGGTGACCTCGTCGGTGCCCGCTCCGCGCTCGGCCGATCCGCCAACGCGGGCGCAATCCGAGAGAAGCTGCTGCTCGGTTGGACGGTGATGCTCGGCGGCGACCTCAATGGAGCCGCCGACATCGTCAAGTCCTGCGCACCACAGCATTTTCGGGACCAAGTGGTGGCGCGCGCACTCACCGTGGCGATAGCCCGGCGGCGCGGTGACGCCGGCGGCCTGCTCAACGCTTGGAAGGATGCCGCACCGGTAGTCGCAGAGATGGAGACCGACCTGTTCAACCTCCTACCGCTCGGTGAACTCTGGCTTGCCGCAGTCCGATTGGGTGAGGGTGCACGGGTCACACACTTGGTCGACGACGCCGATCGCCTCCTCGCGGAACTGGGGTCGCCACCGGTGTGGGCCACGTCGTGGAGTTGGTACGGGGTGCAGGCCGCGATCCTGTCCGACGATCCGGCCGCACTGGTTCCATACGCCCGCATGCTCGGCGAGGCCGCGAACGATGACCCCTTCGCTGCCGCGCTCGCCGGCGCCGGCCGGGCTTGGCTGAGAGTCATGCAGGGCAGTCCCGACGTCATTGAGGTCGAGTCGGCTGCCCGCAAGCTGGATGAGGCCGGATTACCCTGGGATGCAGCGCGGTTGGCGAGTGAAGCCGCGCTGCGGGTCGACGACACGCACTCTGCGACGACTCTGCTCCAGGTCGCGCGTCTCGTCGGCGGAGGATCTGGGGGTGGCGTGACCGCCCATGCACCGACGCCCGACAAGCCCGCGTCCGCCGGTCAGCTCTCCGAACGAGAAGCCGAGGTGGCCCGCCATCTGCTTCTCGGCCACACCTATCGCGAGATCGGTGCACACCTGTACATCTCAGCCAAGACGGTCGAGCATCATGTCGCCCGCATCCGGCGCAGGATCGGCGCCGGATCGCGGTCGGAGATGTTGTCGATGCTCCGCGCAGCCGGTTACGGGCCTGCCGGGCCGGAATAGACCACAACCGACCACGACCCCGGCCCGGACCCCTTCCCGCTCGCAGAACTTGGTCCCGCTCGCGCTACAGAGCGAGCGGGACCAAGTTTCATGAGCGGGAGCTCGCTGGCTGCTGTCAGTCAGCTGCCGGTTCGGCCGAGGCCGGTGTCGACGGCGTGGTGTCGGTTTCTTCGGCGGTGACGGTCGCATCAGGTCCAGCTGCCGGCTCGGACTCAGGCGGCGCATCCTTGACGTCTTCCGGTGCGGTCCAGATCGCCTCGGCTGGTTCTTCTTCCACTTCTTCGACCTCTGCGACCGGCTCAACCGGCTCAACCGGCTCAACCGCGCGATGCTTACCTACGTACGCCTGCTCGGGTTCGGCAGCGGGCTCCGACTCATCGGCGACGGCGGTGATGCTCGGCTCCGGCGCCGAAGCGACTCTGGCGGACACCTGCGTCGACGTCGCGGTTGGCGGCACCAGATCACTCTCGATGCGGACTCCCCCGGGACCACCGACACCGATGCGTATGAGGTCGCGAGTGAACTGCGGAATAGGCAGCGGAATCAGCCCACCGTCGTTGCTGAGTATCTGCAGTGACGTCGGATCGGCTATCGCGAATACGTATTCAGGTGAACCCGCCGCCTGTTCGACGCTGAAGAGGAAGAGTAATCCGGCGCAGCTCCCGATGTCTGATGCTGAGGCGTAGGTGACCAAGCCCAGGCAACTGACGTTCTGGGCGACGCCGATGACGTCGATGGCGGTGGCAATCCCACCGATCGCGAAGGCCGTGGAGGTTCCGGAGTCCGATGCCGCAATCGTGACACCGAGCGGCAAAGATGTAGCCGTGGCCGTTCCTCCACCCAGGGCGTTGAGCGCCACCGCAGCACTGACGAACCCCCACGCGTTTGCCTCGGCGTGACCCGTTCCGAGTTGCGAATTGGCATACGCGACACCGACACCGGAGATCTTGGCGGTCGAACCCGGATCGACGACGATCTCCGGGGTTATCTCGACTCCGAGCACGATCAGGGGCGGAATGATGATGGGCGCACGTGCAGCGGCGGTACTGGTGATCGGGAGGTCGACACCGAGTTGACTGAGGACGCCGATCAGCGGAGGTGCAATGCTGTCCTTGCAGTCGACCGTACTGGTCTTCACCCCGCTACCGGCGGAGCATTCACGGAAGGTCAGCACGTCCACCGCCGACGCCGGTGCCGCTCCGAGGGTCACTGTTGCGCCCATCGCTGCTGTCATCACTGCCGCGGTCGCAACCCCCGCGCGTTGCCGCCGGCGAACCGACTTTGACTTCTTGTGCCTGCCTGCCGGTTTCGCCGCTCGCGCCATGCGATTGCCCTCTCTGCTGAAGTGTAAGAGAAGTTACAGGCCCGGTGTCACCGGCACAGCACGAATCGCGCGATTGCTGTCAGAGCCGGATCAGAAGACCCCCTTCAGGAACGCGACGATGTCGCCGAGAGCGGTGTGAGCTGTGGGTGCGACCCCAGGCAGTGCGGCAAATCCGTGCACGGTGTCGGGGTAGTCGATGAGCTCGACTCGCACCCCCGCCGCCTGGAGAACCTCTCGGTAGTGTCGGCCGTGGTCGCGCAGTGGATCGTGGCCCGCAGTGAGAATCAGTACCGGCGAAAGACCCTCATGTGAGGCGGCGCGGATCGGTGATGCGCGCCAATCCTCGGTGCCGTGGTCGGCGGCCAGATACATCTCGGTGAACGTGTGCATCCCCGACGAGGTCAGGACCGGCGCGTCCGCATTCTCATCCTCTGATGGCCATCGCTCGTACATCTCGACCGCCGGGTAGATCAGGACTTGGCCGCGGAGTTCGGGTCCGCCGGCATCTCGCGCTGCCAGAGCCGCGACGGTGGCCAGGTTGCCGCCGGCGCTGTCACCCATCACTGCGATCCGGCCGGGATCACCGCCGAGGTCGGCGGCGTGGAGGCCTATCCACTGCAGGGCACCGCACGCATCGTCGACCGCTGCCGGAAAAGGATGCTCCGGCGCCAGTCGATACACCGGCGACACGACTACCGCGCCGGCGCGCTCCGCGACCCGGGACGCCATCCACCGCGACTGCTCGGGCGAACCGAGGCACCAACCGCCACCGTGATAATTCACGACGATGGGCGGCGTTCCGACTGCGCCGATCGGGCGGTGGATGCGGAGTCTGACCGCGCGCCCTTCGATCTCCGCGATCACCTCATCGACCTCGACGTTCGGCGAGTCGGCACCGCAGACGAACCGGCCGACGCCGGTCGACAGCAATTTCTCCCGCTTGATGCGCAGCGCGATCATCTGGTCGGGGGTGGTGGGCTCTTTTGCGATCTTCTTGAGAAGAACGCCGAAGGCGCGTGTCCGCAGAGGCATCGGAACAGTGGTCACAAAGGGGCCTTTCATGAGAACGGCTCGTAGGGACTGGCGCCTCAGAGGGTCGTCAGTATCTGTGGACCGGATTCGGTGATCGCAACGGTGTGTTCGGAGTGCGCGGCGCGGGCACCGGACGCGCTGCGCAGCTCCCAGCCGTCGGGGGCGTGGACGTACTGGTCTGTCCCCCCTCGGATCAGCATCGGTTCGATGGCGATCACGAGTCCGGGCTTCAACTTCAGGCCACGCCTGGCGCGTCCTTCGTTCGGGACATGCGGCGCCTCGTGCATCGTGCGGCCGATGCCGTGTCCCCCATGATCTTCGAGCAATCCGTAACCGGCGATGCGGGCGGGACCGGCGATCGCGTGTCCGATATCGCCCATCTTGGCGCCGGGCTGTGCGGCCTCGATGCCCCGCATCAGAGCGGCGTCGGTGGCTGCGATCAGGTCGAGATCGGCCTGGTCCGCCTCGCCGACCACGAAGCTGATCGCCGCGTCGCCGCACCACCCGTCGAGAAGTGCGCCGCAATCGATGCTCACCAGATCGCCGTCGCCGATCTGCCGCTCGTCGGGGATGCCGTGGACCACGGCGTCGTTGACGCTGGCGCAGATGACCCCCGCGAATGGGGTCGGGGCCCAGTTCGGGTGGTAATCGAGGAATACCGGCTTCGCGCCGGCATCCGAGATCACGGCGGCGGCGACATCATCGAGTTGCTTGAGGGTGGAGCCGATGACCGCGGCGCTCTTCACCGCAGCCAGCGCTCGGGCGACGACGCGTCCGGCTTCGCGCATCATCTCGATCTCTCCGGGGGTCTTGAGGTCGACCACGACCACACTCCTTTGCGCGTATTAAAATACCGGTATTACTATACGGGCATGGTTCGCGTACCCCTCACACCCGGCGAAGTCGACCGGGGCCGTCGGCTCGGTGCGGTCCTGCGCGCAGCGCGCGGCGATCGCAGCATGGGGCAGGTGGCGGTCGCGGCCGGCATCTCCGTCGAGACCCTGAGGAAAATCGAGACCGGACGCATCCCGACACCGGCCTTTTTCACCATTGCCGCTCTGGCCGACGAGCTGTCTTTATCGATGGATCAGCTGGCCGTCGCCCTCGCCGAACCACAGAGATCTGCCTCATAAACGCGTGCGTCGACTGCTTGGTCCATAGGTTCATCTGGAACAATTTGTCGGGTGAGTGCGCCCGTGACCGACCCCTCCGTCGAGTCCAGCCCTCCCAAACGCACCTCGGTTAGCGAATATCGCCTGGATCTCGACGGCCTGCGCGGGATCGCGATCACGCTGGTTGCCGTCTTTCACATCTGGTTCGGACGGGTTTCCGGCGGTGTCGATGTCTTCCTGACCCTCTCCGGCTACTTCTTCGTGGCGTCGCTGCTCAAGCATGTGCTGGCCACCAATCCGACCACTGGCAGCTGGGTGGAGGCGCTCAACCCGGGCCCTCGTCTGTGGCGCCTGGCCCGACGACTTCTCCCGGCGCTGCTGACGGTGCTGCTGTTCATCGTCGTGATGTGCTTGATCCTGATGCCGCGGACCCGCTGGTCACCGCTGGGAAGCGAGGCGATCGCCTCGGCGCTGTACTACCAGAACTGGCATCTCGCCCTGGCCTCGCAGGACTACGCCGCCGCCGACTCGGCCAACAGCCCGATGCAGCACCTCTGGTCCATGTCCGTCCAGGGGCAGTTCTTCGTCGTGACGATGCTGGCTGCGTTCGCACTCGGCGGGGTGCTGAAGCTGCTGGCGACGCGATTCACCACCTTCCGCAGACCGCCGGTCATCCGCGGGATCGTCTTCACCGCGTTGCTCGTCGTCGCAGCGGTCTCATTTGCCTGGGCCCACTACCGACACGGCATCAACCAGCCTTTCAACTACTACGACACCATCGCCCGAACCTGGGAGCCCATCGTCGGTGGCCTGCTCGCGGTCTGGATGCCTCGGGTCCGGATGCCGCAGTGGATGCGCAATGCGCTAGGCCTCATCGCGCTCGGTTTAATCATCAGCTGCGGCTGGTGGATCGTCGGCGTCCAGCAGTATCCGTCGACGATGGCGCTGGTCCCGGTCGGTGCGACACTCCTGTTGATCTGGAGCGGTTCACGGCAGACCGCGCCCGGAAATGGTTCCGCGCCAGGTTCGGTGAGCTCGTGGCTCGCACATCCGTCGATCGTGTGGCTCGGCTCGATCGCATACGCGCTGTACCTGTGGCACTGGCCGCTGCTGATCTTCTACTTGACCTGGCAATACAAAGATCGAGCCAACTTCATCGAAGGCGCCGGCATCATCGCCGTCTCGCTCGCGCTGGCGTGGGCCACTGCCAAGTACATCGAGTCCCCACTGCGAGCGGGTAAGAAGAAATCTGCGGGGCCCATGTCCACACCCGCACCCGCACCGAACCCTCGGTGGCTCAGCTACGCGACGGTGCTCACCTCGATTCTGGTCGTCCTGACCGCGGTCACCGGCGTCGGAATCTGGCGCTGGAACGACCACGTCAAAAACCTGACCGTCGACACCGAGAACCTCGATCCACGCCTCTACCCCGGCGCCCGCGCCTTCCTCGACAACGCACCGGTGCCACGCGTCGAAGCCGAACCCAGCCCCCAGGTGGTGGACAAGGATTGGCCGATCACGTCCTACGACTCGGTGATCTCCGGCTGGAAGGACGGCTCCATCAAGGTCGGGGTCTACGGCGACCCGGCCGCGACCCGCACCGTCGCGCTGGTCGGTGGATCGCACGCGGAGTACTGGATCACCGCACTCGACGCGATCGGCAAAGCCCAGGGATTCAAGGTCACGACGTATCTGAAAGTCGGCTGCCCGTTGACGACGGATCACGTCTTCACCTGGTTCGGCCAGAAGTACTACCAGTGCAACGAGTGGTCCCGCGACGTGATGGATCGCCTCGCTGTCGACAAACCGGATGTGGTGTTCACCAACAGCACTCGCCCGGTCGAAGGCCAGATCACCGGCGACTTCGTGCCCAAGGACTACATCGACGTCTTCAGCGAGTTCCGCGACCGCGGGCAGAAAGTTGTTGCAGTACGCGACAACCCGTGGTCAGTCGGGCAAGAGAGCCCACCCGAGTGCCTGGCCCTGGGCAAGAAGCCGTCGGTGTGTGGCGTCGAGAGGTCACTGGTGATGGCACCGACCGACCCCGCGCTGGCCATCGCACCCGACTTCCCGAACATGAGTTTCCTCGATTACACCGACGCCATGTGCGATGCCACCTACTGCCCGGCGGTGGTGGGCAACATCCTGCTGTGGCACGACTTCCACCACCTCACTGCGACATTCGTGCGTAGCTTGATCCCCGCTCTGACCGCGGATCTTCAGAAGGCGCTGCCCGGCTGGTGGTGACCGACTCGCACGTCGCCCGAACCGACACGTACCGGTCCGACCTCGACGGCCTACGTGGCCTGGCCATCACCCTGGTGGTCGTCTTCCACGTCTGGTTCGACAGAGTATCCGGCGGCGTCGACGTGTTCTTGACGTTGTCCGGGTACTTCTTCGTGGCATCGCTGTACAAGCATGTGGTCGCCGTCAACGGTCCCGACACGTCGTGGATGTCGGCGATCAATCCGCTGACCCGCCTGTGGCGACTGATGCGACGACTGCTGCCTGCTCTGCTCGTCGTCCTGGCGGCCATCGTGGCGCTGACGTTGCTCGTGCTGCCACGAGCTCGGTGGGAATCGCTCAGCGGCGAGGTGATCGCGTCGGCGCTGTACTACCAGAACTGGCATCTGGCATTCGCGTCCCAGGACTACGCGGCGGCTGATTCTGCGAACAGTCCCATGCAACATCTGTGGTCGATGTCGGTGCAGGGGCAGTTCTTTGTAGGGACCCTCGTCGCGCTGCTGCTGGTCGGCGGACTCCTCAAAATCCTCGGCATCAGTGTTGCGGCGCTGCGTAAGCCCGCCGTGATCCGCGGCGCACTCGGTTCGGTCCTGGGCGCCGCCGCGTTGACGTCCTTCGCCTGGGCTGTCCACCGCCACGGTATCGACCAGCCGTTCAACTACTACGACACCCTCGCTCGCTCATGGGAACCCCTGGTCGGCGGGCTGCTGGCACTCTGGATGCCGCGTCTTGCGATGACGCAATGGCTGCGGTCAGCCTTGAGCGTCGCGGCGTTGGTTCTCATCGTCAGCAGCGGATGGTGGATCGCCGGGGTCGAGGAGTTCCCGTCCACGATGGCACTGGTGCCGGTTGGCGCGACCCTGCTGTTGATCTGGGTGGGGTCGGCGCGTACCGCTCCCGCCGGCATCGGCCGATCCACGGCGAGTACTTGGCTCGCCCACCCGTGGGCCGTCTGGCTCGGCTCCATCGCCTATGCGCTCTACCTCTGGCATTGGCCGCTGCTGATCTTCTATCTCGCCTGGCGTTACCAGCGCGACGTGACCTTCGTCGAAGGCGCAGCCATCATCGCGGTGTCGGTGGTACTGGCTTATCTGACAACGCGATTCGTCGAGATCCCGCTGCGGTCCCGGCGGTCTTCCGACCACCGGAGGCGGCGGTTCGTGCCGACGTACGCCGCCACGATGACCTGCCTTCTCCTCGCTGCGTCCGTCACCGCCGGCTGGGTTGTCCATGACTGGAGGTCCCACGGTCAGCGGATCATGGTCGACGCCACGGCGCTCGACCCCGAGCTCTACCCCGGTGCTCGCGCGTTCTGGTCGGATGCGCCGGTGCTGCTGGTGGAACCGCAGCCGGATCCGCTTGCGGTCAAAGATGACTGGCCGATCTCGTCGCAGCAGGGGTTTGTCTCGGGTTTCGATGACCCGCTGGTGCGCGTCGGGGTCTACGGCGCTCCTGGCGCACCACGGACAGTGGCCTTGGTCGGCGGGTCGCATTCCGAGCACTGGCTGACCGCGCTGGATGAGATCGGCCGCGAACGCGGCTTCGCTGTCAACACGTACCTGAAGGCAGGGTGCCCACTGATCACGACCACGATCTTGGCACCCATCGGCTCCGCATATCCGGAGTGCAACGTGTGGTCTCGAGAGGTGATGGACCGCTTGGCCATCGATCGTCCTGATGCCGTGTTCACCACGAGCACCCGACCGACCGACGGGGATGGGTCCGGTGACTACATACCGAACGACTATCTGGAGATCTTCGCCGAGTTTCGCGACCGCGGTCAGCAGGTCATTGCGGTACGCGACACCCCGTGGGTCCTCGGCCCGACGCTGACCCCGCCGGAGTGTCTCGCTGAAGGCCGGTCGGCCGCCGACTGCGGTGTCGACCGAGAACATGCACTGTCATCGCTCGACCCCACTTCCGCCATCGCAGGGGACTTCCCGAACATGACTTTCCTCGATTTCACCGATGCCATGTGCGACGACACGACGTGCCCTGCGATTGTCGGGAACGTTTTGGTGTGGCACGACTTTCACCACCTGACGACCAGCTTCGTGCGCACACTGGTGCCGGCGTTGGATGAGAGTTTGCGGGATGCGCTGACGCAGTGGTGGTGACGAGCCGTCAGACGTTGTCGTCCGCCCATCTCGCGATATCGGCCGGGGTGATCTCGACCGGGCCTGTCACCGGTTGCGTGATCCTGATGTGATTGCCGAACGGATCCCGCAACGCGCAGTCGATTCCGTAGGGCTGCTCGATCGGTTCTTCGGTGAACTCGACTCCCTTTGCCGTCAATTCCTCGTACGTCTTGCGGCAGTCATCGGTGGTGAGGATCGCTGCGAGGCCCAGCGCGCCCTTGGTCAGGAGTTCGCGAACCTGAGCGGCCACCTCTTCGGTCAGGGCAGGCGGCCCCGGGACTTCAAGGAGGATGTGTCGTTCAGGATCGGACGGCAGGACGATGGTAAGCCAGCGCATGAAGCCCATGTCGACGTCGTCTGCGACTTCGAATCCGAGCTTCCCGACATAGAAGTCGAGTGCCTCGTTTTGGTCGAGGACGGTGACCGAGTGAATGGTGATCTTGTTGAACATGGGCCAACCCTAGAACTCGGGGACCGGGACGGCTTCTCCGAAACTGCTCGGTTTCGACCAGCTCTTCACGAAGCACACCGGCGCGGCGACGGGCTGTGAGAGGGCACGGAACTCGCTGGGGGAACTTCCGGTGACAGCCCGGAATGTCCGGCTGAACGTCCCGAGGCTCTCGAAACCGACCAGGCGCGCGACGTCGGTGACCGAGGTGTCGGATCCCCGAAGCATTGCCATCGCACGTTCGATCCGGCGACGCTGCAGATGTCGATGTGGCGTCTCGCCGAAAGTGGCGCGGAAGGTCCGGCTGAAGTGTGCCTGCGACATGTAGGCGATGGCCGCCAGCTTCGGGATGTCGAGGTTATGAGCGTAGTCGCGGTCCATGGTGTCGCGGGCACGCAGTAGCCGTCGGTTCTGGTCTTCCGCAGGGCTCATCGCCATGGCTGCGAGTCTAGTGCTCGTCGACCGCCCTTTCAGGCAGCCAGCGGCCGTCGCCATCCGAAGTCGACGGTGCGAATGGGTGGTTCCGACTGTGGTTCTCCGAATGCCTCGCGTGCGCGTTCTTTGAACCATGCGACATCGTCGTCACCGTCGGGATCCCACATTTCCGGATGCGTGAAGAACAGCTCCGAGAAGTGTGTGTTGTTGGGACGTGGTGGGTCAGCCGTACCGCGCTGACGCCATCCGATCCGGCCTTGCCAGCCCGGTGGTCCGGTGCGATTGGTGATGATCTCGGTGAGCCAGCCATTCGCGCCGTCGTGAACCTGTCCGTGGTCGCCGTCGCAGACCAGTGCCAACGCCGTGATGTCGGTTCGGCCGCCTTTGGACCACTCGGTGAGGTGATGAACCGCTGTGCGGGTCGCGGGTTTGTCGCATCCCGGGCGGCAGCACCCGCGGTCGGCGGCGATCAGGGCCAGTCGCTGATCGGCCGACGCCAGCCGCGCCTGGCGGCCCAGGAACAGCGGGCGATGCTTGTTGTCGAGCAACGCCAAGAACTTGCGGGTCGCCCCGGCCAGAGCGAGCGCATCGCGGACCGGAATCACGCCGCCGGACGCAGTGGTCGCCAAGCCGACCTCGGATTCGAGTTGCTCGAGGGTCATGGTCACGATCACCCGGGCCGGCAGTCCGCGGTGCTGACCGAGTTTGCCCTGTCCGACGACCATTTCCAGCAACCGGCGGAACGCGTCGTGGTTGCGTTGACCCTGGCTGCGACTGTCGCGCGCTGCAGCTTCCTTGATGGCTTGCGGGTCGGCCTTGTCGACGTTCCCACTCGGCGACTGCGGGTCATCCGGGTTGTTCATGCCCTTCGCCGCCCATTTCTCAGCGACCATGTCCCACAGCGCCTTGGTCGCCGGATCGAGGTTGCCCTTGATCCCGGCCATGTGATCGGCACCCTGCTTGAAGGTGTTCAATTCTCGTTTCTGTTTGCGGTCGACGTCGTCGAACGTGCCGTCGGGATTCAGGTACGCATGGAGGTGCAGTCCGACCTTTTTCAGCTCGTCGGGGTCCATGGTCCGGGCGGCATCGGCCATCGACTTCTCGCCCTGTGCCCACAATCCGAGATCGCTGCGAATACTCGCCGGCAACGCCGTCATCGTGTCGAAGATGACCTTCTCGTGCGCGAGGCCAATTGCTCCGTCCCGCAGAGCTTCTGCGGCGTGGGGATACCGCGGTTCAGTCACTTCACCGGTGATGCTGTGCCAAATCCCTGTTCGCTCAGCCCTCTTCGATCGGCCCGACGCCTGTGCAGCTGAGATGCGTAGCACCAATCGCAGGAAATTGTTGTGCTTGTGTCCCAGCTTGGCAGCTACCCTGCGCTCGGTCAGCTCGGCCGACAGCCGAATCTTGACGGCCTCGTCACGGCGGGTCTGCGTCTCGACGGCCTGCGTCAACTCCACGGCTTCTTTGTCCGACATCATCGCCAGTGGGGCGTCGATCAATCTGCGCGACAACACCTCGCGGACAGCAACGATCTCCGACGCGTCGAGAGCCATGCCCTCGATGCGGTCGATCAGATCAGCCATGCCCGTGCTCATGTGTTCTTTGTATCAGCACCCTCTGACAATGCCGGATCTGTTGCCCGTAAGGCACACTCGATGTCAACAAAGGCACGCTCGACGGCTGGTTCGGCACGGTCGACGCCAACAAGGGCACGGTCGGCGGGTCAGCCCCACTGATCCCAGGCGAGTTTCGCGGACATCACGACCACGACCACCAGCAACGCGATCCGGATCACGCCGGTGCCGCGGTTGAGTACGGTTCGCGACCCCAGCAACGAACCACCGGTGTTGGCGACCGCCAGCATGAAACCCAGAGCCCACCAGACATTTCCGCCGATCGAGAAGACGACGAGTGCTCCGAGGTTGGTGGCCGTGTTGGCGATCTTGGCCAGCGCCGCGCTCTCGATGAAGTTCCGCGACAGCAGCGCGGTCAACGCAATGATCAGGAACATTCCTGTGCCGGGGCCGAAAATGCCGTCGTAGTAGCCGATCACGGCGAAAGCGATGCAGCCGGCGACCGTCTGCTTGACCGTCAGGGGCGGACTCTCACCGGTGTTACTGCCGAATGACGGTCGAACTGCGACGAAGATGCCCACCGCGAGCATCAGCACAATCACGACCGGCCTGATGATCTCGGTCGACACCGCCTTCGCCGACAGCGCCCCGGCGGCCGAACACACGAAGGCGATCGGTACGGAGATCAACGCCAGGCGACGAGGGATCGCGGTGACACGCGAATAGGCGATGGCGGCCGCACCGGTCCCCCAGATCGCCGCCAGCTTATTGGTCCCGAGGGCACTCGCGGGCGGGGCTCCCGGAAACGCGATCAACAACGCGGGGATCAGCACCAGCCCACCGCCGCCGATCACCGCATCGATCCATCCGGCGACCCCCGCAGCGGCAAGCAGCAGGACAAGGACATCCCAGTCAGGAATCATCGGCCACATCCGTCACAAAGCACCCGGCCACGGTAACCACCGCATGTGAGGAAGCACTCCCGCCCAGCGAAAACTCAGAGTTATACGGCATGCTGTACGGCGATGACTGCCACGACCTCCGCCCGCACCTCAGACGCAGGAACTGTCGGCCGCACCGCAAAAGCATCTGCAAAGCGCGCCTATCTCCACCATGTGGACCTGATCCGCGCAATTACGTTCTCGCTGGTCATCTTCGTGCATTGCCTCACCGCGACGACAAATGAGTGGGACAGCGTCGGTGTCAACTCGACGACGTTGTTGCTGCATTTCACCCGCAACATGTTCTTCGCGTTGACCGGTTTCGTCCTCATGCACCAGAACTTCGACAAGGTCGACTTCCGGTCGATCGACTTCTGGCGCCGCCGCATGAAGCTGGTGATCTTCCCGTACCTGATCTGGTCGTTCATCTACTGGGCCGTCGAGGACATGTGGGCCCACGGTCGTACCACCGACATCCCGGGCAGTCTCGACGAGTTCTGGGACCTGCTCAAGTGGGGCCTGTCCGGCTTCCACATGTACTTCCTGTTCGTGATGCTGCAGGTCTACCTGCTCTTCCCGCTCGTGCTGTGGGTGGTGCGCAAGTCGCGCAATCACCACCTCGCGCTGCTCACGGCCAGTTTGGGCGTCCATGTCGCAGTCACATCGGTCATCACCTACTGGCAGCCTCCGGCAAGTATCGCCGGCATCTGGTGGCACTACTACGCAACGTTCGTGCCCTATCAGTTCCTGATCTTCCTCGGCGCGGTCGTCGCCGTACATCGCGAGGGCATCCGGCTCTGGCTGCGCGGCAAGGGCTGGTGGCTGTTCGGAGCGTTGGTGATCACCGGCGCATTTGCCCAGGTCACCTATTTGATGCGGGTCGCCGGCGGTGAGCGTGCCATCTATGCGAGTGCCGCATTCCAGCCGACCCTGATCCCGTTCATCCTCGTGGCCATCGGGTGCCTGTATGCGATCGGCCAGCACTGGGCCGACAGCCACCGGGAGAGCACACCGCGTTTCGACCGGGTGGTCAAATACGCGTCGAACCGATCCTTCAGTGTCTTCCTGTGCCACGCCATCTTCATCTTCTTCATCCTGTACCCACAGAAGAACGGTGAGTCGTGGATCAACACCCTCGGGGCACCCTGGGCAACGATCCTGATGTACGTCGCCACCATCGCCTGCTCGCTCATGCTCGTCGAGATCCTTCGCCGCATCCCCGGCTCGTCGTACCTGACAGGCCGCCCGCGGTTGCCGCTGACCAAGAAGCGCAAACAGCGACCCTCAACTTTGGAGACCCAGGACGATGACGTGGCCACCGAGGCCGAGGAGCCCAGCTCAGTTCGTCAATGACGTGAGCAGCGCGCGAGGCCGGGCCAGCACCGCCTCCCGGAGGTGGTTCCGGGCGAGGGTCCACATCACGCAGTCGCAGTCGGCGTACACACCGTGCGCATCGATCCCCACGTCGCGGCACAGCGCGATCGCACGACCGAGATGAAAGTCCTGCGTGACGATCACTACTTCCTCCACGCCGTAGACGTCGTGGGCGCGTCTGCAACTCGCTGCGGTGTCGAAGCCCTCGGGATCGTCGATGATGGCCGACGCGGGGACGCCGCGCTGCTGCAGATAACTGCGCATGACCTGCGGTTCGTCGCCGGCGGACTCGTGTCCGTTGCCTGAGTTCAGAATCTGCTGCACGCGGCCCTCCTGATATAACCGGAGGGTAGAATCAAGCCTGCCACGCACGTAGGAACCGGGTTCACCGCCAGAGACCTTGGAACCGAGCACCAGCGCCATGGGGGCCGCAGGGGCCTCCGGGACGGCGAACTCGCGGTCGAAGGCCATCACGTAGATCCACGTCGCAGCGCTCGCGATGACGAACTGAACGGCAACCATCGAGGCGCCGAACAGCAATAGAACTCGTGCGTGGATTATGTCGGACATCACAAAGGATCTTACTGATTGGTAACTTAGGCCAACCTGCGCAATAGTGCTGCAAAGACAAGCCTTAACGTACCTAGTGGAGAACACTGCGCAAGCTGTGTACTGCCAATCCGGGTGAACCAACGGCCGCTGTGCGAAATAGCCGTACCACAGGCCGTGAAGTTCCATAGAGAAAGGCCGTGACGCCGTGACTACCGCGACGATCACCATCGGCACCATTGCCGCCCTGGCCAGCCTGGTGTGCTGGGCCCTCTTCTTCGGCGGGGTGTGGAGAATGATCCGCACCATCGCCCAGGGGCAAAAGGACACCACCAGGATTTTCCCGATCTGGCCCCGTTTCAAGCAGAT
>NZ_QJSP01000027.1 GCF_003217475.1 Williamsia limnetica | reverse complement strand
GCCGGCACCGAAGAAGATGATCAGCCTGCCCGGTCGTGCACCGCCACGCCACCGCAATCTCACACGCCGCCGCCCGCGTCCCATGCTCATCCTCACTCGACGAGACATAGCGGTAGTACGCCAGACCATCCTCCAGACGCCCAACCCACGCCTGATTCACCTCACGCGTCCCAGACCGCACCCGCGACAACAACTCCGACGCCTCCGCGTCCATCAGAGACGAAGCGCAGCGGAGCTCGACCCCATACTCCGTTGCGGTCCCCACCCAAGCCATGGATAGAACATACATTCGAGGTCTGACGAAGGGTCGCGGACCTACGCTGACTATCGCTCTAGCCAGAGCCCTCGGGCCTCGACGGGACGCCGGCAAACCGACTACTTGACACTAGTCCCGCATAGTGTCTAGTTTGAGCATTCGGGAGGCGAGGAAACAGTCGGGAGTCACATGCCAACAACCACTCAACAGCCACATCCTGCGTCATCCAGGTGAGCGACTTTCGTGCGAACACAGAGCTGTCCGAGTCCCTGCACGAGGCACGGATACACGCACTGAACGCTCAACGCTCAGCCGCACTGCACGGAGACATCGACGCGCGAGTTGCCCTCGGACGCGTCGTGGTCGCCCTTGAAATCGCCGAAGACGCATGCCGAGAGGCGCACACCACCAGTGCCGTCCATGCACGTCACTGCTGAGCGCCGGGCGGCCACTGCCCGCTGTGCTTCCATGGAGGTATGGACTTCGGCGTATCGACATTTGTGACCGATGAAGGCATCCGGCCCGACGTGCTCGCCAAGGCACTCGAGGAGCGCGGATTCGATTCGTTGTTCCTTGCCGAACACTCCCACATACCGGTCAGCCGAGAATCGCCTTACCCGGGCGGCGGCGACCTGCCCCGGGTCTACTACCGCACCCTCGACCCGTTTCTCGCACTCACCGCAGCCGCGGCGGTGACCGAAAGACTGATCCTCGGCACCGGAATCGCCCTGCTTCCCCAACGTGACCTCATCCATACCGCCAAGGAGGTCGCAACCTTGGACCTGCTCTCCAACGGACGGACCGCTTTCGGTGTGGGCGTCGGCTGGAACCGCGAAGAGATGAGCAATCACGGGACCGACCCGAAGACCCGTGGTGCGCTCATCAACGAGCAGTTGGCCGCGCTGAAACAGATCTGGACCGAGGACGAGGCCGAGTTCCACGGTGACCACGTCGACTTCGACCCCATCTTCGCCTGGCCCAAACCAGTCCAGAAACCGCATCCCCCGATCTACATCGGCGGCGAAAGCGCCGCAGCCATCGATCGCCTGGTGAAATACGCCGACGCTTGGCTTCCCAGAGCCCATACCAGCGCGGACGAGCTCATCCGGGTGCGAGCCGAGCTGGCCGATCGCGGCCGCCCCGACATCCCCTTCACCATCTTCGGCGCCGGACGCAAAGCTGAAGAACTCGACGGCTACGCCTCGGCGAAAGTCGAGCGCGTGACCTTCTTACTACCGACTCGTCCCGAAGCCGAGACACTGGCCAAGCTCGACGAGTTCGTCGCCGCCGCAGATCCGTATCGCTGAGTCGCGCAGCGCTGTCGCATGACAACACGTCTCGTAGCAGAGTGCTACAATCGGTTGCAGAGTGCTACGCGAGGAGCTGTCATGACCCAGACCGCTGACAAGGTGACCAGATTCGACTCGACTCTCGTCGACTCGGCAATTGCCGAAGGGCGCCGACAGAATCGAACCGGCCGCCAGCAGCTCGAGTACTGGGCCCGCATCGGTCAGGCCATGACAGCATATGAGACGTCGGCCCTGAGTCGAGTGCAGCAAGCCCTGTCGGGAACGTTGCCAACCTCCGACCTCACTGACGAGGAAGGCCGACTCTTCCACGCCGAGGTCGACGTGAAGATCGCCGACAGCCTGTCGCACACCGACTACCAGGCGACCCTCGCAGCACGCGGCATCACGACGGTTGTCCTGGACGAGCAGGGCCGACTCACCGAGCGGAGCCCTGACGGCACAACACGCCTGCTCGACACCGAATGAAGCGTCTCGACCTGGTGATCGGCCCGAACGGTTCGGGTAAATCCACCTTTGTCGAGCTCACCCTCGCTCCCGTCCTGCCGACCAGCGTCTTCGTCAACGCCGACATCATCGCGCGCCAGACATGGCCCGATGACGCCGAGGCGATGTCGTACGAGGCAGCACAATCGGCGGCCGCCACGCGGGACGCACTCATCGACGCGGGACGATCCTTCATCGCCGAAACCGTGTTCTCTCACCCCTCGAAGCTCGACCTGATCTCCCGGGCTCAAGCACATGGGTTCGCAGTCGTCGTACACGTTCTACTGGTGCCAGAAGCCGTTGCGGTGCTGCGTGTCTCACATCGGGTCTCGGCCGGTGGCCACTCAGTGCCGGAAGCGAAGATCCGGGAACGCTACCATCGTCTATGGCCGCTTGTCGCCACAGCCGTTGTCCGTTCCCAGCAGGCCACGGTGTACGACTCCGCGTCCGGCACTCCCCGGATCGTGGCCCGGTTCACCGGCGGCTCACCCGTCGGCGCAATATCGTGGCCTCCATGGACACCGGAAGCCCTCGCCGCGCGGGCATGAGTCCCCGGCGGTCGCCACAGTAGTTCACTCACGCCAGACCCCCTGGGCGGCAGCCTCTCTGACGAAATCGTCGAACGTTCGTGGGGGTCGCCCGAGTACCTCGCGAACCCCTGCTGACAGGTGGGCGTTGCGCCCCTCGCGGATCCATCCGAACACTTGCGTCAGATCCTCCGCCAGCGGCCCTGCGACTCCGCGGCGGCCGGTCAGGTAAGCGACAAAATCTTCATCAGCCATCTGTTCGAACTCGACGTCGGCGCCGACCACCTTTCCGATCGCGCCGGCTGCGCCCTCGAACGTCAGGAGGTCAGGACCGGAGAGCTGATAGTCCTTTCCTGTATGACGTTCCGGGTGCAACAGTGATGCCGCCGCGACATCCCCGATGTCGCGGGTGTCGATGAACGGCTCCAGCCCGCTGCCTGATGTTCCGGCAAGGCGGCGATCGATGACACTGTCACGGAACAGATCCCATTCGCTGAAGACCTGCATGAACCACGTCGGCCGAAGCACCGTCCACGTCATTCCGGACGCCTTCACCGCAGATACCACCGCTGCGTCGACCGGCCGGTGTGACACAACGGCGTCGCGCGACGACAACAGCACAGCATGAGCAACCCCGCCGCGCCTCGCGACATCGGTGAAGTCCGACATCGATTGCGCCGCATCCGATTGTTGCGAGTCGACCAGATACACCGCGTCGACGCCCTCGACCGCCGACGCCCACGTGGAGCGGTCATCCCAGTCGAACCGAACCTTCGCCGACCGAGACGCCGCCCTCACCTCTACCCCGTCCACAGAGGTCAACGCACGCACCACCTGCCGGCCGGTCTTTCCCGTCGCTCCCAGCACCAGAACCCTCATGCCGGCCACCGTCCGTCGGCAGCAGTGCGAATGACGTAGTCTTCGAATGTCGCAGCCGGCCTGCCCAGTAGGCGGTGGACGTCATCGGTGGTCTCGGAGATCAGTCCACGCTCCATGAGCACGTACATCTCAGCAATGGTGTCGGCTTCCTCGCGGGTCAGACCCTGCTCGGTCAGGCTCTGCGCGTATTGACCCGGGGTGATCTGCCGGTAGGTGATCGTCCGGCCCGATGCCGCAGCGATCAAACCCACCGCTTCACCGAATGTGATGCCTCTCGGTCCGGTCAGTTCGTACGTCTGCCCCTCATGCCCGGGGGTCGTCAGCACCTGAGCCGCAACCGCGGCCACGTCTTCGATGTCGACAAAAGGTTCTGGAACCTCCCCCGGAGGCGCCGCAAGCTCACCCCGCAGGAGCGGCTCCAAAAGAACTTCCTCAGAGAAGTTCTGGCTGAAGTTCGACGATCGAACGATGGTCCAGTCCAGCGAGGACGCGTGCACGGCACGTTCGGCCGCGCGCATGTCGAGGCCGAAAGCCGAGTCGCCCCAGCTGTCGGCCGCCCGTCCGGACAGCAGCGCCACACGGCGGACACCCACCGATTGCGCCCGGTCGATGAAGTGGTCGATCGGGCCGATTTCGACAGGCGGGACGAGGTAGGCCGACGACGCACCGTCGAGTGCGGCGTCCCATGTGCGCGGATCTGACCAATCGAAGGGGATGGCGCTGGATCGAGATACCGGACGCACCTGTTCGCCGAGTAGTCGGAGGCGGGCGGTCACTCGGCGTCCGGTTTTGCCGGTGGCACCGATAACAAGAATCGTGTTTTGGCTCATGTTGACCAGTCAAGCCGCTCGAAGCAGAGCAATCCATGGCTCAGGCGCCGGTTTACCTGTTGATTCGTCTAAAGTGGTGTCCATGGATGCGTTCGGTGACCTTCTCCGGGGTGTGCGGTCGCACGGCTCTGTCTTCGGCTATTCGACCCTCTCGGCCCCGTGGGCGCTCGACTTCGTCGACGGCGCTCCCCTGACCCTGTGCGTGATCGTCGACGGTGCGGGGTGGATCGTCAGAGGTGACCACGACCCTCTGCGCGTGTCCGGCGGGGACACCGTCGTCGTCCGCGGACCCGAGCCGTTCTCGTTCGTCGATGACCCCGACACCTCGGCCACACCGGTGGCCTGCGGCGAGCAGTGCTCCATCCCCGAGAACGGTGGCGCGCGACACCGCCTGGGGTGGGCCGATTGCCGGGACCCGAACGCGTCGACCTCTATCGTCGTCGGCGCCTACCCGGTGCACGGCGAGATCGGTGATCGGTTACTGCAGGTGCTGCCACCGCTGATACGCATCCCACCCGACACCGACGCCGACCCGGTGGCGCGCTATCTCGCGGCGGAAGTCGCTGCGGATCGCCCAGGGCAACAGATCGTCCTCGATCGACTCCTCGACTGGCTGCTGGTCTGCTCACTCCGCACCTGGTTCGACGACCAGGAACAGGCTGCACCGCAGTGGTATTCGGCCTTGCACGATCCAGTTGTCGGTCCGGTGCTCCAACTCATGCACGCTGAGGTGGACGCCCCATGGACCGTTGCATCACTGGCCCGCCGCGCAGGGGTGTCCCGCGCCACCCTTGCAAAAAGGTTCACCGACCTCGTCGGCGAACCCCCACTGACCTACCTGACCCGGTGGCGGATGACCCTGGCCGCCGATCAACTCAGCGACCGTCCTGACCTGACCATCGCAGACGTTGCACAGTCCGTCGGGTACGCCGATCCATTCACCTTCAGCACGGCGTTCAAGCGCACGAAAGGGGTCAACCCGAGTACCCATCGCATGCAGGCGAGTCTGTCCACCTAGCCGCACCCACATACGCTGTCGTGGTGGCCACCTCCAATCGACGCTGCCCGTGCACCAGCGGACTCCCGTTCGCCGAGTGCTGCGAACCGGTGCTGGCCGGCGAGCGCCAGGCGCCGACCGCCGTCGAGCTGATGCGTTCACGCTTCACCGCGTTCGCAACCGGAGACCGCGACTACCTTCTCCACAGCTGGCACCCGAGGACAAGACCCGTCGAGCTCGACCTCGACG
Source organism: Williamsia limnetica (assembly GCF_003217475.1). GTDB lineage: Bacteria > Actinomycetota > Actinomycetes > Mycobacteriales > Mycobacteriaceae > Williamsia > Williamsia limnetica. The sequence continues at coordinate 51,667 of NZ_QJSP01000027.1, read as the reverse complement.
AGGCGATGCGCTGGTATCGCCTTGATATCGAGTCCACCTGCGGCGGTTCACCATTCGATGCGACAGGCGAGGTCGTATTCACCGCGTTCTACCGTGTCAAGGGTGGCACCGCGGGAAACCTTATGGAGCGCAGCAATTTCGAACGGCACGACGGACGCTGGGTGTACGTCGACGGCACCATCACGCCGACCTGATCGGCCCGGCCCGCCCCTACCGAACCCTCAACCCGCGGTGTGGATGGTGACGACATAGCCGTCGGGGTCACGAAGCGAGAATTGCAGCCCGAAGGGACCCTCGAATGGCTCCTGCACGATCGGCACATCTCGCGCGACGAGACGTGCGTGCAGCCCGGACGGATCCTTGCTCCCGAACCACACGCCGATGCCTGCACCGAGTTGGCCGATGGCGTTGAGATCTACGCCCGGGAACGGTTCCCGAACCGCGAATGCAGTTCCGCCCGAGGAAAACACCACTGCAGCGGGATTGGTTGCCGGCAGCCGATTGAGCCCGAGCGCGTCCTCATAGAACGTCGCCGAGGTCTCCAGGTCGCGCACCTGGAACGACACAAAGTCGGGTCCGCTGAGAGTTGGGTTGATGCGGTTCGTGCTGCCTGTCATGTCGAGCTCCTGCCGTCGATGAGCTTCAGTTGATGTCAATATACTGACACTCATTTTGCGGTGTGTCAAAATGTTGACATGACACCATCGGGCGATCATTCGACTGCCGAGGCACTGGGACTCCTCGTCAAGGAAACCCAGGCGATCCTGCATCTGCGAATGGCCGAGCGACTGCGCCACCTCGAACTGAGCGTGCCGCAGTACGCATGTCTGCAGGCGCTGGATCACACGCCCGCCAGCACGAGTTCCGACCTCGCTCGGCACGCTTTCGTATCGCGTCAATCCATGAACGTCCTGCTGCAGGGCCTTGAGAAACGTGGACTCATCGAGCGTTCCGAGGAGCCGGGGCCACGACGCGAACGCGCAACCGTTCTCACTCCTGCTGCCATCTCCCTTCTCGGGCGTGCACGCACAGAAGTCGCTGCGGTGGCAAAGACGATGACCGGCCACCTCTCCGCATCCGACACTTCGAGACTGCTCACGCTGCTCAGTTCCTGCCGCGACGCACTTGTCGAGTCCGGCGCCGGATGAGTCAGGGCATCGACTGGAACTCGTCGTACAGAGCGGGCAAAAAGCCTGCAAGATGGTTCATTTCGCTTGCGCAATGGTGAAGGAGGTCGTGGGCGAGCCGATCGCCGAAGTTCGCTCGTACGGCGACGTCGACAACCGGGCGCGCCATCGACCTGCCCACTCGAGACGCGAGGAACGCTCCGGCGCCAGGAAGAGACACCGCTCTACCCGGCAGCGAAAGAATCTCGTTGGGCCCCATGAAGAACCGGGACCGCATCTCGCTGCCGCGCTCTGTGGGCCTCACCTGATGGACGAGCCAGCCGGCCGCCACAGGCAGGTAGGTCACGCCGATTCGAGCGCAGATGTGAGTAGTGCCTGGTCGATCGGCGAATCCGAGCGTCGCGGGATCCACGAAGCGGATGGCGAGGCGGAGCTTTTTCGCCCCGATGTACTCGTCGACGAACGAGACGTTGCCGATGTACTTCTCACGATCGGTCAGCCCCGCGTAGCCGCTTCGGTCGTCGGCAACACAGGCCTGCTGATGTGCCCCCGGATGCCACAGTTTGTAGCGCGCAGAGTCCACGAGATGCCACCCGAACCACCAGTCCCACATCTGTGCGGTCACGTCGGGCATATCGGTCAGACACGAAACGAGCACCGTACCCTTGGTCGTCCGCGTCCAGCCGGTTTCCATCGAGCCGTACCCGGATGCCGTCAGTCGCGCCGGAGCATCGTCCACCTCGTAGCCCAACTCGGCCGGCGCTCGCCCCCGGAGCAACCCATCGTGGACATGCGGTTGAATCGGCTCGGTATACGAGCGGAAGTAGTGGGCGAAAGGACGCGCACGTTCGGCGTCGTCATAGCCGAGGTGGCCGTGTGAACGGCCACGCAGCGCGTTCGGCAGAGCCTGACGATCAGCGGCGGTGACCTGATAGGGCGACACCGTCACCTTCAGACGTGCACGTCGCGCAGACCGACTGCTCCGCGCAGGCCTGAGCAGTTGTAGCAGCCCACGCATCCGACGCAATCGGTACAGCCCACGCACCCCACGCACGCGATACAACGCTTGCACAGCGCGCTCGCCACCACGCCGAAACAGCCGGCGATACCAAAAGAAAACGCAGTGCCCGCACTTCCCGCGACCACCGCGCTCGTTGCAGTGACGGCAGAACCAGCGACCACCGCACTGGCAACTGTCGCGACTGACGTCGCCACGCCCGCGCTGGCCACAGTGCCTGCGGAGCCTGCGACACCTGCGCTGACCACGGTTCCGACCGACCCCGCCACAGCGGTGCTCGATGATGTGGCCACCGACCCGGCGACCGCGGTCGCATCCACCGTGGCCGGGGAATCACAGACCGCTGCGCCGTTATTGCACGACTTCGTCACGCCGGTCATTCTGCCGCAGTTCCAGCGATGTGTCCCGGCTTCCGTCGCTGGGCACACTGAAGCCGTGGAGACCAACGAATACGCCCCGGGCCGGTCAGTCGATACATTCGGCAACAAATCAGACCCCGCAGTCCTGTTGTGGCACGGAACGCAGACCGATGCGCGCAAGACGCTGCGCCCGTTTGCGACGCTGCTCGCCGAGCAGCGCTTCTACGTGATCGTCCCGGACTGGGACTCGCACGCCGGTGACCGTGGACGGGACGATCTTCTGAACTCCTTGCGGTACGCCGCGACTGCTGGGGAGTTCGCGCTGATCGGATGGTCGCTGGGTGGTACAGCCGCCGCCGGGGTGGCTCTGCGCAGCGACCACTACGACAGTCCCGTGTCTTCCGTCATCTGCCTGGCCGGTGCATTCAACGCCGACAATCCGTTGACGGGCGACAAACTCCCAATTGATGACCTGCACGCGGGAGCCGCTGTACCGATCACGCTGCTGCACGGGGACTCCGACGACGTCGTGCCGCTCGCTGTGAGCGAGGACTTCGCGGCAGCACTCGGTCAGTGGCCACACGAGCTGGTGATATTTGAAGCCGATCACGGCTCAATCGCCGGCGCGACCTACGACGCCGACGCCGACCGTTACTGTGCTGCAGAGGATTCCGTTACCCTCGACGTCGCCGGCGGAGTCGTCGATCGCATCGTCGGGACCTTCCGCCGGCCGTAGCCTCCCGGACAACTACTTTTTACGACGGCCGATGACCGACCGGCGCGTCTTCTTCTGTTCGACATCGGCGTCGGCATTTGCCGTGCGCGCCTTACGGCGACTGTACGAGCCGACCTTGATCAACAGCTTGGATACGGCCGTCGGGTTGTCGTTTCGCTGCTCCAACCGGTGCCCTGTAGTCAGCAACACCTTCGCCACCAGTGGTAGGACGATAGCCAGAATCAAGTAGCGGTACACGTACTTTCGTGCCAACAGCGGGATCATTGTTCTCCTGTGTTCATTGTCTGCGACGGAGGTGGTGGCCGATAGCGGCCACCACCCCACCCCTCGCGCTTATGTGTCAGCCGAACTCAGTCGGTGAGCTTGCTCTTGACGTTCGACGCTGCGTCCGAGATGTTGTCGCCGACCTGCTTGGTCTTACCCTTGCCCTGATCGGCTGCGCCCTCGGCCCTGAGGTCGTCGTTGCCGGTCGCCTCGCCGATTTTTTCCTTTGCCTTACCCGCAACCTCTTCGGCCTTGTGCTTTGCCTTGTCGATGAAGTCAGCCATTGTTCTCTCCTCGTGTTCATCGCGCCGAGCCTCGTTGCCCGTCCGCGCCCTACATGAATTGAGACGGCCCAAGGCACCGGATTTGCACGGGGAAGTGAGCCAGAACACGATGTGTTCGAAGACTGCAGATTGCAGTAACGCGGCTCGACAACCGCTTCCGAGACGTGACGGTTCCGACCGACGCGCCGCGGACACTCCACTGGTGGCACCGGCGCGAGCCTTGGGCATGAGCCACGCCCTGCGCGGGATATGACGCGCGCAATGGAAGACTCGATATCCATGACTCGCGCACGAGTATTGTTGGCGGCTCGCATCACCGGCCACATCGCATGGTGGATTTTCATCGTCGCGACCCTCTTCGCCGGCGGTATCACCTGGCTCGGACTCGACGACGAAGGCGTGTTCTCCGGTCCGTCGACGGGATGGACGGCCTACACCCCGCTGACGGACGCCACGGTCGGCATCGCCAACTTCACCGGTCCGGCGCCGTACGAGTGGTGGACCGAGCCTGAGGTGTTCTCCGCGGTTGCTTTCGCGATTGTCATCATCGCGGCGGTGACCGAGGCAGTTGCGGTTCGCCGAGTGGTCCCGGCAATCGTGACGGTCGTCGCTCCCGTGGTGGCACTGGGCATTCTGATCGTCGTCACGCCGGGTGTCGTCGACAGCTGGCAACTGGGCACGATGACCACGATGGGCGCGGTTCTGCTGGCTGTCGCCGTCCGTGAGTTCTGGGCCCGCCGGCATTGATCACATAGGCGCACGGTGCCACGATCGTGGATCGCGTCCGGCGATGGCCACGGTCCGGTCCAGGAGCGACAGCGTGTGATCGGCGGCGACCGGTTCGCCCCAGAGTTCGGGCAGCGGCGCCTCGGTCAGGAATCCTTCGACATGATCGTGGCAGGCGTGCACCACTGATTCCGGCGGGTCGAACCCGTGATCGGTCGCGACGGCGAGGTCCCATCCGTGCACGATCACCTCTGTCAGCGCGATCCTCCCCCACGTCCGATTCGGCAGTTCGAGGCCGGCCAAGTCCGACCCACCATCCCAGGCCTGCGGTTCCGCCCACGCTCGTGCCAGGTCGCGGACGTGTACCGCGACCCTGCTCCGCGATGCGGCGTCGTCGACCGCTGTCACCGGAGGACTCGAGATCTCGCCGCCTGCGGCAGCGGTGAACCCTGTTGCGCCCTCATCGATGTGCAGCAACAGATCGGCCACTGTGTAACTCTCGCAGGGCGTCGACCGCGCGAGATCGATGTCCTCGACCTGCGCGATGAGGCCGGCCAACGCCTCGGACGCCGCTGTGAAGTCGATCATCTGATTCCTTCCGATCGGCTGCACCTTCACGTACAGACCACGGCGCTGGCCAAAAGTCATCGGTGACGGCACTCGCTATGGTTGCTCACCACATACAGCCCCGTATGGAGCCGGCGAGGGTAGATCACCCTCGGCGGCCCCTCCTGGGGACGAATCAGGTGAACGATTACTAGCTGGAGAAGCAGGGAGTCATATGCAGGGTCGTTTGTCCGACTTCATGCGGCCTGTTCCAGCCGAACACGTCGACGAGGCGTTGGCGTTCTACGCGGCCCGACCGCCCGGACGCGGACCCCGCAATCTCGCTGAGTTGCGACAGGCACGCGCGGCGCGGAGGGTCGAGACCTCCGACGCGGCGGTCGTCGTGACGATCGCTGAAGCTGCCGGCCGGAGCGTGCCGGTACGCATCATCACCCCCACCGGGTTGCCGCCGCGCGGCGTTCACCTGGACATCCACGGCGGCGGTTTCTACATGGATTCCGCTGCGCGCAACGACACACGGAATCAGCAGCTGGCAGATTCGCTGGGGACTGCGGTGGTCAGTGTCGACTACCGACTCGCACCCGAAAACCCCTGGCCCGCAGCACCCGACGACTGCGAGGCCGCCGCGGTATGGCTGACCACGAACACCGAGCGCCTTTTCGGCACGTCACGGTTGACGATCGGCGGGTTCTCCGCCGGGTCGACCTTGGCCATGACCACCCTGCTGCGACTTCGAGACAGAGGTGTTAACAAAGAGTTCGCGGGTGGCGTACTGCAATTCGGTACCTACGACCTGAGTGGGCAGACGCCGGCCGGGCGCCTGATCACCGACGAGTACTTCCTCGATGCGTACACCGGCCACGTGGCAGACCGCACCCTGCCCGATGTCTCACCGATCTATGCGGACCTACATGAGCTACCGCCACTGCTCCTGGTGGTGGGCGAATCGGACATCCTGCTCGAGGACAACACGGCGATGGCCTCACGGCTCGCAGTCGCCGGAGCAGAAGTCGACCTGCGTATCTACCAGGCGTCGCCACACGGTTTCACGAATCACCCCACCGCCATGGCCTCCACGGCGCGGACAGATATCGAACATTGGCTGCTGAACTGCCTAGGCTAGAGCGTTCGCCAGCATGTGCATCGCGGCCGCCGTGGACAGTGCTCGCACACTCGCCCGGTCCCCGGAAAGGTGCAGGGTACGGGTGACCGTGGCGCGACCGGACACAGCGATCCCGAAGCAGACGGTGCCGACCGGCTTGAGCTCGGTACCACCGCCTGGTCCTGCCACACCTGTGGTGGACACCGCGATGTCGGTGCCGAGGCCCTCGCGAGCCCCCTCTGCCATGGCCGCCGCCACCGGTTCGCTGACCGCACCGTGTTCGGAGATCATCTCCGGGGGCACACCGAGGATGCCCGACTTCACCTCGTTGGAGTAGGACACCACACCCCCGATCACGTACGCCGACGATCCGGCCCTGTCGGTCAGTCGTGCGGCGATCATGCCGCCGGTACACGATTCGGCGGTGGCGATCCGCCGACCGGACAGACGGTGGGCGACGATGTCGTCGATGGTCGATCCATCGGTCGAGAAGATCTGCTTGCCATGGGATTCCGCAACCTGCGTCACCAGCTTCGCGTACGCGGCGTCGGCAGAATCGGGATAGCGGGTCACCATCTCGAGTTCGCCGAGGCGCAGGCAGGTCGTGATCTCGAGATCGTCGAAGCCCGAAACTTTCAGCTCGGCCGCCCGCAGCGTCGCGGCGAGGTCGGCCTCGGACAGTCCGTACGCACGGATCGTGGACTGGCGAACTTCGGCCCTGTTCGCCAAAGCCTCTGCGACCGGTGCAGTTTCGAGCGCATCGGGCCACATCTCCTGCAATTCGCGGGGAGGCCCTGGCAGGATCAGGATCGCGGGCAGCTCGCCGGTGGCCGGAATCGCAACGCCCGGAGCGGTGCCCGTCGGGGCAATCGACAGCGCACCCGCCGGAACCATGGCTTGTTTCCGGATCCCCGCGTTCAACGGCTCCGAGTCGATCGCCGTGCTCATCCGGCTGCGCCACCGCTGCACGATGGCGTCAATCCGTTGCTCGAGTTCGATGTCGAGGTGCAGTGCACGTCCGCACAACGCTGCGACGGTGGCCACCGTGAGATCGTCGGCGGTCGGCCCCAGGCCACCCGTCGTGATGATGAGGTCGACGCGCTGATCGGCCAGGAACTGCAACTGGGCGGTCAGGTCGGCGGGCCGATCGCCGCACACGGTGATGTGCGCGACGTCGACACCCATCTCGAGGAGTTGGCGGGCCACCCACGGACCGTTCTGATCGGTGACCCGCCCGCTGAGAACCTCGGTACCCGTGACCACCACACCTGCACGCACTGCCATTCTCCCGACCCTAGCGTGCGGGCTACGTCTCGAGCCACACGCCATGCAGCCCCGCCGGTACCCGGATCGGCAGATCGATCGTGGCGATCGGGCCGTCTTCCGGACTCTCGGCGGTCAGCAGATAGAACCGCGATCGCAGGTCCTGGGGGTCGGTACCGATTGCACCCCAGTAATCCTGGCCGGCGCCTGGAATGTAGATAGGTTCACCGATGGCGACACCCGGACTCCACGACACCTCGGCGCTTTTCGCGACATCGTGGAACCACAGGCTCTCCTGGAAGCCGGTGTCGGAGTCGGACTTACCTACGGTGGCCACCCGTTGATGGTCACGCGTGAGCAACCGGTCGTCGACCCGAGGAAAGTCGATATCCGTCCGCTCGCTGACCCGGGTGCGGTTGATGGTGCCGGCGGTCGGGTTGATCGCCGCGCGCATCAGTCCCGACGTGTTCGGGACCCCTGTTTCTGCGAACCCACCGGGGTAGGTCCACTCGACGTAATCGACCGTGACCGTTCCGTCTGCATTGTCGAAGGCGTTGGCGAAGTGCCACACCCAGAACGGCTCCGCGTGGATCCAGCGCACGGCACCGCCGTCGCGCGGGATGAGTGCGATGCGGGTGCCGTCGTCGGGCCGCCAGGAAAGCAGCGATCCACCGGCCATGACTGCCGCGATGTCGAAGATCAGCGGACACACGAACAGCACCACGTATTTCTCGGTCAGCGCCATGTCGTGGATCATCACCGGGGCGTCGAGGCCGTCGATCGCGGTCGGCGGGCGCAGCGAGGTGCCGTCCGCGGCCACGACCGACCACGTGAGATAGGGCGCCTCGAGAATGTAGTTGAACAACACCATCTCGCCGGTCCGAGGATCGATCTTCGGATGGGCGGTGCTGCCCACCCGCATTGCTCCGTCGCAGTCCTCGGTGCCCAGCGTCGCCAATGTGCGTGGGTCGAGCAGGTAGGGCTTGTCCGCCTCTGCCATGGCCATCAGGCGACCGCCGTGCCGAACGACGTTGATGTCGGGCAGCGCGCGGGTGGTTCCGGCGAGTTCTTCGCCGACGACGCTCGCCGGTGGTGTGTAACCGTCGGTGAGGCCGGACCAAATCGCCTCGCCGCGTTCTTCTTCCAACTCCACCATGGGTGTCCGGACGAACCGATTGCTGTACGAGGCCCGACCTCCCTCCAGCGTGACCCGGTGCACCATGCCGTCGCCGTCCAGCGGGAACACGAACGATCCGATGGGATCGAACCGCGGATTGGGCCCGTTGCGTAGGTAGCTGCCACTCAGGTCGGCGGGGATCTCGCCGGTGACCGGCAGATCCGTCGCATCCGTCTCGTCGCGTTGCGGGGCGAACACCCCGACCAGGTGTCGATTGTCTGGGGCGATCGGGGCGGGCCGATGGGGGTCGGTGGTGACGGTCATCGAAAACACTCTTTCGTCGGTACGGCTGGAAGCGATGCCTCAAGTCTGCAACTGAATTGCCTACTTCGTGGGCTGGTTGGCCGCACCAGACGGATGAACTGGAAGTGCAGTAAAGCCTCGACTCTGCGTCAGTGAGTCGGCTCAGCGTCGGGATCGGGGGTGACGTGGCGACCGGCCAGGTCGTGCAGTTCGCGGAAAACCCGCTTCGATGACTCGGCCCACGGCATGAGAATGGGGAAGACGTGGAACATCCCGATTTCTTCCATGGCGTGCACGGGCACTCCGGCCTTGCCCAGATTCTCTGCGAACTCACGGATCCCGTCGCGGAACATCTCGTCGGCGCCCCAGCACACGAATGTCGGCGGGAACCACGCCGGATCCGCCACCGAGTGAACCGCGGACACGCGCTCGTCGTTGGGTTGGACCCCGGCCAGATACGGAGCGGCAGGCAGACTCCAGGGCAGGATGTCCGACTGGGCGTTCGCCGTGATCGACGGATGGTTGAAGTCGAGGTCGACCTCGGGTGAGAACAGCGCGACCGCGGCCGGCTTCGGCAGGTCATGGTCGTGCAGATACTTGATCAGCGACGTCGCGAGGCCACCACCGCCCGAGTCGCCGGCGACCACGAGATGATCGGCATCGACGCCACGTTCGAGCAACCCTCGGTACACGTCGGCCGCATCGTGCACGCCCGCGGGGAACGGGAATTCCGGAGCCATCCGGTAATCGGCGATGAAGACCTCGTAGCCGGTGATCTTGACCAGCTTGGCCGCGAACGCGGAGTACATGACCGGTGACGTGCCGATGTACCCGCCACCGTGCAGGTAGAGGATCGTCGCGCCGATCGTCTGTTTGTCGTCGAGGTCGTCGACGTGTGCATTGCTGCTCGCTTTGGCGCGGCACCAGATGCCGTCGACGCCACCGATGGTGTCGTCGGTGATCTCGACGTCGTCCGCCAGTCCGATGAACGGTGGCATCACGACTCGGCAGATGCCGTCGAGGATGCGCTCCATCGACCGGAACTCTTCGATCGGAAGGCTCATCGAATATCCCATGAACGAGCGGATGGTCTGACGCGTCACCGACTGGCCGATGTTGTCCAGCAGACCTGCGGGCCCTTCCCACGGCCGACGAAACGGCACCCTCGCGAGTCCGTTGAGCATGCTCTCTGCCAAACCGAATACGGCGAGCGCGGTCACCGGCGCGGATGCGGTCTCCACCTCGGGACGATCAGCCATAACCATGGTGACCATCCTAAAGGCGGCCCACGCTCACAGCAGGATCGCGGCTGCCCCGTTGGACGAACGGTGTGATCAACTCATCCGCGACCCAGCGGGCGGCCCCGGCGGGATACGGAGCGCCCAAGCCCAGGACGAAGTGGCTGAAGCCGGCGTCGAGCGCCTGTCCGATTGCGTCGCGGGTGTGCTGCGGTTGGTCGTAGTCCACCGATAAGTGGATCGACCTTGCGATGGTGGCGGGGTCGCGACCGATCTCGGCGCAGTAGCGATCGAGGAGCGCACTGCGGCCGATCGCATCGCCGAGGTCGCCGCCGGGGATGTTCCATAGGTCGGCGTGTTCGGCAACCACCCGCAGCACGGAAGCCGAACGCCCGCCGACGAGGAACGGCGGGCCCGGGCGCTGAACGGGTTTGGGGTTGCCCAGCGCACCGGTGAGCTGCACGTGGTCGCCGGCGAAATCGAACGGCTCGTCTTCGGTCCACAGTCTCTTGATCACGGTGCAGGCTTCGTCGAGGCTGCCGACGGCGTGCGGGACATCCAGAAACGGTAGGCCGTGCGCCGGGTATTCCCGCCGGGCCATGGGTGGATTCGGGCGTGATCCCACACCGATACCGAAATCGAGACGACCTCCCGAGACGACGTCCACGGTCGCCGCAATCTTGGCGAGCATCACCGGAGGACGAAATCTGTTGCTGGTCACCAAAAGTCCGAGACGAAGCCGGTCGGTCTGCGCGGCCAGGGCGGACAGCAACGTCCACCCCTCGAAGATCGGCCCGTTCGGGTCGCCGCCGATGGGCATCAGATGATCGAAGAGCCAGGCGTGCTCGATCTCTTCGATCGCGTCGGCCTCGCGCCACACCCGGAGGATGTCGTCATAGCCGACATTCATGGGTGCGGTCATGATCCCGAAACTCGGTGCAACGTGCTGTGGCATGCGCGTGGTCCTTTGAACTGAGCGGGGGTCAGCGGCGCCGCAGCGACGGATCGAGGAGCGAAGGTGGCGTGTCGAACTTCTCCCCGGGCGCAAGATCGACACCGGGAGCGACTATCTCGTCGATCGCATCGAGAACATCGGCGGAAAGCACCGTGTCGGCGGCCGCGAGTTGCGAGTGCAGATGATCGACGGTGCGCGGGCCGATGATGGCACTGGTGACGCCCGGATGGGCGGTGACGAATCCGAGCGCGAGCTGGATCAGGGTGAGTCCGGCGCCATCGGCGACGGCGGCCAACTTCTCGACGGCGTCCATCTTTGCGCGGTTGGTCGCGATCGCGGTGTCGAAGCGTTGGGGCATCAAAGTTGAACGGCTGGTTGTCATTTTCCGGCCCTCACGGATTGCGCCCGAGAGCCAACCAGAGGCAAGCGGACTCCACACCAGCACGCCGAGTCCGTACTGTTCGGTGACCGGAAGGACATGGGATTCGATGCCGCGCTGCAGAATTGAATAGGGCGGCTGCTCGGTCACGAACCTGCCGAGGTGATGCTCGCGGGCCGCCCACTGGCCTTCAACGATGCGATAGGCGGGATACGTGGAAGAGCCGAAGTACCGGATCTTGCCCGCGCGCTGTAGATCGGTGAGCGCTGACAGCGTCTCTTCGTCACTCGTGTTCGGATCCCAGCGATGGATTTGGTAGAGATCCACATGATCGACGTCGAGCCGTCGCAGGCTGTTCTCCAGTTCGGCGACGATCCACCTGCGTGAACTTCCCCGGTGATTGCGCTCATCCCCCATCGGGTTGAACACCTTGGTGGCGAGCACGACGTCGTCGCGGCGGCCGGCGATGGCCTTGCCGACCATCACCTCGGACTCGCCCTGGCTGTACATGTCCGCGGTGTCGATGACGTTGATGCCCGCATCGAGAGCGGCATCGACGATGGCGGTGGCATCGTCCTGCGTGGTGCGGCCGATGGCACCGAAGTTCATGGCACCGAGTGCAAGGGTGCTGACCTGGACGCCGGTACGTCCCAGAGTTCGAAACTTCATGGTGGTCCTCCTGGGTGGTGATGGGATGCCCCGCGGTCTCGGCCTCCGGCCAATCTGACATCCTGGACAAACGGAACAATGTTCCGATAACCAATATACGGAACAATGTTCCGTTTGCCAACTGCGATGGAAGGGCTCCGCAATGGCTGACGCCGAAACAGTGCCTCCGGCGCCGCACAAGCGGGCTGATGCTCGCCGCAACCAGGCGGCACTACTCGATGCCGCGGCCGCGGCGTTCGTCGCATCAGGTGTGGACGCCCCTGTGCGCGACATCGCCACCCGGGCGGGAGTGGGGGTCGGGACCATCTACCGTCACTTCCCCACCCGCGCCGACCTCATCGTCGCCGTCTACCGCCACCAGGTCGAGGCCTGCGCGAAGGCCGGTCCGACACTCCTGACCGACAGCGCCACCCCCCATGCCGCATTGCGAGCGTGGATCGACCTTTTCGTCGACTTCCTGGTCACCAAACACGGCCTCGCCGAGGCCATGCAGTCGGGTGACGCCGGGTTCGAGACACTCCATGCCTACTTCCTCGACCGCCTCGTGCCTGTCTGCGCGACGCTTCTCGAGGCCTCGGTCGCGGCCGGCGAGATCCGCTCCGACATCGAGGCCCTGCAGCTGATGCGTGGGGTAGGCAATCTATGCATCGGTGCCGACAACCCCGACTACGACGCGCGTCGGCTGGTCGAACTCCTCATTGCGGGGCTTCGGCGGTAGCCTCCCCGTCGCGATCGTCACGGAGATCCATATCGCTCGGATGTGACCTCGGCTGATCAACCGGGCGTAAGCATCGGCACCAGGAATTGCCTGGCCACCGACTCCAGCTCACTCTCGTCGTCGAGGTCGACCACTCGACTGGGGATGGTCAGAAACGACGCTGCGACCCGCACCATCATCTCGGCGACGAGGTCGGTGTCGAGGGTTGTCGCCACCGTGCCCGCCTGCTGCTCCCGCCGCAGCTGACCGGCAACAAACTGCGATACGGCACCGAGCATCCGGCCGTCGTCGCCGATCATCGAACCCGCAAGCAGGGTCGGTTCCGCGTTCATGAGCCCACCGATGAGCGGATTGCCGCGGAATGCGCGCAGCGAGCTCACGAATCCCAGCACCACCCGGTCGGCAGCCGACTGGGCATCACGTATATCGGCCAGGAACCGGTCGAAGTATCGGCGGAACTCCCGCAGGATCACCTGTTCGACCAACGCGTCCTTCGTCGCGAAGCGCCGGTAGACCGTGATCCGGGACATGCCGGCGCGTTTGGCCACGTCCTCCATCGACGAACGCTGGATACCCATACGGCAGAACTGCTCGTACGCCGCGTCGAGAAGCCTGATGCGCGTCTGGTCGTTGTCGTCGGCGCGTTCCACCGCGTCGGTGAACGCGCGCTCCAGCAACGATTGCGGATCCGCCTCAGACTTCACGAGCTCCTCCTGACGGCAAAGGGTCGATGACCGATCGCTTGAGCCTATGCCAGCCGGGCGACGCTCACCCCGGTAGCGGAATCACGATCGGCCCGACACCGGGAACCGTGATCGTCGCCGGCGGCGGCGCGGCGCGGCGCGGTGGAAGCGGTGCGCGGCCGTTGCTGACGGAGATCGTGATGGTGCTTCCCGGTATCGCCGACCCGTCCGGTGTGGACGAGACCACCGTTCCCGAGGCCTGACCGCTGCCGACAGTCACCTGATTGACCCGGAAACCCTCGGCTTCGAGCCGCGCAGTCGCCTCGCTCGCGGACAAACCGACCACCGACGGGACCGCCTTGCCACCCACGCCGGCCACATACGCCGGATCTCGCGGCGGCAGCGCCGTGGGGCCGAACTTGTTCGCCACAGGCAACATGGCCGTGAACCAGGTGCGGGCCGGTTCATTACCGCCGTAAAGGTTTCCGTACCCGCACTGGCGCAACGGTCCCGAACACAGTTCGGAGATCGTCGGCGAATCGTTGTACACGTAGGTCGCACCCGCGAGGTTGTTGGTGAATCCGAGGAAGGCCGATGATCGGTTGGCCTCGGTGGTGCCGGTCTTGCCCGACATCGGCAGGCTCCACCCCGTCGAACCGGCGGCGTTGGCTGCCGTGCCCGCGCCCCTGTCGTCCTCACTCATCGCATTCGCCAGGGTGTTGGCAAGGCCCGGCTCCACCACTCGCTCACAGGCAGGCTTTTCCAGTGCCACCTCGACGACGCCGGGCCTGCCATCGGCCTCGAGTACCCGGTTGCCGTTGCTGTCCCGTTTGGGCTGGGTGATCGACGCGATCGGGTTCGGCGGGCACCAGACCCCACCCGAGGCCAGAGTCGCTGCCACGTTGGACAGTTCCAGTGCATCGACCGCGGTCGGTCCGAGCGTGAACGACCCGAGGTTGTTCTCTTTGATGTAGTCGGCCAGGCTCTGCTCACCGAAACCAGAGGTCCCCGGATTGGTGTACGACCGAAGTCCCAACCGGACCGCCATGTCGACGGTCGGCCCGACCCCGACGTCCTGCAGCAATTTCACGAACGCGGTGTTGGGCGACTGTGCCAGCGCATTCGTGACGGACATACTGCCCGGGTAGCTGCCATCGTTGCGCACGCAGTAGGTGTTGGCGGGGCAGCCGTTGACGCCGCCGCTGCTGCCCATCCCCCTGGCCTGGAAGGTCGACGGCACCTGCAGCGACGAGCCCGCCCCGAGACCGCGCTCCATCGCCGCGGCGACGGTGAAGACCTTGAAGACAGATCCGGCGCCGTTCCCGACCATCGAATAGGGCTGCGGTTGCATCGTCTGTCCGATGTCGCGGTTGAGCCCGTAGTCGCGGCTCGACGTCATCGCGAGGACGTCATGCGATTCGGTACCGGGCCGGATCACGTTCATCACGTTGGCGACACCGGTCAGATCGGGCGACGCGTAGGTCCGGACCGCGTTGTGGGTCGCCTCCTGCACCTGGGGGTCGAGGGTCGTGCGGATCAGGTAGCCCCCGCGCGCGATCTGATCTCGGGTGATGCCGTTCTCTGCCAGGAACTGCAGGGCGTAGTCACAGAAGAATCCCGCGTCGCCTGCGGAAATGCAGCCCTGGTCGAGCGAGCGCGGTGACGGCAGCACCCCGAGCGGGGTGTCCTTGGCGGCCACGTATTCGGCGGAGCGTTCAGGGAAGTTCGCGATCATCGTGTCGAGCACGACATTTCGCCGTTCGAGCACGCCCTCCGGATTGTTGTAGGGGTCCAGGGCCGAACTGGACTGCACCATTCCTGCGAGCATCGCCGCCTCGGGCACCGTGAGGTCCTTGGCAGCCTTACCAAAGTAGGTTCCGGCAGCAGCCTCGATGCCATAGGCGCCGTTGCCGAAAGGCACCAGATTCAGATACCGGGTGACGATGCCCTTCTTGGCCTCTTGTTTCGCCGCATCCGCGTCGAGGTTTTTCTCGCTCATGGCCTGGGCGGTCAGCGTCTGCTCCAGCGTCCGCGCCATCCGGATCTCGCGGAGTTTGCGGGCGGCTGTCGTCTCGGTGGCGGCGCGACGCTCGGCATCCGTGCGCGCCAGAACCAGCAGCTGATAGTTCTTGACGTACTGCTGATCGAGGGTCGAGGCACCCTGCTGCACTTCGCCGGACGCCTGGTTGGTCACCAGTGCGCGGATCGTGCCCCGCCAGTCCACACCATCGTGCTCGAGGAAACGCCGGTCCTCGACGGAGATGATGGCGCGGATCATCTCTGGGGAGATGTCGTTGTACCCCACCTGGAAACGCCGTTGATCATAGAGGAATGCGATCGGTTTCCCGTTGACGTCGGTCATCGTGGAGACCTCGGGAACCTGGCCGCCCACCAGCTCCGATTCGACGTTGTCGACGGCGCTGGCTGCCCGACTCGACACGAAACCCACTCCCCCGACCAGAGGGAACAACAATCCGGCTACGAGAATGCCGGCCAGCAAGCAGCACCCGAGCAACATCGACAAAGATCTGGACTTCGACACGACGTCCACATTACGGACAATTCGGACCACATACCGTTCCCGATGGCGACCGCAGTCAATTGAACCGGGTGCCCGGTCAGCGCAGACCCGGGGCTGTCTCGAGAGCGAGGGACAAGGTGTCCTTGATCATCGCCATCGCGGCGCCGGTGGGGCTGCTCTGACCACCGGTGACGGTCACCGGGCCGAACTCGCCGCAGTCGAAGATCACGGCCTTCTCGGGTCCGTTGAGCGCTCCGAGTGGGCTGTCGCGGGTCACCGCCCGAATCGACACCGTCACCAGATCCGGGATGTCCAGATCGGCGACCGCCACCTGTCGTAGCCGCTGACCACGTCCTTTCGCCCGCACCGCTGCCGACCTGATGGCCGGGGTGATGGGCTCGAGAATGGTCTCGGCGGCCCCCGGATCACGTCCCCAGAGCAGGCCGGTCAAGATCTGGATCTTCATCGCCACGTCCCGCCCCGACAGATCCGCGGACGGATCTCCCTCGGCGATGCCGACGCGTCGGGCCGCCTCGACCGCCTCACCCAGCGAGTCACCGTCAGAGAGTCGATCGAGGACGAAGGTCGCCGTTCCGTTGACACATCCGCTGACCGAGGTCACATGGATGCCGTTGCGTAGCGATCGGGCCACATCGGCGGCAGGCAGCATGGCGCCAGTGGTGCCGGAGAGCTTGACGGCGCGGCCGGTCTCCCTGGACACCGCATCGAGGGCGCACCAACCGTGCAGCAATGTCGTCTTGGTCGCCGTCACGAGGTGGGCGCCGTTGCGGAGTGCACAGACACCGTCCGCGACCGCCCCGTCAGCGTCGGCATCGACCGACGGCACAGCCTGCACCACCACCCTGGCACCGACCCTGGCGATCAAGTCGTCCAGTGACGTCGGTGCGCTCCATTGCGGCCGAGGCGGGATGGTGTCGTCGGTGATCTCCGTCTGCGCTCGATGAGTCCTGACCGCGGCCACGTAGAGATCGACGTCGAATCGGGAACGATATTCGGCACGATGAGAAATGATCTGGGCGATAAAGGCGCGCGAGACCGCGCCATAACCGAGAACCACAATCGGTAGCACCAGCATCGTGTCGCGGCCTTTCGCGTACGCCGACGTCAATGTCGGGTATTCACTCGAAGTCTAGTGCTGATCAATTCACATCATTGATGTTCTGCAGTGGAAGCAATTCTTGTGTGAATTGTTCGAGAAACTCTCGACGCGAGGACACCGGTGCGATCGGGCGCACCACGAACTTGGTGAGACCGACGTCGACGAAGGCCCGGACCTGGGTACGAGCCTGCTGCCAACCACGACAGACGAGCACATTCGGGTCCGAGATGTCTTTGCGCCTGCCGGCCGCCCTGGCCACCAGCGCATCGACGACCGCCTCGTCCGTCCCGTCCGGTGCGACGATGATGTTGGTGCCGTAGTGATCGGCCTCGACGCCGCGCCCCGCCTCGGCCGCGGCAGCCTCGATCTGCTCGCGGCACCGCTGCGCCTCGGCCGGGGTGATGAAGCTGCCGAGCCAGCCGTCGCCCAGCCGGCCGATCCTGTCCATGCTCACCGGCAACCTGCCGCCGAGCCACAGGTCGAGGGGCTTCGCCGGCAAAGGCCCGACGGACGCCTCCTGAAGATGGAAGAACTCGCCGTGATGGGTGACAACCGGTTCGGTCAGCAATGCCCGGACGACCTTGATCGCCTCTTCGAACAGCTCGCCTCGCCTGCCGGCAGGCGCCGGATACATCGTGCGGTCTCCGGGCGTCGCGGGCTGCACCCCGAACGCGGGCAACACCCGGCCCGGGGCCAGCGCGGCCAGTCCGGCGAGTTGTGCCGCAACCAACGCGGGATTGCGTCCGGGTAACACCAGCACCCCGGTACCCAATTTGAGTTTCTCTGTTCTTCCCGCCGCATACGCGAGACCGATCAGCGGGTCGGCGTGATCGGGGGACGACACCTGATCGGAGAGCCACACCGAATCGATGCCGAGTTCTTCCAAATCGTCCACAAGTTCTGCGAGCCCGGTACCCCGGTGTTGCCCGTCGGTCGGTATCAGCCCGACACCGATGCGTACTTTCATGCTCATCCAGCAAGGTTACGAGGTCGGCGGATTTTTCCTGCGTCGGTGCGTCACGGTCAAGGTGTGGTCGCAAGCGTGGCACCGTCGGTCACGACGCTGCCCGCCGAGCCCCGGGCCACCCGATCGATGATCGAGGCCGCGATATGTGCAGCATCGCGGTCGATTCCGTGGAATCGTCCCGAACCCCAGGTGTACATCCACGGCAATCCGATGAACGCCAGCCCGGGCAGCGCGGTCACTCCCCTGGTCTGCATGGGACGCCCGCCGCCGTCGAAGACACTGGCCTCGATCCACCGGTAGTCGGGCCGGTACCCGATCGCCCACACGATGCTGGTGACCCCGGCCGCGGCCAAGTCGAGTGCGGTCGGCTCGTCGTCGGGCTCCCACACCGGCTCGTACCGGGTGGCGGGCGGAGCCTCGATGCCTTCTCTTTCGATGTGTCGATCGATGTCCGCGCAGATCGAGTTGTAGGTTGCATCGGCGGAATCGAGCGATTCACGCAGGGTCGGGGCGAACTGGAGCCGGCTGTCGCGGCCGTCTTCGAGCAGACCGTAGAGGTGCATGCCCTGCGCCGCGAACTCGCGCAGATCGATGTCGCGGCCACCGTCGCGGCCGGTGACATAGTGATTGGTCTTCTCTCTCGCTGCCTGACCACCGGGATATTCCTGGACCCCGACGTCGTAGACACCCATGTCGGCGAGCCAGGTCATGCAGTCGCGGCCGCGGTAAAAGCGGGCGACCCGCGGGGCCTTGCCCATCGCGAGATGCACGGTGCGCCCGGCGAGATGGAGATCTTCGGCGATCTGCGCACCGGATTGCCCGGTGCCGACGACCATCACGGCACCGTCGGGCAGTTGGTCGGCGTTCTTGTATTCTTCCGAATGCAATTGCCGCACAGCGGGATCAAGAGTGCGCGCGAACGTCGGGATGACGGGCAGCGGGTACCCGCCGGTCGCGATCACGACGTCGTCCGCGGTGAGCAACTGTTCGGCGTCGGCGGAGACGAGCGTGAGTTCGAATCCGCCGTCGGCGCCTTGACGCAACCTGGTGACCCGGGTGTGGGTACGCAGCGGTGGGTTGAAGGTGTCCAGCCAACCGTTCAGCCATTCGACGACTTCATCTCGCTTCATGAAACCGTCGGGATCGTCGCCGGCGTAGCTGTAGCCGGGCAGGCGACAATGCCAATTCGGGGTGACGAGGGTGAAGTTGTCCCAGCGGGTGTCGGTCCAGGCGTGCACGGGAGTCTCGGCCTCGATGACGAGGTGTTCGATGCCGTGGCGGCCGAGGTACCAACTGACCGAGAGCCCGGCCTGCCCTGCACCGATGATCGCGACCGGGACGTGGGTGCGCTCAGGCATGGGTCAACCCCCGCCAGGTCGCAGTGCCGGCTTCGTCGAGTTCGGCGACTTTCCCGTAGACGTCGGGTCGCCGGTCGCGCAGGTGGAACATACCTCCGCGCATCTCGGCGAACTTCGCGGCGATGTCGACCTCTGCGACCGCCATGCCGCTGCCGAGAAGTGTTGTCGCCAGGATGTTTCCGCCTGGATCAACCACCTTGGAGTTGCCGACGTACTGCAATGATCCGAAGGTTCCTGACTGATTTGCCGCCACCCAGAACACCTGATTGTCGAGCGCGCGGGCGATGTCGAACTGGTTGAATCGGTAGGTCCAGCGATCGTCCTGAAGGTTCTCCGCGGTCGCCGTACGTGCCGCCGGCCAGGCCGACAGGCTCGCGATGATCTCGGCGCCGTCGAGAGCCATCATGCGGGCGGCCTCGGGGAACGCCTTGTCGTAGCAGATCTGCAGACCGATCCGGCCCACCGGCGTCGCGAAGACCGGGTACGCGGAGCCGGCAGAGTACGACATGTGCTCGCCGAGTGGCTGGTGCACCTTGCGATACGTGCCGTAGATCTGACCACCGTCGAGCAGAGCTGCTGCGTTGTAGCGGGTTTCGCCATCCTCAGCGAGTTCGCAGAAGCCGATCGCCACGATGATGTCTCCGACGATGCTCTGGACACGCCGCAGTTCCGGGCCGTCGACCGAGATCGCCGGCGGCAGTGATCGGCCGGTGGTCTTGACGGTGTCGCCGTGGTTGCCGAGCGACGAGAGGTAACCGCCGATGGCAGCCTCCGGCAGTGCCAGAAAGTCGACGCCACGCTCTCTGGCCTCGTCGACGAGCGTTTCGATGAGTGCGTAGTTCTGATTGAGATCTCGGGTGAAATTTGCCGAAACTGCAGCGAGAGTTGTCATATCGTGATCCTCAGACCAGGTAGGAGGGGTCGTGGCCTTGCAACTGCTTCCACGCCAGGCGCTCGGCACTTCGGTGTGCCGCGTTCGGCCTTGGTACAAGTACAGGCCCGCATTATTTCGGGATGGTCACGCCGGGACTAACAAGATGTTGCATGGTGCTCAGCGTCGATGGTCGACGATCTGAACAGCCGCGTTTTCAGTCTTCGATGAATCTCAGCCTCGCAGCTTGACACATGAGTACAGTGGCATGGGTCACAGTAATTGCATGGCCGGGCGCTCACAGCCGCGGCCACGAGCAGAGAGTCACCGCGATGAAAACTAAGGCCGCAATTCTGACCGGGCTGCACACCGACTGGAAGATCGACGAGATCGACCTCGGCGACCCGGTCGCCGGAGAGGTACAGGTCAAGCTGGCCGCATCCGGTCTCTGCCACTCAGACGCACACATCGTCGACGGATCCAGTCCGATCCCGATCTTCCCCGTGGTCGGTGGCCACGAGGGCGCAGGCGTCATCACCAAGGTAGGACCCGGCGTGTCCGGCCTCGAAGAAGGCGACCACGTCGTTCTCGCATTCATCCCCGCCTGCGGTACCTGCCCGTCGTGCGCCAAGGGACTGCAGAACATCTGCGACCTGGGAGCCGGCCTGCTCACCGGTCAGGCGATCTCCGACGGAACCTTCCGCGTCACCAAAGATGGTGCGCCCGTGGTCCAGATGTGCCTGCTCGGAACCTTTGCGCCCTATGTCACCGTCCACCAGGCATCGGTCGTCAAGATCGAGAAGGACATCCCCCTGGACAAAGCTGCCCTACTCGGCTGCGGGGTCTCCACCGGCTGGGGCTCTGCGGTCGACATCGGCAACACCCGCCCCGGCGACACCGTCGTCATTGCCGGCATCGGCGGTGTCGGGATCAACTCGGTGCAGGGCGCGGCATACGCCGGTGCCCGGCACGTCATCGCGATCGATCCCGTCGAGGACAAGCGCAAGATCGCGCTTGATTTCGGAGCGACCCACACCTACGCGACCTTCGAAGAGGCCACCGCCGAGCTCGGCGACCTCACCTGGGGCGCGATGGCCAACACGGTCATCCTGACCATGGGCGTCGTCCGGGGTGAGTTCATCCAGCAAGCACTGACCATGACCGGTAAGGGTGGCCAGGTCATCGTCACCGCAATGGGACCGTACGACCAGGTCGATGCGCACCTCAACCTGTTCGAGCTGACACTTCTGCAGAAGCGGGTCCAGGGCGCGATCTTTGGTGGCGTCGGGCCCCGTACCCAGATTCCCAAGCTGCTCAACCTCTACCGCAGCGGGGCTCTCAAGCTCGACGAGCTGGTGACCACCACCTACAAGCTCGAAGACATCAACCAGGGCTACCGCGACATGGCCGACGGCAAGAACCTCCGAGGCGTCGTGATCTACGGAGACGACGACTACTGATCGACCGCGCCGATCCGGCGCGACCCCAGCACGCCATCAGCGGCGACCGACACCAGTCGGTCGCCGCTGATCTTTTGCGACCGGCGTCGCTCTTTACGACCGGCGTCCCAGACGAGAATGCGGCTCTTCGTTCAAACCATTGATGTTGGTCACTTTCGAGCGTTACACTTCAATCCTAACAAGGATAGTAATGATTGAAGTAGTGCAGCTTCGACAAAGAGAGGCCCACCGTGACGCAGGCGGCCCGCTACACCGGTTCGACATCCATCACCGTCGCCGAAGGGTGGGGTCTGGAGCGGCTCACAGCACCCAGCAGGCTGTTCGGCGCGAACGGGATCCGAACGGGTCCGGACGGTCGTATCTATGTCGCACAGGTGGCAGGCAGCCAGATCAGCGCCCTCGACCTCGACACCGGACAGCTGGAGACGATCAGCGCAAAGGGCGGCGACATCGTCGCACCTGACGACGTCGCCTTCGCGCCCTCGGGCGACATGTACATCACCGAGTACTACGACGGCCGGGTCAGCGTGCGCAGTCCCGACGGGACCACCCGCCTCGTGCGCGACGACCTCCCCGGCGCCAACGGCATCACCATTCATCAGGGCAGACTCTTCGTGAACGAGTGCCGCGTCGGTGGCCGGCTGATGGAAATAGATCCAACCGGCGGTGCGCCGCGGGTGTTGCTGGACGAGCTCCCGATGCCCAACGGCATGGAGGTCGGACCCGACGGCAAGCTCTACTATCCCCTGCTCGGAACCAACGACATCTGGCGCATCGATCCCGAGGGTGGCGAACCCGAGCGTGTTGCAGGCGATCTCGGGGTCCCCGACGCCGTGAAGTTCGACTCCGAGGGTTTCATCGTCTCCACCCAGGTCGCCTCGGGGCAGGTGCTGCGAATCAATCCGCGCAACGGTGACCAGACAGTTCTCGCGAGTTTGAGCCCCGGGCTCGACAACCTGACATTCGTAGGCGACCGACTCTTCGTGTCCGGCTTCACCGGCCAGATCACCGAGATTCTCGGTGGCGGCGAGACGCGCACCGCTCTGCCCGACGGGTTGACCTGGCCTCTTGACATCACCATCGGAGCAGACGGCACGCTCTACATCGCCGACGGGACCTTCTTGCTGGCGAAGCCGCGGGGCGGCGAATTGCACACGCTGGGCATGCTGTTCAGTCCCGGATACCCGGGATACATCAGGGGTCTCACCGCCACCGGCGACGGCGAGTTCATCGTCACCGGCAACGGCACGGTGTCGCGGTACCACCCAGCGAGCAGCGAGAGCGACATCCTGGTCGAGGGACTGGACCAGCTCTACGGCGTCGCTGTCTCGGCCACCGGAGCCATCGCCGTCGCGGACCTGGGCACAGGCAGGGTGTACTCCGTCGAGTCCGGAAACGCGATAGAACTCGCCGGCGGTCTCGACCACCCGACCGGCGTCGCGTTCACCTCCGACGGCACCCTACTCGTCTCCGAAGCCGGTGCGGGACGGATCGTCTCGGTGACCGGTTCGGGCGTCGACACCCTGGTCGACGGACTCGAACGCCCCCAGGGCATCGTCGTCGTCGGCAGCATGCTCTACATCGTCGACGTCGATGCGAAGGCACTCGTCGCGTTCGACCTCGAGTCGAAGGCCCGACAGACGCTGGCCCAGAATCTTCCCGTGGGCGCTCCTCCCGGAGTCGCCCCGAAGCCTCTCGTCGGCCTGGCACCGTTCTCCGGACCCCAGGGGCCCTATGCAGGTATTGCCGCCGACGCCGAAGGGACGCTGTACATCTCGGGCGATGCGGAAGGCAGCGTCCTCGCGCTGCGGTCGGGAAGCCGACCGTGACACAAGACTTCATCGGGCTCGACGGCAAAGTCGTGATCGTTTCGGGGGCAGCAGGTGGTGGGATCGGAACCTCGGTGACCCGTATGGTCGCTCAGTCCGGCGCCACAGTGATCGCGGTCAGCCGCTCAGAAGACAATCTCGGCACTCACATCGAACCGCTCGCCGCCGAGGGCCTGTCGGTGATCCCGGTGGCCGCCGACGCCTCGACCGACGACGGGATCGCGGCGGTCCTTCGTAAGGTCCGGCGAACCCCAGGAGATCTGCACGGTCTGGTCAACGTCGCAGGCGGCGCCGGGCCCGCGACCTGGATGCCCGCCACCCGCGTCACGCGGGCCGATTGGCGAGGTCTGTTCACCCAGAACCTCGAGACGATGTTCTTCATGAGCCAGGCCGTCGCCGCCGAACTCAAGACCGCGGGATCACCGGGTTCCATCGTGTCGATCTCGTCGATCAGTGGAATGAACACGGCCCCGTTCCACATCGGTTACGGCACCGCCAAAGCGGCGCTGGTTGCCGCAACCCGCACGATGGCAGTCGAATTGGCGACCGACGGAATCCGCGTGAACGCCATCGCACCGGGCGTCACCGCAACGCCGGCCTCACTCATGTACGTCGACGACGACCCCGATCGCGACCAGCAGGCAATCGCCATGGGACGCAGAGGAAGCCCCGAGGAGCAGGCCGGGGCCATCCTGTTCCTGCTGTCCGACCTGTCGACCTACATCACCGGGCAGACACTCCTGGTCGACGGCGGTCTCAACCTGAAGTGGACCCACATGGGTGCCGACCACACGTCGCTCTTCCTCAAGGACGAGTCGTTCCGCGCAGCCATGACGCGGTCCTAACCACATTTTTCACACGGGAGAAGGTCATGACCGATACTGTCGAGAACGCCCAGACACCAGGGGCCCAGAAACCAGGGGCCCAGAAACCAGGGGCCCAGAAACCAGGCGCCCAGACACCGGCGACGACCCCGCTGACGATCGGCGTCGATGCCTACCTATCGCGGGACTACGCCAGAGCCGAAGGCGATCTGCTCTGGTCGAAGGTGTGGCAGCAGGTCGGCCGGGTCGAGGAGATCCCCAAGGTCGGCGACTACCTCACGTACGAGATCATGGACGACTCCATCATCATCACGCGCACCGGTCTGGCCGGACCAGGGAACACAGGCAGCATCAGCGCGTACCACAACGTCTGCTCCCACCGTGGGCGCCGACTGGTCGACAGGGCACCGGGCGAACACGAGGCACGTGGCAGCTGCCGAGCCTTCGTCTGCGGTTTCCACGGATGGACATACGACCTCGAAGGCAACAACACGTGGGCCGCCGAGAAAGAGGACTGGCCGACAGGGTTGACCGACAACCGAACTCGACTCACACCCGTTCAGGTGGACACCTGGGGTGGCTGGATATGGATCAACATGGATCCCGACGCTGAGCCGCTGCGCAAGTATCTCGAACCGGCAGCCACCCTCCTCGACCCGTTCGGGCTCGAGAACATGCGCTACCGGTGGCGGAAATGGCTGGTGTTCGACTGCAACTGGAAGGTCGCCCTCGAGGCCTTCATGGAGACCTACCATGTGCCCTACACCCATCCCGAGTTCCGGAAGTTCGGTACGTTCCTGGG
Source organism: Williamsia limnetica (assembly GCF_003217475.1). Taxonomy (GTDB): domain Bacteria; phylum Actinomycetota; class Actinomycetes; order Mycobacteriales; family Mycobacteriaceae; genus Williamsia; species Williamsia limnetica. The sequence continues at coordinate 26,407 of NZ_QJSP01000027.1, read as the reverse complement.
CTGGTCGCGTTACCAGGGCCGGCACAGCAACATCGGCTATGACGCACCTAAGGGCATGGAGGAGAACCAAGCGAAGCTTCGCGTCGCCGATGGTCCCGATGCACGCCTGTCGACCATCGAGCTACAGAACTTCACCTGGGAGAACGCCAACACGAACACCACCCGGACATTGGTCGATGCCGCCGAGCGGTTGACCGACGAACTCCCCGAAGGCACCCCGCCGGGTGAGGTACTGCGGCACTGGCTCGCCTCGGCCAAGAAGGACGATGCCAACCGCGGGGTGGTGTGGCCCGAAGTCGACCCCGAGGTGATCGCCAAGAGCGGTACCGCGTGGCAGATCTTCCCCAACTTCCAGATCGGGCACGCGCTGAACAACATGCTCTGCTACAGCGCGCGGCCATACGGGGACGACCCGGACAAGTGCATCTTCGAAGCGGCAGTCTACGAACTGTTCCCCGAAGGCGAAGAGCCCGAGACCAAGTGGGAGTACACCCCCGAGGACGATCCCGGGTGGCGGACCGTGCTGCCACAGGACTTCTCGAACATGGCCGCGGTCCAAAAGGGCATGAAGGCACGCGGTTTCACCGGCCCAAAGCCCAACCCCTATCGCGAGCGCAGCATCGTCAACCTGCACCACAACCTGGCCATGTACATGGGCACCGGCGCGCCCACCGATCTCGACTGACCATCCACCTCCCCATCTGCCTGAACCCCCGAGTCCCGAACCCCCGAGTCCCGAACCCCCGAGTCAAGGAATCACCATGCAGCCCTGCGCACCTACGCAGACTCCCGACGTCGACATCCCGGCCCTGCGCGAGAAGTACCTCCTCGAGCGCGACAAGCGAATCCGTGCCGACGGACAGCAGCAGTACTTGGAGGCCGAGGACGACTTCTCGGAGTTCTACGAAGGCGATCCCCACACGCCGGTGGAGCCGCGGCAGCCGATCACCGACGACATCGAGGTGGTGATCCTCGGCGGCGGGTTCTGCGGCCTGATCACCGCGCATCGCCTTCAGCAGGCGGGTGTCACGGACTTCAAAATCATCGAACTGGGCGGCGACTTCGGCGGGGTCTGGTACTGGAATCGCTACCCCGGCATCCAAATCGACTCCGATGCCTACTGTTACCTTCCCCTACTCGAAGAGACCGGGTACATCCCCAAGGAGAAGTTCTCCAAGGGCGACGAGTGCTTCGAACACGCCCAGCGCATCGGCACCCACTTCGGGCTCTACGACAACGCGATCTTCCACACCCTGATCCGCTCACTGAAATGGGATGGGGAGGTCAACAGGTGGCAGATCAGCACCAACCGCGGCGATGAGATCCGCGCCCGCCACGTCATCCTCTGCCAGGGTCCGTACAACCGGCCGAAACTCCCCGGCATCCCGGGCATCAGGGACTTCAAGGGACACACGTTCCACACGGCACGGTGGGACTACGAGTACACCGGCGGCGACCTGCACGGTGGACTGGACAAGATCGCCGACAAGAAGATCGCGGTCATCGGCACGGGATCGAGTGGCATCCAGGCCATCCCGCATCTGGCCAAGGGTGCAAAGCACCTGACGGTCTTCCAACGCACTCCGTCCTACATCTTCGAGCGGGCCAACTATCCGACCGACCCCGAGTGGGTGGCGAGCCTGGAACCGGGTTGGCGGGCGGCGCGGCAGCGCAACTTCCACAACGCGGCCTTCTCGTTCTACTCTCCCGGCGAGCCCGACCTCATCTGCGACGGCTGGACAGAGGTCTCGCGCAACATGGCCGCGAAACTCAATGCGACCGAGAACTTCTCGGGCTGGGCGGCCCTGGCCGATCCCGCCGAGTTCATGAAGCTCAAAGAGATCGAGGACTACCGGGCGATGGAGCGCCTGCGGCAACGCGTCGAGCAGATCGTCGACGATCCGGCGACTGCAGAACTGTTGAAGCCGTACTACCGCAACATGTGTAAGCGCCCCGTCTTCAACGACGAGTATCTGCCGACCTTCAACCGGCCCAACGTCACCCTCGTCGACGTATCCGAGACGAAGGGCGTCGAACGTATCACCGACAAGGGCATCATCGTCGACGGTGTCGAGCACGAGTTCGACTGCATCGTCTTCGCCAGCGGCTTCGAGATCACCACGGCCCTTGACCGGCAGTTCGACATCAAACCCTTCGCCGGCCGCGAGGGGACATCGCTGTACGACCACTGGGGCAAAGGGTTCCGCACCCTGCACGGGGTGATGGCGCACGGATTCCCCAACCACTTCGCCACCGGATTTGTCCAAGGCGGTGTCACCGCATCGACGACTCTGATGTTCGAGCAACAGGCCGACCACATCGCCTACATCATCAAACAAGCCCAGGACCGCGGAGCCACGTACGTCGAGCCGACCGCACAGGCCGAAGACGAATGGGTCGCGACGATCCGGGCGAACTCGGTCGACAACAGCACGTTCACCTCCGAGTGCACACCCGGTTATTACAACAGCGAGGGCGAACCGAACGGCCGGTCGTTCCTCGGTGATCCGTTCTGGGGAGGGTTCTACGAACTCACCGAGTTGCTGCAGGCCTGGCGCGACACGGGCGAGCTCGAAGGCCTGGTGCTCGAGAAGTGACCGACCAGCCAGCACCCGAGCTCAGATTCGATGGTCGGGTCGCCGTGATCACCGGCGCCGGTAGGGGGCTGGGTCGCGCCTATGCTCTGCTACTCGCCTCCAAAGGCGCAAGGGTCGTGGTCAACGACCCCGGAGCCGCGATCAGCGGAGAGAGCGTCGACGCCGGACCCGCCGAAGAAGTTGTTGCCGAAATTGTCTCGGCCGGAGGCGAGGCCGTGGTCAGCACGGCGTCGGTGGCCACCCCCGAAGGCGGGCAGGCCATCATCGACACCGCCGTCGAGCATTTCGGCCGGATCGACATCCTCGTCCACAACGCGGGCAACAATCGATACGCCTCTCTCGCCGAGATGACGTACGAGGACTTCGACGCCGTGCTCGATGTCCACCTCCGGGGCGCCTTTCACGTTGTTCGGCCCGCATTCTCGCTGATGTGCGATGCCGGGTACGGACGGATCGTGCTCACCTCGTCGATCGGTGGCATCTACGGGAACAAGAACGTCGCCAACTACGCCGCGTCCAAGGCAGGGATCATCGGCTTGTCGAACGTGGCGGCACTCGAGGGCCAGGAGTTCGGGGTGAAGTCGAACGTCATCGTTCCCGCCGCTCTCACCCGGCTCGCGGAGGGTCTTGACACCTCTGCGTACCCACCGATGGGACCTGAGCTGACGGCCCCCGCGGTCGGCTGGCTCGCGCACGAGAATTGTTCGATCACAGGGGAAATGCTGGTGGCCATCGCCGGTAGGGTCGCGCGGGCCTTCATCGCCGAGACACCCGGCGTATACCGGCCGTCCTGGACCGTCGAAGAAGTCGACGAACAGATGGCAGCCATCCGCGACACCAGCGACCCGTGGATCCTGCCGGTCGTCCCGTCGGCCCACCTCGACCACATCACCAAGAGCTTCGCGATAGCCATGGAAGGCAGCGCACATGTCGGTTAAAGTCTACGAACGCATTCTCGACCTCTTCGAGGCCGAAGGCATCAACACCATCTTCGGGATCCCCGATCCCAACTTCGTCCACCTGTTCCATCTCGCCGAAGAGCGCGGCTGGAATGTTGTTGCACCCCACCACGAAGAGTCCGCGGGCTTCATGGCAGAGGCGGTGTCACGCATGACCGGTACGGCCGCGGTGTGCATCGGCACCCTCGGCCCCGGTATCGCAAACCTGGCCGGCGCCATCATGTGCGCCAAGGTGGAGAACTCTCCGGTCATCTTCCTCGGCGGGCAACGCGCACGAATCACCGAGCAGCGTGTCCGCCGCGGCCGCATCCAGTTCGTCCAGCAGTCCGGGCTGATCGAGCCGTCCGTAAAATACAGCGCGAGTATCGAATACGCCGATCAAACCGATGAGATCATCCGAGAGGGCCTGCGCAAGGCGCTCTCGGGAACCCCGGGCCCGGTGTACATCGAATACCCGTCGCACGTGATTCAGGAAGAACTCGACGTGCCGCCGGCCCTACCACCGAAGGCCTACCGTCTCGTCGGACAGACCGCGGGCCAAGCTCAGATCGATGAGGCCGTCCGCCTGATCGGCGCAGCGAAGCAACCAATCCTCCTGGTCGGTCACGGGGTCCACACCACGCGCGCAGGAGCCTCGGTGAAGCAACTCGCCGACCTGCTCGCCTGCCCGGTCATCCAGACCTCCGGCGGCACCTCGTTCATCGAAGGTCTCGAAGACCGCACCTTCCCCTACGGTTTCTCGACGGCCGCGGTCGACGCCGTCGTCAAATCCGATCTCTGCCTCGCCATCGGCACCGAACTGGGCGAACCGGTGCACTTCGGGCGCGGCAGGCACTGGGTGGCAGGCGAGGCCAACCGCAGCTGGATCTACATCGAACAGGATCCGGCGGCGATCGGCGTCAACCGGGCGATCGACGTACCGCTCGTCGGAGACCTCCGAGCCATCGTCCCTCAGCTGGCGGAGGCCCTGAAGGATTCGCCGCGGACCGCCACGCCCGAACTGGCAGCGTGGATCAAAGAAGATGCAGCACAGCTCGCGGAGCTGGCCGAGACAGCGCCCTCCGGCATGTCGCCGGTACATCCGGCCAGGCTCATCGTCGAGGCCACCAAGGACTTCCCATCCGACGGCATCATGGTCCGCGACGGCGGGGCCACCACCATCTTCGGCTGGACGTACTCGCAGGCCAAACCCCATGACGTCATGTGGAACCAGAACTTCGGCCATCTCGGTACCGGTCTGCCGTACGCGGTCGGCGCCGGTGTCGCCGACGGTGGCAAACGCCCGATGATGCTGATCACCGGCGATTCGTCGTTCCAGTTCCACATCGCCGAACTCGAAACAGCTGCTCGCCTCAACCTTCCGTTGGTCTGCGTGGTCGCCGTGGACTACGCCTGGGGTCTGGAGGTGGGTGTCTACAAACGCACCTACGGCCAGGGATCACTCGAGACCGGCGTCCACTGGAGCAGCGATACCCGTCTCGACAAGGTCGCCGAGGGCTTCGGCTGCTACGGCGAGTACGTCGACCGAGACGAGGACATCGCGCCCGCCATCAAACGCGCCTACGCCAGTGGCAGGCCCGGTGTCATCCACGTCGCCGTCGACCCGAAGGCCAACTCCGAAGAGATGCCGAGCTACGACGAGTTCCGGACCTGGTACGCCGAGGGCCAGCAGTGACACCTCGTCCCGTTGCACAACACAAAGTCAGGACTCCTCATGCGTGAATACACGAAGCTCTTCATCGACGGCCGATGGGTCGATCCGACCACACCCGCAGTCCTGGAAGTCGTCAATCCCGCGACCGAAGAGCTCGCCGGTACGGTGGCCGTCGGATCATCGGCGGATGTGGACAAGGCTGTCGCGGCTGCACGACGTGCCTTCACGACCTGGTCGACGACACCGGTCGCCGATCGGGTCACGCTCCTCGAGAACATCGCCGCGGAATACCAAAAGCGTGCAAACGATCTCGGTGCGGCGCTGACCGAAGAGATGGGCGCCCCGAAGGAACTGGCGAACGGCTTCCAGATCAACCTGGGTGCCGGCCATCTCGCGACGGCCATCGAGGCGCTCAAGGGATACACCTTCGAGGAGCAGCATGGCAGTTCGCTCATCGTCAAAGAGCCCATCGGCGTCTGCGCTCTGATCACCCCGTGGAACTGGCCACTGAACCAGATAGCCGTCAAGGTTTTCCCAGCGCTGGCGACCGGCTGCACGATGATCCTCAAGCCGTCTGAACGCTCCCCTTTCACCGGTCAGATCTTCGCCGAAATCCTGGAGGCGGCCGGCGTTCCCGCCGGTGTGTTCAACCTCGTGCAGGGTGACGGACCCGGGGTGGGCGTGCCTCTGTCCGGTCATCCCGACGTCGACATGATCTCGTTCACCGGCTCGACGCGCGCCGGGATCGACATCGCAACCAACGCGGCGGCCGGCGTGAAGCGGGTCACCCAGGAACTCGGCGGCAAGGGCCCCAACATCGTCCTCGACGACCAAGACTTCGCAGCGAATGTGGGAAAGGGCGTCGTCACGATGATGCTCAACTCCGGCCAGACCTGCAGCGCGCCGTCCCGCATGCTGGTCCCGGCAGAGCGGATGGAGGAGGCCATCGGCGTTGCGAAGGACGCAGCGGCGTCGGTGACCGTCGGAGATCCTAACGGCGACTTCGCCATCGGGCCGGTGGTCTCGAAGTCGCAGTTCGACAAGATCCAGGAGCTGATCGCGCAGGGTATCGCGGACGGTGCGACCCTGGCAGCGGGCGGTCCCGGTCGTCCTGAGGGTATCGACAAGGGCTTCTTCGTCCAGCCGACCGTGTTCGCCGACGTCAAGAACGACATGAGCATTGCCCGCGAGGAGATCTTCGGTCCCGTGCTGACGATCCTCGGCTACGACAGCATCGACCATGCCATCGAGATCGCCAACGACACCGAGTACGGCCTCGCGGGCGCTGTCGCAGGTGCCGACCTCGCCCTCGCCCGCTCGGTGGCCCGCCGCATCCGCTCGGGATCCGTTGCCATCAATGGTGGATTCGACTTCAGCGCCCCGTTCGGCGGCTACAAGAAGAGCGGAAACGGCCGGGAATGGGGTGCATTCGGTTTCGAGGACTACCTGGAGATCAAAGGCATCCTCGGCTATGCGCCGGACGAGGCCTGAGGAAGGGGGTCACCATGAGCACACTTGCCGTCGAGCGGCTCACGGACACGGTCGGGGTCAAAGTGCTCGGCATCGACGCCGACCAGTTGCGTGAAGACACCGATCTCGCAGATGCCGTGGCCGAAGCGCTCGAAACCTATTCGGTGTTGCTGTTTCCAGAGCTCGATGCCGGCGACGAGACCTTGGTCGAGTTCTGCAGGAAGCTGGGCACCCTGATCAACTTCTCCCACCTGCCCCCGGCAACCGCTGAGGTGATGGAGATCAGTTTTGATCCCAGCAATCCGAACGCGGAGTACTTTGCCAGCAACTGCTTCTGGCACATCGACGGGCTTCTCGACGAGATTGCCCCGAAGACATCGATGCTCACTGCACGGGTGACATCCGCAGAGGGTGGTGAGACCGAGTTCGCGAGCACCTACGACGCCTACGACGCACTGACCGACGATGAGAAGGTACGTTTCGCCGACCTTCGGGTGGTACACACGTTCGAGGCGATCCAGCGCCTCACCTACCCCGATCCGACACCGGAGCAGGTGGCCGAATGGGCCTCTCGCTCGGTGCGCGAACATCCCCTGGTGTGGGAACACGATTCGGGTCGACGCTCGTTGGTACTGGGAGCAACCGCGTCACACATCGTCGGGATGGACATCGATGAGGGTCGCGCTCTGTTGCGGGATCTGCAGGAACGCATCACCGCGCCGGAGCTTGTCTGCCGGCACAGCTGGTCAGAGGGCGACACGGTGCTGTGGGACAACACCGGCCTCGTCCATCGCGTCCGCGACTTCGACCGAAGCAAGCCACGCACCATGCATCGATCCACCGTCGCGGGTCAGGAAAGGATCAAATGAGCGGTCATACTGCCATTGTCACCGGAGGCGCATCGGGTATCGGCGAGGCCATCGCCCGGCGCCTCGCTGCCGACGGTGATCTGGTCGCCATCTTCGACATCAATGGCGAGGCCGCCGTGACAACTGCCGTCTCCATCGAGAAAGCTGGGGGCAAAGCGATCGGTCTGGCAGTCGATGTCACCGACCGCAGCCGCATCGACGCCGCTGTCGCCGAGGTCAAAGCACGCTTGGGGCGACCCACGGTGCTGGTCAACAGTGCAGGCGGAACTCTCGCCGGCCCCTTCCTCGACATCACCGAGGAGACCTGGAATCGGGTGCTGGCGTTGAACCTCTCGAGCACGTTCCACTGTTGCCAGGCCGTCCTTCCCGAGATGCTCGAGGAGGGCTGGGGCCGTATCGTGAACATCTCGTCGTCGAGTGTGCACAGCGGCTCCCCCGGGCTCGCCGGCTACGTGACGGCAAAGTCCGGTGTGGTGGGACTGACCAAGGTATTGGCGCTCGAATTCGGCAGGCGCGGAATCACAGTCAACACTGTCCCTCCCGGATTCATCGACACCCCGATGCTCCGCGCCACCGTCGACTCGGGAATGGTCGACGTCGATGCACAGGTCGCCAAGACACCGGTGGGCCGGATCGGGCAACCCGAGGATGTCGCGGCGACGTGCGCATTTCTCGTCAGTGAAGAGGCCGGGTACATCACCGGTCAGATCATCGGCGTCAACGGCGGGCGCAACACGTGAGTGCCCGGATCACTCCCGCGCTGCGGGCCGATTGGTCTCCTGAGATGACCGCGTTCGTCGACGGCTTCCGGTCCGCGGTCGCGAGCGCCGGCCCGGAAGAGGGGCGGCAGGCGGGCGACAACCTGCTCGGCACCCTCGCTCGCTATCCGGGTCTGTCGATGGCGTTCCTGACCTTCAACCGGCATCTGCTCTCGCAGTCGGCGCTCTCCGTGCGGCAGCGGGAGTTGCTGGTCCTGCGGGTCGCTCGGATCAAACGCTCCGACTACGAGTGGGCCCAGCATGTGATTCTCGCCGATCGGGCCGGGGTGACGGCCGACGAGTTCGCCGCTGTGGCCGAGGGGCCCGAAGCACCTGATTGGTCTACGATCGACCGCGCCCTGCTGCAATCGGTGGACGATCTTCTCACCGATGGCGCCATCGGCGATGCGACCTGGGCCGTCCTGGCCGGTGAGTTCGGGGAGCAGAAACTGATGGATGTTGTGTTCACCGTCGGCTGCTACTCCATGCTCGCAATGGCCCTGCGCAGCTTCGGCGTTCAACCCGAGGAAGCGCTCGTGCCGTTCCTTCCCGCCCCGCAGCCCCGATAGCCCTCCGTTGTCCCGGTTCAGTCAGGAGTTGGTCCACACCGGAAAACGCCTGTGCGCGAAGGCCCGTGGCCCCTCCTGGGCGTCGGAGCTGGTGTAGCACCGTTCAGATGCCGCTCGGGCAGCCTGCAGAGCGGCTGATCGCCCCATCTCCGTCGCGAGCATGACCGTGTCCCTCGCAGCCTTCACCGACAGCGGCGCGCCCACGAGGATCTCCCGCGCCAAGTCGATTGCACTGTTCATCAATGCTTCTGGCTCAGCCAGGCGATTGACCAGCCCTATCTCGTAGGCCCGTTCAGCAGTGATCGGCCTACCGGTCAGCAGGATCTCCATCATGATCCGCTGCGGGATCATGTGGATCAGCGGAGATGCCCACGGCGAACTGCGGCCGACCTTGACCTCCGTCACCGCGAATCGCGCGCCGGTACTCGCCACGCACAGGTCACACGCCTGGGCGATCATCCAGCCACCCGCGAAGGCGGCACCGTTGACGGCCGCGATGGTGGGCTTGGACAATTCAACGGTGTCGTAGGGCAGCGGAAACATGTCCCGCGGCGGGATCTGCATACCGGTCTGCACCATCTCTTTGAGGTCACCGCCCGCACAGAAGGTCTCACCGCTGCCCGTCAGGATGCCCACACGCAGCGACGAGTCGGCCTCGAATCTGTGCCAGGCGTCGCGCAAACCGTCGCGCACGTCCGCGGACAAGCAGTTCCGCGTATCAGGACGGTTCAGGGTGATGACGGCGATACCGTCGTCGCGAGCATCGAAGAGCACGGCATCACCCATCTAGAAGCCCCTTCGTTGAACACTGTGCGCTTCGCGGGCCAGATCTTCCTGAAAGTCCGGATGTGCGATGGCGACCAGCCGTCTGGCGCGCTCGCCGAGCGACTGCCCGCGCAGTTCCGCTGCGCCGAATTCGGTGATTATTATGTCGACGTCACTGCGCGGGGTGGTGACCGGACCAGACAACGTTGTGGTGATCCGGCTGATCGTGCCACCTTTGGCAGTGGCAGGCAGCGCGATGATGGCGTGCCCGCCGGGAGAACGGGACCCGGCTCGGACGAAGTCGAGTTGGCCGCCGGTCCCACCCAGATATGACGAGCCGCTCTGCTCCGCGTTGACCTGGCCCGTCAGGTCGACCTCCAGAGCGGAGTTGATGGTCACCAACTTGTCCAGCTGCGCCATGACGGCCGCGTCGTGGGTGTAATCCGTGGTGCACATCCGGATCTCCGGGTTCTGGTGTGCGTAGTCGTACAGACGACGGGTGCCGATCAACGCACCCGTGATGGTCACGCCACGATCGATCCGTTTGCGGGCGTTGGTCACCGCTCCCGCCTCGATCAGATCGACGAGGCCGTCTCCCAGCATCCCCGAGTGGACGCCGAGATCTGTGCGATCACGCAGCAACCGCAGCATGGCCTCGGGGACCGCGCCGATGCCCATCTGAATGACCGAACCGTCGTCGATATAGGCGGCGGCGTGCTTCGCCATGGCCAGGTCGGTGTCTCCGATCGCTGCCGATGTGACCTCCACCGGCCGCCGTGAGACATGTACGGCGTAGTCGAACTCGCTGCGGTGCAGCACCTCACCGCGTGTGCAGGGAACCTGGTCGTTGATCTCGGCCACGACCACCCGGGCCCTGGCGACCGCTGCCTGGACGTAGTCGCTGATCAGTCCCAGACTGTGGTTGCCGTCGACATCAGCGGGGCTGACCTGGATCAGCGCGACGTCGCAGCCGAGTGCACCCGCGGCGATCATCGGTCCGACTTGGCTGACGTGGCACGGAATGATCTGCAGTTCATGAGCTTTGGTCATCGAGCGCAGCGATCCCATCGCCCCCATACTCGACAACTCGAAGCTCACCGCCGAGTCCGGGGTAAAGAGTCCGGAGAAGCTGGTGGCGATGAACACCGACAGCCCACCGACCCCGCCGCCCTGTTCGGTCAACGCCTCGATCAGAGCAGTGGGTTCGCCGCACGCCTGCCCGACGACAATGCGGTCGCCTGGCAATAGAACGCGGGCGAGATCGACCTCGCATCCGCCACCGGGGTGCCGGTCCGGGCTCAAATTGTTCTCCGGCTGCTGTCCAATTCGTCACGCACAGCATCGTTGTGAGCGCCGAGTCTCGGCGCCGGCCCCGCCACTCGCCCCGGCGTCCGGGAGAACCATGTCGGGGGTCCAGGGAATCGAACCGGACCGTTGGGCGAGTCGACCTCCTCGAAGAATCCGACCGCGTCGAGGTGCGGGTTGTCGAACAACTCGTCGAGAGTGCGCACAGGCGCCGCAGGAATATCCCGCGCGCGAAACAGATCGAGCCATTCCTGCGTCGTCCGTTCGGCGAACGTCTCGGCCAGCAGCCCGTAGACCGTGTCGATCTGACGCGCCCGTTGCTCGAGCGTCGCGTAGTGCTCGCCCGCCCACGCCGGGTTCACAGCGTCGATGAACGCCGCCCACTGTTTGTCGTTGTAGACCAACGCCGAGATGTGGCCGTCTTTGGTGCGATACGGCTTTCGATTCGGCGACACAGCGCGCGGATACCCGGCAGGCGCGAGCGGCGGGTCGAACATCGCACCGCCCGCATGCTCGACCAACATGAAGGCGGCCATGGTCTCGAACATGGCGACCTCGACCTCTTGCCCCTCGCCGGTGCGCTCGCGGTGGTAGAGGGCCATCGTCGTGGCATACAACGCTGTCAATCCGGCGACCTTGTCGGCAATGATCGTGCCCACGTATCCCGCCTCGCCGGTCAATTGCTCCTGCACGTAGGGCAGCCCGCACTCCGCCTGGATCGTGTCGTCGTAAGCGGTGAGCCCGGAATCCGGTCCACCGCGGCCGTAGCCATAACAGTTCGTGTAGATGATCGACGTATTGAGGGCCACGACATCGTCATACGAAAAACTCAGCGCCCTGATCGCGCTGGCACGCATGGAGTGGATGAAGACATCACTCTGCACGATGAGTTCGCGCAATACGGATTTGTCTTCCTCGGTCCGCAGATCCAACACCAGGCTGCGTTTGCCGCGATTGACGTTGGCGAACACGCCACTCATGCCAGGCTCGGGACCCACGGAGATGTACCGGGTGTTGTCGCCGGCAGGCGGTTCGACCTTGATCACCTCGGCGCCCATGTCGGCCATGATCTGCGTGCAGTACGGGCCCATGACCATGCCCGTCAGGTCCACAACGCGCAACCCCGCGAGAGGGCCGGTGTGTTTCATGTGTTCGACGCTATCAGGTCAATGTTTACAAGGATAGTGGTATTAGTAACGGGTGACCACATTGCGGACGATCGACACAGTCCTCGACACGGCCCTCGCGGAACGGCCCGACGCCCCCGCCGTCGAGGCGGCCTCCGGGATCTGGTCGTATGCCGAACTCGATGATCAGGCCAGACGCGCTTCGGGAGCCCTGTGGTCGCTCGGTGTCCGACCTGGTGACCGGGTCGCGGCGTGCCTGCCCAACGACCTCGACATCGTCGCGGCCTTTCACGGCGCCCAGCGGATCGGCGCGATCTGGGCCGGGATCGGAGAAACGCTGGCCGTCGGCGAGCAAGAGCAGATACGCGACCTATGCGACCCGAAAGTGATACTGGCGGGACCCAAGTGCCGCATCGATGCGCCGGAATCGGTAGACGGTGAACACTGGGGCAGCCTTCTTGCCGCAGACATATCGGCACCATCAGTCGACATCGACATCGACACCCCGGCCGGAATCGCTTTCACCAGTGGGACATCGGGGACGCCCAAGGCTGTCGTGCACAGTCAGCGCAACCTGTTGCTTCCGGGTGCGGTGCTCGGCGCCACCCGCGGATGGGGTCCGGACCTGCGCAAGGGCGACAGCTTCCCGCTGACGATCCTCAATCTCATGATCTTGTCCACGCTCCTCACCGCCCAGGTCGGCGGCTGCAGCGTGATCATGAACCGGCGCGACGTCGACGGCGTCGCCGAGTGGATCTCGACCCGCAGGGTCACCGTGTGGAACGGGGCGCCTGCCCAGCTCTACGACCTGGCCCGTCGCAGCGATGTCGATTTGTCATCTCTGCGCGAAGTGTGGAGCGGCGGCAGCGACACCTCCGATTCGCTGCGCGACGAATTCGCACGGGCGCACGGTCTCACCCCGAGGGCGACGTATGGCCTGACGGAGGCACCGACCGTCGTGTCGATCGATCCGCCGGGCCGGCAGTGGCAGGCAGGCAGCAGCGGTCGGGTTCAGCCGCAGTACGACGTGGCTGCCTACGACGATGACGGCGCGAGGCTTCCGCCAGGCGAACTGGGCGAACTACGGCTGACGGGAGCCACCAGCGGGCCGTGGGCCGATGCATGGCGGCCGCTGCTCGGCTACTGGGAGAACGGCACTGTATTGCAAGCAGAATCAGGCGCGTTTGCCACGGGCGACGTCGGAACGGTCGACGCCGACGGGTGGCTGACCGTCCTGGACCGCAAGAAACTCGTCATCATCAGGGGCGGCGCCAACATCTACCCGCTCGAGGTCGAACGAGTGATCACGACCCACCCCGACGTGGCCCGTGTTGCCGTTTACCCCGTCGCAGACGACAGACTGGGTCAGCGGGTGGCGGCAGCCTTCGAGAGTCCGGTCCAACTCGACATCGGAACACTCGACGCCCTGTGCCGACGCGAACTGTCGCCGTACAAGGTACCGGAGAGCTGGACGCAGGTGGCGAAACTGCCGGTCAACGCCATGGGGAAGGTGCAACGGCCCGGCCTCGCGGAATACGTTGACGCACAACGCAAATTGCTGCAGGTCGACACATGAGCAGCGACATGTTCGATCTAGACGGCCGCGTGGCCGTGATCACCGGCGCCTCGTCTGGGCTCGGTGTGGCGATCGCAGAAACACTGGCGTCGGCGGGCGCCCGCGTGGCGGTCGTCGCCCGCCGCGCCGACAGACTCGCGGATGTCGCCCAGCGCATCGATGGAGTCGCCATTGCACGCGACCTCTCCGATCTCGAACAGGCCGATTCGGTGATACCCGCCGTCGTCGACGCCCTCGGTCCACCAGAAATCCTGATCAACGCCGCAGGCAGTATGTTCACCGAGGAGAAAGCCGAGGCAGAACCACGCAGCGCCATCGAGCAGACGTTGGGCCTCAACCTGATTGCACCATTCCTGCTCGCGCAGGGCGCATTTCCACACATGGTCGCGGCCGGCCGCGGTTCGATCGTCAACATCTCGTCCATCAGCGGGCGGGTCGGCATACCCGGAATTCCTCAGGCGTCGTACGCGGCGAGTAAAGCCGGGCTGTCCGGCCTCACGGCCGAACTCGCGGTCCAGTGGGCACGTCACTCGATCCGCGTGAACACAGTCGCTCCGGGATTCTTTCGGAGCGAGATCACCGGCCCACTCTACGACAGCGAACGGGCCGCCGCCTACCTGCGCCGGAACACACCACTGCCCAAAGAGGGCTCGGCACAAGACATCGTGGGTGCCGTGCTGTGGCTGGCAGGCGACGCGGGAAACTATGTCACCGGCCAAACCATCGTCGTCGATGGGGGGTGGACCACACGGTAGCAAGTATTGCAATCCTTACTAGGATTGACGTAATGTCGGCCACACTGCGTGGTCACCACCTCGGCCCGGAAAGGAATGACACACGATGTTCTCTGCTGTTGTCATCGAGAAAGCCGAAGCGGGCCAATCGGTTACGCTCGCAAACCTGGCCAGAACAGACCTGCCCGAGGGGGATGTCGACATCGCCGTCGACTACTCGTCCCTCAATTACAAAGACGCACTTGCCATCACCGGCGCGTCTCCGGTGGTACGCAAATTCCCGATGGTGCCCGGCATCGACCTCGCCGGTACGGTCACCCGCAGCGCCCACGCCGACTGGTCCGAAGGTGACCGCGTGGTCCTCAACGGCTGGGGCGTCGGCGAAAACCATTGGGGCGGTTTCGCTCAGCAGGCGCGAGTCAAAGGCGACTGGCTCGTACCCTTGCCCCCGGAGTTCACCACCCGACAGGCCATGGCGATCGGCACTGCCGGATACACCGCCGGCCTCTGCGTCGACGCCCTCCTGAACTTCGGAGTCCTGCCCGACCAGGGCGAGATCCTGGTGACCGGCGCGACCGGCGGGGTCGGCAGTTTTGCCGTCGCTCTGCTGAAGAAGGCCGGCTTCACCGTCGCAGCATCCACCGGAAAGACCTCGGAATCAGACTATCTCGAACAGCTCGGCGCAAGTTCTGTCGTCGATCGCGCCGAGCTCTCCGAGAAGGGCAAGGCGATGCAGAAGGAACGATGGGCAGGCGTTGTCGACTCCGTCGGCAGTCACACCCTCGCGAACTCCTGCGCGCAGACGAAGTACGGCGGCGCGGTCGCAGCCTGCGGTCTCGCCCAGGGCATGGACTTCCCGGCAACGGTCGCACCGTTCATCCTGCGTGGTGTCACCCTGCTCGGCATCGACAGCGTGATGGCTCCGCTCGAGAAACGTCAGAAAGCATGGGAGCGGCTCGCCCGAGACCTCGACCCGGGTGCGATCGACGCCATCGCGGAGGAGATCACGCTGGCAGAGTCCATCGATGCAGCCACCAGACTCATCGAAGGCACGGTGCGCGGTCGCATCGTCGTCGACGTCAACAGATAAGCGGGAGAACACATGACGACACATGCAACCGAACCTGACACCGTCGAACTCGACCTCTCTGATGTCGACCATCGAGTCGGCAAACCCATCGGCGGCGGGCAACTGTGGGATCCGTGCAGCACCTCCGACATCCGGCGCTGGGCGATGGCCATGGACAATCCGAACCCCATGCACTGGGATGAGAAGTTCGCACGAGAGTCCAAGTTCGGCGGTCTCATCGCCCCCCAGTCCATCGCGGTCGCCCTGGACTACGGACACGGCGCGGCACCGGCGTGTGTGGGACACATCCCCAACAGTCACCTGATCTTCGGCGGTGAGGAGTGGTGGTTCTACGGCACCCCCGTGCGCCCGGGCGACAAACTGTTCCAGGAGCGCCGCTTTCACGACTACAAGGTCGCCGACACCAAGTTCGCTGGTCCTACGATGTTCTCGCGCGGCGACACGACGCACAAGAATCAGCACGGAGCCCTCGTCGCCCGAGAACGCTCGACCGCCATCCGGTACCTCTCCGCAGAGGCGAACAAGCGCGGCATGTACGACGACCAGATCGGCGCCACCAAGAAGTGGACCGCCGACGAGCTCGCCGAGGTCGACAAGCTCCGTCACTCGTGGCTGCTGTCGAACCGGCTCGGGATCTCGCCGCGTTTCGGCGAGGTCGAGGTCGGCGACACCCTGCATCGCCGCGTCATCGGACCCCACACCATCGCAAGCTTCACCACCGAGTATCGCGCCTTCCTGTTCAACATCTGGGGCACCTTCGAGTGGGTCGCCCCCGAAGGCGTCAACGACCCCTGGGTCTACCAGGATCCGGGCTGGAGTGAGGGTTTCGGGTTCGACGAGGAAGGCGCGATGATCGACCCCCGCCTGCGCGACGGTCTGTACGTCGGGCCCTCACGCGGGCACATAGACGCCGACAAGGCCGGTGAGGTGGGCATGGCCCGGGCCTACGGATACGGCGCGACCATGGGCGCCTGGTGCACCGACTACCTCGCGAACTGGGCCGGTCACGAAGGCATGGTCCGGCACACCAAGGCCGACTTCCGCGGGCCCGCATTCGAAGGCGACGTCACGTACTTCGACGCCGAGGTCGTCGACAAGCAGGCCGACTCCGACTGGGGCGTACCTCTCGTCCAGATCAAGCTGAAGCTCACCAGTCAGGACGGCACCACGCTGGTGACGTGCACCGCCGAGGTCGAACTGCCCGTCTAGTCACCACCCATCGAGCGGCACCGGAAGAGGTCGAGTCATGAGCACACCCACCGTTGATTCCTCAGTGCGACCTCTGTCGATCGTCTCGGGTCCACCGCTCGACGAAGAGCCCGGCCTCGGCACACTGACGATGCCCGGCTTCCTCCGTGAGGTGACCGCGCTCTACGGTGAGCGCGAAGCCCTCGTCTTCCACACGGAGGACGGCGTCGTCCGCTGGACGTACGCCGAACTGTGGGAGCGTGCGGTCGAGGTCGCGCAGGCACTACGGGCAGCCGGAATCGGCAAGGACGGCCGGGTGGGCGTGCTGATGACCAACCGCCCCGAATGGATCTCGGCGGTCTTCGGGACGTCGCTGGCCGGAGGGGTCGCGGTCACCCTGAGCACCTTCTCCACACCGGCCGAACTCGACCACCTCATCGGGGTGTCCGAGATCTCGGTGCTGCTCTTCGACCGGCAGATTCTGCAGACCGACTTCTCGTCGGTCCTGACCGACCTCGAACCACAGCTCACCTCGGTCGACCCCGGCTCCCTGCGGTCCGCGAAGTATCCGTTTCTGCGTCACCTCGCGATGGTCGGCGGTGGTGAGAACGGGCCGAGCGGAATCGAGACCTGGGATATCTTCCTTGCCCGCGGCGCATCCGAACCGCGGGATCTGATCGAGGCAACCGCAATCACGACCAAGCCGAGCGACACCGCCGTGATCTTTTTCTCCTCCGGATCCACGAGCAAGCCGAAGGGCATTCTCAGCGCACACCGCGGAGTTGCCATCCAGCTGTGGCGTTTCCGGCAGCTGTACCATTTCGGACCCGATGACAACATCCGCTGCTGGAGCGCCAACGGGTTCTTCTGGTCAGGAAACTTCGCGATGGCGCTGGGCAACACGCTCTCCAGCGGTGGATCTCTCGTGTTGCAGAGGACCTTCGACCCGGTCGAGGCACTCGATCTCATCGAAACCGAGAAGGTCAACTTCCCGTTCGCCTGGCCGCACCAGTGGGCACAGTTCGAATCCGCCCCGAACTGGGGCACCGCGGATCTGAGCAGTCTGCGGTTCGTCGACCACCGCACTCCGGTGGCTCGCCACCCCTCCGTCACCGCGGACTGGATCGAACCCGGCTACGCCTACGGGAACACCGAGACCTTCACCATCTCATCGATCTTCCCCGCCGACACCACCGAAGAAGAGGCCGGCGGCAGCAGCGGCACTCCTCTTCCCGGCGTGACATTCAAAGTTGTCGACACGTTGACCGGCGACACCCTCCCCTTGGGCGGGCGCGGCGAGATCTGTGTCAAAGGCCCCACCCTGATGCTCGGCTACCTCGGCACCCCGCTGAGCGAGACCGTCGACGACGAGGGGTTCTTCCCCACCGGCGACGGCGGGTATCTCGACGACGCGGGCAGGCTCTTCTGGGAAGGCCGTCTCACCGACATCATCAAAACCGGCGGTGCCAACGTCTCTCCTCAGGAGGTCGACGAGGTGCTGGTGTCCCATCCGGGGGTCAAAGTGACGCGAACCGTCGGACTTCCACACGAAACCCTCGGCGAAGTGGTCGTGGCCTGCATCGTGCCGCACGTCGGCGCCGATCTCGACGCCGAAGGCATCCGCGCCTTCGTGAAGAGGCAACTCGCCAGCTACAAGGTCCCGCGTGAGGTCGTCTTCTTCGACGAGAGCGACATCAAGCTGACCGGCAGCGCGAAGATCAAGACCAACGACATCAAGGCTCTGGCAGCCGAGAAATTGGCGTGAGCTTCTCTCAGTACCGTTCGGCGATCCTCCTGCGATGTGCCGCAGGTGAACCGAAGAGTGACCGATTGAGAATCGCACGCTTGAGATGAACGTGGATGCCACCTTCCCAGGTGTATCCCATACCGCCGTGGAGCTGCATCGCCTTCCCCGCGACCTCGACCGCCATGACGGTGGTGAACGCTTTCGCCATGGAGGCGGCGACACCGGACTCGGTATCTGGATGACAGAGTGCCTCCACTGCCGCGGCGACCAGTGTCCGGGCGATCGTGATCTGGACGAGCATGTCGGCGCAGGCATGCTTGACCGCTTGGAATGACCCGATCCTGCGTCCGAACTGCTCGCGCGTACCGACGTAGGCGACGGTGGCGTCCAGCATCGCTTCGCTCAGCCCGAGACTGTCGAGCGCGACGGAAACGCCGGCTCTGTCATAGAGGCGCTGCAGTGAGTGTTCGGGGTCTGGATGGAATCTCAGCACGGAGTCGGGCGACACCAGCACGTCGCCGACGGCCACCCTGCCGAAGGATCGGGTCGCGTCCACCACCGGCTGCTCGTCCACACGCAGGCCGGGGGTGCGCGTGTCCACATCGACGATGATCGCGAATCCGTCCTGCCCGACCGCAGGAATGAGCAGCCGATCGGCCCCGGGAGCGTCGAGCACGAAGTCGATTGAACCGGTCAATTTCAGACCGAGGGTTGATTCGACGATCCGAAAGCTGTTCGGCAACAGACTTTCACCGGACATCGCCACCACCGGCGCCTTGTCCCCGGACGCGGTGGCAGCGAGTAGGTGGTCGCGGCGCGCACTCGGTTCGAGCAGTCCGAGCGCACCGACCGCGATGCCGGCGACCGCAGGGTAGGGGCCGCGGGCCACTGCCCGTCCGATCTCTCTCAGGATCACCGCCACCTCGGCGAACGTCGCGCCGGCGCCCCCGAGCGTCTCCGGCACCTCCAGCCCCGTCCAGCCCGATCGGGTGATCAGGGCCCAGTCGACGTTCTCGTCTCGCGGGGCAGCGGCGAGCAGTTCACGGGCGACCGCGGTCAACTCATTGTGGAGATCAGCGAATTCAACACCAGTAGTGGTCATTTCGTCACCTGCGGCTCGCGGGGAAGGCCGAGGCCTCGTTCCCCGATGATGGTGCGTTGGATCTCGCTGGTCCCGCCGGGGATCGTCCATTCCCAGGACCCGATGAAGTCGAGCACCCAACTCCCCGACTCCCATCCGCTCGACATCGGCTTGCGCAGCCCGGTCTGACCGCCGAGGCCTGCCACGTCCGCACCGAAGTCGGTCATGCGCTGGAGTAGTTCGCTGTAGTACAGCTTCACGATTGACGCATCGGCCGGGCCGGGGTTGTCGTCAGCGACGAACGCCGCACACAGAGCACGCAGGCCCGTGAGTTCGGTCTCCAGACAGGCAAGTCGATCTGCGACCATCGCATTGTCGCGCGGCCGTGTTCCGTCAGCCCCGGCTCGCCCGCAGAGGTCGACCAGCCAGCGAAAACCCGCGTGGCCCAGACGTTCCGCCAGTTCGAGCATGGTCATCCCGCGTTCGGCGCCGAGCGTTTCCTGGGCGACCCGCCACCCTTCGTTCTCGGGTCCGACCAGGTTCTCGGCCGGGATCACCACGTCGCTGAGGAAGATCTCGCAGAAGTGGGATTCGCCGGTCGCCTGCCGGATCGGGCGGACCTCCACGCCGGGGGTACGCATGTCCATCAGGAAGTAGGAGATACCGCGACGTTTCGGGGCTTCAGGGTCGGTGCGCGCCAGCAGCAAGCACCAGTCGGCGTGTGCTGCCCCACTGGCCCACAGCTTTTGACCGTTGACGACATAGGTGTCGTCGACCTTGCGAGCGGAGGTCGTCAACGCTGCCATGTCGGAGCCCGCGCCGGGCTCTGAAAAACCCTGACACCAGATCTCGCCGCCGAGGATCGCCGGCAGATGGCGCTGCCGCTGCTCATCGGTGCCGGCGGCGAACAATGTCGACGCCGCGTGGTGGATCGACACGAAAGGCAGCACCAGGCGGGGCGCGTCGTGGGCGGCCAATTCCTGGTAGAGCACCACCTGTTCTGCGACCGACAGTCCCCCACCCCACTCCGCAGGCCAGTGCGGCACCGCATATCCCGCCGCATGCAGTTCGGCGAACCACCACTGCTGGAACGCCACGAACGTGGCGTCGTCGACGCCGGTCTGCTCTCGGCGCCAGTCGGCGGGCACATGCGTCCTGCACCACTCTCGGACGTCGGCGCGGAAGTGCTCCCGTACCTGAGTCGTCATCGACCGGCCGCCTTACGACCCAGAGCCAGCAGCCGCTCCCTGTGCACAGCCGATTGCATCGTCGCGACCTCTGCGGCGAAACCAGCCTGCAAGGGCCCGGACAGCGCCTGGGAGAGATACATGTTGACGATGCGTTTGGTACTCCGCAGCGCCTCGGGCGGTTGCGCCGCGAACCTACCGGCCAATACGTGTGCGGTCGACAACAGATCGTCAGGTGTGGTGGTGCGGGTGGCCAGGCCGAGTTCGACGGCAACCGCCGCAGGAATCCTGTCTCCGGTGTAGAGGTATTCGCGCGACCGAAGGATCGGTGTGAGCAGCGGCCAGAAGGCCGCCCCACCGTCGCCGGCGACGAGGCCGACAGCCACGTGCGGATCGGCGAAGTACGCCTTCTCCGACATCAGCACCACGTCGCACAACACCGCCATACTGCAACCCAGTCCGACCGCCGGGCCGTTCACGGCAGCGATGACCGGCAGCGGAAACCGAAGCATCTCCTCGATGATTTCCGCACCCTCGCGCACGCTCTCGTCCCGCGCCACGGGGTCGTCGAGGAACGAGGTGATCCAGTCCAGGTCGCCACCTGCGCTGAAGGCCCGGCCTGCGCCGGTGAGCACGACCACCGCTGCGTCCCGATCGGCGGCGAGTTGGCGCCAGACATTGGCGAGCGCCCAGTGCAGATCCTTGTTGACGGCGTTGAGATCGTCCGGCCGGTTGATCACCACGGTCCGCACCGGTCCGTCGGACTCGACGATCAACTCGGGCGGCAGGTCGTACGTCACGGGGCGACCGCCTCGTCGTTGAACAGTCCGCTCAGTCCGCGCCGTCCGAGACGTTCGGTCAGCGCTGCGCCGGTCGCCGACAAGCCGAGCGGCAACCTCCGTAACGGGAGGCTGTAGCGAG
Source organism: Williamsia limnetica (assembly GCF_003217475.1). Lineage (GTDB taxonomy): Bacteria > Actinomycetota > Actinomycetes > Mycobacteriales > Mycobacteriaceae > Williamsia > Williamsia limnetica. The sequence goes on along the minus strand of NZ_QJSP01000027.1, from coordinate 4,810 downwards.
AGATCCAGGACAGAGTGGTCTCGTCGCAAAAGCCCGTCGCCCCGTGCAACTGATGCGCGACTCGGAAAACCACGTCTGCGGCCTCGATTGCCGCCAACCGTAGCGCGAGTGCATCGTCGACGGCGTCGGTGTGTCCGGACTCGATACTCCACAACGCGTGCTTTGCGAGGATCTCTACCCCGCTGCGTTCGACCTCCGCGTCGGTGAGCTGGAATTGCACACCCTGCAGCTGCGCGAGGGGACCACCGAACTGCTCTCGCAACAAGACGTGGGCGCGGGTGAGTGCCATTGCACGGTCCAGCATTCCGAGCAGAGTCCAGCACGGCAGCACCAGCCCGAGCGCGACATCGGCGGCACCGCCGGCGTCGAGCGCCGCGAGGCTCAAGGGTGTGACAAACGCGGACGTACGCGGCGACTCGCTCGTCGAGCGTGCTGTCGCAACAGATCGCTGACCGGTCAGCGTGACTGCCGCCCAGCGCAGATCGAGATCCGACACGGCTGCCGTCGGGTTGTGATCGGCGACCACCAACAGCCCGTCGACGTCGAGGTCGGTGGGCCGGGACAACCGTTCGGCAACCGGATAGGGCACCGCCCAGAATCCTGCGCTGCGACACAGTGCTGCTGCGGCCTCCAGCTCGTCGCCGTTCTTGCGGGGCTCCAGGTCCCATGCGCCGAGCCCGTCGAAGACCGGCGCGACCAAGCTGACGCGTCCGGCGGGGTCGCGTTCCGCGGATTCGATCAGCGCCCCGCCGCCCGCAGACTCGAATGCCCGCAGGGCCGCTGCGCCGTATTCTGTAGCCTCTGCGCTCAACTCGATGTTCACGAGGCCGCCGGGAGCAGGGTACGGGCCAACAGGATTCGCTGCATCTCGATGCTGCCCGACGCGACGGTGGCGGCCTGAGAGTAATTCCAGTGATCTCGGACGTCCAGCCGGAAACGTTCGGCGTCTTCGTTTGATGAGGTTGCGTACGAGGCGATCTCGGTGAGGACCTCGGCGCTGTGCTGATCGAGTGTGGTCACGGCTATCCGGTACAGCGCGGCGTCGGAAGGCTGTACCCGCCCTTCGCTCTGCATCGCCACGACCCGGTAGGCCAGCAGTCGTGCACGCCGGCAATGCACCAGCATCCGGGTCCAGCGGCCGCGCAACTCGGCGGGAAGGTCGTCCCAGTCGTCACCGAGCACGCCCGGGGCTGTCTGCAGCAGACGTTCACACCGGGCGTACCGGGCGATGCCCACACGCTCGAAGGCGAGCACCTCTTGGACCACCTTCCAGCCCTCCCCGACTGTGCCGAGGACATGCGCTTGCGTGACCTCGAGATCGTTGAAGAACACTTCGTTGAGGTGATGAGGGCCCAACATCGCGCGAATGGGACGCACCTCGATTGCCGGATCCGACATCGGCACCAGGAACACGGTGAGCCCCTGCTGCTTACGGTCGCCCGTCGACGTCCGGGCGAGCAAGAAGCACCATTGCGCCATCGTGGCGTAGGAGGTCCAGATCTTCTGTCCCGAGATGCGCCAACCATCGCCACTGCGCCGAGCTGCGGTGCGAAGGGAGGCCAGGTCGGAGCCCGATCCCGGTTCGGAAAAGCCCTGGCACCAAATCACTTCGCCCCGGGATATGGGCGGCAGGTGGTCCCGTTGCTGCTCCGAGGTGCCGTGCCGCATGATCGTCGGTCCCACCCAGTTCACCCCCATGTACTGGGCGCCGCGTGGTTCGTGGTGAGCCCACATCTCCTCGCGGACCACCGTCTGCTCCCATACGGAGGCATCACGTCCACCGAACTCCTCGGGCCAGGCCAAACACAGCAATCCCTGGGCGGCCAGGTACCGGCAGAATCGCTGCGCAATGTCGAGGTCGACCGGGTCGTCGGTGAACGCGCCCCGGAAATCCGCAGGGATTCGCGCCCGCAGTAATTCGCGCAGCTGTCCGCGCAGTCGGGTTGCCGCCTCACCCATCGTGAAGTCCATGGGGATCACATTACTTCAATCATTGATAGGATAGAAACACTTGTATGGTCGCGCGAGGCCGAGTAGTTTAAACTCCCCGTCATGAGTGAAATGCGGTCTGAGTGACGACGGTCAGAAATGGGCGGGTTCCGCAACGCCGCATTGCCGAGACAGTCGCCGCAGAGATCCGCGACGCAATCCTCGACGTCGAAGATTACCGGTTGCCCACCCAGGAACAGCTGGTCAAAGACTTCGGCGTCAGCTATCCCTCTATCCGTGAAGCTCTGCGGATCCTGGAGACCGAGGGGCTGGTCACGGTCCGTCGAGGGAACATCGGCGGCGCGGACGTGCACCGCCCCGACGAGACGTCAGCGGCCTACCATCTCGGACTTTCCCTGCAAGCCGCCCGCGTGACACTCCGGGATCTCGCCGCGGGCCTTCAGATGCTGGAGCCAACGTGCGCCGCCGAGTGCGCCCGCCGCGACGACCGTGCCGAGGTGGTCGTACCCGCCCTGACCGCCGCCATCGATGCCTCCGTCGGCTTCGTCGGCAACGGCGTCGAGTTCACCCACAGCGCCCGCGACTTCCATGATCTGGTCGTCTCTTTCACCCCGAACGTGACCATCCGGTACGCGGTCGGGAGCTATGTCGCGTTGTGGTCGGCGCAGGAAGAGGCCTGGGCCGAAGCCCGGACCCGTCACGGCGAGTACCCGTCCGAAATCGAGGCCGAAGAAGCGGTTCGGGCTCATCGCCGACTGGTCGAGGAGATCGCGGCGGGCCGCGCCGACGAGGCCGAACGCTTGGCCCGCGCGCACCTCGCTGCGACCCAGGCACTGGTCCTTGATCGCTACGGCGACCGGGTCGTGAATGCATCTGCGGCCATGTCGCGGCAGGCCATTCAGTCGATCCGGCGTTCGCGAATCTGAGCCGCGACTACTCGGGCGGCTCTGCCCTACCGCCCACCATTCCTACGAGCAACCGGCAACCCGACTCCGTCTTCCAGCTGTGGCCGGCGCCGTTGACCACGACGACGTCACCCACGTCGAGGCCGATGGTCTCCGAGTCGACGGCAAAATCTACCGTTCCGTGCGCCACCACCGTGACGTCGACACTGTCGGTGTGGTGGAAAGGAATGTCTCTACCCGGCCAGAACTCGACGAGACGCCACGAGACCGACCCCGGATCAGGTGCGAGGTCGAGATGGATGCCGGTCGCGGGACGGGTGATGTCCGGTGCGGACGAGTGCTCGTAGACCCCCGTCGACGCCGACTCGGTGACCGGCCCGTCGTAGACCGTGACCGACTCGAGGAAAGAACTGCCGTCCTCGGCAATCCCGGTGACCACGTGCTTCATCAGCCGGCGGCCGCGACGTCGGCGGAGACGACATCCAGCCGTTCCAGTTCTTCAGCCGAAAGCCTCACGTCCACCGACGCCAGCAGCGCGCCGAGCTGATCCGGGACACGCGCGCTCACGATCGGGGCCACGATCGTCGGTTGCTGTCGGGTCCAGGCGATCGCGACGGTGGCGATGGCAACCTCGTGTGCCTCGGCGATGTCGGCGAGTACGTCCACGACCGCGAGTCCTTCGGTGCTGAAGTAGCGATCGACGATCTTGCTTCGGGCAGCAGCGTCCACGTCTTCCTGGGTGCGGTACTTACCGGTCAGGAAACCACTGGCCAAAGCCCAATACGGCATCACACCGAGACTGTGTTCCTCGGCGAGCGGCCGCAGCTGCGCCTCGAAGGGTTCACGCGCCACCAAGCTGTAGTGAGGCTGCAGGGCAACGGGCTTCGCGAAGCCGTTGGCCTCGGCGGTCGCGATCCACTCCGCGATCCGTTCCGGCGAGTAGTTCGAAATACCGAGGTACCGCACTTTTCCGGCCTTCACCAGCGCGTCGAATGCACCGAGCGTCTCGACGAGCGGAACGTCCGGATCGTCGTAGTGCGCGTAGTACAGGTCGATTCGGTCGGTCTGCAGCCGTCGCAGCGAGGCCTCGGCAGCGCGGGCGATGTTGTCGGGTGCCAGGCCGAGGAACTCGGGGTGTCTGCTGACCTTCGTGGCGAGCACGACGTCATCCCGCCGCCCGGATTTACTGAACCACTGCCCGAGGATGGTTTCGGACTCACCGCCCGTGTTGCCCGGAATCGACGCCATGTAACTGTCGGACGTATCGACGAAGTTGCCTCCTGCCGAGACGAAGTCGTCGAGGACCGTGAACGACGTTTCGGCGTCGCTGGTCCAGCCGAACGTATTGCCGCCGAGGTTGAGTGGATAGACGTCAAGGGTTGAATCACCGATTCGAGTCATGTCCTCCACCCTAGTCATCGACCTGATCGAAACATCGCCACACTGACGGCATCAAGGGGGCTCACACTATGGAGTTGTCAATGTTCGAGCCGCGCCGGTGTCATCCGGTGCTGCGGTAGTAACTTCGGACTGCGTCGTCGTGTGGAGCTTCTCGTAAACTTGTGGCGGCCTCGATCGATCGGCGGGACTTAGGCGGCGAGTGGTTCGTTGGTCAGGGTGCGTCTGGCATGGGAGCGCATTGGTTCGGTCTTCCCGGGCGCGATGAACCAGGGATGTCCGTCGTGTCCGAGGAACACGGTCCAGCCTTTGTGGTGAATGTAGTTGTGATGCCGCCTGCACAACAGGACGGTGTTGGCCAGACTGGTCTCACCGCCGTGACTCCAGAACGTGATGTGATGGGCGTCGGTCCATCCGGCGGGGCACCCGCAGCCGGGGAACGCACAGCCTTTGTCCCGCGCGATCAGTGCTTTGCGGATGGCGGGTGTGACCGTCCGGAACTCACGCCCCACCTGCAGGGGCACAGCGTGGTTGTCGAGCAGGATTTTGGTGATCAC
>NZ_QJSP01000026.1 GCF_003217475.1 Williamsia limnetica | reverse complement strand
AACCGCCAGGACACATACCTGTGGCGGGCACCCCCACAGGTGCCCGCCACAGTTGCTCTCGTACCAGTGCCCCTAGCGGGCAGCAGCGTCGACCGACGGCGCAGATTCTGCGGTCCCGCAGCACGCGGACGCCGACTCCTCGGCCGGAGAATGATTGTTTTCCAACAACTTCGGGGTGGTGCCGAACGTCTCGGAATCAGCGAGCACGGTGTAAACCTCCCACTTTTCCCCGGCCGGTCCGGTCACCCACACTTTGTCCTGGGTGGCGAAGCAACACGTCGCGTTGATCTCTTCTTCGGTGAACAGCCCCTCGCCGCTGAGCCGGGCGATCTCCGAATGCACGGTGTCGCTGGACTCCACTTCAACCCCGAGATGGTTGATGGTGCCGCCCTGGCCCGGGTTCTCCAACAACACCAGTTTCAGGGGCGGCTCGGCCACGGCAAAGTTCGCATAGCCCGGCTTGCGTTTAGCCGGAGCAACATTGAACAACTTCGAATAGAACTCGACCGCCTGATCAAGATCGTCGACATTGAGCGCCAACTGCATACGGGACACAACTACCTCCACCTGTGAGACATACATCGAACTACCGTCAGCACCCAGAGTGCCGACCTCTTCGACATATGTCAATACCGTGAGTAAGATTCGAGTCATGCCCAAGACGTTGCCGGTGATCGACATGACCGCACCCATCTGCTGCGCACCGGTCTCGGCCTCCCCGATGGACGACGACGCGGCCCTGCAGGTGGCGCTGCGACTCAAGGCACTGGCCGATCCGGTTCGAATCAAGTTGATGTCGATCCTGCTCACCGACGACGCCGGCGAAGTCTGCACTTGCGACCTGGCGGCCGCCGTCGGGCTCTCTGAACCGACCGTCAGTCACCACCTCGGCCAGCTCAAGAAGGCAGGCATGGTCCACCCCGAGCGCCGAGGCATGAACGTCTTCTACCGCGCCCACACCGACGCCCTGCAAGCGTTGCGCCAGGTCCTCGACCCAACCTGCTGCCGCTAACCCTTGCCCCTGGCTCGCGACGCCCTCGCGCGAAGGACACACCCGCAAGCATGATGGCTTCCCGACATCGCTGGTGCAGTGCACAATTGACTACCGTGACCGTTCAGGGCCTAACAAGCGAGCAGACGAGCATGCTTGAGTTCGCGGTGCGCTGGTGCCCCTACGGTGGCGGTGAGCCAGGAGATATTCTGGTCGAGTTCGGCCTTACCGACCAGGACTACTTCACCCGTTTGTCAACCCTGTTGACCACTCGGTCGCTAGCAACCGGACTTGATGAGGCGACGCTGGCGGCGCTGCGAGCAACCTGTCAGCACCGGTTAGCCAGCGCCTACGCTCCACGTTGAACGAGTCGGGTGGGGCCGTTGGGTGGTCACCGCGTCCGAAACGCTTGCGGGAAGGTCTCGCGCAGCGCTTTGAGCTGACGCTGAACATCGTAGAGTTCGGCCCTCTTGGCCGCGATCACGCTGGTCGCCGACTCTCGCTCCACATCTTCGGCGAGTCGGTCGACCCAACGCTCCAACTCTGCCGCCAGATAGCGGGCCTGCTCCACGTCGGCGACGTCGGGGCGAGAGGATGCCATGGCATCACCCTAAGTCTTGATACCCATCGCTGTCCTCTAGATGAACGGCGGGACAACGGAAACCATACAGAACGTGAACAACCCCGAGGAGCGCCCAATCTGTGCGTACCGTCGACGAATGAGCACCCACACCGATAAGCAGCAGCAAGACGAGCAGCAGAATATCGCGATGGTTGCCGAAGCTTTGGCCGTGCGGCACGCAGACAAACCTGCCGACACCGTGGCCAGTGTCGTCGACGACGCTTACCGACGATTCGATGGGCAGCCAATCCGAGACTTCGTACCCCTTCTCGTCGAGCGTCGCGCCCAAGAACAATTGGGCGGATTGGCCACATCGCTGCCGACCTCCCTGGACGATTAGTCAGCGCCCAGGCTCCAGTCGACGGCCTACAACTGAACCCATCGCCGCGCGGCGCGCCAGCCGGTCGAGACCATCAGCCGCATCGCACTGACATCGCGCTGGCTGACTACGGTTCTACGTTGACGAACAATCTTCGGCTGCGGCCTATCGCCGACACCGGCATCTCGTCCGTCTCGGAACGTACCCGTTGAAGATCGCCTGGGCGGACGCCAACGAAGTAGCGAGAAACGGTCGGGCGCGTCCTGTTTCGAGACGACTCCTGCCCACGCCCTGGCGGTCATACCAAATCTTCGCCCCCCCACGATGCCAAGTGATGCTCAGTGCGCTCGGAACACAAAGCGCGCATTGATATCGACGACCGATATCGGATACCGTTAGCACTCTGACGTTGCCAAGTCCCTGAGAGGTTCCATCGGTGAGTACCAACTCGGCCGTGCCCGAAAGGTCGCTGAGCCGTCGTATCGGTGTATTCGACGCAGTGTCAATCGGTTTGGGATCGATGATCGGAGCGGGAATCTTCATCGCTCTGGCGCCTGCCGCGGAAGCGGCCGGGTCGGGAACTGGGTTGTTAGTGGGCTTAGCGGTTGCGGCCCTTGTTGCCTATTGCAACGCGACCTCCTCAGCACGGCTCGCGGCCCGGTATCCGGTCTCCGGGGGGACCTACATCTACGGTCGCGAACGTCTCGGTGAATTTTGGGGCTACCTGGCGGGATGGGGATTTGTTGTCGGCAAAATTGCGTCCTGCTCGGCGATGGCGCTGACGGTCGGTTTCTACGCATGGCCTCAGCACGCGCACGCGGTCGCCGCCGGAGCAGTCGTCGCACTGACAGTCGTCAACTACTTCGGAGTGCAAAAGTCCGCGTGGGCGACCCGAGCAATTGTGACAGTCGTGCTGGCCGTGCTGGCAGCGGTGGGCGTAGCCACGATCACCTCCGATGCGGCACAGGCCGACAGAGTTCTAGGTGGCACCGATGGATCGGTGAGTGGAGTCCTGCAGGCCGCGGGGTTGCTGTTCTTTGCCTTTGCCGGGTACGCACGCATCGCCACCCTCGGTGAAGAAGTCCGCGATCCGGCAAAAACGATCCCTCGGGCCATTCCGATCGCCCTGGGGATCACGTTGTTCGTCTACGCCGCGGTCGCGGTCGCGGCGTTGAGTGTTCTGGGCAGCATCGGCCTGGGTGCCTCAGAGGCACCGCTGACCGACGCCGTCGTCGCCGCGGGCGCCAGCGGACTGGAACCAGTCGTACAAATCGGTGCCGTCGTCGCCGCCCTCGGTTCGATGCTGGCTCTGCTGCTCGGGGTCTCCAGAACTACCTTCGCCATGGCCAAAGACCGGCACCTGCCTCATGGCCTAGCCGCTGTACATCCGAAGTTTAAAGTCCCTCATCGTGCTGAACTCGCCGTCGGAGTCGTCGTGGCAACCTTGGCCGCAACCACAGACGTCCGCCAGGTCATCGGCTTCTCCTCGTTCGCTGTCCTCGTCTACTACCTGATTGCCAATGCCGCAGCGTGGACATTGACCGAGACCGAAGGCCGACCGGTGCGCATCATTCCGATCGCCGGCGCGGCTGGCTGCGTGGTGCTCGCCTTCTCACTCCCGGCATCATCTGTTCTCGCAGGTACTGTCGTCCTCGCGTTCGGCGCACTCGCATACGCAGCACACAACATTCTCGCCCGCCGCCTCGGACACTGATGGCATGTCAACTACGTTCGGTGCCGAGTACCTCACGAGCCAGTTCTGCCAGCGACTTCTTGTCCTCCGCCAACGCGGCTTCTCCTGCCAGAGTGGCCCGATACACCCGCCTGGTCCGGCCATCGACCACCCGCTGCACTGACGTCAGCAGCCCGTCAGCTTCCAACCGATGCAGCGTCGGATACAACGTGCCCGGGCTGATCTCATATCCGTGACTGGCGAGCTCCTCGGTCATCCACGCGCCGTGAATCTCCCCCTCAGCAGCGTGATGCAGAATATGCAGCCGCACCGCACTGCGCTGAAACTCCCGCATTCAACGACCACTCCCCGCACACTAGCTAATGACGAAACCGATATCGGCCACCGAGTCTAATATGCGCATCGGCCGGCTGGCCTCTGTTCATACGGGTCTCATCCACCCACCGTCGAACCTGACAGGGGCAGGTTCGAACATTCTCGCCCTTGACAGACACAGAGACATCTCAGGTTGCTAAGTCGTCAAATCCGGAAACTATCCGGGAGTAGTCAAAGGCCACTTCCTGCGGTCGTGCCGGTGTGAGACGGTGGTGCCATGAGCGCATCCAGACCCGATTCACGAACGGTCGGCACACGCCTCAACGCGCGATCCTCGTGATGCCTGACGAGACCGTGAAACAGCCCAGTCCAGGCACAAGTGCCTGCACCCACCCTTCGTCCTGCGGCGGCCGGCGCGGACTCGCACTTCTTGTAGTGACGCTCTCCGCAGCCGCGGCCCTATCCGGCTGCGGAAAAAAGACAGTCAACATGGGCAATGCACCCACCGAGTCGGCGACAACAACCCTGATCTCACCCTTCGACGCCACCACGGATTTCAGTGACATACGAAATCTGATGGCGGAGACGACCCACGTGTTCACCGGACGCGTCGACGACATCGCTGGTTCGAAATCTCGCAGCAGCTTCCCCGAAACCCAGTTCACCGTGACCACCGGGGGTACAGCTCAAGGGCGAGGTATCGGCCACCGTGATCGTCAACCAACAAGGCGGAACCCGCAGCGGCGCTTACATGTCCCTAGGCGGCGACCGCCCGCTCAACAGCGGCCAGTGGTACCTGTTCGCCACCAACGCATCGCCGTCAGAAGGTTGGTACACCCTCATCCCGATTTACGGCGACGTCAAAATAACCGAACAACAAGGACGCGACCCCTCCTCACCGCCACTGGCCGCCGCCTCTGCAGCACACAACGACAACCTCCAAGGCGCACCGAGATCCAGCGCCGCGCCTACTGAGACCCCATCTTTGACCTTCCCGATCCCGCAACCGGGCGACGAGTACCCACCTCCATACTCACCACCGCAACCGACTTCATAGACCGCCTTATCCGGTTGTCTCTCAATCCTCAGACGACGAGGCCGTTGAGTTCTTGTCTACGCACTGGTTGCCTACCCAATCTCGGGCGAGATCGCTCTTGCCGCCTCACGTGCCGTCAGATGTGAGAATGTTGCGATATGGCTGGTCGAACGCGATACGGATGGCGGGTATCGATCGCGGCGACGTTTCTCGTCGCCGCGTGCGGCGCGGATGAGCCAGCGAATGATCCTCTGCTCAGCCCCGACCACCAGGATGCGTTAGCGAACGGGTCCGCCGCACCTCCTGCTTCAGCGTTGAACCGGGTGATGGAGATCATCGTTGCCCCGAAAGTGTCTGCCGCCGAGAAGATTGCGCTGGTGGAGGACTCCGATGCCGACCGAGACGTTTTCACCAAGATCGCAGACCAGGGAACAGCAACCTACCGGTTCATTGCACCAACGACGTTGGCCGAACCGAACGAGTCTGCACGCGCGAACGTAGAAGTCCACAGGACAAGCGCAGCCGTCTACCGCGCCGAAATCCCACTCATCTACGACGAAGGTAGCTGGAAGATCGGCAAAGCCGCCATCTGTCCGCTACTCGTCACCAGCAGCCCCATGTGCCATCCCAGCCCGTAGCCTCGGTCAGGCCCAACCCACGGGACGAGGCCGCCCGGCGAAATCAGGCGGCCGGCTCCAACAATTCGGAAGGGAATGCTCGCCCCTCGTCATACAGCTGGCCCGTGTGAAGGCAGGTGTACAGCTGGCCGAGGAACTTGTTGTACAGGTTCCGCTGCGCCGCCCGGTTCCAGTCGCCCACGCTTCGTCGTCGGTCATAGTGGGCGCGGGCACCGGGCGAGGCCCGCAGCGATGCCAGCGTCCAACTCGATCCGATCGATTCGAGTCTCCTGTTCTTGATCCGGCGGTGTGTCACCACGGTCTTGCGGCCGCTGGCACGGGTCACCGGGGCGGCGCCGGCATAGGCTTTGAGGCCACGCGCGTCAGTGAACCGGTTTCGGTCGTCTCCGAGTTCGCCCAGCAGCCGGGCGCCGGAAACCGCGGACAACCCGGGGAAGCTGACGATGACTGCGGCGTCCGGATGCTCGGCGAACCGTTCACTCGTCGCCTCCGCCAACCGCCGTGCTGCCTGGTCGACTGCTTCGTACTGGTCGAGCAAAGCGATCAGATGAATACCCATCGCTTCTTCAACGAGTTCCGGTTGCCGTAGCTGCGCCGTGGCGAAGATTGCTCGCAACGCAGTGGCATGCTCGGCGATATAGCGCTCACGTCCAGCGCGAACCAGCAAGCCGCGCAACTTCACTGGAGTCAACGTCAGCGCTACCGCAGGTGTTGACGCTCGGCGCAAGATAGTGCGTACATCGGCCCGAGTGAGGCCGCCTATGAGTAGCGCCAGCATCTGGAGCGCGGCTGGGTAGAACTCCCCCAGCAGGGCTGCGATGCGGTTGCCGATGGCCGAGCGTTCCCACACCGCGTCCTGCTGGGCTCGCGCTAAGACTCTGACAGCCTTGGCCAGCTCTGTGTCGACCGGGATCGGACGGTGGGCGTGGCGGTCGGTGCGCACTATGTTGGCCAGCGCGATCGCGTCGGTGATGTCCGCTTTCGCTCTCGATACCGAGTGCCTGGTCCGGTACCGCGCTGCCGCCAGCGGGTTGATGGCGTACACCTGTCGCCCGGTCTCGACCAGGCTCGCGACCCACAGGCCGTGGTCGGTCTCGATCGCCACCGGGATCAAATTGTCTGCTGTATCGCCAGCGTCGGCGAACAGTTCCAGGAGACGCGCAAAGCCAACGGCGTCGTTTGCTACGCGCTCCTTGGCTAGCACAGCTCCTTTATCATCGACGATCGCGATGTCGTGATGGTCGCTGGCCCAATCGATTCCACAGAATGCTTCCACGTACCTCTCCTCGTCCGGCGTCACGGTCCACGAGCCAGTCGGAGTCAATCGACGACCTAATTGCAGGACTCGAAGGTCCGTCATCTCAGTAGTCATTTCTGACGCCAACCCGCTGGGCCCTCGCACACTGTTGGAACTCGAGGTTCGGGCACACACAAAAGGAGGTCAGACCCGGCGGCGGTTCGCACTTCAAACTGACCACATCGACTGGCCCCAGCCGGTCAACCGCGCCGCGCTCTGTGGAGACAGTCCGCGTGTGCAGTGTCAGGCACCCTCAGGCGTCAGCTCGTTGGCGTATGGCCAGCCGATGTGGGTAGCTCAACGAAAGGACGCTGAGTTACGAAGCAATTAGGCACCCGGACATTCCTGTCCCACCGGCCCGCACCAAGCTAGTATATCGAAACTATGTTCGACTCTTGGCAGCACTGGTGATCGGCAACCCGTTCGGTACTCGTTGATGACCATGGTTGGGGCGGGTCCATGCAACAGTAGACCGAAGCTGGGGCGGCGACGGCGATTCTGAGACACTATTGCAGCCATGACGGTCGAGTCGAGCTTGAAAACCCTGCAGCAGTTGCAGACCACCCGTAGACCGACGCTACTGATGTTCGCGGCCAGCTTCTTGTGGACGCGTCAAAACACGGCGTCCCTGATCGATTTGAAAGCCACGCTCGGTATCGATGCGACACTCGACACCATTGACTCTGAACTGCGCGGCGTGGCCGAGGAACGATACGACGAGCTGCTGCACTGGTGCATACGCACCACCGCCCGCCTCGACGGAACCACCGTGCGCAACCCCATGGTGTGGCTTCCGAACACCATCCGGGCACTGCACTCGCTCCGCGACGCTAGCGACACCAAGGCCCTACTCCCCCAGATCGCTCACACCGACGAACTCCTCCAGGCCGCCGCTCCCGAAGACCTCCTCGAAGCCGCCGTGCAGATCACGGAATACACCAAACTTCGGCAAGCGATCCTCCGTGACATCGCGGAAGCCAACTAAATACCGAACTGTTTCTGCGGAGACTCGGGGCGGGATCCGATGGCAGCCTGCCGACACGCGTCCACTGCGAGCCCCATATCCACGTCACGCGGCTAGCGTGACTCACTGTGGTTAGGTACTTATCTATTGGCGAGTTCGCTACGCGCGCAGAGCTGTCGGTGAACACCATGAAGGGGTACAAGAAAAAGGGCCTACTACCAAGGCCCGACGCCAGAGTGGGAAAGTCAGACGGATGGCTCGATGAGACAGTGGACCAGTGGGTCTCGGCCCGTCGACCCTGGCCGTAAAGCACTCACGGGTGTTTACCGCGGTAAACACTGCGACACGCGCGTGTTGAGGTAGGCCCAACTCGGTCTATTCGGTACATTGTGCTTACCGCGGTAAACACCGCGAGCCGCCGGGTTGGTGCCCGGAGGCATCGTTCGAAACAAGTCCGAAGTAGCCCGCTGGGTGAAGCACACGGAGGTTTTTGAAGATGGCTGTACACGTTCTAATGAATCAAAAGGGCGGTGTCGGCAAATCGACGCTCGCCATGAATCTTGCGGCAGTGAAGGCGGATGTCCTCACCGCTCCCGGGGATAGCGAGAGCGACTCCCCTGTCCTGGCTGTTTCGATTGATCCGCAAGGATCGGCGCTGTGGTGGGCTGAGCGCGTCAGGGAGCTTCCCTTCCGCATAGCGCAGTCGCACGACAATCCTGAGCTTCTCAGAAGCCTAGGAAGCCTCCCGGGAATCAAACACGTCATCGTCGATACACCTGGATGGATCGGCGACACCCCTGGGAGCAGCGACAACGGGCCTGCCGGATCGGCACTAGAGGAAGTCATGGCGGCCGCAGACCTGGTCATCGTGCCCATCGTTCCCGAACCACTATCGTTCGATCCCACGGCCCGTACGATCCGCAAAGTCCTAGAACCACGCGGCATCCGCTTCAAGGTGGTCATCAACAACTGGGATGCTCGAGACGGCAAGGTCGACCTGCAACAAACCCAGGAGTTCGTAAAGGCCCAGGGCTGGCCGCTGGCGAACACTGTCATACGTCACTACAAGGTTCACGCGCGGGCGGCGGCCGAAGGGCTACTCGTCACCGAGTACGCGGCCAACCGTGTAGGCCTTCAAGCCCGCGAGGACATTCAACGGCTGTGCCTAGAGCTTGAAGTGGGTGGCAAGTAATGGCGCCCAAGGGCGGCAAGGTCAATCTTGCAGAACTCGTTGGGTCAGTGGGTGACCGGTCAATTGTCGATCAGGGCAGCGGAACTGCCGACGGCGTCTTCCGAGGCAACATCCCGATCGACCAGCTTGTGGCCAACCCGCGAAATCCCCGAGACACTGTCGGCGATCTCAGTGACTTGGCGTCGATTGCGGACCGCCAACTTCAGCCGGCCACCGTTGTCAGCCGAGCTGCATGGCTCAACCTCTGGCCAGGAGACACTAGCGAGCTAGGCGACGCTAAATGGGTAGTCGTCAACGGCTGCCGCCGCCTGGCGGCTGCCCGGGAATTTGGACGACCGGGCCTAGACGCCGTGATTCGAGACAGTATCGCGAACGACCGTCAATCGGTGCTCTGGGCCGCCATTGTCGAGAACATAGATCGACGCGACTTCGACATCATCGAGGAAGCTCGGGCTGTGGAACTGATGGTCGAAGAAATCGGCAATGCCACCGAAGCCGCCACGCGCCTGGGCAAGTCGAAGGGCTGGGTATCCCAACGGCGCGCTTTGCTCAACCTCGCGCCTGAGCTTCAGGAGAAGCTTCGTGCTGGCGATCTGGCGGTGCGTGAAGCCAGAGCACTGGCTCAAGTTCCGTTTGCTGAGCAGCTCAAGGCGTGGCAAGCGGCCCGTGAGAAGGAGAGCGAACCCACGCGGGGACGCGAGCCTAATGACGCGCCGCCACCGCGTCTCGATGCGGCAAAGACAGCTGTTGCACTGTCGCGCGCCCTTCGACGCTTCCAAGCCAAACCCGGCTCCGTCGCCGCAGCAGTAGTGGAATCGTTCACCCCTGATGAGACGCGCGAGCTAATCGATGCCCTCGAAGATCGCTTGAAGTCTGCGGGGAGTTAGCCGGGGGACTGGGCGCTGTGTTTACCGCGGTAAACACAGCGCCTAGTCCCAGGTGTTCAATGGTCCCCAGCTCAGCACACGGACCGTGCTAGCGGCAGATTAGGTCATAACTACCAACGCGCCAACTCAAAGCGCAGGGGCCAGTACCGGCCACATTGCCTTGAGGTCTTCGGCCCAATAGACCCAGGCGTGGGTACCGACCGTTCGGAAGTGCTCGGTGGCAGGAATGCCGGCGGCACGCATCAAAAGAGCAAACTCGAGGGAGCAACGATATGCACCGATCTCGAGGTAACCACCTGCGGCGATGGCTTGGTCCTTGGTGAATCCTGAGTCGGGCACGGTGCGTTGGTCGAGTGGGCCGGGTACACCAGAGCCCGCAGAAAGGTAGATCTGCTTGCCTCGTAACGCATCTAGGCGGGTGGTGGGGTCATGGTCTGCCCACCCCGGCGAGCCCCATGGCCCCCACATGTTTGTAGCGTCGCCGCCGTCCTTCGCCACGGTAGCGCGCACATAGCTTTCGTTGACAGGGCCGCTCACCGGCGGGCAACCGCTCATCGAGCCCACACCGGTGTAGAGCGACGGATGCCGGGTCGCGAGCGCGAAAGCGGATTGCCCTCCCATGGACAGTCCAGCAACAGCGTTGTTTCCGCTGCCATCGTAGGTTTCGTCGATGAGTGGCGGAAGTTCCTTTGTGAGGAAGGTTTCCCACTGAGGCTTGCCAATCTCAGGATCTCGTTGTTCCCAGTCGGTGTAGAACGCGCCTCTGCCGGCGGGGAGTACCACGTTGGCGTCTTTGTCTGCGAAATATTCAGCCGCACCGCCCTTTTTGATCCAATCACTGACAGTGGACGACTTATCGCCCGCACCGTCTAGTAGATACAGATTTCCGCGTGTTGAGGACTGATCCCGGGGCAGTAGCACAGTCACGTTGACCAAGCCGCCCATGGCTGGCGACGCGATTGTCAGGTCTTGACGTTGTTGCCCAACCTTGACGACCTTTTCGATGGTCGCCGCTGACACGGTGGGGTCGGCAGAGGCCACCGTTGCGGTTGAGGCCACCATGGCGACGCAAGTACTCAAC
Organism: Williamsia limnetica; assembly: GCF_003217475.1. Classification (GTDB taxonomy): domain Bacteria; phylum Actinomycetota; class Actinomycetes; order Mycobacteriales; family Mycobacteriaceae; genus Williamsia; species Williamsia limnetica. The sequence continues at coordinate 52,640 of NZ_QJSP01000026.1, read as the reverse complement.
GCACCGAGAACGCGGAAAATCAAAGTGGTGCGGGGCATCGAGTGCTCTCCCTTGGGTAGCGGCGCTAGCTTAGATTGCGCGAAGAGTACCTACCTTTTGTGCACGGTGAAAGCGCGGAGGCGAACGTGAGTGATCCGTCATCTTCGCGAAATACGTTTGTCTAAACCGGTTTAGAGGATCTTCGCCTGGTCCGCTCAAGACCGCCCTCCCTGTACTGGTGGCGCATGATTGCAACGCACCCCGGTGTCGGAGTAAGGGAGTGCCCATCCTTTCTCATCGCAGCGATCGCAGGCGGCGACGGCGACGCGCTGTTCGTGAGCTTCGGCTTCGCGGGCGTCGTCGATGGCGGCGGGGCGGTTGGCCAGGTCGCCGTGGTGTTTGAGGATGCCGGCGAGGAGTGCGATGGGTTTGCGGGGGTCGTGGGCAATCCAGTTGCCGTTGCCGGCGAGTGTGTAGTCGCGGAGGAGTGCGTTGAGGTCGCGGCAGGTCCAGCCGTGGGCGGCTGGTTTGGCCAGAACGTGTGACCATGCGGCTGGGGTGTATCGGCGGGCCCACGTCGGTGTTCGTGGGTCCTGGCGCCATCTGGAGGCCAGCAGCGTGCCTTTCTGGTCGGGTTCGGGGCCGGTCCATCCCCTCTTGTAGGTAGCTCGGTCGCGCGCAGCGCGGCCTTTGAGCTCTCCAGCTTCGCTGGTGGGGGTTAGTGAGGAGTTACCAAGACGAGGGTTGCACCCTAAAGGGTGCGTTCCAGGGTGGGGTGCCGCAACTGTGTTACCTGCGGTTTTATCCACAAGCTGTGGGCTGTGGAGGACGTAGACCGACGTCCATCCCATGGCACGGCATTGGACTCGCCAGGAGGCGAGTCGCTCGACGAGGCTGCGTGGGCGGCCGCGGAAGACTTCGGTGGCCACGCCGATGAGCCGGAGGACCTGACGGGCTCGTTGGATGGTGCGTTCGCCGTAGCCGGTGATTTCGATGAGCCGGTCCAGGCTCGGCCGGCAGTTGCGGCCGGTGCGGTAGTCGGCGTGCACGGCGTGCGCTGCTGCGATCTTGGTGAGCACGGCCAGTGAGATACCAGACTTTGAGCCGCCTAGCTGCGGCAGAATCCGCGTGTAGTACTGCGCGTAGGCGACCGGCACTGCCCAGGTGATCCAATGCTCATCGGTATTCCAGCAGGGGATACCGGCGTAGGCGTCGCGGCCCAGGTCGAGAGCGATGTTGTCGCGCACGCCCATCTTGGCCAGGATCGCGTCGGCGTCTTTGCCGGGGTTGGCGTGAGCGACGATCGCGAACAGACGCCCGCGGGCTGTCGTGGCATGGCCACGGCGCGGGCGCAGGGGAGTGGACCCGCAGTATCGACGGGGTATGAACGCTCGGACGGAATCTGTATCCGACACGTGATGTGCAGGGATTGCACACCCTTTAGGGTGCGCGCTACCCTGAGACCTGTCACGCAAGACAGTCCCTTCGGGGATCTCGAGTGGCGAGCTCTAACTCGTCGCTCAATACTTCGAAAAAGCTCTTCGGTTGCCGCCGAGGAGCTTTTTCTGTGCAGTTATGGAGGGCTCGTTGCCCTAGCTAGGCTGCTGGTGCTACCTGCCTCTCGTCGACCTGCTGCTGGCGCGCCAGAATATCGGCCAGTGCCGCTCGTAGTTCTTGCTCAGTCGGCATGCCAGGGAGTGACGTGGCCTGGCCCTTTACTCGGTTAGGACCCTCCACCAGCTCTGGATGACCGAGAGCCAGCGCGAGGAAGTCGGAAACCAACTGGCTCGTGGTGTACCCCGCTTTCTCCGCAATCTCTTTCACACCAAGAACTTTGGGTGGCCGGACAGTAACGTGATCGCGATCGCCCTTGCTGCGCTGTGGCATGAGCTGACCCCTTTCATTGCCGCAGGAGCTGAAACTCCCAGGACGCCGAGGCTCATGTTGCCCGAAACCTCTCCCAATGAGAGCGCGACACACCGTGCAAACTGGATCAGGATCAGATTCGCGACCCGGTGGACTAGCGGTTCTTGCCGGCAGCCAGCGGTCCCACGGTCAACATCAGGCCGGTGATGTTGTCGAGAAGCGGACCGAGCCGCTTGTCTGCCAGCTCGTATCTACTGCGTCGCCCTTCCCGGATGACGTCAACTAGCCCGCTGGTACGCAGTTCCGCGAGGTGGTTTGAAATGGACTGCCGCGGTACGCCGAACGACTCGGCAAGCTCAGACGGGTACCCAGGCCGAGATCGCAAGTGCATCAGAATCTCTGTACGCGTTGGGTCAGACAATGCATGTGCGAACTTGACTAGCAAGTCCCGCTGCATAGAGGTCTTCACGAGCGAACGGTACAGCGACGGTCCATACCGCGTCGGGGGTAGTCGCCAGCTAACAATGCATACTTGCCGGCATGCACGAGCGAAGCTTGGAATACCTCAAGTTGTCCGACGATGAGCTCGCTGAGCGTGAGCAATCCACGTGCGACTGCAAGAACTGCATGATGCATAGGACTGCAGCTCGCGCAGAGATCGCGCGACGAACCCTGATATGGAATCCGCCGCTGCCGGGCCAGGACTTCAGTCCCTCGGATATTGTCGGCGGCTAAGATGGTTCCCCCTCCGGAGTGCATAGGCGCGAGTAGGGGAGTGAGTCTAGACCGAGCCCTGACCATCGCTCTGGCGTCAGATAATCCCTGCTGTACGTGCAGATACGGCGAGCAGCCGAATCCGCGTCTGTGGTGGTCGCCTGCAGAAACCCGTTGTCGCCTCCGACAATGATGGTGTTGCCGTTGTTAGTTAAGCCAGCGATTCGATGGCCAGGGCCGGGGACGGTCAGATTCGTCCCGATCTGTTTTAGCTCGGTAGGATTCGAGGTGTCCCAAAGAAGGACCTCTTGGCCGTCGCCTCCGGAGATCATTCTCTTGCCGTCGCCGTCGAAGTAGACACTGCGAACAGTACGTGCATGTCCGGTAGCAATGGCGGTTTGTTTGAGATCGTCACCGTCAACTTTCCACAGGCGAACGTTGTTATCGTCGGCTGTGGCCAATTCGCCTGTGTTGGAGATAGCTAGGGAGTTAACCGATGTCTGACTCAGGGTGCCTCCCGCCACTAGTGTCGGCGACACCAAATCATCGATCTTCCACAGTGTCACCTCGCCGTTGGCTTGAGCCACTGCGAGCTGGTGGCCATCGGGGGAGATGACCAGCTGCGTCACCCAGTAGTTTCCGCTGGGCTCAAAAGAGACCTTCTGCGCGGGCCGAGCGGGGTCGCTGAGATCCCAGAGGGCCACTGAGTGGTCCGTGCTGGTTGCAGCCAGCCATCGGCCGTCCGGTGAAATCACCACTCCGGCGACGAATTGTGTTGGCGCATTGAGCTTTGCACGAGTGACCAGTCTGGAGTCTTCGAGTTCGCGAACTACGACGTCACCATTGTCGAGAGCGGTAACAGTCCTCGTACCATCGGCGCTCATCGTGGTACTCAGAACCTTTGCCGATTCCACCACGCGGTCAAGCTCTTTGGGTTTCGTTGGGTCGCTGATGTCCCACATCTGTACGACCCCGTCGTAGGACCCAGAGATCATCATCCGGTTGTCTCCACTGACAGCGGGAATCGTAAGACCCCCATGGCCCGTGAGAGTCGTGGCCGGCAGACTCCATAGCCGGACAACACCGTCAACGGCTCCCGTCGCGAGATACTGGCCGTCTGGCGTCCAAGCGGCTGCGAAGAGCTGGCCGGACGCTCCGTCGAGGGTTTCCCCCACTTGTGTTGGGCGGGACGGATCGGCGAGAGACCAGGTCTTGGCCGTGCCGTCGACGCTCGCGGTGCTGGCTTTCGTCCCGTCAGGGGAGAAGGTCACCGACCACAGTGCGCCAGTGTGCCCACCAAAAGGGAGTCCCACGGGTTTGGGGGCGCCTCGGTCCGTGACATCCCACATTTGAGCAGTGGTGTCGTCGCTACCGGAGAGAAGGTTCTTGCCGTCCTTCGACCACGCGAGAGCGTGGATGGTGTTTGTTTGTCTGGTTAGCGGCGGACCCAGCTCTTGGAGGTTCGGCACATCCCATAGTCGGATTTTCATGTCGTCACCCCCGGTTGCGAGTGTGCGGCCGTCGGGTGACCACGCGAGGGTGCGGACAGGGCCTTCGGATCCCGTGAGTACCCCCCGCTCTTGAACGCGGGAGGGTGTGCTGATATCCCAGATGCGGACAGTGCTGTCGTAGGAGACTGTCGCGAGAGTCTTTCCGTCGGGCGCGAATCCGCTGTAGAAAACAGTTTTTTCATGCCCGCGCAAGATTGTGAGGAGCTTAGGGTCCCCACTTCTCAAATGCCAGAGCCGCGTGGTTTTGTCATCACTGGTGGTTGCGAGAAGCCGACCATCGGGGGAGTACGCAACCGAGGTGACGAAAGATTGGTGTCCCAGCAGGGGTGGCAGTTCTCGCGGTTGCAGAGGGTCGCTGATATCCCACATGTGAACGCTACTGCTCTTGCTCGCTGCGCTCAGCGTTCGTCCATCCGGGCTGATGGCGATGGAGTAGAGCTCGCCCTTGGCCCCGTGCAGTTCCGATGCCAGCGGCGCGTTCTGTGTTGCCAATAGTCGGGTGTAAATGGACTCGCTGTCGGGATCTCGTTTGTGTGCAGCGAGTAGGAGGTGGGCAGACAGGGTGGGGTCGCTGAGCTGGTAGCGATCGGCGGCGGCCAGTATTTGCCCCAGCTCGGCATTCGCTCGCGCTGTGTCGGCGTTGTTGGCTTGGACCCGGTAGCTGAACGCAGCGACAACGATGGCGACCACCGCTGCGACCGCAGCCGCGCGCAGAGCCAGCTGCCGCCAACGTTTGCGACGTTGATGTCGTCGGGATAGCTCGAGAAATTCTTTTGCCTGTCCTGACAACTCATCGGTGTGAGCTGCGGTGCTGTGCTCGGCCGCTTCGAGACGTTCGCCGCTATACAGTTCGTCGGCGTGGCCTGCCCACTCCGCTGCATCGCGTTCAAGACGTTGTCGAGCTAGAAGACCAGTGCGGTCGTCTTCGATCCACTGTCGCAGTCGGGGCCAGCCGGTTAGTAAAATCTCGTGAGTAAGGGCGACTGTGGAGGCGTCGATGCTGATTAGTCGAGCGTCTGCGAGGGCGTCGAGCGCCGACTGTTCGTCGTCGCGTTTGACGTCCTGGTCGACCAGCTCGGCTCGCTCCCGGATGCGACGGGTGTCGCGTACGCGGCCATTTCCGACGTTGACCAGGCGTAACAACAGCCGCCGGGCAGCCTCTTGCTGAGGTTCGTTAAGGTCAGCCCAGGTGCGCTCGGCGGTAGCCGCCAGGGCGCCTGGCACTCCACCGATCCGGTGATAGCCAGCCAGGGTCAGCTTTGTTCCTTCGCGCTCGCCCCAGGTTTCTGCCAGCGCATACGAGAGCATGGGTAGCGCACCAGCGTCATAGCTGTCGTTACCAGGCCCGCAGAGCTCATTGACCATCAACTCTTCGAGCCCGGATTCGAGCCGTAGCCCCACTTGTCGGGCAGGTGCGGTGATGGCCTCACTCAGATCGGCACGGCGCATCGGTCCGAGCATCAGAGCATGATCCCGCAGGGCTGCTTCGCCTGTTGGGTAGTCTAAAAATGCCCCAACGAAGTCAGCACGAATGCCCATCGCCACCACTAGCTGTGGGCCGTCGCGATCGGCAGTTTTGAGGGTGGACAAGATCTCCATGAACTCGTCGCGGCCGTCTTTGTCGGTGCATATTGTGAAGAGTTCTTCGGCCTGGTCAATGACGATCGTGACGGCATCAGTCCGATGGTCGGCGGCCCAGGTCTGGAGCACTTGTTTCGCCGTCAATGCAGTCAGGGGAGATCCCAACTGGATCTGCAGCGATTTGACCGGGTCGGTTCCCGGCGTCAAATGAAGCCACGGATGGCCTAGCGCTGGCACCAGGCCGGCGCCCAATAGTGATGATTTGCCAGCACCGGATGCCCCAACCACCATCACTACGCCACCGTGGACGGCAGCGTGCCGTGCTTTGGTGACTAGTTCCTCTACCGGACCTTTGCGCCCAAAGAACAGAGAGACGTCTTCCGGGGTGTAGGACTGCAGTCCCCGATAGGGGCAACGATCGACGGTGCCCTCCACCGTGGCCCCCTCATGGAACGTCCGCTCCCAACTCCTACGGTAGTCACTCTCCCGCACCGCTACGGTGCCCTCGTTGCCGAGTTCACGAGCATCGCTGAGCAAAATCTGAATCAGATGCTGATGGATGGCCGTGTACTTGCGCGGAGTGGTCGCCGTCTTCCATTCGGCGATTCGCGCCGCCAGCCCTGATGGGACTTTCTCGGTACTTCCGGTGAGTTTGAGTCGTTCTCGGAGGCGCTTCACAAGGCTCGCGACCGGCGGGCTGCCGGCAGCTTCGTATAGCCGCTCGAGGTCGGCGGAAAATTGCGGAATCGGCATTGCTTGCCCCCTTCAAACACCCCGTGGGGCTACGGAACGTAGATCTACGTTACTCACTCTGAGCAGCGCGTATCCCATATGGAACGGCCCTATCGGTTGAGGCGTTCCCCACATAGCTGAGAACCTCCTAGTAATCGCAAGCCATACGCGCAGGAGAGAGAGAGAACAACCCGTTGGTATCTCGCAGTACAAGCAGGCTGGATCGTCGCCCTCAGCTACGGAACGTCGTCGGCCCGTTGGCGTGCAGCCCGGTAGGCGTCGTTAACTTCTGCCACCGTGAGCTGAAGGGCTTCCGCAATGCGCCGCGCCCTTTCTTCGGTCAGTCTGATCTCAGCCCGCTCCAGGGCGCCAATACTTGTCGTACTCAGACCGGTGCGCAGACCCAACTGCGGCTGGGTCAAACCCACCAGGATCCGCCGATCGGCCAGAGTGGGACCACCAGGGCGAGGACTTATCAAAGCGTCCATCGACACACCGAGCACACCCGCAACCTTGGCCAGATTGTCAGGCTCGGGCGCCCTAGTACCGGCCTCCCAGGACCGGATGGTGCTCAGACCAATCTGAGCTTCGCGAGCGAGTCGAGCAGGGCTCCATTGCTTGCGCTCGCGGGCAGCCGTAAGGGCTTCGCGGTCGAAACCGCGCATGCTGCGCTTCGTCACACTTTCGCCCCGTACACGATTACGCATCTTTCTAAGGTACTTGCGAACAGTCACAGTGTGCGGGCATACTGTGCGCACACTGTGTGACTCTTCGTGCGTTTCAAGCTAAGAGATGCGCACCAAAATAGGAACAGTAATAACCGGTCCGAGCGCGTTTGAGATTGGCGTCCTGGACACGCTCGGACCGGAGAAATGCCAGTAGTCCACCAATCGGACCGCCGACCCTTCAAGGGTAGGTGGTTTGACCCGTACACAACGTATTGAAGGTCAAAATGGCTGATCCTGTCGCACCCACTCTGTGCACCGGCCCGCCCTCAAGCTCAGGCAGTTGGACTCTTACTCGCGTGACACTGTCAGGACCTGTCGCGCCACGCTCTCAATCCGCCCGTGGGCGCGAACTGCGTGAAGCACTGTCGGAGAGCCAGGTAACCACCATGACTCAGTACGGGCGGCCGCCGGATAGACCGGGGTGCCCTGGGAGAGGAGATTTGCCGTCTGGTCTCTCCCAGGGCGGAAAGCACCGAGCAAGTGATCGAGATTTGCCGTCTAACCACTCACTTGGCACCAGTTGTTCAACCTCTGACCGTGTAGGTGCAGCGCCGAACTCTTCCAGTTTAGGTGTTGTGCAGTTCCCTCGTGCCTCAAGACCGCGTGTTAGTTGCCCGGCCCAACCGGTCGGGTTCATCTGCGTCACCCATCAGCTCGGGCTTGGCCCGACGTGTCCGTTGGGTCACACGATGTACCGCGCTCACGTCAGCGCAGTACGCACCCCGTCTTCGACGCTCTGACGCACCGCCTCTTAACACCTGCCCTGGAAGGCACCTCTATGTCTGTATTCTGCTGGCGTTCAACAACTTCACGCCTGACCACCACGCTCGCAGGGTTTGTCGCCGTGTCTGTCATTGCCACGACTGCACAGGTAGCCGGCGTCGGACCTGCGCTCGCCGATCAAACACCCACCGGCGGGTGCCCGACGCTGTACGTGCTGGGAGTTCAGGGGACGGGCGAGTCGTCGGAGGACGCCGCAGTAGATACCGATTCGGGGATGCTCGGATCGGTCATGCGGCCGATGTTGTCGCTGGCCGGGTCGAAAGTTGCCCGGGCGTATGTCCCTTATCCTGCTGGTTTCGGTGGCGTGGTCGCCGGTGGCAAGGAGTCGTATGCGGTGTCGGTGACCACGGCAATGGACCGGTTGTCGTCGATGATCACCCAGATCGCTGACAAGTGTGCTGATACCGAGTTCGCGCTCACTGGTTTCTCGCAGGGCGCGCACGCGGCAGCGAACGTTGCCAAGCAGATCGGTGCGGGCAAAGGACCAATCGCGGCGGATCGTGTTGCCGGGGTCGCCTTGTTCGGCAATCCGGCGCGCCCGACGGATTCACCGATGTTTCCCGGTGCCCCGGGCAAATCCACCCCCGACCCAGCCCCCGGAACGTCGGGTAAGTCGTTGGCGCAGGTCCCCGCACCGGAGGCGGTTGCAGTTGCCGGTGGCGGTATCGGTCCTACCGGCGATCAGCAGTCCGGATACGGCGCCCTATCGGGTCGGGTGATGGACCGATGCGCTCCAGGCGATTTGGCGTGCGCCGCCCCGGCTGATGCTCCCGTGGCCCACCTGGTGGCCAACATCGCCGGCCAGTCCAGCCTCGACAGTTCCGACCCTGTCGCCGCGCTGACCTCCATCGGGCAGGCGTTGGCGGTGACCTCGATCAAAGCAGGTGTCGAGGTGGTCAACGAAGATGTGCAAGGCACCACGCTCGAGGAGCTGTCGTACACACCGACCGAGTCGATCTCGCAGCGTCTGGCGACCGCATCGGATCCGCGGACTCCGATGCCGACCGTTCCCGAGGCGATCAATGCGGTCGTGAAGGTGGGGACCATCGGCTTCAACGCTGTGACTACAGTCCTGCGCAAGACATTCACTCCGGACACGATCGGAGCTCTGGCGACCGTCGGCCTGGCGAACCCGCCAGCAGCACTGGGCATTCTCGGCGCGAAACTCGGCGCGGCGATCGTCGATCTGGTGCCTCCGGTGACCGTCAATCGGTGGGCCAATGAGGCATTTACCGCTGTGGAGCAGAACCTCACCGACAACAAGGAACTGTTCGAGGTCTCCACGATGGTCAACTACTGGAAGACCGCCGCTGCGCATGGCTCGTACACCAACGACGCCAGCACTTCCTCCGGCGCGAGCTCCACTCTCTTTGTCGCTCAGTGGTTCGCCGCACTCGCACACGACCTGGCCGGCGACACCGTGGCTCCCTACACCGATGACGGCCTGCTGCGCTACGACTCCGGCACCGCCATCTCCGGCGTTCCCACCCCGACCGTCGCGGACGCCACCAGCTCCAGCGCACCGACCACTCCGTCTTCGACGTCGACGGAGCCGGGTGCTGAGTCCACCCCGGCGTCAACCGTTCCCTCCGCCGACGACGTGCCGACCACGACCTGGAGCCGGCCGCCGCTAAACACCAACGGCGACTCCTGAACCTGCGCCGTCTTTCTTACCCACCTCGTACTCAATGTTCTTCTCCCGGAAGGAGGAACCAGCTCTTGGTGAACACCAACAACCCCACAGGCCCCACCGCTAGCGATGGGGGAGGGTGGTTCGACGACTTCGCCCCGCTGACGAACCACCCCGACTCCGAGCAGGCCAGCGGTAGCGCCGCCGGGGACACCACAGACGATGCCGGCACCCCCGACCCGGCATCGGGCGACGCACTGGAGGAGACCGACACCCTCTCCGCGGTCTCCTCCAGTGCACCCACTGCACCTGCGGCGGGCCCGGGGGAAGCCGATACCGACACCTTCGCCGCGCTTGCACCCGACGCGACGGGCTGGGAGTGGATCGGGGCCGAGCAGCCAGCTAACCCCGAAACCGACTGGCACACCGACCACACTGATCAGAGCAGTGCAGCAGGGCCGGAAGAAACCTCCGTCACCGATGTCTTTCCACTGTCGGTGGGCGGACCGCCGCCCCGGCCCAGACGCCGCCGCCGCTCCCTGCGCGGCTACGTCATCGCCACCGCACTGTTGGCGGTGGTAGCGGTAGTGGCGGGAGTTGGTGCAATCGTTGTGTTTTCCGGCGGCAGTAGTTCCGATACCCCAGTCGCAGCTCAGAGCACACCCGACACCCCGTCGCCGCCCGCAACGACCGCACCTGCTGATCCGGACTGTCCCAATCGCACCGATGGTCCGGTCACCACCGGCCGCGATCCCGGTGGCACCACTTCCGGACCTGCGGCGATCAAGGCCTTCGAATACGCGTACTTCGTGGACCGGTCCGGGGAGAAAGCCCGCCAGGTCGTAGCGCCGCTGGCACGAGTCCCGTCGGCCCAAGAGATCCAAGGCGGCCTCGACACCGGAGTCGCCCCCGGGACCGGGTACTGCCTCACCATCACCGACCGCACGGGCGGGCTATGGGGAGTCGAGTTGACGGTCCTGCCCCCAGCCGGGGCCGAACCGCAAGTTCTGCGGCAACTCATCTCCACCGCCGTCGTCGACGGCCGAACTCTCATCACTGCCATCACCAAAGACACCGCCCAATAGCCCACCACCACAGAAGCATTCATCCAGAAGGGCACGCCACCATGCCCACTCCACCTGCCATCCGAACACCGGTGCCCACGAGCGTGCGCGTCACGACCGACGCCCGAGACATCGATGAGGCCCGTTCGCGCAACGCCTACGCGACCTGGGCCGACCAGCACTTCGCGGCGGGGCCGATCGCGGTCTGCCCGTCCACTGTTTCCTAGCTCGATCTTTGCACTCTCCTATCTGAAAGGCACTGCCTCACATGCAATCACCACGAACGTCCCCTACCTCCCATCGTTCGCCGTGCGCCCCGGTCTCAGCTCACCATCATCACCTGCCTATCCGTGTGCGGGTGGTCGCTGCCGCTGTGGTGGCGTCGGTGGGCATGGGCGCGGTCCTGGCCGGCCCCGCCCTGGCTGATCCCGAGCAGCCCGGCGTCACCGACACCGCCCCCGCCGCACCCGAGCAGCCGGGCGTCACCAACCCCCAGCCCGCCCCCGAGCCTGCACCCGAACCCGCGCCGGTTCCGGACTACCCGCAGGGTGTGCTGCCCTCGCCGCCGCAGGAAGTGGCCCCAGTGATCTGGGAGGCACCATCCGGTCCACCGGCCACCAGCTACGACCCGGCGCCGTCGGGCCCGATCCACGCACCCGTGCCGACCGCACCGGTCGCACCGAAGATCGTCGAGGACCCGGCCGCGAAGATCCGTATCGGCAACTTCGTGACCGATCGGCCTGCCGAGATCCCGCGCGACTACGCCGTGTCGATCAACGAGTACTCGGCGTACGCCGAGGCGAAGATCGCCCAAGCGTTCCGATCGGTCGGGTTCTCCGACGAGGAAGCCGACCGCCGTGCGGCGGCCGCCGTTCTCGGCGGCGTGATCGGTGGTGTCGCCGGCGCGACCGCTGCCGGGGTCCCGGTCACCATCGCCGTCGGATTGTTCACTCTGCCTGCGGGTGCCGCGATCGGCGCGGCTATCGGCTCCGCCGTTCCGCCGCAACCGTTCAACATCGGCACGGGCGCACTGATCGGTCTCGGCGCCGGAGCAGCCGTGGCCGGGGGAGCCGGCGCAGTCGCCGCAGTCATCGGAGGCACCACGGGCGCGATCATCGGCGCCGCGCTCGGATACGCCCTGGGCGCTGGTGATCCCAACGCCAACCCAGCCGCACCGTGGGAAACCCCGCCGCCCGCACCAGCACCCGCACCTGCCCCGGCTCCGCTGCCGAACCCCGGCGCCAATCAATACGAGCTGGTGCTCGACGCCCCGACCGCCTCGGACGCCGGGCTCCCGGCCGTGGAGTACACGGTCAACACCGATGGGGACGTGAACTTCTCGGCCAATATCGCCGGTATTCCGCCTGTCGAGGCCGGGTGGACCGCTGAGCAGGCCGCGCAGCCCTACGAGGTGTTGGGCCAGTGGGCCGAGCCCACGAAACAGGCAGTGGCCTCGGTGACCAAGCAGGTCAGCGACGGCCTCACCTCCGTGGTCGACGGGCTGCACATCGCCTATCCGCAGACGGTGCCTGCGCCGTAACCCGCTGGCGACTGCGGCAATTCCAGACAACCAGGGGAGGACCTGATGAGTACACCAGCAGCATCGAACGGATGGGGCTGGCTCGACGCATCCACCGATGATCGGCCTCCGGCACCGGTGGTGGCGCTGCCGCCTCGGCGCCGGCCGGCTCGCACAGTGGTGGTGGTCGGCGCAGCGGGCGGCGCGGGTACCAGTGTCCTCTCGGTCCTGGCCGCCGATGCCCGAGCAGCCGCAGGCCAGCACGCGGTCTGGATTGATCGCTCAGCTACCGGTGACGCGGCCAACCGGATCACTACACCCAGCGGCTCCGATGCTGCAGACGCTCTGGTGCGTAGCGTCTCTGGCGCACAGTTGCTCACTGGTGAGCGCGGCTCGCTCTCAGAGGTCGTCGAGACCGCACCAGCAGGCGCCTCGGTCGTCCTCGACGCCGGCGTTCTCGACGACCCGGCGCGGTGGCCGGGCGAGGTATCGGTGCTGCTGGTCATCGCTGCCCGCCCAGACACCGCCAACCGGTCCAAGGCTGCTCTGGCCGCGCTCGATGTCGCCGGTCTCCTCGAGCACGCCACCGTAGTGGTGTCGTGCCTGGACCCGTGGGCAGCGCATCTGGTGGGCCACCGGCTCACTGAAGCGCTGTCCCGGCGAGCTGGACGGGTCCTGCTGTGGGACTACGACCCACACCTGGGATCGGGAGGCCCGATCGATCCGGCCCAGCTGGCGTCTTCGACAACTCTGTTGCTCTCACGGCTGGAGCAACCCCATCTCGACGGCGATGCTGGGTCCGTCGCGGGGGAGCAGTCATGAGTGCCGCCTACGACCACTACCCTGAGCAGCCTGCCAGCGGCGAAACTCGCTGGCGGCGTGAGCCATTGCCGGTGACCGGGCCGTACCCGCCGTTGTTTGCGGTGATGGGTGCGCACGGTTTCGCTGGCACCACCACCGTGGCCCAGATGTGGGCACCGGCCGCCGATACCGGACTGTGCTGGCCCGCCCACCACGGGACTACTCAACTGGTGCTGGTGTGCGCGCGAGCAACGATCACCGGTCTGCGTCGCGCCGCCACGGTGCTGCGAGCTGCCGATCAGGTACCGCCCGGTGTGACTGTGTGCGGGCTGATCCTGATCGCCGCCCGGCCCGGCAGGATACCCAAAGACATCGCCCGCTACGCCGGGACGGTCGCCGAGCTCGTTCCGCATCGCTACGACCTGGACTGGATCGAACCGCTCATGACCCACGCCGACCCTGCTCGGCTGCCGCTGTGGACTCCCGGCGACCCGCCGCCAGGGAAGAAGACCTCCTGGCCCCAGATCGTTCCCGAACAGATCGCGACCGTAGGGCAGCAGATCTGTGCCGATCTGCGCGCCGACCACCACCCCAGCGGAGGCGATCGGTCATGAGCGGCATCGAGCACCGCGCGGACCGGATGCCCTGCGTCTGCCCACCGCTGGCGTCGGACAATTTTCTGTCGATCGTGTCGTGGACGGGGTGGGCCCTCGCACTCGCCGCGATTCTCGTCATGATCGTGGCCCACGTTCGTCTTCTCCGTCATATGTCCGGGGGTACCGACTGCGGCGACGACCCCACCAGTGGCCGGATCACGGGGACTCTGCTGATCTGCGTGCTCGTCGCCATCGCCGGGTCCCTGGTCGGAGCCTTTGGTCCCCACTAACTGCCCACTGAACCCCCGATTGTTCCACCCCACAAAGAGGAGAAATGAATGAACACCATTGTCGCCCAGGCCAATACCCACCTGATGATCATCCTCGCCGATGGCCCCGACCAGCCCAAGCCAGCGCCGCCGCCCGGGTCGGACAAGTTCCTCACAATCGTGTCGTGGGCCGGGTGGGGCGCGATGCTCGCCGCGATCGTCGCCCTGGTCATCGCCGGGGCAAAGTTCGGATTCCAAAAGAACCACGGCGGAGCCACGAATGAAGAAGCCGGCAAGGTCGGCTGGACCCTGGTCGGCTGTGTGCTCATCGCCATCGCCGGGTCCCTCGTCGGCGCCCTCGTCGGATAACCCCACCACCATCAACAGAAGGGAAGGGGCAATGGATGACGACAAGCGTTGTGGCCGAGGGCATCACCGTGGCCGATCTCGCCGAGTTCTGGACCGCCGCGTCCTGGCTGATCTGGTTCGGGTGCCTGATCGCGATCCTGCGGATCGTCTGGCTCGGCGGACTGCTGTACGAAGCCCGCAAGAGCGGCAACTCCGATGGCATCGAAGGGATCGTCGCCCAACTGATCGCGCTCTGCATCATGTCCAGCGCGGCCGGTATCGCCACCGCGTTGCTGTCGTAGTCGGTCTTGCCGTCGCAGCACTGGTGCTCGCTACCGGCTGCGGCGAGGCCACCGACGACGCGGCGCCCAGCACGTCGGCAAAGCACGTCGATCCGAGTACGCCGCCGACAAACGTGCAGTGGACCACCTACGCGGGCATGTCCATTCCGCAGGCAGATCAAGGACCCCAGGCGAGCCAGCAGACCGTGTCACCGACCGGCTACCAGCACAACGGCCCCGGGGCGGGTCTGGCCGCGATCTCGGCGACCATCCGCATGTCAGTGGCGCCCGATCAAGAGTGGGCCCAAATCGCTGGTGCACTCGCTGCCCCCGGACCCGGCCGCGACAGCTGGTCTCTGGAGCGAACGCAAATCTCCATCACCAGCGCCGTCCCCGATGGGCAAGCACCCCAGGTGCTCGGCTACCTCGTCGACGACTACACCCCAGAGCGGGCCGTCATCTCAATCATCACCTCCCAACCGGACGGGTCGCTGACAGCGACGACCACAACCATGGCGTGGTCACCGCCCGGGGACTGGCGACGAGTGCTACCCGACCCGGCCGAGGCTAACCCGGTCAACCCGGTCCAGGTTCTCGATGCGGTTCCAGCACAGATGATTCCGCTACCGCACCCCTGATCACTACACCAAACGCCGATACAAGGAGACACCCGTGATGATGGGAACACCGTTGGCCGCCATGCCACCTGACGACGAATTCGCCGGCACGCGGCGCTGGTACCGCCGGCCGCTGTGGCTGATCGTTCTTGCGGTCGTGGTGATCGCGGCGCTCATTGTTGCCGTCGCACAGACCACGGGCGGCAGCGACGACGACGCGCAGCCACCGGTGTCCACCCCAACCTCGACCCCACCGGTCAGCAATGGGCAAGACGGCTACCTGCCCGACACCGTGGACCGCTTCGGTCAACAGATTCGGGTACCTCGCGACCCGGCTGGCCTGGCATTGCCGCAACGCCCGCCCAGCTCTCCGAGAAGCCGCGATGACGCTGCGTCGGGCGTCCAGTGGCAACAGGTCTACGACTACGGCGTAGCCGTCTATTCGACGTCGGACGGTCCCAGCACTATCACCGCAACTGGCCTGGCTCAGGGAATTGCGCACACCCCGCAGGGGTCAGTGATCGCAGCGAGCCAGATCCTGTCCCGAATTTTCTACGGGCCACCACAAGTCCGTCGCGCCGTGATGGACGAGCAGGTAATCGGCCCACCCTCGGCCATGACGGCGCTCGCTGAGCTCCAGCTGCCGGCCAATCAGTACCCGGCGGACCGGTTCATCAGGGTCGATCCGCAGTACAGCGACACCTTTTCCCGGGTGATGCTGGCCAGTGGCCCCAAGGCCAGCTCGCAGTATCCCTCAGGGCAGTACTACGTCATCACCACCATGACGATGGTGTGGGATCAGGGTCAATGGAAGTGGCGCATCCCTGACGACGGCTTTTCTGAAACCACCCGCAACACCCCTATCGAGTCAGTAGCGGGGTGGACCCAATGGTAGCCACCCCGCAGCTCGCACCCGACGCAGGAATCGCCGCCGCCACACCTCAACTCCGCACAACCATGTCTTGGCTACGGCGGATCGCGCTGGCTGCGATCGCAGCTCTCACCCTCGCCGTGCTCGCCCCCTCACTGCCGACGCCGCTCACCTCCCCGGGCATTGCCCGGGCCGTCGACACGTGCGATGTGGTCGGAGCTGTGGTCGGTTCGGTTATTCCTGGAGTCGATGACAAGACCTGCGATTCGGCGGGAGATGTTGCCGGGGCGGTGACTGATCCGGGCGGGACGATCAAAGACGCCGCGAACGACGGGTTCAAGTCGATGACCGAATCGTTGCTCACCGGGTTTTCCACGATGGTCCAGAAGTCGCTGACGTGGTTTATCGAGTTACCCACGCCGAAGGCGCAGCAGTGGGGGCCAGTGCAAAAGATCCAGGAATGGACGTTGCAAATCCAGATTTTGGGGTTGATGGTCTCGATCATCGCCGGCGGTATCCGGTTGCAACTGGCCCGCAAACAGGCCCTCTACTCCGAAGGCGAAGAACTGTTTCATTCGCTGATGCGGGCGGTGTTCGGGGCGTGGATGTTCGGGGCCATGATGATCGGCCTCACCGCTGGTTCCGATCGGATCTCGACCAAACTCCTGGAGTTGGGGGCCGCCGGAGACACGCCCGTCAACATGGCCAAAAACATGTTCCAAGTCGGACCGATGCTCGGGCAGCTCGGCGTCGGTTTGATGTTCGTGATCGCGATCATCGGCATTCTCGGCGCGGTGTTGCAGGCGATCATTCTTGTTGCCCGCCAATCGATGCTGATCGTGGTGGTCTCGATCTTGCCTATCATCGGCGCGGCCTCGGGTACCAAGATGGGCAAGAACGCCTTCTCCAAGACCATTGCCTGGACCATCTCGTTGCTGTTGTGGAAACCCGTGGCGGCGTTGACGTACGCGGTGGCGTTCATGCTCGCCGGCACCGATTCTGACGACGGCACCCAGATCTTGTACGGCGTGCTGCTGCTCTCGCTGGCGGCAGCCGTCTTGCCGATGATGACCAAACTGGTCTCGGGCGGCATGGCGATGTCCGGCGGATCAGGGCTGCAAGCGGCCGCGATGACCATGGGCGTAGTCGCTGCGGTGGGCGGTATGGCTGCCACCGGCGGCGCCAGTGCCGGGGCCGGAGCAGCCGGGTCCGGTGCGGGAGGCGCGACCGCCGGGCAGGCCGGCGCCGGGGGCGGTATGACCGGCGGCGGAGGTGGCGGTGGTGGCGGCGGCGGCGGTGGCGGTGGCGGCGGTGCCCCCACCGGCGGCGGTGGAGGTGGGCGCGGCAGCGGAGATTCCGGTGGCGGATCCGGGCCGGGCTCGGGTGGACGCAGCACCCCACCCCCGCCGCCCTCGGGCAGTGGCGCAGAAGCTGCACCGGCCGGCGCATCGGGCAGTGCCCCGACCAGTGGCGGCGGATCGTCCTCGGGCGGCGGTTCAGGTGGTGGCGGGTCGACGGTGTCCGAAGCGATGAACACCGTCTCCTCCTCCATGCAGATGTCGCAAGCAGCCGAAAACTTTTTCAACGACGACGCCCCCGCAATGAGTGGAGAACCCCGATGACTGACGGTGGGCACGATAATTCGCTGATCCTCTACGGGCGGTGGGAAAAGCCCCGCACCACGGGTCTGTACGGAATGACCTGGGGTGTCACCGTTTTCGCCGGGATCCTCGTCATCCTCAACATCGGGGTGTTCTGGTTTACCCGGTCGCTGCCCGCGACCGGCATTCTTCTCGCCGTCTCAGCAC
Organism: Williamsia limnetica; assembly: GCF_003217475.1. Lineage (GTDB taxonomy): Bacteria > Actinomycetota > Actinomycetes > Mycobacteriales > Mycobacteriaceae > Williamsia > Williamsia limnetica. The sequence goes on along the minus strand of NZ_QJSP01000026.1, from coordinate 34,942 downwards.
TGCTGGTCGGTCCGATGGTCATCACCTTTGGTGGCCGCACAGGGTGGGAGTTGATGATTTTGCGTACCCAGTTCCAGTGGTCGAAATGGCGGGGAGAGACCCTCTTTCGTGGTGGCGCGTTCGGGACCGTCCCCGGTATCGGGCGCATGCCCGGTATTGCCGGAGACACTCGTCTCTACGAATACGAACTACGCGGCGGCGAACGGTTCGGGCTGGTGCACCTGCGGTCCAAAAACCATTTCGCGGTGTCATTCTCGGTCCAGCCCCGAGGACAGGAGCGCGTTGATCAGTGGCAGATCAACGACTGGGTCCGCGGCTGGGGCGACTTCCTCGCCCAACTCGGATCCGCCCGCGGCGCGGTCGGAGCCGCCGTGGTCATCGAATCGGTCCCCGACAACCGGACCCGCATTTCGGCGGAGGTCAAACGGATCACCCACCCCGACGCCCCCGCCTACGCCAAACAGGTCATGGCTGAAACGGCACTCTCGTCGGCGGCGGCGATCGTCCGCTCGGAGGTCCGACTGACCCTGACCTTCGGCAGGTTGCGCGAAGCCGCGGGCAAAGAGGTCGCCGATCAGGCTGCCGAGATCGGCCGGCGGATGTCCACGCTGATGGGCGCGGCCGCCCAGGCCGGTGTGGAAGCAACTCCTATGAGCGCGGGGGAGTGGTGCGTGGCCCCGACCCGCGCCTACAACCCGCAACTGACCGAAGACCTCGAAGCGATCGCCGGCAACGGCAACGAAGACCAGCTACATTGGGACGCCGCTGGCCCGGTGACGGCGGTCAACAAGTGGGATCACTGGGAGCACAACGGGTACCGGTCGATCACCTGGGAAATGGCCACCGCACCGGCGGGGCAGGTGCCCGCGCACGTGCTGCGGCCGCTGCTGATTCCCCGGGCCGACGTGCGCCGCAAACGGGTCGCCATCATCTACCGCGTCCACAACACCGCCGAAGCGGTCAAACTCGTCGACTCCGACTACCGCGAGGCCCTCGCCGCCGAACAGTCGAAAAAGGGTGTTGTCTCGGCCGCGGCGACCGTGCGGGTGGAAAACACCAACGCCGCCCGCCGCGAACAGGCCACCGGCGCCGGGCTGACCCGGTTCGGGATGCTCGTGACCGCGACCGTCGCACCAGGCGAAGACCTGCCCTCGATCCGCGCCGAAATCGAAGGCATGGCCGACGGCGCCCACATCGGACTGCGCCGCTGCTACGGCTACCAAGACGCCGCCTTCGCCGGCGCCCTGGGCATCGGGATCATCCTGCCCGAATACGCCTCCACCAGCTCCAAACTCTCCGCCTGACCCCCCGCACATCGCATTCACAGCCCTCAGGAGTCCTTGATGATGATCCCCCACACCGACGGACCAGCGGCCCCGATCGTGTACCGACCCCACAGATCCGGCCTCGACCGTGGCCTGACCATCGGGCAGACCGTCGCACTGCTGGCCGCTGTGCTGGCTGTGGTCGCATCATTCGCGGTGGCGCCGTCCCCTGCGGCAGCGGCACTCGCACTGGCCGCCCTGGTGCTGGTAGGGGTCACCCTGATTCCGATCCAGGGCCGGACCCTGTGGGCGTGGGCCGAGCTGCGGTACTCGTGGTGGCGCCGCCGCGGCGAGGGTGCCGCGTGGGATGTCGCGGTGTCGGAGTGGGAGCGGCGCACCGGCGAACCCTTCGGGCTGATCGCCGCCGGTGGCCGACTCACGGTATGCCTGAGCGTGCAGTCGCCGCTCGGGGCGCAGCCGGGTTCGCGGTGGCTGACCCGGCGGCACTGCGATGTGCTCGCACACGCAGGCGCGACGTGCGGAGCGGCGACTGCGACCGTCGTCATCGACCCCGGCAGCTCCTCCCACTCGGAGCAGCAGGTCCGGGTGACCTACGCCTTCGCGCGGCGCGGCGCTGCGGTGCTCGGGGGCCTGGACAGACAGGCCGGGGAGGTTGAGCGCCGCCTGCCGGCGATCATCGCCGGCGCCGCTAGCGCCGGGCTGGACCTGACCGTGCTGACCGCAGAGCAGAACAGCGCGACCATCGGCGCTGCCCTCCGCACACCGCCGCACAGCGGTAGCGGGGAACACCTCGCCGCTGAACTGGCCGAGCCCCATTGGGATCATGTGGCGCACAACGGGCACCGTTCGATCACCTGCGAATCGTTAGGCCGCGGGGTGGGCCATTTTCCCGACGTGCTGCCGCACCTGCGCGCCGGGTGGGAGCAGGCCCGAGTTGCGCTGCTCTACCGCTTCGACGGGCCCGCACAGCGGATCGTCGATGAGAACTACCGCTTTGCCTTATCGCGCGGTGTCCCCGGCACCTCTGACGAGGCCCTAATCGCCGCCGCCGTCGCCGCACGGACTGCGGTGGCCCGGGGAGCAGCGGTGGCCCAGATCCGAACCCTTCTGACCGTGACCGCACCGGCCGACCAGCCGCTGCCCGAGACAGGTGGGCGAGCGCTGCGGTGCTGGTACGGCCAGCAAGAGCACGCGTTCACCGCCGCCCTAGGCCTGGCGCATCCGGTCTCGGCCCACGGCCTCTAAACGCTCATGACGATGAAAGGAACTGTGCTGTGACCATTCTGGGCCGCCACGCCGCCACCGACACCCCACCGGCTCAAGCCGGGCCGGGGATTGCCTCGGCCACTGAACACGATCCCGACCCGCAGGTCCTCACCGACACCGATGTTGCCGCCCTCCTCGACGACGGCGTCGATGACGGGGTGGAGTTCGTGCGGATCGGGGGCATCAAGATCCGCACCGCCCGCGCCTGGCGTGAGCTCAACGCCGCAGCGCAGGCAACGGGGTGGCAAGGTCGACGCGCCCGCAGGTTGTTGCGCCGCGAACAGCGACTGCGCAAGGCCTCGATCGAGCGGGTCGTCGACTACGGCGGATTCGACCGCCCGATCCCGATGTCGGGGAGCAGAGGGTTCTCCGGCCGAGGCGGGGGCCGGATGCGGTCGGTGGCACGGATACCCGAATGGCGGGCCACCACCACTCAGGCCGGCGGCGGATTCTGGCCGTTCTCCATCGGCGCGTCGGCACCGATGCTCGGCACCCCGCTCGGCTCGCACGCCATCACCGGCGCCGACTGCGGGTTCGACCCGATTGTCTGGTTCGATGCCGGCGGCCTGATCAACGCACCCATCACCTTTGTGTTGGCGCTCAACGGATTCGGCAAGTCCTCGCTGGTACGCCGGATGGCGACCGGGATCATGGCCCAGAACCACACGTGCCTGTTCATGGGCGACACCAAAAGCGAATACGCCGACCTGACCGGGTTCGTCGACGGCCAGCACATTGGCCTGTCCTACAGCCGTGGGACGGTCAACCCACTCGCAGCTGGCGGGCTGGGATCGGTGATCGGGAGGCTCCAGGCGGCGGCCCGCACCGCCGACGACGTCGACCCACCGTTGGCCTGGGATCCGAACCGCCGCGCTGAACTGCAGGCCTTGATCGTGGGCGTCGGGGAACAGGTCCGCGCCCGCCAGGTGCAGATGATCAACGGACTGCTGCAGCTGGTGCGCTCGAGCCCCATCGAGGACTTCGAGGAAACGCTGATCCGGGTCGCCCTCGACCAGCTCTACGATCCCGCAGTCGGCGGTTTCACCTACGACCACCCGCCGATCCTGTCGGACCTGTACGCGGCGATCGATGGTAGCGATGAGCGGCTGTGGCCCAAAGTCGGAGCCGATGACCGCGAGCAATACCGGCTCATCACCCGCAAACTGCGTCAGTCGTTGAACTCGTTGATCGACGGCAACTTTGGGCGGGTCTTCAACGCCCACACCTCTCACCCCATCGATATCGACGCCCCGGCGATCTGTGTCGATGTCTCGGGTATCGACGAGTCCGACGGCAAACTCCTGGCCGCGGTGTTGATGGTGTGCTGGTCCGATGGGTTCGGGGCGGTCGAGGCCGCGCACACCCTCGCCGACGCCGACCTGGCCCCCAAACGCAACTTTTTGATTGTGATGGACGAGCTGTGGCGCGTGCTCGGCGCCGGGGCCGGGATGGTCGACCGGGTCAACGCACTGACCCGACTAAACCGGACCATCGGCACCGCACTGATCATGATCACCCACACCATGAAAGACCTCGGGGCGTTCGACTCGGCCGCCGACGTCAACAACGCCCAGGGGTTCATCGAACGCGCCCCGGCGAAGATCATCGGCCCGGTCGGGCCCGATGAGATCCGCCGTCTCAAAGCGGTCACCAAGTTCACCGCCACCGAAGAGCGGTGGCTGACGTCGCTGGCGTCCACACCGCCGCCTTCGCCGGCCACGATCCGAAAAATCAAACAAGGGCAGCGGCAAAAGCCCACCGGGCTGGGCTGTTTCCTGCTCAAGTACGGCACCTCCGATGAACAGATCGGGATGCCGTTCCGGACCACCTTCACCCCCACCGAAGAGCGCCGTGGTGTGCACAACACCAACACCCGCTGGAGCAGCGGAGCCCAAGGCGGCCAGAAAACCAACGCGTCAGCAGGACAGGGGCACCGGCCGTGATGAGCTCGCAGCGCTACCGTTCCATCACCGACGAGACCCGCCAACGGGCCGTCAAACAGGTCACCGAGTTACTGCCGCACACCACCTCCGTCGCTCAGGCGGTACGGGTTGTGGCGGAGCGCTTTTCGGTATCACCCAACTCGATCCGCAACTGGATGGCCAACGCCGGCATCGACCCCACCCAGACCCTGGCCGAGCAGCGCCTAGCCCAGGCGCAGGCGCAGATCGCGCGGCTCACCGAACTCAATGAAGCCCTCGCCGCAGGTCGCCCACCCACCGCAGGGTCTGAGTAACCGATGGATGAGCAGTCCGGAGGCGCCGGGAAGCTGATCGCAGCCGCGATCGCGTTGGTAGTGGCCATTCCCATGGTCATCGCCCTGGCTTTCAGCGGCAGCGGGTCGGACTGCGCTGTCCCCACCGCCGCACCCGGCGGGAGCACGCTGGCACCCGGCTCCAAGGTGTCACCGATGAAAACGGGTACCTACCAGCTCACCTCCCCGTTCGGGCCACGCGCGGGCACCATGCACCAGGGGCAGGACTACGGATCGACCCCTGATCAGCCGATCTACGCCGCCGCTGACGGGACCGTCGCCCAAGCCGGTGAAGCCACGGGATTCGGGCAGTGGATCGTCCTCGACCACAACGTCGACGGGCATGTGTACTCCACGGTCTACGGGCATATGTTCCCCAACGGTGTGCTGGTCAAAGTAGGCGACAAGGTCACCGCCGGTCAGCACATCGCCAATGTCGGCTACAACGGGGAGGTCGACCCGGCCGGGCCGGGTGGGGCGCATCTGCACTTCGAGGTGTGGGACGGCGGCTGGGGAAAGACCGCGATCGACCCGATGCCGTGGCTGGTCGGCGCGGTCGAGCCGGGCCAGCCCGCACCCCCCGCCGGCGGCGGCGCCCCGGCAGCACCGGGTGTGGTGTCGGTCGCGGACTGGGACAAGATCGCCGAACACGAAGCGGGCGGGAACTGGGCGATCAACACCGGCAACGGGTTCTACGGCGGGTTGCAGTTCACCGAGCAGACCTGGAATGGGTTCGGCGGCGGCAAGTACGCACCGACCGCCGACAAGGCTACCAAGGGCCAGCAGATGGAGGTCGCGAACTCTGTTCTCGCCGGTCAAGGGTGGGACGCCTGGCCCACCACCTCCGTGCAGGCCGGTGTGCGCGATAAAAAGCCCGCTCCCGCTGGCACATTCGCCGCCGCCGCCGATCCGGCAGCGCCGAAGCAGCTGGCGGCCCCCGCACCGGCACAGCCGCGTGCACCGCCAGTCGCCGGTGCCCCCGACACTGCCGGCGGCGACCTCAACAAGCCGATGGATGCGGCCAAGGGCTCCGAGGAGCACTGGCAGACCGACACGATCCGTCTGGCGCGGGCTGTCGCACTGAAGTTCCCGCAGGTACAGACCATCGGTGGGTGGCGACCGGTCGACTCCTATCCCGATCACCCGTCGGGCCGTGCCGCCGACATCATGATCCCCAATTTCGAGAGCGCCGAAGGCAAAGCGCTCGGGGACGCGATCAACAAGTACATCCTCGACAACAAGGATTTCTTCGCGGTCGAGTACACCATCTGGCGCCAGCACTACACCCCCGCACAGGGCGAGGGCAACCAGATGGAGGACCGCGGCGACCCCACCCAAAACCACTTCGACCACGTCCACGTCACCACCATCGGCCACGGGTTCCCCGCGCCGGGAACAGATTTCGGCAAAGCGCCCGCAGGTGGTGGCGCCGCTGGCGGCAGCAGCGACGACTGCAAGCAGCCCGAAGACACCCACGGCGGAGAAGACAACCTCGCGGCCGGGACCGTGCCACCGGAGTTCGAGCCGTGGTACCGCAAGGCCGGCGCCTTGTGCCGGCCGATCTCGTCGGCGTTCCTGGCCTCCCAAGGCCATCAGGAGTCGGGGTTCAACCCCCAAGCGACGTCGCCGGACGGCGCGATGGGCCCGGGACAGTTCATGCCCGGGACCTGGCCTGCCTACGGCAAAGACGACGACGGCAACGGCAAGGTCGACCCGTACGACATCGGCGACGGAGTGATGGCCCAAGGCCGGTACATGTGCGCGATCGCGGCCACCATCGATGGCTGGATCGCGGACGGATCGGTCAGCGACGACACCCCAGGCGGGCGCGAAGCGCTCTACCTCGCGGCCTACAACGCCGGCGAAGGCGCAGTCCAGCGCAACCACGGATTCCCCACTGACGGAGCCGATTACATCACCCAGACCCGCCCCTACGCCGACATCATCCTGGCCAACAAACCGAAATACGAAGCGCAGCTCGCCGCCGCACCCGCGTCGAGTTCGGCTCCGGCCACCCCGCCCCCGGCTCCGGCCCGATAAAGGAGAACACCCCATGTCCCACACCATCACCCGCCGCCCCATTGCTGGCGCGGCCGTCTCGGCGGTGCTCGCGGCCGCGGTGCTCCTCGGTGGCTGCACTAGTACCGACTCGGTCAGCGAACCGCCAGTCTCCACGAGCGCCGAGCAGATCATCACCGGCGACCGCGCCGTGGTCGAGCTGGCCCAGAACCTGACCGCCGCATTCGGTCCGCTCGAGTTCAGCAGCCTGCGCCCCAAAGACACGATCCCCGAGCACCGCCAGGGCCTGGCCCTGGACGTGATGATCCCGGGCTGGGACACCCCCGCCGGACAACAGCGGGGGGACCGGATCGCCGCGTGGATCGCCGAGCACGCAGGGGACTACCGGGTCAGCTACACCCTGTGGCGCCAGCACTACCAGCCGTTCCCGGCGACGAAGTACCAGGGCGCGATGATGGAGGACCGGGGATCGCCCACCCAGAACCACCTCGATCACCTGCATATCACCGTCCACCCTGCCGGCGGCGGCGATGTCTGAGCGCCGCAGGCATGTGGCGGCGGTCCTCGCGGCCCTGGCCGCGCTGGTGGTGGTCCTGGCCGGCTGTAGCGCCAGCTCAGGCCCGGACGAACACACGCCGCCGCCCTCGGCCGGACACGATCACGGCCACGAGCTGCCCGGTGCGCCGGACCCGGCCACGGCCGGACCTGATGTGGTCGCGGCCCAGGCGTTGTCGATGATGTTCACCTGGCAACCGGTCACCGACCCCAGTTCAGGCGAAGCCCTGCGACGGGCAGCGCCGTGGCTCGGCGGGGATCTCGCGGCCGCCGCATCCTCCACCCAGCCCGCCGCACTTGAGCGGCCCGATCCGCGGTGGGCAGCGTGGCGACGCAGCGGCGATGTGGTGACCGCGACCGCCGACGTCGACGCCGGGCACATCCCCGACACCCCGACCACCGCCGTGCGGCTGGTCACCGTTCGCCAACGCACCCTGCACGCCGACGGCGACACCACACCGCTGTCGCCCATGCGGATCGACGCCACCCTCTCTCGCACCGACAGCGGGTGGCGGCTGACCGCATTCACCGTCACCGCCGGATAACCCCACCAGCGACCACCAGAGAAGGACCACCAGACATGAGCACCGCAGAGAGCACCACCGGATCTGAGCAGAGCCACGCCCCGCTACCGCTGCCGTGGGAAGCAGCGATGACCGTCGCCGCGATGGGCTTTGTCGTCGCGGTGCTGGTGCGCTGCATCGACCTCGCCGCCCGCACCAGTGACGGTGCGGCGGCTCTCGCGTTGAGCAGGCTCCAGGACTCGCTCACCACGGCCGCTCACGCGTCCACCGGGCCAGTGGTCATGACACTGCTGGCAGTGGTGGGCGCGGCGGTCGCCGTGGTGGGTCCGATCCTGTCCTGCCGGTTGGTTCTTGGGGCGTGGCCCGGTGCGGGCGACCGGCCCGGCCTGGCAGCGATCGCCGCCGGCGCTGCCGGTGCGGCCGGTGTCTTCGCCGCCGTATTCCTCTACACCGCAGTCATCTCCACCATGACAGCACCATCCATCCCGGCCGCAGCCGGTGCAGAGGTGTGCGCGGCGATCGCCGCGATGTGCGCCTGGGCATCGCGGCGGCAACGAGAACCGCACGCCGACTGAATCCGCAACGCACGGACACAACAAAAAGAACGCAGCACCGATGAAGGAGAGACCGACATGACACAAACCCAGGATTGGGACACCGCAGAACGAGCCGTCACCGATGGTGCCGAGCAGCTCAAAGCCGCCGCAGATCATCGACAGATCCGGGCATGGGCGGCCGAGGCGGGGGTGGCCACCAAAGCGCTGTGGCCCAAAGTGAAGACCGAGCTCCGCAAACAACTCGACATCGACTACGACCAGATCCGCGCCGACGCGATCGCCGCCGAAGCGGCCGCCGTGGAAGCAGCGGCCAAGGACGCGCCGGTCATCGAATTGTTCTGTGCCGGTGACGATGAAGTCGCCTCGTATGCGGTCTGCGCGGTCGCTGACGATCATGAATCGTGGTACGGCGAGTTCCACAGCAAAGACGTCATCTACCGAGCAGGCGACGAACTGTCCGCTGAGCGCTCAGCCGCCGACAAAGCCATCTACCTCGCCGGCAAAGCCCGCGAAAAGGCCGGCCTCGATACCGTGCGGCTGATCGTGCACACCAGCCACCACGACCTGACCGTGGAAGATCTCTCCGCCACCGCCTCACGGCACCGGGTAGCAGTCAGCCTCGAACTGACCGACCAGAACCCGGCCATCGCCCTATGCCGGGCCCCGGGCTATCGCACCTGGCGCGAGATCCGGCTCGATGCCCTGTTTACACCGGCAGCATCATGACGGCCGCCGACTCCACCGGCCCGGTGTCCTGGAACGACGGCTGGCAACGGTTCAGTCGCCACCATCGGCGGGCGCTGATCGCCGCCGAAGGTCTGGTGCTCGCCGGGCTTGCGGCCGCGGTGCCGCTGTACCTGCACCTCGCCGGGTATCAGTGGCGAACAGGTGCCGGTGAGCAGGTCCGCGAGCTGCCCCCGAACATCGACCAGGTTCTGTCGTGGGCGCTATGGACCGCCACCATCGGGGCGGCCGTTGCCGCCGCAGTCGCCATTGGGCTCGTCGCGACCCGTGTGTTCAGTCAGCTCCGGACACCAGCTGCTCAGTGGCGGCGCGTTCCCGCTGCCGCCGGGTGGGCACTAATCACCGGGGCTCTGTGGGCGGTGTCCTCAATGACCACCACCGGCGTCATCGTCAACGGCCTTGTCATGACGTGACCCTCACCGCAACCACGCGGTGACCTGTCCGTGACTGAAAGGAGCTGCCTCCCAAACGCACCCACGTTCCGTCAACGCCCGCATCAGCTCAAGCACTACACACAAAGGAGATCCATCATGAAAAACACACTGCGCACGAAAATCGCGTCTATCGCCGTCGCCGGTGCAGCCACCGCAGCCGTACTTACCGGGGCGGGAGCAGCCAACGCCGATGATCCGGCATGGCCCAACTACAAGGTCGGCCCGTACAGCTCCCAGTACGAATGCGAGAACGCGCCGAGCCCGTACATCCAGGTCTCACCGTGCTTCTGGGTCCCCACCCCGGTCAACGCCTGGTACTTCTGGGGCGAAACCATCTGAGCGCCAGAGCCGCTGACACCTCTCGGTGTCAGCGGCTCTGCCCACCTGCGAGTCCAACACACCCACCACCCACCAAGGAACCCACTATGGGCATTCCCGATGACCCCGCCGCACTGCTCGACGACGCCCGCCTATCCCTACTCGAGGCCGCAGAGCACCCCTACGGCAGTATCCGCCGCCGCTGCGCTCACCACCACGCCGCCACCCAGGCCAGCGACGTGCTCGCCCGGCCCGAATCCACTGCCGACCAACGCGATCAGGCTGCGCGCTACCTGCACCAAGCGCTAGCGACCGGTCCAGAGCAGGACGAAGCGGCCGGTGGTGACCCCAGGTGAGCGCCAGCACGACCCTCCTTCTTACCTGCACCGCAGGACTCGCCATCATGGCGACCTGGGCCCCGGTACTGCGGGTGCTGAACCTGGCGGCCGAACGGGTGGGCCAGCGTCGCCGGGCTCTGTGGCCGCTGGTCGGGTTCGCGGTACTCGCGGCCAGTGTGGTGATCACAAGCCTGGTATGCGTGGGGCTGGGTACCGAGCTGATCGGCGGCCCCGACCGGCCCACGATCTGCGACTTCGATGAGTTCGGGTGCCGGCCGACCGTGGATCGCAGCGGCCCGGCGACACCGCAGGCGGTGCACGCGCTCTACGTCCTGGCCGCGATAGCGCTGGTCGGTCTCGCCGCCGACGCGGTCGTGTTCGTGCGCAAGCGCTGGTACACACCACCCCTCACCTGCGGCATGGGAGACACCCCCGCCGCCCCCGGCGACACACCCCACCCCGGACCAGATGCGTTCAGCGGTTCTCCGACAACACTTCTCGACCACAACGACAGGAGCCCATCACATGACTAACGACAGCGCGCCTACGCTCAACCCACCTCACCCCGGAATCGTCGACCCCGGCCATTTCGCTGCCGGCGACCGTGTGGTGTTCGGCCACGACTCGGTGTCCCATACCGCCGACACCCAGACGTCGATCGTGGTGTCCGGCGTGGCGACCGACACCGGGTGTATTGCGTTGCGCGGTGCACACGTTGCCGGCGGCGATGTCTACCAGACATCGATCGGGAACGTCCTTCATGCCACCGGGTGCGATGCCTGCGACCAGTGCGCCGCGGCGCGCCAACGCGCTGACACCTACGAGTACCAGGAACAACGGTCGCTATTCAACGACAACGGGCTGGCCCGCGCGGACGCTCTGCGTGAGAACGGCCTGGCCGTGCTGTCCTCGGCAGGGCGCGGATGTGGCCACGGCGACACCTACACCCTGGCCGCCGACGCCCCTGTGCCGCAGTGGATGCACACCGCGCTCGCCGGTGTCGTTTTCTCGGCCCCCGAAGGTCCGTGGCCCAACTGGGGGCGCACCGACGCCCCCATTGACTGGCCCGCGCTGATCGCGGCGCACCCTGACGGCCTCGACGTCGACCCCGGCGTCACCGATGACCTCCACGGCGCCTCGTGGACATCGATTGTCGAAGCGTTCGCCCTCGCCCGCAGCACCGACCCCCAGGCCGCCCTGGACGTGTGCTTGTGGGTCGATACCGACAGCACTGTGCTGGTGGAACCGGCCTACCTGCACCACTGTGTCGAGGATGTGGGCCGCATATGGCATCTCAACAACTGACCCCCGCAAGCACAGCCCGCAATCAAGTTTGCTCATCAGCTATTTCGCACGACCCTAACGAAGGACGCACCCGATGAATGATCACCCCACAGCCCCAGACGACGACGGCCCTGCGCCCGATTCCGCGCGGTTCGGGTCTACGCCCGATGGCCGCGCCGTGTTCGGTTCGTCGCAGGACACGACCGTCGATATCTGGGGGCCTCGCCGGTGCAAGCCCCGGCCCGCTGGCTGGAAGGGGTAGCAGATGCCTACAACTCCCGGACAGATCCGGACTCCGAAATCCTCTGAGGCACCATGGATCTTCGGTTGCCTGGGGATCGGGGCCACGATCGTGGGAACCGGCTGGGCGGCGCTGCACCTGGCCGGCGGACAGACGGTACCGGCCAACCCGATCACCGCCGCAGGGGAGCTCGCCCGCGGTCAGGTCCTCTGGTCGACCACAGCGACCGTGTGGGCCGTGGCGATCGCCCTCGTCATCGCGGCCGTAGCGGTCGCGATGACCCGCTGGTGGTATGTGCGGCGCGGTCAATTCAAACGGGTCGACGCCGCCGCACAATATTTGGGGCGGGGTAAAGACATCGAGACCCTCACCGGGCGGGCCGTGCAGATCAAGGCCGACGAGCTGGGCGTGATCATGCCGACCGGACCGGAGAACTCCCACTGCTCACCGGGTGTGCCGATCGGGGGGACCCTGCGGGGGTCGGTACGGCTGTTCGGCTCGTTCGAGGACATGCACGTCGACATCTGGGGCCCCCGCATGGGCAAATCGACGTCGCGGATCATTCGCGCGATCTGCGAAGCCCCCGGGGCGGTGCTGGCAACAGAGAACAAGCGCGGCAACCTCGATCACACCCGCTATGTCCGCGAGCACATGGGCCGAGCGGTGTGGGTGTTCGACCCCCAACAGGTCGCGCAGCAACCAGCAACCTTCTACTGGAATCCTTTGTCGTACATCCTTGACCCCCGATCGCGGCATGACCCGGCGGCCACCGATGGTCCCGACGCTGAAGAGCGCGCAGCCTCCCTGGCCGAACAGTTCGCCAGCGGCGGCGACGGGCAGGCTGTGAAGAAGGATCCGTACTTCGATCCCGAAGGCCAGGATCTACTGGCCAACCTGCTGTTGGCCTCGGCACTGGCGGGGGAGCAGATCACCGTAGTTTATGAGCGGTTGACTCGCCGCGATCGCTGCGAGGAAGCCGTACAGATTCTGCGGCCGACGTACCCGTATGTAGCTGGGTCGTTGCAGGCCCGATTGCGCCTGGCCGCCAAACAGCAGGACGGCATTTTCGGCACCGCCTTGAAGATGGCGGCGTGTCTGCGCTCGAGCCGTGTCAAGCAGTGGATCACCACCAGCCCCGGCGATACCCGCCCGCACTTGGATCTGCACCAGTTCGTCCGGGGCAGCGAGACCCTGTACTGCCTGTCCAAGGAGGGGGTCGGGTCGACCGGTCCCTTGATTGCTGCACTGACTGTTGCTGCGTGTGAGGCCGCCGAAGAGATCGCCACCGCATCCCCTGGCGGGCGTTTGCCGACCCCGATGCTCTGCGCCCTCGACGAGGCCGCCAACGTGGTCCGCTGGCAACGACTGCCAGCTCTGTACTCGCACTACGGCTCTCGCGGCATCAACATCATGACGGTGCTGCAGAGCTGGGCCCAGGGGGTTGAGGTCTGGGGCAAAGACGGGATGAGCATGCTCTGGAGCGCTGCGAACGTCCGCGTCTATGGCGGCAACGTCAGCGACGACAGCTTCCTGGAGTTCCTGTCCAAGCTGGTGGGGGACTACGACCGCGAATCAACCAGCGTGTCGCGGTCCAAAGGCAGCAACTCCACCAGCACCCAGATCAGCCGAGAACGGCTGTTCAACATCTCCGACTTGGCGTCGTGGCCACGCGGTCGGGCGCTGGTGTTCTCCGCCGGCAACCCGGCCACCATCGCCAAAACCATTCCCTGGATGGACACCCCCTACGCCGGGCTCATCAAAGAGTCCCTGGCCCGCTACGCCCCGCCGCGCACCGCAAAGCCCGATGTCCTGGGCGGCGGCCGGTTCAGGGGACTGCTGACCCACAGCAGCGGCGACATCGCCCAGCCGTCCGCAGCTGCGCCCACGCTGACGAAAGGAACACTCCCGCGATGAGCACTCCCGATGACCTGTTCGATGAGATGGACGAGCTGCCCGCAGAGCCGCGACCCGCTGCCGATGCACCACCGCCGCCCACTGGTCGGCAAGAACGTGGTGCCGAGACAGAGAGCGGCGCGGAAGGGTCTGATGATCCTCCGGTTCCCGAGTTCTCCTCGGTGTACGACTTCGTCGACACCCATCTGATCTTCATCTTCGCCCGCGACACCTCCAAACCGCAGTTCCGATGGTGCGCGAAATGGTGGCTGCACGGCGAAGCGGTCAGCCGCTTCGAGGCGTTGTGGCGGGCCTATGAGCAACTGCGCCTCGATCCCGGGACCGGGATGAGTGTGTGGTGGCGCGATCACGCCGGCCCGGCGATGGCCGCGCTGTTCGACCCGGACGGCCCGTTCGACGGCTGCTCGGCCGAACTCGGCCGCCACGAGCCGGTGTGCCAGATGCTGCCCGTCGAGCCGATGGACGACGCGTTGCTCCGGCAGATCATGAGTGGTCAACTCCAAGAAGGGAATAACTGATGGAAGAGCACGAACAGGAAGAACGGGAACTGGTTGGGGCGATGGAGCGGTCGTTGGCGGCCGCGATCGGTGCCAGTGCCTCGCTGCTCGAAGCGTACTTCCGGCGCCGGGCCCGCCAGGCCGGACGCACTCCTGCCGAGAAGAGCAGCGATGAGCGCAGCGCCGATGAACACCAGGAGGTCGACCGCGAGGTGCGTAAGGAGCTCGCGCTCTATCGCGACGACGGGGAAATGTGGCGCAGCGCCGACTATGAGGTGATCAATGATCAGATCCTGCGTGAGCAGGGCATTGATCCGCGCCGGATCGGGGAGCCCACCGCCGATAAGGAATGGGTCACCCGCGCGACCGGCGCCGAGGTCCTCGACGTGTACGCCGCGGCCGACAAGTGGGCGGGCCGCTCGGAGACGGCGGAGGCAGTGCGTGCCAATATCGCTGAGCAGTTGCAGGAGTACGGCATCGACCTGAACGAGCTTCTGTCGGCACCACCTGAGGCCGGCGCGGAGATGATCGAGACCGCCCGCGCCGCGCACTGGGCACAGCGTGGCCACGACCCCACGGGCACCCCAGCAGAACGCACCGCAGCCGACCGCGACGGCCGGCAGGTGCAGCAGCTCCTCGGACAAGCGGGGGCGGCCGACCGCGACGCCGACCGCAGCGCCGCGCAGGCACGAGATCTCGGGGCACGCGGGGACCACCTCGCCGCCCAGCATCGGGCAAGCACGATCGTCGTCGACGGGACGGTCGTCGACACCACCGCCTCGCGTTCCACCCAGGCCGCCGACGCACGCGGGCACACCGGCGCCGGCAAAGCGGCCGCGATGGCCGCGCGTGACCATCCCACTCACCCCCGCCAAGCGGCCGCCACTCCGGCGTCCAAATCAGCCAAAGCCGCACCGTCACGGACCGCACCGGCCCGCGAACGCGGCCACGGCAGGTGACCATCACCATGACCAACCACGATCGCCGCCGCCAAGAACTGGCGGTGGCGATCGTGCGCGGCATCCCGATCCCGGGCCCCATACCGAGATCCAAAGATCTTTCTGAGGCCATCACGACCGGCCTGCTCATCGAAGGCGTCGTCGACGTCACCGTCGAGGTTGCCATTGGAACCATCGGCAGATCCCGGCACGTGTTCGTAGTGATCGGCGGTCCCGACGTCGAGGCGGCAGTAGCAGCCCTGATGGCCGCGCCCGAGTATCACGGTCTCATCCGCGCCACCGTTGAACATCACCTCGCCGGCTGAAGACGTGGTGCCCACCCCGCACGCCGAATACACCAGTGAAGCAACGTCGTAACGACTACACCGTCTGCAGGTGCTTTCGCGCGCGAAGGTGCCACACGTTGATCGGCTTCCACGCGCCCCGTTGCTCCGGGGTTGGAATGCCATGCGTGTTCAGGTAGTCGCTGATCTCCCGGTTGGAGTGTCCGTCTGCGATGAGCCGCGAGACGAGTCGTGCGGTGTCCGGCGGGCACAGCGGGGGACGGCCGACCGGCCGACTCCCGCTCACTGTCCACCCCGACCGTTGACAATCCGGCACAGGGCATCGAGTAACTCGCTGAACATCGACCGCGCCGTGCGACTGCGCTCAGGAGCTCCCCACAGGGAGACGAACACGACGAGCACGGTCAAGAGCGACAGAGTGATTGGCACGATAAATGCCAGTAGAAGCAAGGTATCCACAAGGATGTCCTCGCGTAGGGCGGGACACCGAGCGAGCGCGGTCTAGGCGGCGCGCAGAGATGTTCCCGCAGGTTGATCGAAGTAGGTGATCAACCTGCGGTTGGGGCCACGGGTCAGCTGAGGACGGGCGGCAACACTGTGCCCAGGAGGGGAACACGCCCTCTCCCGTCGGGAAACCCGATGTCGGATGCCCACAGCCTCTTTGAGCCGCCGGACGCGGTCCGCGAACCTGCGGACACCATCGGCTAGTTGTGGCGGACCGTTCATCGATGGTTTTGGGCGGCCCCGTAGGCGCTGGAGCCACCGCGATATCGAGGCACCCGCGCGCGAGGCCTTGTCAAGGACCGTGCCGAATCCGACACTGGTGCCAGGAATCCAGGATCGGTGCGGTTCGATCGTTTTCCAGAGCCGACTCACCGTCGGGGGCATCGCCTGCGAGAGCCGCGCCGCCACGTGCGCCATTTTCGGCGCAACCGCAAGCTCGATCGTGCGCTGGGCGGCGAGCAGGCGCGGGGCCCGGATGATCCCAGCGTGTATGTCCGGGGAGACAGACTGGGAAAAGCGCGCGGCAATCTTTTCCATCTGTCTCATCGGTTCGAAGGACCGCGCGAGGATCCGGTGCGCGTTTCCGAGGCCCTGGGTGGTGTCGATCACGCCAGTGATGTTCGGGGACATCGACCGCGAGATCTGCGCGGCCACTCCTGCCATCTGAGGTGCCACAGTCTGAGCGACCATGCGCTGCGCGGCCCGAAAGCCCGGCGTATTGGTGACCCGGGCAGCCAGATCAGCGGCCATGCGCATGTCTGCGCTGACACCGATGCTGCTGTACCCGGAACTCATACATCGATGATACGAACCCGCCGGTAAAGTTCGCATATTCCTGACATGACCGCGCGCCGGGCACTGTGCCTGTGCGAACTCAAACCAAGACCGGGTGAGGACTTGACTTGGTTCAGGTGACCGGTCCGAAGCAGGCCCGTTGAGGTGAGTCGGTCGCCGATAGCTGCACAAAGGCGGGTGTCGGTGACCGTCGTGTGCCGTAGCTAGGGGGGTAGGTACTCGGTGAACGGAGTTCGGCGCACAGTGTGAGTGAGCGCGGCAACGCCTTGTTGCTGTTTTGGGGAGAGATAGTCGAGTTCAGCAAGCATGACGAGATGCAGCAACGTTTTCGTGACGTAGAGCAGCGCTTGCCCGATTTCCGGGGGAATCTCCTTCATATCGTCGTAGTTTGAGTGACTGATTGCGTTGCGTGCCTGCGTTATCCATTTGGCCCACAAATCCTCCTTGTCCGCCATCACCTCCCGGACCGCCGCGGGGTCTGGAAGGGTGAGGAGCATACGCATCCGGGCAGTGAACCCAGGTTTGTTTCGTTTGATCATGCTGAATGCCCAGTCCCGCGCATCTTTGTCAGGCAGCTTCTTCAGATACTGCCTGAGTTGTGCGTACGAGTCCGGAGCAATGCCGGTGGCGTCGGGAAATAGGGCATTACTGAAGCCTTCAGCGGCCGATGCAACGTTGAACAGCTTATTCTGATAATACCCGGGACCGCCATAGTCGACGCTGAAAAGCACTGCCGCAGAGGGCTCTAACTTCTCCCGCAGGCACAACCAGGTTGGGAGCACTGTCGGCAGATCGTCCAACTTCAACAGAAAAGTTGGGTACCAGTGATCCCGGATCACCGGCTCGGTTTTCATCTTGACATCAACGCGAGTACCGCTCTCAGTTGTGAGAACTGGCAAGTCCTTCCGACAGTCTGCGTTACCCACCAAGGTCAAAAGGTCCTGGACGAACTGGACAGTGTCACCAAACCCGGACCAACTCCGAGACTCACCGGATTCGACACGGAGGTACACCCCCTCACTGTCATCGTTGACCAGACTGAGCCGCTCCCCGGGACACAGCGGGTTTGCGATCCCCTGTGGCAAAGCGGCGTTGACTTGTCCTCTCGTCGCGTAGTCAGTCAGGGCTGACAGTCCCACGTCTATGCGGCGAAAGGCTCTTTCCTCTGCCGATGCGAGATGAACGCCGATCAAGGCGACGTGCACGTGCACGTGGGATGTCATTGAGTCAGACGAGGTCTGGAAGCAGCCAAGCAGGGTTACTCGCCGCCCCCGCCCCGTTTCACCCCAAATCACGGCCGCCGTGTCCTGCCAGTCGAGAAGGTGGCCGTCTAGTTCTAACCGAGGAAACTCATGGTTCATGGTTACGAGTTCACCGGGAATGGCAACGCTGGAGGCTTCGGGTAGCCACCACGTACCTGTGTCGGTTGCGATCGGAACCTCCAGTCCGTCTGCATACTATGCGCCACGCCGAGGAAACGCTGGACAATCAGGGCTGCGCAGACCGATCGAGTGCTCGCATGAGAAGACTCGCGAGCGCCAGCTGCTCGAGTGCCTCCTCTGAGGTCACGGGAAAATCTGGGCCGTGCCCTCGCGGATTGCGCAGACCTTGCGATGCGCCCATGAACAAGCAACTTGTAGCCCTCTCGCTGGTCGGCTTTTTGCGCTTCGTCAGTGCCGTTCGCCGCGACATCTATCTGCGGGGCCTGCTCGCTGAAGACCTTGGCCATCAGGGCGCGCCCGATAAGGCTGCTACCGGACAATTTCTGAACGCGGGACTCGACGGCTTTGAACGCCTCGAAGATCGCGGCTCCGTAGTGATGTTGTGCGAACTTGGTCCCGCTTGCAGCCGAGATCGCAGGATGCAGTCCTGGGATATCGATCTGCGGTGGTTGGGTGGCGGGCAGGTCCGGCGCCGGTCTGTACTTTCCGGATGTGTGGTCGAGGTCGCCACCGTCAGGGAAAGGACTTTTGAATACCTCGACCTCGGAGAGTGTCACTCGCTTGATCCGCCCATTGGGCAACTCGTAACTGATGATGTCGCCCTCAATCACGTCGGCGTCCACCGCGAACGTCATTCCGTGTTGAGCACCGAGGTCCACGCCGTCAATGTCAGCGGTGCTGACCTTTCCGCCTTCGGTGCGTTCTCGTGTCATAGAGGTGGTCTGCAGTTCTGGCATACCTGACATCATCAGCGAATGGTGACATACGAGCGTCGTCGTCCGAGGGATCATGGCGCTTCCCCGCCCGCGTACTCATACGGTGCCCAGGTCAGGGTGGGCGATGTTGACAGGTATCGACAGGTCGGGCGATAGTGGTGGTATAGCTGGTGCCACTGCGGTGAGCATCAGAAGTGAACCCCAGGAGATCCTGCCGGAAGACAGGGCCTGGGGTTCGCGTGTATCTACAGGGCGATGTCGATGAGCGTGACCGACGAGCTCAGGGTTTGATAGCAGCGGTCGTCGCCGCATCGCATTTGCGTGATGGCTCCGCAGCAGGCGTCGGGAATCCAGAGCATGGGATCGGCCGGGCCGCCAATGTGATCGATGTGCAGCGGGCCCCTGACGTGATGCTTGCGCCGTAGGTAGTCCAGGGTGTCGTGGTCGCGGCGGTCATCTTTGCGGCCGCGGGACTCGAAGTAGGCGTGGCGTACACCCAGAGCAACCAGCTCGGGGAGCATCCGTTCCACACACAAACGGCGTTGCCGCTCGGGTCTGTCGGTGGTCGACGCGTCGGACCGGACCACCACCAGGTGCTCGACGTCAAGGGAAGCGATCGTGGCGGCGATCAGTTGTTGGCGGTGCTCGTCCTCTTCGCGCCAGTGCAGCTTTCGGTGCCCCTTGCCCAACAACAGGGCGCGCATCGCCGCGCGCGTCACATCGATGCTCTCCGCCGTGCAGATGGCCGCGCTGAGAATGTAGGTACCGGGATCGAGGGCGCCGTTGGACCCCGATTCATCGAGCCATGCGTAGTACACGGTCGCTCTCCTTCATCACACGCCGCGACCGTGTCGCTCGTTCACTTCTAGAACGGTATCGCCCACATCCATCGGACCCGTCCGATGGGCGCGAGCGTTACCGGCCGTAGTCCTCGCGCCCCGCCTCCCGGCGGTGCGGCGCGGCGGTCGGTGGCCGGTTCGTGTCGGTGGGCCGGCCCGCCGGTGGCTGTGTGCGTGTGCGGGTGGCAGCGGGTCCGGCGGCCGCGAGGTTCGCCCGCACGCGGGCGCTGTCGGCACCGGAGGCGATGGTGTCGAACTTCGCCGACGCCGCTGCGGTCGCCGCGGTCAGCTCGCGGGCGCGCTGGGCGTGCCCCTCGGCCTCCAGGGCCGCAGCGATCGCGCGGGACGTCGCGGCGAGTTGCGAGAACACCGCCAGCCACAAGTACTTCGGGTCATCGCTACTGGCGGCGAGCATCATCGCTGCCACCCGACGTAACCCGCCGCCGGGACTCTGCGGCGCAGCGGTGGGGGAGCGTCGGTGTCCGGACGCGGCGGAGAGTGCATCAGCCATCCGCGCGAGCTCGGCCGGCTGGTCGCCTTCGGTGTGCACCGACCACGCCGACATCGCGGCCGCGGTCTCGCGGGCAGCGCGCGCCCATGTCCCGGGGCGCGGTGTCGCAGCCGCCGGGTCAGCCAGTGTCTCAATTCGCTCCTGCCAGGCCCGGGCACTGCGCCCGGCAGCAGCCCACCCTTTGGCTTCGGCGGAGACCTGAGCGGCCTGAGCCGCCGCCGGTGCCACTCGCGCCCACGCATTCACCGTCATCGCTCCGGTGGCCGACTGGGGGCCAGCCGGAGGCCACTGACGCCGAAGCTCCGACAACGCCAACGTGTTGTCGAGTTTCCCGCCGCCATGCCACACCGGGTGCCCGTCACGGTCGCTGTAGATCGACGACGGCAGCGCTGCGGAATACCCGGTGATGCGATCGGTGGTGCCCGGGGCGTACCGGGGACGCAGCAGCACCCCTTTGTCGCGGGCGGCCTGAATGAAGTTGCGTTCCGTCGAGCTGCCTTGTGCCGCTGCCATCAACCGGTCCCGGAGTTCGGCGCGGGCCTGCTTCCACGACATCCCCGACCGTGCGCTTTCGGCCTCGGCCGGCACGACCGTCGCAGCCGGGTCGATCGTCTCGCGCTGATGATGCGCCCACGCACTCGCCGCGTCCGCGCGTCCGCCCGCATCGGGTGCTGCCCACCGCTCGCGCAGTCGCGGCAAGGTCAAGTCGTTGCCGAGTTTCCCGCCGCCATGCCACACCGGGCGCCCGTCACGGGTGGCGTAGTCGCCGGTCGGCAGCGCCACCGAGTACCCGACCACCTCCGTCTTGGACCCGGCTTTGTAGCGGGGCCGCACCAGCAGTCCGTGCGCGCGGGCCAGCCGCACGAACTCGGCTTCGGACTCGGCAGCACCGGCGACCGCACGGACCCGCCGCGCCAACGCCGCCTTGGCTGGCTCGCTGCGCCCCGTGCGTTCGGCGATGTTCTCCTGGGCAGGGGACGAGCCCTTACCGGGATAGCTTTTAGCCCGCCCCGGGGTGACCTTGAGGCCGTGGGACTCCTCCAAACGCGTGCACAGATTCTGCGCGCGCCACTTGTCGCCCTTGGGCCGGTCCTCGCCCGGTTCGGGGAACCACAGTTTCACGACACTGCCGTCATCACGCACGCGTGAGGCGGCGATATGGATGTGGTCGCCTTCCCTCTTCGACAGGCCGTGACGGATCGCGACCCACCGCGCCGGCGCATCACCATCAGAGTCAAAACCCATGCCCGCCATGAACTCCTCAGCGATCTGCTGCCACTGCGCATCAGACAAGCCCTGGACCGTCGCGCCGGCGGGCGTCAACGCCGCCGTCTCCTCCGGCGACAGCGACAGCGAGCAATGCCACACGTTCTCATCGCGGGTCGCCAGCGCGATCGCCGCCGCACCCTTGACGCCGCGTTCCTGAGCCGCCGCCAACGCGCCCTTGTCGCGCCGGGTCACCTCAGTGCCGAACACCAACCGCGCCATATCCAATTGCTCCGACAGCGCCAGCGCCTGCTCCCGCGTCATCTCCATCCCCGCGCCGCCGGCCATGCTCACCGACCCGCTACTGGCCGCCACCACATGGGGATTGTCGTGCTCGTTCGCCCGGCCCGGCCCGGCCAAGTACATGACAAGACCAGTCATCTTCGCGCCGTTCTCGATGTTCGGGATCACCCGCGCTGACCCTCCAGGCCGAACGTCGCCTCGAACGCTTCAAACACCCGCCGGTGCGAGCGCATCACCGCATCCAATGCCGGCTCGAAGTCCGCCGGAATCTGCCCATCGCTATTGGCTTGGCGAGCGATCTGGTTCATGTTGTTGCCCACCGCCGCAATCAGATTCTGCAACGCCACCGCCTGCTCCCACGCCTGCCGGCGGGTCTGGTAATCCACACTCGGCGCACGGCCCTCACTCAAGGCCCGCGTCACCATCAACCGCTGCACAGACATACCCGCTGCCTGCGCCCGCGCTCGCAGCAACGCCTCCTCATCCGTGGTCACCTTGACCTCGATCTTGCCCTGCCGGCCCCCGGGCGTATTGGCCCTGCGGCGCCGCAAAATTGACCGCGAGGCACGCGACGACTGCCCCTGCGCGTCGTCGTCGGTCATCGCGATCTCCCGCCCTGTCGGCTTGTTGGCTTGTCACTCTCTTCCGGCTCAGCGCAGCGAACCCACACCCGTGAGGACCATCCACCAACACCGTTGATGGATGCACCGTACCGCGACCCAGGGACGGTGACAAGCTTTTAGGCATGCCTAAAACACAGCTTGCTCCGCGAGTAGCCGCGTCAGCGGGTTCCGAGCGGAATCCCGCGCGCCTTCGGCGCGACAACAAAACTGCATCGCCCTCCGGGCGATTCCGTTCGCCCTTCGGGCCACGCACAGCACGGCCTGCCGGGTGCGCATCACGGCGCGGCCGACGCCGAGCAAAGCGCTCAGAAACGTCGGCTTAGGACAGCGGGGGATTCGCGGACGGGAACGACGTGCCTCCCGGCTGGCCGTTATAAGAGAACGGGACCGCGAGTAAGCGTCAACAGGGACGACATGCGCTGGGGCGCGAAAGAAGGCGACCGGGAAAAGGCAGCTCCGACGGGTCCGATGTCGCTACGGTTGCACCGTGAATTCCCAGATCCGGAATGATGACGAACCGATCACCACGAAGGAAGAAGATCTCTTCGGCCGAGACGGCTATGCCACGCGCGTCGCCGAACAGATCGCCGCCACGCACTCAAACAAGGCGAGCGTAGTGTTCGGACTCACTGGGCCGTGGGGCAGCGGCAAAACGTCTCTAATCAATCTTATCGAGAACGCGCTTGCTCTCAAGGGTGGCGAGTATTCAGTGGTCCGGTTCACGCCGTGGGCCGCGCAGGACGTCAGTAGTCTTCTCGGCGAGTTCTATGCAGCACTATTGAGCGCACTGCCGGAAAGCAAGCTCGACACAGCCCGACGGGCGTTCGGCAGTCTCCTGCGTATCGCGGCACCTATGGCGATCGCCATTCCGATCGCCGGCCCGTCAGCGAGCGCCGCAGCGACAGCCGCTGCGGACTCTCTTACAGAGCATCCGGCGTGGAACAAAGCATTTCAGACCGCTGCGGATCAAATAGCCACCGGTTCCAAAAAAATATTGGTTGTGGTCGACGACATAGACCGGCTTCAGGGCGACGAGTTGTTGACCGTGCTCAAGGTGGTCCGACTCCTCGGCCGGTTCCCCGGTGTGCAGTACCTCCTCGCATACGACCACAACTCGCTGATGCGCACACTCGAAACCGCGCGCACAGCGGGGTCGGCCAGCGAGGCCCGGCGCTACATCGAGAAAATGGTGCAGTACCCAGTCCCGGTCCCAGCTCTCATCGGCGCGCAGATCGTCAGTTTGCTCAACGCCGGCATAGCCGATGTGATGCAGCGTCGACGTCCCGATAGTGACTTGACGGATATGCACAGACTTCGAGATCTCGTACCGACCATGCGCGCCACATTGATCACACCTCGGTCAATCGGTCGCTACATCTCGCAGTTGGACTACGACCTCAGCATGCATCCGCCCGGCGAGACCGACATCGAGGACGTCATGGGCCTTACCCTCCTACGCGTAGTCTTCCCGGAGCTTCATACCAAACTCCCGCAATACCAACACCAGCTCGTGACAAGCCCCACTTACGAAGCTGCGACAGGCAGTATAGGGACCGGTGAGTACGAGCCGTTCAACCCCGACGATCTGCTCACCGAGCTCACTCCCGCCGTCAAAGAACACGCACGCACGATGCTGCACATGCTGTTCCCCAAGTTAAAAAGCGATCACAACTTCAACCCTCGGCGGGGAGTCGCGACGCAAAGTTACTTCGGCCGCTACTTCACGATGGCGATCCTCGCTGACTTCGACCTCCCAGACAGTGTGGTCGGCGAAGCCATACAGGCAGCCGTCGGCGGCGGCGACGGCACCGAACTCCTCAAACTGCTACACACCGATAAACAAACTCTCGCATTCCTCGCCCTCGACAAAGCGCAAGAAGCGTTCTCGGCGGAACTTCAAAAAGAGACAACGACCGCCGGCAGAGACCAAAAGTGCCTTGCGCTGCTAACTCTGCTGGCACCCGCGCTCGACGACCTCGGCGAGCCTGGAGCGTTTCTGTTCACGCTTCAAGACTTGGTCAGCCGATGGGTGGCCCGAGAAGTGCTGGCAGCCATCTCCAACGACAGCGACCCGGCGAAGGTCGCGGCCGCTTTGACACTGATACACGTACCTCGAACACGTATCGCAGTCCTGCATCACGCAAAATCGTCCCCGCAAATGCAGGGCACGCCGCAGTGGTGGGCATCAACGCTCGACGCAGCGCTACCCGACGCACAGGAAGAGTTTCTGAACCACTTACGGGAACAGGACCACGCACCCGAAATTCGTGACGATCTGATCGAGTTTTTCCGCCTTGCCTACGCCGTCGGCGTTGACCTCGACCCGCTACGCGACGGCATCGCAAGCGCGATCGCAGCCGGAGAGTTCGGCATTGAGCACCTCGCGTCTCGTTTCATCACCACAGATCTCGCCAACCAATTTTCTCGAAACCAAAATGACTTCGACATCATCGCTCCCCGCGAAGACTACAAGTGGTACGCGCAGCCCGAGCACCCGTTCACCGTCGACGCCAACAACTGGACAGGCCGACGAATACTGGCCGCTGGCCGAATCGAGAAACCAGACGATAAATGAGAACCCAGCGGCCATGCCTCTGCCGCGGCTTGCGCGGTCGGCCCTCAGGTGTGCGCCGCGTTGGCGATGGTGACTTCGCCGTCAGCAGCACCAGTCTCATTGTATTGCCGTACGTCGCAACGCAATGGACACGCCGCCCCCTCGCCAGGCAGCGAGGCAACAAACAGGTTCGATCCGGCGTTACGATGAGAATGAGGGACCACCTGGTTCGTCAGGTGTGTGGATGCATATTTGCCGTCTGTGTTCACGCGCTGCTGTAAGCGAGAGGGTTTCCCTTTCGTCTCCGTTTTGCCGTCAACGAGAGAAGAGAACACCGCATGTCATCTACTGCTGCGATCGATTTCGACACCATCGAAGCTCAGGTCCGCGCCGACGCCGAACGCAAAGTCACCGTCCTGCGCGAGATCGTCGACACCCACACCGAACTCACCCGCGAACGCGAGGAGCTTTTGTCCGCCGACGCCGACCGTGTACGGCGACTGACCGCGCTGCTGGCCGAAGCCAGCGCGGCCGGGTTCGACCGCAAAACTTTGGCACCGTTCCACGCCGAACCACTGGGTGCCAAACGCCCCGCCACCCGCAAGCGAACCGCCGCGCCGCGTGCACGCACCACCCCGGCACCAGCCGACGACACAGACAGTTCAGCGGGCACCACACCCACCACGTCGACGGCCGCCGATGCTGCGCCGGTGGGCGGCTGAGGGCGATGCTGTTCACCGTCCTGTGTGCGGCCGGTGTGATTGTGGGTGCGTTCATCGGTGGCCTTGCGTTGGCGATGGCGCCTGAGCCCGATCCGTCGCGCACGCAGGCGTCCAGGGACAGCGGTACGAACCCGTGGCCGACGGTCGTGTGCGGCGCGGTCGCCGTCGTCGTCGGCCTGGCGGGACTGCTCACCCAGCTCATCGCGGGCTGGGGATAGAGCACCGACTGTAGTCGCGCACTCCGGTGTTAGCGGCCGTAGTCGTCGGTGTCGCGGCCCGGCCGCGAACCCGGCGGCCGGCCCGCGGCGGGGGGATCGCTCGCACCCGGCGAGGTGGTGCCCCGTGATCTCGTCGCGTCGCGGGGATGGGTGGGGTGATCACGCCGCGCGAACTTCGCGGCTTGGCGTGCGGACTCGAACCGCGGGTCCGCCGGCGGCAGGCCGGGGCGGGCGATCGTGATCCGGTCGAACACCGGGACCAGCTCGTGGTGATGCGGTGTGTACTGCCCCAGATCGGGGCGGCTGAACTCCGATTGCTGATTCCACAACGCCCGATCGATCTTGGCGTAATCGATGTCGTACCGCGTCATCTCGGCCATCTGAGAGATAAACAGCTTGCCCGCACGACCGTTGCCTTCGCGAAAACAATGGGCCGTATTGACGTAGGCATAGACCTTCGCGGACTGCTCCACGAACGCTGCCCGGTCCAGCTCCGGCCACGCCGTGGTGGCGATGATGTGGGCGGTGTCGGCAAGGTAGGACCCGATCCGATCGGGTGTGGCGAACGGCAGCCGCCCCTTGGACATCTCCACCTCGCGGTACTGACCCGCCCACTCATACACATCGACAAATAGATGCGCGTGCAACGCTTGCAGATGCCGTGCGTCGAACGTCCGGTCGATCGGCACTGTGCCGCTACGGATTTCTTGTTCGCGCACCGCCGCCCGGAAGTACTCAAACTGATCGAGCTGAGTTTGATCGGCCAAGCCCCGCTTGTTGATCAACACGGTGGTACCGGGCCAGAAGTAGTCGTTCCATCCCCTCACCCGCAACCCCGCATCACCCGGCGGGCGTTACTGCGCGCGTGCGCCGAACCGGGCCGCCATCCGCGCGTCACTGCGGCGGACAGCTTCGTCGCCGTCGATGTCGCCGCGGACCAGGGCGGTCAGATCCGCAATATCCGCCGGCTCCGGCGTCCAGCCCTCCAGCACACCGTTGGCAATGGTGTTGTGCACCGACCACCGCTGCTCGATGCTCAAGCCAGCGAACAGCTCCGGGTACCGCAGCGCCCACCCCGGTTCCTGAGACGTCGTCATAACAGTCATGGTAGATCCCTCTCCATCGGTCCGGGTGTTTCCAAGCCCAACGGCTGCGAGCTCGGGGCACCGGGTTCGCGGCCAGATCGGGCCGCCACGAGCTCAGCGAGCATCCGAGCAACTTCCTCCTCCGCAGTGCTCTGCCCACGCAGAACCCGCAACGCCGCAGCAATGTCACCGTCAGTCAGCCCGGAGCCTTCCATCACTTCACCGGCGTTCACTCCCGCCAGGATGCGGTGCTCCCTGGCGGTCACCGGCCGATCAGCAGGTGGCACCGGCTCCATCGCTGCGTCCCTTCGCGCGGTCAAAACAAGGTCCCCTGAACCTGCGCCGCCTTCTCGTCAGTGAACCGCTCATAAGCGGCGGCCATCCGTGCCACTGCCGCCAAGGGTTCTTCCAGCTCGACGGCGATCTGTTCCCAACTCAGGTGTTCGTCGTAGTGCATGTGCCAGGCCATCGCGTGCACGTCTTGCGCCCGCAACACCGGACCACCCACCGGGCCACTGGTCGTCGTCAACGGCCGCTGCGGGACGCTCACAGCTTGGCCAACTGGTCGCGTTTGGTCAGCCACAACTCTTCGGCCCGCTGCTGATGACCAGTCAGGTTCGCCCAATGCCCGGCCAGCTCCTCAACACTCACCGTCTCGCGGACCTGAGCCATCCGGGCCAGCAGCCCGGCGTACCCGCGCCGGTACCACTGGTCGATGACCTTGGCGGCCAGGTGCGGCAAATCCACCCCGCCGACCACCGGCCCCCGGGTGGGGGAGGTGATCGCCAACAACTGCCCCGCCACCGCCGGCAGACGGCCAGTCTCGAACAACTGCGCCTGCACCAGCGCCGGATTCGGCGGTGCTCCACTATCAAGGACCACACAGATCGCCTCGAAAATCTCCCGGTGCGCGCGGCTCCAGAACGGATCCCACCGGCCACCAGTAGTCATGATCTGCCGGACCTGGCGGGCCATGTCGGCCGGCGCCCACATCAGCGCGGTGAGAAAAGCAGCCTCGACACCAGAGGTGACAGCGGTTTCGGTATCGAGGTCGGCTCCCATCCCACCGGGGAACTCGCTGGCAGACAACGCGGATTCGTCGACTGCTCCCGTCTCAACGACGGCGGGTTCGTGTAGGTCGCTGGTGGTGATGGTCATCGTCTCGTCCCCCTCGTCTCGGTCACTCGGCGACGTGGGCATAAGCCAGGTCCGCGTACACACATCCCGGATCGTGCGGGTCTGACAGGTGCTGTTCGCATTCGGTGCAGCAGTCATCAGGCCCGTAGCGAAGGTCATCGGCGGCCTGCCATGACCGGGTGGTGTGGGTGTGCTCGGCTCGCTGGGCCAGTTCCTCCAGGCGCGCTGCCACCTCCAGGTCGCCCGCACGCCTCGAGGCAGCAGCTTCACGCCGGTAGTGGACGGCACGGTCGGCGTAGCTACTCGGTGTCCGGGTGGTGCTCGCAGTCATGATGTGCTCCTGTCTTTTCACGCGGCCTGCGCGGCAATCGCCTTGATTGCATCGGGCCGGAAACCGCTCCAATGTGCCTCTCCGGCAACAACAACGGGGGCTTGCAAATATCCCAGGCTCATCACGTAATCCCGCGCCTGATCGTCTTCGGTGATGTCGACGACGACATAGGGCAGTCCAGCCTTGTCCAGGGCTTTGTAGGTGGCGTTGCACTGCACGCACGCTGGCTTGGTGTAGACGGTGATCGTGGTGTCAGTCATGGTAGAGAGCCTCCGCTGGTTTCGTGCGACTGGTGTCGGTATCAATAGGTCCATTGTATCGGTTTATGCGTTGTGCTGCAACCGTTTTGGGTAACCAGTGGGTCACTTGTTGAACAGCGTGCGGCAGTGGGAAGGGTGTCATTTCCTGATATCCGCCGCTCTCGTGGCCCCGGTGTCAGAGTCCAGTGGTGACGGGGAGGAAAGTCCCGCGAAATAAGCGCAGCGCGTGGGGCTTTGGTGCCCAGAGCCACTTGACTCCGGCGGTGGGGCTGTTCGAGATACTCCAGCGGGTCAGGCAATGCCACCGAATCAGGTGAAAGTTTCGGCGTGCGCCTGGCCATCTGCGCGAAGCGTGGTGGGGCCGGGCTCGATGCCCGGCTCCACCAGTCCCGGCGTGAGCCTGGCCGCATTGCTGGGGCCGACCCCCGCTGGGGGATTTCAGTAGCGCGTGCGTGCGGGGGTGGGGGCGGCGAGGTCGGTGATGTTCAGCGCCGACCCAATAGCGGCGCCCATGTCGTAGGGCTGACCGGGCAGGGGTTCGCCGAGATAGGACAGCCACCGGTCCGGATCGATGGTCAGCATGGCCACCGACCGATGCAACGTGTTGTAGGTCAACGTGTCCGGGTCGATGTTCTCGACGGCGAACGCTGCGGCCATCTCACGGTTCTCGCTAAGCATCTGGCGGGCGGCGGCTTGCACGGCTTCGTCGGAGAATCCGCGTGCGCCGTTGATGCCGTCGCAGTGATAGTCGCGGACCTCGGGCAGCTCGGCCGGGTCGGTGCAGACCAGCTTGGCGTCGATCAGGTCGTAGCTGTCAGTCATGCCGTTGAACTGCGCACCCTGAAACTGCGACCACTGAGCTTGGGCCTGGGTGTAGGTCGGTCCGTCAGTCCAGGCGACCCCAATCCACGCGCTGGCGGTGCCCCGGTTGCAGCGCACCGAAAACTTCACGTCCGGCCACACCGCACGCAGGTGCTTACGCAGTTCGGCGGCGGTCTCTTTCGTGCTGTAGCTGGTCATCTCTGGTTCTCTCCCTTACCCATTCGGCCGGAACCTCCGTGACCGGAGGCCCCTCATTTCCTGATACCTGGCCGCATTCGCAGACGGGCCGCAGGACCAAGAAGGGAGCACAAAGAAACCGGCGCGAAATAAGCGCAGCGCGTGCCGGTTTGTTTGGGGGAGTCTCTTGGTCCGCAGGTCCGGCTGTGGAAAGAATCGGCCTATCAGGGAATGAGAACCTCCCCGCTGTTGGGAGGACAGTTCTGTTGCGCCGCAGGCGTATCCGATCAGATGACCGCGCAGCGGGCACATGTGCGATGCCCGTGGGTATAGCACGAGCGGTGTGGAAGAGCCTGACCCGCGCGCCTTGGAGTGGTCGGACGGTTCCCCGGGGGAGGGAACAACGACCCGCACGGGTCAGGCTCGTTCCTGACACTAACAGAAAGGTAGGACATCCAAGCGTTACGAGGTTTGTTATCGTGACGGTCAACTTTAGGGAGGGAATGTTATGAGGAATCGGTTCAAGCGCCTGGTTGCTAGTGGTGCTGTCGCGTTGGCGGTCGCGGTGGGTGGCGGGCTGGCGGTGGGCGCTGCGCCCGCGACCGCTGCCGACGTCCGCGAGACACAGGGCGTATGGGTGATCACGCTTACCCATGAGGAGACCGTTGCCGCCTCGCAGGTCGGGGCGGGCCATGTGATTAACGCCGTGCTGGGCAACGATCACTGGCGCGTCACCCTGGATGAGGATTCCAGGTACAGGGGCGGCAGCTACTACCGCCCCGACAAAGCCCGCATGTGGAGCAACGTCACCGGCCAGCAAGTCATTTCCGAAGCCGCCGCCCACCGGGGCGGGTATGTGGTGCTTGGGGTGTTCCCCGACAACCCGGACATGCCGCTCTGGGTCGCACAAGCCTGGTAACCGCACCACTGACCGGGGATCAGTGTCCTCACACCGATCGTCTCTGACACGCCAGAAGGGACCCACCTCCATCTGTGAAGGTGGGTCCCTTACTGTTAGGCGCTCTCGATGGCCTGGATGCCGAGGGCTTCATCGAGGTAGTAGCCGGCCCTCTCCATATCCTGGTGCCCGGCGGTCGGGTCGGTCAGAACCGTGTTCGCCAGGCTCTGGGCATGGTGGGCAGCTGATCGTTGCCGGTCGGTGCCGTTCTCGGCGGCGACGGCCTCGTGGATGGCTTGCCGAGTGTCTTCGAGAAGCTGGGAGATGCTGGAGGTGGACATGATGGTTGGCCCTTTCGTTGTGGGTGGCGATTGACGCCTTGCGTTCGCGCTGGGCGGGGTGGGCAGTCAACCCCGAAGAGTCCCGGCGGCCGGAAATGAATTTCATGCGAGCGCAGCGAGTGTGGGATGAAAATCGTTGGAGCGCAAGGGCGCAGCGCAGCGGAGAACGGGCGAGAGCGCAGGGGCGTGGGTTGACAGGTCGGGGTCCCCGGTCAGCGACACTGAGAAGGCGCGCGCCCCCGGTGGTGACCACCGGAGCGAAGCTCGGGCCGAAGGCACGACACAAACACTGGGGGCGGGTGAGAGAAGTAGGGAGCCTGGCCAGCCGCACTCTGAGAACACGCTTGGGACGGGATTGTCCCGGCTGACCAGGCTCGTTCGCGACGTTAGCAGCGTGCGGCCTCTGCGGCACGCACGCTGCCGGGGCAGGAACCGGTGTAGTTCCTGCCCCGGCTTCGCTGAGGGTGGTTAGTCCAGCGGTACCTCATCGGCGGTGCTGTCGCCGCAGATCACCTCTTCGACGTCGGAGAGGGTGTACCCGAACACCGCGACCAACATCTTGAGGTAGGTGGCTCGGTGGGCGGTGTAGCTGCGATCGGTCTCGCGCCACGCGCTTTTGGGCATGTCGGCCTCGTGCGCGCCGATCGCGATGGCCAGGTTCACGATGTGGCGGCGTTCGGCGCTGGCCCCGGCCATCGCCTCCCCCGGCTCGCCGCCGCCCAGGAACTGCCGGGTGAGCGCTTGGGCGTTGCCGTCTTGGCGGCTGTAGCCGAACAGATCGTGGTTGTTCCACATCGTGGCCGCGAGGAACTCGGCCACCTGCCCGATCGCACCCTTCGGCAGCGTCTTACGGGACAGGTATTCGGCGATCTTCTCCCGCCGGACCTGTAGGGCTGCCTCGGCTTTTTTGTTGAGCGCGATGGTCTGCCGCCGCGCGGCGCGGTCGGCTTCCTTCTTCGCGTCGATCTCGGCGTCGGTGGGCATCGGATCGGCTCCGGCGGACCCGTGGCCGTAGGTCCGGGCCTGTAGTCCGGCCGCGTCGGGATCGGTGACGTACCACTGCGTGGCCACGGCGGTGTCTTCGGTGCGAGTGAGCGACCGCATATCGAGCAACCCGTCCTGCGGGGTGGCGTCGGGGTCGTCTTCGTCCAGGGACCAGTCGATGAGGTCTTCATCGACCCGGTTGCCCTGCGCGTCGGTGTAGTAGTCCTCGAACTCGACACTGACGTACGCCAACCGGTAAGGGGCCTTGACCTGCTCGATGTCCTCGACCGCGTTGCCCTCGGCGTCAGCGAGGCGCGTCAGCGGCTGAGCCTGCCCGTTGTAAGCGGGCCGGTTGCCGGTCGCGGCAATACCCTGCTCGGCGTACTCCGCGATGGCGGTACGGACCAGGGCACGTTCGGCGGCGGTGTCGGCCAAATGCTGAGCGACGTGCTCGAACCGTCCCTGCGCTGCCCCGGCCAACAACCGGGCGGTGGCATCGGGGTCGTCGTCATACTGAGCCAGGGTCGCCGCCTGCTCCAACGTCAACTCACCATGGGTCTCGAACGCCTCCAACGCCGACGCGGAGCTGGCCGTCGCCAGCGCGTGGTCGACCTGCTTTTTACTCGTGCGCACGCTTTTCGAGATCTTCGTGGCCGACAACCCCGCCAACGCGAGCTGCTCGATGGCGGTGACCTCATCACGCCGTGTCAGGTTGGTGCGGTGGGTGTTGGCGACCATCTGATCGATGATCCGCGCCGCTGTCGCCGCCTTATCATCGTTGGTGTCGTCGGCGGGGACGATGTACACCGGGATCGTCGCCAAACCTGCTTCAATCGCGGCAAGTGTTCGGCGCTGCCCATCTCGCACGAGAATGTCAGTGCCGGTCTCTACGGCCAGCACCGGCAGGCGGATACCGTCACCAACTGAAGCGATGAACTCTTTCGTCAACGCCGTGGTGGTGCGAATATTGGTGTCGATGACCAGGGTGGCCGGGTCCAGGTGACGCAATTCGCCTACGCCAGTGGTTGTTGCGGTGGTGGTGTTTGCCATGAGTGTTCTCTTTCTCCTACTGTGGGTTGAGAAAGCAGGCGGGCCGACTACCGATCGGCCCGACTGCTTTTTCTCGTGTGACCGATAGACCGAGTGGCTACCGGGGTTCTGGGGTAGTGCCTAGCGGTTGATGCGGATCTGGTCGGTGGGGTAGACCACGAACGTGCGGGTGCGTCCTGCGGTGCTGCGGGCGATCAAGGTGATGACGGGGTATTCGGTGGCGCTCTCGCCCCACTCGGTGCCGGTCACTGTCCAGGCTTCGCCTGATCCGTCGGTGAATACCGCTCCGGCTGTGATCTGCTGGGCCGCAACCACTGTCGTGGCGGACTTTCCGATTCTGTCGGTGCCGGTGTCGGCCAGGAGCTGGGCGGCGATCGTGCGGATCTGGGCCAGCCGGTTGACCTCGGTGAGGTGGTCGTGGGCTTCGTGGTACCAGGCGGCGCGCTGGGTGCCGGTGGTCGCGATGTCTTCGGCGTTGCCGATGTAGATAGCTGCTTCGCGGGCGCTGCGCTCGATCGCGTCATCCAGGGCGGTGCACCAGGAACAGGTCTGCTCGACCATCGCAGCTTCGAACGTGATGCCGCGCAGGGTGGCCGACAATTGGACAGCGGCCATGTTCGGGGTGGCGATCGTCAGGGCGTCGAGTTCGGTGTAGAGGTCGTTGATAGTCATTGCGGTAGAGCTCCCTTCGTGAGGGATGAGGCTCTGGCCCTGGTGACCAGAAGTTCCTCATTTCCTCATAACTGGCCGCATTCGCAGACGGGCCGGAGGACCAAGAAGCGGAGACAAGAAAGGCCCGCGAAATAAGCGCAGCGCGTGGGACTTTGTTGGTGGAGTCTCTTGGTCCGCAGGTCCGGCTGTGGAAAGAATCGGCCTATGAGGGAATGAGACCTCCGTAGGAGGAATACAGTTGCGCCGTAGGCGTATCGGAGTAGGTGACCGCGTAGCGGGCAGTCATGGACGCGGCAGCGGACACGAGAAAGGCCGGCCACCTGGCGAGAGTGGCCGGCCTTCGGGTTGGCGTGTGACTCCCCCTCGTCGACGCTGGGAGCCAGCTGTGCGGGAGCTGCGCTAGGTCGCGGTAGGGCTTGGTGCCGCGGTAGCTCTAGGTGGTTTGTCGTACGTCGGGGATGTGGGCGAGGGGGGGTCAAGCGTTAGGTGGCTGCTACTCATGCCCAGGGGTGGTCGGTCGTTAATGGGGGGGGTCCACGTTTCATCAAAGTCGGGCATCATGGAGCTGGTGACGGACTGGGATCGCAACAGCCGGCCCGGCGTTGACCTCCTATGGCCGGGTCTTCATGGGGTGACGCAGCGCCCCGGGGTCGTTGGCGCGGGCGGGGTGTGGATTCGCGACGTCGGTGTGCTGCCTTCGCCCGGACTCATTGTCGACTTCTCAGCCATCACGCCGTTTAGCCTGGCGGGGCTGGGTTTGGCGCGTGTGCGGCGGCGCGGCCGGAAGGCCCCTGTGCCCGTGTTGAGCCATCTGGCCCTGGACCTCAGCAACCGGCGCGCGGTGTCAATCATGTACCAGGTGCATCCCGGCGACGTCGAAACGCCGCTCGCGCGTGGGATGTTTCCCGACGAGCACCCCGCAACCTGGACGACAGCGCTTACCGACACCCACCACGTGCTACTCACCGTGGCGCACTGCGCACCACTTCTCGACGCTCGCACACCACAGGCCGCGATCGGCGCGCTTGATGACGCGTGGACCGGACTCATCGGGTGCGACGAAGAGTGCGTCACGCGGTCGAAGTTATTTCCAGCCATTGCCTGCACGCGGCATTCTCGGCTTCGTGCTGCCGAGTAGACAGGTGCCGCCTTCGGATCTGATCCGCTCCTGACATAATGGCACTGAGGGGGACCCATTCTATGGTCCAGTCGCTATGCGGCTTGGGGTTGGTGGGTCGTGGTCCACTGTAGGGCGAACTCGGCGGGGGTGAGTCCGTG
>NZ_QJSP01000025.1 GCF_003217475.1 Williamsia limnetica | reverse complement strand
GCCGGCACCGAAGAAGATGATCAGCCTGCCCGGTCGTGCACCGCCACGCCACCGCAATCTCACACGCCGCCGCCCGCGTCCCATGCTCATCCTCAGTCGAGGACACATAGCGGTAGTACGCCAGACCATCCTCCAGGCGCGCAGCCCACGCCTGATTCACCTCACGAGTCCCAGACCGCACCCGCGACAACAACTCCGACGCCTCAGCATCGATAGGAGACGAAGCGCAGCGGAGCTCGACCCCATACTCCGTTGTGGTCCCCACCCAAGTCATATTTAGAACATACATTCGAGGTCTGACAATCGTCCAGGGTCGAGATGACAGGCCCAAGGTGGCGTCGACAAACGTCGTGCGCCGGCAGCCTGTTAATATCGCTCTCGCAGCCTCCGGGCCGCACGCCGATGTAGTTCAATGGCAGAACGGCAGCTTCCCAAGCTGCACACGCGGGTTCGATTCCCGTCATCGGCTCCACCAAGATCTTGCTCCCCGGCCCCGCCGGGGCTTCCCGTTTTCGTTCTTCCACTCTCCCGAACTCACCACGACGTCGCGTCGCGCCGGTCAGCCCGACGGCATGGTTTGGGAAACTCGCCGGTCGGGCATTTCGAAAATCGAGCCGGGCGCGACGCAACGGCGGGAAGGGCTTCGATGGCGACTATGGACACTGACAACGACGCCGACGGCACGCTTGTGCCCACCGCGGAACTCCCGCTCGGTAACGCTCACTGAACACGCTGTGGTAGAGCTTATTTCGGAGTTGGAGGCCACTGCGGCCGACGTATTCGGTTGGCCTTCACTCGCGTCCTATCAATCCGAGGCGATGAGCGCAGTCATGCGCGGGCAAGACACCCTGGTGATCATGGCGACGGGGTCGGGGAAGTCAGCCGTCTATCAGGTCCCCGGTATCCACCTGAACGGCATTGTTGTTGTCATCTCACCGCTCATCGCACTGCAGCACGATCAGATCAAAGCTCTGGAGGATGTCGGGATCGGCGCGGTCGCGATCAATTCCCAGCAGCGCAAACGCGACCTGACCGCGGCGTGGGATCGCATCCGGAGCGGAGGCGCACAGTTCGTCTTCGCCACCCCGGAACAGTTGACAGATGACGAAATTGCCTCTGCACTCGACGAATTGAATGTCGCGCTACTGGTGATCGACGAAGCCCACTGCATATCGGCGTGGGGACACGACTTCCGTCCAGAATACCTACGCCTCGCAGGCGTTCGAAGAGCACTCGGCAACCCGCCGATCGCTGCCTTGACAGCTACCGCCTCGCCCCCGGTGCGCCAGGAGATCATCCAACGACTCGAGCTGCGGAACGCTCACGTCGTCGCCGGCGGGTTCGACCGACCAGAGATCAGCCTGTCTCTCGAACACGTCGTGGACGCTCAGGATCGGCAGCGCAGGGTTGTGGAGCACATTCTCGAACTCAACGGGCCAGGCCTGGTGTATGCGGCCACCCGTAAGGACACCCACGCGTATGCGGACGCGCTGGCACAGCACGGGCTGCGAACGGCGAGTTATCATGCAGGACTGCGTAGATCCGCGCGCGATGAGGTCCACAATGCGTTTCTTGCCGATGAAGTGGACGCGGTGGTGGCCACGTCAGCATTCGGGATGGGCGTCGACAAGCCGAACGTACGCTACGTGGTCCATGCAGCCGCACCCGACTCGCTCGACACGTACTACCAGCAAATAGGGCGCGGGGGCCGCGATGGTGACCCGACGACAGCGACCTTGTTCTACCGCAGCGAAGACCTCGCGCTGGCTCGCCTGTTCACGACCCAGCGCCCTGATCGCGACATGTTGCGATCGGTCATGACTGCACTTCACGACGACTCGCCTCAGCGGCTCACCGCGCTGCGAAAACACCTCGGCGTTCGCGGCCGGACCTACATCAATGCGATCAATCTGCTGGAGCGGGCCGACGTACTCCACTCGACCCGTGAAGGGTTGGTTGCACGCGATGTCAGCGTCGACGAATCGATCGACCGCGCCATCGACATCACCCGGCAGGGCGAAGAGTTCGATCGCACCCGCGTGGAGATGCTTCGTGAGTACGCGGAAACCGCACACTGCCGTCGGCAACTGCTCCTCGGATACTTCGGAGAACTGACCGACACGGCCTGCGGCAACTGCGATCGGTGTCGAAGCGGCAGCGACACACGCCCGACGAATGCAGGACCCTTCGACCTCGGTGCGAAGGTCGAGCACGAGGAATGGGGTACCGGAGAGGTCATCGACACGAGCACCGACCGGTTGACGGTGCGATTCGAGCGCCACGGGTACCGCACCTTGTCGGTCGGCGCGGTGACTCGACACCAGCTGTTGGCCACACGCTCGAAGCAGTGACGTCGGGGGACGCGTTTCGTCGACCATCCCCCCGGGTATTTGGCGGCCGACAGGGGAGAACACGACCAACGCAGGAGGAGTCCGCCATGGTAACGGCTTCACACGTCAAGGAACTGCTGGGCAGCCCACTCGACGACCCACATCTCGTCCTCGAAACCGGCAGAGTATTCGTCCAGAGCGGCACCGACGTGGAGAAGGATCCGTCCTCGCTGGTGATCGCATCCGCACGTGAGCTCCGGGACACACACGACCTCGCGGATCCACCGGCCGACGAGGTACTCGAGACCATCGCCGCGCTGCTCGATGACCGCGTCTCCAAACTCGGCGCGTAGACCGGGGACGTCCTTCGCGGAGCAGTGAGAGCGGCCCACATCGTTGGTCGACCGGGCTATCCTTCGACCAACGAAAGGACGCGCATTGAATCTCGAAGAATTCCGTCGCATCATCCAGAGCTCCGGCCCCGACGACTGGCACGTGATCAAGCACCAGGGACCGAGTTACCACAACTGGTTCGACGGTTCTCCGAGCGCAAGCGGCTATCGCCTCGAGGTGAACAGTCACTACGCGACCGCGTCCTACAAGCCCGATCTCAACATCACGGTCGCCTGGGGCATGGGCCTCGATTTCGAGCATGAAGGCGACCAGAGCCATGCCCGGATCTTCGAGTGGTCGAAGATGTTCGCAGACAAGACGGTCAAACTCTGCTTCGCCGACTTCTTCTGGTGCGGCGCACTCGTCGACCGGTTCAACTACGTCGTCGCCGACGGGGGCCGAGCGGTGCTGCCGTGGGCCCTGGAGATCCGCGGATTGGTCACGACCCAGCATGAACACGACACCGCCAAACTCATCCATCACCTCGGCGACCACGTCGAAGGATTCGAACGCTACTTCGAGCGCGTCGGATTCAAGATCGAGGGCAACTAGGCGCAGGAGCCCGGCGCTACAGGTTCTCGCGGTAAAAGGCCAGTTCCGATTCACGTGCGTCGATGATGGTCTCTACCTTTCGGAACCCATGGGACTCGCCCTCATAGGCGACGTAGCGGTGCGGAATTCCTTTCGCCACCAGTGCGTCACGAAATCGTTCCGCCTGGGAAGGCGGGACGATCGGGTCGTCGAGCCCCTGTAGCAACAGCACGGGGCAACTGAGCCCGTCGACGTTGTTCAGCGGGGCGCGGCTGCGGTAGAGGTCGGCGGCCTCAGGGAGCGGCCCTATGAGCCCGTCGATGTACCGGGATTCGAAATCGTGGGTCTCGGCCACGAACTTCTCGAGTTCGGCGACTCCGTAATAGGAGGCGCCGCATGCGAATACGTCGGAAGACGTCAGAGCCGCGAGGACGGTCCATCCGCCGGCTGACCCACCTTCGATGGCGA
Source organism: Williamsia limnetica (assembly GCF_003217475.1). Lineage (GTDB taxonomy): Bacteria > Actinomycetota > Actinomycetes > Mycobacteriales > Mycobacteriaceae > Williamsia > Williamsia limnetica. The sequence continues at coordinate 64,088 of NZ_QJSP01000025.1, read as the reverse complement.
GCCGCGCACGATCGGCCAAACCACGGTCGGCAAGCCCTCGCACGGCAGCCACGGTGTCCTCGACGTCGACGATTCCCCATTGACCACGCAGACGATTGCGGTATTCCCGGCCGTAGCCACTGGACCCGCCGTAGTTGACGTCCACCACTCCGTAACCGCGCGAGGTGAAGAACGCGTACACGGGATCGAGGCGAGGTGCGACGTGCGCAGTCGGGCCGCCGTGGACGAACGCGATGTACGGGGGGAGCTCGCCGTCCGGACCGGTTTGTTCGGGGTTGCGCGGCGGGTACACGACCGCATGTACCTCGCGCTTCGGTCCCTCGAACGTGATCTGCTGCGCAATGGGTAGAAACTGCTCTGACGGAACGTCGTCGAGTGACAGTCGCACATCCGAGAGCTCGCCCGATCTCAGGTCCAGGATACGAATACCGCCAGGGGTCCGCGCACCTGCGGTCCTGAGCAGAACCCGTGGTCCGTCGATGTCGAGCAAGGCGATGGTGGTGTGATCGCCGAGGTCCATATCGTCGAATTCGCCTGTGTTCGTGTCGAGCCTGGCGAGGGTGTCGGTTCCCACTGTCCGCACGGTCAGCAGCGTCGCGTCACCGGCCTGCAGGTACCAACCCGCACCGAGCTGCCACAGCGGTGCACCGATGTCGGCCGCCACCGTGCCGAGAGCTTGCGACGTTCCACCGGCGGCGTCGAATGAGTGCAGGTTCCACCAGCCGCTGCGGTCACTGGTTGCGAGCAGCCGTTCGGGTCCAGTCCACTCCGGCTGGAGGACGGATTCGTCTGTGCCCCCTGCAAGAACGAGCCACTCCCCCGCAACACCATCCGCCCCCAGCGACGCGACCCGTAATTCTGTTCCATCCCAGGGCATCTGCGGATGATTCCAGGCAATCCACGCCAGCCTGCGACCGTCCGGCGAGACCCGCGGGTAGGCGAGGAAATCGGACCCGGACACGACCGAACGGGCAGGGGCGCCGTCCAGTCCGATTGTCACGATGTCCCGGATGATCTTCCCGTCACCGTCGTGGCTTTCGCGCACACACCAAACCTCGTCGTCGCGCACCGACAGGTCTCCGTAGCGAACCTGCGAGTTGCTCTCGGGGGTCAACGCGGTTCGACGACCCTCCTCGACGAGGTAGAGACGCTGATCGGAGTATTCGGCGTAGACGAGTCGCGCGTCCGCGGTGACGGCCCACGCCCCACCGCCGTACTCGTGCACACGGGTCCGCGCGTCGTACGGGGCGGGCAACACGTCGACGGGTTCGCCGTCGTCACCCCGCCTGCGAATCGCCGTACGCCCGCCCTCGGTTGGCCGGGCTTCCGCCCACCAGACGTCGGATCCGACAAAACGAGCACCGGATACGGGATGCCCGCTCGCGGCGAGGTCGGCAGCTGCAATAGGCGAGGTCCACGATCCATACGGCGCAACAGTCACGATCACGACAGTATCGAAAGTCGACACTTGCACGTCGTCGGGACCCGGCGATCATGACATCGGCCATTGACTCGAACGCGTCGACACTCTACATTTTGAACAATGTTCATAATGGGGGTTACAAGAGGCACAAGGCTTTCGCGTGGCTGAGCCGCGGGTGTTGGTCATCGGCGCGGGCATGTCCGGACTGGCGATGGGCGCCAAACTCAAGGCCGCCGGCATCGACGATTTCACCATCCTCGAAAAGGGCTCCGACGTCGGCGGCGTGTGGTTCTGGAACCGCTATCCCGGCCTCGCCTGCGATGTCCCTTCGCTGCTCTACCGGTACTCGTTCCAGAACAAGACCGACTGGCCCAACATCTTCTCCGCGCGCGATGACATCCTCGCCTATCACCGCGATGTCGCCGACGATCATGATCTGTGGCCCCACATTCGACTCGACTCCGAGGTCGTCGCCGCCAAGTTCGTCGACAACGCCTGGCACGTCGAGTCCGCTGCCGGTGAGAAGTTCACCGCGGACTTCCTGATCGCGGCAACCGGTGTGCTGCATCATCCGAACCGTCCTGACATCCCTGGCCTCGACGACTTCGCCGGCCCCGTGGTCCACACCGCACGCTGGGATCGGGACCTCGACGCCACGGACAAGCGGGTCGCCATCATCGGCGGCGGGTCGACAGGCGTACAGATCACCGGCGCGCTGCAACCCATCGTGCACAAGCTGTCGCTTTTCCAACGCAGTCCGCAGTGGGTCCTGTGGGCGCCGACCACGCTTCCCCAGCCGAAGTTCATGACCCGATTGTTCCGCCGTCGCCCCTCATTGGCGCAGGCATCCTTTCGGGCATCGGTGCGCGCCAGCGCCTTGTTCACCGACCTGACGATCCACCCGGGTATCAAGAGGCGCGCCGTGCAGGCCTACGCCCGACTCTGCCTGTACCTGATCCGCGACCGGAACCTGCGGGAACGATTGCGGCCTGACTACCAGCCGCTGTGCAAGCGGCAGGTGCTGTCCGGCAACTATTTTCGCGCGGTCCAGCAGTCGAACGTCGAGGTGGTGACCGAACGCATCGACCACGTCGACGCGACGGGTATCGTCACCGCCGACGGCAACCATCACGACCTGGATGTCGTCGTCCTCGCCACCGGATTCCAAGCGCACAATTACATGCGTCCGATGGAGCTTACCGGACGCGATGGCATCACCATCGACGAGGCGTGGAAGAGCGGGCCGCATGCCTTTGCGATGACGAGCATCCCCGGCTTTCCAAACTTCTTCACGATTCTCGGCCCCAACAGCCCGGTCGGCAGCATCCACCTGCAGACCGCAGCCGAACTCACCTGCGACCACATCGTCCGGTGGATCTCGGCATTCGCACGCGGAGAAATGATGACGGTCGAGGTGTCCGAGACCGCAACGAGCCGCTTCAACACCGACGTGGTGGATGCGCTACAACCGACAGTCTGGAACACCGGTTGCGAGAGTTGGTACTTCAAAGACGACGGGACGGTTGACCTCTGGCCGTTCGATCTCGCCACACTGAAACAGTATCTTGGGCAACCACTGTCGTCGGATTACACGATCACGCACCCAGAACGGGGTTCCGATGGCGACCAAATGGGGTGACCGCGACGCACGACGCCGCGACATCCTCACCGCCGGTGCCGAACTACTCGCCGACAAGGGGTACGCGGCACTGCAGATGCGCGACGTCGCGAAGGGCGCCGGCATCAGCCTCGGCACGATCTACACGTATTTCGCAACCAAAGAAGCCCTTTTCGCCGAGCTGTACGCGGAGCGGCTCACACTGCTGCACAAGGCCATCGAGCCCGCATGCGTCGCCACTGAGGACCCCGTCGACCTCTTCGTCCTGGTAGCCACCGAGTATCTCGATGTATACCGGACCTACGGCCGAGAACTGAACATCTGGTCTTTGCTCGCCGACACGAACGGCGAGACGACATCTGTTCACACAGAGGCCTTGACCTCGGCGGCTCACGACGTTCTGGCCTTGCTGCACAATTCGCTCGAGCGGATGTTCAGAGAACGCTCAGACGCCGGAAGCCCCCAGATGACAAACGCCCTGACCGTGCTGTGGGCCACCATGACTGGCCTGGCCGATCAGTTCACCGGCGTGCGACACCGCTTGCACCGTACGGATTGGGACGGTGCCGCGCACTTTGCGGCGACGACCCTGACACGCGGTCTGGGCCTTCGGACCTGACTAGCGCTGATCACCGGCAGCGAACGCGGTCACATCTATGACCAGATCGGCGTTCCCACGGCGCGCCCGCACTCGCTGAGCGTTGCTCTCGTCCGGCCCCTCGGCCCATCGCCACGCCGCGGATTCGGACATCCCGAACCGGATATGACGCTCCACGAGACGCTCCAGCCGAAGGTGATGCGGCGCTTCGACATACCAGATCTCATCGACCAGATCGCGTAGCCCGGGCCACGGCTCATCCTCGTCGAGCAAGTAGTTGCCTTCCGTGATCACCACCGGCACATCGGCGGACACAGCGATTGAACCCGCGATCGCCTCCTCGACACCGCGCACATAGTCGGGCGCGTACACCACCGGTTCATCTCGCGCGCAAAGACGCCTGATCAGCTGGAGGTACCCGAACGCATCGAAAGTATCGATCGCCCCTTTTCGATCAGATCTGCAGAGTCGTGCAAGTTCTTCATTCGACAGGTGAAAGCCGTCCATCGGAACGACCACTGCGTCGGTCCCCAGTTCATCGGCCACGGCACCGGACACGGTGCTCTTCCCCGAACCGGGTTCGCCGACGATGCCGATGAGCACTCGCTCACGCGTACTCCGTAGCCGTTCGATCCTGTCGATCAACTCCGCAGGCCGTGTGATCACTCGTCGTGCCTTTCGTGTCGGTTACTCATCCGATTATCGGGTACTTGATCGACCATCGGATCGACCGCCCGACCGAGAGGTACCCGATGGCAGCACCAGGCGCCCAGGACTACGTCCCTGACAGCCACGTTCTGACCCGCCTCGCGGAGGCGGCACAGCAGTGCCACGGATGCGATCTCTATCTCGACGCGGAGCAAACCGTGTTCGGCGCCGGCAGCCGCAAGGCGCGCATCGTGTTCGTCGGCGAGCAACCCGGAGATCAGGAGGACCGGGCAGGCAAGCCATTTGTCGGCCCTGCAGGAAAGATGTTCGACAAGGCTCTCGCCGCAGCCGACATCCCACGTGAGAGTGCGTACGTGACCAACGCGGTGAAGCACTTCAAGTTCACCCGGTCCGAGCGCGGCAAGCAACGAATCCACAAGAAGCCAGGCCGCACCGAGATCGTCGCCTGCCGACCCTGGTTGATTGCCGAACTCGAATCAGTTCAGCCCGACGTCGTGGTCTGCCTCGGTGCCACCGCCGCCCAGACCATCTTGGGGAGAACATTCCGTCTGACCTCGCACCGGGGCGAGGTCTTCGATCTGTCCACTGACGGCGATCTACCTGCGCTCTCCGTATCTCCACAGGTCACGGCGACAATCCATCCCTCTGCAATCCTGCGCGGCCCACCCCAGGATCGGGACGCGGCGTTCGCCGCATTCGTGGAGGACTTGCGGACCGCGGCCGCCCTCGTCGGCTGACCGGCCCCAATCGTTGCAGAAGCGAGACAGGGAAACCCCGACACCTCTGGAACACTGACTACCCAGTCACACTGGTCACATCAGTCACAGGCGTAACAGCCTTCTTTCGGGGTTAGGGGATCCATGCGGGCCTTCCGGGCGGCAACAATCGGGGCAACAGTGCTGGCTCTCGCGGCTGCGGGCACCGTCGCATTGGCAGCACCGGCATCAGCTGCGCCCTGCGGAAACCCGGGCACGAGCGGTTCGAGCGGGATGCCCGGATTCGGCACCGGCAGCACCGGCGGCCCCGGCGGGCAGAGTGGCCGAGGACCTCAGGGACCGCTTCCCCGATTCAGCGGGGCCACCACCAAGACCGTCTCCTGGGTCACGGGCCCTCGCAGCGAGAACAACACGTTGGACAGATTCGGGATCTCCGGCACCGACCTCGGCATCAGCTGGAAGAACGCGCAGGGGCAGACCCTGATGGCCTATGGCGACACCTTCGGCAACTGCGATGTACCCGGCCAGGAATGGCGTTTCAACGTCCTGCTGCGGTCATCTGACAACGACCTCGCGAACGGCATCACCGTCCCCGACGCGCAGCCCGGGAACATCACGTCCGGGTCGGTTGTCTCCGCCGACCGGCCGAACTTCGCCCGGCAGCTGATCGAAGCGATCGGCCTCGACTTCGTCGAGGTCACCAAGATCCCGACCGCCGCCATCTCCATCGGCGACAAGCAGTACATCAACTTCATGTCCGTGCGTAAGTGGGGCGACGCGGGACGCTGGGACACCAACTACTCCGCGATCGCGGAGTCGGGAGACAACGGGCAGACGTGGGAGACCAAGCTCGACACGATCCGCGTCAACGCACCCGTGACCGTTCCGACGATCCAGCAGGTGCAAGCCGACAACGACAAGTTCCAGATGAATGCCTACGCCAAGGGCAAACCCGGTGACCCATACATCTATCAGTACGGAACCCCGAACGGCCGTTTCGGTAGTGCGCACCTCGCCCGGGTGAAGCCCGAGAGTTTCCTCAACCTCGCCGCGTACGAGTACTACACCACCGATGCTGCCGATCCTTGGAAGCAGGAGCTGGGTAACCTCAAACCCGTTCTGGCAGCACCGGTCAGCGAGATGTCGGCCTCATGGAACGAGTACCTGGGCAAGTACATCGTGCTGTACGGCACAAGCGATCTCGGCGGCGGTACGGTGATCCGGACCGCAGACAAGCCCGAAGGACCCTTCGGGCCGCCCACGACCCTGTACAACTCGCTGCAACTGCCCGGGGTCTACGCGCCCTTCATACATCCATCCTCTGCGGGCAAAGACCTCTACTTCACCGCCTCGAGTTGGGGCAGCTACAACGTGATGCTCCTGCGCACCGATCTGAGCAAGGTCAGGACAAACTAGCGACCCTGCGCGAGGACGGGCAGCGAATCGTCGCGGCGCAACGAAAAGAAGTACGGGTTCGCGCCACGCAGGTCCATCAACCCGATCACTGTGTCGTCGTCGATCCTGCGGAATACGTCGTTGATCGGATGCGCGTCGTAGACCATGGTCGCCGATCCCACGCCGCCGTATTCAGTGGTGCGCAGCCGGGCTTTGGGCTTCCTGGTGCCCATCACAGGTCGCGAGGCCGCGACCAAACCGGCCAGGGAACGGCCCTCGAGTGACGCCAACGGTGCCTTCATCAGCAGGCCGAAGGGAAGCCGGCGTGGATCGAGTGCCCACAATGCGCGACCGTCCGCAGTCGGGAACAACAGCGGGTGCACGGTCTCGGAATCGATGAACGCCTTTCCCCACCAACCACTTGCGCCGAGCATGCCGTCCATCCGGTGGCCGGTCCGCAGCTCCGCTCCTTTCCAGGTCCCGATCATGAAATCGGGCTCCACGGCGGGAGCATTGTCGAATACGTCTTGCGCCTGCGCGGCGGTGGCCTGCTGCTCGGCGATGATGATCTCGGCTGTAGACATGGACGCCAATCTAGAGCACCGGGGCCTGCCCAATGATGCCGTTCGAGGTACTCGGCGCCCAGGTAGGGTGGAAGATGTCCGATTTCACCGGGGGTGCGAATCGAAAGGTGCCGATCGTGGAGCTGCTACTGATCTTTGCCGTCATCGCTGTGGTCGTAGGAATCGTCGTGCTGGCCCGCGGCCAGGGCACGAACCGCCGCCACGAAGAGTCGGTGCTGGCTGACGCGAAAGCCGATGCCCGCCAATCCATAGAACGACTCGGCGGACAGGTATACGCCCTGATCGGCTCCAACGAACCGGCCAAATCTGCTTTGTCCGATGCCTCGGAGCGATTCAACGCGGCCGGTTCACAGATCGAGCAGGCCTCCACACCGAAACAGGCACAGCTGGCCAAACAAACTGCGCTGGAGGGCCTTTACTACATTCGCGCTGCGCGACTCGCGATGGACATGGATCCTGGCCCCGGGATCGCGACGCTCGAGGGACAGAAGTCGTCCGGCGAGGTCACCGAGAACCGCGACATCGAGTTCGAGGGCCGCCAGGTGTCCGCGTCACCGAACCCGTCCGACAAGACCCCGAACTACTACCCCGGCGGCCGTGTCGCAGGACGACCCGTGCCGGCCGGCTGGTACTCCGAGCCTTGGTGGAAACCCGCGTTGGTCGCCGGTGCCTGGGGCGTCGGATCGGTCTTCCTGTTCAGCGCGATGTTCGGCGGGATGGCAGGCGTCGGTTACGACAGCACGGCCTTCGAGAGCGGGTACGGCGACGGCTATCAGGACGGTCTGGGCGCCGGTGGTGACCCGGGCGGCGACGTCGGTGGTGACCAGGGCGGAGACTTCGGCGGCGGGGACCAGGGCGGTGACTTCGGGGGTGACCAGGGCGGGGACTTCGGCGGTGGAGATTTCGGTGGTGGGGATTTCGGTGGTGGAGATTTCGGGGGTTTTTGAAGCCCTCAGCCGAAGATGGAGGTCAGGGCCGGCGCCACATCGTGGTGATCCCGGATCACCCGGCAACGCCCGCGACCGACGATTCCCAGATCCCGGCCCAGGTCCAGGTCATTTTCGCCTGAGGTGTCGAGCAGCACGTCCAGTCGCGGCAACCGCGCCGCGACCCCACGGGGATCCGGCCCGGCGTTGTGCACGCAGTCGCTGAGAAGCAGCACCCTCGCGTCTGCGGGTGGCACGCCGGCCAGCTCACGCGCCGCGACCTCCAGCGCGAACGCGACGTTGGTCAGTCCCTGCGTCGGCAGGGTCAGCAGCTGATCCAGCACGGTCTCGGGGCCGACCCGTTCTCCCAGCCGGACCAATAGCGCTGCATCCGACCAGAAGGCCACCACAGCAACGTCGTCGCGCGCCAGTTCGCCGACCATGGCGCCGACCGTGGCAGCAGCGGTCCGTACCTGCTCACCCTTGGTCGAGCCGGAGATGTCGACGACGAGGACGATGGATCGGCGGTTGCGGACTCGCTCTCGCACGAGGATGTCGTCGTCGGTCGGCACCGGATTACCGGCGATCGCCTCCAGCGTCGCGTCGAGATCGAGTTCGTCGGTCCCACCGCGCCAGCGCATCGTGGTGAGGGTGCCTGCACTGGCGCGCCGCGCACGACGTTGCCGCATCGGTTGCGCGAGCGCGAGTCTGCGCGCGATCTGCCGCGCGCGCCGGCGCCCGGCCTCGTCGACGACAAGGGTGCCACCCGCGGCCGTCAGATCACCTTCATCGTCGGTCTCCCCCGGCGCCGATGACCCCGGGAGTTGCATCGGCTTACCCGATGGTCCTCCTTTGGGAATCAGTGTGAACCCGCCGCTGCCACCGGACGCAGGCTTGAGCAGTTCCGGTTCTTCGTCCAACTGCTTGGGTTTACGCCGCAGCGGCTTCATGTGCGCCCGATCGTGACCGGCGCCCTTCCCCGGCCTCGACAGCGGACCGTCAGCCGGAACTGCTCTTCAACCGGGCTCGGCAGCGGCGGGCAGCAGGATGAAGTGGTCTTGCCAGATTTGGTGCAACACCGCTTCGGGCGTCTCGAATGCCGTGTCGTCGAGGTGTATTCGGCCGGACAGGGCCACCAGCATGGCGTCGAGCACCACCGCCGTGTACTCCTCTGGCAATCCACGCGGCGGCTCCACCGAATCCGCGGCAGGCAACTGCACCCCGCGCATCTGAGCGAGCTGCGCCACCATCAGCGCGACATCGATCGCACCCCGGACGCTACTGCCTTGGCGGATATCGTCTCGTTGGCGCGTCGCCCTGGTCACCGCGACGGCATCGGCGACGACCCGGGCCGACATGACTCCGGTTCGGCGGGTGACGATTTCCCGTTCGGCCGCCGCGTCCTGGTAGGTGATGACGAGTCTGCACATCCGGTCATGCACGGACGTCGACAATCTGGTCGTGCCGATGTTGTCGTACGGGTTCATCGACGCCACGATGCGAAAGGTCGGCAGAGCCGTGACGCTGCCGACCCGCGGCACGGTGATCACGCGCTCAGCCATCGCGGTGAGCAGCGTGTTCAGGGTATCCTCGGGCGCCCGGTTGAACTCCTCTATGTAGAGAAAGCCACCGGTGCGCATCGCCTCGATCAACGGACCTTCGACGAAATTGTTCGCCGTGTAGTCCTCCTTGAGAACTCGGGCCGGATTGTGATGGCCCACAAGACGGCTCGGAGTCAGGTCCGCATTGCCCTCGACGAACACCAGAGGGATGTCCCATTCGGAGGTGATGGCACCGAGGAGCGTCGACTTGGACGTACCCGGCGGTCCCTCGAGCATCAGGTCGCGGCCCGCAGCAACCGCCGCGAGCAGGAGATCGGTCTCCCGCTCACGACCGACCACCTTGTGCGCGATCCGAGACCGCACTTCCGACAATGACGTTGCTTCGACCACCGAGCCGTTGTTCTGCACGCCCTAGAGTCTTCCACCCGCGTCGACGACATGCGTGGTCCCGGTCACATAACGACCGTCATCAGAAACCAGGTAGAGCACCGCGTTGGAGATGTCGACCGCTTCGACCATCGGGATGGGCAGGGCGTTGAGTTCTCTAGCGGCGACCTCGAACTCTTCTCGGGTCGGTTTTTCGAGGTCGGGACGGAACAGTTGATACGTGGCGTCATTGAGGATCATCGGCGTCGCGACAGTGGTCGGATGCACGGTGTTGACGCGAATGCTCGCAGGTGCGAGCTCTTTAGCCAGCACCTGCATGAAGCCGACCAATCCGGCCTTGGCAGCGGAATAGTGGGCGATGTTCTCATTCGCCCACATCGAGGCCAACGAGCTCGTGAGCACGATCGCGCCTCCACGACCACCCGAGACGATATGCGGGGCGGCGGCCCGAACCGTTTTCCAGACTCCCGTGAGGTTGATGTCGATCATCGTCTGCCATTGCTCTTCTTCCATCTCGAGCGTCGGACACATGGTGCTGATGCCGGCGTTCGCGAGCACGATGTCGAGGCGGCCGAGTTGGGCGACTCCGTCATCGGCTGCCTTCTTCAGGCCAGCCAGATCACGGACGTCGACCTCTGACGCCACGATCCTGCGATCGAGTGCCTCCACCTCTTTCACCGTCTGCTCAAGGTCCGCGGCGGTGGCGGTGTCGTAGGGCACGGTTGCGACTTGCTTGGCGGTGTCCACCGCAATGATGTCGGCGCCCTCCTGCGCGAGCCGAATGGCGTGACTACGCCCCTGACCTCGTGCGGCACCGGTGATGAAGGCGACTTTGCCCTCCAGTTTTCCCATGTCGACCACTCCTGTTCATTGTGACCCAGCTCTCACCTCCGAGGTTATGTCACCTAGTGCCAGAACACCAGGGTCGATTTTCGGGCGAACCTGCACAACGACCGGCGAAGGTGGGACGATAGCCAGATGGCAGACGGGGAGGTCCACGCCGGGGTGACCGATACAGTTGATCGAGGCGGCCGTCCCGCTGCGACGAGCGCGCACCAACTGGCCGCCGCGGCCCAGAAGTTGTTCGTCGAGCGGGGGTTCGAGGAGACGAGCGTGGAGGACATCGCCACGGCGGTCGGAGTCAGTCGCCGCACATTCTTTCGCTATTTCGCGACAAAGGCCGACGTGCTGTGGGTCGAGTCAGACGCCGAGTTTCGCCGGCTCACCGCATTTCTGGCCGCCGACGACGGGACCGCCCCGGCGCGCGACGTCGTCGAGGCCGCGATCATCTCCGCCCTCGCCTTCAGACCCGGCGACGAGGAATGGGCCCGGCACCGAACGCAATTGGTCCTGACCGTGCCCGCGGTGCAGTCCCATGCGTCGGTGCTGTACCGGCAGTGGCGCGAGGCCGTTGCCGATTTCATCCGCTGTCGAGGTCTCTGGCGCGACGACGAATTGTTCGCAATCGCTTTCGCGCACTCGACCACCGCCGCCATCATGACCGGTCATGAGTACTGGGTATCGCACCCGGAAACATCTCTGCTGCAATGCCTTCGATCATCCATCCACTTGTTGGTACCCAGCGGCCCACCTGCTGCCTGACGCAGCCACCGCGGGCGCAGAGTGGATCACGATGTGATCCACTCACTCCAGGTCGTCAGGTCGGCGAGGGCCTGCGGATCGGGGTCTATCCCGATCCCAGGACCGGTGGGCACCGCCATCATCCCGCCCTCGGCCACAAACTGCTCGGTCAGATCGCGGTCGAAGTAGCGCGCGGACGACGAGATGTCCCCCGGGAGGGTGAATCCCGGCAACGCTGCGAGAGCGAGGTTTGCGGCGCGACCGAGACCGGTTTCGAGCATGCCGCCACACCACACCGGGATGCCATGGGCCACACAGACGTCGTGGATCCGGCGGGCTTCGAGATATCCGCCGACCCTTCCGGGTTTGATGTTGACGATGTCGCAGGCCCCGACAGCCAGGGCGTCGACGGTGGATCGTGCGGACAGGATCGACTCATCGAGGCACACGGGCGTGGTGGACATCTCCCGCAGACGGGCATGCGTACGCAGGTCTTCCTCGTCGAACGGCTGCTCGATGAGGAGCAGGTCGAAGGGGTCGAGCTTGGCCAGGTGTGGCAGGTCTGTCGGCCCGTAGGCGGTGTTCGCGTCCACCTGCAACATGAGGTCGTCGCCGTAACGCTCGCGGACCGCCCGCGTCGGCTCGAGGTCCCAGCCCGGTTGGATCTTGAGCTTGATGCGCCCGTACCCCTCGTCGAGATAAGCCTGCACTGTGTCGAGGAGCCCACCGACGCTGTCGGTGATCCCTACCGACACACCGACTGGCACCGTGGTGCGCACTCCGCCCAGATACCCCGACAAGGGCAAGCCCGCACTTCTCAGCTCGGCGTCGAGGACCGCGGTCTCCAAGGCAGCCTTGGCCATTCGATGACCTTTGAACTTCTCGACCAGTGGCGCCACCTCGACCGCCATCACCTCACCGGGCGACAGTATCGCTGGAACAAGGAACTTCTTGAGGACATCGATTGCGCCACCGGCGTATTCGGACGAGTAGATCGGATCGTCGATGGCGACGCACTCACCCCATCCCTCGGCATCCGCGGTCGCCACGCGCACCAGCAATGCGTTCCTGGAAAGTTCGACGCCGAAGGAGGTCTGAAACGGTGAGACCAGCGGCAGGTCGACGAGCCGCAACTCGACTCCGGTGATCTTCATGATCGTTTCGCCGTCGTGAAGACGTAGTGACCCGATCGATCGAACGCCACCCGCCTGCCACCTTCGCCGACGAGCTCTGACATCGCCTCGCGCAGTGCAATTCGCCACCGTGAGGCCGCCGCAGGATCGTCGCGGCGCATGGCCTCGATGTCATGGGGGACGGGTACCAGCACCACCTCCGCGTCCCCTAGGTCTCCGATAGTCGCGCGCGGGTCTGCCGGATCAGAGGTATCGATTGCGGTCACCGCGTCGCTGACCGATCCGGCATCGGGGGCCGCCGGGGACCGTAGATCACCGAGTGACCACGACACCAGCAACCGATCGCTCTCATCACCGCCTCCGATCTCGTCGCCGACGTCTCCGTAGAAGTCGACGTGGTAGGCGACGGGAGCCGCACCCAGTTTCGCCAGGTTGAAATGGGCGTTGCGGGCAACCAACGGGTCAAACGTCCATGTGATCTCCGAAAGCCCCTGCGCCAGAGCCCAATCCCGCTGATGGAGCTTCAGCGCGAAACCCACGCTCCGTCCACGGCCGCGATCTCCCACTCCCGTGATGTGGCTGTGCAGTACCCGACCGGCCGGGGCTGCGAAGAATGCGACGCTGCCACCCACCAGCACATCATCGAGGTAGGCACCGCTGACATAGTTGCCTGCGTGAATCAGCGCCCGCACCATGTCGGTGCTGACCGGCCGATTGCCGGGATCTGGTCGCCAGATCTGGTCGAACAGCCCAACGAGCGAAACGATGTCGTCATTCGACTCCAGCATGCGCAACGTGAGCCCTGGCGCCGGCTCCGGGTAGCTCTTCACCGTCATGAATCTACGTGGGCTCCCCATACTGCGGGTACAGAAATCGACGTCGGGCGACGACGGTCGATGAGCCTGCCGTGCATCGGTATGGCTGAGATCACACTTTTAGCTCTGCGAACCACTGACCTGCACGGCCCGAAGGCGGCCCCGAGGAGAGTGCCCCGGCTGGTCACGGAACGGTAACGGTCGCGTCCGGATTTCGTGTAGCGTCGGCGCCGATCACAGGGGCACCATGCCCTGAAACAGGAGGTATCCGCCGTGGGTAAGCACTCAGCCCCCAAGAGAAAGTCGCGCTCACCGTTCGCACTGGTCGCGCTCGTCCCCATCGGGCTCGTAGCGGCGGCAGCCACCGCGGAAGCCGGTCATCAGCTGACCGAGAGCCCGACCAGTCAGGTCGCAGACCGCGCGCCCGCGACCACGGACGCCTCCCCCGAGCCCGCGCCCGCCGCCGCGCCGGTCACCGCGCAGCCCGTCGTCGCCGCCCCCGCACCGGCCGTACCGGCACCGTCGGCAGCCCCTGAGGCAGTGCCGGCAAGCGTCGCCACCGGCGCGATCCCCAAGATCAACTGGGAGGCCTATCACGCCGCCGGCTCCAAGCTGGCCCAGGAACTCCCCGGCTGCGGCATCTCGTGGCAACTGATCGCGGGCATCGGCCGCGTCGAGTCGACGCACGCCAACAATGGCAAGGCCGATGGCACGGGCGAGCTCGAGATCCCGATTCTCGGACCCGTCCTCGACGGCAGCCTGGCGGGCAACAACGTCATCCACGACACCGACGGTGGCGCTCTCGACGGCGACCCCAACTTCGACCGCGCTGTCGGCCCGATGCAGTTTCTGCCCTCGACCTGGAAGCACTACGCCGAAGACGGTAACGGCGACGGTGTCGCCGATCCGCAGAACCTCTTCGACGCCGCACTGACCACCGGCCGCTACCTCTGCGACGGCAACCTCGACCTCCGCGATCCCGCTCAGCAGGTCACCGCAGTACTCCGCTACAACAACTCGATGGAGTACGTGTCCAACGTGCGTGGTTGGGCGCAGGGTTACTGAGGTACCTCTGCCGCCCGCGGCAGGGTGAACAGCGTGATGACGCTGACAACCACCAGCAGGATCGCTCCCACGATCAGGAAGGTGGCGATCGCAGCGCCCGGCAGGAACAGCACGATGATGCCTGCGACGATCGAGAACGCGCCTGATCCGATGAGGAACCACTTCGGCGCGTAGTGCGCGCCTGCCAGCCCGGCAGCGACCTCTTGGATGCCCTGGAAGATCCAGCCGACACCGATCAGGATCGCCAGCAGGACCAGCGACTCACCCGGGTTGAACAGGCACACGATGCCGGCGATCAGGATGATCGCACCCATCAGACCGAGAAAAACCCTGATCCCGGTCGGCAGCAGCTTCGCCGAGAAAGCCATGGTCAGGCGGTAGATACCGGTGAAGATCAACGTGATTCCGAAGAGGACGGCGACCACCACAAGCGTCGGCTCCGGCCAGATCAGGGCCACGATGCCGATGATGATGCCGACGATCGCGCTCGCGATGAGCCCGGCGCGCACCGCATTACGCAGCTGATCGGGGAAAGACTGAGGGACAACGATGTTCGTCATGGGATGAACTTACAACTTTCGGCGCCTCGGCGACGGTGACAAGAAGATGAAAAATCCTTCATCTTGCCTTCATCACCAGCGTAGGTATGGGCTCCGATAGTTGACGCATGAACACGAAAACAAAGATCGGAATGGCCGCCGCCGCAGTCGCTGGCTCCGCGCTCGTCTTCACCGCCAGCTACGGGTTCGCCGACTCCTCCCAGGGGCCTGACGTGCCCAGCCGTATCCAGATCGGCGAGGTCGCCACCACCGCACCCGCCGAACCACCGACAACGATCGCACCGCCGCCCCCTCAGCCCGGCAACCCGGTTCCCCCGGCGCCGGGTGTCACCGACGACGATGACTGGGACGACCACGTCGGTGACAACCACGACGACGACTGGAACGACCAGGATGACGGCGTCGACGACAACGACTGGGATGATGATCTCGATGACAATGGGCCGGACGACACCGATCTCGACGACTGAGTGATCTCTCCTGTGCCGAAGCTCTTCTCCCGCAGCAGCACACCGCGTCGACCGGGCCGCGTCTCTGCGCGCGTCCGGATCCTCGGGTGGTTGCTGTTGCTGACCGTGCTGACCCTGCTGTTCGTCGGGGTCCTGGTGCGCACCATCTTGCTGGAGAACGTCGACACAGACACCAATGCAGCACTCACCCAAGAAACCGAAGAGTTCGGCGAGTTCGCCAGAACAGGGATCGATCCGGCGACCGGACGGAAGTTCGACAACGTCGCCGAGTTGTTCGAGGTGTATCTCTCGCGTCAGGTGCCCGATGAGGACGAGATCCTGCTCGGTGTCGACAACGCCCGTTCCGAGTTCCCGTTCTACAAAGCAGAAGCGCGTCCTCCCTACGCAGTGCAGGATGACGCCGGTTTGCTCGCAGGTGTCAACGCATCGGCATCGTCGTGGGGCAACACCGGTACTCCCGCCGGCGAGATGCGCTGGGCGAAAGTTCCCGTGACCTCGACCAACGGCAGTAGCGGCCACCTACTCATCGGGTACTTCACCCAACCGGCTCGCGACGAGGTGGCGTCGATCATGACGACGGCCGCCTGGGCGGCGCTGCTGGCACTGCTGCTGATCGCGGGTGTCGGCTGGGTCGTCGCCGGTCAGATCCTCGCCCCGGTCCGTACGGTCCGCAAGGCCGCCGCCGAGATCAGCGCGCATGACCTGACCCAGCGCATCCCGGTGCAGCGCCGGGACGACATCGGCGAACTGGCAGAGACATTCAACTCGATGCTGGACCGACTCGACGACGCATTCGCCACCCAACGGCAATTTCTCGACGACGCAGGCCACGAATTGCGCACCCCGATCACCATCGTCCAAGGTCACCTCGATGTGATGGGCGACGACCCCGCCGATCGGGATGAGACACTGCGCCTGGTCACCGACGAGCTGGCGAGGATGACCCGGATGGTCGACGATCTGCTGTTGCTCGCCAAAGCGCGTAGACCGGACTTCGTCCGGCCAGGGCCGGTGGCGCTCGCCGACCTCACCAGCGACATCTATCGGAAGGTCGAACAGTTGGGCAACCGATCCTGGAGTGTCGACTCGACCAGTACCGATATCGTCCGGGTCGACGCACAACGAGTCACCCAAGCGCTGGTGCAATTGGCGCACAACGCCGTTCGGCACACTCGCGACGGTGACCGGATCGAACTGGGATCGGCGGTCGACGACCACGTGGTGACCTTCTGGGTCGCTGACACCGGGTCCGGCGTCAGCCCCGCCGACGCCGAGAAGATCTGGGAGCGCTTCTCACGCGGATCGGGCTACACGGGCGAGGGCGCGGGGCTGGGTTTGGCCATCGTGAAAGCCATCGCCGAAGCCCACGGCGGACGCGCCATCCTGATGGACAAGCAAGGTGCCGGATCTACTTTCGGAATCGAGTTGCCACGATGAACCGCATCCTGATCGTCGAGGATTCTGAACGCATCGCCTCGTTCATCCAGAAGGGACTACGGGCGAAAGGCTTCACCACCACGGTCGTGGGCGACGGGGCATCGGCCATCGACTACGCCGCCGGGGCGGAGTTCGACATGATCATCCTCGACATCGGCTTGCCCGACCGCGACGGTTTCTCGGTCTTGGACGAATTGCGCGGCTCCGGTGTCCGCACCCCGGTCATCATCCTCACGGCTCGTGACTCGGTGCGGGACACGGTGACCGGACTCGAGGGTGGCGCCGACGACTACATGACCAAGCCGTTTCGGTTCGAGGAGTTACTCGCCCGCATCCGGCTGCGCCTGCGCACCGAGGAGCGTCACACCGAGGTCACCGTCCTCACCGCCGGCGACCTCTCCCTCGACATCCACACCCGCCGGGTGAGTACCGCCGGTGGACCGGTGGACCTCACCGCCCGGGAGTTCGTCCTGCTCGAGTTGTTCTTGCGACATCGAGGACAAGTTCTGTCCAGGGAGCAGATCCTGTCCGGCGTGTGGGGGTACGACTTCGACCCGGGCTCCAACGTCGTCGACGTGAACGTGCGCTCGCTGCGCCGCAAGCTCGGGGCCCAGCGGTTCGAAACCGTCCGCGGCATGGGCTATCGACTACCGTGACGGCCGCAGACCTGCCACGAAGATGGACAGCACCCGGTCGGTGAGTTCGTCTCCCGTGACGGTCCCGTCCATCATCGGGTCAGCGATCAGGGCGGGCATCGGACGGGTGATGAGTGCGACCCCGGCGAAGAAGTCGCGTGCGGTAACAGACTCACGAACAACACCTTTCGCCTTCGCCCGATCCAGGATCTGGCCAACGCTGGCGAGGTTGCCTCTGCGTGCGTCGATCAGCTCTCGGGGGATCAGCTCCTGATCTCGGACGATGATCGGGATCAGGGCGCCGAGTTGCAGCGACACGAACATCCGGGTCAAGCGAGCCATCGCATCGTCCGGATCGTCATCGACCTGCACCAGCAGTTCGTCCAGGATCTTGCGACTGCGCTGGAGGCCGTCGGCGAGGATGGCGAGTTTGAGGTCGAGTCGGGTCGGAAAGTTGCGGTACAGCGTCGCGATCCCGACGCCGGCAGCCTCGGCCACTGCTTCGAGTGGGACGTCGTAGCCTCGATCTGCGAACAGATCACGGCCGGCGACGATCAGTCGCGTGCGCCGTTCCTCGGCATCAGCCCTCACTCGTACGTCCTTCCGTTGCGTGGCTCCTGCACTTGACAGCACACACTATACGGAGGATTATCCTCCACATAGATATGGAGGATAATCCTCCACTTATAGTCACCAGGAGACTTCCATGAACCGCAAAGTTCTCGGCGCCCTGTTCGGCCTCGCCGCTGTGGTGGTGCTGATCTCCCTCGCCTTCGTGCTGCCTGCCAAGCATTCGGGGGCCCACGACCTGCCCGTCGGAATCGCAGGTCCACCGCAGGCCTCGGCTTCGATCCAGCAGACCCTGGCAACCGCTGCGCCCGGCGACTTCGAGTTCCGCAGCTACGGCTCAGCCGGCGAACTGCGGACGGCGATCGAGAACCGCGAGATCGTCGGCGCCTTCTCCACCACCGCCGAGGGATCCACCGTGATGGTGACCTCGGCGGGCGGCGCACCGATCGCCCAGACCCTGCGCGGCATCGCGACCGCCATGTCGGCGCAGACCGGAACGGAGGTCTCGGTCGAAGACGTGGTTCCGACCACCGCCGCCGACCCGCAGGCCGCTGGTATTTCCGGACTCGCACTGCCGCTGGTGATCGGCGGCATCATCCCGGCGGTGGTTCTTGCCCGACTGCTGCCGCGTAAGCCACTTCAGCAGGCCGGCGCCGCGCTCGGATTCGCGATCATCACCGGCTTCGCCCTCGGCGCGGTGCTGCACTTCGGGCTCGGGACCATCGACGACAACATCGTCCTGGTGTCACTCGGGATCGCGCTGGGGATGTCCGCGATCAGCCTCACGCTCATCGGCCTGACCGGACTGCTCGGGATGGCGGGGTTCGGAGTCGGGGTGCTGACCATGATGATCGTCGGCAACCCGCTGTCGGGCATCGCCTCCAGCGCCTACTGGCTGCCGTCAGGATGGGCTGAACTCGGACAACTGTTGCCTCCCGGCGCGTCCGGGACGCTGCTCCGGTCGCTGGCATTCTTCGGCGGACACGGCGGCGGAGCAGCACTGATCGTGCTCATCTGCTGGGCTGCGATCGGGGTCGCGCTGTCGTTCGCGGCGTCGCGGCGTACACCGGCCGGCGCCGCCGAGCCATCGTCGACAGTGGACGAGTCCGTCGCGGTGTCATGACGGCCGCGGTGCTCTAGAGCCCCAGGGAGCGGGCGTACTCCTCGACCTGCTTCTTGGCGTCCGAGAGACTTCCACCGTTGCGCTCGTGCCACAACTTCATCGCGATCGGGAGCTTCCCCGCACGCAGCGCATCGGTGATCTCATCGGGAACAGCCGCAGAAGGCCCAGCAGTCGGCGCCGCAGCACCGAGCCTGCGGTAGAGATCGTCGATCAGTTCGCCTTGCCGCCGCACCTCTCGTTTGAGGTCGGCGATGTCCTGGGCGTCGCTGGTACTCATCGGTTTCCGTTCGCGTTGTTCGTCGCCGATCACTGTGGTTCGGACGCTAACAGGTGCTTGAGCGAAGATGAACCGATGAAGGTCGATCGAACGACACGGATCCCAGGCGTCGACATCGCCAGGGCACTTGCGGTCCTCGGCATGTTCGCGGCGCACATCTTCGACCTCGACGACCTGCGCTGGACCGAGCCCTCCACCTATGGATCACTGGTCCAGGGGCATTCCGCCGTCACGTTCGCAGTGCTGGCCGGCGTCTCGATCGCACTCGTCACCGGCGGCACCCGGCCGCAGACACCGGATCAACTGGTGATCGCCAGACATCAACTCCTCGTGCGGGCCTGCTGCATCTTTCTTCTCGGCGGACTCCTGCAGATGCTCGGTACCCCGATCCTGGTGATCCTGGTGATGTACAGCTTCCTGTTCGTACTCGCACTGCCGCTGCTCCAGGTGCCACCGCGAACCCTGTTCATCGCGGCCGGAGTGCTGGCCGTTGTGATGCCCGTTGCCGTCCCACCCCTGCACGCCGCGATCGGCGCCTGGGGGTCTCCGTACAACGCGCTGTCCGACATCCTCATCAACGGCGGCTACCCGGCGCTGATCTGGTCCGCGTATCTGCTGCTCGGCCTCGGCCTCGGCCGACTCGACCTACGCTCCCCCACGGTCGCTCGGCGGATGGTCGGGGTCGGTGCGGGTCTTGCCGCCGCGGCGTATCTGCTGTCCGCCGCGCTGGTCGGGCTGCAGAACACCGTCGACCCGGATCGGCAGTTCGACCCGCCGTCCAAGTTCTTCGCGCCCTACGACAATCCGGGCAGAGGTTTCCGCTGGACCTGGTCGGATCTGCTCGGACTCCTCGGAGCGGACGCCCATTCGGGCACTCCGTTCGATGTGTTCGGTTCCGCCGGTATCAGCATGGTCGTCATCGGACTCTGCCTGATCGTGTGCCCTCGGCCGGCGCCGTGGAACTACCCACTGCAAGCGACCGGCACCATGGCACTGACCGTGTACAGCGCCCATGTCGTCGCCATCTTCGCGCTGTGTTCGGTGACCGAACGCGGCACCTCCGGCGGATACCCCTGGCAAAACTTCTGGACCTGGCTGTTGTTCACCGCGGTCGCCGTCTCCTTCTCCTCGTTCTGGATCCATCGGTTCGGTCGGGGCCCGCTCGAGCGCCTGATCACCACGATCGCGGTACGCAGCTCCGGCAGTAGCCGACACAGGCGTGCGCCGGCCCCGCAATCGGTAGAGTGAGCAGTTGCCGCGGCCACCCATCGCACCGCATGCGATCGGCGGGTCGAGTAGAACTCACGCAAGGACGAACCCATGCCAGTTCGGCACGACACGGTCACTCAAATCGACAGCAATACATACGCTTTCATCGATCTCCCCGGCGGTTGGGGCCAGGCCAACACGGGATTTGTGGTGGGCGACGATGCCGCGATGGTCATCGACACCGTGTGGGACCGGCGGCGGGCCGAGACCTTGGCGCAGGCGGCGAGCGAACTGACCGCGGGGGTCCCCATCACCGAAGCGGTGAACACCCATTCCGACGGTGACCACTGGTGGGGCAACGACACCCTGCCGCAGTCTGCGCGCATCACCACCTCCGCCGCGTCCCTGGAGGCAATGACCGAAGAAACGCCACCCGGCGCGGTGGCGCGATTCTCCGCACTGGGTGCCGCCGCCAGGGTTCTGCCCGGACCGGTCGGGGCGCTCGGCCACTACATGCGTCAGGTGACCGGCGGAGCCGAGCTGCCTCGCACACTCCCCCGCCTGCCAGACCACACCTTCGAGATCACCGAGACGATCATCGTCGGTGGTCGCGACACCCATCTGCGCACGCTCGGTCCCGCTCACACCCCGGGAGACCTCATCATCCACCTCCCCGACGCCGGAGTGGTGTTCAGCGGAGACCTGTTGTTCATCGGGTCCACCCCGATCATCTGGCATGGGCCCCTGCGGAATTGGACCGACGCCCTCGATCACATGCTGGGCCTCGACGCGCAGACCTACGTACCCGGACACGGACCCATCTGCGGCCGGGCCGAGATCGAGTTGCTCCGCGACTACTGGCATTGGGTCGCAGAGGGAGGCCGAACACACTTCGCTGCCGGGACACCACCATTGCGTGCCGCCCGGGAAATGGTGCGTAGTTCAGATTTCGCGCCGTTTTCGCAGTGGGGATCGCCCGAGCGCATCGTGGTGAACCTGAGCACCCTGTTCCGGCTGTGGGACGGGCAGCAGCCCGCCGCGCCGACCTTCACCCGACGTGCCCGCGCGTTCGCCGACGCGGGCACCCTGCAACGCGAGCTCGCGCGGTGAAGATCCGGCGGCTCACCGAACCCGCATCATTGGCCATCCTGCACGAGCCGACCCAGAGCTGGATCAGTCTGCGAGCCGCACTCGACGCCCGTAGTGGGCTCGACGAACTGTCGCACCTGCCTGCAAATCTGTTGGCCCTGCTCGCGACCGGCGACCATTCGCGGGCTCGGATCATCGAGCTGGTCGAGTGGGCGGCCGCCGAAGGGATCGGTGTGGCGAATGAGCCCGCCCCCGCGATTCCCTACTACCCGAGTTCGCTGCGGTGCTCTCTCGGTTGGGAAGAACACTGGGTGAAAGCGGCGCACAGACTCCTCGATCGCAATCTCCCGGCGGCCCGACCACCCGCGTGGGCCTATGAACGTCTGACGCGCAAGGTGTTTCCACCGCTACGCCCAAAACCCGCGTTCTACGATCACCCCGTCTACTACACGGGAAACCACCTGACCGTCATCGGCGACGGCGAGCCGATGCCCTGGCCGGCCTACACCACCGAACTGGATTTCGAGCTCGAGTTCGGCATGATCCTTGCCCATCCGGTGCGCGATGCGACCCCGGAAAAGGCCGCTGCGGCCATCGGCGGATTCGTGGTCTTCAACGATTTCAGCGCCCGCGACGTGCAGTGGGACGAGCAGCGCCGCGGGGTTTTCGGGCCCGTCGTCAAAGCCAAGACGTTCGGCAGCTCCATCGGTTCGGTGGTCGTCACCGCCGATGAGATCCTGCCGAAGATCGACCAGCTCGGCGCTGCTGTACACGTGAACGGCACCCGCTGGTCGTCGACGAGTACACGCGGACTGCGTTACACCCCAGGCGAAGTGGTGGCGTACGCCAGCCAGTCCGAGAATTTGCATTCGGGTGAACTGATCACCTCGGGGACTTTGCCGATGGGTTGCGGTCTCGAACTGAATCGCTGGATCTCACCGGGCGACGAGGTGACCCTGTCGATCGATTCGATCGGTTCGGTCACGAACACGGTCGCTGATCCGAGCTGAACACCAGTTACTCCGGGAGCGAGTGCCTGCCACCGGACCGTGGCTGGGGAGACCGGGGCTGGGGAGACGGTTGGGGAGATACGAGCTTGGGAGACTCAGTTCCGGGACTGGGCTCGCGTTGCGTCGGCGCAGCTGCCTTGCCCGTGCTGGTCAACATCACTGCCACTGCAGTGGTCAACGGCACCGACAACGCGATCGCTATACCGCCGACAAATGACCGCGCGAGTTCGACCGCCACCAGGTCGGTGGTGATCAGCGTCGAGAACGACTGCCCCGACACGGAGAACAGCAGCAGCAGCGGCAACGTGCTGCCTGCATAGGCGAACACCAACGTGTACACGGTGCTGGCGATGTGGTCACGGCCCACGCGCATCGCCGCCGTGAAGGTTTGCAGGCGGTTTCCTCCGTCTGCCTCGGAGAGTTCGAAGACCGCCGACGCCTGGGTGATCGTCACGTCGTTGAGCACACCGAGAGCGCCGATGATGAACCCGGCCAACAAGATACCGTCCACCGATATCGCGTTGTTGTAAATTTGCAGATTGGTCGTCTGATCTTGGCCGAGCCCCGAAATGTGCATCGTCTCGATCGACAGCCAGGACAGAAAGCCGGCCAGCAAGAGCGAAACCAGAGTCCCGAGCAGTGCTGCACTGGTTCTCAGGCTCACCCCGTGCGCCAGATAGATCACGACGAAGAGGATCGCTGCGGACGACACGATCGCCACAGCCACCGGCGATTCACCGTCGAGCATCGCAGGCAAGGTGAACCCGAACAGCACCACGAACGCGAAGACCAGCCCGATCACCGACCGCAATCCGCGCCACGACGCCACCAGCACGATCGCTGCGACGAACACCAGCGCCCAGACCAGGACAGACGTCGACCGTTTGTGGTCGAAGTACGAGTACGTGTCGCCGCCGTCGACACCGGCCGAACGCGACAGCTTTATCTCGTCGCCGATGCTCAGGTCAGGTTGACCGGCTTGCGGTTTGGCCAGTTGTTCGGGCGTGAGCTCGTCGCTACCGGTGTCCTGCTGGACGCCTGCCTGCACCCGGTTGGTCGGGACCTCGAGGAGGGTGTTGGCGCCCTCGTTCGGACCACTGGACAGCGCCACCGTGTTCTGGATGCAGGGTCCGTTCTTGACGGTCAGCACCGCAGGGTCGCCCGCAAATACTTTGCCCGCTTGCGGGTTCAAGCAGTCAGCCGTCGCCTGGGCCACCACCTGGCCGGATTCGATCTGAACCGAACCACCACCCGCCGACTGGAAGATGACGGGTACGTCATGCTCCCGGTCGCTCGGCCAGAGCAGGATCAGCCCCGCGATCACCGCGAGAGCACTGGTCACCAGCAGGCCGACCACAGCCTTCGCCACCACCGGATGCAAATCCACGTCGACCAGGCCATGGCTGTGGGGCGAGCTCCGCTTCGCTGCGTCGCCGTGACCGTGACTGTGGGTCGAATGCGACTCGTCAGATCCAGATGCTCGGCTCACCCGGTCACCTTAGGCAGATTTCGGTGAATCACCACAGCGCAGCGCGCCGGTACGCGATGATGGTGACGTGCTCGACGAGATGCAGCGCGAGGCGACCGAGCTGTTCGCAGCCGGCGAGTACACCCACGCGCTTGCCGAGTTCTCGGTTCTTCGCGAGATCCGATGCCGCCGCGAAGGCCCTTACTCGCTCATGTGCCTGTCCAATCTGCACGACGTGATCCGCTGTCAGGTGCGGCTGAAATTATGGGCCGACTGCGAACCGATGTGCCGCGATCTACTCGCCAAGTACACCTTCACCCATGGCCCGACAGACCCCGACACCCTCGACGTCACCGAGCACATGATCGCCACCCTCGATGGCTTGGGCCGCCACGACGAGGCCGCAGACCTGTGCAACCGGACCGCCGACGTCCTCGCAGCCGCCGGACAGCACCGCAAATCGGTCGTCTTCCGCGATGCTGCCGCCCGCCACCTGCAGCAATCCCCCGAACCCACCGGGCGCTGAGCGCTACTTTCCCCAAGTTCGCGCCACGTGCGCGCATACGCGCCAGTTGCACCTGTCGCGTACGCGTGCAGGTGGCGCGAATTCTGCACGTCGGTCCACTGTGCTTAGATACAAGTTGTGTCTATCGCTTTGTCTGCCGCCGAGCGCGCCTACCGCCGGGTCAAGGACCGGATCCTGTCCGGGTCTCTGGCCGGTGGTGAGCTGATCAGCGAAGGCGAGGTCGCCACCTCACTGGAGATGTCGCGCACCCCGGTACGCGAGGCCTTTCTGCGCCTCGAAGCCGAGGGCTGGATGAAGCTGTACCCAAAACGTGGGGCGCTGATCGTCCCGGTGCCACCTGATGAGGCAGAACACGTGATCGGCGCACGGTTCATCGTGGAGACGGGAGCTGTCCGCATCTTGGCCGGCACCGACCGCTCCGCCGTCGTACGTGAGCTGCGGGCCGGCATCGAACGGCACGTCACCCACGCCGAATCCGGTGACGTCGATGCGTTCACCAGGGAAGACGCTACTTTTCACCGCATCTTCGTCCAGGCCGCAGGCAATCCCCTGCTGGCGGCGTTCTACGACACCCTTCGCGATCGCCAGCTCAGGATGACGAGCGCCTCCGTGCAGCGTGACCGCGCGCAGATGCAGCGGATCATCAAACACCACACCGAATTGACCGACCTGATCGAAGCCGGTGACGTCGACGCCTTCGCTGAGACACTGTCCGCACACCTGACCGCGGTCCACGACCTGCGGAGGCCACCATCGTGAAGAGCGAGGACATGAGACGCAACTGGTACGGCGTCTGCGCGGCGATGTTCGCGATCGCCTGGGGTGGCAACGAGTTCACTCCACTGCTGGTGTTCTACAAGCACGAGTACGACATGTCCGGCCCGACGGTCGACGTTCTGCTGTTCGCCTATGTACTCGGCATGATCCCGGCACTGTTGATCGGCGGTCCGCTGTCGGACCGCTATGGCCGCCGTCCGCTCATGCGTCCGGCCGCGTTCATCGCTGCGGCCGGATCAATGGTGCTGGCGGTTGCCACCGATGACGTTGCGCTGCTGGCCATCGGGCGGATCCTCTGCGGCATCGCCATCGGGCTCGCGATGGCAGTGGGCACCAGTTGGCTCAAGGAGTTGTCCAGTCCGCCGTTTTCTCGCGACAGGGTGGGCAGCGGTGCGAAGCGCGCCGCCATGAGCCTCACAGCAGGCTTTGGCATCGGCGCAGGCACAGCGGGTGTACTCGCGGAGTGGGGCCCCTGGCCGCATGCGTTCTCATACGTACTCAATGCGGCGATCTGCCTGGTCGGTGCGGTGTGGGTGTGGAATGTGCCGGAGACGAAGCCGAAGGCGCGTGCCGGGCTGTTCGCTGACCTGAAGATCCCGTCGGCAGGACACGCGAGGTTTCTGCTGGTGGTCGTACCGTTGGCGCCCTGGGTGTTCGGGGCGGCCATCGGGTGTCAGGCGATTCTCCCGTCGCTGATCGCGCCAGAAGTCGAAGCCGCGCCGATGGCGTTCGCGGCGCTGATATCCGTCGTCACGCTCAGTTGTGGTTTCGCCATCCAAACGGTGGCACGGCGAATCGACCGACCGGGTTCTGCACGAGCCAGCCAAGTGGCACTGGCGTTGCTGATCCTCGGGATGGCCGCAGCCGCACTGGCTTCTGCGCTGTTGACGATCTGGGCGGTGTTGCTCGCGGCGGTGGTTCTGGGCGCGGGGTACGGGATCGCGCTGGTGGCGGGCCTGTCAGAGGTGCAGCGGATCGCGGGACCAGGGGACCTAGCCGGCCTCACCGCGGTTTACTACGCCTTGACCTATCTCGGGTTCGCCGTTCCCGCGACCCTGGCCTACCTGAACGAGTACCTGCCGGCCGTGACCTACCCGTGGATGTTCGGGTTCGGCGCGGTC
This sequence comes from Williamsia limnetica, assembly GCF_003217475.1. Lineage (GTDB taxonomy): Bacteria > Actinomycetota > Actinomycetes > Mycobacteriales > Mycobacteriaceae > Williamsia > Williamsia limnetica. Next base: position 37,344 of record NZ_QJSP01000025.1, on the reverse strand, counting down.
GCTGCCGCGGCAACCTTGCTGTTCATCACCCGAATGTCCCGACGGCATCCCTCTGGCGCGGTGATCACACCCGATCCGGCGATGTCGGCGAGCCTCTGACACTATCGATTGGTGTCCGAACCACTCAGCTTCTTCATCATCCGGCCGGGCGACGATGCGCTGCTTCCCACCAAGTGGTCGATGAGCGCCTGGAGTTCGGATTCGCTCAACGGACCGGCCGTGTGTTCCGCGGCGGCGCGCGCTCTCGAGCAAGAGTTCGCGGACCCCGACTTCGTCCCGGCGCGGTTGACGTTCGACCTGTTCAAGGCCGCGAAGAACCAGCCGATGACGCTGCACACCCGCATGGTCCGTTCCGGCCGGCGCATCAGGGTCGCCGATGTCGAGGTCATGCAAGAAGACGTCATCGTTGCACGCGCGACCAGCGTATTCCTCCGTAGGTCAGGGCCACCTCCAGGGAGCGAATGGCATCCGTCAACGACGTTTACGCCGCCGGAGGAAGCAGCCGCCGAGGGTTCCCGGTCGCGCCACCCCTGGATGCAGACCGACGACACCGACTGGACTCGGGGCATCGGCAACCACCAGAACGTCGCCCGTAAGCGTGCGTGGAGCACCGCCATGGCGGTGGTACCGGATGAGCCCGCGTCGCCGTTCATCCATGCGGTCCAGTCCGCGGAGTCGACAAGCCTGGTCACCAATCTCGGCACCGAAGGCATCGGCTACATCAACTGCGACCTGACGATGGCGCTCTCCCGCCTCCCAGAAGGCCCGCAGCTCGGGATCGAGGCCGACACCCACCTCACGGCGGACGGTATCTCCGTGGGAACAGCGACGCTATACGACCGCAAGGGGCCCTACGGGACCGGTATGGTCACCGCTGTCAGCAATGCAGCAGCACAAATCGATTTCACCAACAGAACCGGTCTGGTCTAGACACCGAGGGGCGATGGAGAACGTAGAGCTCGCGAGCGGAATCACGCTGGGCGTCAGTCGAGTCGGCGCAGGACCTGCTGTCCTGCTCAACGGCGGACTCGGGATGCCGGCACTGGTCTGGGAGCTGTGCGGACTGACCACTTCTCTGGTCGACGCGGGTTTCTCTGTGATCTCCTACAACGCAAGGGGTTTGTCTCCGTCCTCGGCCCCGCCTGCGCCTTATTCTATCGCCGACATGGCCGGCGACGCCGAGGCGCTGCTCGACCATCTCGGCATCACCGAGGCGATCGTGATCGGCTACTCGATGGGCTGCTACGTCACCCAGTCCATGCTGCGCACCCGACCCGACTTGATCAAGGCCACAGTACTTTTCGCCGGTCTACAACCGTCACCCATCGGAGCCCTGGTCGGCGAGATGGAAATCGGATTGATCGAGCAGATCGGCGAGATCCCGCAGGCCGTACTGGTTTTCGAGCAATTGATGACAACCCTGCACACCACCCTGCTCCAGGACCCCGCCACCGTCGCCGGCTGGCGCGACCTCTTGAGCGCGTCCGACGGCGGCTGGGCGAGTCCCGACGGCTTCAAGGGTCAGCTCACGGCCTCCTACGCCTGGATCAGCGCCGGCGAACCTCTGCCCGAGCATCTCGCGCACATCGACATCCCCACTCTGGTACTGGCTTTCGAGCACGATCTGTTCTTCCCGCCCACCTCGTCACGAGAGACAGCGGCACTGATACCGCATTCAGCCTTCGCGCAGATCGATGGAGCAGGTCATGGCGGCCTCTTCACCGGGCCCGGCGACAGCATCGAGCGAATCGTCGCTTTCTGTATCGAGAACCGGGCCTGACCCGCTGAACACCGCGTGAAGTTGGGTGTCGACAGTCAAGAAGCACTCTCTCGCTCACAGATCTTGGTCCCGCTCGCGTTACGGAGCGAGCGGCGCCAAGTTTCGCGAGCGGGACGGTGTGCGAACCGCCGCCGAGTCCCAGTGCGCCATAGTGCGAAAAACGCACGGTGTTGCCCCCCAGATAGGCTGGGCGGCAACACCATCCGGCGAACCCAGTCGGGGCACGGAAAGGCGTGCTCGCGCTGGCAGCGTGGGCAGGCGAGTATCCAGCCACCCTCAGATCTGCTGGCCGTCCCACTCGTGATCGTGCATGAAACCCTCGGCGAGCCCGACTTTGTAGCGCATCGAGTTCAGCAGAATGTTTCCCATGGCCAGCGGGATGCCGGCGAGCGGACCGATGTCGTCGCGTTGGCTGATGACCTCATCGGTGCGCCGGTAGTCTCGGGCAAAGCCCCGCAAGGTGTTACCTTCCAGCGCCGATTTGCGCCAGCCGTAGAGCAACATCCCGGGGCCGAGCATCTTCCGCGCGTCCGGATCCGGCCGGATCACCTCGTCGTTGTCACCGAAGAACGCGCGATCGACGCGGTTGTGTGGTTCGAACATCAAGATTCCGCTGGTCGATCGCGGATTGCATTCGATGGTGTACAGGCCGCGATCAGGATGCTCGATGAAATCGAAACCTATCTGGCCGGTGAAATCGATTTCTTTCACGCGCTGCGCCACCCATTCATCAATACCGGGATGGATAATCGGCTCGAAGGTCAGACACGACTGCCCATTGATCGCGTATCGCACCGGATAAACGGTATGAGCATAGATCTTGCCGCGGTGGCATACCGAATACGTGCAGTACTTCTCGCCTTTGAGCCACTCCTGCGCCAGCCAGGGATTAAGCGGGTCGAACGCGAGGCCCTCAGGCACCTCACCCGGGTTGACTTTGTACACCTCTTGCGAACCCCGTGAATAAACTTGCTTGAGCGCAAAAGGCCGATCGAAATCAAGCGCGGTCAACTCTTCTTCCGAACGCACTTGGGCGTACTTCAGCGTCGGAATACCCAGACCGTCGAGCAACACCTGATACTCGAACTTGTTGTGCAGGCGGTTCTCGGTCAAGAAATCAGAGAGCAGCAGCTCGCATTCAGGCGGGAACTGGTCCTGCGCCATCGCCAGAATGTCGGTCTCTTCATGGATCGGAATCACCAGATCGATCGATTCGGCGTGGACCAATCTTGCTATTTCGTCGACATATTCACGTGGCTCGAACTTCGGCCGCGGCACCCGAAAAACCTTCTGCACCGAATTGGAGAACCGTGAGATCGGAAACCGCATCGAATCCGCGATGAACACATTGTGTCCACCGGCATTCATCAGGCGTGCGAGTTCGAGGGTCAAAAATGATCTGCCGAATGTGATGAGCACGTTCTTGCCCGAACGAGTTGACATCAGGCCCCACCACCGAGCAGAAGAATGGCTAACACCTGCAGCATGGTAGCTTAATGACCGCCCCTCGGACGGGCGCGGGGTGTGCTGGCCGTCGAAAGACGGCGACGGAGGTGTCCGGGTGTTTCTGATCGGGGTCTTGTTCGCCAGCGCGGCGGCAGTCGCCTATGGCGTGTCGACGGTCCTGCGTGCCCTCGGCGCGCGTAAAGCTGCTGTCGAGGCCCGCAACGCTCACAAAGACGGCCAACTCACGGCTGCCGGCGGCCCATCCGTGTCGTCCACCATCGATACCTTCAAAACCCCCGACTTCATCATCGGCACCTCCCTGGTCGTGATCGGTTTCGGTGCCGGTGCTGTCGCCGCCCGCTTCCTACCCCTGTTCCTGTCCCAGACCATCGTCTCGGCGAACCTGATCGTCACCGCCCTCATCGGCACCGCGGTACTCGGCATCCGCCTGCACGGACGCGACTGGGTCGCGATGTGCACAGTCGTCTTCTCGCTGTGCGCACTGGGGATGTCGTCATCACACCTGCGCGGCGGCGGCGAACAGATCAGCTTCCACTGGGGTCTACTCGGCGCCACCTGCGTGCTGGCGACCCTGGCACTGTTGGCGGTGTACAAACTCGGCAAGCGTGGCGCCATCGTCGGAGGCGCAGCGGCCGGCCTGCTCTTCGGAGTGATCGCCATCGCGGTCCGGATCCTGCGTGGTGTCGACCCGTTCGACATCGGCACCCTGCTCACCGACCCGGCCGCCTGGACCATCGCGATCGCCGGCGCCGTCGGTTTCTATGTCCAAACGGTCGCCCTGCAACTGGGCCAGGTCAACGGCATCACTGCAGTGTTGGTCGTCGGAGAAACCGCAGGCCCCGGAATCATCGGCGTCGTATTCCTCGACGACAGCGCAAAACCCGGACTCGCCTGGCTGGCCGTCATCGGCTTCATCGGTGCGGTCGTCGGCGCGGTGCTGGTTGCGCTCTACAGCTCGGTCGACGCCGACCACTTCGGTGAGGCCGAACCGTCGGTCGGTGGCTGGCGATTGGGCACCAAGAACCGTTCGGCGGCCGCTGCCGGCGTCGACACCGAAACCAGCGATCTGCCCCCTCGACGAGACCCGGAGAGCCAACGTAGCCAGGGCGGCTGACCCGTCCCTGCTGACGAGCTCGGTCAGAGGGACACCGTCTCCGGTGCATGAGGTCGGATTCGGCGGGCCAGCATGCGGCGGTCCACCACATTCACGACGACGATCACCAACGCAGCCAGACCCCAGCCCAACACGATGTCGAACACATAGTGTTCGGCTGTATAGACCAGAGTGAACGCCATGGCGAGCGCGTAGCCCATGAACAGGGTTTTACCCAGAGCGCGCACCCGGGGCCACATGAACAACGCCAGGAACATCGTCAACCCGGCATGTAGGGACGGGATGGCGGCGACCAGATTCGCCTTCGCCTGACCCAGCTTCAGCAGGCTCGACGCGGCGTGGATGTCGAGGACCTCCCACCCGCGCGCCGAAATACGCTGCACGTACGGCTCCGCGCCGTCGTGACGAGGATTCACCTCGCCCAGCATCCCGCCACCCTCGTACGGCGCACGGTCCATGCATGACGGATGGCGCGGATGGTCCTGCACCTCCACGGCGTTGCACTGCGCTGCCGCCCAGGGCGGCGCTGCCGGGACCAGGGTGTATCCGACCAGAGCCAAGAATGTCAGGAGCAGGAACCCGGCCGCATAACGACGCCAGACGTGCCGGTTCCGAAGCCACAGCACCGCGGCCGCCGCATACGGAACGATGAAGTACGACATGTAGACGACGCTGGTGATCACCTCCCACCAGGGCGGCTGCTCCTGTTTGAGCTGACTCTGCAACCACGCGGTCGGGTTCACCCCGAACAGCGCCTGATCGAAGTCGATCGCCAGCGCCCACTGGGTCGGCATGTCCATCCACTGCGCGATATTGCGGGTGAAGTCGTAGAGCAACAGGATCGCTGCGAACGGCAGCCAGTCGACGACAACGGTCAACACGTTCCGCTTGCCGATACATGCAGCAGCCAATCCGGTGCACAGCAGAAGCAGCAGTCGGGTGCGGTCGAAGGCGAGGCCGAGGACCGCGAGATGCCAGATCACCACGCCCAACCACACCGAGATCGCGACCCAGCGCCAGAGAGTCAGGTCGGTGAGCCGGCTGCGCCACGGCCGCTGGCGCCAACCTGCGCTGACCACGGGTGTCGACACAGCGGGGCGATCGGCCTCCTGCGTGCTCATGCCACCCCCGTACCCATCGGTCACCCACTGTTCGCGCTGTGTTCGTCCAGTATTCCCGTTCACAACTTATGCGTTCGACCGACCATCACGTCGGATGAAAGCCACAAACGTGCGCAGTGGTCTGAGTCACACTGATAGGAAGCAGTCCATACGACCTCTGGAGGCGCCCGTGCCCAACAAGTACCTGCGATACGGCGACCAGCGATACATCATCAACAACGAGGCCGAGGCACGGCTGAACCGCACGCTCGAAGCCGTGTACGCCGACGGGAGCCGCGGGCATCAGTGGCTCAACCTCTACCGGGATTCCGAGGCACCCTGCCGCCTGTTGATCGCGACGGGGGTGCCGATCTCGATCGAAACCGAGCTGTGTCTGGATGATTGACCTGGAGGCGGCCTGGTGAAGATGAACTATAGGGTCACATCTGTGCCCGAGGCCATGACCCGCAGTGACGAACGCGTCTATCGCGGCAGCCAGCTGATCACCTACATCGGCAACAAGCGTCAGCTACTGGGATTGATCGACGACGCCCTCGTCCATGTTCAACAGCAGCTCGAACGGCCGCTGGTCTTCCTCGATGCCTTCTCCGGCAGCGGGGTCGTATCCAGACTCGCCAAAGCGCGTTCGCACCGCGTGATCACCAACGACCTCGAGAGTTACGCCCGGGTGATCAGCGAATGCTTCCTCACGAACGCCGACGAGGTCGACCACGCGGCACTGGCGGCCAAGGTGGCCGCGATCAACCGCATCGTCGAATCCGGATATGTGGCAAGAGGATTCATCTCCGAACACTACGCACCGGCCGATGATGCCTGCATCGAGCCGGGCGAGCGGGTGTTCTACACCTGCGAGAACGCCCGCAGACTCGACGCCTACGTGGAACTGATCCATGCCGAGCCGGAGCCACTGCGGACGCTGCTGCTCGGGCCACTGCTGTCCGAGGCCTCGGTACACGCGAACACCTCGGGGGTGTTCAAGGGGTTCTACAAGGATCGCGCCACCGGCCTCGGCCGATTCGGCGGCAGCGGCGCCGACGCGCTAGGGCGAATCACCGGCGCCATCGTCCTCTCCGCACCTGTACTGAGCAGTCATCACTGCGAGCGGCAGGTACTCCAGACCGACGCCGCGACGCTCCCGGACGTTGTCGGCCCAGTGGACGTCGCATACCTCGATCCGCCGTACAACCAGCACCCATACGGCTCCAACTACTTCATGCTCAACCTGATTGCCGAGAATCGGGAACCCACGTCGATGAGCGCCATCTCGGGCATACCCAAGGACTGGAACCGCTCGGGCTACAACGTACGGTCCAGTGCCGCACCGTTGCTGCGGCGGCTGATCAACGATCTCGACGCGCGTTATCTGCTGATCTCCTTCAACGACGAGGGTTTCATCCCACCGGCGCAAATGCGGGACATGCTCGGCGCGGTAGGTACGGTCAGCGAGTTCACGCAGCGCCACAACACCTTCCGCGGTAGCCGCAACCTGCGGGGGCGAAGTGCCCACGTCACCGAACACCTGTACCTGGTGGACCGTCACCGATGACGGGCACACCGTCCCAGGCGCCCAGCTGCTACCGGATCGGCGCCCTCGACAGCGGTCCACATGCCCGCATCCGTCGACAGATCAAACGGCTCACCGGTTTCGACCTCCTGCCCGACGATTCCGTCGTCGCCCGGTACGGCGAATTGCTGAGCGAGGGCGACCCGGTCGCCGAACGCTTCGTCGCGGCGACCTACCACGGCCCGATGGGTGCGGCCGCGGCGCGTGAACTCCTCGACTCCGCGCTGCACAACGGGATCGACACCATCGACAACGCCCCGCCCGAGATGCGGGCACTGTTCGACGAGTTCGAGGCGATCCCGGAATGGGTCGACCCGGATCTGGTCGAGCAGGGCGCAGCATGTTGGCGGCGATGGGGCTACGCACTGGGGTCGGTTGGCAACGCCGGCACGATGGACACGTATACCGAGGGGTCACTGGCTGTTCCGCTATCCCTGGCCGGCGGCTATGCCGGGGCCAGCGCGTTGAACAGATACCTCGAAACGAGCCGTTGGTGGCTCGAGGTCTGCAAGCCCGGAGCGATACTGACCCCGGGCTCACCTGCCCGGGACATCTCACTCAAGGTCCGCGTGATGCACGTGTCCGTGCGCGCCCGCGTAGCTCGACATGACGAATGGGACAGCGCACGTTGGGGTTTGCCCATCAGCCAGGCGGAGATGATGCTGACGCTGCTCGGCGGCAGCGTGGGCCCGGGACTCGGGCTCTACAGCATCGGCTACCTCACCTCGCCCCGCGAGATCGAGGCCCTGCTGCATTTCAACCGATATCTCGGACACCTTGTCGGGGTTCGTGTCGACGACATCTATCCACGGACCACCGCCGACGGCATCCGGTTGCTGTACCTGTTCGACGCCACCCGGGCACACGATTCGGGTCCGTTGGGTGCCGAACTCGTCGAGTCCTTCGTACCTGCGTTCGCGCCGCAACCAGCGATGAGCAGCCGCGCACGGGCACGCGCCCGCTACCACCTCACCGTGCAGGCCGGCTATACCCAGTTGTTCATGCTGCCGTGGAACCGCCGGCGATACGAATTGCCCTCGCCCTGGCCGGGTGTGGTGCTTCTGCTGCTGCGCGCACCCCTGATTGCGGTCGGCGAGGTCGCCCGTCGACTCTCACCCGCGATCGATGACCGCCTCCAGAAGGGGTCGGTGCGCCGCTGGCAGCGATGGCACCTGTGGCAGTCCGGTCGGCGGGCCGAGGAGTTCGATGCCTCCGCCGCCCTACGGCGTTAGAGGACAGCCACTTGCAGGCCTGACTTCTAGTACCTAAAGTCAGATGATGGCTGACACACCGAGCATCGCACTGACAGACATGAGCGCCTTCCTTCAGGTCACCGGATTCGTCATCGAGGAACAATCCGGAACCCGGGTGTCCGGGTACGTCGACCTCGGCGCAGATCACCTGACACCCTGGGGCGTTGTCCATGGCGGCGTCTACACCACCATCGTCGAATCCGCAGGCAGCATCGGCGCCAGCGCCGCAGTCCTGGACCGCGGCCAGTTCGCGGTGGGACTGCACAACAGCACCGACTTCCTGCGGTCGAGCACAGGGGGCACCCGGGCCCGGGTACTCGCCGAGCCGATTCAGCAAGGGCGCACACAGCAGTTGTGGCTCGTCACCATCACCGACGAGTCGCGCGGCAAAGAACTCGCTCGCGGGCAGCTACGCCTCCAGAACGTCCCACTGCCGGACCAGTGACCCGGCGTCGAGGCTAGAGCGGATAGCGCGCCCGGTAGACCGCGTGGTCGCGCCTGGCCTCGACCTCGCGGGTGTGGGCATCCGCGATGTGCGACATCGACTTGAACGACGTGACAGCGATCGCGAACAAGCCGATCGCGCAGCCACCCGCGACAGCTGCCTCCACAAAATGTTCGCTTGCGAGGGTGATGATCGTCATCGCGGTGGCGGCCGCTCCGGCCAAGGTGGTGAGGAAGGCCAACCAGCCGGCGGGCCATACGAGACTTCTCCGTAGGTGCAGTGCAGTTCCTGAATGCATGATGACTCCTAGGTTCGTCTGGAATACCGGACGAACCCCTGATTTTACTCCGGCGAGGATGCGCTGAGCGCACATTCGGCGTGATCAGTAGCCTCGGTTCGGTGCACAGTGTCCTCACCACGGCCCGCGATCAGGTTCTGCGCCGGGTCGACCGCCTCATCGAGCCGTACCCGGTCCGCGACCTGCCCCGCGGCCACATGGTCCATCTGCCCGGACGCGGATCGACATACGTCACCGACTCGGGCCCCAGAGACAAGCCGGCCATTTTCCTGTTGCACTCGGTCCTGACCAACGGGCTGTTGTGCTGGTACCCATTGATCCCCGCTCTCAACAAAGAGTTCCGGGTGATCACCCTCGATCAGCGATGGCACGGCCGCGGGATCCGCAACGCCCCGTTCGATCTCGAAGACTGCGCCGACGACGTCGTCGCGCTCGCCGACGTGCTGGGCATCGACAGCTTCACCGCCGCAGGCTTCTCCATGGGCGGCGGCATCTCCCAGCTCGCTTGGCGACGCCACCCCGACCGCGTCGACGCGATGATCTTGTGTTCCACCGGACCGTTTTTCGGCAGCAACGACCCGACACGGCAGGCCAACATGTCGAACATCGGCCGCGTCATGAAACTGATCCACCCGCCGCACATTCAACCGAATGCCGCCAAACTCGACGACACCTCCGTGCCCGACACCGTCTGGGCGATGCGGCAATTCCTGTCGACGCCGGTCTCACGTCTCGGAACACTCGGAGATGGCATGAGCCACTTCGACTCCCAGCCCTGGCTCGCCGAGATCGACATCCCCACCGCTGTACTGGTCTCGCTCAAAGACCGCGTCATCCCGCTGTGGAGACAGCGCATCCTGACCGACACCATCCCGGGCGTGACCACCTACGAGGTCGATGGTGGCCACGCATGCTGCGTCCTCGAGGCAGATCAGTTCATCCCGAAGTTCCTCGACGCCGCCCGGCACACCACCAGACAGGTCGAGGCGAACAGATCAGGGATCGCACGCCTCTAACAGCGACTTCACCTCCGCCTCGAACGCCCTCATGATCGGCCACGGGTCGGGTACCAGTTCCTTGCATGCGATGACGCCGATGTTGAGCAAACCGTTCTGGGAGAACACGGTGATGTTCATGCCTGCCCCGTGGAAGACCGGCCCCAGCGGATACATCGCCTCGATCTTGGCGCCCAGGTAATACAGCGGGAAGTCCGGACCCGGCACGTTCGAGATCACCAGGTTGTAGATGACCGGATGCCGTTCGGCCAGTTCTTGCGACGAATACAGCTTCATCGCCATGCCCAGGGTCGCGGGCGGTACGAACTGGGCCCAGCCACGGAGCAGGTTCGAGTCCATGGACCCGTGATGCTCCTTCGCGGTGCGGACCTGCGAACCGATGGTCTTGATCCGCTCGACCGGGTCAGCGATCTCGACGGGCAGATTGGTGAACATGCCGGTCACCTTGTTCGTGCCCTGCGTGACGAGGTCGTCGTCGTTGTCGCCGTGCACCGACACCGGGACCATCGCGACGAGCGGCTGATCGGGCAGTTCGTCGTTGTTGTCGAGATAATCTCGCAGCGCGCCCGAGCACACACTGAGCACCACGTCGTTGAGCTTCACGTCGAAGTGATCTTTGATGCGCTTGAGATCGGACAACGAGACCTGCGTGTACGCGATGCTGCGGTGCGCGGTGATCGATTTGTTGAACGAGGTCCGGGGTGCGCGGAACGGCGCAGGCATCGCCTCATTGCGCAGCGCTCTGGAGACCCAGTCGAACGGGAGCTGAGCGGTCTTCGGCAACAGCCGGACGAAACTGAGGGGCCGGCGGGCCACCTGCCAGGCACCATCGAGAGCGAGTCCGGCGAAAGACGCATCGCCGGCCGTATGCGACAGGACCTCCTTGTCGAGCTCGGGTGGCTCAGGTGTGAGTGTGCACAGCTGGGCGAGCAGATCCGATGCCGTCACGCCGTCCACCCCGGCATGGTGCATGCGGAGCAAGACCGCGATCTTGCCGTCGGCGAGCCCTTCGATCACCCACATCTCCCACAGCGGCTTGCTGCGGTCGAGCGGCACCCCCGCGATGTGCGCGCAGAATTCGGCCAGTTCGTGCTGGCCACCGGGCGCAGGCACTGCGACCCGATGCACGTGGCGTTCGATGTCGAACTTCCGGTCCTCCACCCAGACCGGATGATCGAGATTGACGATCGAGTCGCGCACCTTGCGCCGAAAGGTGGGCAGCGCCCCGATCCGTCGCGAGAGTTCGTCTCGCATCTTCTCGAACGAATAACCGCCTTCGACGGTGGTCGGGTCGAGCTCGATCAGACCTACGATGTGCATCAACTGCGATCGCGTCTCCAAGTAGAGAAACGATGCGTCGAGCCCACTCAAGCGTTCCATTAAGACCACCTTCTCCCCGGGACAGTTACGCCTCCACTGTGCGCTCACCGGGCAAGATTTACCTGAGGAACCCCGATAAATGAGCCGCCGTGAGGGTAATTGACAACACCGTGTGGCAAATGGCCGGGTGAGTACGTCCTAAGCTGGTGACATGCGCATTGGTGCCCACGTACGACAAGACAGTGATCCGATCGGCAGGGCCGAGGAACTCGGCGCCGAGTTGTTGCAGATGTTCGTCACAGATCCACAGGAGTGGGGCAAGCCGAAACCTCATCCCAAAGCCGCGGAGATCCGCGATTCCCCGATCGACGTGGTCGTCCACAGTTCGTACCGGATCAACGTCGCAAGCCTCAACAACAGGCTGCGGATGCCTTCCCGGCAGGCCGTCATCAACCAGGCTCTCGCCGCCAAAGAACTCGGCGCGTTCGGCCTCGTCGTCCATGGCGGTCACCTCCGCGACGACGAAGACGCCAAGGACGGATACGAGAACTGGCGCAAGCTCTTCGAGCGCGCCAACGAGAAGGGCGGCTTCCCCGTGCCGATCCTGATCGAGAACACCGCCGGTGGCGATCACGCCATGGCCCGCAGCCTCGACAACATCGCCCGGCTGTGGGATGCGGTCGGCGAATTCGAGAACGCCGGGTTCTGTCTCGACACCTGCCACGCGTGGGCCGGCGGTGAAGATCTCGTCGACATCGCCGAGCGGGTCAAGGCCATCACCGGCCGCATCGATCTGGTCCACCTGAACAACTCGCGCGACGAGTTCGACTCGGGACGCGACCGGCACGACAACCTCGAAAAGGGACTCATCGATCCCGAGGTTCTGGTTGCCGTGATCAAGGCCGCCGGTGCGCCGGTGATCCTCGAGACCCCTGAAGAAGGTCTCGCCGACGACATCGCCTACCTGAAAAAGGCTCTCGCCTGACCTGATTTGTCTCTTCGCCCTGAGATCGTCCGATTCAGGGGGCTCGAAGGGCGTAATGCCCTCCGCACACTCTGTATCGGACGATCTCAGCGTCGCGAGCCGTGGATCTCGTTGCGGATGGCCTGCATCCGCTCATCGAGGGTGTTCGCGGTGTCGGCCGCGACCGTCAACTCATCGAGCAGGTGGGTGGGCACGGTCCGGTCGTACTTGTAGTAGATCTTGTGTTCCAGACTGGCCCAGAAGTCCATCGCGATGGTGCGGACCTGCAGTTCGACCTTCACCGGGATCTGGCCGGTGCTCAGGTTCACCGGGGTCTCGACGATCGTGTGCAGCCCGCGATAGCCGTTGGGCTTCGGGTTGGCGATGTAGTCCTTGGTCTGCAGGGTCAGCACATCGGGCTGAGCACACAGCAGCTCGGTCAGCCGATAGGCGTCGGTGATGAAGCTGCAGGTCACCCGGACACCGGCGATGTCGTCGAGCTGATCCTGCAGGGACGCCGGATCGACCGGTATGCCTCGCCGGTTCGCCTTCGCGAGCAGACTTTCCGGGCTCTTGACTCGAGAACTGATGTGCTCGATCGGGTTGTAGTCGTTCAGGTAGGCGAACTCGTCGCGCAGGATCTCGATCTTGGTGACGATCTCGTTGATCGCGAACTGGAACGGCAGCATGAACTTGCGGAGCCCGTGGCCGATCTCGATGAGGTCGGCGGGCGCGAGGTCCCGGTCGCCGCCCTCGGCCGCCATCCAGCGGACCAGCGGCCCATCCGGAGATCGCCCATCCGGAGACAGTTTGTCCGTTGCGTCGTCGACCATGTCACTCATGGCCTCCATCGTGCCCGACCGACGCCCGGACCCCAGAAGTTCATTTGTCCGTCAGCGTCCGTGTAGGAACGATGAACGCATGAACCCGACAGGCGACCAGTGACAAACGCTGCCTCACAACCGACCCTGCGCCGCCGCCTCGGGGTCACCGATGCAGTCCTCACCGGCCTGGGCGCGATGCTCGGTGCAGGCATCTTCGTGACGCTCGCGCCGGTCGCCGCGACAGCCGGCCCCGGGGTGCTCCTGGCACTCGCGCTCGCGGCCGCCGTCGCCTACTGCAACGCACGCTCGTCCGCACGGCTCGCCACCGTATACCCGGCCGCGGGTGGCACCTACGTCTACGGCCGTGAAGAGCTCGGTCCATTTTGGGGGCACCTCGCCGGCTGGAGCTTTGTGGTCGGCAAGACCGCGTCCTGCGCCGCCATGGCGCTCACGGCCGGCTACTACCTCTGGCCCGATCAGGCGCACGCCGTCGCGGTCGCCGCGGTCGTCGCTTTCACCGCACTGAACTGTTTCGGGATCACCAAATCCGCCTGGGCACTTCGGCTCATCGTCGCCGTGGTGGTGACCGTTCTGCTGGTCGTGGTGGTCACCGGACTCACGTCCTCTGCCGTCGCGGCCGACCGCCTGGACCTCGGCGGCTCGAGCGTCACCGGTGTCCTCGGCGGCGCCGCCCTGTGGTTCTTCGCGTTCGCCGGGTACGCCCGCATCGCAACCCTGGGCGAAGAGGTCCGCGATCCCGAGCGCAAGATCTCACGCGCCATCACCATCGCGTTCGCCATCGTCGTGACGCTGTACGCACTGGTGGGGATCACCGCGTTGCTGGTTGTCGGGCATGCCGCGCTGAGCGAGTCGTCAGCACCGCTCGTCGACGTGGTCGAGCTGTCCGGCCACGACGGGCTTGCGCCCGTGGTGCGGATCGGCGCGGCGGTGGCCGCGCTCGGAGCGCTGTTGACCCTCATCCTCGGGGTGTCCCGGACAACCCTGGCGATGGCCCGCGACAGGTATCTTCCCGCCGCGCTGGCCACGGTCCATCCGCGATACGCGGTACCGCGGCACGCCGAGGTCGTGGTCGGTGTCATCGTCGCCGTGCTCGTGGCCACCCTGGACGTCCGCGGGGCGATCGGGTTCTCCGCATTCTCCGTGCTGATCTATTACGCCGTCGCCAACGCCAGCGCGTGGTCGCTGGCCGGGCGTGGACAGTCGCGTCGCGGTGTCGCGGCGGCCCGCATCGTGCCGGCCCTCGGATTCATCGGATGCCTGGCGCTCGGTTTCAGCCTGAGCCTGGGCACCGTCGTGGCCGCCGTGGTGGTGCTGGCGGTCGGGGCCTGTGCTTTCGCGGTGAGCAACCGGCGGTGACCTACCATCATGAGAAGTCTTTCATGTGGTGCACGTCATCTTTAGTTATCGACATTGCGTTTGTGCCCCGGAATATCCGGATGTATATTTGAGTTGTTACTGGCGAGTAACATAGCGCCCGAGCGTCTGACCGCGCTCGACTCGCCACCCGACTCAGACAGCAGTTCAACGATTGCAAAGGATTCTGCAATGGGGCATTACAAGAGCAATCTCCGCGACCTCCACTTCAACCTGTTCGAGCTCTTCCAGCTCGAAGAGGTGCTGGCCAGCGGTGACTTCGGCGATCTCGACAAAGAGACCGCCATCGACATGCTGCGCGAGGTGAAGAACCTCGCAGAGGGCCCCTTGGCCGAATCCTTCGCTGACGCCGACCGCAATCCCCCGGTGTTCAACCCCGAGGACCACAGCGTCACGGTCCCCGAGTCCTTCAAGAAGTCGTACAAGACCATGGTCGACGGCGGCTGGGACAAGCTGGGCATCGATGAAGAGCTCGGTGGCCTGCCCGCCCCCCGGTCGCTCTACTGGGCAATCGGCGAACTGCTGCTCGGCGCCAATCCCGCCGCGTTCATGTACGCAGCAGGTGCAGGCTTTTCCAACATCTTCTACAACAACGGCACCGATGAGCAGAAGAAGTGGGCCACCATCAGCGCCGAGCGCGGCTGGGGCGCCACCATGGTCCTCACCGAGCCCGACGCCGGATCCGATGTCGGCGCCGCCCGCACCAAGGCCATCAAGCAGGACGACGGCACCTGGCACATCGACGGTGTGAAGCGCTTCATCACCTCCGCCGACCAGGACATGACCGAGAACATCATCCACCTGGTGCTGGCCCGCCCCGAGGGCGCGCGCCCCGGCACCAAGGGACTGTCGCTGTTCTTCGTCCCCAAGTTCCACTTCGATCACGAGACCGGTGAACTCGGCGAGCGCAACGGCGTCTACGTCACCAACGTCGAACACAAGATGGGCCTCAAGGTCTCGGCCACCTGTGAGCTGACCTTCGGCCAGCACGGCACCCCGGCCCAGGGCTGGCTCGTCGGCGAGGTCCACGACGGCATCGCGCAGATGTTCGACGTCATCGAGCACGCCCGGATGATGGTGGGCACCAAGGCCATCGCGACCTTGTCGACCGGCTACCTGAACGCCCTCGAGTACGCGAAGGAGCGCATCCAGGGTGCCGACATGACCCAGATGACCGACAAGGCAGCGCCTCGCGTCTCGATCACCCATCACCCCGACGTACGCCGCTCGCTGATGATGCAGAAGGCGTACTCCGAGGGTCTGCGTGCGGTGTACCTGTACACCGCATCGCACCAGGATCTCGCTGCGGCGCAGCTGGTGTCGGGGGCCGACAAGGAAATGGCCTTCCGCGTCAACGATCTATTGCTCCCCATCGTCAAGGGCGTCGGTTCCGAGCGCGCATCCGAGCAGCTGATCGGTTCGCTCCAGACCCTCGGCGGCTCCGGCTTCCTGCAGGACTACCCCATCGAGCAGTACATCCGCGACGCCAAGATCGACTCGCTGTACGAGGGCACCACCGCGATCCAGGCTCAGGACTTCTTCTTCCGCAAAATCATCCGCGACAAGGGTCAGGCACTCGCACACGTCGCCGGTCAGATCAGCACGTTCATCGAGTCCGAGGCGGGCAATGGCCGGCTCAAGACCGAACGTGCGCTGCTCAAGACCGCACTCGACGACGTCCAGGGCATGGCGGCGACCCTGACCGGCTTCCTCATGGGCGCCCAGGAACAGCCGAGCGAGCTGTACAAGGTGGGCCTCGGCAGCGTGCGCTTCCTGATGGGCGTCGGCGATCTGATGATCGGTTGGCTCCTGCTGCGCCAGGCCGAGGTGGCTCTGACCGCCCTCGACGCCGGTCCGGCCGAAGCAGACACCGCGTTCTACAACGGCAAGGTCGCCGTGGCCAGCTTCTTCGCGAAGAATGTGCTGCCCGAGCTCACCGCCACGCGGGGCATCGTCGAGAAGATCGACAACGACGTCATGGAGTTGGACGAAGCCTCGTTCTAGCAATGTGACGAAGAAGTGGGTCGACCCGGTCGGGGGACGGCCCACTTTTTCGTTGGCGGTGAACGTAATGAACGCAACGGTGACGCGACTCACCGCCGAGATCACACTGACCTCATGTCACCGCATGAGCTGCCGTCTCGCCCGCACATCGAAGCAACCATCGCTCGCTCGTGGCTGCTGGTGAATGCGTCTGTGCGCCCGGCCTATATGGCCGCCGCGCAGTCGCAGGCCGACCAGATCATCCTCGACATCGAAGACGCGGTGGATTCGGGCGCGAAGAGCAGCGCGCGTGGGAGCGTCGCCGAGTGGCTACGCGGCGCCGGCGCGTGGGTGCGCATCAACGACCGGACCACACCGTACTGGTCAGAGGACGTCGATCATCTCCGCGGGACATCGGGACTGGCCGGGGTCATGCTGGCGAAGACCGAATACCCCGACCAGGTCGACGAGACCTATGACCGACTCGGCGGGCGCGTTCCAGTCATCCCGCTCATCGAGTCGGCGATGGGGATCGAGAACGCCGTCGACATCGCTCGCCGACGCGGGGTCCTGCGACTGGCCTTCGGCAGCGGAGACTACCGGCGTGACACCGCGACCGACGCAGACGATCTGGTGATGGCCTACCCGCGCTCGCGCCTGGTGGTCGCCAGCCGCGTGGCCGGCCTGACCGGACCGATCGACGGGCCCGCCGTCACCGACGACCACACCGTCCTCCGCGAAAAGACCGCCACCAGCGTGTCATTCGGACTCACCGGCAAGCTGTGCCTGAACCCGGCCCACACAGGCGTGATCAACACCGTCATCAGCCCGAGCCCCGAAGACGCGGCCTGGGCCACCGGCTTTCTCTCCGACTTCGAAGCTCGTGGCCGCGTCGTCCGTGACGGCAGCGACCTGCCCCGGCTCAAGCGTGCGGAACGAATCGCGGAGTTGGCCAATGAATTCGGTGTCGTCGCCGGCTGAACTGACAACCCACCCGTTCCGGGCAAACCCAAGCCCACCCGTTCCAGGCAAACCCAAGGGTTTGCGCCTCGTGGTTGTGACCGGAACGGGTGGGTCTGTGCGTGCACGGGCTACTTCGGAGGGAGCCGGACGCCACCGTCGACGCGGACGACCTCACCGTTCATGTACGAATTGGTGATCAGCTCGACGACCATCGACGCCAGCTCATCCGGGGTACCGAGGCGACGCGGGTAGAGCACGCTCTCGCCCAGCTTCGCCTTGAATGCCTCCGACTCCGGGCCGGTGCCGTAGATCGGGGTCTCGATCAGACCCGGGGCCACCGTGTTGTTGCGGATACCCGCTGCTGCGAGATCGCGGGCCACGGTCAGGGTCAGGCTGACGATGCCGCCCTTGGAAGCCGAGTAGGCGGCTTGTCCGATCTGTCCGTCAAACGCCGCCACACTGGCCAGCGACACGATCGCACCCTTTTCACCGGTTTCGGTGGGCTCGCTGCGACTGATGGCGGTTGCCGCCAGCCGCGTGGCGTCGAAGCTGCCGATCAGGTTGATGTTGATGACCTTCTTGAAGGCGTCGAGGTCGTGAGCTGACGAGAACTCCCCGTCGCGGCCGATCGTGCGCTGCGCCGATCCGATGCCGGCCGAGTTCACCAGCGCACGAACCGGTCCGAGTTCGAGTGCCTTGTTGACGGCGGCCTCGATCTGCTCGGTCTTGGTCACGTCGACACTGACGAAGGCGCCTCCGATTTCCTTGGCGAGCGCCTCCCCCTTCTCCGCCTGGACGTCAGCGATGACGACCTTGGCGCCCAGTGCGGCCAGTTGTCGCGCCACCGCAGCACCGATTCCCGAGGCCCCACCCGTAACGATTGCACTTGCTCCATTGATTTCCACCACCGCACCATATGGCCGAGCGCTTGTTCGGTTCAAGTGTGCGGCCGACTTCGCGGCGGAGATTTAGCGCAGGCTAACCTCTACACATGCTTCGTCGCGCAATCCTCTGTCTCACCGTCCTCGGAGTCCTCGTCGTCGCCGGCTGCTCCGGCAGCTCGAACACCGACGAGGGGTCGCCGAGCGGGGCGACCACCGGTTCGTACCCGGTCACCGTCGACACGAAGTTCGGACCGGTGACCATCGAAGAGCCACCGAAACGAGTCGTCGCACTCGGATGGGGAGACGCAGAAACCGCGCTGGCGCTGGGGGTTCAGCCTGTCGGAGCCAGCGACTGGCTCGACTTCGGGGGCGAAGGGGTCGGCCCGTGGGCAGCCGGACTCTACGACAGTCCCCCGGAGATCATCGCCACCCGGGAGCCCTCGTTCGAGCAGATCCTCGCCCTCGAACCCGACCTCATCCTCGACACGAAGAGCTCCGGGGACCAGAAACGGTACGACACCCTCAAGGAGATCGCACCGACCGTCGCGCTACCCGCAGGAGCCGACAACTACAAGACGACCCTCGAGCAACAGGTGGCGATGGTCTCGCAAGCACTCGGCGTCCCGGACAAGGGCACCGAACTCATCGACCAGCTGAACTCCCGTTTCGCCGAGGTCGCAGCGCAGAACCCCGAGTTCGCCGGGAAGACCGTGACCGTGGCAGCCCGGTCCGGGAACGGTTGGGGCGCCTACGCTCCCGACACCGAGCGGGTGGCCTTCATGCGCAAACTCGGGTTCGTCGCCAACCCCGCAATCGATCCCGCCGACGCCAAAGGGTTTTCGATCCCTGTCGCCGAAGAAAACCTGCAGCTACTCGACGCTGACATGCTGGTCGTCTTCCCCATCGGGCGTACCGCTGCCGAGGTGGAGGCCGAGCCCGTGTTCAAGGCAGTACCGGCGGTGGTCGACGGGCGCTACCTCGTCTTCGATGACACGACGATCTCGCGTGCGTACTCGACGAACTCGGTGCTGTCGGTTCGGTACGCACTGGACACGGTTCCCCCGCTGGTCGCCGAGCGCACCACCTAGGTTGCGCTAGTACAGATGTGAGCGGTACGCCTCCTGGCGGCGAGGCTGGTTGTCCTCGACCGGGAGTGCGTGCTGCTCCGACATCATGTCCCGGACCGTCGGCACCACATCCGGATCGGCGAACCGCTGCGGATTCCACAGATCGGACCGGAGCACGGCCCGGGCGCAGTGGACGTAGACCTCGTCGATTTCGACAACCACGGCCAGGGTCGCCGGTTTGCCCTTGATCGCCATCTCATCGAGCATCTCGGGATCCGTACGCAGTCTCGCGCGGCCGTTCACCCGCACGATCTCGTCGATTCCCGGGACCAAGAACAGCACGCCCACATGCGGGTTGGCGAGGATGTTCCGGTACGAATCGACCCGCTTGTTACCCGGCCGATCGGGCAGGACCAGGGTGCGGTCATCCTTCACGAGCACCGCGGAGTCGAGGTCGCCGCGTGGCGATGAATCGCAATTGCCCTCGGCGTCCGCAGTCGCCAATACGAAGAACCTCGCATGCGAGAGGAATTCGACGATGAGGGGCGTGAGGAACGTGGTGTGCTTGTCGAGCACCCTCGGATGAGCGGCGCCGAGTACCGCCTCCAAGTCCGCGGGTGTGGTGATCGCGTGGGGGTCTGCGGCCGAACTCTGCTCAGCCATCTATCCGCCCCTGCAACCGGTGGAGCGCCGCCGGCTGATTCCACTGCTCGAATCCGAGATGTCTCATCACCCGAGCCATGTTGTCATCCTCCGAGAACACGATTCACACCCCCTCGACTCGTCCTACTTCCTCACCAGTGGGATGACAAGTGGCGTATGCGATTCCGGGTCGTCGATGATCCGGCAGGGCAGGCCGAACACGTCGTGCACCAATTCCGCGGTGATGATCTCCGAGGGCCGGCCCTCCGCGACGATCTCGCCATCTTTCATGGCGATGATGTGGTCGGCGTAGCGGCAGGCATGGTTGAGGTCGTGGAGTACGGCGACAAGGGTCCGCCCCTTGGTCTTGTTCAGCTCAGAGCAGAGTTCGAGCAGGTCGATCTGATAGGCGATGTCGAGGAACGTCGTCGGCTCGTCCAGGAGCATCAGCGGAGTCTGCTGCGCCAGCACCATCGCCACCCAGACTCTCTGCCGCTGGCCGCCCGACAATTCGTCGACCAGCCGGCCGGACAATTCCGTGACCCCGGTCGAGTCCATCGCCTCGACCACCGCGGACTCGTCGTCCTTGGACCACTGCCGGATCAGCTTCTGGTGCGGGTAGCGGCCGCGCGCGACGAGATCGGCGACCCTGATGCCGTCAGGGGCGATCGAGGACTGCGGTAGCAGACCGAGCCGGCGCGCGACCTCTTTCGCCGGGTACGAGCTGATCGCCTTGCCGTCGAGCAGCACCGAACCGGCACTGGGGGCCAGCAACCGGGACAGCGCCCGCAGCAGGGTCGATTTGCCGCACGCGTTCGGTCCGACGATCACGGTGAACGCGCCGTCAGGGATGTCGACACTGAGCGACTCGCTGATCACGCGTTTGTCATAGCCGATCGTCACATTCTCGGCCTGCAGCCGAGAACGCGCGGTCGGTATTTGCGCCCGGCTGTCCGTGGGATTGTCGGCGACCTTGTTCATGTCCATGCATCAGCCCTTGTCCGGTGAAAATGGTGTGGGGTGGTCATTGCCTGCGCGCCTCTCTGGCGAGCAGCCACACCAGGTAGAGGCCGCCGATCGACACCGTGACGACGCCGACGGGCAGCTGCGTCGGCTGAAAGGCACGCTGGGCGATGAAGTCGCTCGCGACGAGCAGCAGTGCCCCCATCGCGGCCGCGGGTGCGAACGCGACACCCGGAGTCCTGGTCAGTCGGCGTGCCAATTGCGGCGCAGCCAACGACACGAAGGCGATCGGTCCGGCCGCCGCCGTGGCCACTGCGGTCAACGCGACCCCCAGGATGATCAACGCGAGGCGAGTCGGCTCGGCCCGGATCCCGAGGGCCTTCGCGGCGTCGTCACCCAGGTCGAGCATCGGCATCCGGTACGACGCGAGGATCAGCAGGGGTGCCAGAACCGCCAAGATGATCAGCACCGGTCGCGCCTGCGTCCAGCTCAGCCCGTTGAGGGACCCCGCTCCCCACACGGCCGCCGACATCGCGTCCTCGAGGTCTGCTTTGAGAATCAGCCAGGTGTTGACCGACGCCAGCACGGCACTGACCGCGATACCGACGATGATCAACCGAAAGCCCTGAACACCGCGCTTGAAGGCCAGCAGGTACACCAGCAGTGCGGTGACGATCCCGCCTGCGAGAGCCCCGATCGCGGTGCCGTAGTACCCGCCCCCGCCGATGACCAAGATCACCACCAGTGCGCCCGTATAGGCGCCGGTGTTGAAGCCGATGATGTCGGGGCTGCCGAGCGGATTGCGGGTGATCGACTGGAAGACCGCCCCGCTGACACCGAGCGCGGCGCCCAGGACGAGAGCCAGCAGGACGCGCGGCATCCGCCACTCGGTCACCACCAGCTCCTCGATCCGCGTGCCCTGACCTAGGAGCGCCTGCAACACTCGATCGGGCGACACCGGATAGTCGCCGGTCCCCAACGCGAGTACCGCGACACCGCATGCGAGAACGACCAACGCAGCGACCACCGTGACCGCGCGCAGGTCGATCTTCCCCGACACCGTGCCACCGGGGCCACGCAGGATCGTGATGCGACGACCGAAGTCGATGGTCGAGTGCGACGTCAGCTTCTCTTTCTCAGGCATCGGCACTTTTCCTGGAGTCCGGATGCTCACAGTCCACTCGCCTTTCCCCGACGGACCAGGAAGATCAGGACCGGCGCACCCACAAAGGCCGTCACGATCCCGACCTGCATCTCGCCCGGCCGGATGATGACCCGACCGATCACATCGGAGAGCAAAACCAGGATCGGTGCACCCACCAGCGTGTACGCGAGTATCCAACGTTGATCGGGACCGACGATCCAGCGGGCGATATGCGGGACCATCAGTCCGACGAACCCGATGGGCCCGGCTGCTGCGGTGGCGGCGCCGCAGAGCAGCGTCACGGCGATCACACCGATGACCCGGGTGCGGGTCACATTCGCGCCGAGCGATCGCGCCAGATCGTCCCCCATGGCCACCGCGTTGAGCGGCCGTGCGATCACGAACGCGAGCACCAACCCGACGACGATGAACGGCGTCACCGCGGCCGAGACGTCGAGTCCGCGGCCGGCGATCGAGCCCGCGTTCCAGAAACGCATCTGATCGAACGCCTGCGGGTCGAGAAGGATCAGGCCGGTGGTGACACCGGAGAGCACCGCGCCGATCGCCACCCCGGCCAAGGTCAGCCGAATGGGTGTGGCGCCGCCCCGACCCACCGAGCCGAGCGCGTAGACGACCACGGTCACCACCACGGCTCCGGCGAAGGCGAACCAGATGTAGGCCCAGATACCGGTGAATCCCAGGACGCCCACCGCGAGCGCCACCGCGAAAGCCGCGCCGGCATTGACGCCGAGAATTCCAGGGTCGGCCAACGGA
This sequence comes from Williamsia limnetica, assembly GCF_003217475.1. Classification (GTDB taxonomy): domain Bacteria; phylum Actinomycetota; class Actinomycetes; order Mycobacteriales; family Mycobacteriaceae; genus Williamsia; species Williamsia limnetica. Next base: position 14,363 of record NZ_QJSP01000025.1, on the reverse strand, counting down.
TTGCGGGTCATCGCCTGGATGAGCGCACCACCGACACCCAGGGCCATCCCGACGAGCAGGCCGAGCACGGTCCGCGGGATCCGCAGGTCACGGATGATGATGTGGTCGCCCGAGTTGTCGTAGGACCACAGCGCGTCCCAGACCGTCCCGAACGGGATGTCTTTGGCTCCGATGGCGATGCTCAGGAGGCAGACGAGGGCCAGGATCGCGACGCCGGCACACCAACCGAGTGTGCGCCGGGCGTTGGTCCGCGCCAGCCCCTGGGAAGTCGGTTCGGCCGCGGCGGCACCACTACCTTTGACCAGGCTCACCCGCGTCCGGCGGGCGGCGCTGACACTCACGGCCGAACCCGGCGCACGTTGTCCATCCTCTGCCGATCTGTAGTAGGTATAGCTCACCTTAGTCAGGGCGATGTCCGCCTCGTCACCCACGGGAGCAGATCGTCTTCGTGGCGAGCGTTTAGGCTATTGCTCGCAGCTCACGTCGACCTCCGGGCGCGGGTCTGAGCACTTGCTAACCTCGACACACAAGCGGGTGTCCGCGCTGAAGGGAGTCGACCATTCCTCGCCCCTCTCCCGACGTCGGAGTCTCTCCCTACATCGGAATCGAAGTGCCGACCTTCGCATTGTCGCGGCCCACCGATCACGTATTCGCGTACGGCGCCGGTGTCCGATTCAACACCATCGACGCCGCCGCGGCGGTGTTGCACAACCGCTCGCATGAGTACATCGTCGGAGCTCTCCCGTTCGATCTCGACAGCCCCGCCGCCCTCACCGCACCTACCCGGTTCGTACGGAGACCTGTTCGGTGGCAACCAGATTCACCGCCGCTGCCCACAACGGCGATCAAGGGTTTCGACCCGCAACCCGACGAGCACGTACGCCGGGTCGACGCTGCGATCCGGGTGCTGTCCGACCCGCGTGCCGCGCTCGTCAAGGTGGTCCTGGCCCGCACCGTGATACTCCGAGCGAGCGCGGCAATCGCCCCCGTCGACCTGCTGACGCGTCTGGTCGCGGCCGATCAGGGCAGCAATGGACTGCTCGTCGACCTCTCGTCTGCGGGCCCGCACTACACCGGCACGCACCTGATCGGGTCCAGCCCGGAACTCCTTGTGCGCAAGTCTGGTTCGACGGTCGTCTGTCACCCTCTCGCCGGATCCGCACCGCGAGCCTCAGACCCCGCAGCCGACCGGACGAACGGTCAGATGCTGGCAGCGTCGGCCAAGGATCAGCGCGAGCACGCCTTTGTCGTCGACGCGATGGCGGCCGCGCTCGCGCCGCTGTGTAGCGATCTCGACGTGCCTACGACACCCGGCCTGACCCAGACCCCGAACATGTGGCATCTCGGCACGCGCATCGTGGGGACCGTTCGCGAGCCGGCCACCACGGCCCTCGACCTCGCCGTTGCGCTGCACCCGACCCCCGCCGTCTGTGGCACCCCTACCGCCGATGCGCGAGAGTTCATCCTGGCCAACGAGGGCGACCGCGGGTTTTACGCAGGCGCCGTCGGTTGGTGCGACAGCGCAGGTGACGGCGAGTGGATGGTCGGCATCCGCTGCGCAGAGCTCTCCGCGGACGGTCTGACGATCCGGGCATCGGCGGGCGGCGGAATCGTCTCGGACTCGGACCCACAGCTCGAACTCGCGGAGACATCGGCCAAACTCCGGACTATTCTCTCCGCGCTCGGACGGTGAACGTCAGACAGCCGTCTCGGTGTGCAGATAGGCTAATCTTTCGACATTGACGCTTACGGAAGGCTCGGTGCATGGCTGAATCGAAGACGGTCGCGCCGCTGTCGAAAACAGCGTGGACGATGCTGCTGCCGTGGCTCGACGAGTACCGAGCAGGCCCATCGATCCTGGCCAGCAGCGAGCTGATCCCCAATGCCTGGCTCGACGGAAGCCCCGCGGATGCACTGAATACGGAGAACTTCAGCCGATTCTGCGAATTGGTGGCACTTCGCCACCTGCAGGACCGCGGCGACGCCACCCTCGCCGACGACTTCCCGACCGTCTCGGCAGCATCTGGACTGTCGACTCTCGCGCTGGGCCGGCACACCGAAAAAGCCTTGCAGGACAACACCATATCCACTGTCGGCGACATCCTCGCCACATCTACGAACCATCTGCTCGGATTGCCGCAGATCGGCCGGGCCACGGTCGTCGACATCGTCGCCGCGCTGGTCGCCCAGGCCACCAGGATCCCGCAGGGCGCCGACGATCGCAGCGGCGAGCGCATTCTCGCGGACCCGCACCTGGTCAAGTTCATCGAATCGATCGATGAGCGTGACCGAATCATCCTGCACGAGCGAATCTTTGCCGCCAAGCCGCGCACACAGTCCGATCTGGCCAAACAGATGGGGCTCTCGCGCGAACGGGTCAATCAGATCGACCGCACGCTGCGCCTGCGATTGTCCGAGACCGTGGACAGCTCGGTCGACCTGCGGCGGTTGCTCGCCGAAGCCGTGGCTCTCGCCGACCCCCTGGCCGACGCGGCGCGTATCGCGGAAGTACTTCCCTCGTTCGCCACCGACATTCCCGCACTGGGCGTCGCGGTCGGCCAGTTGCTGATCGCCGGGTCCAACGACCTCGCAGGTGTCAACGGCTGGATCATGAGCCGGCCGCCCTCACAGATCGCCGACCTGGTCGGCGAGATCCTCGACGCCCACACAGGCGACGAAGCAGTGGTACCGGTCCACGTGGTGGCCACACGACTGAACCTCTCGGATTCCGAGGCCGTGCGGTGGCTGACCAACAGTGGCTTCACCGTGCTCGACGACCACGTGGTCAACGGCCCGACGTCGACAGGTGATCTGGTCTGCGCCGTTCTGTCGATCGCAGGCGCGCCCCGCACCTTCGAGGCGATCCTGGCCGGATTGGCCGGCGAACCGCGCTCACGCTCGAGCGTGCGCAACGCGCTTGTCACCGACGATCGCATCGTCAAGACCGACCGCACCACCTACGGGCTGCGGCGATGGGGTGGCGACAAGTACCTCCCGGTCCATCGCCAGATTGGACGGATCCTCGACGACGCGGGCGGCAAGATCGAGATCGCCGACCTGGTGGCCCAGATCAGCGCCAAATACGACGTGACCGAATCGAGCATCCGCGCCTATGCGGGCGCCGGCGAGTTCGTCATGCGCGACGACGTGGTGAGCCGCCGCAACGAACGCTACGTCCACCGGAAATCGCCCGCCAAGACGCGATGCCTGTACCGCGACGGCGACACCCTGCGCTGGGCGACCACCGTCGGGGCCGCACACCTGAAGGGGTCGGCATTCAACATCCCCTCCGCGCTTGCGGGTCTTGTCGGTGTCGGCCCCGGCAATCCCGTGAAGCTGCAGTCGCGGCTGGGGCCGCAATCCCTGATGTGGGTGTCGGTGCAGGCACGAGTGGGAACGATCAAGCGATTCGCGGTAGATCTCGGTCTGGCTTTGGGCGATCCGATCTTTCTGGAGTTCACCCCCGGCGGGTTCGACGTCAAACGTCAACACCCCGACCCGTCCGCCGACCCGGTGGAGGCGATTTTCACCCGTCTCGGCCGGGCGCCCGAAGGCGCGCTCGGCCGGGACGAACTCCTCGAAGTACTGGTCAGCTCGCTGTTCCTGCCTCAGGGCAGCGATTCCGCCACGGTGATCGGCACGCTGCGCCACCGCAAGGAACTCGAGCTCGAAGCTCTGGTGACCGCCGCTCTCAACTGACCGGTCGCAGCTGTGCCGGCGCGTAGTCGTCGTCCCACGCGAACTCGTAGACAGGTGGATCGGCGGGGGTCTGCCGCGTCAGTCCGCGACGTCGCAGGACCACCTCGGGCAGCACCTCGCCGTCGGGGAGCACCATGCGGGGACGACCCGAGGCCCACGCCCCGGAGTCGGCGACCCGCAGGAGGTCGTGCATGAGCAGCGGCGGGGCGAACACCACCGAGATGTCGCCCGCGATCAACTCGTCCCACACCATCGCAGAGTCACCGAACACAGGCACGACCTGCACGCAGGAACCGGATGCGGCACAGGCCAATACGAGAAGCACCGCAGACGGGGAGCTCCACGGCCCACAGACGGCGGCGCATGCAGATGCGTCGAGGTCGAGGTTTTGTTGCAGGCCACCAACGCGATCGGCGACCACACCCGCCGGCCAGAAGCGGTAACCGAGGTCGTTCAGGAACAATCCACTCTCGACGTGCAGTGGCGACTGCGCCGATACCGCGATCAGCGTGAACTCCTCAGCGACGTCGAACATCGGGCACACCCAGTCGCCGCAGATCACCTCGACGGTCTCTTCCAGGAAGCAGTCCGCAGCGCAGTGCGAGATCAGATAATGCAAGTCCAGATCTCCGGCAGCGAAGGCAGCCGCCTCGTCGAACGGGTCGATGGGTACGGCTACAGAGCCCAGGCGCAAGAGTGCGTGGAAGGCGAGGAGGAACTCCCATCCGCCGTGCAGACAGATCCCGACGCGCTGATGAGACTGCACACCCCGGGCGGCCAGATCGTCGCAGAGCCACTGCACCGACTCGTCGAAGCGTTCGAAATCGGTCTCGTGATCACCGCAGACCACCGCCGGACGGCAGTAGTGGCGATCGACGGTGTCATCCAACATGGTGTTCAGCTGCGCTGCACCCATTGCCAGGCCCCTTCTCGTTCTAGCTTCCCCGCGTGCTCGTCTGAGTCGAGATGTCGTGCGCCCGCGATATGGTTCGCAGGTAAGGTAAGTCAAACCTAACACTCCGATCGCTCTATGGCCAGAGTCTGTGACCGTCACGTGCACAGAGCTACCGATACCGCGCCCAGGCCTCCCACAACCGCGCGTAGTGCCCACCCCCGCGAGCCAATTCGTCGTGGGTTCCTTCCTCGACGACGCGGCCGTGTTCGAGCACGATCACACGATCGGCGAGGGCGGCCTGTGACAAGCGATGCGCGACGATGACCGCCGATCGCCCGCGCAGCGCCGCCTCGGCGCCGAACTCAAGCGCATCGGCACCAGCGCTGCCGGCCTCTGCAGTCGCCTCGTCCAGGATCACCAGGTCCGGATCCATCAAGATGAGCCGCGCCAACGCCAACTGTTGCGCGCGCATCGGCGTCAGTTCGTGCCCTTCGGCGCCGACCTCTGTCTCCAGCCCCTGCGGCAACAGCGACACCCACTCGTCGGCACGCACGGCACGAAGGACCGCCAGCAGTTCGTCGTCGACGGCGTCCGGAGCAGCCATACGGAGATCGCTCGCGAGCGTCCCGGAGAACACGTGCACCTCCTGCGTCACCAAGGCAACGCGTTGCGCACTGACCTCGAGAACGCCCGAATCAGGTTGGTGGACACCGGCGATCAACGATGCGAGCGTTGTCTTCCCGGCGCCGGAACTTCCCACGACCGCAACATGCTCACCCTGTCGTACGGTGAGCGAGACGTCATGCAACACGGGGCGGTCGGGGCGGTAACCGAAGCCGAGCTTCTCCACACGCACAGGCAGCGCGAGGCCGACCGATGACGCGCCCCGCTTCGGGCTGCTGCCGTTCACCGACCGGTTCGCGGTGGGGTCGAGATCGTATCGGTCCGCCTCGTCGATGACGCCGACGATGCGTCCGAGCGACGCCGCCGCAGACTGCAGATCATCGACCACCAGCAAGACCGACCTGATGGGACCGAACAGTTGCAGGTAGAGCAGCATCGCGGTCGTGGTGGCACCCACGGTGAACCCGCCTTTTCCCACCAGGGAGAAGCCGACGAGCAGAATCGCGGCCATACCGAGGAACTCGGCGACGTTGAGTCTGCTCCACAGCCGGTTCTGGACGACCATGGCGCGCATGGACCACCGGACCACGGCCCAGGAGTAGTCGGCGATCCGGCTGCAGAGCGCTCCGGTCAAACCGAATGCGTACACCGATTCGAGCCCGCGAATGGCACCCAGTAGTTGGTGCGCACGCCCCGCCATCGCTGCACGTTCCGCAGCGTAGATCGCAGGAGCCTTCGCCAGATAACCCCGCAGCCCGACGACGTAGACCGGCACCGTGACGACGGCCACGACAAGAAACCGCCAGTCCAGAACGCCAAGGCCGGCCACGGTGAGAATCGTCGCGAACAACGACGTCGACAGGGCCGGGACCACTCGGCCGATGGCGATACTCACCTGCGCCAGCGATCTTCCGCGGTAACACATTTCAGCTGGGACAAGTACTCTCAGGTGTTACCGATAACGGGCCCAGGCCTCCCACAGTTCCGCGTAGCGCCCGCCACGTCGGACCAATTCCTCGTGTGTGCCTTCTTCCACGATGCGGCCGTGATCGAGGACCACCACCCGGTCCGCGCGTGCTGCTTGCGAAAGTCGATGTGCCACCACAATTGCCGAACGTCCACGCAACGCGCTTTCGGCGCCGCGTTCGAGCGCGTCGGCCCCGGTACTGCCGGCTTCTGCAGTCGCCTCGTCGAGTATCACCAGGTCGGGGTCCATGAGGACCAGCCTCGCCAAGGCCAACTGCTGCGCCTGCATCGGAGTCAGTTCGCGGCCCTCGGCACCAACCGCGGTCTGCAGACCGTCAGGCAACATCCGCACCCACTCGTCGGCGTGAACGGCGTCGAGCGCCGCGTTCAGTGCGTCGTCACCGGCTTCCGGGGCGGCCATCCGTAGATCATCGGCCAGCGTGCCCGAAAAAACATGTACCTCCTGAGTCACCAGCGCGACTCTCTCCGAGCCCACCTCCAGCACTCCGGAATCCGGTTGATGCACACCGGCTATCAGCGATGCCAGCGTCGTTTTTCCCGCCCCTGAACTACCCACGACTGCGACGTGCTCTCCGCGCCCGACACGCAGCGACACCTCCTGGAGGACCGGCCGATCGGCGCGGTAGCCGAACGCGACCCTCTCCGCACGTACTGCGATCGGCCCGCCCTTCTCCGGTGTCAACACCTGCGCACCGACAGGTCTTTCGGCATCGATGCCACACGTCTCGGCCTCGTCGATGACGCCGACGATGCGGCCCATCGACGCGGTGGCCGACTGCAGGTCGTCGACGACGAACATCAACGCCCTGATCGGCCCGAACAGCTGCAGGTAGAGCAGCATTGCCGTGGTGGTGGCACCGACACTGAGCGAACCGGCGTCGACGAGCCACACCCCGACGATCAGAATCGTTGCCATCCCCAGGAATTCGGCAAAGTTGAGCCGGCCGAAGAGCCTGTTCTGCACGATCACGGCCCGCATCGACCACCGGACCACGGCCCATGAGTGACTGGCGATCTTGAGGCTCATCTGCCTGGTCAATCCGAATGCGTAGACCGTCTCGAGGCCCCGGATGGCACCGAGCAATTGGTGGGCTCGGTCGGCGGTCGCCGCACGTTCGGCCGCGTAGATCTCCGGGGCCGACGCCAGGTACATGCGCACACCCACGATGTACACGGGAACCGTCACCGCGACCACACCGAGAAAGCGCCAGTCCAGTACGCCGAGGCCGGCCACCGTCAGGATCGCGGCGAACACCGAGGTCGACAAAGCCGGAACGGCTCTGCCGATCGCGATGCTCACCTGGCTGACGTCGTCGGTCGCCCGCGACACCAGGTCACCGGTTCCGGCCGCCTCCACCCGGCCGAGCGGCATCGTCAGACCGGCGGTGATCATCCGCTCACGAATACGCGCAAGGACGGTTTCCATGAGCTGCCCGACGAGGGCGAGTCCGAGGCCGGTGAAGATCGCCAGGCCCACGGCCGCGCCGAACATGACGCCACCAATCGCCCACACCGTGCCGCTTCCACCAGAGACATCTCCTGTTGCCACATCGACCATGCGTCCCAGGCCCCACGGCGTGACCAGGCTCAGGGCGGCGGCGGCGACAAGCGCCCCGATCACCGATATCAGCATGAACGTGCGGCCGGACAGGTGCTGGCCGATGACCGCCAGCACCCGACGGGCGCCGGCGATGGGCATGGTGGTGACCGGGATCGCATCTGTCATGAGGGGACCGGAACTTCGATGTCGATGATGTGGTCGGCGGCCGCGAGAAAGGCAGGGGACGAAGAGATCACGAGCGTTGCCCGTCCTGCGCGCGCGAGGGACATTCGTCCTGCGATGACTGATTCGGTGACGGAATCGACGGCGTTGGTGGGATCGACCAACACCAAGATGTCTGAATCCGAGGCGAGCGCACGAGCCAGCGCGACGCGTTGTCGCTGGCCGCCGGAGAGCAGCCTGCCGGCCTCACCGACGAGCGTGTCCCGGCCCTCGGGCAGGCCGTCGATGACCTCGTCGCACGCCGCCGCCAGCAGTGCCTGGTCGATGCGCGCGCCGTCGGCGGAGGTGGTGTCGGCGGCGACCACGTTGTCGAGGAGGGAGCCCTCGAACAGGTCGGCTCCATGCGGGGCCACTCGAACCAGGCGGGTCATCGAGGGCTGATCGAGGGTGAACACGTCCACGCCATCCACGGTCACGGTGCCCGAGTCGGGCTTCTTGGCCCGGGACAGCACCGCCGCCAGCGTGGCCGCGGTCGCGCCATCGACCTTCAGGACGGTGACTCCTTCGGGTGGCAGCGTGAACGACAGATGGGTGATCGGGCCTACCGAGAGATCGTCGATCCGCAGCAGCGGCGGCAAGGTCTGGAAGTCGCCATTGACCGTACGTTGTCCACCGGGGTTGACCGACGGGGCCTGCAGAACTGTGAGAACTCTTTCGGCAGAGGCCAATCCGGCCGCCCACACGGCGCCGAAGTTCTTGCCCATGGCCCCGAGTGGTTGGATGACGAACTGGGTCACGCCGACGACAGAGATCAGTTGACCAATGGTGAGCGACCCCGCGACAGCCATCAGTCCGGCCGCGATACCGACCGCGATCACCAGGATGGCCGAGGTCAGTTGCATCGCACCGACAAACGCACCTTCGGTGCGGCGCGCTTTGATCACCGCAACCAGGGCACGACCGCTGGCGCCCTGATAGCGATGGGCCGCTTCCTGCCCCGCATCGATCCCCTTGACGACGCGGAAGCCGGTCATCAGATCGGTAGCCGACCCGGCAGCCTCACCCGCGAGTTGCTGCTCGTGTCCGCTGCGCCGACGCAAGGGCCCACCCGCTTTGTCTATGAGCCACAACATGACCGGGGCGCCGATGAGAACCGCCAGTCCGAGTGGCCACGACACCCACAGCAGGACGAAGCCGCAGAAGAATATCGCCGCGACCTCACCGATCGGCAGGACACCGAGCCAGACCGTCCCGGCCAGGCGGGTGACGTCGGCGGTCGCGATCGACAAGAGCATGCCCGGCGAACGTGACGCGCCACCGATGCCTCGCGGATCGAGGATCCGATCGGTGACCATCGTGCGCAGGTGGTGCTGAATGGTGTTCATGCCGAGAAAGCCGATGCGCAACCCGAAACGGAAGCTCAGTGACAGCGCAGCGAAGACGACCGCCAGCACGAGCAGCCAGACCAGCAGCGAGCCCGTGTCACCGGTCGCGACCGCCCGATCGATCGCCACGCCCATCACCACGGGGACCATCGCCTCGCCCACCTGATGCCCGATCATCAATGCCGCGGCGGGCAGTGTCAGACGTGGCATGGCGAAGATGGTGCGCATCACCATCTTCCGAGGCGTGGTGTGCTCGTCGACCTCGATGGCTTTGACTGCGGACGGATGCTCCCCCGCCGCGAAGTACGGCGGGCGCAGGCGGGTCGGCAACCCGACCACTAGGTCCGGGCCCGGTATTCGACGACGTGGGCACCCCACCCGAGCGGTCCCACATGCACGACCTCGGCTCCGATCGAGGAGATCATCTCGCGCAGCTCGGCCTCTGTGCGCCGTCCCGACCCGAAGACGCACAGTCGACTCAGGTCGTCTTCGGTGTGGTGGTCGTCGGTGGTGTCCGGGTCCAGCAGCGTCGTCGCGATCACGATCCGATCAGCCGACTCCGTATAGGCCGCGAGCGCAACCGCGGTGTCCTCGTCGGGCAATGTGTCGACGATGTTCGACACGATCAGCAGATCTACCCGTTCGCCGAGCGGCGCGGTGTGGCTGCGATCGATGCGCTTGACCAGCGATTGTCGTTGGCGCGCCACATCACCGAGCATCCGGGCGGTGAGGGTGGGCATTCCCACCACACTGACGTTCAGCGACTCGAACTCACGCAGGAGCGCGTCCGCATACGCGCCACCGCCCTCTCCGACGATGGCGACGGTCTGCACGCCGTCGAACGAGATCGCATCCTTGAGCGCAGGTGCCAGGTACGAGGCCTCCCCGGCCTGAGCATCGTGGAGCTGCCCGAGGCGCACGGGATCCTTCAGCCACTCGCCCACCGGCAGTCCACCGACACCCGCGGGAACCCCTGTGCGGATCACATCCAACAGACCCACGAATGACATGTTCACCTGAGATGCGAACCCATCCAGATGCAGCGTCTCCGCCAGCCAGCCGTCCGGGTCTGAGAGCAGACTCCCGTCCTCGGTGAGCGAGAAGCCGCCGTCGACGCGGTTCACCAAACCCAGCACCGCCAGATGGCGCAGTAGCTTACGCAAGGGTTCCGGCTGGGCACCGCAGGCGGCCGCGATCGCCTCCACCGTCGTCGTGCCCCCTTCGATCTCCGCGAACACCCCCAACGTGACCGCGACACGCAATGCGAACGGCGGCAGCAACTCCGACAACTCGTGGATGCGATCGAACGCCCCCGGACCCTCGGCTGCGACATCGACGAGTTCCGGATGACCCTCCACCGTGGCCACCTCGCGCCGACGCCAGTAGCCGATGATCTGGGTGAAATCCTTCGGGATCTGCTTCTCCTGCTTCGCCCACCGGCGCAGCGGTTTGATGGTCAGCGTCTCGCCTCCCACCCACAGAAAGGGTTGGCCGGCACGCCACTGGGCAGCCTGGATGGTCTCGACCAGCCGGGACCGGCCACCCACGTCGCTGCGGTAGAGCCAGGTGATGTCCACGGGCGCGGCGCTGGTCAATTCTTGTCGATGCGATGGTTCGGCCACCTCGATCACCACGGTCGCGGGCAGAGACGGGGGCAACTTTTCGAGGCAGTGCCCGATTGCCGGGAGCGCCGTCTCATCGCCGCCGATCAGCATCCAGTCAGCGGCAGTGGGCAACCCCGCAGAGTGCTTCGGACCGGCGATCAGCACACCGTCGCCCGGCTGCACTCGCCGCGCCCAGGTCGAGGCGAGCCCCGTCTCGTGCAGTGCGAAGTCGATGGTCATCTCACCGGCATCGGCGTCGAACGCACGGACGGTATACGTCCGCAGATAGTCGAAGCTGCCGGGAGTCCAATCCACCACGCCGCCGGCGGTGTTGCGTGGAACCTCGAACGGGAAGCCGCCGGTCACCGGATCCGTGGGCATGACCTTGATGTCGTCGTCGAAACCGGTCGTCTTCACAGCGGGAAGCGCTATCCCGTCGCGCACGTGCTCGCGCATGGCGGGGCCTCCCACGACAACCCGCCGCATCCCTGGCGTCACGTCCCACACGCGCACGACTTCGAACTCTCGTAGGCAAATCGGAAAAACCGACGCCTCCCGTACGTTCCCGGCCACCATGGCCCCTCTCCTCGATGTTCACTGCCACGCCGACATGGACGCACGACCCAATACCGGGACCTTAGCTTAGGCTATCTTGTGGACCACTTCGGTGGATACAGTCGGCCCACTCAGTCAAGAATGAGTCGGGCAGTCCGGTTGGACCGACGTACTCGAGATGAGTCGTACGATCATCCGTCCAGTACCGGAACACCAGGTCATAGCGACCTTCGAAGCCCTCCTTGGCCCGCGGGTCGACCATGGGCGCGTGCAATCTGGTCATCAGGAGGTTCGCTTCGGCGGTACGCGCCAGCGCCTTGCGACCATCCGGACTCAGATACCGCAGGACGGCCCAGTCAAGCGCATCCGTGGCGGCCGGAGCGGTGTCTGCCGCGACTGCATGCGGGACCGCAGCAGTGAGTGGGCCGTGCGCACCCACGAGTCCGCCACCCGCCCGCAGATCACGATCGACATCGAATCGGATGTCACCGAAATACCGTGCGCTCGCCGCCGCAAAGCCGGCGACCACGTCGTCTGCAGCCGAGGCCGGTGCACTGTGTGTGCGGTGATCCAGTGCGCCAGTGGGTACTGTCGCCGCTGCAGCCAGCGCGTGGACGGCGGCCCAGTTCGGCAGCGTGGCGGCATGATCGGCATCCTTGGCCTTCGTCGCGAACACCTTGGTGACGTCGGCGAGTGAATTGTGCGCCTGCTGCGGGGAGCTGTTCAGGTGGTCCCGTAGTCGACCGGCCCACACCGCAACTGTTGCGCGATCGGCGATCGCCGCGTGTGCGGTCACCATCACGTGCGGCCGACCGTCGAGGTGTCCGGCGGTGGCCACAAGCCCTCGCCCGGCGGCGACATCGACCTCGGGACGGGACGACGGAAGCTGATCTCGGATCCGGGCAGCCGCCTCCGCGGCGCCGATCTGCGGTAGCGGTACATCCCAGATCCACAATCTGCGGTTCTTGGCCGTCAGCCGAAGACGGGCAACATCGACCGAGACCATCAGGTCGTAGACCGCCCCGGTGAGGACATCCTGTTCCGGCAGACGCTCCAGCGAGGCGACCGCGCTGTAGGAGAAGTCGGCCGCCGAACCCTGCAGGCCGCGAAGGCGGTGATGGGTGGGCAGCGGGGCGATCGCGCGTGATTCGGGAACAACGCCTGACACCGCGGCGGCCGCATCCGGCAGCGCTACGAGATCGTCCGCGATCCGGCGGAGACTGTCGAGGAACCGCGACCACAACGCCTCGATCTCACGGCTGTCGACCGACGGCGCCGCGGTGATCGTGAAACCGATTGCGACACCGTCTGTTCCTGCCGTACCGGAGCCGCGCATCGTGATCCGGTGCCGCAACCGGCCGGCATGGTCACCGGCACCCACCACATCAGGTAGGCCGTGGAGACCAGGCCACGTTGCACTGTCTTCCCGTGTGATGCCCGAGAAGCTGAACGCCGCGTCGGCGTGGACGCTCTCCGGCTGATGCGCGTTCCACCCTGCGTAGGCCGCTGCGACGATGTCCAGCCCACGACTGTCGGCATCGGTGGGCACCGCGATCAGCGTGGGATGCAATTCGGTGAACTGACCGACCGCACCCACCGCGCGCTGATTCTCGGATTGTGCTCTGCGACCGTCCCGTTCGACGTCCAACAACACGTCCGGCGAGACCGGTCTCCCGCCACCCTCGCGAGCCCGATGCAGGGCTGTCGCCGCGGCACCGCCGAGCGCCACGCCGATGTCGATGCCGGCGCGACCGCACAGCGCATCGATTGTCGTCCCCAGATCCGTTGGAACACAGAGCACGGTGTCGTAGGCATCGTGCGCACATCCTCGATCCGAACTGTCTTCGGTAACTTCGGAGCCGCTCGCGTCTCCGGACAGGTCCTGCATCCAGGACAAGACCGTGTCGTCTGAACTCGCGGGCGCGTCCCCGCTGATCACCCGCGCGTAGGTGTCCCGGAGTTCGTCGAGCAGGATGGCTCGAGACGGTCGGTCCACCACGAACTGATGGATCGTCCACACGAGAAGCGGCCGTCCCGACTCGCGCGTGATCAGACCCGAGCGGTGCACAGGGCCATCGGTGATGTCGAGCTCATCGGCGTAGCGACGTTCGAGCTCCAGTATGTCCTCTATCGACTGCAGGTCGGTGACGTCGACGTGGTCGAGAGGTTCTGGCGGTATCAGGCCGACGTCGATCAGAACAGGTTTGTCCCCTGAAGTCGTGTCCCGGTGCAGGCGCAACCCGAAAGCGCTGTGACGGGCCACCACGGCGTTGATCGCGGCCTCTAGTCTTTCTCTGTCCACATCACCGGGGAGCTCGACGATGTAACTGTGTCGCAGTGTATTCGGCGCCTTGTTCGCAGATAGCTCCGCCGCGATCAGCGGGGTCATGAACGTCGACGACTCGTCCCGACCGCGATTGTTCGAATCCGCGCGACTGGCCAACTGTTCGACGGTTTGGTATTCGAACACGTCTCTGTTCGTGATGCTCAATCCCGCGCCGTGGGCCAGCCGCACCAACGTCAGCGCCGTGATGCTGTCCCCGCCGACGCGGAACCAGGAGTCGTCCGCGGCGAGGTCGGTCGCGGGATCGAGTCCGAGTGCCGCGACCACAAGGTCGGCGATCGTGCGTTCGGTGTGGGTTTCGGGTGGGCGACCGCGGCCGGTGCCGCCGGTCGTCAAGTCTGCAGCGGGCAGTGCCTTGCGATCGAGTTTGCCGTTCGCCGTCACCGGCAACACCTCAAGCCACACAAACGCCGTAGGCACCATATGAGCAGGCAACCTCGCACCCAACCAGGCCCGCAACTGCTCCCCAGACACCTCCAGCGACCCCGGCGTGAGATAAGCAACCAACACCGTCCCCGCCACCGCATGCTCCACCGCAACCACCACC
>NZ_QJSP01000024.1 GCF_003217475.1 Williamsia limnetica | reverse complement strand
GATCAGCATGGATGTACGACTTGGCCACACCAGAATTCTTGCATCAAACCCGCCGAATCGCGGGCGTTACCGCCCGCGATTCGGCAACAGCCTCTGCAACAGCTGGGTTTGCCCGCAGCGGGTGGGTTTGTCGCGAAGCGCTAGAGCATCGTCCCCGGGTTCAGGATGCCCTGCGGATCAAGGGTGTCCTTGATGCGTTGTGTCAGTTCGATGACGTCGGCTCCCAGCTGGTCCGGCAACCAGCCCTTTTTGAGCCTGCCGACCCCGTGCTCGCCGGTGATGGTGCCTCCCAGTGCAATCGCGAGATCCATGACCTCGCCGAATGCGAGGTTGGCACGAGCGGTCTCGTCGGCATCGTTCGGGTCGTGGACGATCAGGGGGTGGGTGTTGCCGTCGCCGGCATGCGCGATGACCGAAATCAGGACGTCCCGGTTGGCGGCGATCGCCTCGATGCCATCGATGAGGTCGGGGAGTTTGTGCAGCGGCACCCCGACGTCCTCGAGCAGCAACGGGCCGATCTTCTCGATGGCGGGGATCGCGTAACGACGGGCCGCGGTGAACGCCTCACCCTCGTCTGGGTCGTCGGTGGCGAACACCTCCGTGGCCCCACAGCGCGTGAAGGCCGCCTCGATGATCTCCACCTCGGCTGCGGCTGCGGCGCCCGGCGCATCGGACTGGGCCACGAGCAGTGCTCCGGCGGTGCGGTCGAGGCCCATCTTGAGCTGATCTTCGACGGCATTGATGGCGACCTTGTCCATGAACTCGAGCATCGCCGGACGGATCGTCGAGGTGATCTCCAGGACTGCCTTCGAGGCCGCATGGACCGACGCGAACGATCCGACCACGGTCGAGGCCGCCGCCTGTGGCGGCAACAGTCGCAGCGTCACCTCGGTGATGATGCCGAGCGTGCCCTCGCTGCCCACGAAGAGTTTCGTCAGGGACAGCCCGGCGGTGTCCTTGAGGCGCGCACCGCCGAGACGGACGGCGCGGCCGTCGGCGAGTACGACCTCCATGCCGAGAACGTAATCGCTGGTGACCCCATATTTGACGCAACACAGTCCGCCGGCGTTGGTGGCCGCATTGCCACCGATGGAACAGATCTCGAACGACGACGGGTCGGGTGGATACCAGAGGCCGTGCTCTTTCACGGCCGCCTTCACCTCGGCATTGAGCAGGCCCGGCTGGCAGATGGCAGACCGTGTGATCGGGTCGACGGTGATGTCACGCATCTTCTCGGTGGTGAGGACGATGCCGCCGTCGACAGCGGTGGCCCCGCCCGACAGGCCGGTGCCGGCCCCGCGCGGGATGATCGGGACATTGTTGGCTGCGCACCAGCGAACGGCTGCCTGAACGTCCGCGGTGCTGGTGGCTCGGACCACCGCCATGGCGGTACCCGCATCCGGATCGAACGCGCGGTCCTGGCGGTACGACGCGATGATGTCGGGATCGGTGATCACCACACCTACAGGCAGGGCTGTCACCAGGTCGTCGAGCGCAGTGATCGTCGTCATAGTTTCGAGCGTAGTGGCCCGGCGCCGTGGGGTGGCGGAACCGAGGGGGTCAGTGATTGGCGGGGCTGATGACCTTCGAGATCTCGGCTGCCCACTCGGCCGCCTGAGTTTTCGCCGCGACCTTCGACGACGCGTCGTGCCTGCCGTGCTCGCCGACCTGCGAGGCGCCCAGATCCACGAGCTTTTCGGCGATGATCTCGCCGCCGCGGTTGAAGGTGTCGTCGTACACGCTGTCGCCGAGTCCGAAGGTGGCGAACCGCACGCCGTCCAGCTCGGGCTTCTCATCGTCCAGACCTTCAGCGAACGGTTCTGCGCCGGTGGGCAATTCACCCTCGCCGTAGGTGGAGCACACCACGACGTAGAAGTCGTCGGACGAGAGGTCTTCGACCGCGAAATCGGTCATGTCGTACATGGACACGTCGTGGTGCTCGGAGAGCACGTCAGAGATCGCATCGGAAACCAATTCGGCGGTTCCGGTCTCGCTGCCGTACAGGATCACAACAGACATCTAATTCTCTCTCCACGTTGACCAGGGGCGACTAAGGGTAGCCTAATGGCTCGATCGATTCGACCAATGAGGCAGGTTCGCCCCGACCCGCGATTTTAGCGAACAGTCGGCGCATATCCCAGCCGTCGGCCGGGGCTCGGTAACCTTGGTCGATGACAGACGACTCGGTTGAGATTCCCGCCAATGCCACGGATGCGCAGGGTCGCAAGACCGGTCTGTGGCGCGAGTCCGACCCGCACGGTGGCGAGGCCACCGGTACCTACCGTCGCGATCGTCGGGAAGGTTTGTGGCGTCATTATTTTCGCGATGGGACACTGCGCTCCGAATCCAACTATCACGACGGTGAGCTCGACGGGACATGCGTGTGGTACCGGGCGGGCGGGGGGCTCTTGCAGAAGGGTTCGTTCGACAAAGGTCAGAAAAGCGGCCTCTGGGAGCGCTGGAGTCCCGATGGCAACCTGATCGATCGCGGTGATCGGATCGGCGGAAAGAAGACCGGACGGTGGCAGTACTTCAACGCCGACGGTTCGGTCGAGCGCACCACCGATCACCGGCCCATGCAGGGCTGAGGTGATGGTGGGTTTCGGCCTCGGTGGGGCGATGATTGCCGAGACGGGAAAAATCAGCTGACTTCAGTTGTCGCCGCTGGTTACGCTCACCACTATCAACCGCACGTGAAGGGGTACGACATGGCTGCAGACGACGAGACCAAACGTAAGTTCCGCGAGGCGCTCGAACGCAAGAAGCAGAAGGGGCAGCCGACGTCCGACCACAAGGACGCGACCTCGAAGGCGGCGGGCCAACACGGCCCCGAGAGCGGGCAACAGAACTTCCGCCGCAAGACCGGCTAGCAGCTGCTCGGCCGATATGGCCCTGAAAACCGGCAGATAGGTGAGCTCCGAGGGATATCTTCCCTCGGACGTCCGCTATGTGCCGGTTTTCAGGGCCATTCGACGTCTCAGGCCGGCCCAGGGGTCTTTATTACTAGGAAGTCCTAGTATATGGTGATGGGGACAACACGCTCGTAGATGACTTGTGAGGACCCCATGACCAGGCAAATCGACCATTTCGTGGACGGCGCACCGCTCGCCGGGACCAGCGGGCGCACCGCAGATGTGATGGATCCCAGCACCGGCAAGGTGCAGGCGACCGTTCCGCTGGCCAGTACAGCCGAGGTCGACGCCGCTGTCGCCAGCGCCGTCGAAGCGCAGAAGATCTGGGCTGCGTGGAACCCGCAGCGTCGCGCTCGCGTGATGATGAAGTTCGTCGCGCTCGTCGGCGAGCACATGGACGAACTCGCAGAGTTGCTGTCCAAGGAGCACGGTAAGACCGTCCCCGACGCCAAGGGCGACATCCAGCGCGGCGTCGAGGTCATCGAGTTCTCGATCGGTATCCCGCATCTGCTCAAGGGTGAGTTCACCGAAGGCGCCGGCACCGGCATCGATGTGCACTCGGTACGCCAGCCGCTCGGTGTGGTCGCGGGCATCACCCCCTTCAACTTCCCGGCCATGATCCCGCTGTGGAAGGCCGGCCCCGCGCTGGCGACCGGAAACGCGTTCATCCTCAAGCCGTCCGAGCGCGACCCGTCGGTGCCCGTGCGCCTGGCCGAACTGTTCCTCGAGGCCGGACTCCCCGCCGGTGTGTTCCAGGTCATCCACGGTGACAAGGAAGCCGTCGACGCGCTGCTCAACAACGACGACGTCCAGGCCTACGGTTTCGTCGGCAGCTCCGACATCGCGCAGTACATCTACTCCAGCGCGGCCGCCAACGGTAAGCGCGCACAGTGCTTCGGTGGCGCCAAGAACCACATGATCATCCTCCCGGACGCCGACCTCGACCAGGTCGCCGACGCCCTGATCGGTGCCGGATACGGCAGCGCCGGAGAGCGCTGCATGGCGATCTCGGTGGCCGTCCCGGTGGGCGAGGCGACCGCCAACCGCCTGCGCGAGAAACTGGTCGACAAGGTCAACGCGCTGCGCGTCGGCCACAGCCTCGACATCAAGGCCGACTACGGCCCCCTGGTCAGCAAGGCTGCTCTCGAGCGCGTCAAGGACTACATCCAGCAGGGTGTCGACGCCGGCGCCGAGCTCGTCATCGATGGCCGCGAGCGCGCCACCGACGACCTGACCTACGACGGTCAGAGCCTGGAAGAGGGCTACTTCATCGGGCCCACCCTCTTCGATCACGTCAAGAAGGATCAGACGATCTACACCGACGAGATCTTCGGACCGGTCGTCTGCATCGTCCGTGCCGCGGATTACGAAGAAGCGCTTGCGCTTCCGTCTGAGCACGAGTACGGCAACGGCGTCGCGATCTTCACCCAGGACGGCGACGCGGCCCGCGACTTCACCGCCCGCGTGCAGTGCGGCATGGTGGGCGTGAACGTGCCCATCCCCGTGCCGGTGGCCTACCACACCTTCGGTGGCTGGAAGCGCTCCGGATTCGGCGATCTGAATCAGCACGGACCGGCGGCGATCCAGTTCTACACCAAGGTCAAGACCATCACGACTCGGTGGCCCTCGGGTATCAAGGATGGCGCCGAGTTCGTCATCCCGACCATGGACTGAGACTCGTCGATGTCTTTCGAGATGACGGACGATGACAAGGTCATCGTCGACACCGCGGCGGCGTTCGCACGCAAGCGGATCGAGCCATACTCACTCGACTGGGATGAGCGAAAGCACTTCCCGGTCGAGGAGTTGCGGGAAGCGGCAGAACTCGGCATGGCCGGGATCTACACCAGCGAGGACGTCGGGGGCAGCGGTCTCCGCCGGATCGACGGTGTGCGCATCTTCGAGGAGCTGGCGAAGGCCGACCCGACCACCGCCGCGTTCCTGTCGATCCACAACATGTGCACGTGGATGGTCGACTCCTACGGGACCGAGGAACAGCGGACCACGTGGGCGTCGAAGATGGCCTCGATGGAGGCCGTCGCCAGCTACTGCCTGACCGAGCCTGCCGCGGGAAGCGATGCTGCGGCGTTGCGGACCAAGGCCGTTCGCGATGGTGACGATTACGTGCTCGACGGGGTGAAACAGTTCATCTCCGGCGGCGGGGTGTCCGACGTCTACGTGATGATGGCGCGCACCGGGGCCGAGGGCCCGCGCGGCATCTCCACGTTCATCGTGCCGTCCGACACCCCTGGGCTGTCCTTCGGTGCGAACGAGGCGAAGATGGGCTGGAACGCACAGCCCACGGCACAGGTCATCATGGAAGGTGCCCGGGTTCCGGCTGCCAATCTTCTCGGAGGGGAAGAGGGCAAGGGCTTCGGTATCGCCATGAACGGGCTCAACGGCGGCCGCATCAACATCGCGGCCTGCTCGCTCGGTGGTGCGCAGGCGGCCTACAACAAGGCCATCAGCTATGTGTCCGATCGGGAAGCGTTCGGCGGCAAGCTGATCGACGAACCGACCATCCGGTTCACGCTGGCCGACATGGCGACCTCGCTCGAGACGTCGCGGCTCATCCTGTGGAAGGCGGCCAGCGCGCTCGATGCCGGTCATCCGGACAAGGTCGAGCTCTGTGCGATGGCCAAGCGCTACGTCACCGACACCTGCTACGACATCGCGGATCAGGCGCTGCAATTGCACGGCGGTTACGGGTACCTGCGGGAGTACGGTCTGGAGAAAATCGTCCGAGACCTCCGCGTGAACCGAATACTGGAGGGCACCAACGAGATCATGCGGGTCGTCATCGGCCGCGCTGAGGCGGACAAGTCGAGTAAGGGGCAGTACATATGAGCACGATCGCGTTTCTGGGTCTGGGGAACATGGGCGGACCCATGGCCAAGAATCTCGTCAACGCAGGTCACACGGTGCACGGGTTCGACCTGTCGGCGGCGGCCATCGCGGCGGCGGAGGCGAACGGCGTCAACGTGGTCGCCGGCGGCATCGAGGCAGTGGCAGATGCCGACGTCGTGATCACGATGCTGCCCAGCGGTAAGGCCGTCCTGGACTGCTACGCGCAGATCCTGCCGGGCACCAAGACCGGTGCCCTGCTGATCGACAGCTCCACCATCTCGGTCGACGATGCCCGCACGATCAATCAGCAGGCTGCCGACCACGGCTTCGCACAGATCGACGCGCCGGTCTCGGGCGGTATCAAGGGCGCGGACGCCGGCACGCTGGCGTTCATGGTCGGCGGTACCGATGAGGCGTTCCTCGCAGCCCAGGGCGTGCTCGAGCCGATGGCGGGCAAGGTGATCCACTGCGGCGCAGCCGGCAGCGGACAGGCCGCGAAGGTCTGCAACAACATGGTGCTCGCAGTGCAACAGATCGCGATCGGTGAGGCCTTCGTCCTCGCCGAGAAGTTGGGCCTGGAAGCGCAGGCACTGTTCGACGTGATCACCGGGGCCACCGGCAACTGCTGGTCCGTGCACACGAACTGCCCCGTTCCGGGACCGGTTCCGACCTCACCGGCGAACAACGAGTTCAAGCCGGGCTTCGCGACAGCGTTGATGAACAAGGATCTGGGTCTGGCGATGGCAGCGGTGGAGTCCACCGGTTCCACCGCGCCGCTCGGTGAGCACGCGGCAACGCTCTATGCGGACTTCGCGCAGGAGAACGGCGCCAAGGACTTCAGCGCGATCATCGAGACGTTGCGCTGATCTGATCCCAGGTCGGCATCCCCGTGCGGGCGCCGACGTACGACACCGACATCGCAGCCGCCACATTCGCAACCGTGGCGGCTGCGTTCGTCGTATCTCCGGCAGCGAGTCGCGCGGCGAACACCCCGTTGAAGGTGTCGCCTGCGCCGGTGGTGTCGCGGACCGTCGCCGCCCTGGCCGGGATTCTCTCGACTCCGTGCCCCGGGATCCCGACGAGCAGGCCGTCGCCGCCCAACGTCACGACCACGGCAGAGCCGGTGGCCTCCGACAGTGCGGTCGCGGCTTCTTCGACGGTGTCGGAGTCTGCGCCGAGCATGCCTGCCAGCTCGAGACATTCTCCGGCGTTCGGGGTCAGGATCGGCCCGTACTGCACCGCGTCCGCGATCTCCGGTATCGGTGGCGCGGGATTGACGACACACCGCGCACCGGCCGCAGCAGCGGTCTCGACGGCAGCGAGCACGGCGGCTCCGGGGATCTCGGTACTGATCAGCACACAGTCGCCAGGTCTGAGGTCGGTGAGCGAATCCCGCACCTGCTCCGCTGTCAGCTCGGCGTTCGCACCCGCGCCCACCGCGATCTGGTTCTCGCCGGCCTGATCCACGACGATCAGCGCGACGCCGGTCGGGGCGTCGGTGCGCACGACCGCTCCCACGTCGACACCGTCGTCCCGCAAGTCGGTCAGTGCACCGTCGCCGGTGTCGTCTGCCCCGGCCGCACCGATCAACTCGACGCTCGCCCCCGCCCTGGCAGCAGCGACAGCGGCGTTCGCGCCCTTCCCGCCGCCGTGGCGGTCGACCCTGGGGCCGACCACGGTCTCGCCCGGACCGGGGAGACGTACGGTGGCGATGACGAAGTCGACGTTGATCGCGCCCACCACGATCACGCGGGTGTCAACAGGGTTGGTAGCCATAATTTGTTAACCGTACTTCTCACGAATTCTCGCGACCAATTGAGCCGTCCGGCCTACGGGAAGGGCTGTCGCTGGTAGACATCAAGAGTAAGCGCAACGCTTCGCGAGGAGAGAAAAATGGCATCACCGAACACCCAGAAGTTCTACATCGACGGCGAGTGGGTGGATCCTGTTTCTTCCGCCACCCTCGACGTCATCAACCCGGCCACCGAAGCGAGCATCGCCACCATCGCACTCGGCGACGAGAAGGACGTCGACCGTGCCGTCACCGCGGCCCGCAAAGCCTTCGACAGCTTCGCCGCGACCACCCGGGAAGAGCGCATCGCGCTCCTGGAACGGGTGATCGGGGTGTACCAGACCCGCCTCGGCGACCTGGCCGAAGCCGTCAGCTCCGAGATGGGTGCGCCCGTCGGCCTGGCATCGGCAGCGCAGGCACCCGCCGGACTCGGGCATTTCATGAACACTCTCGAGGCCTTGAAAAAGTTCGAGTTCTCCGAGACGATCGGCACGACCACCGTTGTTTACGAGCCCGTCGGGGTCTGTGCGTTCATCACCCCGTGGAACTGGCCGCTCAATCAGATCGCCGCCAAGGTGGCTCCGGCGTTGGCATCGGGTTGCACGATGGTCCTCAAGCCGTCGGAGATCGCCCCGCTGAACGCTCTGGTGTTCGCCGAGATCATGGACGAGGCCGGGGTACCCAAGGGCGTGTTCAACCTCGTCAACGGCGACGGCCCCACTGTCGGCGCGGCGTTGTCGACCCACCCCGAGGTCGACATGGTCTCGTTCACCGGTTCGACCCGCGCGGGTATCGAGGTCGCCAAGAACGCGGCCCCGACCGTCAAGCGCGTCGCTCAGGAACTCGGTGGCAAATCGGCGAACATCATCCTCGACGATGACGGGTTCGCCGACGCGGTGGCTCGCGACGTGGCGGCGATGGTGGTCAATTCAGGCCAGTCGTGCAACGCCGGTTCGCGTATCCTGGTGCCTGCGGCACGGATGAACGAAGCAGCCGAGATCGCCGAGAAGACGGCGGAGCAGATCGTTGTCGGTTCGCCGGAAGACTCCGGAACCCACGTGGGACCGGTTGTCTCGGAGGCGCAGTTCAACAAGATCCAGCGGCTGATCCAGACGGGGATCGACGAGGGCGCGGCCGTGGCCGCAGGTGGAGTCGGCCGTCCGGATGGCGTGGACGTCGGGTATTTCGTCAAGCCGACCGTGTTTGCCGACGTCACCAACGACATGACCATCGCCCGCGAGGAGATTTTCGGGCCGGTGATGGTTCTCATCGCGTACGACGACGAAGACGACGCCGTCCGCATCGCGAACGACACGAACTACGGTCTCTCCGGGTACGTGTCGTCGGCCGACCCAGCCAAGGCCCGCAAGGTGGCCCGGCGTCTGCGGACCGGCAACGTCCACATCAACGGTGCGCCGATCGCCTTCGACTCCCCGTTCGGCGGATACAAGCAGTCCGGTAACGGACGCGAGTTCGGCAAGTTCGGGCTCGATGAGTTCCTCGAGGCCAAGGCGATCTTCGGTGACAACGCCTGAGCCGAGGGTCTGATTTCTGACGACGCGAGGTCGGGTGGTCTTCGGACCACCCGACCTCGCGTCGTTTGTACATCAAGAGGATCATTACGGTTCACACGTCGACGATCGCGGCGTCGACACCCAAGGCAGCAGGGACGGCTAACACTGTGGCAACCACGAGTACGCGGGCCGGCAACGACAAGAAACTGATGTTGTTCTCGGGTCGAGGGCATCCTGAGCTCGCGAAGCAGGTGGCCGCCGAACTGAACGTCGAGGTGACCCCGCAGACGGCCCGGGATTTCGCGAACGGCGAGATCTTCGTCCGCTTCGAGGAGTCGGTCCGCGGTTCGGATGCCTTTGTGCTGCAGAGTTATCCGCAGCCGCTGAACACCTGGCTGATGGAACAGCTGATCATGATCGATGCGCTCAAACGCGGCTCGGCGAAACGGATCACCGCAGTGCTGCCGTTCTATCCCTACGCCCGCCAGGACAAGAAGCACCGGGGTCGCGAGCCGATCTCGGCCCGGCTGATCGCAGATCTGCTCAAGACCGCGGGTGCGGATCGGCTCATCACGGTCGACCTGCACACCGATCAGATCCAAGGTTTCTTCGACGGCCCCGTCGACCACATGCACGCCGATCGGACCCTGATCGAGTACATCGGCGCGAACTACGACGTGCAGCGCATCACGGTGGTCTCACCGGACTCCGGGCGGGTGCGATCTGCGGAGAAGTGGGCCGACTCGTTCGGTGGCAGGCCGCTGGCGTTCATCCACAAGACCCGGGATCCGCTGGTCCCGAATCAGGTGAAGGCCAATCGCGTTGTCGGCGATGTCGAAGGTCAGACCTGCATTCTCATCGACGACATGATCGACACCGGCGGCACCATCGCGGGAGCGGTGCGGGTGCTGAAGGAGGCGGGTGCGGGTGACGTGGTGATCGCCGCGACGCACGGCATCCTGTCCGACCCGGCGACCGAACGGCTGGCGAACTGCGGTGCCAAAGAGGTCGTGGTCACCAACACACTGCCGATCGACGACAGCAAACACTTCGAGACCCTGACCGAGCTGTCCATTGCGCCGTTGTTGGCGCGCACCATCCGGGAAGTCTTCGAGAACGGGTCGGTGACCTCGCTGTTCGACGGGCACGCCTAGCGGGTCGAGCATTTCATTTTCGACATGAACGGTCATCCAGTAAGGTAGAACGTGTTCTAGTTTTCCCGTTCTAAGGAGCCGCCATGGGCGAGGTACTCGACCGCATCGAAGAGCATGCCGAAGAAATTCGCGCGGCCGGCGTCGAAGGTGACGAACTGATGCGGCTACCGGACACCTCGGCGCAGCGGCTACGCGATGCCGGCGTCATCCGGCTCCTGCAACCGGTCGAGCACGGTGGGCTCGCTGCCCATCCTCGAGAGTTCGCCGAAACGGTGATGGGTGTCGCGGCTATGGACGGCGCCACCGGCTGGGTGTCGGGCATCGTGGGCGTGCACCCGTGGGAACTCGCCTTTGCCGACCCGAAACTGCAGGACGAGATCTGGGGCGACGACCCGGACACCTGGCTTGCCTCCCCGTACGCACCGATGGGCGTGGCCACGCCGGTGGACGGCGGCTACATCCTCAAGGGACGCTGGCAGTTCTCGTCGGGCACCGACCATTGCAAGTGGATCGTGCTCGGGGCGATCCTCGGCGACCAGCACGGTAAGCCGATCATGCCGCCCACCATCCTGCACGTCTTCCTGCCCCGGGCCGACTACACGATCGTCGACGATTCCTGGGACGTCGTCGGACTTCGCGGCACCGGATCCAAGGACGTGATCGTCGACGGCGCATTCATCCCCGACTACCGGACGCTCGACTCGGCCGACGTCATGGACGGCAGCGCGCCGCGCAACGCGGGCCGCACCGAATCGACGTACCTGATGCCGTTCAGTTGCATGTTCCCCCTCGGCATCACCTCGGCGGTGATCGGTATCGCCGAAGGGGCTCTGGCCTGTCACATTGCGGCACAGAAGGATCGGGTCGCCATCACCGGCCAGAAGATCAAAGAGGATCCGTACGTCCTGTACGCCATCGGCGAATCTGCGGCTGAGATCGCGGCGTCGCGGGCGGCGCTGCTCGAGACGGTCGACCGTTTCTACGACAAAACCGAAGCCGGCAAAGAGATCTCATTCGACGAGCGCGCGATCGGCCGACGCACCCAGACCGCGGCCGCTTGGCGCGCGGTACGTGCCGTCGATGAGATCTTCGCGCGCTCCGGTGGGGGAGCGCTGCATCGAAAGTTCCCGATGCAGAGGTTCTTTCGCGATGCGCACGCGGGTCTCGCGCACGCGATCCATGTCCCGGGTTCGATCTTCCACGCGTCGGCGCTCACCCAGCTCGGTGGTGAACCCGAAGGCATGATGCGGTCGATGATCTGAGCCCACCACATTCAGCCCCGTGGGGCGTCGCCGGGGGAAATCTTCCCTCGGTAGTCCGGCAGGGGGCCGAATGTGGTGACCATCTGCACGGTCAGATGTCGCCCGAGTGCTTGCGGACGGCGTTGATCGACTTCACCAGCGCATTCGACTGGGATTCGGTCATGCCGACGTCCCCGAAGACCTCATTGTTGAGCGCGATTGTCGCCTCGTCCACGGTGATGCGCCCGGTGTCGGTGATCTCCACCAGCGTTGTCCGCCCGTCGGTGGGGTGAGGAACCCTTCGGACCAGGCCGGCTTCCTCGAGCCTGCGGATCGCGTGGGTCACCGACGTGACGTGGACCTGCAGGCGATCGCTGGCCTTGGTGATGGGCAATGAACCGCGGCGGCTGAAGGCGAGCAGGCGCAACAACTCGAAGCGGGAGAAGCTCAACTCCCAGGGCTTGAGGACGGCCTCGACGCGGGCGAGCAATATCTGGTGCACCCGCATCACGGACGTCACCGCTTGCATGCCTCCGGCAACATCGCCCCAGCCGGCGTCTTCCCAGTTCTTCCGGGCTTCGGCGATCGGGTCGGCTCTGAAATCGCTGGGCATCTCCCTATTGAACATCAGGTGCCCGGCGTACTCCTCTTCTCCACGGTGACAGCGGTGCATCACTTTCGGATGGAACAGTGATCATTGACACATTAGATACCGGAGCCTAGCGTCAGAAGGACCAGGCTTTGAGGAGAGAACAGATGTCGGCACCAGCACGTGAAGCCATTGCCACCCGATTACTGGGTGGCTCGGTCAAACGGTCGTATTCGCCCGTCGTAGACCTCGATTGGGACGCGCCACTCGAGGAGGGCAAGTACTTCCTGCCACCGCGGGTGTGCAGCCTTTACGGCACCGATCTGTGGAACGGACTGTCCGAAGAGCAGCGCATCGAGGTGTCCCGGCAGGAGATGGCCAACATCCTGTCCATCGGGATCTGGTTCGAGAACCTGCTCAATCGTGCGCTGTTGCAACGGCTCATGACCGAGGATCCGGCGTCGGCCAGCAGCCACTACGCACTCACCGAGATGGGTGACGAGTGCAGGCACATGGTGATGTTCGGGCGGGCCATCGAACGCAGCGGCGCGCGGCCGTACGGCATGTCGCTGCCGGAACGAATCATCATGCTGCTGCTGCCCTTCGGGCTGCGTGGCACGTTGCTCTGGGTCGCGGCGCTGGTCGGGGAGGAGATCTTCGACGCCCTGCAGCGTGAGATGCTCGACGACCCCGAACTGCAGCCGTTGGTGTCGCGACTGATGCGAATCCATGTCACCGAGGAAGCCCGGCACATCGGATTCGCCAGGGACGGTGTCGTCCGCCGGCGTCCCATCCGTGGTCGCTGGGAGTCGATGATCGCTGCAAATGTCCACGGGCTGAGCGCTCTTCGCTTCAAGTACCTGTTCACCAATCCGGCCATGTACGCCCGCGCCGGCCTGGACAGGAATGAAGCCACCAAGGCCGCCCGCAGCAATCCGAATTTTCACCGGATGCAGGTGCTCGGGTTCTCGAGTCTGGGCAAGTTCCTCGACGACAACGGACTGATGAGCCGGTTCGCGCGCAGCCAGTGGCGGCGGGCAGGGTTCCTCGAATGAGCCCGCTACGCGTCGGTGTGGTGGGTGGCGGCCCGACCATCGAGGCGATTCGGACCCGATTGCGCGATTCGGTGCTGGACATCGAAGTCACGCAACAGGCCACGGTCGGATACTTCGACACTGCATCGGACTGCTGGGACGACGAAGCACGCAGCCACGTGTTGGTGACCTCGGCTCCGCCACCTGCCGACAACTATCTGGGACTGGCCGCCCACCGGCACCCCAATTTGTTCTACGCCGGCGCACCGACATCGTGGCCGCGCGCGGTCGCCGGGTATCTCGGCGCAGCCATCGAGGAGCTCGCCTTGGCCGGCGCAAGCCGGGTGCAGGTGCGTCATCCGATCGAACGGTCATGGCTCGGATATGTGCGCGCCACCGGCGGTACGCGCAAACTGGCGCGCAAGCTCAAACGATTCGACGCAGACGACTTCGACTACACCTGCGCGTCGACGCGAGACGAGGACGTCTACGACGGTCCGGTGGTGATCGCTCACGACGACGACGCGATCACCACACGGATGCGGGTCCAAGGCTACTTCGACCCGCTCGACGGACACTTCCACTGGGCCGGAATCGCATTCGGCGACCAGGTGCGCGATCTCAAAGACAGGCGCGTGGCCTCGGTCGAGGTGGCGGTCGGTGACGGAGACCCGGTGCCCGCGCGCCTGACAGACATCACGCCGTGGGGAAGCGTCCGCATCACCGGTGTGGGCCGGCCGCCCTACCCACTCGACGACATCGACATCCTCACGCCGAATCGGAGCTCCGTGAACTCTGGTCGAGCCCCGTCTCCGTAGACTGGCGTGGTGACCGAACCGGTCACAACGGTCCAGGAGGAATCATGGCCAAAGAGATCAACAGAGCCCGCACCCAGGCAATGAAGCAGACGGTCGCCGCGCACCCCGGAATGGTTGCGTTCGCGCTGGCCCCTGCCGTCGTCGTGTTCGGTGTGTTGTGGCTTGTCACCAACTTCTGGCTCGCGCTGCTCGTCGGGGTGGTCGTCGGTGGCGGTGCCGTCTGGGCACTGTTGCGCCGGTAGCGGTCACACGCGTCCATGGCTGAACCCTCAGCACGAGTCGACAGCTGGATCTGGTCTGTCCGGCTCCTCAAGACACGTTCTGCGGCAGCGTCCGCATGCCGCGGCGGTCACGTGAAGGTCAACGGCACACCTGCCAAACCCGCTCAGCACGTTGCCATCGGCGATGAGATCCGCCTTCGGGTCGGTGGTCGAGACCGCATCGTCGAAGTCGCCCGGGTGGTGGCCAAGAGAGTGGGGCCGGCAGTTGCTGCCGAGTGTCTGATCGACCGCAGCCCACCGCCCCCGCCCAAGGAGGTGGTGGCCGCCCTGCCGCTGCGCGATCGTGGCGCCGGCAGGCCGACCAAGCGGGAACGCCGAGACACAGATCGGCTCCGTGGGCGGTGAGACCTGCGGCTTCCGCAAGCACCCCTGATTGCGGCGTCCACCTTCTCTACACTGCAACGTGTGAACACCTCGGCGGGTAACAAGTGGCTCGGATCGCTGGCTGTTCTGGTCGCCGCCGTCCTGGCGCTGACGGGATGCTCCGACGACGATTCCGCCGATGCCGGACCTGCCGCGACCACAGAGGCAGCACCAGGAAAAGCGGGCGACGGCCCGTTCTTCGGGGAATGCGGCGGAGTCACCGTCGACGATGTCGCCCGGGCCAGCAAGATTCCCGGACTCACGAACACGGTCAACAACCCGTCGGTGTGCGAATGGGTGACGGCGCAGGAACAGCTCGGACCGCAGCTGTCGTTCAACTGGTACCGCGGTAGCCCCATCGGACGTGAGCGGGCCACCATCCAGCTCTCCCGCGACACCGTCGAAGACGTCACCATCGACGGCCACGCAGGCTTCATCGGCTCGAGCGAGGGAATCTGCGAGATCGGCATCGCGTTCGGCGCCGACTTCTTCGAGTGGTCGGTGTCCTACGGTCTCGCCGTCGAAGGGGTACCAACGCCGTCGGTCGCCGAGATCTGTGCCACCGCCAAGACTCTCGCCACACAGTCGATCGCGAACGCCACATGACGCGCCGCAGCGCCTTCGGCGTCGTGCTGGCGATGCTCGCCGTCCTGACCCTGTTGGCCGGGTGCACCCGGGCGGTCGACGGAGACGCCACCTCGATCGGTGGCGGCGACGGCTCGTCCGACGGCAATGTCGACACCGACCGCTATGACGGCCTCATGTACGAGTGCGAGATGCTGCAGCCCGCCGTGATCGCGAAGACCGTCGGCGGGACGATCGCGGAACCGGGTTTCTACGGTGCGATCTGCCGATGGGTGGTCAACGGGCCGGTCATCACCGACGTGACCTTCAACTGGTTCGAGTGGGGCGACATCGAGGTCGAGAAGAGCACAGCCAAAGAGCTCGGCTACACCACCGAGAACATCAAGGTCGCCAGCGTCACCGCGTTCACCCAGCGCAACCCCGCACGGCCCGCCTCGTGCGGCGTGACGGCGAGGTCGCCCGACCGCGGGGTCTACACGTGGTGGGTCGAGCCGCGGACCACGACACCGATCGGCGATCCCTGCGCAGCCCCGACCAAGCTGATGGAATTGTTGCTGGGCGGCGGGCAGTAGCTGGGCCTTCGGCTCGCGGTTGCTGTGAGGAGGATCGAGTTCGGGTCGCCGGCTGTGTTTTTTCGCTCCGCTTCGCTACGCGGGGGCAGGCGGCCGTCATCGCGTCGTCTTCCTTCCTCCTCGCATCGCTTCGCTCGCTCCTCGTCTGTCCAGACGACGCGGGCCGCCTGCCGGGCGGGGCGAGTTCGCCTTGCTCACCGCCGCACGAAAACGGCCCGGTGGGTGGGTAGCTCAGGCTGGGGGACGCTTTGTGATCGTGACCGTCGCCGCGACCTTCTCCTCGACGATCAGCCACATGCGTAGCTGGTCGCCGACTCGTTCCCGCTTGATGGTCACCGTCGACTCGGGCCCGATTGCCCTCAGGTACTCGATGACGGCGCGGTGCGGCCCCTCGACGAGGTCGGGATGGTCGAGCAACTCGTCCTCGACCGCTGCCCAGTAAGCGGCGTTGTTCAGATGTTTGAAGGGGTCGAAGTCTGTCGCGCGCAGGACATGGTTGCGATCGGAATCCGTCGACTCGGGCACGGGCGCGGTGTTCATCGACTTCCACTTGAGGCGATGCTCCTGCGCGCTCTGGCTGAGCATGTCGAACGCGTTGTCGCTCAGCCTGGTCGGCAGGCCTTTGTCGTTGACATTGATCCAGAACGCCTCGGTTTCGATCAGACCGTCTTCCCGCGGTTCCGGATTGAACCGGTTCGTCTGATGGGTCGAGGTGACCCGCACCCGCATGTTGGTCCACCGCGTCGACAAGGCGCCGCACCAGCGCTGCAGCGTCACATCGCCGGGCCAAGAGATCGGCCTGATCACATCGATCACGGTGCGACGGACGATCCAGTACGGATCGCTGGTGTGGAAGTCGGTCGCCTCGATGTTGTCGTTGGCGATGTCTTGGAGGTAGCGGCTCAGTCCGTCCAGACGCAGCCGCATCTCCTGATCGATGTCGCCGGTGCGCACGCGATAGGCGGCCTCGTAGAACCGGGCTTGCTCGAGGCGTTCGGGCAGATCAATCGGGGTCAGCGCGTCCGTGGTCGGCTTGTCAGACATCAGCAGATCCTCTCATTCGATGAGCCCGGGTCGAGACCGGACGCGGTCGTGACACTCGCTGGCAGCATAGGTGCCTTAGCGCAGAGTGAGGTCTGCCACTACCGTTATGGGACTGACGTCGAAAAGTGTCTCCCCGGTCGGGTGAGTGGGAGAGCTTTTGGCGTTCGTCTGGATCGGGGCCCAAGATGGACACTGATCTGGACAACTGACTGCCCCCGATGGCCCGGCCCTTGGCCATTGGGGAAAAATCGAGTAAAAATTGGAACACGTTCCATTCCAGGGACGACGACGATATCCGAGGTAGAGGCCGTATGGCGCACGTGATCACGCAGCCTTGCTGCAACGATGCCAGTTGCATCAGTGTCTGCCCGGTGAACTGTATTCATCCGACGCCGGATGAGCCGGAGTTCGCCAGCGCGGAAATGTTGTACATCGATCCCGATACCTGCATCGATTGTGGTGCCTGTATCGACGAGTGTCCGGTGGAGGCCATCTTCCCCGACGATTCGCTCGATGAGGGTCAGGAGCGGTATCTGCAGATCAACGCCGATTACTACACCGACCACGATGTGTCGGGCGGGTTGGTCCCGCCGCGCAAGAAGCCTCCGCTGCCTGCGGGCAAAGAACTGCATGTGGCGATCGTCGGTGCCGGCCCCGCGGCGTTCTACGCCGCTGAGGAGCTGGTGAAGCATTCGGCGATCCGCGTCGACATGTTCGATCGGCTGCCCACGCCGTACGGGCTGGTCCGCGCCGGTGTGGCACCGGATCATCCCTCGACCAAGGGTGTGGAGAAGACGTTCGCGGCGACCGCTGCCAAGCGGACGTTCGAGTACTTCCTCAACGTCGAGGTGGGCAAGCACATCAACCACGACGAGTTGCTCGATCACTACGGTGCTGTCATTTACGCCCACGGCGCCTCGACCGACAAGCACCTGGGGATCGAGGGGGAAGATCTGCCCGGTTCCATCGCTGCGACCGATTTCGTGGCCTGGTACAACGGCCACCCCGACTTCGCCGACCGCGACTTCGACCTCAGCGCCGAGCGGGCAGTGGTGGTGGGCAACGGCAACGTCGCCCTGGATGTGGCGCGGATCCTGCTCGACGATCCCGATCATCTGGGTAAGACCGACATCGCCGACCATGCGCTCGAGAAGCTGCGCACGTCGAACGTTCAGGAAGTGGTGTTGCTGGGCCGGCGTGGGATCGCGCAGGCGGCGTACACGAACTCCGAGTTCCTGGCGATGGGTGACATGGAGGGTGTCGATGTGATCGTCGATCCTGATGAGTTGGTGCTCGACGCCGCGAACCAGGCGGCTGCCGATGCGGGGACGCTCGATTCGACGATCGCCACGAAGGTCCGGATCGCGAAGGATTTCGCGCAGCGCACCCCGACCGACGGGAACAAGCGGGTGGTGTTCCGTTATCTGGTCTCGCCGCTGTCGATCAAGGGCAGTGATCAGGGGGTGGAAACGATTCGGTGTGCGCGCAATGAGTTCGTCGACGCGCCCGATGAGTCGCCGGACAATCCCGGCGACAGCCCGCGGCCGACGTCGGGGCGGGTGGCAATCCGCCCGACCGGCGAGGAGTTCGACCTGCCGGCCGGGATCGTGATGCGGGCGATCGGGTACACCGGTCTGCCGCTCGATGGTGTGCCGTTCGATGGTGGGCAAGGTGTGGTCCCCAACGCCGGTGGCCGGGTGCTCGATGCGCCGGGCGGTGAGCGGGTCGAGGGTGTGTACGTGACCGGGTGGATCAAGCGCGGCGCGACGGGCGGTATCGGCATGAACCGGTTGTGCGGTCAGGAGACGGCGATGGCCGTGATCGCAGACTTCACAGAGGGCAGAGTTCCCGAACCGGCCAAGTCCCGCGAGCAGATCCCGGATCTGATCGCCGAACGCGGCGCCGGGCGGATCGCGGGCGACGGCTGGAAGAAGATCGATCTGGCCGAACGCACTGCGGGCAAGGAAGCCGGGCGTCGACGCGTCAAGTTCGTCAGTATCGAAGCGATGGAAGCCGCCGCGCGGGCCTGACCGCCGACCCGCGACGGCGGGTAGTCGTGAGGGAGTTCGGCCGAACAGCGAGGACATCGCTGGGCGGATAAGGTTACGGCCACCCAAGGCCCGTACGAAAGGTCACAATGCGCATAGCACTGCTGTCGTACCGAAGTAAGCCTCACTGCGGTGGACAGGGCGTTTATGTTCGTCACCTGTCGCGGGAGCTGGCTCTGCTCGGTCATCAGGTCGAGGTCTTCTCCGGTCAGCCGTACCCCGATCTCGACGAGACGGCCATCGCCGCCGGTGTCACGCTCACCAAGGTCCCGAGCCTCGACCTCTACAACGACGAGAACCCTTTCCGGACACCGTGGCCGTGGGAGATCAAGAGCTGGATCGATGCTCTAGAGGTGCTGACGATGTGGACGGCCGGCTTCCCCGAGCCGCTCACTTTCAGTCTTCGGGCGGCAAAGCTTCTCAAGAAGCGCACTGCTGACTTCGACGTGGTGCACGACAATCAGTGCCTCGGCTACGGGTTGTTGCAGATCGAACGCGATGGACTGCCGGTGGTCGCCACGATCCACCACCCGATCACCCGCGACCGCGAACTCGCGGTGAAGGCTGCGAAAGGCCTGCACAAGATCACCGCCCGCCGCTGGCACAGTTTCCTTCGCATGCAGGGCAAGGTCGCCCGGAAGATCCCGCGGTTGCTCACCGTCTCGAAGAGCAGCGAAGTGGACATCCGCAAGGCCTTCGGTATCCCGGAAGGCCGCCTGACCACCATCCCACTGGGCGTCAACACCGAACAGTTCCGGCCATCGATCGATCGGGTCGCGGGCAGGATCGTCTGCGTCGCCAGCGCTGATGCACCGCTCAAAGGCGTCTCGTACCTGCTCGAAGCGGTGGCCAAGCTGCGTGCCGAGCGTCAGGTGGAGCTGGTGCTGGTGTCGAAGCTGGTGTCAGGTGGGCCGTCGGATACCCGTATCGACGAACTGTCGATCAGGGATTCGGTTCGTGTCGTCTCGGGGCTCGACGACGACGAACTGGCGGCGCTGCTCGCATCGGCGGAGGTTGCGTGTGTGCCGTCGCTGTACGAGGGGTTCTCGTTGCCTGCCGTCGAGGCGATGAGTTGCGGTACGCCCCTCGTCGCGACCAGGGCCGGCGCTATCCCCGAGGTGGTCGGTGAAGCAGAAGAGGCGGCCATCCTGGTGCCGCCGAGGGACTCCGGCGCACTCGCCGCGGCACTCGGACGTCTGCTGGACGATGCGACGTTGCGTGCCCGGCTGGGCGCCGGCGGTCGCGAGAGGGTCGAGGAGCGGTACAGCTGGGCAGCCGTCGCAGCGAAGACCGCGCAGAACTACCAAGCGGCGATCGATGAGTTCGCCGGCACCACCAAATTCGTACAGTCAGAAGATCTCGCCCGAGGAGGCAGCGTTGCTAACCGTTGATTTTGACCGGCTCGGCGTCAGTGCAGGAAGCAAGGTCATCGACATCGGAGCAGGCCAGGGCAGGCACTCGTTCGAGATGTTCCGTCGTGGCGCCGACGTGATCGCTTTCGATCAGTCCGAGAGCGACATGGCCGAGGTGGCCGAGATGTTCGACGCCATGATCGCCGAAGGTGAGGTGCCGGCGTCGGCGAAGGCTCGCGCGGAGGTCGGCGACGCACTTCGGTTGCCCTACGGCGACGGAGAGTTCGATGTCGTGCTCATGTCGGAAATCCTCGAACACATCCCCGACGACACCGATGCGATCGCCGAGATGGCACGCATCCTGGCGCCGGGCGGACTGGCCGCGGTCACCGTGCCGCGCTACTGGCCCGAGAAGGTGTGCTGGACCTTCTCCGACGAATATCACGCGAACGAGGGCGGGCACGTACGCATCTACAAGGCGTCCGAGCTGGCCGACAAACTCCGGGGCGCGGGACTCGAGGTCACCGGTACCGGTCATGCCCATGCGCTGCATTCGCCGTACTGGTGGCTCAAATGTGCTGTGGGCGTGGAAAAGAACGACAACCCGCTGGTGAAGGCGTATCACAAACTGCTGGTCTGGGACATGATGAGCGCGCCCAAACTGACGCGCGTCGGCGAGCAGGTGCTCAACCCGGTCATCGGCAAGAGCGTGATCCTCTACCTGCACAAGCCGGCATAGGCAATGGCGGCCATCCCCGAACTCGATGACCTGATCACCGCCGACGAGACGCTGGCCACCGGCCGCGCGATCGCAGCCATGCAGGAACCCTCCGGGGCCATGCCGTGGTTCCCCGGCGGGCAGACCGACCCGTGGGATCACATCGAGTCCGCGATGGCGCTGAGCGCGACCGGTCTGATCGCGGAGGCCGAGGCCGCCTACGAGTGGTCTCGGCGCGAACAGCGCGATGACGGGTCGTGGCCGATCCGCATGGTGGTCGGCGACGTCACCGACCCCAACACCGACAGCAACTTCTGCGCATACATCGCGGTCGGGGTGTGGCATCACTACCTGATCACCTCCGACGTGCGGTTCCTGGAGAGGATGTGGCCGACGGTCTGTGCGGCCATCGATCTGGTCGTGGCCATGCAAGCTCCCGGTGGACAGATCTATTGGGGGGCAACATATCCGATGCCGGACCAGTCGTCCGGCTCGTTCCCGGGGATTTATCACTCGGCGCTGGTCACGGGCAACTCGAGTATCCACCAGGCGCTGGGATGCGCGGTCGCGATCGCGGCGGAGCTGGATCAGCCGTGTGAACAGTGGCGGCACTCGTTGGCACTGCTCGGCGACGCCTTGCGAAACCGGCCGCAACTGTTCGAGCCGAAGTCCGAGTACTCGATGGACTGGTACTACCCGGTACTCGGCGGTGCGATCCGTGGCAGGGCAGGGCAAGAGCTCATCGCCCAGCGCTGGGATGACTTCGTCGTGACCGACCTCGGTATCCGGTGTGTCGATCATCGGCCCTGGGTGACCGGGGCGGAGACGTGCGAGCTGGTGTTGGCGCTCGATGCGCTCGGCGACACCGCGGATGCCCTCGAGTTGCTCGGCGACATGCAGCATCTGCGTGATCCCGATGGCTCGTACTGGACCGGATTGGTCTTCGCCGACGGTAAGCGCTGGCCCGTCGAGAAGAGCTGCTGGACATCGGCAGCGGTGGTGCTCGCGGTCGACGCGTTGAGCCGGACGACCCCGGGCAACGGCATCTTCCGCGACGCCGATCCGCAGGCTGAGCTGTTCACGGGCAGAGAAATCCGCGCAATTTAGAACGTGTTACTGTTCTTCGACCTAGACTGGTGTCCAGTCACCGGTCCGTATCGGACCGGATCGAAGAGCAGGAGACACGATGGACTACGGAATCGTCCAATTCACCAGTGATCGCGGACTGGCGCCGGCGATCCTGGCCCCCCTGATCGAGCAGGCCGGATTCGACGCGTACTACGTGCCCGAACACGGTCACATCCCTACTCGGCGAGACGCCGCTCATCCGCAAACAGGGGATTCCTCGCTGCCCGACGACCGCTATATGCGGACCCTCGACCCATGGGTCTCGCTGAGCATGGCCGCGGCGGTCACCACCCGGATCCGGCTGGCCACCGCGGTTGCGCTGCCCGTGCAGTCCGACCCGATCACACTGGCCAAAGCCATTGCCACCCTCGATCACCTGTCGGGCGGCAGGGTGACCCTCGGGGTCGGCTTCGGCTGGAACCTCGACGAATTGGGTGACCACCACGTGCCGCCGAAACGCCGGCGCACGATGCTGCGGGAGTACCTCGAGGCGATGACTGCGCTGTGGTCGCAGGAAGAAGCGGAATACTCGGGAGAGTTCGTCAACTTCGGTCCGAGCTGGGCATGGCCGAAGACCGTGCAGCAGCCTGGTCCACCGGTGCTCGTCGGTGCGGCGGGCAACGAGAAGAACTTCAAGTGGATCGCGCGCAGTGCAGCGGGCTGGATCACCACGCCGGGTGAGCAGGACATCGAGGGCTCGGTAGGGCTTCTCAAGCAGATCTGGGCCGACGCGGGACGCGAAGGCCATCCCCAGATCGTGGTGCTCGACTTCAAACCCGTCCAGGAGAAGCTGGACCAGTGGCGCGAACTCGGGGTCACCACGGTGCTGTACGGCGTGCCAGACGACAGTGAGGAACGAGCCGGCGCCTACCTCACGAAACTCTCGGGCAAATTGGGTCTGAGCCCGGCCACGGTCTGACAGTGGACCTCTCACCCCTCCCTGAGCTGGGTTGTTACGGGCTGGCGGGACATTCGAACAGCCCTCGAGACCTGGTGGACGAGGCCAGGCTGGCCGAGCAGTTGGGCATCGGTTCGATCTTCTTGTCAGAGCGGTTCAACACCAAGGACGCCGGTGTACTCGCCGGTGCTGTCGGCGCGGTGACCGAACAGATCGGGATCGCCTCGGCGGCAACCAATCACAACACCCGCCATCCCTTGGTCACCGCGACTCTGGCCACCACGATGCATCGACTGACGGGCGGACGGTACTCGCTCGGCCTCGGCCGTGGCTTCGACATGCTCTTCGATGTGATGGGCCTGCCTCGCGTCACCTCTGCGCAGATCGAGGATGCCGTCGGTATCTACCGCACCCTGTGGTCCGGTGGGAGCGTGGCCGGGCACGACGGCCCGGCAGGCAAGTACCCGTTCCTGATGCAGGACCCGTCGTTCGACGAAGACATCCCGATCATGATGGTCGCAATCGGGGAGAAGACACTGAGGCTTGCCGGTCGGATCGCCGATGGTGTTGTCTTGCATACGTTCTTCAGTGACGAGACCCTCGATCGTGCGGTCCGGACGATCAGGACCGCAGCGCAAGAAGCCGGCCGCGACCCGGAATCGGTTCGGATCTGGTCGGTGCTGGCGACGATCGAGGACTCGATTTCCGAAGAACTGAGACTGCGAAAGCTGGTCGGTCGGATGGCCACGTATCTGCAGGGGTACGGCCAGGTGCTGGTCGAGGTGAACGGCTGGGATACCGCCGACCTCGCACGGTTCCGAAACGACGAGTTCGTGCAGAACTTCCCCGGCGCGTTCGACGCGATCGGCACCGTCGACGACCTCACGCGGGTGGCCGACTTGCTACCTGCCCACTGGCTTGCCGCGTCGGCGACCGGATCTGCGGCGCGCTGCGCGGAACGCGTTGCCGACCAGTTCAGCTGCGGCGCTGACGGAGTCATCCTGCATGGTGCGACCCCCACCGAACTCGCGCCGGTCCTCGACGCCTGGCGCACCGTGCGGCCGCGGGGTCGCTTCGATCAG
Organism: Williamsia limnetica; assembly: GCF_003217475.1. Classification (GTDB taxonomy): domain Bacteria; phylum Actinomycetota; class Actinomycetes; order Mycobacteriales; family Mycobacteriaceae; genus Williamsia; species Williamsia limnetica. Next base: position 50,359 of record NZ_QJSP01000024.1, on the reverse strand, counting down.
CTGGCCGCCAATCCAGGAAGGTTCACGTCGTGACCGCACCTATCGTGACGTCCGCCGATCAACTGACCGCCGAGTGGCTTTCGGACACCCTCGGCAAGGATGTCGAGTCCGTGCGGGCCGAGGCGGTCGGCACCGGGCAGATCGGAACCTGCTTCCGCCTGGAGCTGACCGGTGTCGGCGAGCCGACCACCATGCTTGCGAAACTGCCTGCGATCGATCCCGCGACGCGCGAGATGCTCGCCGGGGTGTATCGGTCGGAGGTCCGGTTCTACGGCGAGATCGCTGCCACGGTCGCGATCCGGGTCCCGAGATGTTACTACGCCGACATCTCCTCCAGCGGTGCGGATTTCACGTTGCTGCTACAGGACATGAGCCCTGCGCAACAGGGTGATCAGCTCGCGGGGTGCACGGTTGCGCAGGCCCGGGATGCGGTGGAAAATCTGGCCGGTCTGCACGGACCCCGCTGGTGCGACCCTGCTCTGCTCGACGTCGACGGACTGGCGGTGAACGGACCCGACGACGCCAAACTTCTCGCCGAGATGTACGGCCCCGCGACGGAGATCTTCATCGACGGTCTCGGTGAACTGGTCGCCGCCGAGGACCGCGAGACACTCTGGGAATGCGTGGGTGTGGCCGAGAAATGGGCGCTCGCACATCCGGAACGATTCGGTCTGGTCCATGGCGACTACCGGCTCGACAATCTGCTGTTCCCGCCGGATGGCGGCCCAGGGGTGACCGCCATCGACTGGCAGACGTTGAGCCTGGCCCTGCCGGCGCGCGACCTCGCGTACTTCCTCGGCACCAGCCTCTCGCCGGAAGAACGTCGCGCGCACGAACGGGATCTGGTGGCGCACTACCACCGGGCTCTGCAATCTCACGGTGCACTCGACTATGGCCTCGAGAACTGCTGGGAAGACTACTGTTTCGCAATGATCCAGGGGCCGTTGGTGGCGGTGTTCGGATGCGCCTACGGCACGCGCACCGAACGCGGAGACAGGATGTTCGCCGCCATGGTCGCCCGCTCGTGTGCAGCCATCCGCGACCTCGGGACCATCGATCTGGCGGGTTCTGCCACCGCCGTCTGAGTCAGCGGGCAGCAAACCCGGCATCGACGGGCAACGCCACGCCGGTGATGTACCGTCCCTCGTCGCTGACGAGGAAAGCAATCGCGTTCGAGATGTCTTCGGGCTCCACCCAGGGCACCGGGATCAGATTGCGAGTCGCCTCGATCGCCTCGGGGAAGGCTTCGAAGATCTCTTCCATCAACTTGTTGCGGATCATCGGCGTGTTCACACCGGTGGGGTGAATGGTGTTCACCCGGATGTTGTGGGGTCCCAGCCAATTGGCCCAGGTACGCATGAGTCCGACGAGTGCGTGTTTCGCCGCGACGTATCCGGTGTTGCCCGGAGCGCCGACACCGCCGGTACCTTTGAGGCCCTGAGATGAACTGGTGAGCACGATAGAACCGGCGCTCGCCGCGATCAGGCTTGGAACGGCGGCCATGACGGTGTTGTACACGCCGGTGAGGTTGACGCCGATGACGTCATTCCACGGCGTCTCGATGTCGGAGCCGTCTTCGCCGAACACCGAGATACCGGCGTTCGCGAGGACGATGTTGATCTTGCCGAGCTGCGCTTCGCCTTCTTCGACCGCGGTGCGCATCGCAGCCAGGTCGCGCACGTCGGCCTTGGTGGCAATGATCCGTCGGTCCAGCGCTTCTACCTGTTTCACGGTCTCGGCGAGCTCTTCAGGGGTACCGAGTGGGTAGGGCACCGTTGCGATGTCGGCGCAGAGGTCGACGGCGATGATGTCCGCGCCCTCCTGGGCGAGCCTGATGGCGTGACTGCGGCCTTGGCCTCGCGCAGCACCGGTGATGAAAGCGACTTTTCCGTCGAGCTTGCCCACGGTGATTCTCCCCAGTTCGTTCGAGCGCAGCGCCGGATGGTCTGCGATTGACCTGTCAGACAGATCGATTCGAGCTGGACATCTGTCTGGACCTATGTATGCACACTAGGTTACGACGCACCAGGTGTCCACTGTCCGACGAATGTGGTCAGGCCCCAGCCATACCGACCCGGCCGGAGCGCAGTCCGGCGACGACACCACCGTCGACGAGAAGATCGGTGCCGGTGATGAAGCTCGACTTGGTGTTGTCCAGCAGGAACTCGGTGGCGGCGGCGACGTCCTCGGCGGTGCCGAAGCGTCCGGCGGCAGAGTCGCTGATCATCGCTTCGTAGGCGTCGTGCGCGAAGTCGGCGTTGAACTCCTCCCAGCCCATCTCGGTGGCCACCACCCCTGGGCTCACACTGTTGACCCGCGCTCCGCGGTCGCCCCACAGAGGTGCTGCCGACTGCACCCGAAGTTGGTTGCCCCGCTTGCAGTATCCGTAGGTCAGGGCCCTGGCCAAATCGTCCGGCACATCTGGCATGTCGAAGAGTGCTGCGTCGGCCAGCTCGTCGGGGGTGCCACCGGCGAGTACCGCGGCTGAGGCCTCGTCGACGGCTGCGCCGAGGATGTGGCCTGCGACGCTCGCGATGTACACACCGGCGCCGCCGGGGGCGATCACGGAACCGAACACCTCGAGTGAGAGCGCGGTGCCGATGAGGTCGACCTCGATGATCCTGTGTGCCGGCGCCTGAGCGGGGGAGACGCCTGCCGTGTGCACGACGGACGTGATGTCGCCGAGCCCGCCGGCGGTCGCCGCCAAGGCGCGCAGTGAGTCCCGGCAGGCAACATCGACCCGTTGGGCGTGCACGTCGTAGCCGCTGTGGCGCAGCTGCTCCCGCAACCCCTCGACTCGCTCGGCATTGTGATCGGCGATGAGAGTCGGCCTACCCGAGCCCAGACGCCGCGCGATCGCCTCGCCCATGCCACCGACACCGATGACCACCAGAACGGATCCGGTCATGACTCACCTCTCGCCGACCGCCGGACGTGAGGCGGTGTGAAAACTATTGTCCAGGTGCAGCTTGCAGCCCGGGTAGAACGTAGCGCCTGATGTGGCGCAGCACTGCGATTCGGTCATCTGGGTCCAGGGTGTTCCCCGGGACCGTCGCCAGGCTGATGAGTAGGCGAGCCACCCATTCGGACGCCTCGACGGTGTCGATGTCCGGATGGATCTCGCCGCGCGCGCGGGCTTCGACCACATACGGATGCCAGAATGCTGCGAGGTCCGGTACGAGGCCTTGCACGCCGGCGCCCGCGCAGGCGGCGAACTCTTCCGGTTCGGTGACCCGGAGTTTCATCAAGAGCGCGCCGGGTTGATCGTAGGCGGTGCGACCGATCGCGACGCCGGCAGCAAGCTGGGCGTCGAAGGTGTCGATCTCGGCGAGGGCGGCATGCGATCCGGCCCAGAAGGCCTCGTTCAACCGGACGATCGCCGCCCCGAGCAAGGTCGCCTTGTCCGGGAAATGCCGGTACAGCCATGCCCGGGACACGCCGGCCGCCTCCGCGACCTCGAGGACTGTGGTCGCCCTGATCCCTTTCGCTCCCAGACATTGCTCCGCCGCGTCGAGCAATCGGTCCTGCACGCTTGCGGTCTCGGTCACTCGACATCCTTGCCTGTTCTCACTCACCGCACCCGCGGGGATGGCCCAAACATAGCAAAACCAATAGACAGATTCTGAGATCTGTGTACTCTGCGGGTGAACAAGTTCTACTTTTTGTCTACTCTGCCACGAGGAGCTGCGATGCCCGGACCCACCACAGCAATCATCGGCGCCGGCATCAGCGGGTTGACGGCCGGAAAGATGCTCAACGACTACGGCATCCCCTACACCTGCTTCGAGGTCTCGGACAGAATCGGCGGTAACTGGGCGTTCGGCAACCCGAACGGCTACAGCAGCGCATACCGGTCCCTGCATATCGACACGTCAAAACACCGGCTCTCCTTCAAGGACTTTCCGATGCCCGAGAGCTACCCGGATTTTCCCCACCACACCCAGATCAAGTCTTATCTCGAGGACTACGCGGAGGCATTCGATCTCAAGTCGAACATCGAATTCCAGAACGGCGTGACGCACGCCCGCCGCCTCGAATCAGGTGGCTGGGAACTGCAGACGCAATCCGGACAGCAGCGCCACTTCGACCTGCTGGTCGTCGGTAACGGACACCACTGGGATCCGCGGACCGCGACCTTTCCCGGCACGTTCACGGGCGATTCGATCCACGCGCACAACTACATCGACCCGCAGGATCCACTCCCGCTTGCCGACAAACGGATCTTGATCGTCGGCATCGGCAACAGTGCGGCCGACATCGCTGTCGAACTCTCGTCCAAGGCCTATGGCAACCACGTGACCCTATCGACGCGATCGGGCGCCTGGATCGTCCCGAAGTACATCGCGGGGCGTCCGGCCGACAAGTACTTCAAGACCTCGCCCCATATCCCGTTGTCGTGGCAGCGCAAGGTTGCTCAATGGGGGCAACCGATCTCGGCCGGACGTCCGGAGAACTTCGGCCTCCCGACCCCGAACCACAAGTTCTTCGAAGCACATCCGACGCAGTCTGTGGAGCTACCGCTGCGGCTCGGATCTGGCGATGTGATCCCGAAACCGAATGTTTCTCGACTCGACGGCTCGACGGTGCACTTCGACGACGGCACGAGCAGTGAGTTCGACGTGATCGTCTACGCGACCGGCTACAACATCACGTTCCCGTTCTTCGACGAAGACTTCATCAGCGCGCCGGACAACCACATCCCGCTCTACAAGCGAATGTTCAAACCGGGTATCGACGACCTGGTGTTCATCGGCTTCGCACAGTCGACGCCAACGCTGTTCCCGTTTGTGGAATGTCAGTCGAGGCTCCTCGGCGCCTATGCGGCAGGGCGGTACCGACTGCCGTCGGACGAGGTGATGGAAGAGGTGATCGTGGCAGATCAACAGAAGTACACCGGGCACATGCTGGACCGGCCTCGGCACACTCAGCAGGTCGACTACTTCATCTATGAACACGATCTGCGAACGAGAGAACTGGCGGCCGGCATGGCGCGCGCAGCAGAACTCGGCGCTCCGAGCTGGGCGGTGCCGGCATGACCGCGCAGGTGGATGCACCTCGGGTTCCCGATTTCGCCACGATCAGTTTCCGCAGTGGCGGAACGCGCTGCGAGGCGTGGCATTTCGTCGCCGGGAACGACACCCTCACCCGGCCGGCCGGCCGGCCGATCGTGGTGATGGCACACGGGCTCGGTGGCACGAAGGATTCAGGACTTGTGCCCTATGCCGAGCGTCTTGCGGCAGCAGGCCTGGACGTGTTCGCGTTCGATTATCGGGGCTTCGGCGCCTCGGGTGGCGTCGATCGTCAATCGGTCTCGATCTCCGGTCAGCTCGAGGACTATCGGGCGGCGGTGTCCGCCGCGACCGCGATCGAAGGTGTTGATGCGAAGCGGGTTGTCCTGTGGGGCGTCTCGCTGTCGGGCGGGCACGTGCTGTCAGTCGGCTCCGGGAGAGGGGATGTGGCAGCCATCATTGCCATGACCCCGTTGGTCAACGGTCTGGCCGCGGGCCGGCTCGCCCTCGGACACGTTCCGGCGTCATCCATCGCCCGATCGACAGGCCTGGGTATGCGGAGCCGCGTTCGAAAGCGGATGGGCCGTGCCCCGATCATGATGCCGATCGTCGCCGGGCCCGGTGAGGTGGGTGCGCTGACCCTGCCGGGGTATCGCGATGACTACCTGGCGATCGCCGGGCCGACGTGGCAGAACACCATCGACGCTGCCATCGGGCAGGAGATCGGCAGCTACCGTGCCGACCGCGACGCCGCCGGCATCACCGCTCCGGTGTTGATGCAGATCGCCGACTTCGATCGGAGCGCACCAACGCATTCGGCTGCCAATGCGGCGGTGAAAGCGCGGGCCGAGGTGCGGCACTACCCGTGTGACCATTTCGGTGTCTATCACGGGCAGGCCTGGTTCGAGCGCGCAGTGGCGCACCAGATCCAGTTCTTGGTCCGCCATCTCGCGCCCCGGCCGGCATCCGATCACTCGCCGGGCGCGTGAGTGCCAGACGGTCCCCCCAGACCGAGCGACTCGTCGACGTCATCGAGTTGCTCTCGGCTCCGCCTGGCCGGAGTGAGAGCCTGACCGACCTCGCCGCTGCACTCGACATCGACAAGACGACGCTTTACCCGATGCTCACAGAGTTGACCAGGGTGGGATGGGTGGTCAAACACCCGAGCGCGAAGACCTATCAACTCGGCCCCGCCCTGGCCCGGATCGGGGGAGCCGCGGAGGCGGGCATCGCAGAGTTGGCGCCGACCGCGGATGCACTGTCGTCGTTGGCGGAGTCGACCGGCAAGCAGTGCTGTGTGGTGGTGCCCTCGGGCGGCGATCTGGTCGTCGCGAAGGTGCAGTCCGCGATCGCGGACGACACCGGCGGCCTCCAGTTGCGACCCGGTGACCGCGTCGGATTCAGCCCACCACTCGGTGCGGTGCTGGTCGCGTGGTCGTCCGCGGCGTCCGTCGATGCGTGGCTGGAGCGCAATCCACAACTGGCCGAACATCACTCGCGGTACCGCGACATATTGGTCGCAGTACGGCGCAGGCACTACGCCGTCGAGCAATATCCTTCGGCGGTCGCAGGTTTCAACGATATGGCTGCGTCCGCAACGGGACCGAACTCCTACGGTTCCCGGCGGACCTCGCGTTTCACCGAAGGGCAGCAGAGCAGACTGGGTGCCGACATCCTTGTCGGGGCGATCGACGATCACGCTCGCTACCGCCCGTTGTCTGTCAACGCCCCGATCTTCGGTGCGGGAGGCAGACCGGTTGGTGCACTGTGTGCGCTCGACGCGTCTGCACCCATCACCGGGTCGCAACTGGTCGAACTGGGCGAACTGGTGAGCTCGGTCGCCGACGACGTCACGTCTCGACTGGGCGGGCGGGCGCCGTACCGTCGCGCGGGTGGTTGACGATTGTCCTTCTGTAGGCAAATTAGACCACTGTCTGGATTCGTGTCTCTTTCTTGTTGTACCGTTGGCGTGTGAACAAGCGCCGCGTCATCGTCTGGGGTACCGGAGCGGTCGGGGCGGAGGCGTTGCAGTCCATCATCGACACGCGGGACGATCTCCACATCGTCGGCGTCCGAGTGTATTCCGAGCAGAAGGCCGGTGTCGATGTCGGTGATCTCGTCGACAGGCCTGGTCAAGGTGTGGTCGCGACGAGTGACTCGGCCGAGATCCTGGCACTGGAGGCGGATCTCGTGATCTACACGCCACGTACCGCGTCGGTCACGGAGGTCTGTCAGCTCCTCGCGTCCGGCAAGAACGTGTGCACAACGGCGTTCTTGTTCCACCCCCGCCGAGTCGATCCGACCGATCGCGATCGCGTCATAGCGGCGTGCAAGGCCGGCGGGACAAGCGTGCACGGAAGCGGCCTCAACCCGGGCAATCTGTCTGGCGTCCTCCCGCTGGCGTTGTCCGGGATGAGCAAACGCATCGATAAGATCACCCTGCAGGAGCGCGCCGACTGGTCGGTGTACGAGAGCACGTCGATCACATTCGACAACATGGCTTTTGGCGAACCGCTCGACATGATCAGCCCGACGGGTAGCGAGTTCCTTGCCTTCAACAGTTCACTGTTCGTCGAACAGGTGTGGTTTCTTGCCGATGCGTTGAATGCTGACATCGATACGGTCACCGCTGAGGTCGAAGCCGTTGCCGCGGTGACCGATCACCTGATCTTCGATCACCTGTTGCGAGCCGGGACCACTGCCGGGCAGCGCTGGCGGTGGGTGGGCAGGCGCGGCGACGACGAACTCATCGAGATCGAGGCGTTGTGGACCGTAGGTGGCGAAGACCCTCCGCACTGGCCGAGACCCAGGCATGGATGGACCCTGACCATCGAGGGTGAGCCATCGATGCAGGCGCACTTCATCTCCCTGGCCAGCTTCACCCGCGAGCTGCCGATCGCCGACCACGTCCATGCCGCCAGTGTCGCCACAGCCATGCAGATCCTCAACGCCATCGATGCCGTGTGCGCGGCCCCGCCCGGGCTCGCCACCATGGCCGACCTCCCGCTTGTTCGCAGCCACTACGGCTTCGGGAACGGCTGACGGACCGTTTGTCAGGCCCTACGCGCTCCCGTAGTGTCTAGACGCGTGTCTGAACCGACTGCAGTTGAAGCGACCCGACGCCGTCTGACCGGTAAGCGGGCGGACACGGTCCTGCGGCTCGGCGACGCCACGATCGAAGTCCTGCGTCAGGTGAGCTACTCGGAGATGACGGTCCCGATGGTCGCCGCCCACGCCGGCTTGGCCAGGGCCACCGCATACATCTACTTCTCTTCGAAAGAGCACCTCGTCGCGGAGGTCTACTGGCGGCGACTGGCCGGCATCTCGCCGCCCGACAACGACGCTCCAGATGTCGCCGACCGAGTGGTCGCGGTACTGCGCCAACTCGCTTTGCTCGTCGCGGACGAGCCCCAGTTCGCAGGTGCGGTGACGAAGTCGCTGTTCAGCGACGATTCGGATGTTGTCGAGCTGCGGACGCAGGTGAGCAGGGTGATCCACAAGCTGATCGCCGCGGCGGTCGGTACCGCCGGTGACGCCCAGACGGTAGAACTGATCGAGCTGATCTACACGGGCGCCATGGTGCGAGCCGGGTCGGGTCACTTCTCCTACGACGAGGTGGCTGACCAGATGGAGTCGGCCGCGCGCCGGATCCTGGCCTGAACGCTTCTGACGTCCAACAGAACCAGGCGTTTCGGGCACACCCAGTTGCTGCAGCGGCTGGGATTGCCTGCACCGGGTGGGTTTGCCTGCACCGGGTGGGTTTGCCTGGACGGGTGGTTGCGAATTTCACATCGCGGCAAGATGTTTGAGTAGATCAGGGTATCGCCGGGTGTGGGCTCCACCGTTGACGTCGAATGCGGCACCGGTGATCCAGGCGGCCTTGTCAGACAAAAGGAATGCGACCATCGCGGCGATCTCTTCCGGTCTTCCGCTGCGTCCGAGTGGGGTGTTCTCGTGGTAGTCCTCGAGCATCCCGGGTACCAGAGACAAACCAGCCACCAGTGGCGTGTCGACCAGCCCCGGCGAGATGGCATTGACCCGAATGCCCCGTTCGCCGAGTTCGAGCGCAGCAACCTCGGTCAGCATGAGTACCGCAGCTTTGGCGGCGCAGTACGCGGCCATGCCCTTGGCGGGCTGACGGCCGTTCAGAGAAGCGATCGTGACGATCGAACCACCGTCCAAGATGTGCCGCGACGCGTACTTGAGGGTGAGGAAGGTGCCCGTCTGACAGACCGCGATGGTCGTGTTCCAATCGGCGAGGCTCAGATCGGCGATGGCGCCGGGGATGGTCAGGCCCGCGCAGTTCACCACGGACCGCGGCTGCCCGTATGTCTCGATGACGTGGTCGAACAGCGCACTCACCGACTCTTCCTTCGTGACGTCGACCTCCGCGGAGTAGGCCTGGTCGCCGAGTTCGCCTGCACGCTCGGCAGCGGCGGTGGCGTTCACGTCGGCGATGACGACGCGATGGCCGGTGCCACTGAGGTCCTGTGCCGTGGCGAGGCCGATGCCGGATGCGCCACCGATGATGATCGATATGGGGGATGAGCTCACGGGATACTCCTCGATTGGGGCGTGATGATGATCTTCTGCTGATCAGTGGGATCGCTGAGGTTCTCGACGACCTCTTGCAGTTCCTCGAGCGTGGCGAAGGCGCTGACGAGGCCATCGAGCCGGAGGTGTCCGCTGCCCAAAGCTTGGGCAGCAGAGCGGAACTCATCGCGTGTGTAGTAGCTGACGAAGCTCATGGTGATGTCTTTGACCACCGCGCCGACGGGCATGAACGTGTCCTCGGTCATGCACACTCCCGCGATGACGACATGGCCGCCGGGGGCGACCGCGTCGACGCACGCAGCGACCATCCCGCTCTTGCCCACGCACTCGATCACCACGTCGAAATCTGTACCGGGAGGCCCCGCGGCAGGGTCGACCGCCCGCGCGGCCCCCAAGGCGATGGCGCCCTCGCGACGCCAGGGAATCGGGTCGGCGACAGTGATGTCGGTGATACCGCGATGGCGGGCCCAGACCACGATCGACAATCCGACGGGTCCGGCACCGATGACCAACAGCCGGTCGCCGACGTGGGCGTCAGCGCGATCGAGAGCGTGCAATCCGACCGCGAGCGGTTCGACGAGGGCGCCGGTCCGCAGGTCGATCGACGGATCGAGCACCACCGATTCCGACGCCGCGACGGCCACGTACTCGGCAAAGCCTCCAGGGCGGATACCCAGCCCCAAGGGTTGCGGGGTCACGCAACGCGCCGGATCACCCGCCCTGCAGCGGCGGCAAGCTCCGCAACCGACCACCGGCAGAGCGGCAGCAGGTGTGCCCAGCGGCCAGTGCGCGGCCACGTCCCGACCGGTCGCCACGACCTCGCCGGCGAACTCATGACCCATGATCGTCCCGTCGGGCAGCAGCGGGTAGGTCTTGAGATCCGAACCGCACACTCCGCAACCGTGGACGCGCAGGATCAATTCGTCCGGGCCCGGCTGCGGGTCAGGGACCTCGCGAACGGTGAACTGCCCACTCTCGATCACTGCTGCCCTCATGGGATCGATTAGCTCACGAGCTCGAAGGTGTGTCAATGTTCTCGGACGCTGATGGCTTGGCGCCCAATCACATTCGGGCATGGTTTGCGCAGTGCGAACATGTTGCGCAAGACGACCAGCGCGAATATTCGCCAGGTGCTCGGTACGCCGGTTCAGCGATTGCCGGCGTGAGTATCCAGATATGACTGACGCAGCACTCGTTTGAGCAACTTGCCGGTGGCGTTGCGCGGAAGGGGTGCCGTGGCGATCACGACGTCGTCAGGAATCTTCTGCGAGTTCAGGGTTGCTCCGACGATGGCCTTGACCTCGTCACCGCTGATGTCGGCTTCGTCTGTCCGCGGGCGAACGGCCGCGATCAGACGTTCGCCCAGCCGTGGATCCGGTACTCCGAACACCGCCACCTCGGTGAATCGATCCGACGCTGCAAGAACAGATTCGACTTCCACACACGAGATGTTCTCGCCTCTGGTGATGACCAGATCTTTCTTGCGGTCCACCAGATAGACCAGGCCGTACTCGTCCACATAACCGATGTCTCCGGTGCGCAGCCAGGATCCGTCGAATGCGGCCTCGGTGTCGTCGGGGCGCCCGAAGTAGCCCTTCATGATCAGCCCGCCGCGCAAATACAGCTCTCCGGCGCTACCTGCCGGGACTTCATGTCCGTCGGCGCCGATCACGCGGACATCCATGGTCGGACTCATCGGCCCCGCGGTCTCCGGGAAGGCGCCGAGGATGTCGCCGCCCGCGGTACACACACTCCCGCCCACCTCGGTCATGCCCCATCCGGAACTGCGGCGCGAATTCGGTAGGCGAGAAACTATCTGGGCAGTGATGTTGGGTGGCGTCGCCTGCCCGCCGGGCACCACATTCACCAGTGTGCCGAGTTTGTCCTCGGCGCCGTCGATCGCCATGAGGTCGCTGACGACCATGGGCGGACCGGACATCAGGGTGATCGCGTGCTGTTTGATCAGGTCCGCGGCCCGGTCCGGATCCCAGCGGTCCATGGTGACGATGAGACCACCCGAACCCATGGCCGACGACAAGGCGGCCAGCCCTGAGACGTGGAACAGCGGGAAGATCAGCAGTGCACTGATCTGCGGCATGAAACCGCGGACTTCGTCGACCGACAGCCCGTAGGTGTTGGCGGCGAAGGCGATGTTGGTGTCGGCGACGAATCGCATGTTGAGCACCACATTGCACATGTTGCGATGGGTGAGCTCAACACCTTTGGGAGCACCGGAAGTGCCGGACGTGAACAGGATGAGTGCAGTCGAGTCCGGATCAGCAGACGGGTCCGGGAGGTCGGGATGGTCTCGGGTCAGGATTTCGGGGAGGTCTGGCAGGTCGTCGAGACAGGGTTGCGTCACGATCAGCCTGGTGTTCTGATCAGCGTTCCGGACGAGTTCGATCCGGCGCGGATCCACCACGGTCACCGACGACGGGACATCCGCCATCGCGGCGGTCAGTTCCGCGGTTGAGCTCCGTGCGTTGTAGAGCACGCCGACGCCGCCGGCGCGCAGGACCGCGAAAAGTGTTACCAGATAGGCGTACTGGTTGCTCATCACGACGCCGACGTGATCGCCGGTGGTGATGCCGTAGTCGTGGGCGAGTGCGGCGGCGAGACGGTCGGCGTCGGCGAACACCTCGGCGTAGGAGTAGCCGGTGTCACCGTCGGCCACCAGGAGGTTGTCGCCACCGCTGCGGCCGAGCGCTGCAAAGACGTCGTACAGGCTCGATTCGGCGTTGCGATACGTCCGGACCGGCTCGCCGCGCACGATCGTCGACGTCATCTCGAATGGTGCGCCCGGCGCAGTCAGCGACTGCTCGATCTCGCGATACGTCTCGACGACGGACTGGGTATCCACGGTTCCCTGACTCACACGCCTGCTCCTTGATGCGGGGTCCACGGTGGACCACGCGGCGATTTGCACTGTGCAAACAATGAGACCTAGATCACAGTTTGCTGTGCTCATTTAGTCATAGAGGCCTTTATGTGTCAATCGCCACGGAGTGGCCCGGGAGTCGCTACTGTGCACCGATGGTCATCAGCGCCAAGGGAACCCGGCTCAACCGTCGTGGTCTGCAGACGCGTCGTCAGCTGCTCGAGGTGGCGATCGTGTGTCTGGCCGCCCATGATGCTGCCGACCCGGCCAGCGCAAATCAGATCGCGCGGGAAGCCGGAGTCACGTGGGGGACGGTCCAGCACCAGTTCGGCGACGTGGACGGACTCTGGGCGGCCGTACTGGGGCTCATCCTGGACGAATGGGAACTGCTCCCCGCGCCGTCCGACCCGTCACCGCGTGATGCGCCGGAGGCCACGGCGGATCGTGTTGCCGCCGTAATCGACCGATTCTGGAACCTGCTCGGAACACCACGGGCCCGGGCGGTCAACAATCTCCGAACACTGCTGCCGGGTGATCGGTCGGAACTCGAGTCGGCCTATCCGCGGACCGCAGCCGCGATCGCTGACTGGGACCGGGTGTGGACCGCCTCGTATGAGGGTGCTTTTGCGGGGTTGCCGCTGAACTCCGATCGGCTGCGCCGGGTGCGGATCTTTCTGCCCGGAGCGCTGCGTGGACTACGCGAGGAGTTCGAGATGAGTACCTACGCCGACGAGTCCGAGGGTCGCCGTGGTCTGGTCGAAGCCGTCGCCATTTACCTGACCACGGACAACTCCCAGGTTGATTCTGCTGAATCGGACACCGCTGGTGGTCTATCTTCGACTAGAACGTGTTCTCTTTCGAGTGCGCGTGACGTGCCCCCAGACCGAAAAACCCCAGACCGAAAACCCCAGACCGAAAAACCCCAGACCGAAAACCGCAGAGGAGATGAACGCATGACCGCCGCTGTAGATTCGGTGTCCCTGTATCGCGAACTCGAGTCGGAGCTGACAGGTCCGCAGGGGCCGTTCGCGCTGACGACGATCGACGTCGCGGGCGAGCCCATGAGGGTGTACCGCGAGACCCCGGCCAGTCTCGACGACGTCTTGCGCGGTCTGACCGATACCTACGCCGACAGCGTCCTTCTCATCGAGGAAGGGGTCGAGTACACCTATCGTGACGTCGCCGAGATGGCGGAGCGACTGGCTGCGGCGCTGAGTTCGGACTATCGGATCGAAGCCGGCCAGCGAGTCGGTGTGATCATGAGAAACCAACTTGCCTTTGTGGTTTCAGTGATGGCCATCGCGCGGCGGGGTGCGGTGGCGGTGCTGTTCAACAGTCGCGAGACCCCCGGTCAGATCGGTGCGGCAGTGGCCGACGCCTCATGCGTCGTGGTGATCGCAGACCAGACGCGCGCCGCCCTCGTCAGGGAGAGCGACGTGCTGGCCGAGTTGATCGTGGTCGGCGAGGAGTTGCCTGCAGGCCCGGCGCGGGCCTATGCCGACCTCGTCGCGACCGGATCGGTAAGCGGTGAACCGGCGGCCGTGACCGCCGACTCCCCGTGCCTGATCCTGTTCACCTCCGGAACGTCGGGACGGAGCAAAGGCGTGGTCCTCACGCAGCGCAACGTCTGCACGATGATCATGAACCTGCGGCTGATCAAAGAGATGAACATCGCGGTGAATGCCCGGAAGTACGGGATGGAAGTCGACGCTCTGCGCGACTTGATGCCGAAACTGTCGGCGCTGCTGATATTTCCGCTGTTCCACACGTCGGGGCTGGTTTCGTTGCTCACGACGATGACGTCGGGCGGCTTCGTGGTGATCTTGCGGCGATGGGATCCTGCGGCGGCGATCGAGATGATCTCCCGACACAAACTGGCGATGCTCGCAGGCCCGCCCATGGTCATCACCGACCTGTTGTCGGTGAACCCCCCGGCCGAGGCCGTATCCAGTCTGGTGAACATCTCACCGGCGGGGCAGGCGACCCCGCCGGACCTGGTGGCGAGAATCGGTGCGGTGCTGCCGTCTGCCGGCCGTAGCGTCGGATGGGGGATGACCGAGGCCACCGGCAGTATCTGCACGGCGGGCGGGGATCTGCTGGCTGCGCATCCGGATTCGTCGGGGCCGGTGAGTCCGGTCATGGATGTGAGAGTGGTGGACCCGGCCGGCATTGCCCTGTCGCAGGGTGAGATCGGTGAACTCCAGGCCCGCGGGCCCCTGATCATGGCCGGATACCTCGACCGCCCGGACGAGACGAGCGCGGTGTTCGACGGGTCCTGGTATCGCACGGGCGATCTCGGATACGTCGATACCAATGGACTCGTCTTCGTTGTCGATCGCAAGAAGGACATCGTCATCTCGGCCGGCGAGAACGTCTACTGCGCCGAGGTCGAGTATGCGCTCATGGCCTCGGGCCTCTTTGTCGAGGTTGCGGTGTTCGGGGTACCTCACGAGCGACTCGGGGAGACGGTGGTCGCCGTCGTGAACACCCGCGACGGACGGGAGATGACGACCGCCGAGGTCCAGGACATCGTCCGAGAGACCCTGGCCGAGTACAAGATCCCGACAAACGTGGTTTTCGACCTCGGCCCACTGCCGCGCAATGCGACAGGGAAGATCCTCAAGCGGAAGGTGCGCGAAGCCTATCCGGGCTGAGTGCGACCCGCACCCCTCACGTCGGGCGACTGAGCTGCGACGTGTCCTTTTGTGCTGCGCGAGAGACGATTACGAAAACTGGACGAGTGTCGATACGGTTGACGATACGTAGGTCTATGCGTAATGTCCCTTACGTTCCACAACAGAAGTGATCTGTATCACCGTCGCTTCGTCCTTCACCCTCGCGTGCCGGATTCGCCGGCCGAACAGTCCCACCGCGGAGGTGTATCGGCGTTGCACATCTCGTTCGCCTCACCACGGACTGAAAAGGACACCACATATGAAGGCACGCAACGTGAGTTGTCGAAGGCATAAGGCACTTGTCGGGGTCGGCATCTCGCTGCTGGTCGCGTCGCTGGGAGTCACTGCGTGCAGTGACGGGTCGGACAGCAGTGGTGACAACGCCGAGTCCTCACTGGCGACCACTGCGCTTCCGGCGAACGAAGCCACCGGAGCCCCGATCAAGATCGGGTTCATCAACAGTGAGGGTGGCTCGTTCGCGTCGTTCCCGGCCAATCGGGAGAACGCGGAGGCCGCGACCGAGTACATCAACGCCAACCTGGGCGGGATAGGTGGGCGGCCCATCGATCTCGTCGTGTGCAAGCAGCAGGAGGAACCGGCGTCGGCGACGAGCTGCGCCAACCAGATGGTCGAGCAGAAGGTGTCCGCGGTCGTCGTGCCGGGCGGCGCGCAGGGTGCGGCCATGTTGCCGATCCTCTCGGGCGCCGGTATCCCGTACACCGGTCCCGTGGGCGTCACCCCCATCGAACTGACGTCACCGGATTCGTACATGTACACCGCAGGCCTCCCGGGCGTGTTGTCCGGGATGGCAGAGTATTCCGCGAAGAACGGCATCAAAAAAATCGCCCTGTTGTCCGGAGACGGAGGCGGGACCCCAGCTGCGATCTCGGCGATCGGCACGCCGATCTTCCAGGCTGCGGGCCTCGAACTGAAGGTGGTCCCGATCCCCTCGGGGGTGCCGGATCCGACACCGCAGGTGACCGCCGGCCTGTCTGACAACCCGGATGCGGTAGCGATCGTCGGCGACGCGAACATGTGCATCACGGTGCTGAAGACGATCCAGACCGTGGCTCCCGGAAAAGAGCGATTCGTGGTGCCCACGTGTGTCGCGCCCGAGGTGGTCGAAGCAGTCGGCGGCTCTGTCATCGAAGGCATCATGGACTTCACCACGGTTGACCTGTACTCGGAGGAGCCCGATTCGGTGCTGTACCGGTCGGTCATGGCGCAGTATGCACCCGACACCGACATCCGCGGCTACGGATACACCGGCTACCAGGGAGTCATGGGCCTGTACCGCGTCATCCAGAATCTGACCGGCGACGTGACGCCTGCGGCGGTGACGGAAGCACTACGGACCGCGAAGAACATTCCGCTGCCACTCGGCACCGGTTTGACCTTCACCTGCGACGGAACCGCGATCCCGCAACTGAAGTCGATCTGCAGCAAGTCCCTGCTGATCGGTGAGGTGGACAGCCAGGGCCGTCCACAGAATCTCACCCCTGTCGGCTAGATCCGGAGTGGGCCGCAATCGGTTGTGACGAAGAAGAAGTTGGGAATGAAGTAGATGACCGAACACTTTGCCTATCTGTTCCTCGGCCTGGGCAACGGTGCGGTGTACGCCGCCCTCGGACTCGCGTTGGTGATGACCTTCAAGAGTTCGGGGGTGGTGAACTTCGCGACAGGTGCTGTGGCGCTGTACACCACGTACACCTACGGCATGCTGCGCCAGGGTGAACTGCTCAACCCGATTCCCGGCTTCCCTTCGTCGATCGAACTCGGAGGCGAGTTGGGACTGGTTCCGGCGGTGGCCATCTCCCTGGTCATCGCGGCGGTGCTCGGAGCCGTGCTGTACCTGGCGATCTTCCGTCCGATGCGGTCGGCACCGGTGGTTGCCAAGGCGGTGGCGTCGATCGGGCTGATGCTCACGATCCAGGCTCTGCTCGCACTGCGGCTCGGCACCTCGTCGGTGCCGGTCGCGCCGATCTTCGAACCGGGGACGATCTCGATCGGGGAGAGCCAGGTGCCCACGGACCGCATCTGGCTGGCGGTCGTGATCGTCGCGCTGGCAACTGTTGTGGCGCTTGCCTATCACTTCTCGAGGTTCGGCGTCGCGACCGAGGCCGCGGCCGAATCGGAGAAGGGCGCATTCGTCACCGGTCTGTCTCCCGATCGCATCGCGATCAGCAACTGGGCCCTGTCATCGGTGATCGCCGGACTGGGCGGCATCCTGATCGCGCCGATCGTCCCACTCAGCCCGATTGCCTACACGATGTTCATCGTGCCGGCGCTGGCCGCAGCCCTGGTCGGGAACTTCTCGTCGATGGCATTGGCGGTGGCGGCCGGACTGGGTATCGGCATCCTGCAGTCCGAGGGAACCCACTTTCAGAGTCTGTATGACTGGGTGCCCGATTCGGGTGTCTCCGAGGCCATTCCGCTGATCCTGATTCTGGTTTTCCTGGTGGTGAAAGGCCGCCCGCTGCCCAGTCGTGGTGCCATCGTGCATCAGAACCTGGGTCGTGCGCCCCGCCCGAAACGGGTTCTGCTTCCCTCGATCGTGGTCACGGGCGTTGCGCTCGTGGCGGTGTGTCTGACCTCCGGCAGCTATCGGGGGGCGATCATCGCGACGTTCATCTTCGCGATCCTCGGACTCTCGCAGGTGGTGATCACCGGGTTCGCCGGGCAGGTGTCGCTCGCTCAGTTGACCCTCGCCGGGGCGGGCGCGTTCGGACTTAGTGTGGTGAACACCCAACTCGGTATCCCGTTCCCCTTCGCGCCCATCCTGGCCGCGTTGATGGCCACCGTGATCGGCGTGGTGGTCGGGCTGCCGGCTCTGCGGATCCGCGGGTTACCGTTCATGGTCGTCACTTTGGCGCTCGCGGTGTTCCTGGAGGCCTTCTGGTTCCGCAATCCGTCGTTCAACGGCGGTATCGAAGGTGCGAACTTCGACGCACCCGAGATCTTCGGTGTCGATCTGGGAATCGGTGCGGGGGAGAACTACCCGAGGATCTCATTCGGACTCATGTGTTTGATAATCGTCGTCGCGGCTGCAGTGGGCGTGGCCCTGCTGCGTCGGAGCCGATTGGGCTCGGCGATGCTCGCGGTGCGAGCAAACGAACGAGCCGCAGCCGCAGCCGGGATCAACGTGTCACGAACCAAGTTGGCAGCGTTTGCGATCGGATCGTTCCTGGCCGGGATCAGCGGCACCCTGCTGGCGTACCAGCAGACGTTGGCCACGGCCGGGTCATACAGTGTGTTCGCGGGTATTGCGATCTTCGCCGTCATCTACACCGCCGGGATCACCTCGGTGTCCGGCGGCTTGCTCGCCGGGGTGCTGGCACCGGGCGCACTGTTGTTCGTCGTCCTCGACCGCGCCTTCGACTCCGGCGACTACTACGCCTTGGTCAGCGGGGTGTTGTTGATCGTCACGGTGATGATCAACCCGGACGGTATCGCCGGACGGATCCAGCGCGCGATCGCCGCCCGCCGACAGCCCGCCACCGCGGCACCGACGGGATCAGAAGCGGCTGGGCCGATCGACGAGTCCGACACCGCCCCGCGCGTGCCCACGTCGGATGTTCCGCTGCTGGCCGTAACCGGAGTCGGTGTTCGGTATGGCGCGGTGGCTGCGGTCAGCGATGTGTCCTTCGAAGTGTTCGAGGGCGAGATCGTCGGTCTGATCGGGCCCAACGGAGCAGGCAAGACCACACTCATCGACGCGGTCAGTGGGTTCGCCGAATCCGTTGGCACGGTGACTCTGGGTGGGCACACCCTCGATGGTGTCTCACCGCACCTGCGCAGTCGCCGCGGACTCGGCCGCACGTTCCAGGATGTCGAACTGTACGACGACCTGTCGGTGAAGGAGAACGTCACGGTCGGGGCCCGTGGGGACAGCGTGGAAGCGGTGCTGCAGCGACTGGGCCTGCGCGGCGTCGCCGACGTCACCGTCGCCTCGCTGTCGCAGGGACAACGGCAACTGGTGTCGGTGGCCCGGGTGCTCGCAGGCAATCCCTCGGTGGCAATGCTCGACGAACCCGCGGCGGGCCTGGACAGCACCGAAAGTCGATGGCTGGGTGCGCGCATGCGCGCAGTCCGGGACACCGGTGTGACCATGCTGTTGGTCGACCACGACATGGAACTCGTTCTGTCGGTCTGCGATCGGATCATCGTGCTCGATCTGGGCAAGGTCATCGCATCGGGCACGCCCGATGACATCCGCGCGGATCAAGAGGTCATCCGCGCCTACCTCGGTGTACCGAAAGGTGCTGGGGAGCCGCCGCCGAGTATCGAACTCACCAAGCCGGGAGTGACGTCATGAGTGCCCTCGTGTGCGCTGGCCTCGAAGCCGGGTATTTCAAGCGCAGCCCCTGCGTGCGGAACGTCGACCTGACGCTCGACGCCGGGGAAGTGGTTTGTCTGCTGGGGCCCAACGGTGCCGGGAAGACCACGCTGCTGTTGACACTGGCAGGGCTGCTCACGAGTTCTGCCGGCAGTGTGACCGTGGGTGACTCTGCCGTGAAGAGTGGAAGTCCGCGCGCTGCAGTACGTTCGGGCCTGGTGCTCGTGCCTGACGACCGCGCCCTGTTCCGCGGGCTGAGCGTCCGGAAGAACCTGCAGCTGGCCACCCACGGCCGGACGCGTGGCAAGCAGGCCCTCGGCGAGGTCCTCGAGTACTTTCCCGCCCTCGCAGCGCGACTGAAGGTCGACGCCGGGCAACTCTCCGGGGGCGAGCAGCAGATGCTGGCCATCGGGCGCGCACTGATCCAGCAGCCCAAGGTGCTGTTGATCGACGAACTGAGCATGGGGTTGGCGCCCGTCGTCGTCGAGTCGATTCTGCCGATCTTGCGAACGGTCGCCGAGCAACGGGGGACGGCCGTGGTGTTGGTGGAACAGCATGTTCATCTGGCACTCGAGGTGGCCGATCGTGCCGTGATCCTGGTCCATGGTGAGATTGCGCTCGAAGAAGCTGCCGCGGTTCTACGTCGCGATCCATCGCTGGTCGAGGGTGCCTATCTGGGCGCCCGCAAGCTAAATTCGACCAGTGGATCTTCTACTGATCTCTGACACTCACATCCCGAAGCGTGCGCGAGATCTGCCCGCGCCGGTCTGGGACGCGGTCGAGGTCGCCGACGTGGTCATCCACGCCGGCGACTGGGTGGACCTGGCATCGTTCGAAGCCCTCCAGGCGCGCTCCCGGCGACTGGTCGCGTGCTGGGGAAACAACGACGGCGACGACCTTCGCGGACGCATGCCCGAGCGCGTCGATGTCGAACTCGGGGGCCTGCGGTTCACCGTGACCCATGAGACGGGGCCGTCGGCGGGGCGCGAGAAGCGGATGTCCCTTGCCTATCCCGACACCGACGTGCTCGTCTTCGGACACAGTCACATCCCCTGGGACACCACCAGCGACACCGGCCTGCGCCTGCTCAATCCGGGATCACCCACCGATCGCCGCAGGCAGCCGCACTGCACGTATATGACGGCCACCATCGACGACGACTCCGTGCTCGACGTGCGGGTCCATCGACTGCCGGTCCGGAATCAGAAGAGCGGCTGACCGGGCTCTCCGGAGTCCCGTCGCAGCACCCGTAGGGAGCCCTGGACGCCGACCTCGGTGAACTGCCCGGTGCCGAGCGCCTTCTCGTAGATCTCGAACGGCGGCCGTCCCCCGTCCGCGGGGTCGGGGAACACATCGTGGATCAGCAGGGCGCCGCCGACGCGCACCCACGGCGCCCAGCCCGCCAGGTCGTTCTGGGCTGCCTCGCTGCTGTGACCACCGTCGATGAAGATGAAGTCGGCGGGCCGGCCCCACACCTTCGCGGCCGCCGTCGACGTCGCGAGCAGGCCGATGACGGTGTCGTCGAGCCCGGCGTCCCACATCGTTCTCCGGAAGCGGGCGGAGGTGTCGAGTCTGCCCGTGTGCGGGTCGACCAGTGAGGTGTCGTGGTACTCCCAGCCGGGCTGGTGCTCCTCGGAGCCCCGGTGGTGGTCGATGGTGACGATGGTGGCGCCCACCGGCTGTGCAGCGGCACCGAGGAAGACGGTCGATTTGCCGCAGTACGTACCGATCTCGACGCCGATAGCGACGGAATCGTCGAGTGACAAATATTGTGCTGCAACCTGATAGAGGGCTATTGCCTCGTCGATCGGCATGAACCCCGGGGCGTCGGCGGCGACCTGGAGGTGGCGCTCGGACGGCTGATCGGTGCGTGTCTCGGGTACTGATGTCATACCTGTGATGCTATCGGCACTCCCGCGTAGGGTTGTCCTTTATGAAGGCGCAGATACTCAACGAAGAAACCGGCCCGAGTGGACTGACCCTTGGCGAGGTCCCTGACCCGGTACCGAACGACGATCAGGTCCTGGTCGACGTCAAATCGTGCGGCGTGTGTTTTCCCGACCTGTTGATGAGCCAGGGCAAGTATCAACTCAAGGTGCCGGTGCCGTTCACGCCGGGCACCGAGGTCGCCGGCGTCGTCGCGCAGGCGCCGGCAGGGTCGGGGTTCTCCGTCGGCGACCGCGTCCAGGTGATGTCCATCGTCGGCGGTTTCGCGGAAAAGGTGGTTGCTGCCCCGGACCAGCTGCTGCGGATCCCACCAGAACTGAGCTTCGACGAGGGTGCTGCGATGGGCATCAATCTGCAGACCGCGATCTTCGCGCTCAAGACACGAGCGAACCTGCAGCCGGGGGAGACCGTCGGGGTGCTGGGCAGCGCGGGCGGCGTCGGGGTCGCGACCATCCAGGTCGCAAAAGCGATGGGTGCGAGGGTCATCGCCATCGTGCACCGGAAGGGCGCCGAGGAACTGCTCCGTTCTGTCGGTGCCGACGAGGTCGTTCAGCTCGAAGAGGGGTGGGGCGCAAAGATCAAGGAGCTCACCGGCAGCGGCGTCGATGTGCTCATCGATCCGGTCGGCGGCGAGGTGTTCGACGAGGCGCTGCGTCAGGTCGCACCGGATGGCCGATTCGTGGTCATCGGCTTCGCCGCAGGCGGAATCCCGACCGTGAAGCTCAACCGCGTCCTGTTCCGCAACATCTCCGTGACAGGCGCGGCCTGGGGTGAGTACGTGCGCACCCATCCGGCGTTGCCTGCGCAGTTGCATGAAGACCTGACCGCCATGGTCGCCGATGGGATGCGTCCCCCGGTCAACGTCACCTACACGCTGGACCAGCTGCCCCAGGCGCTCGACGACCTCGCCAATGGCAAGATCTTCGGCAAGGCGGTAGTCAAGATTTCGGAGTGAGATCGAAGGAGAGTCATGTGCCGCAACATAACTGAACTGCGTGGACTGGAACCGCCTGCGACCGGCGTCGAGATCGAAGCGGCGGCGCGTCAGTACGTGCGCAAGGTCAGTGGCGTGCAGAAGCCATCAGCGGCCAGCGTCGACGCGTTCGAACTCGCGGTGCAGCGGGTGACCGCGGCGACCACGGAGTTGCTGCAGGCGCTGCCTGCCCGGCGCCAGCCACCCAAGACGGTGCCTCCGCTGCGTCGGCCCGAGGTGCAGGCGCGGATTGCGGCGCGGGCGGCCGCTCAGACCTGAAACCCCTTGCAAATCCACATGTTTCAGGCAAAACCACACGTTGCAACGTGTGGTTTTGCCTGGAACATGTGGTTCTGCGGGGTCAGGCGA
This sequence comes from Williamsia limnetica, assembly GCF_003217475.1. Lineage (GTDB taxonomy): Bacteria > Actinomycetota > Actinomycetes > Mycobacteriales > Mycobacteriaceae > Williamsia > Williamsia limnetica. The sequence goes on along the minus strand of NZ_QJSP01000024.1, from coordinate 27,618 downwards.
TGTCGAACAGCCGGGCGGCGTTGTTGTGCAGTACCCCACGAACCCAGTCGTCGCCGAGGTCGAGCCGGATCACGGCATCGAGTGCGCTGGTGTAGGTGTACGGAATGTTGGGGAAGTCGCTGCCCCACAGGATCCGGTCACCGAGATCACGAAGCTTCTGCCTCGAGTTCACGGGGAACGGGGCGTCCTCCTCGGCGAAGTCGGTGAACGCCATGGTGGTGTCGAGGTGCACGTTCTCGTACGTGGCCGCCAGATCGAGGAAGTCGTCGTACTCGGGCATCCCCATGTGGGCGATGATGAGCGGGAGCCGCGGGAACGCGCGTAGCAGGTCGCCGATCGGCTGCGGCCCGGTGAACTCTCCAGGTGCCGGACCGGATCCGCAATGGATCACCACGGGAACCTCGGCGTCGGAGATGGCGGCCCAGACACCGTCGAGCAATGGATCCACGGGGCTGTAATTGCCGACCTGGATGTGGGACTTGAAGATCTTCGCGCCGGATTCGATGGCGGCGACCACATAGTCCGGTGCAGAGGGTTCCGGGTAGAACGTCGCCGTGTGCAGGCATTCGGGGGTATGTGCTGCGAAATCGGCCGCCCAGCTGTTGAGCCAGGTCGCCATCTCCGCCTTGTGCGGATAGATCATGGACGTGAACGCCCGGACGCCGAAGTCGCGCAGTACTTCGACGCGCCGGGTCTCATCGGCGCGGTAGGTGATCGGCCATTCGCGGCCCACCATCGGACCCACCGAATCGAAGTACGCCCAGACCTTGTCCATGACCGATTTCGGCATGAAGTGGGTGTGCACGTCGACAAGCCCCGGCAGGTCGAGTTGCTGCCAGACAGTGCGAACGGCACCTGCCTCGGCGAGGGTCAGCGCTTCGGGTTCAGACACAGTTCTTCACGTTACCCATTGCTGCTGTTCACGCTGAAGATGCCTGCAGATCCGCAGTCCGGGCATACTGACGACGTGTCTGTGCCCGCACCTACGCCGGTGGTCCTTGTCCATGGGATTCGCGTCAGCGGTGCATCACTGCACCGGATCGCCGCGGCGATACCCGACCGACAGGTGGTGTTCCCCGACTTACCCGGTCATGGTTCGCGTCGGGACGAGACTTTCACCCTCGCTGGCGCCGTGGACACTGTTGTCGCAGCCATCGAGACTCTCGGTCAGCCTGCGGTGGTGGCCGGGATGTCGATGGGCGGGTATGTCTCGATGGCGACAGCGGGTAGGCGTCCCGAACTCGTGGCGGGTCTGGTCGCCATGTGCTCGACGGCCCAGCCCAGCCGGCTTCTCGCCACACCGTTTCGTGCCTTCGGGGCTGCGACCGCGTACTTGCCCGAACAAGCCGCAACCATGAGTCGGTGGCTGACCCGTGCAGCCGTCGGACGACAGGTATCCGACGACATGGAGATCGGCGGACTGGCGTTGGCCTCGATCAAGGATGTTGTCGCCGAGGTATCCCGGTTCGACGCCCTTGGCGAATTGGCGCACTATCCGGGGCCGATCGAGTTCGTCAACGGCGGCTGGGATCAGTTCCGGGTGAACGAACGCCGATTCACGGCCGTCTCACCGAATGCCAACCTCACGGTGATACCCCGTGCAAGCCACTTGTTCCCCCTCATCCAGCCGAACGTCACGGGCGCCGCCATCGCGGCATTCGCGGCGTCGCTCGTGGCATCCGAACACGAGAGCACCAGAGCGTCACGGCGTTAGGGCACCAGGGCGGGGATCACCTTCTCGCCGATGAGGTTGACGCTTTCCCATGAAGGCGTCGCCGGCATCCCTCCGCAGAGTGGATGACTGGTGACGAGGCGGAACTCTCTGCTCCGGCACCGTTCGATGAGCTCATCCGGGGTGCACACCACGTAACCTGTGCCGCTGCGTAATTCGCTCACCGTCGACGAGCTGTCGCGGACGTGGGACGCGTGGTCGCCGTGCCAGGCATCGTAGGCCTTGGCGTCGGCGAGGAGGTACTCGCCGTACTCACTCCAGAAGCGGTCCGGATCCGCTGCGCAGAAAACCGTCGACGGCCCCTGGGGTGGGGTCATCATGAAGCCCGGCTCTCGGCCGTGTGCCCGGCATTCTGCGTCGTACATCTCACGCAGTTCGGGATCGGCGACCTGGGGCTGGAAACCGAGGTCGAGTCTGGCTGCGCGTAGCGCCGCGGCGCGGGAGCCGCCGCCGTAGAAGAGCATGGGATGGGGCTGGGTGAGGGGAGTGGGTGTGACCCTGACGGTGCGGCCTTCGAACTCGAACTCCTCGCCTGTCCAGGCTTGTCGAAGAACCGTGATCGCCCGCTCGATGTCGGCGCCTCTGGTCCGCCACGGGGCACCGAGCTGAGCATATTCCTGTGGTAGATAACCCAGACCCAGCGTGTACGAGACCCGGCCGCCACTGAGGTGGTCGAGCAGCGCAATGTCCTCGGCGAGACGCAACGGGTGATGGAGGTTGACGACGACGGCCGAGACGGTGAGCATGATCCGCGAGGTGGCGGCCGCGAACGCCGAGGCCACCATCAAGGGATTCGGGAGATATCCGTCAGGAGAGCCGTGATGTTCCGAGAGCATCACGACGTCCTGACCGTGCGTATCTAGGTATTTGACCTGCTCGACCGCACGAGCGAAGAGTTCTGCTCGTGCGGTCGGCGACGCGCCCGGCGCCCGGAAGTCGTACCGCGTCGCGAAGAACGTCATGAACTCGGCCGAGCCCCGTTGCCTTCGGCCTCTTTTCGCTGTGCCTTCTCGTACTTGCCGATGACATCGCCGAACATGAAGTTCAGTCGGGTGCCCTGTGGCCACCCGATGTAGTAGCAGAGGAAGAGTGCGATCTCGCGTAGTTGGTCGCCGTCGAGCTCTCCGTTGCCCAGGGCCGCCCCGGCCTGGATCTCCGCGACGTCGGTCTGGCCGGTCGCCGCCAATGCGCCCAGCAGCAGTAGCCGACGATCCCGGATCGAGAGTCCCTCCCGCGTCCACACCTCACCGAAGAGATGGTCGGCGGTGTGCGCGAAGAAGTCTCCCGGCCCGTCCTTCATCTCCCAGCCGTAGACCCTGGACATCATGTCCAGACCCTTCTGGCGCTGCTCAGATGTTTCCTCTGTCGTCATGTGTTGTCCTTTCCTACACCCAAGCCGTCGGCGAACCGTTGCAGAGAGATTTCACCGAGTGGGAGTTCGACCCCCAACTCGGCGCCGAGTTGCAGCGCCAGTCCGAGATCCTTCTCTCCCAGGCCTCGCACGTGCGTGAAGATGTCGTACCAGAAGTCGTCCGGTTCGATCGGTGCAGTGCTGTCGCGCAGCATGATGGCCCCGGCGCCGCCGGTGATCGCGTCCGTGTGGCGCACGACCTTGCCGAGTTTGACGATGTCGACCCCTGCGGCTTCGGCAAGTCGGGAGGCCTCGGTCGTCGCTGTGAAAGCGATGAAGTGCAAGAGGTTTCGGGCCAGTTTCATCTTGGTCCCGGCACCTACGGGTCCGGCGTGGATCATCATGTCGGACATGAGCCCGTAGGGCTCCTTGAGCTTCAGATATGCCTCGCGATCGCCACCGACCATGATGGCGAGGCGGCCCTGTTTCGCTCCGTCTGCACCACCGGACACCGGTGCGTCGACCAGGGCAACACCCTGCTCGGCACAGTGCTTCTCCAGGTCGACCGCCGTCTGGGGACTGATCGTCGAGTGGATCGCGATCACGGTGCCGGGCGCCGCAGTCTCGAGGATGCCGTTCGGCCCGCGCACCACCGACACGACCTGCTCGTCGTTGAGCACCGTGACGCCGATGACGCTCGCTGCCTTGGCGACTTCCGCGGCGGAACCTGCTCGCGTTGCACCCGGCACATCGACGTCCGGATTCAGGTCGGCGAACACCAATCCGCCGGGCCACGCGGCGAGTTTCTGCGCCATCGGCAAACCCATGTTGCCGAGCCCGATGAACCCGACCGCAGTCTGCTCGCTCATGACCGGATGATCTGTCCGCCGTCGACATTGAAGATCTGGCCGGTGACCCAGCTCGCCTCGTCGGAGAGGAGGAACAGCAGCATGCCGACCAGATCGTCCGGAGTTCCCATGCGGGACAGCGGCAATTTGGCGACCATGTCCTTGACCATGTTGCCCGGGGTGGTCGACTTGGTGGCCTCGGTGTCGATCGGCCCCGGTGCGATCGCGTTGACGCGAATGCCGGATCCGCCGAGTTCGGTGGCCAGCTGCTGGGTCAATCCGTTCACGCCGACCTTCGCGAGTCCGTAGAAACCGCTGTAGAGCCACGCCGCGGTAGAGGACTGGTTGACGATCGCACTGCCGGGCTTCATGTGCCCGTATACGGCGCGGGTCACGTTGAGTGCGCCGTCGAGGTTCACGCTCATGAACTTCTTGTAGTAGTCCCAGGGCACGGTGATGAGGAAGTCGAGCTGCATTCCGCCGTAGATCGCGGCGTTGTTGACCAGGTAGTCGATCTGTCCGTATGCATCGAGGGTCGCGGTGGCCAGGGCCTGCGCGGACCCCGGGTCGGCGACGTCGGTGTTGACGTAGAGCCCACCGAGGTCTGCTGCGACCTGCTTGCCCGCCTCGTCGTTGAGGTCGGCGACCACGACGTTGGCACCCTCGGCGGCCAGTCGGCGTGCGTAGACCTCGCCGATGCCGCCGGCCGCTCCGGTGACGATGGCTGTCTTGCCTTCGAATCGATTGTTGCTCACTGTGTTCTGCTCCCTATGCTGGTGTCGCGATGGCTTTGGTTTCCAGGTATTCCTCGAAGCCGGCCACGCCCATCTCGCGACCGATCCCGGACTGCTTGTAGCCGCCGAAGGGGATGTCGGCGGAGTACCAGATACCGCCGTTGATGCTCATGGTTCCGGTGCGGACGCCGTCGACCACCTTCTTGATCCGGTCGGGGTCGGTACCCCACACCGCGCCGGACAGCCCGTAGGGGGAGTCGTTGGCGATCCGGATCGCGTCGTCGTCGCCATCGTGCGGGATGATGACGAGGACGGGACCGAAGATCTCTTCCTGTGCGACCCGGGCGGAGTTCTCGACACCGGAGATCAGCGTCGGCTCGATGAAGTAGCCCTTGTCCTTGTTCGTGGGCCGTCCGCCGCCGATCTCGATGGTGCCGCCTTCGTCGCGAGCGAGCTGGATGTAGCTCTCGACGCGGTCACGTTGCACTGCAGAGATCACCGGTCCGCAAATGGTCCCGGGGTCGGCCGGATCGCCTGCTGGGAGGCCGGCCATGCTGTCGCGCACGTAACCGATTGCCTCGGAATATTTTTCGCGTGGCACGAGCAGTCGGGTGGTGATGGCGCATCCTTGACCGGCGTGTGTGACCACGGAGAATCCGGCCATCGAGCAGGCCGAGGCGAGGTCGGCGTCGTCGAGGACGATGAACGCCGACTTGCCGCCCAGTTCGAGGAACACCCGCTTGAGTGACTCGGCCGCGGCGATCATCACCTTCTTGCCGGTGGCAGTGGAACCGGTGAACGAGACGATGTCGACACGGGGATCGGTCGACAAGAGCGCTCCCACGCTGTGGTCGCTCGAGGTGACGATGTTGATGACTCCCGCCGGCATGTCGGTTTCCTCGGCGATGATCTTGCCCACCAGCGCCGCACACCACGGGGTGTCGGGTGCCGGCTTGAGGACGACGGTGCACCCGGCCGCCAGTGCAGGGCCGATCTTGGCGAAATTGATCTGGTGCGGGAAGTTCCACGGCGTGATCGCGCCGACGACACCTGCGGCCTCGCGTTGCACGACCCGATCGTTTTTGATGCCCATCGGCTTCGCCCGGCCGAGATCGGAACTCCACTCGTAGTTCTCGGCGAGATCGGCGAAGTAGCCCAGGTCTGCGATGGGGCCCTCGAGCTGTGGGCCCGAGGTGAGGAAGTGTGGTGCGCCGACCTCTGCGATCGTGATCTCACGGAGTTCGTCGACGTGGCCCTGCAACGCATCGCGCAGTTGGCGTAGGCACTTGGCGCGGAAAGCCGGATCACGTGACCACGTGGTGGTGTCGAAGGCGGTGCGCGCAGCCGCGATCGCCGCGTCCATGTCAGCGGCGGTGCCATCGGCGGCCTGTCCGATCACCTCCTCGGTGGCGGGGTTGATGATGTCGAAGGTGCCGCCGGATCCCGGGACCAATTTACCGTCTATCAACAGCTCGGAGCTGTTTTCTGGCTTCAGCGTCATCGCCGATCGCCTCCTTCTGGACAGGTGTCTGGACTCGCGTTTGAACCTAGTGTAATGTCAGTGTCCATGTCCAGTCCGGTTTCTTTCGAATCCACTCGCCGCAGGCTCACCACCGCGCAGGCGGACACGGTGAACAAGCTCACCGAGGCCGCGGTCGAGGTACTCCGCGACGTCGGCTACGACGCGCTGACGGTGCGGTCGGTGGCCAAGCGTGCCGGAGTCGCGCCCGCGACCGCCTACACCTACTTCAGTTCGAAAGGCCATGTGGTCGCCGAGCTGTTCTGGCGGCGGCTGGCCGAGGAGATCGTCGAGCCCGATCCGACGCTGCCCCGCGCCGAGCGGGTAGCGGTGGTGCTGCGCTCGGTATCGCTCGCGGTGGAGGATGACAATCAACTCGCACGCGCGGTCACGGCATCTCTACTGGGATCGGACCCCGACGTCGAGCATCTGCGGGTTCGTATCGGCGTGCTGATCCGCCAACGACTCTCGTCGGCTCTGGTCGCCGACACCGGGGCGCCGGCCGATGAAAGTCTCCTCGAAGCACTCGAAATGCTGTACTCCGGCGCGCTCGTCCGCGCCGGGATGGGCTACGAAACTTATTCCGCCATCGCCGATCGGCTTGTCGCCGCGGCAAACCTACTGCTGGAGAACCGATGACCGCAGGAATGCAGACCCCGAACCTTCGTGAACCGCTCCCGTTCGACCCGTATGACTACAACTTTCACGAAGATCCTTACCCGACCTATGCCCGGCTCCGTGCCGAGGCGCCGGTCTATCACAACGCCGACATGGACTTCTGGGCGTTCGCGAAGCATGAAGACGTGCGCAACGGTTTCCGAGATGCGACCCGGCTGTCCAACAGCTGGGGCGTGTCGATGGACCCTGCCGCCTACGGACCTGACGCTCACAAGTCGATGTCCTTTCTGGCACTGGACGATCCGAAGCACATGCGTATCCGCAAACTGGTGTCGAAAGGTTTCACACCGAAACGGATCGGCGAGCTGGCAGAGCGGATCGCCGAACTCACCCACCAGCACTGGGATCGCTGCCTCGAGATGGGCGAGTTCGACTATGTGACCGAGTTCGCGGGCCTGCTACCGATGGATGTCGTGTCGGAACTGCTCGATGTGCCGGTCGCCGACCGGGCCCACCTGCGTACCCAGTCGGACCTGCTGATCCACCGCGAGGAGGGCGTGTTCGACGTCCCGGAAGCGGCCGTCTACGCCTACTTCGAACTGACCCGCTATTACAGCGAATTGCTCGTCGATCGCCGCAAGAACCCCGGCACCGATCTCGTCTCGGCGCTGCTCGACGCAGAGATCCTCGACGACGAGACGGGTGAGAAGACCAGACTCACCGATGACGAGATCATCGGCTTCATGATCCTCATGATCGTCGCGGGCAACGAGACGACCACCAAACTGCTTGCCAATGCCGTGTATTGGGGCTGGCGATACCCCGACCAGCTCGCAATCCCCATGGCCGATCCCGAAGCGGTCCCGGCATGGACCGAGGAGACACTGCGCTACGACAACTCGACCCAGATCGTGGTGCGCAGGGTCATGGAGGATGTCGAGTACGGCGGGTACACCATCCCGGCGGGCCAACGCGTACTGCTGCTCCTGGGTTCGGCCAATCGCGACGACGACGTCTTCGAGAACGCCGACCGCTACGAGATCGGCAGGGACAGTTCGCAGACGCTCACCAGCTTCGGTCTGGGAACGCATTTCTGCCTCGGCGCCCATCTGGCCAGGCTCGAATCGAACGTTGCGCTCGGTCAGATCGTCGAGTCGATCAATCAGGTCGATATCGACATCGCCAACGCCGAGCGCGTGCATTCGGTGAACGTCCGTGGATTCGCATCACTACCCATGAAAGTGAAGGCCCGCTGATGCCGCGTTTCGAACCCCAGCCCACCCGGCGACCCGTGCTCGTGGCCGGCGCGTCGTCCGGCATCGGTGCGGCGACCGCCGTCATGCTCGGTGCCGCCGGACACCCGGTTGCGCTGGGCGCCCGGCGAGTTCACAAATCCCAGGAGTTCGTCGACCAGATCAACGAGGCCGGCGGCGAGGCGGTTGCGTTACCACTGGACATCACTGACACCGCATCGATCGATGAGTTCGTCACCAAGGCCGAAGCGCAACTGGGCCCGGCCGAGATCGTGGTATCGGGTGCCGGCGACCTCGATCCGGGCCGTTCGCACGAGATCACCAACGACGATTTCGCCGCTCAGGTCAACGTCCACCTGCTCGGGGCGCAGCGCCTGTACCGGCGCGTCGCACCCGAGATGATCTCCAGGCGTCGAGGCGACTTCGTGTTCATCAGCTCAGACGTCGTGATGCGTCCCCGCCCGCAGATGGGCGCCTACGTAGCCGCCAAACGCGGAGTCGAGGGGCTCGCCGAGGTGGCGCAGATGGAACTCGAAGGCACCGGTGTGCGCGCCAGTCTCGTTCGCCCCGGTCAGGTGATGACGGGTATGGGTATGAACTTCACACCGGAGGTCGCCGAGTCCGTGCTCAATGACTGGATTCCTTTCGGGCTGGCCCGCCACAGCAACTTCCTCAAACCAGAACATCTGGCCACAGCAATCTTGACGATCGTTTCCATGCCTCGAGGAGCGCACATGCGCCTGGTCGAGGTCGAGGCCGAAGCCCCGGTCCCACGCATCGAAGGAGACAAGAAGAAATGACCCTCACGAAGCCGAAGCGCGTATCCGGTGGCGAAGGCGAACACGGACACCTCGAAGAACTTTCGACCGATCCGATCGGCCTGTTCTGGCGGGTCCGTGAAGAGTGCGGCGACGTCGGTGTCTTCCAGCTCGCCGACCGCGAGGTGGCGCTCGTGTCAGGAGCGGCCGCCAACGAAGCCTTCTTCCGCGCCTCCGAGGAGGATCTCGACCAGGCGGCTGCCTATCCGTTCATGACCCCGATCTTCGGCGAGGGCGTCGTGTTCGATGCCAGCCCCGAGCGCCGGTCGGAGATGTTGCACAACCAGGCGCTCAAAGGCGCCCACATGAAACAGCACGCGATCACGATTCCTCTGGAGACCGAGCGCATCATCGCCAACTGGGGTGATGAGGGCGAAATCGATCTGCTCGAGTTCTTTGCGGAGCTGACCATCTACACCTCGTCGGCATGCCTGGTGGGCAAGAAGTTCCGTGAGCAACTCGACGGGCGTTTCGCGCATCTCTACCACGACCTGGAAAAGGGCACCGACCCGATCGCGTACGTCGACGCCTACGCCGACATCGAGAGCTTCCGCAAGCGCGATGCCGCCCGGAAAGGGCTGGTGGAGCTGGTCCAAGAGATCATGGACACCAGAATCGCCGGAGAGCCTGCCACCGATGAGGACAAAGACCTCCTCGATGTCCTCATCTCGATCCGGGATGACGAGGGCAACCTTCGATTCACTGCGGACACCATCACCGGCATGTTCATCTCGATGATGTTCGCGGGCCACCACACCACATCGGGTACCGCCGCGTGGACGTTGATCGAGTTGCTGCGGCATCCGGAGTATATGACGCAGGTGACCGCCGAGCTGGACGAGATCTATTCGGACGGTGCGGAATACAGCTTCGGTGCGATGCGCCAGATACCGAAGCTCGAGTCTGCGCTGAAAGAAGCGCTCCGGTTGCACCCACCGTTGATCGTCTTGATGCGGGTGGTTCAGAACGACTTCGAAGTCGAAGATTTCCACCTCGAACCCGGCCAGTCGATCGCGGTGTCTCCGGCGATCTCCAACCGTTTGCCCGAGGACTTCCCCAACCCTGACGCGTTCGACCCCGATCGCTATCTCGAGCCGCGCCAGGAGGATCTCGTCAACCGCTGGACCTGGATCCCGTTCGGCGCGGGCCGCCACCGCTGTGTCGGCGCACAGTTCGCGATCATGCAGCTCAAGGCGATCTTCTCGGTGCTCCTGCAGAATTACGAGTTCGAGATGGCCCAGCCCTCGGAGTCGTACAAGAACGACCACTCGAAGATGGTGGTGCAGCTCGCGCAGCCGTGCAAGGTCAAGTATCGCAAACGTTCCAAGTAGTCGGCGCCGAGCTCTGGTGGAGGTGTTCGGAATGAAGATCGAAGTGGATCTCGATTTGTGTCAGGGGCACGGAATGTGCGAGATGGAAGCCCCGGACCTGTTCGAAGCAGAGCGTGAATCTGTGAAACTGCTTGATTCACAACCTGATAGCAGTCATTTGGCGGACGTGGAGCGCGCCGTGCGCTACTGTCCGACGCAAGCCCTCAGAATTGTCGAAGAATGAAAGTTGGTCATTGTCATGGCTTTTGATCGTGCGGAACTCGATGAGATGGTCGAGCGCTGGTTGCAGGGAAACAGCGATTGCGAGAAGGCCGGTGATTGGCGTCCGCTGGCCGAGTTCTACACCGAAGACGCAACCTATGGCTGGAACTACGGCGCAAAGCACGACTTCATGGCCATCGGTCGCGATCAGATCCGTGACTACGCCATCGGGTACGAGATGGACGGGCTCGACGGTTGGACCTACCCCTATCAGTCGTGGGTGATCGACGAGAAGACCGGCGACATGCTCGGACTTTGGAAGCAGATCTTCGAGGCAACCCGCCCAGACGGATCGCACTACGGTCTGGAGGGCATCCAGGGCAGCTGGTTCAAGTATGCCGGCGACTTCAAATGGGGTTGGCAGCGTGATTTCTTCGACTACGGCAACGTCACCGCGCTGTTCATGGAGATGATGACCGACGGTGTGATGAGCAAAGGCATGCAGGGCCGGATCGACCGCGTCGTCAATGCCACCGAGCTGCTGCCGGGTTGGTACCCACTCGGCAAATCACCGGTCCCGATGTGGTGATCTGAGAATGTCGTACGCAGCCCTTGATCGCATGACCCTGGCCAAGCTGGTACCCGAACTCCTGTTGTCGGGACAGTTGATCGATCGATCCGGAATGGCGCACTGCATCGCAGCTTTCGGGCGCGAGACAATGGCCCAGATCGCCATCGAGGAATGGATGGCAGCAAGCCCCGTCTACACCAAGCGGATGCGTACCGCCTTGAAGATCGACGGAGACGGGGTGGCGGACATGTTCAAATGTCTGCAACTCGACATCGGCGCGCCACCGCAGTTCATGGACTTCCGCTACACGATCTTCGATGAGTACCACGGCGAGTTCGTACTCAATCACTGTGGCGCACTGATGGATGTCGAGCCGATGGGGGACGACTACGTCACCTCGATGTGCCACGACATCGAAGACCCGACGTTCGACGCCACCGCCATCGCCACCAATCGGCGCGCCCGGATCCGCCCGATCCACCGGCCACCGCGCAGGCCGCAGGATCAGCATCCGCACTGCGCCTGGACGGTGACGATCGAACCCGACCGGGATGAGTTGCCGCTGCCCCCGGAATCGATCATCATGTCGGGCACTCGGGCCGCCGCCGCCGAGTTGTCCGCGATCGAACCCGGTGGCGAGGGCCATGATGACTACCTGGGCCCGGTCTGGGAGGACCTGAGGTTCGAGGACTGGTCGCATTCGGCGCTGGTGCGCATCGCAGAAGAGGTTGCGCTGCAACATCAGTTACTCGCCCTCGGGTTCCTGATGTCGGTACGCGGCAAGACCGACGAGGACGGCGCCATCGAGATCTTCCGGAAACAGCTCACCGGCATCAGCGGGCTGACCGCTGATCGGCTGCGTCAGAGCCTCGGTCTCGACCGAGAGGCCGAGGATCTGGCGACGGTGTTGCGACTGCATCCGATTCTGGGACCTGTGCAGTACAGCGGAGTCGAGGTCGAGACGGTCGGCTCGGGCAAAGACGCCATCGTGAGGGTGAGGTTGCCCCGTAACTCCGACGCCGTCGTGGATGACGGATGGTTGGCACACCTCGACCCCGGGCACCTCGAGCCCGTGTTGGCGATGGCGACTGCCGTCGACCCCAGTTGGTCCGGGGTATCCGGCTACGCGGACGGCGAAGACCTGGTGATCGAGATCGCCCACGGCGAACCGCTGGCGAAAGAACTCGGGGAAGTTGCGATAGCCCGTTTCAGTGGCGGCGCAACGTTCGAGTTCGAGGACCGTGGCCGCGGAATTCCTCTGTCGATCACTCCGGTGACGGCAGGTACCTGAGCGGCGTGAGCACACAGCATCTGCTCGGCAAACGCGCAGTGGTGGCTGGTTCGAGTCGCGGTATCGGTCTTGCCGTTGCGAAAGCGCTTGCTGCCGAGGGTGCGTCGGTGGTCGTCAACGGACGCGACGATGCGACCACCACAGCGGCCGCGCATGAGGTGGTCGGCGCAGGCGGGCGGGCCGTCCCCGTCGTGGGAAATGTCGCCGACGAAGACGTGGCGCACCAACTGATGGAGACGTCGGTCGGCGAGTTCGGTGGCCTCGATGTCGTCATCAACTGTGCAGGGGTGGCGGAGCCCGAGGGTTCATCGATCCTCACGATGAGCACGTACGAGTTCTTCGCCCAACTCGATGCCCACCTGGTCAGCACCTTCGAGCTGGCGAAAGCTGCCGCCCCCACTCTTGTGCGGCAGGGATCGGGTGCAATCGTCACCACGGGCTCCGCTGCGTCTGGCGGGAGTTTCGGCGGCACCGGATATCCAGCGGGGAAGGGCGGCGTCAACAGCCTCTCGGTGGCGCTTGCCGCCGACCTGAAGCCACACGGCGTGAGAGTGAACGTGGTGGGCCCGGGCGGCAAGACACGACTGTCGACGGGACCCGAGTACGAGGCTCACATCAACGAGCTGTTCGAGCGGGGTCTGCTCGATGCCGGCACCCGCGACGCCGCGCTCGATCCGGCGCCGCCCGAATACGTGGCTCCGCTCTACACCTATCTGGCGAGTGACCTCGCCGCCGGTATCACCGGCCAGATCTACAGCGCCGCCGGCGGATTCATCGGTCGATACCCGGCCTTCGAGCCCTCGTTCGTGGCGTATCGCGGCCACGACGACGAACCTCCCTACACCCTCGCGGAGCTGGCAACGCTCGTCACCGAATGAGTTCATCCGCCACGTGGTAGGAGTTCAGTCATGACTGAAGCACCTGACCCCATGGCAACCCTGGCCATCACGTCCATGCCCGGAGAGCCCTACGGAACGGTGCTGCGACAAACCGTCGGCGCCGACCTGGCGGACCATCGCGGTGACATCGGCCTGTCAGCGATCGCGACGCTCGCAGAAATCGTCGGCGGCTCGAGCTTCTACCACTCACAACCCCCGGGAACGGCCTGCGTCCAGTCGCGGCTGTCCCTGTCCGCGACGATCCCGGTGACGGCAGGTGCACATGTCATCGGGAGAGGCCGCGTGGTCGGCGCAGTCGAAGGTCACGGCACCACCTACGCCGAGCTCGTGGACGACGCGAGCGGCGCGGTGGTCTGTGTGGCAACAGCCCGCGCGGTGGTGGTGAGCAGGGCGACCGGTGAGATACCGCGCCGCGATGCAGTGGCTTCGGCGACCGACTCGGCGACATCCCCGGCGCCGGTGACGCTCGATCCCGACCTGACGGGCAGGGGAATACTGCTCGGACTGATCGACGGGACAGTGGCGCCGGGGCCGATCGCGCAAGTCCTCGGGATTGCAGTGTCGTCAGTCGGTGAGACGGACATCGAGGTCCGGGCAACCCCGAGTGCCGCCATGGCAAATCAGATGGGGACGATGCACGGCGGGATCGTGATCGCCATGATGTCCGAGGCGTGCTCACTGGCTGCAGAACTGTCCGCTCCCGCCGGCGGTCGCTACCGGATCAGCGACATCACCGCAAGCTTCCTCCGCTCACCGGCCCTCGACGCCGGCGACCTCACCATCACCGTCAGCCAGGTGAAGTCGGGCCGACGGATCAGTTCAGTCATCGCGACGATGACCGATTCAGACGGAAAACTACTCACCCAAGCATCAGCCGATGGTGTTGGATTTGCTCGCTCGCTCGCTGGGTCGTCGCGGCCCTGATCGCACGTTCTTCCCTCGTCGGTCGCATCGCTGCGCTCGCTCCTCGTCTGTCCAGACAACGCGGGGCCGCGAGACCGTGGTGGTTCTGTATCGCTCCGCTCGCTCCTCCTCAGTCCAGAACGTGCGGGGCCGCGAGACCGTGGTGGTTCCGTCGAGCGTGCCGAAACTCGCGTCGAGCGTGCCGAAACTCGCGCCGGGATGTGGCCCACTTCCATAAACAAGCACCAGTGCTTGCTTTTGGGAGTCGGCCGTGTGATGCTGGCGGCGTGAGCATCGTTCGCACATTGGTGGCAGACCTGTCTGCCGAGACCGACGTCGTCGACGGTCTGGTGGCCGACTTGTCCGAAGAGGGTTGGGACTCAGCGACTCCGGCTGTCGGATGGAGGGTCAGAGACCAGATCGCGCATCTGTCCTGGACCGACGAACAGGCCCGTATCGCAGCCACCGACCCGACCGCTTTTGACGACATCCTCAAGGTCGCCTGGCAGAACCCGACCGGCTTCGTGGACGACGGCGCCCGCGACGAGGCCGCGAAGCCGACAAGTCTGCTGCTCGGGCAGTGGCGCGAACGCCGCGATGCACTCGCAGCTGCATTGATCGCCGCCCCGGAGGGCGTGAAGCTGCCGTGGTTCGGGCCGCCGATGTCCGCGGCGTCGATGGCCACAGCCCGCTTGATGGAGGTGTGGGCGCACGGGCTCGACATCGCCGACGCGCTAGGGGTCGAGCTGGAACCGACCGACCGGCTCAAAGCGATTGCCCACCTCGGTGTTCGGACCCGCGACTTCGCTTATCAGGTCAATGGGCAGATCCCGCCCTCCGACGCTTTTCGAATCGAGTTGAAGGCGCCGGATGGCTCCACCTGGAGCTGGGGCCCCGAAGATGCCCACCAGCGCGTGACCGGATCGGCCCTGGACTTCTGCTTGCTGGTCACGCAGCGACGAAACAGAAATGAGCTGGACATCGACACAATCGGCTCCGACGCCGCCCACTGGGTGACGATTGCGCAGTGCTTCGCGGGACCTCCGGGAGGAGGCCGATGACCGCGGCCGTCCGGATCGGCAACGCGTCGGGGTTCTACGGCGACCGCTTCTCGGCCGTCGAAGAGATGCTCACCGGTGGCGATCTCGACTACCTGACCGGCGACTATCTCGCGGAACTGACCATGCTGATCCTCGGGCGTGACCGTCTCAAAGATCCAAAGCTCGGCTATGCCAAGACATTCTTGCGGCAGATGGAGAGTAATCTCGGCGTCGCGCTTGACCGGGGCGTCAAGATCGTAAGCAATGCCGGAGGCGTCAACCCCGCAGGTCTCGCCGCCGCGTTGACCGCACTCGCGGAGAAGCTCGGCCTCCCGGCGACCATTGCCTTCGTCGACGGAGACGACCTCATCGCCGACGCCGCCGACCTCGGGCTGGGGTCGCCGCTGACCGCCAACGCCTACCTCGGTGGGTTCGGAATCGCCGCGGCGCTGCAATCGGGCGCCGATATCGTCGTCACCGGGCGCGTCACCGACGCATCCTTGACCGTCGGACCCGCCGTGGCGCATTTCGGCTGGAGCCCAGACGATCTCGACCAGCTCGCCGGCGCGGTTGTCGCCGGACACATCATCGAATGCGGCACGCAGGCCACCGGTGGCAACTATTCCTTCTTCACAGAGATCGACGATCTGCGGCATCCGGGGTTCCCGATCGCCGAGATCTCGATCGACGGCAGTTCGATCATCACCAAGCACGAGAACACCGGGGGCGCGGTGACGGTGGAGACCGTGACCGCGCAGCTGCTGTATGAGATCGCCGGCCCGCGGTATCTCGGCCCCGACGTCACGACGCGCATGGACTCGGTGGTGTTGACCGACGCGGGTCCCGATCGCGTGCAGGTTTCCGGGGTTCGCGGCGAAGCTCCGCCGGACACTCTCAAGGTGTCGCTCAACCACCTGGCAGGATTCCGCAACGAGATCACCATGGTGCTCACCGGGCTGGACATCGAAGCCAAGGCAGAGCTGGTTCGTGGCCAGTTCGAGTCCGCCCTCGACCCCCGGCCGGCGGACATCGCCTGGACGCTGACGCGGCTCGATCGATCGGACGCGCCGACGCAGCAGCAAGCGAGTGCGCTACTGCAGTGTGTCGCGAAAGACGCTGATCAGAAGAACGTCGGTCGACAGTTCTCCTCTGTTGCAGTCGAACTGGCGCTCGCGAGTTACCCTGGATTCACGATGACCGCACCACCGGGCGCGGGCGCGCCCTTCGCGGTGTTCGAGGCCGGGTACGTTCCGGCCGCGTCGGTGTCGCATCGGGTTCACCTCGCCGACGGTTCAGAGCACATCATCGAGCCGAGTCCTCGGGCCCGCCGAGACAGCCCCGGATCCGACGATCTCGCCGGCGACCCGCGGTTGCCGGAATCGACTTGGGGGCCCACCCGCCGGGCGCCGCTCGGTGAGCTCGTGGGCGCCCGCAGCGGCGACAAAGGCGGCAACGCCAACGTCGGTGTGTGGGTGCGCGATCCCTCCCATTTCGATTGGCTGACGGCAACTCTGACCGTGGAATCGTTCAAGACCTTGATCCCGGAAGCGTCCGGACTCGAGGTGCAGCGACATCTACTACCGAATCTGTCGGCCATCAACTTCGTCGTCGAGGGCATCCTCGGCCGCGGCGTCGCAGACAACGTCCGATTCGATCCACAGGCAAAAGGGCTGGGGGAGTGGCTGCGTTCGCGCCACGTCGCCATACCTGTCGAGTTTGGAGAATGAGTGAAGAACCTTGAAGCGCCGGCCTGGAACACCCCTGAACGAGCTCAGTTACGCAGCACTGTGCGGGCATTCGCGGAGCGCCACATCCTGCCCTACCAGGACGACTGGGAGCGCGAGGGCGAGCTACCGCTTGATCTGCACAAGCAGGCCGCAGACGTCGGTCTCCTCGGTCTGGGCTTCGCTGAAGAGGCAGGGGGTTCTGGTGGCGATCTGATCGACGCGACCATCCTCGGTGAAGAACTCCACTACGTCGGTGTCGCGGGAGGGGTGTTCTCCTCACTGCTCACGTGCGGGATCGCACTGCCCCATCTCATCGCCGCCAACGACAGAGCGCAGATCGAACGCTGGGTGCAACCCACCCTGTCAGGTGAGAAGATCGGCAGCCTGGCGATCACCGAGCCGGGCGGCGGCAGCGACGTCGGGCATCTCACCACCGCCGCGGTCCGTGACGGTGACGATTACATCGTCAACGGCGCAAAAACCTACATCACCTCCGGGGTGCGCGCGGACTTCGTCGTCACCGCCGTACGCACGGGCGGTGCCGGGGCGGGTGGAGTGTCGTTAGTCGTGGTCGAGAAGGGCACGCCGGGGTTCACCGTGACCCGAAAACTCGACAAGATGGGTTGGCGCGCATCCGATACCGCTGAACTGTCGTATGTCGATGCCCGCGTTCCCGTTGCGAACCTCGTCGGCGCCGAGAACTCGGGATTCTTCCAGATCGCGCAGGCCTTCGTCACCGAGCGCGTCGGGTTGTCGGTACAGGCATACGCGAGCGCGCAGCGATGTCTCGACCTCACGCTGGCCTGGGTGCGCGAACGCCAGACGTTCGGTAAGCCCCTCATCGCCCGGCAGTCGGTGCAAGAGACGGTGACCGAGATGGCCCGCAAGATCGACGTCGCCCGCACCTACACCCACGCGGTCGTCAACGCCGCGATGGCCGGCGAGACCGACCTCATCGCAGAAGTGTGCTTCGCCAAGAACACCTCTGTCGAAGCAGGGGAGTGGGTGGCCGACAAGGCCGTTCAGCTCTTCGGTGGCGCCGGATACATGACGGGCACCGAAGTCGAACGGCAGTACCGCGATATGCGGATCATCGGCATCGGCGGCGGCACCACCGAGATACTCACCGGCTTGGCCGGCAAACGATTGGGATACCACCCGTGAGCGCACCGGAGCGCACCGACGCCGAAGCGTCGATGCTCGGCAAGATCGCCGAACTGGAAGAACTCTTCGCCCAGGCCCTCGCGGGCGGTGGTGAGAAGAAGGTCGCCAAGCATCGCCAGCGCGGCAAACTGCTGCCCCGCGAACGCATCGAACTGCTCATCGACGAGGACAGTGCATTTCTCGAACTCTCACCGATCGCCGCCTACGGCTCGGACTTCCCGGTCGGCGCCTCGATCGTCACAGGTATCGGCGTTGTCGAAGGCGTCGAGTGTGTGCTCATCGCCAACGATCCGACCGTGCGCGGCGGCACCTCGAACCCCTGGACCCTGCGCAAAGGCCTGCGTGCCAATCAGATCGCGCTCGAGAACAGGCTGCCGCTGATCAACCTGGTGGAGTCCGGCGGCGCAGACCTGCCGACGCAGAAGGAGGTCTTCATCCCCGGCGGAGCGATGTTCCGCGACCTCACCCGTCTCAGTGCAGCCGGCATACCGACGCTCTCCCTGGTGTTCGGTAACTCGACCGCAGGCGGTGCCTATCTGCCAGGGATGTCAGACCACACCGTGATGATCGAGGGTCAGTCCAAGGTGTTCCTCGGTGGTCCGCCACTGGTGAAGATGGCGACCGGTGAGATCAGTGACGACGAGTCGCTCGGTGGCGCCCAGATGCATGCGCGAGTCTCGGGTCTCGCCGATTACTATGCGACCGACGAGCAGGACGCCATCCGAATAGGCCGACGGATCGTGGCCCGCCTCAATTGGCGCAAACAGGGGCCGGGGCCGGTCGCCGAGTCCGTCGATCCGCACCACCTGGCGAGCGACCTGCTCGGAATCGTGCCAGGAGATCTGAGGATCCCGTTCGACCCTCGCGAAGTGATCGTCCGCCTTGTCGACGGCAGCCTGTTCGACGAGTTCAAGCCCGAATATGGCTCGTCTCTGTGCACCGGATGGGCTCGCATCCACGGGTATCCAATCGGGATTCTTGCGAATGCGCAGGGCGTGTTGTTCAGCGCCGAGGCGCAGAAGGCGACACAGTTCATCCAGCTGGCGAACCGTTCGAATACACCACTGTTGTTCTTGCACAACACCACCGGATACATGGTGGGTCAGGAATACGAGCGTGGCGGCATCATCAAACACGGGTCGATGATGATCAATGCCGTGTCGAACTCCACCGTGCCGCACATTTCCATGCTGATCGGCGCCAGCTACGGCGCGGGGCACTACGGCATGTGTGGACGTGCGTACAACCCTCGGTTCCTGTTCAGCTGGCCGAGCGCCAAGTCGGCAGTGATGGGAGCTGCGCAGCTCGCAGGCGTGATCTCGCTGGTGTCGCGGGCGGCAACCGAAGCGCGCGGTGGCACCGTCGACGAGGAGGCCGACGCCGGGATGCGCGCAATGATCGAAGCGCAGATCGAAAAGGAGTCCATGCCCGCTTTTCTGTCCGGGATGATGTACGACGACGGAATCATCGACCCGCGAGACAGCAGAACCGTTCTCGGGCTATGCCTTTCGGCGATCGACAACGGACCGGTCCAAGGTACGTCCAACTTCGGCGTCTTCCGGATGTGAGGGGGAACATGCACACAGTATTGGTAGCCAACCGCGGCGAGATCGCGCTGCGCGTCTTCGCGACGTGCCGTCGCCTGGGCATCGGCACGGTTGCGGTGTATTCGGACCCGGACGCCGGCGCTCCACACGTTCGTGCGGCCGACGTCGCGGTGCGCCTTCCGGGAGACACCTCGGCGAAGACCTACCTCGACGTCGAGCGCATCATCGGCGCGGCGGTGGCAGCCGGCGCGGATGCCATCCACCCGGGCTATGGGTTCCTCTCGGAGAATGCAGGTTTCGCCCGAGCGGTGCTCACAACGGGCCTCACGTGGATCGGACCTTCGCCCGAGGCGATCGAGTCGATGGGTTCAAAAGTCAACGCGAAGGCGATCATGGAACGGGCGGGTGTCCCGGTCCTGGGCAGCCTAGACCCCGCGACCATCACCGACGAACAGCTGCCCGTGCTGATCAAGGCGTCATCCGGTGGCGGTGGCCGCGGCATGCGCATCGTGCGCAGCCTTGCGGACCTACCGGAGCAGGTGGCCGGCGCACGCCGGGAAGCGGCCTCTGCGTTCGGCGACGACACAGTGTTCTGCGAGCCGTACATCGAGCGGGGTCATCACATCGAAGTGCAGGTTCTCGGTGACAGCGCCGGCGCAGTGTGGGCGGTCGGCGAACGCGAGTGCTCCATCCAGCGCCGACACCAGAAGGTGATCGAGGAAGCGCCCTCACCACTGGTCGAGAGGCTCGGACAGGGGCTGCGCGACAAACTGTTCGACGCCGCTCGGGCGGCCGCATCGGCGATCGACTACACGGGGGCGGGGACCGTGGAGTTCCTGGCCGACGACGACGGCCGGTTCTACTTCCTGGAGATGAACACGCGGCTGCAGGTCGAGCATCCGGTGACCGAGGAGACGAGCAAACTCGACCTCGTCGCCTGGCAGTTGCGGATTGCCCGCGGCGACGAACTCGCGGCGGTGCCGACACCCCCGCAAGGCCATTCGATCGAGGTGCGACTTTATGCCGAGGACCCGGCTGCGGACTGGCAACCGCAGTCCGGCCGGATCCACCACGTCGGCATCGACGCCGACACCACGTTCGGCAGGCTTGCCGAGGCGGGGGTACGCCTGGATTCCGGCGTCGTCGACGGCAGTGAGATCTCCACCTTCTACGATCCGATGCTGGCCAAGGTGATCAGCTGGGCCCCCGATCGCGACACCGCGATCAACCTGCTCGCAGGTGCTCTCACGTCGGCACGCCTGCACGGCCCCCGGACGAACCGCGACATGTTGGTCAACATGCTGCGGCACGGCCAGTTTCGTAATGGCAACACCACCACGAAGTTCATCGACGAAGTCGGCCTCGATGTGCTTGCGGCTCCGCTGGCCGATGAGCGGCAGGTACGCCGAGCGACCATCGCCGCCGCGTTGGCCGACGCCGCGGCAAATCGCGGTCACGCGAAGATCGGTGCGAGTTTGCCCTCCGGGTGGCGCAACATTGCGTCGGGGCCGCAGACGAAGGGCTACACCCATGGCGACACCGAGATCGCGGTCCGGTACCGGCTCACCCGCGACGGCGTGGCGCTGCCCGATGACCCGGATGTGACGGTCGGCGCGATCACGCCGCACGAGGTGATCCTGACCGTCGGAGGTGTCGACCGCGCCTACCGGGTCGAGCGCAGTGGTGCGAGCCTGTGGATTGACTTCGCCGGTGGATCGGTTGCCTTGCAACGTCTGCCGAGATTCG
Organism: Williamsia limnetica; assembly: GCF_003217475.1. Taxonomy (GTDB): domain Bacteria; phylum Actinomycetota; class Actinomycetes; order Mycobacteriales; family Mycobacteriaceae; genus Williamsia; species Williamsia limnetica. The sequence goes on along the minus strand of NZ_QJSP01000024.1, from coordinate 6,325 downwards.
TCGATCCATCCGACGTCAGCGCGCCCGGCTCTCTCCTCGCGCCGATGCCGGGGTCGGTCATCCGGATCGCGGTGGTCGAAGGGCAGACCATCAAACGTGGCGATCCGTTGATGTGGCTCGAAGCGATGAAGATGGAACACACGATCGCAGCATCGGCCGACGGGGTCGTCGGGGCGCTACCGGTGGTGGCAGGACAGCAGGTGGCGGTCGGAGAGATCCTCGCCGTGATCACAGAACAGGACTGAGGAACGAACATGAGCTTTGTGGAGACCGAAGAGCAGCAAGCCCTGCGGAAATCAGTTGCCGGACTCGGTGGCAGGTTCGGGCACGAGTACTTCCAAGAATGTGCACGTGCCGGCCGCAAGACCGATGAGTTGTGGTCCGAGGCGGGCAAACTCGGATTCATCGGCGTCAACCTGCCGGAGGAATACGGCGGCGGCGGGGCCGGGATGTACGAGTTGGCCATCGTCATGGAGGAATTGGCCGCCATCGGCAGCGGACTGCTCATGATGGTCGTCTCCCCGGCCATCTGTGGCAACGTCATCGCGCGCTTCGGCACCGATGAGCAGAAGCAGACCTGGTTGCCCGGTCTCGCTGACGGCACGATCACCATGGCCTTCGGCATCACCGAACCCGACGCAGGCTCGAACTCGCACAACATCACGACCACCGCTCGGCGGGACGGCAGCGATTGGCTGCTGACCGGCCGCAAGATCTACGTGTCGGGTGTCGATCAGGCGCAGGCCGTCCTGATCGTGGCACGCACAGAGGACGCAAAAACCGGCCGGCTCAAGCCCGCACTGTTCATCGTCCCGACCGACGCCCCGAACTTCGAGTTCCAGAAGATCGAGATGGAACTGCTCAACCCGGAGAAGCAGTTCCTGCTGTTCCTCGACGATGTCAGGCTCCCGGGTGATGCCCTGGTGGGGTCAGAGGACGCGGCGCTGAGCCAGCTCTTCGCCGGCCTGAATCCCGAACGGATCATGGCCGCCGCGTCGGCGGTCGGTATGGGTCGGTACGCGCTCGGTCGAGCAGTTGAGTACGTCAACAACCGGACCGTGTGGAAGACGCCGATCGGCGCGCACCAGGCGATCGCCCATCCGCTGGCCGTCGGCAAAATCGAGATGGAACTCGCCAAGCTCATGATGCAGAAGGCCGCGACGCTGTACGACGCCGGCGACGACTGGGGCGCTGCCGAACCGGCCAACATGGCGAAATACGCCGCGGCAGAGGCCTGTGTCAAGATCGTCGACCAGGCTGTGCACTCTCTCGGCGGTAACGGGCTGTCCACCGAATACGGGTTGGCACCCTTGCTCAACCTGTGCCGCATTGCGCGGGTTGCACCGGTCAGTCGCGAGATGATTCTCAACTTCGTCGCGCAGAACAGCCTCGGCCTGCCAAAGTCGTACTGACATGCCCGAACTCGTCCGGTTCGACGTCGACGCAGGCATCGCGACCATCACGCTCGATTCCCCTGACAACCGCAACGCCATCTCCGCGGCGCTCGTCGAGCAGCTCATCGCTCATCTGGGCTCAGCGCGCCAGGACACTGCGGTACGCGCAGTGGTCTTGACGCATACCGGGGGAACCTTCTGTGCAGGAGCCGATCTCAGTGAGGCGGGGAAGTCTCGACCCGAGGTGATGATCGACCTCATGCGGATGATCCTCGAGCTCCCGAAGCCGGTGATCGGCCGGGTCGACGGTCATGTGCGGGCGGGTGGCTTCGGATTCCTCGGGGCCTGCGACCTTGTTGCTGCCGGCGCCTCGAGTACCTTCGCGCTGACGGAAGCGCGGATCGGGGTCGCACCGTCGATGATCTCACTGACGGTGTTGCCGCGGCTCAGTTCACGGGCGGCGTCGCGGTACTTCTTGACCGGAGAGAAGTTTGGTGCCGACATCGCCCAGGACATCGGGTTGATCACCACCGCGGTGGCGGACGCAGCCGATCTGGATTCCGTCGTCGCCGGTTGGTGCGACAACCTGCGCAAGGGTTCGCCTCAGGGGCTGGCAGCCAGCAAGGCGCTGACCACCGCGCACGTGCTCCGCGAGTTCGATCGGGACGCGGCGCGGTTGGCATCGGAATCCGCGGTGCTGTTCGCCTCCGACGAGGCCCGGGAAGGTATGACGGCGTTCCTGACCAGGCAGCCGCCTCCGTGGGCGTCGGAATGACGACCCGTGTGCCCCAACAGGATCGCAGTCGGGTCACCCGGCAGCGACTCCTCGATGCGACGATCGATGTGCTCGCTGTCGACGGGTGGGCGGCGTGCAGCGTAGGTGTGGTCGCCGGGCGGGCCGGTGTGTCGCGGGGCGCGGCGCAACATCACTTCCCCACGCGCGAAGATCTGATCACCGCGTCGCTGGAGAACATCTTCGAACGACTCACGAACATGGCGACGGACGAGACGGACCGGCTGCCACCCGGCGCAAACCGAATCGAAGTCGCAGTGGCGCGCGCCGTGGCCTTTTACACCGGTTCGGAATTCAAGGCAGCGCTTCAGGTCTGGTCCGCGGCGGCGTCTGACGAAGCGCTCAAGAAGCTGATTCTTCCGCTGGAGGGTCGTTTCGGTGCGGCCGCGCATCAGATGACCGTCCGCATGCTCGGCGTTGACGATTCCGATCCGCGGGTGCATCGCCTGGTGCAGGCGACCCTGGATTTCGCTCGTGGTCTCGGACTTGCCGACACGCTGTCCGACGATTCGGCGCGCCGTGAACAAGTGGTCGCGGCGTGGGCCGAGCAGTTGAAAATCTCGCTGAGTTGATTGTTGTGCAACCTAAGGGTTGCATGTCGGGTGGTGTATGTGCAATGCTCTGGTTGCACAATGACATTTCACCTGGCTGGAGGACACCATGACCGAAACTTTTGATCGCATCGAGAAGCAGATCGACATCGACGCCGGCGCAGAACGGGTCTGGTCCCTGATCAGCGAGCCGGGCTGGTACATCAACGACAAGACCATCACCGAACATCGAATCGAGCGGTCCGGCGATGTCGACATCGTCCACGACCCGGTTCACGGGGCGTTCGCGTTCCGGACGGTGACGCTTGATCCGCCGAAATACGCTGCCTTCCGCTGGATTGCCGATCCGGATAAGACAGACGGGCCGTCCACGCTGGTCGAGTTCTGGATCGATGAAACCGGCTCGAACTCCGTCGTTCTCAAGGTGGTGGAGAGCGGATTCGCATCACTTCCCGGCGACGCAGCAGAACGTCGGAAGAAGTTCGACGACAACACCGAGGGATGGACGATCGAACTCGGGGTCGCGAAATCCCATCTCGAAGATGCCCAGGTCGATGTCCGGAGCTGACGTAGCGCTGCCCGTGGTCTTCGCGGCCCTTGCCGACGACACGCGCTGGGGTTTGCTCGTCCGGCTTGGCAGCGCACCCGCGTCGGCATCAGCGTTGGCGGCGGAGTTCCCGGTGTCACGGCAGGCGATCGCGAAACACCTTGCTGTGCTGCAGGAGACGGGTTTGGTGACCGCGGAGAAAGCGGGGCGGGAGGTTCGGTTCACCGCAGTGGGTGCGACCCTGAGCATGATCGGGCGCGAACTCGAGACCATCGCCGGCGGCTGGGACCGGCGCCTGAGCTCCATCAAGGCGCAGGCAGAGAGCGCAGCTCCTTCGACAGACCAGTAAGGGCACGCTTACACTCGCATGATGTCTTCACAGAGCGAGTTCGGTCAGCTGTTACGCGAACAGATCGGTAATGAGCTGTACGCGTCGCAGCAGTACATCGTGATCGCGATCTACTATGACAGCCAGAAGCTGCCCCAGCTGGCCAGACACTTCTACGCCCAGGCCGTCGAAGAGCGGAACCACGCGATGATGATCGTCCAGCACTTCCTGGATCGCGACGTGGTGGCGCCGATTCCGGCGATCGACGAACCGGTCAGTGATTTCGACGACTACATCGCACCGCTCACCTTGGCGCTGGGACACGAGAAGAAGGTCACCGACCAGATTGTGGCACTGGCGAAAAGTGCTCGTGACGAAGGCGATTACCTCGGCGAGCAATTCATGCAGTGGTTCCTCAAAGAGCAGGTCGAAGAGGTCGCGGCGATGAATACTCTGCGAACGGTCGCGACCCGCAACGGCGGAACCCTGTTTGATCTCGAGGACTTCGTCTCGAGGGAGATGGCACCCGTGACCGGAGCCGATACGACGGCGCCTGCCGCTGCGGGCGGCAAACTCTGACCGCGCGACGTCCGAGTCTGATAGGAAGTCTCGTGTGAACACCAATCGAGTGACGTGCGACGTCGAAGACGGCGTGGCGCAGGTACGCCTCAACCGTCCCGACAAGATGAACGCCCTCGATCCGGCGCTGTTCGAAGCGCTCGTGTCGGTGGGCTCGGGTCTGATCGACCGCACAGATGTGTCAGCCGTTGTCCTCGCCGGCGAGGGCCGTGCGTTCTGCGCCGGTCTGGACATGGGGCAGTTCGCGAAAATGGCGGATGGCGCAGACGACATCGTGGTGGAGACCGAACGCATCGGCGCAGCGAAGGCGCTCGGACAGCAGGCTGCGCACATCTGGTCGCTGGTGCCGGTGCCGGTGATCGCTGCGCTGCACGGCGTCGCTTTCGGCGGCGGCCTGCAGGTGGCGCTCGGAGCCGACATCAGGATCGCGGCACCCGACACGAAGCTGTCTGTGATGGAGATCGTGTGGGGCCTGATCCCGGACATGACAGGCACCCAATTGCTGCCCGAGCTGGTCGGACGAGACGTGGCCAAGGAGCTGGTCTTCACCGGACGCCGGATCAGCGGAACCGAAGCTGCTGCGCTGGGTTTGGTCACACGCGTCGACAACGACCCGCTGGCGGCCGCGACCGCGCTGGCCACAGAAATAGCCGGCAATTCACGCAATGCCCTCGTCCACGCAAAGCACTTGCTCGACCTCGCCGGTCACGCAACCTTGGCCGAGGGATTCGATGCCGAACAAGTGGCCATCCGAGACTTGATCGGATCACCCGAACAGACCGAGGTGGTCCGCAGACGCACGGAGGAGTTGGCGCGGCGTTGAATTTGCTCGCTCGCTCGCTGGGTCGTCGCGGGGGTTCCGAGGGCGCCTGACCGACGTCGACCGTGCCCTTCTGAGCGTCGATCGTGCTCTTCTGAACGTCGCAACACCCTGACAAAAAAGGGTGATTCGATGGGCACACCGCCTGTTCCGGTGATGAAGGTTCGGACGTTTTGGCAGTTCAAGGCTGACGGGATGTCGACGAAGGTCGCAGCGACACGCGCGGGCTTCTCCGAGCGCTACGGGCGGTACTTGGTGACTAAAGCTGGCGGAGTGATTCCAACGTCAAAGTTCCCGGATGATTTCAGTATGCGCATCAGCCCTGAAACGATCTACCAGAGTGTGTACGTGTTGCCTAAGGGTGAGCTCAAACGCGAGGTCAAACGGTTACGGACCGGCCGAGCGGTCCGCATGCCCCATCGCCAAACCGACGTGCGCCGCCAGATCGTGCCGGAGGAATTGCTCATCACCCATCGACGTCCCGACATCGAGGACCGGGCACTGCCTGGGGATTGGGAAGGGGACTGCATTCTCGGCAAGGACGGTCTCTCGCAGATCGGGACGCTGGTGGACCGGATGACTCGCTATGCGATCTTGCTGCACCTTCCGAACGGCCGTACCGGTGAGGAGACTCGGGATGCGATGGTCGCCGCCATTGGTGACTTGCCGGCTGAGATGAAACGATCGATCACCTGGGACCAGGGCTCGGAAATGCGAGGGGCGTATCGGGATATCGCTATCGCCCATAGCCTGAAAGTATTGCAACCCACATTCACCGTAGGAACGCGGAACCAACGAGCACACCAACGGGCTTCTGCGGCAGTACTTTCCCAAGGACACTGACCTCTCGGTCTACAGTGCCGAAGACCTCCTTTTCGTAGCCTGAGCCCTGAACAATCGACCCAGAAAAGCACTCGACTTCCGCACACCAAGCGAGGCGTTCACAGCGTTGCTAACATCGACCCCGTAACCGGTGTTGCAACGTTCCATGGAATCCACCCGTCGATCGTGCTCTTCTGAACGTCGATCGTGCCTAACTGACGTCGAGGCCATGAGTTTCGCGCGCTTCGACTTGCCCGGTCCTGAGTGAAACTCGCGATGTCAGAGGCCTTCGGTAAGCTGTGATCGGCAGATCCGCAAAGGTTGTTCGTGCGGCGAAAGATGTTGCAGATCATGGGGATTGACCGCACGAGACCCTTGCGCACATATGTTCGATGAGATACCATTGGACTCAGTCGGCCCCAATGATGACGAATCTGGATACATGCCCCCTTCCCGGGAAGATGCCGCCGACTGATCCTTGACGGTTTTCT
>NZ_QJSP01000023.1 GCF_003217475.1 Williamsia limnetica | reverse complement strand
CTTGCTACCTGCCATGTCGTCGTCGATTCTTCCTGCCCAAACACTCGGGCAACAGAGTCGCACAACAACTGGACCACTACGAAGGGCCCACCTCATCCATCCCCTCGCTTCCCTACCTCGTCGCGACCCGTGTGATCGCCGGAGTGATCGCGGTGATACCGCTCTACGCGGTCGCGCTGTTTGTCGGCTATACAGCAACACAATTCGTGACAGTGGTCATCTACGGTCAGGCCTCGGGTACGTATACCCACTATTTCAGTGTCTTCCTGGTCCCGAAAGACGTCCTCTGGTCGCTCCTCAAAGTGATGTCCATGGCCGTCGTGATCATGTGCGTCCACTGCTATCACGGCTATAACTCGAAGGGCGGTCCCGCCGGCGTCGGGGTGGCTGTCGGACGTGCGGTACGTACATCTCTGATCGCCATCATGCTCATCAATCTCCTGGTCGGAATCGCCGTCTACGGTGGACCTTCCGGCGCAGTGAAAGTGTCTGGCTGATGGGGGCCGCAGGAGTGAATCGCAAGTCGACCAACGTCCTGCTCGGTCTCGCGCTCGTCGTCGCGGTGACCGGTGCCGCCGTACTGTCGTTCAGCATCTACAGCGGCAAACTCACGTCATCTGACCGCGTCACCCTGTACGTCGACCGTGCCGGACTGATGCTGGAGAAGGGATCTGACGTCAAGGTCAGTGGAGTCGTTGTCGGCCACGTGTCCTCGGTGCGCCCCGATGACGACAAAGTCATTGTCTCCATGGATATCTCGAGCGACTACGCCAAAGACCTACCGGCAAATACCAACGGGACCATCGATCCCACCACCCTCTTCGGACGAAAGTTCGTCACCCTCATCCGCCCCGAGCAGCCCTCGGACAGACGCCTGACAGCAGGTAGCGTGATCGAAGACGGTACAACCACCACCGAGGTCAACGACCTGCTCGAATCGCTCGTCACCGTCCTCCGCACCGTGGACCCCCAACGGGTCAGCAACACGCTCACCGGACTGTCCACAGCCCTTGCCGGTGTCGGGGACAACGTGGGAAATCTCGTCGTCGATCTCGACGGCTACCTGCGTGACTTCAACCCTCACCTCGACGAGTTGCAGAAGGACATGCAGTACGGATCGCAGGTCGCCGAAACCGTCGCGCAAGCAACTCCCGACATTCTCGACACAGTCAGGAACCTCACGACGACCAGCGGAACGATCACAGAAAAGGAGAAGCAGCTCAGTGCTTTCCTGCTCAGCTTCTCGAACTTCGGAGCCAGTGGGGAGAACCTGTTCGTGACAAGCGGGACTCCTCTACAGAAGGCGGTCTCGGCGCTGCAGCCCACATCCGCCGTGCTCGGCGAGTTCTCGCCGATACTGCCCTGCTTCATCGCGAATCTGGCTCAGACGAACCGGCATCTGGAACTGACCAACAGCGGAAGTGGACGACCGGGACTCAACATCTTGGGGACACTCCTGGCCGGCAATCCTCCGTATTCGTACCCGGACAACCTCCCGAAGACGGGTCTCGACAACGGTCCGAGCTGCTACCCGGCGGGGCCGAAGGGTGCGGGCCACGTCAATTTCGACGACGGCAGCGACGCCTATGCCCCGATCCAGGGACCGACGGACTTCATCGGAAATCCTCTGGCCGACCTGCTGTTCGGAGGATCGCGATGAAGATGACAGCAACCCTCGTCAAGCTGGGAGTGTTCATCGTCGTGACCGCGCTGGCCGGAGTGTTCGTCGCCGCCGTTGCCGGGAATCTCCGGTTCGGTCCGTCGAACACATACGAAGCGGTGTTCGCGTCGGCGTCCGGTGTCGAATCGGGAGCCGAAGTCCGCATCGCCGGCGTTCCGGTGGGCAACGTCGAAGACGTCGCGCTCACCGGAGACGGAACCGCGCTCGTCACGTTCGACGTGGCAACCGAGCACCGCCTCATGTCGGGCACCCGTGCCGCGATCCGATACAAGAATCTCATCGGCGACCGCTTCGTCGAATTGACCGACGGCCCCGGATCGGTCAGTCCGCTGGCGGGTCGGCCGATCCCGGTCGACCAGACCACGCCGGCTTTGGATCTCGACCAGGTGGTGAATGGTTTCCGCCCCCTGCTGCAGGGTCTGGACCCTGATGAGACGAATCGCCTGTCGGTCTCCCTCGTGCAGATCCTGAATGGACAGGAATCAGGTGTTTCCCAGTTGATCTCGGACCTCGGACTGTTGACCAACACACTGGCTGATCACGACGAATCGATCGGTTCGGTGATCACGAACTTCAACACCGTGCTCGAGACGGTCGACGCACGAAGTGGTCAGCTCGGCACGATGCTCGGCTCACTGCAGAGCCTGGTCAAGGGCTTGTCGGACGATCGCTCCCAGATCACCGGTTCGCTCGACAAGATCGATTCGCTCACTGGCGAACTCGGCGATCTGCTGCTCGACTCACGTCCTGACATCAAAGGCTCGGTCGAGGGCTTGAATCGGTTGTCCACCAATCTGAATGCGAGCACCGACACCCTCAACCTCGTGCTCTCACGGCTTCCCGAAACCTACCGCCTGATCAGCCGGGCCTCCGGATACGGCAGCTTCGTCAACTTCTTCGTCTGCGGGCTCGCCATCAGATACGGATCCGAACCGAAAGATCAGACACCCATGTTCCTTTCGCCGGCAGGCAGGTGCCAGCCGTGATGACCAAGTCCATGCTCGAACGTGACCCGCTCAAGATGGGAATCATCGGTACGGTCGCGATCATCGTCGTTCTGGTACTCGCCTTCAATTTCGACCGCATTCCGTTCGTCGACCGAGGCGAGACCATGCACGCCGAGTTCAGCGACGCCAGCGGACTCGCAGCCGGTGACGCCGTCCAGGTCGCCGGGGTCAAGGTGGGCGAAGTCGGATCCATCAAGCTCTCCGGAGCCAAGGTGAGTGTCGAATTCAAGGCGGACACGGGCAAGCAACAGCTCGGCCGTGACACAACCGCGGCGATCAAGGTCGAAACTGCTCTGGGACGTCGCTACATCGAGCTGACGCCCCGCGGTACCGGCGATCTCGGTGGCACCATTCCGCTCGCGCGGACGACGGCCGGCTACGACATCACCCGAAGCTTGGAAGAGGTGACACAGAAGGTCGCCTCCACCGACAAGACCAACCTGTCCACAGCACTCGATCAGATCAGCTCGGTTGCCGAGGAACTCCCCCCTGACCTGCAGTCGTCGATCCGTGGCCTCAGCCGATTGTCGGAAACAATCGGTTCCCGCGATGATGCTGTCCGTCAGCTACTCGCCAATTCCGGATCGGTCACCAAGGTCCTCGCCGACCGTAACCAGCAACTCGTGTCGCTCTTCGGTGACGGACAGACATTGTTTGCGGCCCTGAACACCCGCGCGGCAACGATTCACAACATTCTCATCCAGGCCCGGCAAGTCGCCGACGCCCTGACCGGGATAGCTGTGGACAACGATCAGACGTTGAAATCTGCGCTCGATCAGCTGAATGGTGTTCTGGACATCTTGAACAACAACTACGACAACATCAATCGGGCCATCAGCGGTCTGCAAAGCTTCACCACCCAGGTCGGTGAAGCTGTCGGATCAGGTCCTTTCTTCGGAGTGTTGCTGCAGAACATCCTTCCCGCCAACATCTCCGGGCAACAATCCAACAGTCCGGGAGGCCCGCGATGAGCAACAGATTGACACGCCTGGCACGAAGAATAGATGGCAAACCCGGCAAGGTACTGCTGTGCATCGTCGTGGTCGCGGCCATCGCGCTCCCTGCCGCCGTCTTCTACTCCACCAGCACCACCAATCACGTCGCCGCCTACTTCCGCAGCGCAGCAGGAATCTACGTCGGCGACCGGGTGATGATTCTCGGGGTTCCGGTCGGTGAGATCGACTCGATCGAACCGGACGGCGACCGCGTGCGTATCGAGTTCCATTACGACGGACGCAATCCTGTTCCGGCCGGTGCCCGAGCGGCGATCGTGGCGCCGACGTTGGTCACCGGTAGATACATTCAGTTGGCCCCCGCATACGAAGGTGGTCCGCGGATGGCAGACGACGCGACGATCCCCGTGGACCGAACCGCAACCCCCGTCGAGTTCGACGAGATCAAGAAGCAACTCGTACAACTGTCCGACGACGTCGGTCCGACCGAGCAGGACGAGCAGGGCGCACTCAATCGCTTTCTCGATGTCAGCGCCGACACTCTCGAGGGGAACGGCGCGATTCTCCACGACGCGCTGACGCAACTGTCGCAGGCATCTCAAACACTCAATGCCGGCGGAAATGACCTCTTCAGCACAGTCGACAACCTCGCGACGGTCACGACCTCTCTCTCGACGGCGGATGATCAGATCCGAGGTTTCAGCACCCAATTGGCGAACCTGTCGGGTGTGCTCAACGACAACAGGACCGAACTCGACGCTTTGTTGGGAAGCATGAACGCGGCGTTCGGCGTTGTTCAGGGTTTCGTCGCGGAGAACCGCGAGATCCTGGTCAATGACGTCAACAAGGCGAACACCGTGACGCGTCTGTTGGTCGACCGCGTCGACTCGCTCGCCCAGATCCTGCATGCCGGGCCCAACGCCCTGTCGAATCTCTACAACATCTACGACCCGATCTCCAACTCGCTCACCGGTGCTCTGGCGATCCCGGACATACCCGATCCGAAATCCCTGATCTGCGCACTTCTCACCACAGTCAACGCCCCGGAGAGCGAATGCATCACCGCAACGCGCAACCTCACGGCCAATGTCGCAGCGGCAGCACCCACAACGGTTGCCAAGCCACAGCCAAAAGTCCCCACGCTCCCGAAGGTCCCGACGACTCCGAATCTGTTCATCCCAGGTCTCACGCCTCAGGATGGCGGACGATGAACGCGGCCCGGACATCTCTTGGCATGCTCGTCTCGATCTGCATCCTGGCGACCACAGCGTGTTCTTTTGACGGAGTGAACTCGATAGCGTTGCCCGGCAACACTTCAGGAGGCGACACGTACCGCGTCACCCTGGATATCGAGGATGTGCAGAACCTCGTGGGCAACTCGCCGGTCAAAGCCAACAACGCGACAGTCGGCAACATCAGTTCGATCAAGACCGACGGCTGGCAGGCCCGGATCACTCTTGATCTCAACGCCGACGACCCGATTCCCGCCAACGTTTCGGCGAAACTGTCGCAGACGAGCCTGTTCGGCTCGCAATTCATCGATCTGACGGTGCCCGAGGGGCAAGCACCCCAGGGCCGACTCAGCGATGGCGCGAACATCGCGATCGACCGGACCGATCGGTACCCGGCAGTCGAAGAGGTCCTTTCAGCACTCTCGCTGGTCCTCAACGGCGCTGGGCTGCAGCAGATTCGGACCATCACGAACGAGCTCGACCGGGTGGTGGGTGGACGGGAAACGGAATCTCGCAGCCTCATCAAAAACCTTCGCGTGTTCGTGGACGGACTGGCCGATCAGCGCCGCGACATCGAGAGAGCGATCGAGAGCGTCAACCGGCTCGGCGCCGAACTCGCGGCCCAGACGGAAACCATCGACGCCGGGATCGCAGCCATCGAACCGGCACTGGGTGTGCTCGATGAACAACAAAAACAGTTGACTCAGATGCTCACCTCGGTTGGGCGCTTCGGTGACGCGGCCACAGGAATCATCCGTGACAGCAAGTCCGATATCGAGTCGAACCTCGCGGATCTCGCACCGACCTTGAACGCGCTCGCAGATACCGGCAAGGATCTGCCGGAGGCACTCAAGATCGCCCTGACCATTCCGTTCCCGATTGCGACGACCGCGCGAGGCATCCGGGGCGACTACCTGAACCTCTTCCTGACACTGGATATCAGTGTCGACACGATCGCGAACAAGGTCATCCCGAGTGTCACCCGGCAAAAGCGCATCGCGCCGACGCCCGCGCGGCAGAACGCAGATCCATTGAGTGCGCCTCTGACACCGGCAAACAGTGACGACGGAGGCCAGAACTGATGCTGACCAAACTGATCAAGTTCCAGTTGGTGGTGTTCACCGTCGTCGCCGTGCTGGCCGTCGGGTACTCGGCGTACAGCTACGCCGGCCTGCAGCGGTACAGCGGAATCGGCACTTACACCGTCAAGGCTCAGCTACCGGAGGCCGGCGGGCTCTACGCCAATGCGTTGGTCACCTACCGCGGCGTCGACGTCGGTGTGGTCACTGCGATGGAACTCGCCCCTACGGGTGCGGTTGCCGTCCTGCAGATCAATTCGGACTACAAGATTCCCACCAACACGTCAGCGCACGTTCGAAGTGTGTCGGCGGTGGGCGAGCAGTTCATCGACCTGCTTCCCGAACAGTCCGGCGGACCGTTCTTGGCCGATGGAGACGTCATCGACCAGAAACGGGCGTCCATCCCCTACCCGGCCACCGAAGTCATCACCAAGGTCAACGCCCTGCTTCAGACACTCCCCAAAGAGGCACTCCGGACGACAGTGGACGAGGCGTCACTGGCGCTCGACCAGACCGGAACCGACGTCAACCGGGCCCTCATCGCGTCGACAGAACTGGTCGGCAACGCCCACAAGAACCTGGAGCCGACTCTGGCACTCATCGACACGGCCGGGCCGGTCCTGTCGGCACTGGCAGATTCAGGGACCGAGATCGCCACGTTCTCCGGTAATCTCTCGTCGTTCACGAAGCAGCTCACAATGAGTGACGGCAGCATCCGATTGGCCCTCGACAGCGGCACCCCGTTCTTCGACACGGTGTCGGGTGCTTTCCAGGACCTGACCCCGGTGCTCCCGATCCTGCTCAGCAATCTCCAAACCGTCGGTGAGGTGTTGCGCGTCAACGTGCCTGGTCTGCAACACATACTCGTCGTGTATCCCGCGGTCTCCTCCGCGATCAACGCGATGCATCAGGGTTTCCAGGATCCCAGCGACACACTGTCCGGCCAGGGCGCCCTCGACGTCAAACTGGGCAACACCGCAAACCCACTCCCCTGCACCGAAGGATACGGCGAGACCGAGCGACGTGATCCCGGCGACGTGAGTTCGCTACCGGCACCAGACAATGCGTATTGCAAGCTGCCCGAGAACGACTACCGGGTGGTCCGTGGAGCCCGAAATCTGCCCTGTGCCACCGACCCCTCCGTGCGAACGGCACTCGTCGCGGATTGCCCAGGTGGGCTGCCCTCGCAATGGCCTCAGATGTTGTCCCGGCCGGGTACCGGTAATCAACCTGCGGCCGTGGATCCGCGGACACCGGTTGCGGTTCCCTACGATCCCGCGACCGGTCGATTCCGTACTCCGGCGGGTGCCACGTACACCGTCGGCAGCCTGGCCTCGAAAACATCGGACACAAAGGAGAAAACGTCATGGCAACAACTGTTTCCCGAATAGACGAACGCTCGAAGACAAGCAAGGCCGAACACACCGCAGAACCCGAATCTGAAGAGATCGGGGACGTCACCGTCAGTGATCCGGACGCCGTGGCCTCCGCCGACTCGGACACCCCCTCGGGCGACAGTCGGCCTGACAACGACAGCGGCAGCGGCAGCGACGGTGATGAACCGGAGGGTCCGACTGACGCTGTGCCGACCGACCGCCCACGTCGACGTCGGTTCACCGCACTGTTGCTGGTCTGCTTCGCACTGGTCATCGCCGCCGCGGCCGCCGGTGCCGTGTATTTCGACCGGCATACCGAGGCGGCCTCCGACACCGACCGCGACACCGAAATCGTTTCCACCGCAAAACAAGTGGTCACCAATCTGGTCACGCTCCGAGGCGACACCGCTGATGCCGATGTCCGCCGTATCGAAGGGTCGACGACCGGGGACTTCCAAAAACAGTTCACGGACGCCACCGGTAGCTTCGCGACCGTCTTGACCCAGGGCGAAGTCACCTCGACCGGCGAGGCCACCGAGGCGGCACTGGTCACGGCAGACGACAAGTCCGCGACCGTCATCGCCGCGGTCACCTCGACCGTCAAGAACAGCGAAGCACCTGAAGGACAACAGCGGGTCTACCGCATGAAGCTGACCCTGGAGAACATCAAAGGACGCTGGCTGGCGTCGAATGTGGAGTTCGTCTCATGAAAACCGCACTGAACACACTGCTTCGACTGCCCAATCGCGGCTTCACCGCACTGGCCGACGTGTTCGGTCGCTGGACAGCGCGACGCGTGAAGGTGGTCGGAACGCTCATGGTGGTCCTCACGGCCGCCGCCCTCGGATTCTGCGGTTACGCGGTCTACGAAGACCATCAGGACGAAGACCTACAGGCATCCGGTCAGGAGGCTCTTACCGCGGCGCGCACCATGGTGCCGAATCTGCTGACATACAAGGCAGAATCCGTCGATCAAGACTTCGCCCAGAAGTTCACGATGCTGACCGGTGAGTTCAAGTCAGAGTTCGAAGACCTGAGTGTCAAGTCGATCATCCCCACCGCCAAGGAACGCCAGATCGTCACGACTGCGCAGGTGGCCGAATCCGGTCTGATCGATCACGGCGACAAGAAGGCAACCGCTCTGCTGTTCATCAACCAGACCACTACCAGCACTGACGAGCCCGACCCCAAACTCGACGGCAGCCGGGTCAAGGTCACCGTCGAAAAGTCCGGTGACAGCTGGAAGATCTCGGCACTGACGCCGGTCTGATCAGAGCACCACACCACATTAGGAGTGACACATGGGAGCCTCAGTCAGTGTTGAGGGTTTGACGAAGTCGTTTGGATCGCAGAATATCTGGCGGGATGTCTCGCTGACATTGCCGATGGGTGAGGTCAGTGTGCTGCTGGGCCCGTCGGGTACCGGCAAGTCGGTGTTCCTCAAGACTCTGATCGGATTGCTGCACCCGGAGCAGGGGTCGGTGATCATAGATGGCACCGACATCACGAAGTGTTCGTCACGTGAGCTGTACGAGATCCGCAAACTGTTCGGTGTGCTGTTCCAGGACGGCGCCCTGTTCGGGTCGATGAGCCTGTTCGACAACATCGCCTTCCCGCTTCGTGAGCACACGAAGAAGAAGGAAGACGACATCCGCGACGTCGTGATGGAGAAGATCGAACTGGTCGGTCTGACCGGCGCGGAGAACAAGCTCCCCGGTGAGATCTCCGGCGGTATGCGCAAGCGCGCCGGCCTGGCCCGCGCCCTGGTCCTCGACCCGCAGATCATCCTGTGCGACGAGCCGGACTCGGGTCTGGATCCGGTGCGTACGGCCTACCTGTCGCAGCTGCTGATCGACATCAACGCCCAGATCGACGCCACGATCTTGATCGTGACCCACAACATCCAGGTCGCCCGGACCGTGCCGGACAACATCGGCATGCTCTTCCGCAAGGAACTGGTCATGTTCGGCCCGCGTGAGGTCCTGCTGACTTCGGATGAGCCGGTGGTCGATCAGTTCCTCAACGGCCGTCGTATCGGACCCATCGGTATGTCCGAGGAGAAGGACGACGCGCAGCAAAAGCGTGAGCAGGAGATGGTCGACGCCGGGCATTCCGACGGCGGCACCGCCGAAGATGTCCGCGGCATCGTCCCCCAGCTGCAGGCGACCCCGGGGCTGCCCGAGCGCAAGGCCGTCGCCCGTCGCCAGGCCCGCGTCCGCGAAATCCTGCACACCCTGCCCGAACCCGCCCAGCGCGCGATTGAGGACAGCTTCATCGAAGAAGCCGCCGCACAAGCGAAAGGCCGCGAAGCCACCCGACTCACCCGGCCGGCGCCGGTCTGGGAATCCTCAGATGCCCGGACCGAACAGATACCCGCATATCGCGCTTAGCATGAGCGGTGGGCCGCCTGCCGCCCTTGACGGCTTCGAACTGGTGGCCACCCTATTGATTCGGCGCAGGCTTTAAAGGTACGGTAGTGCAAATGGTCAGGCCTAATGACCAGAACAAACCCGAGCGTCAGCTCGCATAGGAAAGGGACAACGTTGTCGATCGAAGACTTCACGGATGTGACCTACAAGGTCGAGGACGGGCTCGCCTGGATCACCATCAATCGTCCAGAGCGTTACAACTCGTTTCGAGCCAACACCGTCGACGAGCTCGTCCTCAGCTTCAAGAAGGCGTGGGGTAGCGACGAGGTCGGCGCTGTCGTTCTGACCGGGGCCGGTGAAAAGGCTTTTTGTACCGGAGGCGATCAGAAGCAGCGTATGGAGACCGGCGACTACGGCCCCTCGGCGAGTGGACTCTTCGAGGTCGATTCGCTTCACCGGGTCATCCGCGATGTACCCAAGCCCGTGATTGCGGCGGTCAACGGTTTCGCCATCGGTGGCGGCCACGTGCTGCACCTGCTGTGCGATCTGACCATTGCATCCGAAACAGCCAAGTTCGGTCAGAACGGGCCTCGTGTAGGTTCTTTCGATGCCGGCTTCGGAACTGGCCTCATGGCACGCGCGATTGGCGAGAAACGCGCACGAGAGATCTGGTTCCTGTGCCGTCAGTACAGCGCCGAGCAAGCCCTGGAGTGGGGCCTGGTGAACAAGGTCGTACCGGCCGACCAGTTGCACGCCGAAGTGACCGCGTGGGGAGCGGAGATCCTGAAGTTGTCGCCCACCGCACTGAAGGTCCTCAAGCAATCCTTCAACTCCGACACCGAGCACTTTGCCGGCATCGGGCAGATGGCCTACTCCAGCCTCAAGATGTTCGGTGAAACCGAAGAGGCCAAAGAAGGCATCACCGCCTTCAACGAGAAGCGCACACCGGACTTCAGCGAATATCGCGGCAACTGACGACCGACAGCATCAACCGCAGATGATCCGGAAGGTCTAGCTGTGGAGTGCCGTCGGCACACAGACAGTTGAGAGGAATAACGATGTCCGAGGCGAATGCAACGACATTTTCGTCGAATCTATTGCTGAACAAGCGCATTCTGATCACCGGAGGCGGTACCGGCCTCGGCAGAGGCGTTGCCAAGCACTTGGTCGCGCACGGTGCCGAAGTACACCTCTGGGGCCGCCGCGACGCCGTGCTCGCCGAAGCGGCGGCGGAAGCGTCCGCCGACCACCCGGGAACCGTGCACCACCACACGGTCGATGTACGGCAGTACGACCAAGTCGATTCGATGATGGACAACATCTGGTCCACCTACGGTCCGTTGACCGGTGTCCTCAACAACGCCGCGGCCAACTTCATCGCGCAGACCAAGGATCTGAGTCCTCGGGCCTTCGAGGCGGTGACCGGAACGGTGATGAACGGTTCGTTCCACACCACCTTGGCGGCGGGTAAGCGCTGGATCGCAGACGGATTGCCAGGCAGCGTCCTCTCGACGTTGACCACCTGGGTGTGGACCGGATCGGCCTACGTCGTCCCCTCGGCCATGGCGAAAGCGGCAGTTCATTCGATGACGATGTCCCTGGCCGTTGAATGGGCCAAGTACAACATCCGGATCAATGCTCTTGCCCCGGGGCCCATCCCGACCGACTACGCATGGGAAATGCTCAATCCCACCGACAACAGCTCCGTCGGCGCCACCCAAGCCGACCAGATACCCGCCGGCCGCACCGGCACCATCGAGGAGCTGGCAAATCTGACGATGTTCTTGCTGTCGGACGCATGCGACTACCTGACGGGCCAGACCATCGCGATGGACGGTGGTCAGATGCTCGCCGGGCCGGGTACTTTCGCCGGCCTCAACAGTCTCAACGACGCCGACTGGCAACAGATCAAGGACAAGAGCAAGGCCGCATCCGAAAAGAGCAAGTCTCAACGCTCGGTGTGACCCCCACTCACAACAAATGCCCCTGACATTCGGAACTCACGATGTCAGGGGCATTTTTTGTACTTCACATGGTCGGTAGATACGAATACGACCGACTGCGGGTGAGAGCGAACTCGAATATGCCTGACCCCCTGTGACCGTTCAGGTCGAACGTGCAGAGTCGATCGGTGAGCGCCGAATCCAGCGTGGCTGGGTTGACCGAGCCGTCGAGGGGGTAGGAGTCGAACTCCACATGGTCGGCCCCGAGCTGCGCACCGTGGTGGCCTCCGTACCCGGCGCCCGCCATGTGGCCACCTCCCGCCGACGCGTCCGCCCCGACCACGTACTCCACTCCGGAAGCCGTGACCACCTTGACTTTTCCCCGGCGCAGGTCACGAGACTCGTCGAATTCGAGATCGTGACCGACATCGACGATCGGGTCGAGCCGGCCGTCCACATGCATGACCGCCCCCTCGAGGAGGAGCCGATTGTGGTCGCGAGTCTCCACCAACAGGAAGCCGATGGACAGATCCGCGAACTGCGCCTGGTACCAGATGTGCAGTCCCTGGCCCCCCGCCATCGTCCGGACCCCGCGCGACCGGTCCCGCTGCCCGTACCAGCCGTCCACCGATCTGGTGACACCGTCGATGGTGAGAGTGCCTGTGTACCGGCCGGATTGAAACAGGTGATCGAACGCGGTCGAGTCAGCGCCGGCGTTGTCGACGCTGACCTCGCCGAACCACGCGGGAGTCCTCGCCTCCCAGGTGAGATCGAATTCGACGTTGCCCGGGTTCGGACCGAGCCGCAACTGCCAGGTCCGGTTGGGCGATGCGACATTAAAGGAGAACGGTCCCCCTCCGGATCCGTCCGTCGTGCTGAGAAGCGTGGAGTATCGGAGATTGCGTTGCTCCGTCTCGTCACTGACGACCACAAAACCGTCGACGGTGTCCTTGGCCGGGTACATACCGAAGCCGAAAATGACCGACGGGCTGGTCGCGTCCGTGGGGTGCAGGTTGAAGACGAAACGATCGAAGAATCGATCCGGAAGGCCGGCTGCGCCGGGGCGGGTCAATTCATCGTGGAACGCGCTGTCGTAGCGCGACTCGGTGTGGGGCATCTGATGAGCTCCTTCATCTCCGCGACGTCGACGTCGCGGTCTCCAAGCCCGCGGCGACTCGCGCGTCGGCGAGAAAGCGTTGCACGAGCGAGGGATCCGTGTAATACGGATCCCCACCACTGCTCACGCGGCGCCGACTGTACTCGTAGAGCACGGCGAGTTTCCACAGGGCCAATGTTGTGTACCAGCTCAGTCCCGTCAGATCGCGGCCCGTCTTGGTGCTGTACCGGCGAGCCAGATCGGAACGGGAGGGATACCCGGGCTCGAGCATCGCCGAACTCAATTCTGCGGTCGCGTTGCGCTGCTGCCCGGGCTCCGGCACGGTCGCAAGAAAGTACCCGACATCGAGTAGCGGATCGCCGATGGTGGCGAGCTCCCAGTCGAGCACCGCCCTCACCCGTCCGGGTCGGTCAGGCGCCAACACCACGTTGCCGATCCGGAAATCGCAGTGCACCAGGGCCGCCCCCGATTCCGGCGGAACATTGGCGGCAAGCCAGCTGGTGACATCCGCAAAATCAGACGGTGGATTGCCGGACTCGTCCGCGACGAGGCGCCCCATCCGATTCAGATGCCGCGCATTGAATCCCTCCGGTCGACCGAGGTCTCCCAGACCGACACCACGCCAGTCGACGGCGTGAAGGTCACCGAGTACATCCATCAGGTCATAGGCGATCTCACGCCGGCTCTCCGGATCGGCCAGCGGGTCCGGGGTCGTGGTCGTGACCACCGGACCGGATGCGAAACTCATCACGTAGAACGGCACGTCGAGCACCTCGTCGGCATCAGCTGTCGCCAGAACTCTGGGCACCGGCACAGCTGTTCCCTCGAGCGCGGTCAACAGTCGGGCCTCACGGAGCATGTCGTTCGCACCCGGCGGTGTGGGTGGAGGTGGTGGTCTACGCACGACGACATTTCGCTCGCCGTCACCGACCAGAAACGTCAGGTTCGAGTGGCCGTCGCCGATCGGTCGGGCGGTCAGCGACCCCTCGGTGAGTCCGCGTTCGGCAAGAAAACGTTCGAGCGCACCGAGTGTCTCGGGCGTCCAGTCCCAGGGCACCCGTCACCGCCCGGTGAACATCGGTTCGCGCTTGTCCTTGAAGGCGGCCAGCGCCTCTGGCATGTCGTCCGTCCGGGTCAGCAGGGCCTGTCCGCGATTCTCCAATTCCAGCGCAGCCTCGTACGAGCCGATCTCGGCATTTCGCTGAATCGCACGCTTGGACATCCGCACACCTCCAGGGGAATTCTTGGCAATCAGGCGTGCCATGTCGAAGGCTTCGTCGAGTAGCGTTTCCGAGGGCACGATCCGATTCACCAAACCGATCCGTTCCGCCTCCTCCGCTGTGACGATCCTGCCGGTGTAGCCGATTTCGGCGGCCATCGCCGGGCCGACCAGTCGCGACAGGTTGACGGACGTTCCGAGCTCCCCGATCGAGAGCCCCACTTTCACGAACGCCGCGCTCAGCTTCACTGTCGGTGCGGCCAATCGGATGTCGGCGGCGAGCGCCAGTGCCAGACCGCCGCCGGTTGCGGGCCCGTGTATCGCTGCAATCACCGGGAACGGCAGATGTCTGATGCCCTGGATCCCGCCCGTGGCGGTCTCCTGAAACTTCAAGAACTCGCGTACACCCATCTCGGTGATCACGGATATCTCGTCGAGATCGAATCCGGCGCAGAACGCGCGGCTGCCCGTTCCGGTCACGATCAACGCACGCAGTCCGCTGTCGCGCAGCAATCGTGCAGCCTGCAAATACTCACCGAACATGGCTACGGTCTGCGAGTTCATCCGATCTGGTCGGTTCATCCGCAGCACGCCGATTCCCGGCTCGGCTTCGGCGAAACTCAACGTCTCGAACTCGGGGAGCTCGACATTCATGGCTTGTCCTCTCTGGACGCCCTCGGTGGCCGGATGTTCACGATCGTGGGCTACTCACCGTGGAAAACCGGCGCGCGCTTCTCTTTGAAGGCGGTGAGCGCTTCCAGCATGTCCGGGGTACGGGTCAGGAGTGCCTGCCCGCGGTTCTCGAGTTCGATTGCGGCAGCATAGGAACCGGTCTCCATATTTGCCTGGAGCGCCCGTTTCGACAGTTGGACCCCGCCTGGCGAGTTCGCGACGATTTGCTCGGCCATCCCCAGGGCGGCCCCGAGCAGGTCGTCCCCGGGACTCACCGAGTTCACCAATCCCAGATCCGCCGCCTCCTGTGCACCGACAATTCGGCCGGTGAAACAGATCTCACTGGTCTTGGCTGGTCCGATCAGTCGGGTCAACAACCACGACGTGCCCAAATCGCCCGCCGAGAGTCCGATCCGCACGAAAGCGGCGTTGAACTTGGCCCTCGGACCGGCGATCCGAATGTCGGCGGCCAGAACCAGCGACAGGCCGCCGCCGGCCGCGGGTCCGTTGACCGCGGCAATGACCGGGGTCCGGAGAGAACGAATGGCTGTGAGCGCCCGGGCGGCTCGTTCTTGCTGATCGAGCATGCCGAGCGCTCCCAGGTTGGGAAGGTCTTCTGCGTCTGCCAGGTCGTAACCCGCGCAGAACGTCTTCCCCGCGCCGGTCAGGATGACAACGCGGCAGTCGTCATCCTGGTCCAGGTCCCATGCCAACTGTTCCATCTCGATGAACATCGTGTTCGTCATCGCGTTGTACCGATCGGGGCGATTGAGCGTGACCAGCGCGACGCCGGGTTTCACCTCCTCGAGCAGCATGGTCGAATAGGTGCGCTCGACAGACTTCATGGTGATCACTCCTGGTCGGGTCACCGGTTGTCGGATCTACCGACAGCGTAGCTCGGATTGTTTAATGGTATGGCCAAATAGTAGGTTCCCGGAAGGGCCATCTACGCGAACTTCGGCCTGCGTTTCTCGATGAACGCGGCGATACCCTCAGTCGCTTCCCCGTGTTCGAACAGCCCCTGCTCCTGCTCGACCTCGAACCGGGCACCATCGTCCAACGGCAGATCGAACGCCGCGTCGACCGTTCGCACCACCGCGAGTTGCGCCGGCAGTGAGGCGGTCACGAGTTCAGCGGCGAGCTCCAGCGCACCCTCGAGTACATCACCGGTGACATGTCTGTCGACGAGGCCGATGCGGTAGGCCTCCTCGGCCGGCACGTGTCGAGCCGTCAACATGATGTCGAGAGCGCGGCCGCGACCGACCAACCTGGGTAGGCGCTGCGTACCCCCGGCCCCCGGGATGAGTCCGATCTTGACTTCCGGAAGTCCGAACCTGCCACCATCGGTCGAGACCCGCATCGTGCAGGCCATCGCCAATTCCAGGCCCCCGCCCAGTGCCAGACCATCCACGGCCGCAATCGATATCCACGGCGCCGCCGCCAGGCGATCGTTCACGGCGCGCATCTTGTCACCGTACGCAGTGAATGACTCCGCATCGATGCTCGAAAGATGCTTGATGTCTGCGCCCGCGGCGAAGAATCCCGGCAGCGCCGAGGTCACGATCATCGCCTGGACGTCGCCGGCGGCCTCACCCGCGTCGATTGCCGCGTGAAGGCCTTCCAGGAGCGGGATCCCCAGCGCATTCGCTGGCGGACGCGCCAGCACGACGACGGTCACCCCCGGGGATTCGGTGTACCACGAGACGACATCGTCTGCCGTGTCAGCCATCTGCACTCCTGGTGGTGTCGGCGTTCGTCTTGGAGCTACGAAGCACTACTCGTTTGCGAATATCCGACTCCGAACGTATGCGCTAACCACTCTTTATGTCAACCATTATTTTGGCCAGTCCAATAAAGTAGTGGCTGCTCAGGGGCCCCCGGAGCGGCATTCGACCGAAGAGCTCGAGAAATGTTAAATTAGGTATGACCAAAAGTACAAAGTAGGAAGCAGGTGCCATGCCCGAAGTGCCCGGGACCGCCGCAGTGTCGAGACATCCGGTTCAGCTGCAGCCCATGCAGGTTCCCAAAGCCTCTGACGTGCTTGCAAATGATCTCCGCGAGCGCATACTGCGCGGCGACTTCCCCACGGGCACGGCTCTCCCGCCGGAGCGCGAATTGGTCACCCAGACACGCATGAGCCGAACAACGGTACGTGAGGCACTGCGAATTCTCGAGGTGCAAGGACTCGTCACGATCAAGACCGGCCGCTCTGGCGGAGCGTTTGTTCAGCAACCCGGCGGAGCCGCGGTTGCGACATCTGTCAGCCTGCTGATTCGTGGTCAGCAACTCCGACTGACTGCGCTCCTCGAGACGCGTGAAGCGATCGAGCCCGCGTGTGCGAGCCTGGCCGCCAAATACCGGACCGACGAGGATCTGGCCATCCTCGACAGAGTCAATGCAGCAATGGCGGATGAGTCTGCCTCCCTGGCAGAGTTTCTGCAGGCAAACATCGATTGGCACCTGGCTGTGGCCGCGGCAAGTCACAACGAACTGCTGACCGGATTGATGTCTGCGTTGTCCGCAGCCATCTACAGTTCAACCGAGAACACGGCATTCGTGGATGACACCGTCCGAAAGATCACCATTCGGGCGCACAAGTCGATCACCGAGGCGATCCGGAGTTCGGATCCGCAGGCCGCAGTTCGCCGGATGACGAAACACGTGCACGGTTATGCCGAAGCGGTGGTCAAAGTCGAGGAACGAACCGAGATCGAACTGGGTGCCGAGTAAGCCGGTCCCCGCCTCGCGACGTCAGCGCGCGAGATAGGACTTCACACCCCCGAGGATATGGCGATTGATTTCCCGGATCTGTATCTCGCTGAGGCCCCACGGCGGCGCAATCAGATCGACATGATCGAAACCTTCGAAGCCCGCGGCAAGTCTGTCTTCGAATTCAGCTGGGCGGCAAGCGATCGCAATCGCGTCAATGGCTTCATCGGGTACCGCTTTGATCAGTGCATCGATATCACGATCGCGTGCGGCCTGACGGATCACGAGTTGGGCACCGCCCCAGCCATGTGACTCGAACAGCCGGTCGTACACGCGCGACGCAGCGTATTGTCCGATGGCAAAGGCGGCCTGGCGCCGCGCCCTCTCCTCGTCGTCGTCGATCGCGCACATGCGGATGCCCATCATGGTGATGTCAGCCGGGTCACGCCCCGCCGCGGTGGCGCCGACGGCAATCTCTTCGGCGACCGGCCCCTGAACATACGCGGAAGTGAACATGGGGTGGCCCACCAGTCCGTCGGCGTGCCCGCCCGCCGTGCGCAGCATGTAGCGATTCACGCCGGCGATCCAGATCGGGAGATGATCGCGGATCGGCCTGGTGACCTCGGCGGTCGGGGCGATGTGCACCTGATAGAAGCGTCCGTCGTGATCGACCGGACCCTCATGGAGTTTCCACAGCTTCCGCAACACCGAGACCAGCTCTGCCATGCGCGCTGCCGGCGCCTCGCCACTGACCCCGTGCCACGCTTCCATCATCTTCGGCGTGCCATTGCCCAGACCCAGGATGATTCGGCCACCCGACAACTCATCGAGATCACGGGCCTCGGCCGCCCACATGAGTGGGCTGCGCCCCACCCCATAGGCAATGTTGGATCCGATCGAGATGGTCGACGTTCCCGCCGCGATCGCCGCCATCGGAATCGTCGCCGACCGGCTGTACAGCTCACTCGTCCACACTGCCGCGCAGCCGATGGCCTCGGCCTCGAGAGCGAGTTCCACCATCGATGAGAATCGTGCGGGCCCTTCCCCGACGCCGAACGCGTTGATACCGAAAGTCGTCTCGCGATTCACCACTGCGCACTCACTTCTGTCGTCACTGATCAGGACCGCCGCGGAAACCGGCTGAAGTCTGGCGTCCGTTTTGCCTTGAACGCCTCGCGCCCTTCCTTGGCCTCGTCCGTCGAGTAGAACAACAAGTTCGCGTCGTGGGCGAGCTGTTGTATCCCCGCCAGGCCATCTTCGGAGGCGTTGAAACTCGCCTTGAGCAATCGCAGCGCCGTCGGCGACAGCTCGAGCATCTCACGGCACCATCCGACAGTCTCTGATTCCAACTGTTCCAAGGGCACAACGGTATTGACCAAACCCATCTCCAACGCCTGCCCGGCGTCATATTGCCGGCACAGGAACCAGATCTCTTTCGCTTTACGCACGCCGACCATGTTGGCCAGCAGACCGGCACCGAAGCCGCCGTCGAACGAACCGACGCGTGGCCCGACTTGACCGAGCCGGGCGTTGTCGGCGGCCACGGTGAGGTCGCAAACCAGCTGCAGCACGTGACCACCGCCGATGGCGTAGCCCGCGACCATCGCCACCACCGGCTTGGGTAGCCGGCGGATCTGCACCTGAACATCGGTGACGTGGAACCGACCCAGCTGCTCGGGGTGTTCGGGATCGGTCAGATACCCGCTGTCTCCGCGAACCCGTTGATCACCCCCGGAGCAGAAAGCATTGTCGCCCTGTCCGGTGAGGATGATGACGCCAATGGTCGGGTCCTCCCTGGCATCTACCAGCGCTTCACAGATCTCGATCAGGGTCTGCGGCCGAAAGGCGTTGTGTACCTCCGGCCGGCAGATCATGATCTTCGCGATCCCGTCGCCGGAATGGGAATAGTCGACGTCGTCGAACCGCCGGACAGTCGTCCACTCCACTGCACTTCGATCAGTCACGTCGCCTCAGGCCATCGTCAATCCGCCGCTGACCGAAAGGGTCTGGCCGGTGATGTAGCCGGCGGCATCCGACGCGAAGAAGGCCACCGCGGCCGCGATGTCGGACGGCAACGCCAACCTCTTCATCGGTACGGCCCGTGTCATACCGCCGAGAACCTTGTCGGCATCCTGACCTGAGCTGTCGGCGAACTTACGCAGTGCCGGCGTGTCGGTCGGTCCCGGGCATACGGTGTTGGCCGTGACCCCCTTTGTCGCGACTTCACGTGCCAGCGTCTTGGTGAACGCGATGGTGCCGCCCTTTGCTCCCGAATAGACCGCCTCGAGCGAGGACCCGACGCGGCCGGCATCCGAACCGATGTTGATCACGCGTCCGAATCCGCGTTCCATCATCCCGGGGACCACTGCGTGATTGACACGAAGCGCGCCCTTGAAGTTGATGTCCAGAATCTTGTTCCAGAAGTCCTCGTCCGTGTCGACGAACTTCATGAAGTCGTCCCAGCCGGCGTTGTTCACCGCGACCTCGATCGGACCGAATTCTTTCGTGACCTGCTCGATCGCGCTGTTCACCGATGCCGTGTCGGTCACGTCGATCAAAACCGCGATGGCGCTTCCTCCGTCGTTTGCGATCTCCTTCGCTGTCTGCTGGGCAACCTCGAGGTTGAGGTCGGCGACAGCTACCCGAAATCCCGCTGCGCCCAAGGCCCGCGAGATGCCCTCGCCAATGCCCTGTGCGCCGCCCGTGACCAGTGCTACTCGATTGTTACTCATTGATCCTTCTTCCTGTGATCGATCGACGATGCCATGACTTGCATTTCGTGAAGGTCTGCGGACCTATGAGACACGCCTCGCCCCTTCCGTGAGAGCTTCCCGGAACTCGGGCGCTGCGATCTCGACCAGCCGCCGTGTGCGTTCGGCCAGAGACTGCCCGCGCAGGTGTGCGACCCCGTACTCGGTGACGACACAATCGACATCGGCCCGTGCCGTGGTGACTATGCCCTCGTCGAGCGCCACCTTGATCGACGAGCGTCCCCGATTCTCCGAGCGGAGGGCAATTATGGAACGCTTGCCGGTGAGAGCGGCGGCTCGTGCGAAATCGACCTGACCACCGACTGCGCCGAGGTAGGTACCGCGGCTCATCTCCGCGCCGACCTGTCCGGTGAGATCGACCTCGATCGCAAAGTTCACCGCCACCAGTGACGACAATTGCGACAGCACCGACGGCGCGTGGGTATAGCTGGTCGGGCGGAATTGCACTGGTAGTCCGGCCAACCGGGAATATAGTTCGGATGATCCCAATGCCGTGCCCGCCACGGCAAGACCTCGGTCGATTTCTTTGCGACGTCCCGTGATCACACCCTTGTCTATCAGTCGCATCACGCCATCGGTGACCATCCCGGTGTGGACACCGAGGTCCTTGTGCTCTGCCAATTGCTCCAGAACGGCTACACCAGTCGAGCCGATGCCGACCTGAATGGTGTCGCCGTCTTCGATCAATCCGGCTATGTGCCCGGCGATCCGGCGTTCCGGATCGCCTACCGGCCGACTGCTCTCTTCCTGCAGCGGACGATCGGTGAGAATGGTGGCGGCGAACCGATCGATGGATACCCGCGGAGATCCCGGTATGGCCGGCATCTGCCGATTGATTTCGGCAAACAACACCGGAGTGTGCGCCAACGCGTCGGCCATGTAGTCGACACCTATCCCGAGGGAACACATGCCGTCGTCGTCAGGGGACGAAACCTGCAGCAGACCGGCATCACTCGGGAACCGTTTCTCGGCGAACATCCGTGGCAGAGCTGAATAGTGGCACGGTACGACCTCGAGCTGATCATTCGCCCCGACGTCACGCAGCTTGCCGAGCCCGCCATAGGAGAACATCGTATCCGCTGGCGAAATCGATTGTGCAAGTTGATCATTCCAGCTCAGCCCGGTGAAGAGGCGAAGCGGCCCCAAAGGCGGGGCCTGCGCCAGTAGATCATCGACCAGAGGCCGCGGCTCGGCGGCCGCCTGGCCCCACCAGACACCCATACCGGGTCGCAGATACTCGGCGAAATCGACCATCAGTTGGTCCGTTCGATGAGCGTTCCCGTTCCGAGACCACCACCACAACACATGGTGACCAACCCGAGTTCGGTGTCACGGCGTTCCATTTCGGCGACCAGGGTCGCGATCAGACGAGCTCCGGTGGCACCGACGGCGTGACCCACCGCGATCGCACCACCGTTGACGTTCACCCGATCCTCGTCGGGCTTCAATTCGCGCTGCCACGCCAGAACAACGGAAGAAAATGCCTCATTCACCTCGAACAGGTCGATGTCGTCGACGGTGAGTCCGTTGCGTTCGAGCAGTTTGTGGGTCGCGGGGATCGGCCCGGTCAGCATGATGATCGGATCCACACCGACGGTGGTCTGATCGACTATGCGCGCTCGAATCTTCAGACCGTGGCGTTCCGCGGCTTCGCGGGTGCACAGCAGGACTGCGGCGGCGCTGTCGCAGATGGGACTTGAAGTGCCTGCGGTGATCCGGCCACCGTCGGGGCGGAACACCGTCTTGAGCCCGGCCAGCGACTCCAGAGATGTACCGGGCCTGACGGTCTGGTCGCTCGTACGAACCTCGCCGTCGAGGGTCATCGGCACCATCTCTTCGGTGAATCGACCCGCGGCGATCGCCGCGGTCGCCAACGCATGGGACCGCACGGCGAACTCGTCCAGTTCGGTTCGGGAGAGCTGCCATTTGTCGGCGATCAGTTCCGCACTTTCGCCCTGACTCACGAAGTCGTAGCGCTCCCAGAGTTCGGCGGGCCACGGTTCCCCGTACAGCTCGCTGATCTTGGACGGCGCGTTCATGGGCACGTGCCCCATGTGCTCAACACCGCCGGCAATCACCAGATCGTGGGTTCCGGACGCGATCAGAGCCGCCGCGAAAGACACCGCTGTCTGCGCAGACCCGCAGCGCCGATCCAACGTGGTCGCCGGCACCTCGGGCGGAAAACCTGCCTGCAACCAGGCATTCCGGCCGATGTTGCGCGACTGCTCTCCGAACGGTGCCGTGCAACCGATCACCAGGTCGTCGACGACCGCGGGATCGAGCCCCGATCGCGCGATCAGATCCTGGTAGCAGGCCCCCAACAACGCATTGGGGTGAGTGTCCCGAAACCAGCCCTTTTCCGGGTGCGACTTACCGATCGGGGTCCGAACCGCTTCAGCGATGACAACTTCGCGGCCCGCAGAGACGAAGGGGCCATGTACCTTACCCATCAGATGACCGTCCCGCCGTCGACCGGAAGAACCTGACCGGTGATGTAGCCGCCGGCCTGAGATGCGAGAAACACGAACGTCGGTGCGATCTCATCCGGGTACGCCCATCGTCCCAGCGGGATTCGGGCCAGCGTCTTGGCCGCGAGTTTCTCGTTGCCCCGGATGTTCTCGGTCATGGCGGTGGCCGCCAACGGCGCTACCGCGTTCACTGTGATCGCCTGCCGGGCAAGCTCTTTTGCCAGCGACTTGGTCAGACCCACAATCGCGGCTTTCGCTGCGCCATAGTTGGCCTGACCGATCGTGCCGACCAGTCCCGCGGCTGAGGTCACATTGATGATACGACCGGTACCGTCCTCGGGTAGGTGATCCAACGCCGCATGACTGCAGTGGTACGTGCCCATGAGGTGGGTGTCGAGCACCCTTCGGAACTTTTCCGGGTCCATGTTCTTGAACATGGCCGGCGCGATGACACCGGCGTTGTTCACCAGGATGTTCAGCTTGCCGCTGCCGAGTTGCGCAGCGGCGGCCACCGCGTCCTTGGCCGCTTCGGGATCACAGACATCGAGGGCGAAGGGTTCGGCTGTCCCACCCTCCGCCGTGATGCGATCACTCACCGCAGCAGCAGCGTCTTTGTTGATGTCGGTGACCAGAACAGCCGCCCCGGCGGCGGCGAACGCCTCAGCGATGGCCGCACCGACACCACCACCGGCACCGGTCACCAGGGCCGTCCGGTCTGTCAGCGAGAAGACGCCGACGCCTTTGACGATCGTCGGCTTGTCCGAAGGATCGGGTTGCGCGTTGTCAGACATCAGTAACTCCTGGGAAGGCCGAGAACGTGTGAACCCAGGAAATTGAGTACCATCTCCTGGCTGATCGGGGCGATACGGGTCAGTCGCGCCTCGCGGAAGTACCGCGCGACGTTGTACTCCTCGGAATAGCCCATACCGCCGTGGGTCTGCAGTGCGCGGTCAGCGGCGTCGAACCCGGCGTCAGCGCACAGATACTTTGCCGTGTTCGCCTCACGCGCACAGGGTTTCCCGTTGTCGTACAGCCAGGTCGCCTTCCGCAGGACCAGCTCTGCGGCATCGAGCCGTGCGAGCGAATCGGCGAGCGGGAACTGGATGCCCTGGTTCTTTCCGATCGGCCGTCCGAAGACCTCGCGGTCGTTGCCATACCGGACGGCCGCACGCAGGGCGGCCCGGCCGAGCCCGAGCGCTTCGGCAGCGATCAACATCCGTTCCGGGTTCAGCCCGTCGAGGATGTACTTGAATCCCTGGCCTTCTTCCCCCACCCGATCCTCGACCGGAATCTCCAGACCATCGATGAACAACTCGTTGGACGTCACCGCATTTCGCCCCATCTTCTTGATGGGACGGATGTCGACTTTGTCGCGATCGAGGTCCGTGAAGAACAAGGTCATGCCGTCGGTTTTCTTGGGCGAATCCTCGAACTTGGTGGTCCGTGTCAAGAGCAGGATCTTCTCCGACTCCACGGCTTTGGAGATCCACACCTTCTTGCCATTGACGATGTACTTGTCACCTTCGCGCTTGGCGAAGGTCGTTATTTTGGTGGTGTCCAGCCCGGCACCCGGCTCGGTCACGCCGAAACAGACATGGAGATCGCCGTTGACGATGCGTGGCAGCGTCCGCTGCTTGAGCTCTTCACTACCGTGGACGATGACCGGGTGCATGCCGAATATCGACATATGCATCGAGCTCGCACCGTTCATACCAGCACCCGACGCCGACACCTGCTCGAGCAGGATCGACGCCTCCGTGATGCCGAATCCGTGTCCGCCGTACTCCTCTGGTGTGGTGATTCCCAACCACCCACCCTGTGCGAATGCGTCGTAGAACTCACGCGGGAACTCATGGGCCGCATCTTTCTCGGCCCAGTATTGATCGTCGAATTTGCCCGCCAGCTCTGTTACCGCGTCGCGAATGGTGACCTGGTCGTCATTCAGTTCGAAATCCACTGTGCTTCTCCCGTTCCAAGCTTGTGAGTCGATAGTACCAATGGCCTGACCAAATGCATATGGCCCTTCCCGGGCCCGACGGTCAGCTCGGCCGGCTTACGCACTGTCGGCGAGCAACGCTGCCGCAATGCGTTCGTTCCAGCTCGCAGGCGTGCCGTACAGGACACGATCGAGCTTGACGCGCTTGTAATGCAATTGGAGCTCGTGCTCCCAGGTGTACCCGATTGCACCGTGCACGGTGAGTGCACTGTCGGCGGACTCGACGGCGTGTTCGGTGACCTGAGCCTTCGCGACCGCTGCGGTCGTCGCGGCGTCGTCGAGACCGGCATCGGCCGCCGCCGCCGCATACAGCGCGACCGAGAATCCGGATTCGACGGTCACCAACATTTGGGCCGCAGCATGTTTGACCGCCTGGAACGAGCCGATGAACTGCCCGAACTGCTTGCGTTGCTTGCTGTACTCGACCGCCAACTCCAGCATGCGTTCGCAACTGC
This sequence comes from Williamsia limnetica, assembly GCF_003217475.1. GTDB lineage: Bacteria > Actinomycetota > Actinomycetes > Mycobacteriales > Mycobacteriaceae > Williamsia > Williamsia limnetica. The sequence goes on along the minus strand of NZ_QJSP01000023.1, from coordinate 58,342 downwards.
CCAGAGCGTCGGCCGCCACCAGCACGGCAGCGCGGGTCGCCATCGCCGCGAGACCGTCAGGTTGCTCGGGCAAGATCGCCGCGGGGGCGTCGGTGAAGGACACCGTTGCCGACGAGCGGGACCGGTCCAGGAGTCGATCGGCCGTGATCTCCGCGGCCGCGGCGTCGGCACGTACCACTATCGTCCCGGTCTCGGTCAGGATCGGCACCACGAACACGTCGGCTTCCGACGCGGCGAGGACGTGAGCGATCGTGCCAGAGATCCGGCCCTCGGAGAAACTCACATCGCCGGGTGCCGGAATTCGGTCCGAACGGACCACCGGCACCCACGTCCGCTCTCCGGCAACGAGTTCGGCAAGGTTGTCACCCGCCAACACCGGGGCAACGATAGCGGCGGCCAACCACGCCGAGTTGGGTGCCGCTGCCCGCGAGTATTCGCGCGATGCCAACGCCAATTCGAGAAGACCGCCACCCTCGCCACCATCTTCTTCGGGGTGACCGACCCCCCACCAGCCCTCGCCGACCAGTGCCGACGTGAACGACGCCGAATCACCGGTGTCGAGTGCACCCCGGATCGTGTCGAGTGGGAACTTACTGGCCGTCCACTCGCGAAGCGACGTCGAGAACAGTTGCTGCTCCTCCGACAATTCCCAGTGCATACAGAACTCCTCTCAGACCTGATCCGCGTTGTGCACAACGCCCCTGATGGCATCGACCGCGTCGGGATTCTCGGCGCTGGACAGGTCCCCGGGGTCAGTGCCCAGCGCAGCCGCCTTGACTGCGCGGCGCATGATCTTCGCCGACCGGGTCTTGGGCAGCGCCGTGACCTGCCAGACCTTCGACGGCGCAAAAGGTTTGCCGACACCTTTGGCGACGAGCGTCCGCAGTTCATCCGACACGCCTGTCGTCTCGGCGCCGGCCCGCGGAACCCAGAAGGCCCACACGGTCTCGCCCTTCTTCGGATCGGGCACGCCGATTGCGGCGGCTTCGGCCACGGACGCGTGCATGGCCAGTACGGACTCGACCTCGGCCGGCGCCAACCGCTTTCCGGCGATGTTCATGACGTCGTCGGATCGCCCCATGATGAACCACTGACCCTCGGAGTCGACGAGGGCGTAGTCGCCGTGGCACCACATTCCGGGGAATGCCGACCAGTAGGCCTCGAGGTAGCGTTCCTTGTCTTTCCACACCCCCCGAGTCATCGCAGGCCACGGTTGCCGACACACCAACTCACCGATCTCACCACGCAACGGGCGTCCGGCATCGTCCACGACGTCGACGTCCATACCGAGCGAGGGTCCGCCCAGGGAGCAGCTCGGGATGGGTTCGACGGGGTAGGGCGCGAGGAATGAGCCACCCACCTCGGTGCCGCCCGAGAAGTTGATGATCGGCACACGAGAGTCGAACACGTCGCGGGCCAGCCAGTCGTAGGACGACGGATCCCACGGTTCGCCCGTCGAGCCGAGGGTGTGCACCGACGAGAGATCACGCGAGGTGATCTCCGCGAGGTCTGCGGACTTCAGCGCGCGCACCAGGGTCGGCGACACACCCAACATCGTGATCCGTTGGCGTGCAACGAGATCCCATAGGCGATAGTCGTCCGGTACATCAGGCGAGCCCTCGTACAGGACCAGGGCCGCCCCGTTGGCATGGGTCCCGAATGCGGCCAGCGGACCCATGATCCACCCCATGTCGGTGATCCAGCAGAACACGCCGTCACGTCCGACATCGAACGAGTAGGCGACCTCACTGGCCACCTTGAGAGTGAAGCCGGCGTGGGTGTGCACTGCACCCTTCGGCTTTCCCGTCGTTCCGGAGGTGTACCCGAGAAGCATCGTCTGCATCGCGGGAAACGCGGCGAAGACCCACTTCTCCTGGGCGGGGTCGACCAGCGTCTGCCAGCTCACCGACTTCGCGCCGGGTACCTCTGCGGTGTGACCCGAGCCCAGGTTGTCGACCATCACCACAGCCTCGACCGTGGGGCAATGCTCCAGGGCGGCGACCAGTTCGTTCGCCATCGGGACCGTACGTCCGCGCCGGACGGTGCCATCGGCCACGATCACCGCCTTCACCTCGGCATCATTGAGTCGAGACGCGATGGCGGGCGCGGCGAAGCCGGAGAACAACGGCACCAGGATGGCACCGATACCGGCGATTGCATAGCAGGCCACGACGGCTTCGGGAATCATCGGCAGGTAGATGCCGACAGCGTCACCCGGTCCGATGCCGAGGGCGGTCAACCCTGTCGCGGCGTGTGCAACCTGTTCTGCCAGCTCGGCGTAGGTGAAGGTGCGGACCGTTCCGTCTTCCGATTCGTGGACAACGGCGGTCTGATCGGCACCGTCGGCCAACCAGCGAGTGATACACGCATCGACCACGTTGAACGTGCCACCGGGGAACCAGTCGGGGAACTCGAGCCCGTTGGACGAATCGAGTACACCCCGGTAGGGCGTCGCGAACGGCACCTCGAGATCGGCAACGACTGCGTCCCAGTACCACTCGATGTCTGCAGTCGACCGTGCGCGGAGTTCATCGATCGACTCGACTCCGTGACGACGCGCCAGGCGCAACACGTTTGCGTTGTCGATGTACTCCGCAGTGGGATTCCAGACGTAGGTGCTCATTGCACGCCTTCCTCAGCTCCTGGGCATGCCGAGCACGCGCTCGGCGACGATGTTTCGTTGAATGAAGGTCGATCCGCCGGCGATCGCCGTACCACGGGCCTGATACGCCAACCGGAGCCAGCGCTGCTGCACAGCGTCGCCCTCCCCCGGTCCATCGTCGGCGGACAGGCCGAATTGACCACCCATATCGCTCAACTCGAGACCGAAGTCGGCGATCTCTTCGACCAACGGGCAGAAGTAGAGTTTGCCGATCGAGGTGACGGGGCCGGGCGGTGCGCCGGCTGCGGCACCGGTGATGACGCGCTGACCGATGAGGTAGTGCGTCAGAGCCCGCCCGTACAGATCCGCCAATCGCTGCCTGATCACGGGATCCTCGGCCAGCGGTGCGCCGTCCTCGTTGTCCGCGGCCTTCACCATGTCCGCAAGATCGGCCACCGCACGCGTGGTGTTGACTCGACCGGTGGCGATACCCACGCGTTCGAATGCCAACGTGCCCATGGCAACACGCCAACCGCCGTCGACCTCGCCCACCACCGCATCGTCCGGGACGAACACGTCGTCGAGGAACACCTCGTTGAATTCGGCCTCACCCAGCATGTGCTCGAGGGGGCGGACGGTGACACCGTCGGCATCCATCGGCAACAGGAAGTAGGTGATTCCCTTGTGCCGGTCACCGCCGCCAGTTCGCGCCAAAAGAATTGCATGCGATGCTATTTGAGCTCTAGATGTCCAGATCTTCTGTCCCTGGACATTCCAGCCGCCATCGACTTTCGTGGCCTTGGTCCGCAACGAGGCCAGGTCAGATCCCGATTCCGGTTCGGAGAACAACTGGCACCAGATCTCTTCGCCGCGCAAAATCGGTTCGAGATACCGCCTCTTCTGGGCATCATCTCCGAACGCGACAATCGTCGGTCCGGCGAAGTCTTCACCGATGATGTTCAGGCGCTCCGGCGCCCCACCGCGATCGAGCTCTTCGTTGAAGATCGCCCGGATCTTGGCGTCTGCGCCCCCTCCGCCGTACTCCTTTGGCCAGGACAGGCCCGCAAATCCCGCGGCGAAGAGTTTCTGCTGCCAGTCGTTCCAGAACTCACGCTTGTCTTCCAGGCGCCCGGGTTCCGGCCACGCCAGCGTCGGCAAGACCTCTGACAGCCAACCGCGTACCTTTGCCCGGAACTGCGCCTCTTCCGTTGAGTCGCTCAGATCCATCGCAACCTCCCAAGTGATTTCGGCTCAACGCTACAATAGGTCAGACCAAAAAACCAGGAGGGTTCGCATGTTCGTTCACGAGGGTCACGACGCACCTTCACCAGGCACGGTCGTCGACCGAGTCGAGTTCGATGTCGAGCGCGGAAAGATCGGTGAGTTCGCCGTGGCCACCTACGCCGGCGACCAGATCCATCGCGATGTCGACGTGGCCACCGCCGCGGGATTCGACGACGTACTCGCCACGGCAACTCACGTCGTCGTCGCCGGGCACCACCGCAATCAAAGGGAGTTCGTCGCCGCACTCGGTCTTGCCATCGAACGCGTGGTCGTCGGATCAGTCGAGTGGGAGTACGCCAGGCCGTTGGTCGCGGGTGACCACCTGATCGGGACACGGCGCATCCTCGACAACACTGTGAGACAGGGGAAGCGGGGAGGTTCGATGCGCCTGGTCACCCTGCAGACCGATTGGCTCGATTCCAGCGATCAACTCGCCGTGACACAGCGAGAAGTCTTGATCGAGAGGGGGCTGTGATGACACGCCGACCCGTCGATCTGGAGGTCGGGCAGAGCCTCGACCCGCGAACGGTAGGTCCGATCACGCAGACGGACATAGTCCGTTTCGCGGGCGCCGGGGGTGACTTCAATCCGCTTCACCACGACGGTGCCTACGCCCGGGAGTCGGGATTACCGGGCGTGATCTCGATGGGTCAAATGCAGGCCGGGATGCTCGCGGCGTGGGTGTCGGACCTGTTCCACGTCGAGCACGTCCTCGCGTTTTCCGTCAGGTTCGCCGCTCCACTGCTCATCGGCGACATCCTCGTCCTCTCTGGAACGGTCGACAACATCGTCGGGGCCGGGCCGGAAGCAGTCGCGGACCTCGCACTTTCGGGCGCTCGCGCTGATCAGGCCATCATCACCGGGCGCGCCCGGGTTCGGATCACCACGGCGTCCAGAGCCTGACAGCGGTCACGTCGTGCGAGTGGTGACCGTGGCGAGCGCACACGTTTTGCCGTGCACGTTCTCCGCGGCCACTCGGACGAGTTGCAGCGTCCGGCCGGAATGCACGACCTCGGCTCGGAAGGTCACGGCCTCCCCTGCGTCACACGGCCGCAGGAATGCCACATCGATACTGGAAAGCTCCAAGCGGGGGCCGGCCTCGAGCGCCTGCATCGCGGCCATCTCGACAACGCAGACCAGCACCCCACCATGAACGCTTCCTTTTGTGTTGGCGATCATGTCCGACGGGGGCAACTCCAGTGTTCGACTGCGATCATCGTGGTGGGCCGACCCGGCGACACCGAGGATCTCCCGGAGGGGACGATCGTCTGTCGTCCCGGCCGGGATCACCGTGGACGGCCGGACAACGGGCCGATCGGTGGCCACAAGATGTGAGCGCTGAGTCGCAACGACGAGGACCTCCCCCTTTTCGTTCGTGACCCGGCCGGTCGTCCATCCACCGCCCACATCACGTCTGAGCAGCTCACCGCGAGCGCGCAGAGTGCTGCCATCGGTGGGCGGATCGGAGAGAAAGTCCAGATGCATACCGAGACTGACCGGCCATCGACCATCTTCAGCACCGGCCGCGACCACATACCCGGTGACATCGTCGAAGACGACCGCCAGGGCGGCGCGCCCGACACGGTCACCGTCTCGAAGCCACGGCCCACTGGCCATCTCGAGTTCGCCCGTGTGCGGTCCGAGGTCGAGCGCAGTGATCCCGAACAGAGTTTCCGCCCCGGCTGGAACGAACAGATCCTTCGTTGCTGTCATCCTGCTTACGCCGACGCCACGTGTCGACGCGATCCGGCCACCGACGCCGCGGCGGTTTTGCGCAGCACGTGCTTCTGGATCTTGCCGGTCGCGGTCATCGGCAACTGGTCGACTACCTCGACGCGTTCCGGTGTCTTCTGCACTGCTACACCACGTTCGGTGAGGTAGACACGCAATTGGTCGACATCTGGGGCCGAATGGCCGTCCCTGGCGACCACGAAGCAGCAGACCCTTTCCCCGAGACGCTCATCAGGCATCCCGACAACCGCGAGGGCTGAGAGATCGGGGTGCGCAGCCAACTTGTCTTCCACCTCGCGCACACTGATGTTCATGCCGCCGCGGATGATGATGTCCTTGGTCCGGCCGGTCACTCGTACGAACCCGTCCTCATCCATGACCCCGAGGTCGCCTGACCGCGAATATCCCTCATGCGTATAGAGTTCGGCGGTCTCGGCGGGCCTGTTGAGGTACTCGATCATGTGCGAGGGGCCATGGTAGGCGATGTCTCCCTCGCTGCCGCGTGGCAACTCGACACCATCGGGATCGACCACTTTGACCGCCGTCCCGGGCAGCGCGCTTCCGTCGGAGGTGATGGCACGCCTCGGTTCATCGGTGGTCGTACATGTTGTGGTGGTGAGATTTTCACTACGCCCATAGAGACTGAGAATACTCGCCGACGGGAGCTTGGCATTCGCGTTCTCGACCACCGCGGCCGGGATCGGTGATCCCGCACAGACCCAGGCACGTAGTGACGACAGATCGGCGGCCGGGTTCGCGTCCGACGCTGCCATCAGCATCTGCAGGAACGTGGTCGCGGTGACCGACATGGTGCAGCCGTACTGCTCGATGTCGGCAAGTGCCCTGCTGGGCTCCCAATCGGCCATGATGTGCGAGGCAGCGCCACTGAGGAGCGGTATGAGCACGCTCGTGACCAGCCCTGTCGTGTGCGTGATCGGCGACGGCCCGAACTGCACATCGCTCTCGTTGTGGTCGAATGCCAGCATCAGACCCCGTGCACCCGCGGCGTACGTGTTGAAGGTGTGCAGACAGCCCTTCGGACGCGATGTCGTCCCGGAGGTGTACACCACCACGAACGGATCATCCGGATGGGTCCGAACGTCGAGTAGATCGTCGATGTCGTCGAGATCGGCTGAAACCAAGAGTTTTTCGAAGATGTCGATCGACCGACCCGCTATCGACTCACGTTCGTCCCCCTCGGACCGGACCACAACGATGAACTCGAGTACGGGATTGTCGGCCCGGATGCCCTCGTACATCGACGCATAGTCGAACCCCTTGAAGCGCGTCGCTGTGATCGCCATCTTGATCTGCGCATCACGCACCACATGACCGACCTCGTCGGCCCGGTAGATCGGCATGATCGGCACCGTGACCGCCCCGATCCGGGCCAGAGCGGCCGCGGCGATCACAAATTCCGCCCAGTTCGGGAGCTGCACCGCCACTCGATCCCCGGATCGCAGACCTTTTTGACGCAGGCCGAGTGCGAGGCGTTGGGACTGCGCGAACAGTTCGTGATACGTCACCGACGAGACACCATCGGTGACGAAGACTTTGTCCGGGACTGCCGTCGCCCGACCCCTGATCAGGTCGGTGAAGTTCTCTTCTGTCCACTGGCCGGTCGTGTAGTAGTGATCGACCTCGCTGGTGGTGTACCGACCCAGATTGCGTGCGTTGGTCATCCGCTCATTCCCTTATTCGATTACGGCAATGCTCCAGTCCATATGTCTGAAGATTAGAATGGTCGGACCTATTAATCAACCATTCTCGCTATTTTCTGCACTCCGGCCGAAGTGGCACGCGGCGCCACCCGAGCACCCGACGACTCACCGACCAGTACGAATGGGGCGAACCTCCCCCGAAAGACGTAACCGGTAGGCCAGCAGGGGTAACTTTTTTGGTCTGACCCAATTAATGGTTCGGGTCTCGTATCGTGATGAGTGACGCTGTTCACATCAGCCAGACGGGGCCTGTCACCGGAGCCCGCGACTGCGAAGGAGAACCATGACCACCATCGATTACCGCGAACTCTTCATCGACGGCGCCTGGCAACGCCCGGCGACAAGTGACCTCATCGAGGTGAGGTCACCTACCTCGGAAGCAACCATCGGCTCGGTGCCGGCGGCGTCGACTGCCGACATAGACCGGGCGGTCGGCGCTGCGCGGCGTGCTTTCGACGACCCTAAAGGTTGGGCCACCTGGCATCCGAAGCAGCGCGCCGAGGTCCTCGAGCGATTTGCCACCGAGCTCGAGAACCGGGCGGGCGAAACCGCGCGCCGCGTCACCATTCAGAACGGAATGCCGATCTGGTTGGCCGAGCAGTTCGAGGGCGGTTTCCCCCCGATCCTGCTGCGCTACTTCGCCACGATGATGCTCGATGCGCCCGAGATCGACGAACGAGCCGGAATGCTCGGCGGCACCGCGCTGGTCACCCGTCAGCCCATCGGTGTCGTTGCGGCGGTGGTTCCCTGGAACGTTCCGCAGGCGATCTCGTTTCTGAAGTTGGCCCCCGCGCTCGCCGCCGGCTGCACCGTTGTCATCAAGCCGGCGGAGGAGACTGTCCTCGACGCCTTCCTGATGGCCGAGGCCTCTGCCGCCGCCGGACTACCTGCCGGGGTCCTTAACGTCGTTCCGGGTGGCCGGGAGATCGGCGCATACCTCGTCGAACATCCTGCCATCGACAAGGTGTCGTTCACCGGGTCCACTGCCGCCGGACGCACGATCGCCGAGACCTGCGGCCGACTCCTTCGACCGGTCACCCTCGAACTCGGCGGCAAATCGGCAGCGATTCTGCTCGATGACGTCGACCTCGATGCCTCGATGGAGTCCCTGTTCGCCGTGACGTTGCTGAACAACGGACAGATCTGCTGGCTGAACACCCGGGTGTTGGCTCCGCAATCGCGGTACGGAGAGGTCGTCGACGCCATCACCGCGCTGGCTTCGTCGCTAAAGGTGGGCGACCCGTTGGAGCCGACCACTCAAATCGGCCCACTCGTGTCGGCTCGACAGCGCGAACGGGTTGAAGGGTATATCGCCAAGGGCAAGAGCGAGGGCGCCCGTTTGACCACCGGCGGCAAGCGGCCCGCAGGCACCGATACGGGCTGGTTCGTCGAACCGACGGTGTTCGCCGACCTCGACAACAACGCGACGATCGCACGGGAAGAGATATTCGGGCCCGTCTTGACGGTCATCCCCTTCAGCGACGAGAACGACGCCCTCCGTATCGCGAACGACAGCGAATACGGTCTCGGCGGCTCTGTCTGGTCGGCGGACGTCAGCCGCGCCGCCGCGGTCGCCGCCCGAGTCAAGTCCGGAACCGTTGGTGTCAACCACTATACGAACGACCCGGTCGCGCCGTTCGGTGGCATCAAGAGCAGCGGGATGGGGCGCGAACTCGGCCCCGAGGGGCTGCATGCATTCCAGCATCTGCACACGGTCTATCTACCCCCGGCGGGTTGATCATCGCTGATAGAGTGTGGCGTGGGTCACATATGACTATGAAAGCGAACCGATACCGTGCCGAGGCTGAATCGAATGGATGAGTCGCTCTCCGGGCTCCGCGAGTTCGTGACCGATCTGCGAACCGCGGACCTCGATGATTTCGCCGACACCGTCGCCAGGGGCGTCTGTGAACAGCTGGGCTTCTCGAAGTCGATGTTCTCCTGGGTCAGAGGATCGACGTGGGCGCCCGACTGCGTCTACGTCACGCCCGGACTCGGCGACCCATTCGACCAGCTTGTCCGAGCGGTCGACGGGTCGCCGGTCCCGCTCTTGCGGGCGCCGCGCGAGGCCGACCTGGTTCGATACCGTCGGCCTTATCTGCTCGGTCGTAAGCATTTCCACGTCGAGGCTTATCGCCCACTCATCGACCTGTCCGACCCGGCCGGGTACGCGGCCGCGCCGATCGTCATGGGTGACCGGACAGTTGCGATACTCCACATCGATCACCACGACGACGGGGTCGACGAAGAGGATCTCGGCCTCTTGTCGATTGCCACCCGGCTCTGCGGATCCGCCTACTCCACTCTGGTCGCCCGCAGGCGACTCGACGATCAACGGTCTGCACTCGCGGAGATGTTCGATGCAGCGTTGGCGCCCTCCGCGAAGGGACATTCGTTCTTCGCCGGCGATGCCCAATCCACCGGCGTCGGGCCCGCCCCCGATCGCGACGAACACCGCAACCGGTCGCTCACCGAACGAGAAGACACGGTACTTCGACTCGTCGCGTCGGGCGCCTCCAACAAGGCGATCGCCGGGCAGTTGTTCATCACCGAGGCGACCGTCAAGTCCCATGTACGCCGGATCTTTCGCAAGCTGCGGATCGACACCCGGGCACAGGCCGCCGTCTATTACCGCGCGCAGTCCCCCGGCTCCGCAGTTCCGGCGTGAGCCAACGCGTCTCCGCCGCACGGGTGGCGGCGGCGATCGACGCACTGACATCATCGACAACGCTGGGCGGCCTGGCACAGGCGTTGTGCGAGCGGGCCGCCGAGGTCACGAACATCGACGAGGCTGTCCTGGTCGAGCGGTCCGGCGGTGTCGATCGCCAGATCTGCCGGCACCCCACGAATCAGAGTGCCTCCCCGATGAGCACGGGCGTCACGACCTCGGCCGAAGCACTGTTGTCGAGCCGGCAACTCACAGATCTCGTGACAACGGTCGAGATCTCGACGACCGGTCCCGATGTGCGCTTGTTGATTCCCGGATCACTTGACCCCGAGCAGCACGACGTTGTCCTCCTGCTCGCCGACGTCGCATCGATCGTCATCGACAGGTTGCGGGCAGAGACCGACCTCGCCGGCCAGTCAGCTCGGATGCAATCGCTGACAGACCGCATGCATGCTCTACAACAGACTTTGTCCGGACCGCTCGAGTCGAGTCCGGACTCGAACACCTCGGGTTTCGCATTGGCTGCGGGCCTTCTCACGGACCGAGAGCGGGACATTCTCGAAACACTGCTCAGCGGCGCGTCCAATGCGGAAATTGCCGTCGAGTACACCCTGTCGATCGAAACGGTCAAAACGCACGTGAAGCACATCCTGCGCAAGATGGGTGCCAGCAACCGAGCCGAACTGATCGCCCGGTCAGGCTGACGTCCGCCTGTCACACGTCGGAATCGAGGACTTCGACATGGATTTCGTCGGCGTCGCCGCCGACGATCAGCTGACACGACAACCGCGACTCCGGTGTCGCCCCTTCCAAGAACTCCACCAGTTCGGCCTCCTCGTCCGTCGGCGGATCGAACAGAGCATTCGCCGTCGAACTCAGTAGCACATGACATGTTGCGCAAGAACAGCTTCCGCCACATTCCGCGACGATTCCAGGAAGATTGTTGCGAACCGAACCGTCCATGACACTCTGTCCAACGGGTACCTCAACCGATTGCGAACTGCCGTCGGGCAGGTGATAGATCACTGTCGCCATGCTCGTTCCTTTCCACCGGCGGCCGCCGCGGCGGGCCGCTCGGATTACTGGTTGTCGAATGTTGGAGCGTCAGAACACCGAATATGGCCATGATGCACTCGATTTCACGTATCCGGTATCACCACCGCCCCAACATCCCTCTCGCGAACACAGATTCACACCGCAGGGTGATGTGAGTCACCACCGGCGGCGGTCACACTGGGCGGAAGCAGCCTCGCACTCGAACCCAGGAGACCTGACATGACCTCGACGGTGAAGTCCCCGGTGGACGCCATCCTTCCTGAAAGCATTGCCCGCCAAGTCGTTCTGCCTGAAGGGCACAGCGATGACGACAAACTCTTCGAGGCCTACCGGTGGTTACGCGAAAACAATCCTCTAGGGCTCGCCGTTGTCGACGGATACGATCCGGTGTACCTCGTCAGCAAGCACGCAGACATCATGGAGATCGAGAGACAACCGCACATCTTCACCAACGCCGGCGGTGACGACAAGGGCTTGTTCAATCCCATACTTGCCAACTCGGCCGGAGATGAGTTCACGAAGTCCATCAACAACGGCAGCCTACGGATTCTCGAGACCCTGACCTATCTCGATCCGCCCGAGCACACCGTGGTCAAGGACATCGCGGCAGACTGGTTCCGTCCGAACAACCTCAAGCAGTGGGAAGACCGGATCCGGCTCCTGGCAGCAGAATCGGTCGATCTCCTCCTCCACACCGACGGCCACATCGACTTCGTCAAAGATTTTGCGCTGCAATACCCACTGCACGTCATCATGAGCTTGCTGGGTGTTCCGGTCGAAGACGAGCCCCGAATGATGACGCTGACACAGGAGTTCTTCGGCACCGCCGATCCGGACTCCGCCCGAGTTGACGTCGAACCACTCACACCCGACGCCGCTGCCAAACAGTGGGTGGCCACCATCGGGGATTTCTACACCTACTTCGACAAGCTGCTCGTGGACCGTCGCACACACCCCACCGACGATCTTGCATCGGTCATCGCGGGGGCAAAGGACGAAAGCGGCGAGTACTTCGCGAAGGAAGTCGCGTACGGGTATTTCATCGCGATCGCGACCGCCGGCCACGACACGACCTCATCGACGATGGCGGGCGCCATCCACGCGCTGTCGCATGATCCGGAATTACTGCAGCGCATCAAGAGTGACCTGTCGCTGGTGCCCAACCTCATCAACGAGTCCCTTCGATGGGCCTCCCCGGTCAAGCACTTCCTGCGCACCGCCCTCGAGCCCTACACGCTCCGAGGACGGGAGATCAAACGCGGGGATCGCTTCATGCTGCTCTATCAGTCGGGCAACCGCGACACCGATGTCTTCACCGACCCCGACGTGTTCGACATCGACCGTCGCCCCAACAAGCACATCGCCTTCGGCTATGGGCCGCACATGTGCATAGGACAGCACCTGGCGAAGATCGAGCTCAGGATCATGTTCGAGACGCTGCTCCCCCATCTGGAGTCGATCGCGGTGACCGGTGGCCCTCGGTTCATCCAGACGAATTTCGTCGGTGGGCTCAAGAACTTGCCCGTGCAGCTGCAGTTCACCGGCAAATGACATCCACAGAAGAACCGGTGGTCATCGTGGGAGCCGGCCACGGTGGATCCTCTCTCTGCGCGATGCTCCGCCAGGTCGGCTATGCAGGCCAGGTCACGGTAATCGGAGGCGAACCCCACCTCCCGTATCACCGGCCGCCGCTGTCGAAGAAGTTCGCCGGACCGGAGGTCCGGCAGCTGATACGTCCACCAGAGTTCTATCCGGACAACGCGATCGACATCCGAACAGGTGTCCACGCAACCGTGGTTCATCGCCAGACCCGCGAAGTGGAGCTCGACGACGGCATCCGACTTCCATACGGTCACCTGATACTCGCCACCGGCGCACGGCCCCGTGCCCTGCCGGTCGAGGGCTGGGAGGCGGACAACGTATTGACCCTTCGAACTCTCGACGATGCACACATTCTCGGGAGAACGCTGACGGCCGGCGCTCGACTTGCCGTAATCGGCGGGGGTTATGTCGGAATGGAGGTCGCCGCAGTCGCTCGGACACGAGGCGTCGATGTCACCGTGATCGAGCGAGAAGATCGAATCCTGGCTCGTGTCGCGAGCCGGGACCTCTCACACCGGTTGACCGAGTACCACAAGGCCCACGGGACCACGGTCATGGTCGGCGCCGACGTCGCCTCCATCGACGTCGCCGGCGGTAGTGCCAGAGGTGTGCGACTTCACGACGGCCGGGTCGTCGACTGCGATCTCGTCCTGGTGGGGATCGGGGCCATTCCCGACGACTCGTTGGCGGTGGCGGCCGGGATCAGCTGCCGCAACGGCATCATCGTCGACCGCGACGGCCGGACGAGTGACCCACAGATCTTCGCGATCGGAGATGTGGCGTTGCGGCCCTTGGCCGGCCGGACTGCTCTCATACGCCTGGAATCCATTCCGAACGCCACAGACCTGGCCAAGAGAACGACAGCAGCCATCGTCGGCAATGCCGCTCCGAAGGAGGAGGTTCCGTGGTTTTGGTCCGATCAGTTCGACCTGAAGCTGAAAATTGCCGGCCTGACCGAACCCGACGTCGAAATCGTCGTCAGGGACGGCAAGACGCCCGGATCCTTTGCCCTGTTCCACGTCCGGCCGGACCACACCATCGCTGCAGTCGAAGCCGCGAACGCACCCGCCGCGTTCATGGCGGGCAAGCAACTGATCGAACAGGGAACGACGATTGCCATCGACAAGCTGACCGACCCCGCCACCTCACTCCGCGACGTCGCCACGGAACGTCCCGTCGCGGTCTGAATCGTCACACCCGTAGATTTCACCGAGGAGTCACCATGAAAGCAACAGCCGCCCTGCTCACAGAAATCGGTAGCGACTTCACGTTCGCCGACATCGACATCGAGGTGCCACGCGCCGGCGAAGTCGCGGTCCAGATAGCCGCGGCAGGCCTCTGCCACACCGATCTCGCCGCCCGTGACGGTGTTCTACCGATCGGTTTCCCCGGCGTCGTCGGGCACGAGGGAGCAGGCACCGTGCTCGCTGTCGGCGAGGGTGTCACGAAAGTAGCTGTCGGCGATCGCGTCTGCCTGACCTTCAACAGCTGCGGCACCTGCGTGACGTGCAGAAACGGACGTCAGTCGTATTGCGAGAACTTCAACGAGCGAAACTACGGCGGGGTGCGAGAAGACGGCAGCAGTCCCCTCACCCAGAACGGAGAGCCGGTGTCGGGCATGTTCTTCGGCCAGTCCTCCTTCGCCACCATCGCGCTGGCCAACGAGCGGAACGTCGTGAAGATCATCGCCGATGTACCGTTCGAGATGCTCGCCCCACTGGGATGCGGGGTCCAGACCGGCGTCGGCGCGGTCACGCGTTCCCTCAAAGCGGCCAAGGGATCGGCCATCGCGATCACGGGCGCCGGCTCGGTCGGCCTGTCAGCGGTCGTCGGTGCCGTTCTGCAGGAGTGCGCCACGATCATCGTCATCGAACCGAACGGACAGCGCCGCGCGTTGGCGCTGGAACTGGGCGCGACGCATGCCGTCGACCCCGCTGCCGGTGACACGACGGCACACATCCGGGAGATCGTCGCCCGCGGCGTGGACTACGTGGTCGACACCACCGGTATCCCGGCGGTGGTCGAAAGTCTCATCGCAGCGACCGCAGTGTGTGGAACGGTCGGGTTGATCGGTGTCCCGTCCGATCCGGCCGGAACCATCGGCCTGAACATCATTGCGGCTCTGACCATCGGCCTGACAGTAAAAGGCATCATCGAAGGCGACAGTGTCCCGGACGAGTTCATCCCGGAATTGGTCGATTTGTACCAGGCCGGTCGCCTGCCCTTGGACAAACTCGTCACAACATTTCCTCGCGCCGACATCAACGCTGCGGTCAAAGCCCAGCACGCCGGTGACGTGGTCAAACCGGTGCTGGTGTTCTAGCGAGAGATATTGCCGGCCCCTATTGACATCTACGGTGGCGACCCGGCGTAAGCCGGCAACGGGGGTTCGTGAGACACCCATCCTGCGGGATCCGCGAGACCCGTTGCCAACGACGTCAGGGTCATCACGGATGAGGTGACGCCGGCGGGATCGATGTGTGGCATAAAGGTCTCGGAGCATGCGCTGTTACCGATCCGGGCGGGGTCTGCCGGTCCGCCGTGAGTCAGTGCGTCCATCACCAATCGGTAGGTGACCCCGTCGACGAGAAGTGTCCCGTGTTCCACCGGTCGGCCCGGACACAGATTCTGGACCGTCACATTGCTTGCCCCGGCGAGTCGACTCGCTCCCGGCTTTGGGAAGACGACGGTATCGAACGCCGATCCGATGGAGGTGACGGACACACCGGGCGGCAGTGCTCGATTGTCGAAAGCCTTGTGCAACTCCGAGTTCATGCGCAGCTGCCACGCGATGGGAGCACACTGACCGGGCACACACAGCGCGTCTGCAAGGGCGGTGCCGTTCATCGGTCCGGCAAGGCTGACCGCGTCGTCGGTCACCTCGGCGACCGAAGGATAGAACTTCATCACCCAGGCGATGATGAGTCCTGCCTCACTGTGCCCGACGATCGCGATCTTGCGACCCGATTGCCGGTAGGCCACCTGGGCCGCGAACGCCGTGTGGTCCGCCGATTCCGCGAATTCCGCGAGCGCCCGCTCCGGCAGATCGACTGTGCAAGTCCCGAATCCTTCTGCGTGCAGCGCCTTTTGATAGTTCCAAGACTAGACCTCGGCAGAAGTTCGCTGTCCCGTGTGTGGCGCCCTCCTCAGATCTCCTCAGATAAAGACACCATGTTCAATTTAGGGCATCACAACTGACTTTGGCAATGGCCTGTCAGCCGGCCGGGCTCGACACCTGTGGCCGCCAACCAGACTTGCGATCGCAGTATGTAATCAACTGCTCGACATCGTGCCCCGTCGCCAGGGAGGGATCGGATCGAAGGAGACCGGCGACCCGGGCATGGAACACCGTCGGGAGCACACCGAAGGTCGGGAGAATGTCCTCGTCGCCACCGCCGAATGGGGCCCACTTGACGACAAACCGCACCATCTCGAACGCGGCGTTGCCGTTGATGTACTGCCGTGACGCTTGTTTCGACATCTGCCCACCTAGATCCGATATCGGCCGACCTGTTTTGTCGACTATCCGATCAGCTGAGTATGCTGCGAGCGCAGCCAGCGAACCATCCCCCATTGGAGGGAGTGCCGCTCAGGGCACCGCGACGTCGACTCAGCCGGCGACGAGCGCGAGAACTCTCTGTGCCTGCTTCAGGTGGGGCAGATCGAGCATCTTGCCGTCAAGCGCCACCGTCCCCACGTCACCGGCGAACGCCTCGACGACCCGCTGGGCGAACTCGACCTCGTCGGCCGACGGGGTGAACGCAGCGTTGATCGTCTCCACCTGGCCTGGATGGATCGCGATCCGACCACTGAAACCCTCGGCCCTGGCCCGACGGGAGGATTCCGCTAGCCCGTCGTCGTCGCGGATATCGACATACAGTGTCTCGACTGCCTCAACGTCGGCGGCGCGAGCGCCCATCAACATCAACGACCGAACCAGTTGATAGGTGACTGCCCAGCCACCGTCCGGCCCGAGGTTCGTCGATGCGCCGAGGGCCGCACTCAAATCCTCTGCACCCCAAGTGAGCCCGTACAACCTGGCGATGTCGGCGTCGGCAAAATCGCCCAACCGGAAGGGCGCCCTCGCCGTCTCGGTGGCTACCGGCAACACCGCGACGCTCCCCGGAGTCATACCGCTCGCCGTCTCGAGCGCTTCGAGATAATGGTGCACCCGCACGACGTCGAGCGGCCCGTTGACCTTTGGGATCATGATGCCGGCGGGTTTCGCCGAGACGACGGCAGCCAGATCGGCCAGCGCATGGTCGGTGTCGATCGGATTCATCCGCACCCACAATTGGGACGTGTCCGGGCGCCCACCGTGCTCGGTGATGAACGCCGAAACCAATTCTCGAGCCACCGGCTTCCGGTTCTCGCTGACTGCGTCCTCGAGGTCGAGGATCAGCGCATCTGCGGAGGACTCGACAACTTTGCCCAGCTTCTTCTCGCTGTCGCCCGGAACGAAAAGAAATGACCGAATCGGCGTGGTCACTGCGGCTTCTTCCGCTGCAGACCTGCGCGTTTACACGAGCCGACGACCTCGTCGTGCTGGTTGTACGCCTTGTGCAGAAACACCACGATCCCCTGATAGGGACGAGATTTCGACTCCCGCAGTTCCAGCACTTCGGTGGTCACGTGAACGGTGTCGCCGTGGAAAAGTGGGTTGGGAAATCTGACCTCGTCCCAGCCCAGGTTTGCCACGGCCGTTCCCAGGGTGGTGTCCCCGACCGAGATGCCGACCATAAGTCCGAGCGTGAAAGCACTGTTCACGATCCGCTGCCCGAAATCGGTCCCCTTCATGTACTCCTCATCGAGGTGCAACTGAGCCGGGTTATGGGTCATCGCCGAGAACAACACGTTGTCGGTTTCGGTCACGGTACGTCGAATCGCGTGTTCGAAAGTCTGACCTACCGTCAATTCATCAAACCAGAGCCCTGCCATGGGGCACATCCTCTCTCGAACGTCCGTGATGTCTGCAGGCGATGAGACACCGCCGGCCGGTCCTACACACTCAACACTAAATGGTTCTACCAAATAACCGCAACGTCCGGTCAGGGCGGCCGACTGCAGCAGAGGCGCCGCCTCACGCCTCGTCGAGATGGCCGAGCATGTCCGAGATCTGCCGGTTGGCCGCGGTCAGGCCATCGGCCATCCGCTCCAGTTGCGGATTCATTCGGTCCGTCGGGCCGGCAATCGAGATGCCGGCCATGAGATGGGATTCGGCGAAGAGCCCGATCGCGATGGCCGTCAATCCAGCTGCCGTTTCTCCGCGGTTGTAGGCGAACCCGGTAGCACGGACAGTGGCCAGTTCGTTGTCCATCGTCACGCGTTCTTCTGCGTCGAGAATGTGTGATGTCAGGTAGCTTTCGCGCTCGGCGACGGATCGATAAGCAAGATAGAGTTTCATGATCGACGACGGTCGTGGCTGACTCTTGCGGACCCGCGGTGGCGAGAATCTCACCGGCTGTGCGGATTCCACGAAGTACTGGTATGCGACCGCTTCACCGACACGGGTACCGAGCAACACCGTCTCGTCGAAATCCATTGCCAGCTTCTCGATCACGGGCTTGGCCAACTCGATGACCGATGTCGACGAAGCCGCTGCCAAGCCATTGATCGAGGGGCCGATATGGTATGTCGACCTGCTGCGGAACAAATACCCGGAGTGCTCGAGAGTCCGCACTATTCCGTGTACCGACGACTTCGGGGCGTCCAGAGCCCGGCTCAGCTGCGTGAGCGTCATCCCGCTCTGTTCAGCGGCGACGAGTTCGAGGATGGAGACGACTCTGGAGACCGTCCGGTTGTCCATGGGTGCGGTGCCACCTGCTTTCGACTCACTCCTCACGATTGGTGTGATCCACCCTACTGAGTGTCCTGGTGAGCACTCGCCGTGTGCAACTCGACGTCGAGAAATGCCCTGGCACGTTCGGTCTTGGGCTTGGTGAAGAACTCTGCGGGTGTGCCCGTCTCGCAGACCGATCCATCAGCGAGAAAGACCACCTGGTCGGCGACGTCACGGGCAAACCGCATCTCATGCGTGACGATCACCAGAGTCATCCCCTGCTCAGAAAGAGTCTTGATGATCTTCAGGACGCCGGAGACCAGTTCAGGATCCAGGGCTGACGTCGGTTCGTCGAACAGCATCACCTCCGGTTCGACCATCAATGCCCGGGCGATCGCCACCCGCTGTTGCTGGCCACCCGAGAGCTCACCGGGGTAGGCATCTCGCTTGTCCGGCAGACCGATCAGATCCAGCAGTCGATCAATGCTGTCACTGCGCTCCCGCCGGGAGCCGATGCCCGCGTAGTGGGCACCCAGATCAAGGTTCTGCGCAACCGTCATGTGCGGGAAGAGATTGAACTGCTGGAAAACCATTCCGATCTTCCGGCGTTGCCGACTCTGCTCACGCGATCCGAGCGGAACCAGTTCGGTGACACCGCGACGCTCGACCAAACGGTTACCGATCACATCGGAGCCGAGTCGGACGTAGCCTGAATTGGCATTCACGAGACCGTTCATCACCCGTAGGAGCGTGCTCTTGCCAGACCCTGATGGGCCGAGCAAACAACTGACCGTTCCGTCTTCGACGGTCAAACTCACATCTTTGAGAATTGGTGTGCCGGAATATGTTTTGTTCACTCTGACGACCTCGAGTGTGCTCATGACTCAAACTGCCCTTCTGGTCGAGCGTCCGAGACGCTTTTCGATGAAGTACTGGCCCACCGACGCGATGCTGGTGACCAGCAAGAACCACACAGAGGCGACGATGAGGAGTTCGATCGTGCGCTGATTGTTGTTGCTGATGTTCTGCGCCTCCGTCAACAGATCACCGACCGCCAGGACCGAGACCAGGGAGGTCAGTTTTATCAACGTGATGAATTGGCTGGTGTACGGAGGGATCACGATACGAACTGCCTGTGGCAGAACAACCTTCCGCTGCATCTGCCACCAGGTCAGGCCCAGAGCATTACTCGCCTCGTATTGGCCGCGACCGATCGCGGTGATCCCGGAACGGAAGATCTCCGCGTTGTACGCACCGTCGTGAAGGGCCAGCGCGATGAGCGCCGCCGCGAAACTGCTGATCAGGGAGTTCGTGTCCGCATCCAGCACGGTGACATCTGTCAGCGGGATGCGGATGGTGATACTCGGTATGAAGAGAGCGATGTTACCCAGGATGAGGATCTGGACAATAGTCGGAACGCTCCGGAAGACCCAGGTGTACACCCAGCAGATCGTCCTGAACACCGGTTTGGAGCTCAGTCGGCCGTAGGCCACCACAATCCCGATGATCGTCGCGAGCACCTCGGCCGAGATGGCCAGGACAAGCGTGAGCAGCAGGCCGTGCAAGATGTTCGAGTTGAACATGTAGTGGCCGACAACGCCGTAGTCGAGGTTCTTGTTGTTCGCGACACCGATTGCCGCCACCACGACCAAGACCAGTGCAAGCAATCCCCAGAGCCAGTGGGAGATCGGTTTTGTCCTCCGCACCGGTATCGCTTCGGGGGCGCTCTTGTCCATCGACACGGGCTGGTCCATCGATACCGAGCTCATTTTGTTTCTCCGTTCAACACAGGCTTGTCGATCTTGAGCGACTCAAAGCTCCACCGACGAAGTATTTCCAAGTAGGTGCCGTCGGCGACCATCTTGTCGAACGCTGCCTTGTAGGCGTTCGTCAGCTCCGGATCATCAAGGGGAAGGCCGAATCCGGTGATTCGCTCTCCGAATTGACTTTCGAGTCGAACCTCGTAGACATCGCCCTTGTCGCGTTCGTAGAGAGCGACCGGCGTCGGCTCGATGAAGCCATCGACGCGTCGGGCGCGAACCGCGGTGAGTCCGGCGACCAAGGTCGGATAGCCCTCGACGGTCGGCTTCGTTAGCCCGGCTTCGGCACAGATCTCGCCGATCTGCTCGCCTGCCTGTGCATCCGGCTTGGATCCTGCGGTGATGGCAAAGGCCAGCCCGCAGGCGTCGAGGGGTTCTTCGATTTCGGGGCCACCGGACCGCAGGGTCAGCACGCTGGTCGCGGTCCGGTATAGCGAGATGACGTTGATGGCCTTCAGATTTTCCGGAGTCGGGCTGAATTGCGCTGCGGCGACGTCGATCTTTCGCGACAACAGTGCGGGCGGCAGTCCGGCGTATGGGAGTTGCAGCCACTCGACGCGGAGGCCGAGAATGGCCGACGCGGTGGAGACGAAGTCGACCGTCAACCCCGTGGGTTCGCCCGTGTCACCGGTGCGAAAGTACAACGGCTGACTGGACAGTGGGCTACCCGCGGTCACCGCACCCCGCTCACGGATGTCGTCGGGCAACAGTTCGGCCAGCGCCGGGTCGGCTGCGGGTACAGCCAGCGGAGCCAGGTCTTTGAGTATGAGTCCGCCGTTGTCGGTGGTGCATCCGGCGACGACCACGACCGTCAGCAGTAGTGCACACAATCCCCGGATCATGCGATCGCTCCGGACGCTCGCATCTCAGATATCTCAGACTCAGTGAAACCCACCTCGGCCAACACGCGTTCGGTGTGCTCACCCAACCCGGGAATGGGCCCGTAGGACCACTCCTTGCCCCGCTCGACGATCACCTGTTTGAGAGTTTTCACCGGCCCGGCCGGGGAGTCCGTCTCGACCCACCGATCGCGCGCGATGAACTGCGGATGGTCAGCCACCTCGAGAGAATTGTTGATCTTGGCCCAGGCGATTTCTGCATTGTCCAAAAGCCCACTGAGACAAGCTGAGTCGCGACTGGAGAAGAACTCACCCACGATGGCGTCCACGCCGACGCGATTCTTCGTCCGAGCCACGTTTGTCGCATAGTCGGGATGGTCTGCCAGTTCGGATCGTCCGAGCACTTGGGACGTGAATCTGGCCCATTCCCGATCGTTCTGAATTCCCAACATCAGTGGACCGTCGGATGCCAGGTACGCCCCGTAGGGGACTGCGAAAGGGTGAGCCATTCCGTAGCGGTCGGTCGGTTCGCCGGTGTACTGCGACTTGTAGATGTGGTTGGCGAATGCGTCGGTCATGGAATCGAGCATGGCGACGTCGAAGGTCGCGCCTTCACCGGTTCGTTCGCGCTGGTACAGACCGGTGAGGGTCGCAGCGAACATGTACATGCCCGAAGACACGTCCGCTGCGGAGAAACCGGGTTTGGCCATCTCAGTCGCCGAACCGGTCGCGGCCGTTATTCCGGATTCAGCCTGGATCAAAGCGTCGTAGGCGCGTTTGCCCGAATCCGGCCCGGACGTTCCGTAACCGGTGTTCGACACCGTCACCAGGCGGGGGTACTGCGAGCGCAGCTCATCGCTGGGAAAACCCAGCCGGTCCAGCGCGCCCGGTCCCAGATTCTGCAGCAGCACGTCCGCGCGTCGCAGCAGCTCATCGAGGAGTCGTCTCCCCGGAACAGATCGCAGGTCGATGGCGACGGACTCCTTGCTTCTACTCGTCCACATGAAAACGCTGGACAGGATTCCGTTGATCGCCCGGTCGTAGTCGCGCCCGAAGTCGCCACCGTCGACACGTTCAATCTTGATGACCCGGGCGCCCAGATCGGCGAGTTGACGCGAAGCAAAGGGGGCCGCCACCGCGTGTTCCAACGCGATCACAGTGATTCCGGCCAGTGGTGATGAATCTGTAGGCATTGCGCCTCCGTTGTTCATATATACGAACTTGACGATCAATTCGTTCCTATTTCAGGACCCAAAGTATCGCGTGAATCACACTCCGTCAAGCAGTTGGTCCACGTCATACCACTGTTTTCAGGCGCTGATTTGGATGTTTTGACGACCGCTCTCGCGTCGGAACGGAGGCTTCCGCGGCGTGGCGGGCACGGCGGCGACCCCAACTCCCGGTGCGACGGCAGCAGCGAGTTGGCCGCAGGTCAGTAAGCATCCCATCTGCGCTAATTGGATTTAGCGCAGAAGGCTCACTCGACTCTGTGCGAGCGGCGCGAGTTGCGTCCTGATCGCCAGTCGGGCCGCGGCGACAGTAGACCCTCAGATCGCGATTCCGCTCGTTGACTTCGACAGGCCCAATGCTCCTCTGCGACTCGGCCCGAAACAACGTCAATCGATGCTGCACTCCGGAGAAGCCGCGGGGCTTGTCTGGCAACGAGGCCTCAGATCCGCGCCCCGCACCCTCGGCAAGTCCGCGGCGCGACGGATGGAAACCGTCAGCGAAGACCGCCGAGACCAGCCCATCGCGGCCGAGCCGATGTCCCAGAGGCGACACCGACTGCCGCGATCACTCAACGCTTTGAGGCTGATTTGAGGGCAAAGTGTTGAGTTGAGGCAAAACAGATCAAAATAAATACGGCCCGGACCGCACATGTGTGCAGGTCCAGGCCGTATTTCTGTGCGCCCGAAGGGATTCGAACCCCTAACCTCCTGATCCGTAGTCAGGTGCTCTATCCGTTGAGCTACGGGCGCGTGCTTTTTAAATTTTCGTCAGGCTGGTGCTCTGGCGGAGGCGAGAGGATTTGAACCTCCGGTCTCGTTTTAGCGAGACAACTCATTAGCAGTGAGTCCCATTCGGCCGCTCTGGCACGCCTCCTGGTGGAGTCCTTTCGAACTGCCGAAGCAAAACAGTACACAGCAGATACCGGCCGGAGCAAACCGGCTTGTCGGGGGCGTTTTGGTGTCGCCTAGATTGGATCAGGTGACTCCGCACATTCGCCCCGATCTCGCCGACGTCCCCGCGTACGTCCCCGGTAAGAACATCCCCGGCGCGCTGAAGCTCGCGAGCAACGAGACGACTTTTGGCCCGCTGCCGAGCGTCGCGACGGCGATCGCCGAAGCGGCCGCCGGAATCAACCGTTACCCCGACAACGGCGCTGTCGAGCTGACGGGCGAGCTGGCCAAACACCTCGACGTCGCGCCGGAGAACGTCCAGACCGGGTGCGGGTCGGTCACGCTGTGTCAGAACCTGATCACCATCGCGACCCGGCCCGGCGACGAGGTTCTCTTCGCGTGGCGCTCGTTCGAGACCTATCCCCTGGCGACCTGGGTGGCCGGCGCAAACCCTGTTCAGGTGCCGTTGACCGACGGTCGCGTCCACGACCTACCCGCGATGGCCGACGCCATCACCGACCGCACCCGACTGATCTTCGTCTGCAATCCGAACAACCCCACGGGCACAGTGGTCGATGCCGACGCCCTGGAAGCCTTTCTCGCGCGAGTTCCTTCCGATGTGCTGGTCGCCCTCGACGAGGCCTACATCGAGTATCTGCGGCCCTCTCAGGCGCAGCGGTTCGATGCCATCGAGCTCACCCGGCGGTACCCCAACCTGGTCGTCCTGAGAACGTTCTCCAAGGCGTACGGACTCGCCGGGCTGCGAGTGGGTTACGCGGTCGCAGATCCGGCGGTGACCAACGCCCTGTTGAAGGTCCACGTCCCGTTCAGCGTCAACTCGTTGGCCCAGGCCGCGGCGATCGCCAGCCTGCATGCCGCGCCTGAACTCCTGGCCCGCACCGACGCGATCGCGACCGAGCGCCAGCGCGTCACCGGACGACTGCGGGAGGCCGGGTACTCGGTGCCACCGAGTCAGGCCAACTTCGTCTGGCTCGATCTCGGCGAGGACGCGATCGCATTCGCCCGCGATGCCACCGAGGCCGGCGTCATCATCCGGCCATTCGCCGGCGAGGGTGTCCGGGTCACGGTCACCGAGGCACACGAGAACAACACGTTCCTCGACTTCGCCGAGGCACGCGCCGCCCGCTAGAGCCCGCGAGCGAGAACCGGATACATCACCTCGAGGTCCTCCGCCCAGTACGGCCAGGCGTGGGTGCCGATACGTCGGAAGTGCTCGAAGGGTTGCAGCCCGTCGGCCCGCATGAGGTCGGCGAACTCCTCAGAGCATTCCCGCGCCCCGATTTCGAGCACCGAACCCGTCGCGATCTTCTCGAGGCGGCTGCGGCCGGGGTCGAGGCGGGTCTTCTGATCCAGCGGCCCGGGCACACCTGACCCTGCACCGATGAAGATGTTCTTGCCACGTAGGGCGTCGAGCCGGCGCGCCGGATCGTGGTCGACCCATCCCGCCGAACCCCAGCTACCCCACATATTGGCCGCGTCGCCGCCATCCCTGGCGACGACCGCCCGGATCTGCGCCTCGTTCTGCACCCCCGTGGTGAGTGGACAGCCACTCACCGATCCAACACCCGTGTAGCGGTCCGGGTTGCGGGTCGCGAGCGTGTAGGCAGCCTGCCCACCCATCGACAACCCAGCGATCGCGTTGTTCCCATTGCCGTTGTAGAGCTTGTCGATGAGCGGAGGCAGTTCGACGGTCAGGAAGGTCTCCCACTGCGGGCGGCCGAAGGCCGGGTCGACGCGCTCCCAATCGGTGTAGAACGCACCCTGGCCGGCGGGCAGCACGACGTTGACGTCCTTGTCAGAGAAATATCCCTCCGCGCCGGCCTCGTTGATCCAGTCACTGATTCCGGTTTTACGTCCGCCTCCATCGAGGAGATACAGGCTGCCGCGCGGCTGCGACGTTCGCGGGAACAGCACCGTGATCCGGACCTGGTGGCCCATCGCGGGTGACTTGATCGACAGGTCGTGACGCTGCGGACCGACGACGTCGACCCGCTCCACCGACGCCGCTGCCGGACCTGCCGCCACCACGCCGGGCCAACCCGCCAGCGACACGGCCACGGCCGCCGCAATGAGACCCAGCCGACGGCCGATGCCTACTTTTCGTCCCACTCGGATGTCCTCGCTCTCGCAGGCGGCTCATCGCGAAACCTACAGAGCGGAGCGTGCTGGCACTAGAGCCCGCGAGCGAGAACCGGGTACATCGCCTTGAGGTCTTGAGCCCAGTACGGCCACGCGTGGGTGCCGATGAGGCGGAAGTTCTCGGTCGCGTCGACTCCGTGGGCCCGCATCACGAGGGCGAACTCCACCGAGCATCTGTAGGCCCCGATCTCGAGGGCGGCGCCGGCAGCGATCGTCTGCTCACGGCTCATGCCGTCGTCGAGTTCGGTCGTCTGGTCCAGCGGTCCGGGGATGCCTGAACCAGCGGAGATGTAGAGGTTTTTGCCCCGGAGCGCGTCGAGCCGCTTCGACGGGTCATGGGCGGCCCAGCCCGGCGACCCGAACGGACCCCACATGTTGGTCGCGTCGCCGCCGTCCTTCGCCATCGTCGTCCGTACGTAGCCCTCGTTGGCCAAGCCGGTCACGGGAGGACACCCGCTCAGTGATCCTGCCCCTGTGTAGAGCCCAGGGTGCCGCGAGGCCAACGCGTACGCGGCCTGGCCGCCCATCGACAACCCCGCGATCGCATTGTTGCCGTTGCCGTTGAACGTGGAGTTGATCAGCGGCGGCAGTTCCTTTGTCAGGAACGTCTCCCACTGTGGTTTGCCGACCGCCGCGTCACGCTTTTGCCAGTCGGTATAGAACGCGCCCTTGCCCGACGGCAGGACCACGGTGACGTCCTTGTCGGCGAAGTAACTCTCCGCGCCACCCTTGGTGATCCAGTCGCTGACCTTATCCTCGGCTCCGGCCCCGTCCAGGAGGTAGAGGGTGCCACGCGAATAGCTCAGGTCGGCGGGGGTGAGCACGCTGATCTGGACCTTGCCGCCCATCGCGGGCGACGAGACGATCAGATCGTGTCGCTGCGGCGACACCTCGGTGGTCTTCTCGATCTGCGCCACCCGAGGCGTGGGTTCGGCGAGGGCTACGCCCGCACCTGACACGAGCAGTGCGCCGCATGCGGCGAACGTGCCGAGAACCCGGAACACGCCTGAGGAACGCCGCATCAAATAAACTCCTGGGATTGTGGGACGAGTAGAACGCGAAGGCTACCGACGGCAGTGACCGGAGGGAAAGTCCTCTTACCCAACTCACAGACGACGTCGGGCTCGTGTGGAACTGCAGCCACGTCGCCCGAGACACAAACGCCCAGGCCACGGAGCTGATCACGGGGCTGCCCGCACGACCATCCGCCAACGACCATGGAGAATGCGGCATATGCAAAACGAGACAAACGCTCCCGCCCGTCCTTTCGCGTTTGTCGCGCAGGTGCCGGTGCGATGGTCGGATATGGACGCCTTCGGCCACATCAACCACGCCCGCATGATCACTCTGATGGAAGAGGCACGGGTGGCCTGGCTCATCAGCGCGGGCGAGCAATACGCACCACTGATCAAGAGCGCCATGATCGTGACCGTGGAGGTCAGATACCAGGCTCAGCTGCGTCACGTGGACAGCCCGTTGTCGATCAGCATGTGGATCAAAGGATTTCGTTCCGTGGACTTCACGATCGGATACGAGATCCGCAGCGTCGACGCCCAACCCGACAGCAAGCCTGCCTGTGTGGCGAGCACCCAGATGGCAGTGGTCGACATCGAGAAGCAGCGCCTGCGCCGACTCACCGACCTGGAGAAGAGTTACCTGCAGCAATGGCGGCGAGACTGAGCGTGCGGGCAGATCAGCCCTCGACTTCTTTACGCAACTGCGGCGTACCGCGGGCCGGAGCCGGTGCAGGCGGATGGTCGACCGGCTCACCGAGAATACCCGTGACGTTGCCCTGCAGAATGTTTCGGTAGTCCCGTAGCTGAGAGCGCCCGGCTCCGAGTTGCTCACCCAGCCGGCGGGTGTTCTCGGCGGACATCTCACGCTCCCCCGACCTCGCGATCAGCTGGTCGATACGGAGATCGATCGTGCCGGCGTAGTTCACCTGGTCGAGGACCTGCAGCTCGTGCGCAGCGGCGGCAACGGCGTCGGCGACGTCCCACAACGCACCGACCCGTTCGATCAGCTGTGACCACACGGGCCGCAATTCGGCCTCCCGCGAGCGCAACTGCTCGGCGAGGCGCGCATCTGACTCGGCGACGATGCGGACCCGGTCCAACTCGATTCGGACGGTGCGCAGGTTGATGACGTCGGCCGCGATCTCGGCCAGTTCGGCGTGCACGTTGATCTGCGATCGCTGCACTGCGAAGTGGTCGCTGCGCCAGGCCGCAGAACGGACGATGCGGTCGTAGGCGTTGCCTGCGATGTAGAGCATCGTCTCGTAGCCATCGACGAACTTTGCGGTCGAACCACTCTCGTCGTCGGAGCCGTCGATGATCGCTGCCTTGTCCGCGACCCACTGGCCGGCGCGCGAACGCCCGTCCGACAGCTGCCCGAGAACCCCGGCCGCCGTGCTCGCCGCCATCGCACCTGCGCGACGCAGGTAGTTGTTGTCGAGACTGTTCGGCGCGGGGGTGAACAACAATCCGTTGAACAGGCGCTCCCGTTCGCTGATGTCGAGGTGCAGTCCTTCGCGGCGTTCGCGGCGGATACCTCGAACCGATCCGGCGAAGACCGGTTTGGACGCGGTCACCAGGTTGCGGGCACTGTCGCGGCGACGCCCGAGGGCCACGACCCGCGACTTCACGACGATGGCTGCGACCCTGGGCAACCGCGGATTGCGCAGCTGGTCCTCGAGCTGTGCGATCTCGCGCTGGAGCCTGCGGAGCTCACCGAATCCGCCGATGGCGGGAACGGCCAGACCTGCGGTGGCGCGCCGGACCAGGACCGCGCGGGCTTGGTCGGAGAGGAAGCCGGACGCGATCAGGATGGCGGCCGGGTCCGAGAGATCTGGGTGCTTACCCGGCATCCTCGCCCGATCACACCACCCGCGGATCTGCGCGGCGCCGCCGCCGGCGGTGGATGCAGAGTGCTGGGCCATGGGGTCCTCCGAAAATGGGGCTTTCATCCAGTATTACCGGACAGCGGCGACCGAGGCCTTTTTCCGATGCCACAGCGGTGCCGTGACGCGGTGCAGCGCCCATGCGACCGGCGTCGACAACACTGTCGTGACGATGAACACCCCCACCACTGAACCGGTGAAGATCGGGTAATCGAGCAGGTCCATGACGAGTTCCATGACGATGACGTGCACCAGGAAGAACTCGTACGAGATCTCCCCGAACCACACCACCACCGGCCGGGACATCGCCCTGTCCCACCAGTTGCCCGCCGGCCCGATGGCGAGCGGCGCGACGAGGCAGAAACCGATCACCAGGTAGAGCACCGATTTGATGATGGTCGCCGACACGGTGTTCGGCGTGATCGTCGGCTCCCCCGCCAACGAGGTGCACGAGATCTGGAAGGCGATGATCGCCACCAGGATGGACAACAACGGGTGCCAGGCGTGCACGAGTTGCGCGAGGATCGCCAACAACATGCCGCCTGCGAACCAGGCCAGGAATGCCGGTGCCCACAGCCGGGCCGTGACGTCGATCCCGTCGACCTCGTGGGTGAGGATCGCCCACGCCGGAGTGATCAGCATCAGTACCGACACCGCCGCGATCATGAGTCCCGGCCGCCACCGCCCGCGGCACAGCACCCGGCAGATCAACCACGCGAACACCGGGAGCAGCAGGTAGAAGACGACCTCGGTCGCGAGGGACCACATCTGGGTGAGTCCCGAGTGCAGGTGACCGAACCCGTAGATCTGGGTGAGTGTGAGATTGCGCAGCAAACCCTCGACGCCGTGACCGAGGGTCGAGGTGTCCTCGCGCCAGAGGAAGGTCAGGTAGACGCCGAGGACAGTCAGCCAGTAGGCCGGCAGAATACGTCGTGCGCGATGCCAGAAGTACCGCTGCACATCAGGTTTCGGACCGCCCTCACGCTGGGCGCGTACCCACGGCGAGAACAGCAGGAAGCCGGACAGCACAAAGAAGATCGCGACCCCGACCTCGAGCCGCGCGAAGAACCATCCCTCGAAATCGTCGGTGTACTTGCCGGTCCAGAATCCGGCGTGCGTCGCGCAGACCAGCAACATCGCCAGCGCGCGAATTCCCGTGAGGGAGTCAGTACGCCCGGGAGCATCGATCGGCGGGCCGGACGTCATCGTCGGGTCAGCCGCCCGAAAGGGCTGCAGCCACCCGCTCCAGGGCGGCGACGCGGGAACCTTTGACCAGCAGGGCGTCTCCGGCTCGTACATCGGACAACGCGGCAATCGCTTCGTCCACATCCGCGACGTGCACCGCATCGGGACCGTAGTCGGCCGTGCCGACCGCGATCACCTCGATCCCGAGTGCCCGGGCCCGGGCCGTGACGGCGAGGTGCTCGTCGGGCGCGGACGCGCCGAGCTCGGCCATCACACCCAGCACGGCGATCCGGCGATCGGCCGCGAGTGCGGCGAGCGAGTCGAGCGCAGCCGCCATCGACGTCGGGTTGGCGTTGTAGGCGTCGTTGAGAATGAGGACATCACCGGCGGTCCGGGTCAGTTCCATACGCAGTCCGGAGATGGAGGCACCGGACAGACCTGCCGCGATCGCTTCGACGCCGACTCCGATGCCGCCGGCCGCAGCAGCCGCGGCCAGGGCGTTGGACACCTGGTGCTCGCCGCGGGCGGCGAGATTCACCTCCGCCGAACCCCACGGGGTGCGCAACGTGAACCCGGCCCGCAGTTCGTCGTCCATGCGGACGTTCTCCGCCCGCACATCGGCATCGGCGGAGAGCCCGAACCGCAGCACCCGGGCGCTGGTCCGCGACGCCATGGCGGCGACCACGGGATGGTCCGCATTGAGCACTGCGATGCCGTCGTGGGGTAAAGCCTCGATCAGTTCGCCTTTGGCCCGCGCCACCGACTCGAGATCACCGAACAACTCGAGGTGCACACCTTCGACCCTGGTCACGATGCCGACCGTCGGGCGGGCGATGTCGCACAGCAGCGCGATGTGTCCCACGCCCCGCGCGCCCATCTCGACGACGACCGCCTCGGTGTCGTCCGCCGCACCCAGCAGGGTCAGTGGCAGACCGAGTTCGTTGTTGAAGGATCGTTCGTTGGCGGCGGTCTTCAACGTGGTGGCGAGAACACCGGCCAGCAGATCTTTGGTGGAGGTCTTGCCGACCGATCCGGTGACGCCGACGACCGGCCCGCTCAAGCGGTTGCGCGCGGCCCGCCCCAGGTCGGCGAGGGCGAGGGCGGTGTCGGGCACCTCGATCGCGGCCACCTCATCACTGCGATCGATACCGTCGCGATCGGTCAGGAACGCCGAGGCGCCCTTGTCCAGCGCGGTGGGGATGAAGTCGTGGCCGTCGCGCTCGGCGACGATCGGTACGAACAGCTGCCCCGGCCGGACGCTGCGCGAGTCGATGCTCGCACCGTCGATCTCCAGGTCCGGTCCGGCCAGAGAGCCGCCGGTTGCCGCTGCCACGTCGCTCGCCTTGAATCGCACGCGTCGACGCTACCGTCCGTCACCCGTCTGGGCACACCCCGAACCTCTCCACGACGACCGCGGGGGCTCTGTGAGAGTCAGTGGGTATCGTGTCGGCCATGTCAGAACCCGCAAGTGATGGCCGTCTGCGGCTCCTGGTCCTCTTCGGTGGCGCGTCCGCCGAACACGATGTGTCGTGCGTTACCGCTGCTCACGTGCTCGCGGCAGCAGACCGGACCAAATACGACCTGATCCCCGTCGGCATCACCAGGGACGGTACGTGGATCCGCAACGACAAGGCGATCGCCGCCCTTGCCGAGGCGACACCTGCGCTACCCGATGCTCTCGAACCCGCTGGTACGGAAGTGGAGCCTCTGCTGGAAATCGCCGGCACCGACAACCGACCCACGGTCGTGTTGCCTCTTCTGCACGGGCCACACGGGGAGGACGGAACCGTCCAGGGGATGCTCGAGCTGGCCGGAGTCCCCTACGTGGGCAGCGGCGTGCTCTCGTCAGCCCTGTGTATGGACAAGGCGATGACCAAAGTCGTTGCCGCCCAGGCCAGGATTCCTCAATGTCGATGGATCGAGTTCCGCGCCGGCACCGGCGAGAGGGCTCAGCTCGTCGAGCGCACCATCGCCGAGCTCGGATTGCCCGTCTTCGTCAAGCCGGCCAATCTCGGTTCATCCGTGGGCATTTCCAAGGCGCATGACGCAGCCGAACTCGCCGAGGCCATCGATCTCGCCCTGCGTTACGACGAAGTCCTCGTGATCGAGGAAGCGGTCACCGCACGCGAGATCGAGGTCGCGGTGCTCGGCAACCTGACCCCAGAAGCCTCCGTCGCCGGCGAGATCCGGCCGGGGTCGGACTTCTACGATTACGCGGACAAGTACGTCAACGGTGCTGCAGCACTGGTGATACCGGCCGATCTGCCCCCCGAGGACTCGGATCGGGTGCGAGAACTCGCCGCCGCCACTTTCAGTACGCTGCGCTGCTCGGGCATGGCTCGAGTCGATTTCTTCTACGAAGAAGGCGGACGCGGCTGGCTCCTCAACGAGGTCAACACGATTCCCGGATTCACTCCGGCATCGATGTACCCCAAACTGTGGGAAGCATCCGGACTGAGCTACCCCGCACTCATCGACCGCCTCGTCGAACTGGCCTCGCAGCGCCACGAGATCCGGTCAGGCTTCTCGGTCGACCACTGAGATCTCAGCGGCTCCCGACCAGGGTGGCGAAGGCGACGATGTTGTCGTCGTAGCTGTCGGCGCTCTCGTCGAACGCCCCTCCGCAGGTGATCAGCCGCAGCCCGGGATAGTCGAGACTGCCGTAGATCAGGTCTGTCGGGAATTCGGCTTTGGCGAACGCCGAGACCCGGGTGACCTCGAATTGTGCGACCGTGCCGTCCTGCCGGGTGACCGAGATCGCGGCACCCTCTTCGACGTTCCGGAGATCGAAGAAGACGCCTGGCTCACCGTCCCAATCCACGTGTCCCGCAATCACTGCGGGGCCGTCTTCACCGGGGGTCGGGGCGCCCGTGTACCAACCGGCGGGAAAGCCGCCGGGCGGCACCTGCATGGCGCCGGTCTGATCGAGCCCGAGGCCCATCAACTTCGAATCCACCCCTATGGAGGGAATTTCGATGCGGGTGGGCGTGGATTTGACCAGTCCGGCGGGGCCGGTTGCTACGCGCTGCACCGAGTCGGCTGTCGGGGCGGGACTCTGCGACGTCAGAGCCGATGTCGGCGAGTTTGCGGAGAACTGGTCGCCGCCGCCACAGCCGGTGAGCACCAAAGCCATCGAAGCGAGAAATGCGCAGAGCACCAACAGTTGCCTGCGTCCCCGCCGCCCGGTATGGGCGACGGGGACCTGCAGCGATGTCACTACGCCGACGTCGAGACGGCGAAGTCCAGTTGGCGAGCCCACGCGGCGACGAGGCTCGTGCTGCCGTCACCGGTGTCGACCGATCCGCGCGGAACGTTCGGAACCTGGTTGCCCGGGGACGGAGCTTGCGGCGTGGTGATCGGGCCTTCCTTGCCACCCCCCTGACCTTGCGGTCCCTCTTCGCCCGGCGAACCCGGCTGTCCTGGGGTGCCCGGCTGTTCCGGGGTACCTGGCTGCCCTGGGGTGCCCGGCCCGCCCGGTGTTCCCGGTTGACCCGGTGTTCCCGGTTGACCCGGTCCTCCTGGCCCTCCCGGCTGACCCGGGAGTCCCGGGATGCTGGGCAGTCCCGGAATACTGGGCAGTCCCGGGATCACCGGAACCGGCGGCGTCACGACAGTCGGAACCGTCGTCGAGGTGGTGGGCGGAGTCGTGGTGGGCGGAGTCGTGGTGGTCGGCTCCGTCGTCGTCGTGGGAACGGTCGTCGTTGTCGTCGGCCCCGTCACACACGCCGACCGGCTGATCGTGTTGGTGTCGAGGGTGAGACCCGCCCCGAGCGAGATCAGTCGACCATCGATGACCGCGCGCGTCTGTGCCGCGATCAAGGCCTGGGCAAACAGATTGCCGACAAAGACCGAATCCGTCCCGAGGGTTGCCTCGGTGCCCACCTGCCAGAAGACGTTGCACGCTTGCGCGCCGTTGATCATCGACACCCTGCTACCGGATGCGGTGATCAGGGTCGAGGTGCCGGCCTGGAAGACGAAGACCTTGTTGGGATCGCCCTCGGCGTCAAGGGTGAGAGTTCCGGTTATCTGAAAACTCGTAGCGTTGTTGTAGACACCCGATTTCAGTGTCAATCCGCCCAGTTCGGTGGGCTGCGCCTGCTTCGGCTCTTGGCCGGCAAGATTGGTGTACGCGGCCCGCGCATCGTTCTGCGCGAGCAGAGGCACCGGGCCGGCGGAGTACCGCTCACCGCTGTAGCCGATGCCGCCGTCGATTGCGGTACCCGGCGACGTCCCGATGTCGCCGGTGACCGTGGTGGCACCGGTGTTCGTGATGGACGCCGCTGCGAGCACTCCAAAGCTGCTCGCTGTGGCCAAGCCCGGATCGAGGGGCTCTGCAGCCGCAATGCCATTTCCCATCGCTGCGCCCGCGACACACACTGCGAGGACAGATGCGGCCGAGATCGCCTGCATGCCACGTCTTCGGCGGTTGAAATCAGAAAGTAGTTGGAATTGCAGGGCTCGTCGCATGTAGCAACCACGCCAATCTTGTGCTCAGCAGATCAATGATTGCGCCGTCGATCGGCCAGTCACCGTTCACGTCCATCCGAGCAAACTGAGGAGCCCCCGCGAGCCTGAATCGCCTGGACTGTAAAGACATTTCCCAGGCTTGGAAAATCAACTGTCGTTACAGGCCGCTGATTCGAATTGAACGCTTAAAAATATCAAAAGTCAACGATTTAAATATCGCGCGCCAACTCCCAGGCATCAGCAATGCACGAAAATATGTACATCGAGAGGCACTGAGCTGCACTGACCCGCCTTGACGTCCCGGTATGGCGAATCTCCATGTCGTCGTAGCTTTCATGGCCTGACGCCATGCGACCACCGACGCAAGACCTGTGGACAGCTCCGATGGCACGATGGGACAGTGACCGAAAACGTGCAGGGCCGCATCTGGCGACATGGTGAATTGCAAGACGGTTTCAACCTCGGCATGGTCTCCGATTGCATCGACGACAAAGACCTCCTGATATGGGCGGACCTGGTCAATCCCAGCCACGAAGCCCTATCGCAACTCGCCACCGAACTCGACCTGAACACGTTTGCGGTAGAGGATGCACTCGCAGCAGCTGAACGGGTGAAGGCGACGTCCTATCCGACCCATAAGTTCATCACGGTGTACGCGGTCGATATGGATCCCGATGCCGGCGAATCACAGCGCGGCGACGCGATCCAGACCCACCGGATCTCCATGTTCATCAAACACAATGCACTGATCACCGTTCGCCTGTCCGACGAGTTCGACATGAACCAGGTGCTCGAGCGCTGGGACCAGATGGGCGGGCAGCAACACGGGGTGGGCGCCCTGACCCACGGGTTGCTCGACGTGGTGGTCGACGGCCATTTCGATGCCGTGCAAAAGCTCGACGACAGTATCGAGGACCTGGAAAACCTGCTCTTCGACGACAGACGCAGGGGCAGTGAACTCCAGCAGCGCACCTATCAACTCCGCAAAGACCTGGTGTCGCTCCGGCGGGTGGTGATGCCGATGCGCGAGGTGGTGTCGATGATTCAGCGCAGCCGACTCGAGAACAAGGCACCCAGCGAGCTCGACCCGAACTTCACCGACCTCTATGACCACGTCCTACGAGCCACCGAATGGACCGAATCGCTACGCGACATGATCACGTCGCTGTTCGAGACGAACCTGTCCCTCCAGGACGCCCGGCTGAACACCGTGATGAAAAAGCTCACCGGCTGGGCGGCGATCATTGCGGTTCCCACGGCCGTCACCGGCTTCTACGGCCAGAATGTCCCGTTTCCGGGGTTCGATCACAGTGGCGGTTTCATCACCAGCTCCATCATCATCGCGCTGACGGTCACCACGCTGTATGTCGTCTTCAAACGTCGAGACTGGCTATGACCGATCGTCGTCACGCGCCGGCTGCCGCGGTCCTCACCCGGTCGGCCTCGCGCTGCGCAGCCGAGTTGGCAACCCCTGCACGGGAGCCCGCGAGCTTTCCGGCGATGTGATCGGCCACCGTCACGGGTGGGTATTTGCTACCGGCCC
The DNA here is from genome assembly GCF_003217475.1 of Williamsia limnetica. Lineage (GTDB taxonomy): Bacteria > Actinomycetota > Actinomycetes > Mycobacteriales > Mycobacteriaceae > Williamsia > Williamsia limnetica. The sequence continues at coordinate 22,866 of NZ_QJSP01000023.1, read as the reverse complement.
CCACACACGAGGGCAGCGTAGTGATAATCGCATCGATGTTGCCGTCGTGGAAGTAGGCAGCAGACCTGCGGCGCTTGATGCTCCCGTCGACAATCGGAGGCTTCACCCTGTGCACGGTCGACATCCACCGCTCGTTCGTCCACCGAGCCATCAGATCTCCGAGATTCACCAGCAGCGCCCCATCCACCGGCGATACGTCGTTCCAGCTGCCGTCATGCCCGAGCACCTGCAGGCCGGCGACCTGATCGGCCCAGAGCACCGTGACGATGCCGTAGTCGGTGTGAGGGCCCATGCCGGTCAGCTCGCCGTCGATCTCGATCTCGCCGGGCGGCAAGGCGTAATTGTTCATCCTGAGCACGTCGAGCGAATGGTCGGTGAAGCTCTCGAAGAAGTGGGGGCCTAGCTCGAGTGCATCCGCAAAGATCCGCGTGAGCGTGCGAGCCACCCTGGCTGCCTCCGCGAAGTACGCGGACACTCCTTGCTCGAAGCCAGAAACTTCTGCCGGCCAGAGGTTTTCAGCGTAGTCGTCCGCCGGCAGCGTGTACTCGGGATGGGCTGAGGCCTCGACGCCGACGTTGAATGCCTCGAAGAAATCGTTCATCCGGTTCGCCGATTCGATACCCAGGCTCAGGGACAAAGACTCGGTCTTCGGTGGGGCATACCCCCGGTTGATCCTTGGCGGGGTCCGATAGGCCTTCTTCGTCTCCAGCGGTAGCGCGAAGAAGGCGTCCATGGCTGCAGTGAACCCGTCCAGAACGTCAACGCCGATCCCATGTCCCAGGATCTGGATGAAACCGACGTCGGAGCAAGCAGAATCGATCTTGGCCGCGACCTCCGCGCGGGCCACATCACCACCGTCTCCGACGTAGGGCGAAATGTCCACTATGGGAACGGCGAACGATGAGGTTGGCATATCCGAACTCCTCGCGAGACGCGTGTCGACATCGAGTCAGTTGTGGACGCGTTCCGCTGCAGAGCCACCCTAAGTCACGCAGGCGGCGCTTGCATCTCGACCACAGGGCCGCCGATCACCGAGCGCACCTCGTTTCCGACCGCACGCACGGCGAGGTTCGCGCCCGGGAGCACATTGACCAACTGAAAGAACCCGTGCATCTGGCCGTCGAAGATGGTCATGGTCACCGGAACTCCCGATTCGGCCAGCGCGACGGCGTACGCTTGCCCCTCGTCGCGCAGCACATCGTGCTCGGCAAGGAGCACCAGCGCCCGCGGCGTTCCGGTCGGATCTCCTTGCAACGGTGAGGCATCCGGATTGGCCCTGGTGGCAGGATCGGGCGCGTACTGATCCCAGAACCACATCATCAGGTCGCGGTCCAGCAGTAGTTTGTTCGCCGGATCGAGATAGCTTGCGGTGTCGAAGTGATGGTCGGTCACCGGGTAGCAGAGAACCTGCAGGACCATCGCGGGTCCGCCTTCGGCGACAGCGCGTTGGGCGACCACGGCTGCGAGGTTGCCACCCGCGCTGTCGCCCGCAACGATCAAGGGTTCCGTCGGCCAACTCGCCGCAGTCCAATTGGTGACATCCCAGGCGTCACGGACGGCTGTGGGATAGACGTGCTCCGGAGCAAGGCGATAATCCGGCAGCACCACTACGCAATTGGTTTCGGCAGCGAGCGTTCTGGCCAGGGTGTCGTAATGCGCGATCGAACCGATGACCCACCCTCCGCCGTGAAAGTAGACGATGACGCCGCGGCTGTTCTCGGACGGGCTGAATACATGTACGGGAATCCGATACCCGTCGTCGGCGGCGATGGTGTCCTCTCGCACAGCGTGCAGATCGGGACCACCGCCGCTCAGAGCGGCCAGCGCGCCGCCCACGGCGCGGGCCTGCACCGGGGAGAGCTGATGGATGGGCGGGCCGGCATCCTTGGCCAACTCGGCCAGCACGCCATGGTCGCGTCGTCGAGTGCCATCGCTCGACGATACCCACAGCAGGTGTAGAACGCCGCTGTCCTGGGTAAACCCGCAGTGACCAGTAGCGGATGCACATCGAAGGAGCAGCCTTGACCACGTCTTCCACCGGCACGAAGCGGCGCGGCTGAGCGCGATGAGGACTGCCTACTACGCGCAGATGTCGGAGCTGAACGCTCTTCTCGCGCGTATGTGCGAACTCTCCGGGACAGCGATGGAACGCTCCACGGAGGCGCTGCTCACCGCGAATCTGGCTGTCGCCGAGCACGTCATCAGCGATCACGAACACATCAGGGCCATGTCTGCGATGGCTGAAGAACGGGCGTTCGGGCTGCTGGCCCGCCAGGCACCCGTCGCCGGCGATCTTCGGTCCATCGTGACGACATTTCAAGTGGTGGCAGACATCGACCGGATGGGCGCCCTCGCCCTGCACGTGGCCAAGGTCGCGCGCCGCAGGCATCCGATGCGCGCGCTGCCTCCGGAGGTCGAGTCGTCGTTCGCCGACATGGGCGCGGTGGCGGTCACCATGGCCCGCACCGCGGGTGCAGCCCTGGCGAGCCAGAACGTGGATGACGCGCGTCGGCTTCAGGTGGATGACGATCGTATGGACGAGCTGCACCAGCACCTGTTCACGGTGCTGACCGACCGGACGTGGCACCACGGGATCGGCGCCGGAGTCGATGTGACGCTACTGGGCCGCTATTACGAACGGTTCGCTGATCACGCGGTCCTCATCGGCCGCCGCGTGGTGTTCCAGGCGACCGGCCTTCCACCGGACCGCACTGCTGATTCCCCGCCTCAATCGCTCTCTGGGTGATCTCGTGCCACGAGTTGTAGGGCCAGCTCTTTGACCGGGGTGTTGGACTCCTGCGACAGCTTTCGCAGCAGTTCGAACGCAGCGATGCTGTCGATGTCGAAACGTTCCATGATCATGCCCTTTGCCTGCCCGATCACATCACGGCTGGCGAGTGCGCTGTTGAAGTTCTCCTTCTCGCGTGCGCGTTGCAGGACCAGCGCAGCATGCGTCGCGTAGACCCTGCCGACCTCTTCGGCCTCGGCGGAGAACGCATTGTCGTGTTCAGAGAAGAGATTCAGAGCCCCGAGGGTGCTGTCGCTGCTGTAGAGCTCGAAACTCATGCTCGACCGCACTGACGTCCGGGCAACGGTCTCGGCAACAAACGCAGGCCAGCGCGGCTCGTCGGTGAAGTCGTTGAGTCGCACGATGTCGTGTTCCCACGCCGCCTCCAGGCACGGGCCCTCGCCGACACGCGTCTGTATGGCATCGAGTTGCTCGACGACAGGATCTGTGACGGCCACCGATTCTGTCGTCTTCTTGCGTTTGTCGACCATGAGGATGCCCGCGAACTGGGCGCCGTCGACATAATCGACGGCTCCCGCGGTGATCGATGCGAGGGTCGCGTCCAGATCACTGCTCTTCAACGAATCATGCATCTCACGAACAAGATTCGCGATGGTCAGATGAATGCCATTGCTGCTGCCTTCAATCACACCGTCGCCTTTCGCCGTCCTGATAGAGCCTTTATGCGGTGGCGCGGCCCTCATGCTCCGGCAGTTCCGGAGCGGTCATCTCGGCCAGTGCCGCGTCCATCGTCGCGTACAACGCCAAGCTGCGGTCCAGACCGACCAATTTGATCGGTCGCGACGTCGACGGGCCATCGGCCACGACTGCGAACCGCCGTGCCTTGCCGACCGCGTCCTGCGCCTGCACGAGCGCGGACATACCGACGGAGGACAGGAAATCGGTGTAGGTGAGATCGATGATCAAACCCGCAGGTTGCGCCGACAGCGCATCCTCAACCGATGTCGTCAGTTGCGGGACGGTCAGCAGATCGATACTGCCGCACACCGTGAGGACGGAGATGTCCCCATGACCCACCGTTGCGATGGTCAGGCCGTCGCCGGAGAGATCTGCGGTATCGGTGACCGGACTTGGTTTTCCTGTATTCGGCGCCATAAAAGACCCCTCACTTCGTCGGTGCAAAAGCACTTCAGCAACACTGTGCCAGCGCGCGGGCGCGGCTTCGTCTAAACCGACTCCTCCATACTGTCACACGGCTATGACAAGCGACACCGAAGAGCGCGGCGAACCGGCCCCATCCGGCGACCCGAACTGTGCCGATGTGTGCGAAGACCTTGAACCGCGGTGATAACTCACTTAACCTCTTTGGTACGTGTTCTCGGCGAGTTCACCTCACCGCAAGCGCGCGTTCGCTCAAGCAACGAGCACCCAATCCTTGACTGCCGCACGGCTTCTGTGTCGGTTGGTCGTTCGTATGCGACCAGCCGGCCCCCAGATACCGCGGGATGTTCGCGGCACAACCGGGTCACCCCGAGGAGTCGCCATGTCCGATGGCTACACACCATCTGCCGGTCAGCGAAGTAACGACGATCTGCCGGCCGAGGCGGTGCGCATGCTGGACTTCGCCCGTCGCTGGGCACCGTTCGGTGGCGCAGACGCAGAAGACATCTTCATGGGCTTCGGCATCTCGTCGCGACGGTTCTTCCTGCGGATCCAGCGCCTGATCACCCAGCACCCCGCCGCGGTGCCGAATCCGGCGGTCCGGGACGAGCTCGCCGCGGTCTGCGCGGACCGACTGGACCACCCGGACCCAACCGGCCGTCCGGCGCCACAGGCGTTCGTCACCTGAGAGTTGTTTCGGGCGCATTCTGTTCGGGCACGCTGCGACAATGAGTATCGAAGACGGCCCCGGTGACACCTTGAACCCGAGTGAGAGCCTCGACCCCGACGAACGGCTCGTCGGAGCGGACGATGACGTGCCAGATCCGCCGGAGGACTGGAGTGAGGCCGACAGCTTCGGCACGACACCGCGCGAAGAACGCGAAGGCGAGTCACTCGATGCCAAAGTCGCCGAGGAAGAGCCCGAAATACCCCTGGAGGACCAGCCCGAGGTGCCTGTCGCTGTCGCGCCCGACGACGAACTGTCCGAAGAACTCGTCGACCGGGTCGTCGACGATCCCGGACCTGACGTCGACTGACCTCTCGCCGGCGCGTTGAGCTCGCCGGTGCGATGACGACCTCGGCGGCAGACCTCGGTCGTCAGTGCACCGCGCGGGCGTCGCGTGGCGTCAACAGCCAGACTCCCACAGCACTGATCGTTAGCAGGACTCCGCCTGCCAGCCCGAACGCAGTGAACGAGTCGGTGAACGAGACACGAGCGAGTACGGCCAAGGGATCTCCTGCGGGTCCGGCGAGGGCGGCAACCTCTAGGGCTCCGGCCAGTGATTCTCGTGCTGCGGCGACTGCCTCCGTGGGCAGCCCGGCGGCAGCCAGATCGGCGGCAGGTAGCTCACTGCGATAGGCGGCCGCGGCGACACTGCCGAGTATCGCAACACCCAGTGCACTGCCCAGCTCGAAGCTGGACTCGTCGACGGCGGCGGCACTGCCCGACTTCTCCGGCGGTGCGCCATTCATGATCGCTGCCGACGCAACGGCGAGCGCGCCCATCCCCAGTCCGACTGCCGAGAGCGCCGCCGCGACCCACAGGTAGGTCAACGGCGCGGGTGCCGCGAACAGCAGGAAGAAGCCGCCGGCGCTGCTCAACAAGCCGAGAGCCAGCACCGACCGCACGCCGATGCGCGCGGCGAGCGGTGGAGCGAGCAGCGAGCCGACCAGTCCGAACCCGGCGGCCGGCAGCAAAGCCACGCCGGCGATCAGAGGCGAGTACCCCTGCACCAATTGCAGCCACTGGGCGCCAAGCAGCATCATCGCGGCCAATCCGATGCTGGTGGTCAGCGCGGTCACGGTGCCGGCAGTGAAGGTCCGGCCCCGGAAGAGTCGAACCTCGAGCAGCGGATCCTCTCGCCGCAGGCAGTGCCAGATGAACCAGGTGATGAGGACAACCGCTGCCACCAGCGTCAATACCGCGGTCGTAGATATCCCGTGCTTTCCGAACTCCTTGATGGAGTACATCAGTGCGACCATCCCCGCGATGGAGGTGATCGTCCCCACCGCGTCCAGTCGTGGTGGCCTGGCAGAACGGCTGTTCGGCAACAAGAACACTGCGGCGACGATGGCCACGACCATCACCGGGACGTTCACCAGAAACGCGGAGTGCCAGCTGAACGCCTCGAGCAGAGCACCTCCGACAATGGGCCCCAGCGCTGCACCCACGGCGGCCATGGCGCCCCAGACGCCGAGCGCGGTGGCCCTCTCCCGCGGATCCGGAAACAGATGCCTGATCAGCGACAACGTCGACGGCATGATCATCGCTCCGCCCACGCCGAGCAAGACGCGAACGGCGATGACCTGACCGGAAGTGTCCGCGAACACCACCGCCGCCGAGGCGACGCCGAACACCACGAACCCCGCGATCAGCATGCTGCGTCTGCCCCACCGATCGCCGAGCGAACTGGTCGTGACCAGCAGACCCGCGACGACGAGGGCATACACGTCCACGATCCAGAGCAACTCGGTACTGCTCGGCCGCAGGTCGGCTGCCATCGAGGGCAACGCCACGTTCAGGATCGTCATGTCCATGACGACCATCAGCAGGCTGCCGGCGAGCACCGCGAGTCCTGCCCAGCGCCGCGGATCAGCTTCGAGCTCTGACTCGTCCACGGCCTCCCGGCCACCGATGTCACTGCTCATGTGAACGCGCTCCTTGGAGAAAGGTGGTGATGACGAGGTCGTCGATACCGCGCAAGGCCACATCACCTGCACGGATGGCCTCGCGCGCGGCGATCAGCACGCCGTACGCGCTGTGGGCATGCCAGCGCGGCGGCACATCGCGGCGCAGCAACCCGACGTCTTGCGCACGGGCGAAGAAGGCGGCTTCGATGTCGATGAGTTTCTCGGTGCGCGAGGCCATCGACGGGATCTGCTCGACGATGGTGTCGGTGAGGAGAAACGCGAACGTGTGCCCGTCTGTGACGTACCGGCGCAGCAACGCGACCATCATCGACTCGACAGCGTCGCGACTGCGGGCCGCCGACCCTTGCCACCGATCCGCGCCGACGATTCCTGCTTCTTCTTGGGCCTGTGCCCAGGCCGTGAGTCCCCGTTCGGCGAGCTCCTCGATCAACTTGCCGCGAGAGGCGAAGTGTCGGTGCAGGGTGGCCCGAGACATACCCATTGCCTCTGCGAGTTCGGCCATGGATGACGCCGGGTTCTGATTGAGCTGCACCAACGCTGCGTCGAGTACGTCGTCGCGACCATTCATGCGACAGGCATGTTTCGTTTGAGACTCACTTGTCTCAAGTTAGACGACCATGCCTCAATGGGCAAGGCCTGGCTCAGGCGTAGTCCCAGAACTGCAGCCATCGCACGGAGGCGAAAATCGCCAGCGTGACGGCATAGAGGACTACGACGACCACGGCACCGACGATCGACACCTTCACCGAGGAGCCGCGTTCTGGATCGAGCCAGAACGAGAAGATCGACGTGGCCGCCGGCATCAACACATACGTCAGCAGTGACACCGACAAAATCTGACTCATCCACATCGACAACCAGGGCTCGGCGCCCCAGTCGTCGAAGGACGGTCCGATGAAGCGGGACAGGATCATCACGGTCGGGTAGAGCACCAGCAGCACCATCATCCCGACCTTCCATTCGGGCGTGGATGCGGATTTTCCGTCGGTGACCCGAACAATCGAGCCAAAGCTGTTGGTCTCGAACGGCTCCGAGAACTCCTGCTCGAGGTTGGGGCGCAACTCACCGAGCACTTCCGCGCGATCCGGTGATTCGCGCCAGCCGGCCAACAATCTGTCGTTGCGGAACTTGACGACCGCGGTCCACTCTTCGACACCGGGTTCGGCCAGGCGCGGACCGACGAGAACGGAGTACTCGAAACCTGGTGTCCCTGCACTGAGGTCCATCAGCTTGCGCTGGGACTCGGTGAAGCCGGCGAGATTCGCCGGCTCCACTCGGTGCACGAAGATTCCCACCCCGCTCGGCGGTTCTGAGCCTTCCACGGTCACGAGGTCACTGAACTCACGTCGAACACCTTGGCGGGCTCCCGACGCGAGGAGCGCAGACCAGGCCGGCGAATCGAGCCAGTTCTGCAACGCATCCTCGCCGTCGAACGTGAGCGAGACCGCCTGCTGCCGGTGCTCGGCAGCCGCGACGTGCAGGTGACCGGGCGCAGCCGCCGCCGTCGTCTGAACCTCCTCCACCCACGCAGCGAAGTCGGCCTGCGGTGCAGGATGAAAGGCAACCAGAACAGTTGCCTCGTCATGCCTTTCGGACTTCGCGGTCACCATGGTCGAGCCCTGTTTTGTCGCGGCACCACTGGTCGAGCTTCGTCTCCGGCGTTCAGTCCTCGATCTTGCGGCCCTGGACGTACACCGAGGTGATGGCGTCCTCACGCAACTGCATGAGCAGCGCGAACAGGATCTGATCACGGGCCATGTCCGCATCGTCGGCGCGGGCGCCATGGGTGACGGCGTTGTTCAATGCCGGCCACTGCTCGGGATCGATCACGATGAAATCGGCTTCCTTGCCGGTATCGAAGTTGCCGAAGCGGTTTTCCTGATCAAGGGCGCGGGCGCCGGCGAGGGTGGAGACGAACAGCATCTCCGCCGGATGCATCGACACCCCGGCGTCGCCGGGCTCGGTGATGTGCTGCTTGAACGCATCATTTGCGACCCGCGAGATGAGCCACTCGTCGCCGCCGCCGTGATCGGTACCCAGCGAGATGTTGACGCCCGACGCCACGGTTCGCAGCCACGGCATGGTGCCCGAACCGAGGAACAGCTGAGAGACCGGGCAGTGCGAGATCGAGGTGCCCGTCTCGGCCATGCGGGCGAGTTCGCCGTCCTGGCAGTGCACGGAATGCGCCATGATCGTGCGCGGCCCGAGCAGGGATTCACCACCGACCTTGGAGCCGGGCAAGAACTTGCCGTCGTAGGTGTCGAGGTACGAATTGACCTGGTAGTCGGCCTTGGTCGCATCGACCTCGCCGGTACCGGGACGGTTGTTCTCATTGAGGTGCGTGTGGACGTACACGCCTTTGGACCGCAGATCCTTGTACAACTCACCCAGGGCCACGAACGTTGTCGGTGTGACCGACAGCGAGAAACGCGGCACCAACGCGACGTGCAGCAGCGCTGTGCCGACGTCGCCGGTGTCGGCGGCATGCCACTTGTCCACCTCCGCAGCGGTCAGCTCGATGGCCTTCTCTTCGCTCGTGATCAACGGGTCAGCTGAACCCGGCCCGCGCGTCTGGATACCGCGTCCGCTGACGAGCCGCAGCCCGCGTCGCTTGGTCTCCTCGAACAGCGCGTCCTGCGCATGCGGGAACGCCGATCCGAAGACCATCGCGGCGGTCGTCCCGGCCCGTACCCGCTGATTGGTGAACTCCACCGCAGCCATCGACCCGAAATCCGGGTCACCGAACTTCGACTCGGACGGGAAGATGCAGCGCTCCAACCATTCCAGTAGCTGGCCACCACCGTAGGAGTCGCCTGCGTAGGTCTGAGGGAAGTGGATGTGGGTGTCGACGAACCCGGGGAGGATGAACCCAGGGCGATAGTCGACGACCGAGGAGTGCTCGTGTTCGGTTGGGAGTTGGGAGAACTCACCACACCAGGCGACCACGCCGTTCTCGTCGACCACAAGTGCGCCGTCCTCGACGAAAACGAGCGCCTCGTGGGCCGCGGTCACTTTCGGTGAGCCGGAAATATGGAAAATCTGACCGCGGTAGACATGTTTCACGCAATAACTTAATCACCCCGCCGCGATTCATGTGCAGTGAATCGCATGAAGAACGGATCGGCGCGGTGCGGTGTCAGGCGGAGACGCCCATCGAGGCAGCAAGCGTGGGCCACGCCTTGCGCATGTCCTGTTCCCAGTACGACCACGAATGGCTGCCCGGCTCCTCGAGATCAGTGACTGCGGGAATGCCCAATTCCGTCAACCGGGCCGCTATCTGACGGGTGCACAGCCCCGTCGCAACCTCGATCCCGCCGCCCAGGACGATCTGGTCGGCGAGGTCGTAGGGCTGGTCACCGTTGAGCCGCACGTTGTCGTTGTTGTCGAACTTGCCGGGCAGACCCGTACGACTGGAAAGATAAATCGTCTTGCCGCGCAATTTGTCTGCGTTCAAGTACATGTCGTGCTCTGCCCACAGTGGATTGTCGCGCTCGCCCCACATGTTCGCCAGCTTGCCCTTGCCGCGGGTCTCCACCACCAGTTTCATGTACTGATACCCGATCTCGTCGGTGGTGCGAGCGCATCCGCTGAACGATGCGACCCCTTGGTACAGGTCACCGCTCGCTGCGGCGAGAAAGAGCGACGACGAGGCGCTCATGGACATACCCATGATCGAGTTCACACCGGAGGTGCCGAGTTCGGCGTCGATCACCGGAGGCAGTTCTTCGGTCAGGAACGTCTCCCACTTGTTGCGGCCCAATTCGGGGTCGTCGGCGATCCAGTCCGCGTAGTAGCTGAAGTTGCCGCCACGCGGCGAGACGACGTTGACCTGCTTGTCGGCGAAGAAGTCGACGATATCGGTGGCTTCGAACCAACCGGAGTCCTTGAGAATTCCTTGGCCGGCGCCGTTCAACGCATACAGCGTCGGGGCCGGAACGCTGCGGTCCGCGGGTACCAGAACGTCGAGCGCCTCCACCGAATCCATGGCGGGCGAGTACACGTTGATCACCCAGTGCTGGTCGGTCAGCTTGTCGATGCTGGTGACGTGCGCGGTGTCGGGGTCGGCGGTCGCGACTCCGACGCCGTAGGTGGTGGTGATCAGTCCGAGCAGGGTGACCAAGGTCAACACTCGAAGAGTCCTGGTGATGCGCATCGAGAGGGTACTGCCTTCCGCGTGAGTCCTGGCAGCGCCTGGGCACTGCGGCTCCCCCCGCCAGAGCAATCTAGTCGACGCCCGCACCGCCCGCTTGCCGGGCCTGACAAGGTCACAGGCGTAACGTCCGGGGCTGATGAATTCCCGGGGATCAGATCGGAAGGTCGGTTACAACCATGAACATTGCGACAACGGCGGGACACCAGAACGTCTCCATGCTGGGTATCGGCGCCTATCGACCACAACGCGTCGTCAGCAACGCCGAGGTGTGCGAGGTACTCGACTCTTCCGACGAATGGATCTTCGAGCGCAGCGGGATCCGTAGCCGTCGCTGGATCAGCGGCGACGAGACAGCGCGTTCGATGGCGGTGGCGGCCGGCGAGCGGGCCATCAAGAACAGCGGCATCGATCGTGAACGGATCGGTGCCATCATCCTCGCCACCGGTAGCTGGAAGACCAAGATCCCGCACGGCGGACCCGTGGTCGCCTTGGACCTCGGGATCAACGGGATCCCCGCGTTCGACGTGGCATCGGGCTGCGGCGGCTTCGGATATGGCCTCGGGTTGGCGACCGACATGATCCGCGCAGGCTCGGCCGAGTACGTCTTGGTCGTCGGGGTCGAGACGATGTCGGTGGTGATGGAGCCGACCGACCGCAACACCGCCTTCATCTTCGGCGACGGCGCGGGCGCCGTGGTCGTCGGCCCCAGCGAGGAGAACGGTATCTCCCCGACCGTCTGGGGCAGCGACGGCGAGAACAGTGACGCGATTTCCCAGAACTACGACATCCCGCAGTACATGGACCGCGCCGAGGCCTTTCAGAGCAAAGACCCCGAGAGCGAACCCGTCGGACGCATGGTGGTGGAGATGCAGGGCACCCGCGTGTTCCGCTGGGCCGCAATCACTTTGCCGAAGGCGTTGTCAAGCGTCATCGAACGCTCCGGGGTGTCCAAAGACGATATCGAGGTGTTCATCCCCCACCAGGCCAATGCCCGCATCAACACTCTGATGAAGGCCAATCTCGGCCTGGCCGAGGATGTTCCGGTCGCCAACGACATCGAGACCACCGGCAACACGTCGGCCGCTTCCATTCCGTTGGCCATCGAGGAGATGCTGGTCTCGGGTAAGGCCAAGGGCGGGCAGACCGCGCTACTGCTCGGTTTCGGCGCGGGACTGAGCTACGCCGGCCAGGTTGTCACGCTTCCGCCTGCACCCGTCGAAGCCAGCTTCTAGTCCCGATTTTGGTGGGTTCTGGCGAGCATTCGCCCAGGTCGGCGTCGCCAGAATCCACCACTTCGGGCGCTTATCGTCGCTTGCGTGAACGTGGCCGGTCGGCAGGAGGTGCCGACTTCGCGGCGGCCGCTTCGGTGCGAACCTCGACCTGCGTGGCGCGCTCGGCTTCGAGCCAGTCGGGCATCTCGGACAGGAGTGCGTTGATCTGCTCGGTGGTGAGCGCCTCGGTGATCCCGTGACGCACCAGCGCGCCCTTCGAGATGCCGAGTTTCATCGCCACCAGGTTCTTCGGGTGGGGTCCGTTGATGCGCAGATCACGCAGCCAACTCGGCGGATCCGCTTGCATGGCTTCGAGTTCGGCACGGGTGATGACGCCCTCCTGGAACTCGGCGGGCGTCGCCGGCAGGTACACGTCCAACTTCTTGGCGGCGGTGGCCGGCTTCATCGACTGCGAACTCATACACCGAGACTATCGGCCGGTAGCCTGTGGACGTGACCGCGCCTGACAATGCCTCCTCGTTTCGGCTGGCGTTTGTGCCCGGCGTGACACCCAGCAAGTGGGTACGGACCTGGAGCGAACGCCTCCCGAAGGTACGGCTTGAACTCGTCCCGATCGATGTCGCGGCCTGCGCCGATGCCCTGCGCGACGGACGGGTACAGATGGCGATCACCCGGCTGCCTGACGCGGTGAGTCACCGCGACCCGGGGCCGCACCACACCATCGAACTCTATGAGGAAACGACGGTCGTGGTCGTGCCGAAAGACCACGTCATCACCGCGGTCGACGAAATCGGGCTTGCCGATCTGGCGGACGAACAACTCCTGTGGCCACTCGACATCCCGCTGGTGGTCGGGCAGAAGCCGGGAACCGCCGTGGAACATCGACCGGAAACAACCACCGATGCAATCGAACTCGTCGCAGCGGGTACCGGCCTCCTGCTGGTCCCCCAGTCACTGGCCCGACTGCACCATCGCAAAGATCTTGCCTATTGCCCGGTGACCGATGCACCGACCGGATCGGTGGGCCTACTGTGGCCGGCCCCGACCTCTGAGCTCGCCGACGAATTCATCGGGATCGTGCGCGGACGTAAGGCGACGTCATCGCGGGGTCAGTCCGAACCTGCCCCAAAACGGTCGGCCAAAGAGAAGGCAGCCGCCAAGCGCGCATCCAGAGAAGCCGCTGGAAAGACCCCCGGCAAGGGTCCACGCAAGCCAAGACGGTAACCCCCGCCCTCCGATAATGGGTCGTTCTGGCGAGCAAAAGGCCAGGTGGGCACCGCCACAACGACCCAATTCCGGGCATTCGGGCTACTTCAGCAGTGTGTGCACCGAGACGATCTGGCCGTCCTTGACGATCGCGATGTCGATGCCGCTCGCGACCGGAGGCTCTCCCTCGGGCCCGAACGTCCACGCAAGGTGACCGAGATCCTGCGTCTGTAGCACTGGTCCATCCGTGGAGAAGACGAAACCTGGTGCGCCGTCGAGTAGTTCTTTCGCCTTCGCGGTCAGCGCCTCGCGTCCCGTGGCCACGCCCTCGGGGTCGGCGAAAGTGACATCCTCAGAGTAGATTTCGACAGCTTTCGCCTCGCGTTTGCTGTCATCTCTTTCCCCGAACACCTTGAGCAGGTTGGCTTCCATCAGTTCGGCGATCGTGTACGGCACGAGGTCTCCTCCGGTATTACGTGACAAGTCACCTAAATGTGCCCGCGCCGACTGCACCTGTCAACCGCTCCCGATCACGGGTGATCCACAGGCCTCGGCAGAGTGCCATTCTCGATCACCGTGTCGTATATCTTTTCCATTGTGTCACTGAGCCTTTCGAGTTCATCTGTGTCCATATCCTCGAAGAACAATGAGCGGACCAATCCGACGTGGCCTGGCGATGCATCCCGCAGCGCCCTCCAACCCTGTTCCGTCAGCGACACCTCGGTGACCCGTCGGTCTTGCTCCGATCTACTCATCTCGACGAGGCCACGAGCGGCCATCCTTTTCGCGTGATGGGACGTCCGGCTGCGCTCCCAACCGATCCGCGTCGATAAGGCGGAAACGCTCATCCGGCCACCGGCATCGCTGGTCAGCGCGACCAGGACGTCGAAATCGGCGAGTGAGATCCCACTGTCGGCCTGCAATTGCCGGTTCATCTCGTAGCGCAGTCTGAGCTGGAGCTTCATATACGCGAACCAGGCCCTCTTCTCCGGTGAGGAGAGCAGCGCAAACGGCGACTCCGGCGGGACGTCGAACTCAGATGACATGTCACGCATCTTCCCAGATAGTGGGTCCTCCGGCGAACAAAACACCAGGTGAAGGCCGCCGAAACAACCGCCTTCGGAGTTGAAAGCATCCAGCAGATGGCTGGTGTCGCGCCTGCGGAACTATGGCTCGCGGGGGGCCTTGACCCCGATGACCATCGCAATCGCGATGACTCCAACCAGTTCGGCCCGATACATCACGGGGATCAGGGGAGCGAGTAGTCCGCCCACGGGCCATAGCACCCACCCGAGCGTCATCTCGCGATCACCCTGGAAGCCGTCGACAAGGGCGAACGCGCCGTCGACGAACGACAGGGCCCAGCCAACACACATCAACAACGAAATCAGAGCCAGCGCGCCGACACGCCACCGCGGAGCGACTTTGGCCAACTCCCACAACGCTCTACCCATACGCACACCTTAGCTGACTCAAACTTATGGTTCGCTAGGGTGTATCTTCGCGGTCGGGACTCTTCCCATCGCTCGCAATCTTAGCGCCGTCACCGGCCCACGCTTAGCAGGAAGAAGTACTTTTAACGCATTGAGGCACCTGCTCGCCACTTAGCCTTTGCTACGCACTTTCGCCAAAAGACGAAGCCCGCTTGCACGCCGCGGCAAGCGGCGGTGTCATACCTGCCGACATCGATGGTCTCGATACGACCGGAACGAGCAAACCGCGGTCATGAGCATCGTCCTTCTCACTGTCGCCCTGGCATACCTCGTGCTCGGAACATTCATTCCCGGTCTGGTGCGAGCACCGTTTGATCCGGCTCGGTAGCCTCGACCGTGCTCAGCGCCCACACCGTCACGTAGGCGAGCCCGAAGAAAGCCAACTACTGCCCACCCCGCGACGGATCCAGCTTCCCGGTTTGTTCGGCGGTGGACCAGCAGCATCGACACGACACCGAGCATGATTCCGGTCCAGGCCGCGAAGCCGTATTGCAGGACGTGGCGCCACAATTCGTACCCCTCTCGCAAATGGACAAGATCGGTGATCAGGTACGGCGCGTTCGGCAAGAACGCCAGCCACCCAACGCCCAGGACTGCGAGCAACCACCGGCTACGAACAATGCTGAACCCAAGCGCGAACAGCAACGGGATCCAGGCGAGAAAAAGGTTCCAAATCAGAAACTTCGACGGGTAGTTGCTCGGATCATGCGGGTCCGTAATGCCCAGGGCCACAGTGAGACCTGTTGTAGCCAACAACGCCAGAATCAACACTGTCACGTGAATACTCGGCATGTCTACTGCGATCGCCGCTCGGCCGCGACCACGCGGGGCATCATTCAACGTGAAGGCTTCCTGGCCGGGGCGGCGACGATCAACCATCCTCGTTCACTTTGTCCTCGCTTGCGGCCCGGATCTCGGTGAGCAACCGGGCCACTTCCTCGTCGGCGGCGCTCTCCCCGCGGACCACCCACAGGGCCGCAGCAATGTCATCCTCGGACAGCTCGGTGCCGGTCTCCATCACCTCGCCGGCATTCACTCCGGCCACGATGCGCCGCTCTCGCGGAGTGAGCGGTTCGCCAGCTGCTGCCGATCCCATCAGACCTTTCCCTGACACCTATGACTGTCACGCTCCGAGCCACTCGGAAAGTGCACAGGTTTCACCACAGACACTATTCGGTGACTACGACTCAACTCCCGCTGCTGCGACCTACCGCAAGGAGCCTTGAGTTGTTCGCCCGTACTCGGCGACCCGCGAACACTCTTCGTTGGAGAACAACAGCTCGGTCGAACACTCCGTCTCACCCCGGTGTTCAGTGCCCTGGGCGACGACGTTCCGCAGGTCGTCCGCTGTCTGCTTGGCCAGCTCTCTGCCGCCGGACCGACGAACCACGTATAGGGTCCCCCGGCACGATCGGTATCGACGACCCTCACGATGTACACGCTGCTGCAGTAGATACCGGCGCTCGCGCAGGGATACACCCCGTCACTTGCGACGAGACTTTTGCTCGCCGAGCGCGTCTTGGTACCCAGACAGTCCCGTTAGCAGTCCGGTCGAGGCGAGGTCGGCAGTGCGGGCGCCGCGTTCGGGACGGTGACCGCTGGTGGCAGGGCTGCAGTGCCCCACCAGTTGTGGCGCGCCGTGACCGGTATTGGGGACAGGTCGGCGGGCCCACGCAAGCCTGGTGTGAAGCAGTTGCCGCCGGCGCTGCCCAGCGGGCCGCCACCGAAGTCGAGGGTGGCCTCGCCGATCGTTCCGTGGTTGGCGGTCGCGATCGGCGCTTGGGTGGTGTTGATGACGGTGGTGTTCTCGAGTCGGCCCTGCAGGGCGGTCAGTGCGCCCACGTTGATGATGTTGATGCCGTGTGCGGCGGTGCCGTCGATGACGCTGTTGCGGACGTCGAAACTCATCCGCGCCGTCGATGGCTCCGGTCCTTCGGGGACGTAGCTGATCACCCCGAGCCCATCAGCCGAGCATCCCCGCAGGGTCGTGTTCCGCACGATGAGGTCAGTGGTGGCGCCGCGGCCGAAACCGGTTGCCACCAAGCATGTCCCGAGGTTCGCCGGCACGACTGGGTTGAGGACCGCGCCAGGGAATTCTGAGTGGGCGCCGGTGACGTGGTCGAGGGTGAGGCTATGGCGGGCGGCGTCGGGACTGAGGTTGTAGCTTTCGATGACGTCCCCGGTGACGTCGGTGAAGGTGCTGTTGGTGACCGTGACGTCGCTGGTCGGCGACCCTGTGGTGGTGACGTACTCCAAACCGTTCGCTGAGAAATTACCGTCCCCGCGAGCGAACGTGTTGTCATGCACGTCAACACTTATGTGCGAGTCACCGAGAGGGTTGATGAACACCCCTTCGCTGTCTGCGAGCTTGTTGAGCGGGCTGCGCGCCGGGTCGGCGATGTCTCGCTGGGTATTGCCGCGCAGGGTCGCGGTCAGCGACGAGGTGTCGTTGCTCTGCAATCCCATTGCCAGCACCGACAATTTCGCCAGTCCGACATTGATATTCGACAGATCGTTGCCCGTGAGATCGGCGGTGACAGTGGCGGTACCGAAGGTACGTACATCGATCCCGTCACCGCAGGCCGTGTCGTGAACACTGTTGTCCTCGACGGTCACAGCACCGGCGGCGCGGTGGTAATCGAGCATGACCGCTGCCCACCCGTTGTTGAGGACGACAAAGTTCGGGAGCTTGGGGATCGCCTCCCGGAGCGCGATGGAGGCAGGGATCTGGAACGGGCCGATGATGAATCCGTCGTGGCAGAGCCGGTTGCTGCCGGAGATGTCGTTGCCCGCGATGGTGACGCCGGTGGCATCGTTGCCGTAGATCGCCGATCGGTTGGTGCCTTCTATGACCAGGTTGCGGACCTCGGTACCGGGGGCAAGAGTGACCGCGTCCCCGGTGGAGCCGAGTAGCGCAGTGTTGGTCAGCCGCGGCCGCGGGCTATTCGGATCGGCGCCGACGACCGGAGCCCCGCCACCGATCAACCGCTGCCCCTGCTTCAACAGGATCCCGCCATCGAGAGGTGACCGTGCGGGATCGACCACAATCGTGTCGTCTGGCCCCGATGCTTTCTGGACTGCGGCGAGCGAGGCGAACGGGCTGCGCTCCGAACCGTCGCCGCCACCGCTCGCCCCGGCACGCACATGCCAGGTGGTGGGCTCCGCGCCCTGGGGCGCTGCTACAGCTGACGTCGGGACAGCCAGTGCTGCAACGATTGTCACGACGGCGGCTGCAAGAATGTTCGTTCTCATTGCTCGCCTGTCCTACTTCTTGGTGGTGTTGAGGTAGACGGACATGACCGCGACGCTGGGGGCGGCGATGTCGAGGCGTCCGTCGCGGTTGAAGTCGGCCAGCACCGGTGTTTGGGCGAGCGGCGGTCCGGGCAGTTCGGCGACTTGCTTGGGCTGATCGGTGCCATTGCCCAGGTAGATCCGCATGGGGCTCAGCAGCTCGAGAACGCGGCTGGCCACAAAGTCCTCGCGGCCGTCGCCGTTGAGGTCGCCGGCGGCACCGGCGACCGGGCCCACGCCGAGGTATCGGTTGCTCGAGGGCAGCAATCCTGTGCTGAAGCCGCCTTTGCCGTCGGCGAGCGCGCTGGTCAGCGAGAAGCTGAATGACCCGAGGGACAGCATGTCGTCGTAGGGGTCGTCGTTGAGTTTGACGGCCGTGACGTCTTCGGGGATCAGCCCGGTCAGCAACACCGTCCCGGACACGGTGAACCGGCCGTCGCCTTGGCCTTTGAGTGCGATGACCGTTCCCAGCGCCGAATCGAGGACGTAGAAGTCCTGGTTGGCATCACCGTCGAAATCAGCGGGTGTGGTAGTTCCGATTACGGTCGACGGCATGGGGCTGATCGGGCCGCCGTAGAAGTGCCCGCGCCCGTCGTTGAGTAACGTCCGCATGGAGAAGTAGCCCGCCGAGACCACGTCGAGGTCGCCGTCGTTGTCGACGTCGGACAGCACACCTTGCACCTGTCCAGCCGTGAGCAGTGGGTACAGATCCGGCGGGCCGAAGGTGCCATCCCCGTGGCCGAACTGCACAAAGATGTTGAACGGTCCCGTGGCCATGATGTCTTGATTGCCGTCACCGTTGAGATCGCCGGCCGCCACCGCCGCCGCGCTCGGGGCACCCACGATAATCCGCGGCAACCCGAACCGCCCCTGGCCGTCGTTGACGAACAGGTTCAGACCGATATCAACACCGAAATCCCGGGCCTCCAACAGATCCGGTGCCCCGTCGTTGGTGAAATCCGCAGCGATCGTATTGACCGCCGCGAAACCCGGCCCCGCAATATCGAGACCAGGAATGATCTGCGGCGCGGCAAACGTCGGCGTCACAGAAGACGGTGTGTCGGCAGAGACCGCGGCTGGCAGCGCCGACAGAGCCAGGGCGGAAGCAAGCAAGACGGTTGCGGAGCGAGTGGCAGTGCGATGCATCGGTAAATCCCCCTAGAACGACGTCCCGCAGACTCCCCTGGGTCGCGCCGTCAGATTCGTGACATTGACCACGAGACAAGTACGTGGTGGTACGTGACTCTAACCTAGGCACGCATCTATGCCAATAGGCACCGCGTCTACGCACTACAAAAGCGGTATCACGTGACTTTGCGCCTTCCGACGCACCCGAACGCGCAGGACACCGCCGTGCGGTCTGCGCCGTCGCTATATGACCGCGACGGCGGCCAGCGCTTACGCTTGGCGTTCGGGGGGCGAGTGTCCTATCACCGAGCTACGGCAGCGAAAGGTGGGTCCGGTGAGTGTCACAGCAAGCGGTACTGATGCCATTCCCTGCGTGGTGGACGGGGTCTTCTTCACCCGACCGCCGCGTCTGCCACGCGGTCCGCACCGCCTCGCGCGGGCGGCGATCACACTGGCCCAGCGGGAGCGGTTTTTGATCGCGTTCACCGAATTACTCGCCGCACGCGGTTATTACAACGTCACTATCAGCGACATCGCGACGCGGTCGGGCACCTCCAAGACCGCCTTCTACGGGTGCTTTCCCTCCCTGGAAGAGTGCGCGGAGGCAGCATACGACCGTTTCGTGGAGGTGCTGTTGCACGGGATGTCCGGCTACAGCGACACCCCTATCGGAGAGCGTGGCGTCGAAGTCACCATCATGTCGTACCTGTCCATGCTCGAGCGTGACCTTGTTGTGGCCCGGGCCTTTCAACTGGAACTCAACAACGAAGGCCGGCTCGGACGGACAAAACGCCGAACAGCCCTGGTCAAGTTCGCTGAACTCGTCCGCGCCGAACACCAAGGAATGGCCCGCCGCGATGACACCATGGCCAGCACCCTGCCCCTCGATGCCTACCTCGCCATCGTCTACGCCGTCCGCCAATTCGCCTCCGACGCCCTCGACGAGACTGCCCATCCCGACCTCTCCGGCATAGCGAGCCGATTGGGACCATGGATCACAGCTTCACTGCGCGGCTAACTGCCCACTCCCTCGAAGCGCGAGCCCTCGAATAGGTGCACGCCGACTGTAACAATCCGAACACCCCGCTCGGACATAGTCTTTGGGCTTTATTGTGGGCAATCCGGCAGGCACGCCCTACGCAACGAATCTGCATGCTCACCGCGCACGCGTAGCTTCCCGCCGTTCCTACGGCGCACAGATAGATTCATAGGCTCACAGAGCCTTCCTCTTGCGCTGCGCCGCGAGCAATGCCATAGTCGTCACAAAGTGATGACAGAATCCGTTAAAGAAGTATCGGCGTCCGGTGAGGGTGAAACGCAGGAACCGCGCTACCGCCGGTGTCAGAATCATGGCTGGCTCTGGCGATCCTCGCGTCGACATCGACCCTGACACTTCGCAGCGAGAACCGCGTAACCGAGTGATACACGATCACCCTTCGTTGAAAAGTGATAACGCAGTCCGCCCGGCACCCGGTAGGTCAGCGGGTCGAGCCCGTCCCCACCGTTCAGCAGCAAGGAACAGTACGCATGACCGGGATCATCGCGGTCGCTGCGATAGCGGTGTGCACGTCGGTGCCGGTGGGATCCTCACCGGGCCGGCGATCTCCTACACCGAGGCCGACGAACCCCGCGGGCGGACGTGTCTCATCACCTTGCGGTGAGATCGACGCCGAGCAACCGCTCTCGTACGACGCCAATCAGCGAGGAAACCATGAAACGAAAGCCGACAGCAGCGGCACCCGATCCTGTACGTGAGCTCCCGGATCCGCAGTCCTTCGCGGTCGGCGACCGAGTCACCATTACCGTCGGCGACCATGCCGTTGCGGTCGGCGTGATTGTTGATGATTACGGCACTATCCCCGACATCTCGATCGACCTCGGCGACGGTGACCATTTGCGCCCTCGGCGCTTTGCCATTCACCTCG
This sequence comes from Williamsia limnetica, assembly GCF_003217475.1. GTDB lineage: Bacteria > Actinomycetota > Actinomycetes > Mycobacteriales > Mycobacteriaceae > Williamsia > Williamsia limnetica. Next base: position 1,876 of record NZ_QJSP01000023.1, on the reverse strand, counting down.
AGGACGGCTCCCTGATATTCCGGGATCCATCAGGCCTGGCCGCCGAAGAGGCCGGGCAGCGGTGACGCCGTCACCGCGCGGGGATCGCTTAACCGATGCCCAGCGCCCGCTCCATACACCCAGGATCTGTGCGTGCTGACGTTCATGGTGAGTCTGGATCTGACCGCGCCGACTGTCCACTACGAACCGCTACACACCTACCTACGCTCTCACACGAATTGGTGCCGCCCACTAAGCCATACGTGGGTCATCGCTACCACACTGCAGCACAACGAAATAATGGCCGGAATTGCTGCCCTGATAGCCGAGGGCGACAAAGTCCTGATCATGGCGACCAGCTCACCCACGGCCCTGCTGCACCCGGACGCTGAGTCACTCACGGACTGGATCACCACCCGCCTGTACCCACGCGCCGCTGTCACCGAGACAGACCGAGTGCATTCGATTTCTCACTTTCCACTGCGTCGCATCGACTCTCACCACAACCCATCTAATTGAGGAGCCACCATGGACACAACGAACAACACATACGCGTTGGCACACACGATCCGAGGTGAGGGACCTACTCTGGTGCTACTCCACGGGCTGGTGCACCGGCAACACGCTTGGGACAGCGTCATCGACGAACTTGCACGCCACCGCCGCGTCATCACCGTTGACCTCCCCGGACACGGCGCATCCCCAGATCTGCCCCTGCACACCATCGATCTGGGCCCGTGGATTCTCGACAAACTCGAAGAGTTCCTTACACAGATCGCCCAGCCAGGAGAACTGCCGCACGTCGCCGGCAACTCCCTCGGCGGCTACTTCGCACTCGAACTCGCCGCCCGCGGCACAGTAGCCTCCGCCACCGCACTCTCGCCCGCCGGATTCTTCCGCGGCGCATGGGACCAACATCGGGCACTGCTGACCTTCCGGGCGCTCCGCGCAGCATCGCGCCTCATTCAGCCTGCAGCCCCGGCCATCATGCGCTCCACGATCGGGCGCACACTGGCCAATGGTGTCTTCTATGCCCGCCCATGGCGGGTACCTGCCGCGACAGCGACCATCGATGCCCAGAGCATCGTCCACAACACCGCCATCGACGCTGCCGGTCACTCCGCGCCGCACTTCACCGCACCCCCCGATAACACCGTCCCTATCACTGTCGCATGGGGACGCCGAGACCTCGTACTCCCGGTCTACCAAGCGAAACTGGTCACCCAGACGTTCCCACACGCACAGGTCAGCACCCACCCCAGACTCGGGCACGTACCCATGACCGACAACCCCGAACTCATCACAGCGATCCTGCTCGCCGGATCCAAAGGCCCAGCCCAAGTCCATCCACACACAGCTCTCGGCGCCTGACAACGACCGCCCGACAAGGAAACGAAAGGAACGCTTCTTCAATGCGCAAACTCATCGCTTCAGCCGCCCTCAGCTGTGCCGTAGCCGCAGGAATCATCGCCGGCGCCCCACTGGCAGCCGCCAGCCCTCCCGGACCAAGCCCGGCCTGCACCCTCTCGGGCTATTACCCCCTGATCGCCGGCTACTACCAGATCGATCCGTCGGGCCACTCCACAGATCCCACTCTCGTCGCTATCCGCAGCGGTATCGACACCCTCGGCAAGACCTTCTGCAACGTCCGATAGTAGGTACTTGATGGAGCTGGCCACCGACCTCGCCAGCTCCATCAAACCTAGAAAATCTAGCCTGGATGAAATACCCGCGGGGGGTGTCCCTATGGGTTTAGTCAAGCGGCAGCTGTTGCCGGTTGCCGGTAAGGCTCGTTGTTCTTGATCATGGCGTAGAGAACGTCGCAACGGCGTCTGGCCAGGCAGATCAGCGCGGCGTTGTGCTTCTTTCCTTCGGCCCGTTTGCGGTCGTAGTAGGT
>NZ_QJSP01000022.1 GCF_003217475.1 Williamsia limnetica | reverse complement strand
AACCGCCAGGACACATACCTGTGGCGGGCACCCCCACAGGTGCCCGCCACAGTTGCTCTCGTACCAGTGCCCCTAGCGGGCAGCAGCGTCGACCGGCGCGGACTCTGTGGTCCCGCAGCACGCAGATCCCGATTCCTCGGCCGGAGAATGGTTGGTTTCCAACAACTTCGGGGTGGTGCCGAACGTATCGGAATCAGCGAGCACGGTGTAGACCTCCCACTTTTCCCCGGCCGGGCCGGTCACCCACACCTTGTCCTGGGTGGCGAAGCAACACGTCGCGTTGATCTCTTCTTCGGTGAACAGGCCCTCGCCGCTGAGCCGGGCGATCTCCGAATGCACGGTGTCGCTGGACTCCACTTCCACCCCGAGATGGTTGATGGTGCCGCCCTGGCCCGGGTTCTCCAGCAACACCAGCTTCAGGGGCGGCTCGGCCACGGCAAAGTTCGCATAACCCGGCTTGCGTTTGGCCGGAGCAACATTGAACAACTTCGAATAGAACTCGACCGCCTGATCAAGATCGTCGACATTGAGCGCCAACTGCATACGGGACATAACTACCTCCACCTGTGAGACATACATCGAACTACCGTCACCACCCAGAGTGCCGACCTCTTCGACATATGTCAATACCGTGCGTAAGATCGGATCCATGCCCAAGACGTTGCCGGTGATCGACATGACCGCACCCATATGCTGCGCACCCGTCTCGGCCTCCCCGATGGATGACGACGCGGCCCTACAGGTGGCGCTGCGGCTGAAGGCATTGGCGGATCCGGTTCGGATCAAACTGATGTCCATCCTGCTCACCGACGACGCGGGCGAAGTCTGCACCTGCGACCTCGCGGCCGCCGTCGGGCTCTCTGAACCGACCGTCAGCCACCATCTCGGGCAGCTCAAGAAAGCCGGGATGGTCCACCCCGAACGTCGCGGCATGAACGTCTTCTACCGTGCCCACACCGACGCGCTGCAAGCGCTGCGGCAGGTCTTGGACCCAACCTGCTGCCGCTAGCCACCGCAGTGTCGCGAGGAGTCGTTTACCAACTTGTTGGACAGGACCCGCGACGGCTGCACGCCAGTATCTGCTCGTCAAAAGCTCGCCTCCTGGCCTCGAACTGACTGACGTCACCAGCACCATGTCGAGGGCAAGGTAGTCGGGTTACCGAGTGCCGCGGCAGCACCTTGCCTTTTGGTTCATAGTCCGTGCGGATGGATGACAGCTGGTTTCTCTTGGGGTGTCGCGTGCACCACGGCCCAGCAGGTGCGGCAGGTCCAGGACCGGCACGGCGGCCGGCGAAGGCTGTCCCAGCCCACCAGCACCCTGTTGGGGCCGAGCTGGTGCCCGTTCGGACACCGAGAGGGCGGATGGCGGTCGTCGAACACGCTGGACTCCTCACATGAGCCTTCAACTCCTCCGCAGCAGCGATGCTACGGCCAGACACCGCCAGGGCCAGACCAACGACTGTGGCGGTGTTGTCGGGCGGGCATGTGAGACTTGAGGTATGCCATACCCACCTGAACCCGACGAGGGTCAACCTGGACTCGTGCTGCTCTCGACAGGGGCGTACGGCTACCGCTACATCGGCAGTGATGACGTCATCATCATGAAGATGCCTCCCGCACCTGTCGATGAAAAGGCTGAGACCTGACGGTGGGCGGCTCCGACGTGCGGGTCGATGTGCACCAGCTCGCCGGCGACGGGCAGTGGTCCTGGACCTCTCGCCCCGGCGATGGCCGGGCAGCGGCCGAGCACTCCCCCGTCAGCTACGGTTCGGCGCTCGCCGCCATCACTGCCGCCCAGGGCCACTTCGGTCCGGGCGGAGTGACCATCATCGTCTGATCGACCCTGCCCCGGAAGCTCGTTTGGGGTTCACCGCGGCGGGCACACTGAACCCATGCCGCCTGCCCCCTCCCCCATGCTCGCCACCCTGGGAGAACCTCCACAAGGAGGATCTCAGGGGTTGGCGGTGGAATTTAAGTGGGACGGAGTTCGCTGCATCGCCGAAAACCGCTCGGAGACAACGCGTTTGTTCAGTCGGAACTCAAACAACTTTAGCAGCAGCTACCCCGAGTTGGTGGCGGCCATTCCGGACATCCTCGATGGGCGCTCGGCGGTCCTCGACGGTGAGATCGTGGCCCTGGACCCCAAGGGCAGACCCTCGTTTAGCCGCCTACAGCGGCGCATGCACGTACAGAAGCCGACAGGCCAGCTTGTGGCGGCCACGCCGGCGCAGTTTTATGTGTTCGACATTTTGGAGCTGGACGGGCAGGACACCACTCGTCTGCCCTATCTCGAGCGCCGCGAGATCCTCGACGAGCTGGCACTGTCGGGCAAGTCCGTACAGACTCCACCGTTCTGGACGAACGTCGACATCCAGGCCATGCTCGACACCGCGAAAGAACATGGCCTAGAAGGCATTGTGACCAAAAGAGTCACCTCGACCTACCAGCCCGGCCGGCGCTCCCCCGCCTGGAGAGTTAACTGCACCAGGAGAGCCGTAACGGGCTAGGGTTCGACCTAATCCTGGGGGCAACATGGACGCAGAAGCGTCGAATGAACGGTATGCACTCATGGATGGTGTCGTGGAGCTGCCTCGGATCGGTTCGGTCATCTCGGATAGCTCGACTGTGGTGCCGTACGGGGTCGCTGATGCTGACGGAGCTCGAGTCGATGCGATTGACGTGTGGGTTCGAGACCTGGTGATGTGCGATCGCAGCACGAGAACGGTTCGCGCCTACTGCTATTCACTCCTTACGTGGTTTCGCGTTCTCTGGTTTCTGGGTGTCAGCTGGAATCATGCGACCGAGTCCGATGTGGCCGCGATGGTCGGCTGGCTGCGCAGTGCCAGCAATCCTCAACGTCGCCGGTCGCCCGCGTCGACGAACGTGGCTGGGGCAGTCAATCTCAAGACTGGCAAGCCTGAACTCGCGCTGGGATACAGCCCGTCGACGATCAACGTTGCACTTGCTGCGACCTACCAGTTCTACGCCTTCCATGGGCATTCCGGGCAGGGTCCCGTTCTCAACCCGGTGCCGCAGTCCCCACAACGACGACGAGCGTTGGCCCACCGCAGCCCGATCGAATCTCGTCAACGCCACCGTCGGGCGCGGTTGCGGCAGAAGACGGCCGACACCTTACCTCGATCGATACCCGATTCATTGTGGTCCGAGCTGTTCGAGGTTCTACGCGGTCCTCGCGACCGTGCATTGCTGCTGTGTTTCGTCAGCAGCGGCGCCCGGGCCTCAGAGCTGCTAGGCGCGACAAACGGTGATGTGGACTGGGACCATCAACGGATATGGGTGATATCCAAGGGCACCCGGATGCGGCGCCCGGTTCCTGTGTCGCCCGAAGCGCTCCTGTGGCTGGCTGGGTATGTTCACACAGCGACCAACCCCGATGTTGCTGCCCCGCTGTGGCGGACGCTGAGGAAACCTGAACGTGCACTGAGCTATTCGGCTGCACGACGCGTCTTCCAACGCGTGAACGTAGTCCTAGGAACGAACTGGACTCTGCATGACTTGCGGCATACCGCGGCGGTCCGGATGGCAACCGACGGAACGCTCACCCTTCCTGAGGTGCAAACGGTCCTCGGCCATGCTGATCTGCGCACCACCAGCCGCTACACCGTCCCCCGGATGGAAGAGATGGTCGAGACCATGGCTGCGTTCTACGCTCGACCAACCCCCGCGCTGCATCTTCACGCGGACTACGACGCTGCCGACTTCTCGGTGGTGTTCGGTGACTAGATCACGAGGCACGACCACCTCGCGGACGCGTCGCCGCCCTCTGCCGGATTTGACAGAGTGCCTTCGGCATCCACCTGCACCGACGACAACCACGCCGGCCCCCGCGATGCCAAACCTGCCTGCCCCATTCGGGGATCTGTCTGCCGCAGGAGCGGCTGAACTGACAGAAGCGGCGACGCACGCCTGGCCGCAGGCGAAGTCCACGAGACAGAAGCGGTCCTTGTCTATCCGCATGTTCACCAACTATTTGGCGACCTTGCCTGGTGAGACGTGGCAGGAGCGGTGGGTGATGAGCGGGCTCGACTCCGGCGATCGCACCATCACCGATATCACCCACGGAGCTATGAAGAGCGGCTCACATGTCGACGGCATGAAGAGCCTATCCGCGTTGCGGGTGATCTCTCCCAGTGTGGTCGCGCTGCGTTTATTCGACGATGGCCCAGTACGGCGCATCGTTCGGGCCGGCGCAGAAAGATCCACTACTCGACGCCTTCTACGTGGAGTTGGGCAGCATCGATGCGCGAGTGATGCAGCGGAACAAGGCTCGCAACGAACTGTGTTTCGCATTGACCAGCCAGCAAATTGGTCTGGTCGACCTCACGCCCGAAGCCCTGATGTTCTACGCGCGAGCTCACATGGACGCCTGCGGTGACAGGGCCTACGCGGAGCGTCCTGGTGTGCATCTCGCGTGGCAGGCCCTGGTCAGGATGGGCCATTTCGGGCCCGGGACGCCAAGCACTCTGGCGCTGGCGCGCGCCCGCCGGCCCCGATCTGTCGAGCAGCTCGTCGACCAATACCACCTCAGCAATCAGGGTGTACGCACCCTGCTGATCGACTATCTCCGGCACCGCAGCAGCGAAGGGATGGATCACAACACCCTCCAAGCCCTGTCCCGGACATTGGCATCAACCTTCTGGAAGACCGTCGAACGAGTATCCCCGGGCCAGCAGGATCTGCACTTGAGCCCCGCCACGTACGCATTGTGGCTTGAGGACGTCTCGGTTGTTCGAACACCGGCAGGTACCCACCCGCGGACCGATCTTCACAACATCCTGATGACGGTGCGCGCACTCTACCTCGACCTGCAAAGCTGGTCGGCGATCGAACCGGAACGATGGGCGCAGTGGGTCGCTCCCTGCCCGCTCCCCGCGTCCGCGACATCCGGGTACAGCCAGGAACGGCGCCGGCAAAGTGAGCGCATCGCCAACCGCACCCGCGAGCGTCAGCCGATGCTGCCTGCGATGACCGCGCACGTCGAGCGGGAACGGCAGGCCACGCTCGAGTTCCTCACTCGGGCGAGCGCCGCGGCGATTGACGAAACCTTCGAGCACGTCGGCGCGCGGTTCACTCGAGTGGCCACCGACCGTGAACACAAAGACTTTGACCGCTCGGGCGCCGCCCGGGTTCGCGTCCGTAGCCATCGCACCGGCGACATCCTCAATCTCCAGATGGCTGAGGACCGCGCCTTCTGGGACTGGGCGCTGCTCGGAGTGCTGCGCCTGGCAGGAGTTCGGCAAGAAGAGCTCCTCGAACTCACCCAACTGAGCGTTCGCCAATACACCCGGCCCGGCGGCGAAGTAGTCGCACTCCTGGTGATTGCACCATCCAAAGGCGATCGCGAACGAGTTATCCCCATGTCGGCGGAGCTCTTTCACATCGTCGCCGCCATCATCGGCCGGCACACCTCCAGCGGCCGCACAATCCCGGCGCTGCAACGATGGGACCCGTACGAATCGACAGTCGGACCAGCCCTGCCGTATCTATTTCAGAACTCGCAGGGACCGGTGGCGCGGTGCAACAGCGTCGGATGGCTCAACGATGCGCTCGCGCGCATCTGCCTAGACGTCGCTGCCGAGCACCCCCAATTCGAGGGACTGCGCTTTACCCCCCACGATCTACGGCGACTGTTCGCCACCGAACTCGTCAACAACGGCCTTCCCATCCACATCGGAGCCGCCCTGCTCGGTCACACCAATCTGCAAACAACCCGCGGCTACGTCGCAGTGTTCAACGAGGACGTGGTCCGTCACTACCAGCAGTACCTCGAACGCCGCCGGGCACAACGTAACTCCGAGGAATACCGCCCCGTCACGCCCGAGGAATGGGGCGAGTTCGAAGAACATTTCGACAAACGTAAAGTCGAACTCGGGACCTGCGGGCGGCCCTACGGCACGCCCTGTGCACATGAACATGCATGCATCCGATGCCCGATGCTGCACGTCAGCCCGGACATGCTCGACCGACTCAACGAACTCGAAACAGACCTGCATGCCCGCCGAGACATTGCCCAGACAAAGGGATGGATCGGCGAGGTCGAGGGCATCGCCCTTACCCTGTCGTTCTTGGCCCGCAAGCGCACCGATCTTGAGCGTCTCTCAGCTACGAAAACAACTGCTTTGGGGCTTCCTGGCGTCGGCGCCCCCGCTTAGCAGTTCCGCGCGGCAACTGTGCGGCTAGCTGCGGCCAGGACCGGACGTGAGGCATGCCTAGTCCGGTGCCCCGTTTTCCGTCGCTGCGCCGATGCGTTACCGCGAACGGTCTCAGGAACTGAACGTCGGCGGTCCGCTGTGTGGTCGTTGCAGTTGTGCGAAGGCGCTTGTTGCCGACAGCGTCTGCAGGGCGTCGAACAGCTGGTCCCCGTCGTGGTCATCGGGAATGGCGGTAAGTACTGGCCCGAAGAAGCACTGGCCGTCGATGCACATGATGGGGCTACCACCGGAGTCGCCGAGGCTGTCTTGGCTTTGCTGGTGTGCCACGCGCACTGCACTGTCGTAGGTGGAGTCGTCGAGGCTGTCGGCGAGCTGGGGATCGAGGCCGCTCTCGGTGAGCGCTTGGGCCACCATCGCTGTGGTGACGTCGGCGCCCTGCTGGTGCACCCGCTGGCCCAGGGCGGTGTAGAGCGGTCCAAGTGCGCTGTCGCCGGCCCGGTCATGGGCGGCGGCCAGGACACGGCCCAGTTGCTGAGAGACTTCGACGTGGTGCCGCTGCCGTTCAGGAACATCTGTGCCCTCGTTGAGCACCGCGAGACTCATCTGCCGCCAATCGATCTCGATGTCGCGTCGTTGCGCGGTGTTGACAAGCCACCGAGACGCGGCCCAGGCGAACGGGCATGCTGGGTCGAAATAGAACGTCACTGCGCTCATCTGTACTCCTTCAGGTTGCGGACTGTTGGGGTTCAAGCGGATGCTGCAGCTTGCAACGCGGCGATGGCGGCGGTGAGTTTGACGGACGCATCCCGGGCTACCGATGCGAGTTCAGCTTCCCCGGACACCTCGACCATCAGGTCGGGGTTCATGGCTTCGATGATCGAGTTCGATGGATTGGTGGGGTCGGTGCGGACCACGACGTTGCACGGCAGCAGTAGTCCGATCTGTCGATTGATCTCCAGCGCGCGGTGCGCCAGCGGCGGGTTACAGGCACCCAGGATCAGGTAATTTTCCATGTCGACATCGATTTTTGTCTTCAGGGTGTCTTTGACGTTGATCTCGGTGAGGATCCCAAAACCCTGGTCGGCCAGTGCGGCGCGGGTTCGTGCGACTGCCTCGTCGAACGGGAGGTGGAGAACGGTGGAGATGGCTAGTGACATAACAGCTTTCCTTCCGGGTGGGGTTTCGTGCTTGGATCTAGTGGAGTTCGGCGCGGCGCGGTAGTCCCAGGCGGCGCATGAGCAGGCTGGCCGGGCACCAGCCGACGGCGGCGAAGATCAGCAGGTTCAGTGCTACGAAGGCGGTCAGCAGCAGCCACCAGGTCGAGACACTGGTGGCCAGGGCCAGGCTCGCGAGAATCATCAATCCTGCCAGGAGTGGCACTGCTCGTTCGACGGTCCACGTGGGTGGGGTTGTTCGTCTGTTCATCGGGTCGTAGTCCTTTCTGGTGGTGTAGTCAGTGGGAGAACGAGATCGCGGGCAGGATCTTGCGGAGCCAGGTCGGTGACCACCATGCTGCCCGTCCGGTCAGGCGGAGTAGGGCGGGTAGCAGCATCAGCCGGATGAGGACGGCGTCGAGCAGAACAGCCACGCCGAGGATGATGCCCATCTCTTTGGGTGGCAACGGATCTGCCAGCGCGAAGGTGAAGAACACGGCGACCATGACCGCTGCGGCGGCGAAGATGATTCGTCCCGAGTGCGCCATGCCGTCGATCTGTGCAGTGTCGGCGTCGCCGGTGCGCTCGTAGTGTTCTTTGGCGGTGGCGAGCAGGAAGACGGTGTAGTCCATGGCGATGGCAAAGATCATCGCGAAGAAGAACACCGGCCCCCAGCCGTCGAGGAAGCCTTGCGGGGTGAATCCGAGCAATCCGGACAGGTGGCCGTCCTGGAAGATCAGCTTGGCGACACCGAACGCAGCCGCAGTCGACAGGAGGCTGACGACGGTGCCGATCAGCGCGATCAGTGGGGCTTGCAGTGAGACCAGGAGCAGGACGAACCCGAGAACCAAGATGATGCCGACGATCAGCGGGAAATAGTCGTTGAGAGCCTGTTGCAGATCGAGGTTCTCCGCGGGGGCGCCGCCGACCAGCGCGTCTGCGGGTAGTGCTCCGCGGAGGTCATCGACGATGACGCCGAGTTGAGCATCGGAGGGATCAACTGCGGGCAGCGCTTGCATCATTACGTAGTCGGTGCCGTCGAGCGCTGGTTGCGGCGGGGTGACCATGCTGATTCCGGGTGTCTGTGTAGCTGCGGTGGCAGCCTGCTGCGCCTGGCCCGAGGGTGCGACGATCTGGAGCATTCCGGGGGCGCCCTCGCCCATCTGCTGCTGGACCAATTCGTATCCTTGGCGCACGGGTGCCTCCTCGGGGACCACCGAGATCGAGGGCATGGCGACCTTGAGGCCAATGACCGGGATGGCCAGAGCGATCAGCACAGCCAGCGATCCGAGCGCGAACGGCCCCGGGTGGCTGTGCAGAAGCTTGCCCCAGCGTTCGAACAGCGGCGAACGGTGCTGTTGGCGCTTAGCGTACGGGAGCGAGGCAGCGTTGACTTTCGGCCCGAGTGCGCCCAGGGAGGCCGGGAGCAACGTCAACGTGGCCGCGAGGACAAACGTCACCGCCAGCATGATGCCCACGGCCATCGTCCGCACCGCGGGAGCGGGCACCAGCAACACTGCCGACAGGCTCACCAGCACGGTCAGACCCGACAGCACCACGGCTTTACCTGCGGTATCCATCGTTTCGGCGACCGCGTAGGTCTTGTTGGTGTGGTTTTTGAGGGCATCTCGGAATCGGGAGACGATGAACAGGGCGTAGTCGATCCCGAGGGCGAGGGCGAACATCATCGCAAAGTTCATGGCCCACACTGAGATCGGCGTGACTTGGTTGAGTAGGACGAGGCCACCGGCGGAGGCGACCAGGCCGGCGATGGTGAGCAATAGCGGCAGGCCGGCGGCCACGAGCGACCCGAAGGCCAGGACCATGATGGCCAGAGTGACCGGCCACGAGAACAGCTCCGCCTTGATCATCGCGTCGTGGTTGGCTTTGTTGAAGTCGCTCCACAAGGCAGACGCTCCCGTGGGATACACCTCGACACCATCGCGCGAGAGTTCGGCGAGCTCTCCCTTGACATCGTCGACAGCCCGAACCATGTCGTCGGTGTTCGCGTTCGCGCCGGCGATCAGGATGCCGGTGTGCCGATCTGGGCTGATGGTCATTCCCGGTTGCGGGGGTACAACCTCGCCGAACCGGGAGTCACGGCCGAACACTGCGGTGGCATTCGCGATGGTTTCTTGCATCGCTGGGCTGTCGATGGTGTCGCGGTCGGAGTGGATGACGACCTGCACCGCTGCCGATGAGTTGCCGCCGAAGTGCTGCTGCGCCAGCTCTCGCACCTGCACCGACTCCGACCCGTTGGCCTGCCAGCCAGCGCCGGCCAAGGAGGAAAACACTGACGGCGCAGCTGCACCCAGGCCGACGAGTACCAACAGCCAGATGGAGAAGACCCATCGGGAACGCCCGGCCATCGCCGCCCCCCAGCGGCCCAGCATGCCGGGAACCGACGTGGGTGGTGAACCGGGCTGTGGAGCTGTGGTCGTGGTGTCCGACATGCGAGAGACCTCCTCGAGGATCTACATTCAAATACCCTGGGGGGTATCAGTACGAACCCGACGGTACCCCTGGGGGTATCTTAGAGTCAACCTCGACCGGTGTGCGAACTCATACCCCCTGGGGTACCCTCAAGATGAATGAACAAACAGAGAGGCATGCCCCGTGACTGGTGATGAAGAGGCAATGACTGCAGTGCTGAACCGCCTGCGCCGCGCTCAAGGACAACTCTCCGGGGTGATCGCGATGATCGAAGCGGGTCGCGATTGCAAAGATGTTGTGACCCAACTCGCGGCCGTGTCCCGCGCACTCGACCGGGCTGGTTTCAAAATCGTTGCCTCGGGCATGCGTCAGTGCATCAACGGCGCCGACGGCGACCAGGCCCCGTTGACCGAAGCCGAACTGGAAAAACTCTTCCTTGCCCTAGCCTAGAGCCTCACCGGGCACCAACACCCAGCAATTGCCTGGTCGACACTACGGCACTGACAGACCCGACACCGATGAAAGTGGAACAAGTCAAAGTCCCCTGTGTCGTTGGCCGCCTTTGGTGTTTCGGCGCCTCGCGCGGACCGCATTTGACTAGTGCAGTCAAGGCGCAAGCACCCCATCCGCCTGACTTGCGAGGCGATTATTGCAGGGTACGTCAGCGGCTCTGGCAGCGCCGCAGGCGGCATCGGCTCACTGCTACTGGGTGCCCACAACGCGGCCGGCGAACTTGTCTACATCGGTCACGTGGGAACAGGGTTCACAGCCAAAGCCCGGCGGGAGCTGCGCGCCAAGCTCGACGAGCTGGCGTGCCCTGATCCTTCGTTCGCGGCCGCTCCCCCGCGTGCAGTCGCTCACCAGGCCACCTGGTGCCGACCCCAACTCGTGGGCGACGTGTTTTATCGGGAGTTCACTGATCGACTGCGCCACCCATCGTGGCGAGGGCTACGGACCGATAAGTTGCCCCACCAGGTGTCATTGCCCGGTGAGCACTAACCCTGCTCCACCTCAGGATCTAAGCGCAGCAGCGACAGCTCCCACCGCACCAAATCGATTGCCGTCACTGTTTCGGGGTCGTCGGGGTCAAACCCTTCCTCGCGCAAAGCGTCTCGCTCAAAGTTGTCGAACACCGGCGGCTCCTCTCCCCGTTCGGGTTCCTTACATCGAAGCGCGTCAGAGAGCATGCTGCAAGCTGTGATGCGGGCCGGTGCTTCCGACTTGTATAGAAGTACGTCGTGGCGTTCGAACCGGCGGGTTCGTAGCCTGGCGTAGGAGAGCGCAGGGGTGTGGCTCGGGTGCTTCGTGCCGTCCCGAGGGCGCGCTGTTGAGGGAATGGCTTGGTCTGGGTGTGTCACTCTCTGCGCTTTCCGTCTCTGGCCTGGCTCAACAGAGGCATGAGCGCACGTACGACGGTGTGACTGGAAGTCGGATTGCCGGCCGGGGATCTCCACAACCGCTCACAGAAAGGACTCCCTTTTGATCGTCATTGGTATCGATCCACACAAATCCAGCCACACCGCCACCGCCGTTGACCCTGCGACGAACGTCGACCTCGGGTCACTGCGTATCCGCTCGACAGAGCCGGACTACCAGGCTCTGTTGGAGTGGGCGGGGCGATGGCCCGAGCACCGATGGGCGGTCGAGAACGCCAAGGGCCTCGGGCACCATCTGTCGTTATGGCTTGTCCAGCAGGGTGAATCAGTCGTGGACGTCCCCTCGACAGCCACCGCACGCGTCCGACAACTCTCCCGAGGTGGCCGACGGAAAAATGACCGCATCGACGCCGCGGCCGCCGCGTGCGTAGCCGCACTGCAAGGCGACGAACGACCCGTGTTCTGCGAGGACTACACCAGTGTCTTGCGTGTGCTCGACGAGCGTCGACGCAGCTTGCTGAGCGCCAAAAGCCGACTGGTCAACCAATTGCACGCCGTGCTACGCCAGCTCCTTCCCGGCGGTGCAGATGTCGATCTGGACTCGGAGAAGGCATCCGTGCTGCTGCGCAGATTCGTACCTGAAACGCCGGCCGATGTGATGCGGCACCGGATTGCTCTGGAACTGGTGGGAGATCTTCGTCGCCTTGACGTGCAGCTCGCCGACATTTCCGAGCGCACCGAAACTACGCTGACCGACTGCGGCTCGACGCTGACGACGATCTTCGGCTGCGGACCTGTGACCGCCGGACGCATCATCGCCCGCACCGGCAATCCGTTCCGCTTCGCCACCGAGGCCGCGTTTGCCACCTACTCCGGGACCGCACCCGTGCAGATCGCCTCGGCAGACTCCAACCGCCACCGTCTATCCAGAGACGGCGACCGCGTGCTCAACTCCGCTCTCCACGTCATCGCGGTCTGCCAGGGCAGAAACGCAAACAGTCCCGGCTACCCCTACCTGCACAACAAAATCGACGCAGGCATGACCCGCCGCTCGGCGATGCGCTGCCTCAAACGCCAAGTGGCAAAGAAGGTCTGGCGAACCATGTGCCAGGACCACCGCCGGTGGGAGGCACGAGAACAACTCAGAGAACCCGCCGCCGTCTAATCGGCCAGCGGGCCCCCGCCGCTGTCCAGAACTCTTACGACGACACGCGGCGATGTCCGCGCGTCCCGAGAACGCAGAAGGGAGCGCGGAGGCCTGCTTCCCGCGTACCCAAGATGTCCCGTGTACGCCAGGCCTCCGCACCTCTACCCTACCCATTATCGAACACCTGTACTAACTTGGCCGACGGCCCGGAACGATCCCCCACGGCACTATGCGCGCGGGTCATAAATCGTTGGGCTGCAGCGAACCGATGGCGGCGACGACAGCTTGGCTCTTCCCGTCTATCCACACCGCTTCCTCGCCGTGGATGCGCGCATAGAGCAGTCCGCCGGCCGGTCGGTGTGGCCACGCCAGGTTGTAGTCACCCACCGCATCCTGAGTGACTGTTGCTGCCCACCTGGTGGCTTCGGCCAGGGCAGTGTCGACGCGAACTCCCCCGCCGAGCCCGAGGCCGATCCGGCCGGGGCCGGCAACATGCAGCATCACCTCGTCCCCCGCGATACGTTCCCCGTCACCGACCTCCACATACCAGCGCAGCCAATCGACGTTTTTGTTGTACTGGCCCAAGGCAAGATCATGGCCGACTGCTCGCAGAGCCTCACCCCAGGAGCCAGGCCCCCTTCCGTGCACGATGCCGCAGCCGTCATCGCCAATCTCCCATCGGAACTCGTATCGGCCGGGCCTGCTGGGGACAGTCACATATTGAGCATCGCATCCCGAGACATAGTCGGCTCCGGTTCAGTCCGGTCGAACTGTTTAAGTGGCCAATTCGACGGCCTACCGTCGTGACAGTTCCACACCGTCCATGGAGTAGAGATGGTATGGCGACTTTCGAGCGATACCGCTGGGTCCACGAAGAAGCTTGGATTCAGAACGCGTATTGCGTCACGTTGATCAGCGCGATCGCGCAGCCAGAGCCGACACAAGGCCCGGAGCCCACTTCTCCAACCGTTCGGCACCGGCGGGATTGGTCATGTGCGCACTGTACCGCTGCTCGAAACGTTCGAAGGGTAATGGAAGCGCCAGTTCCGGGCCGAGAACACTGCAGCGTAGGAATAGCATTCCTACACAGGGATGGCAGGTTGGTGTGGAGCAAGTTGCGGTTTCAGTATCCATTTTTCACCGGACCACAAGCAATCGCTACTCAGCCCGTATGAACTGTGAGACAGAACTTTTGAGTGCCTCGCGCGGGACAGATACGTGACGGCGATCAGAGTGCGCAGCCACTCATCGATTTCCAGGTGGTGGGGTTGCCTCCCACTGGCCGGGAGACCCTTCGACCAATCCTGGGCTTTCAGTCCTCCAGCCGAGAGTGTGTGCGCGGTCGATAATCATGCGCTCGATCTTCGGCCGGTCGGCCGGCGAGGTCACCCACTGTCGACTCAGCGCCTCGATAGTTCGCAGAATGCGAATGTGGGGCCCGCCCGAGGGTAGATGGGGTGGACCGGCGGGAACGTCACCCCAGATATGGGCACCCACCGCGGGGTGCACAAAGCCGTCGCTGATCCGCGCCGACATCATCTTGCTGTAAACACGCAAGCCCGCGGCGGACAGACCATCGCCGCGGTCATCTCCGAGTGCGAAGAACAACTGCTCCGCAAGTTGTTGTTCGTGCGCAGTCACCCGCCCGGCTATCCCTGCCACGAACTTTTCACCGGTCTCGCGCTGCCGGAACCGAGACAACACCTCAGCGACCGTATCGGCGACCGCAGGCGGGATAAGTGGCGGCGGACGTTGCAACTCCCCGCTAGTCGCCGACAGATACCTTCTGCACGCATGAGGGAAGGTCGACCAGTCCCCTTCGCCCACGGCGAATCTCGTGGCACTGAACAGAAAATTGTCGAAGAGATCGCGATGAATGGGCGGAAACCTACGCAAGCTGTCGGCTTCCCACGGGACTACTCCTGCTCGCAGCAGAAAGCCCTCACGCACCACATCTTCCACACCTTGAAGCAACACATGAATCCCCGTGCACTAGGAAAGCCAGCAGACGAGGCCGCCGGGCACAAGGTCACCGTCGGTCAGCCTACTACCGCGGCCGCGACCACCAGATCCCCGGTTACTCAGCGTCAACCAACTTGGGGTGTGGACGGTCTAGCTCTGTCGCACGTAACCTTTGCTTCTGTTGCTAGTGTGCTGGTGTGTCGAATCTGCAGAAAGGCGCATGAGCCGCCCACCGCTCACAGTCCTCATCGACGGCCTGTCCATCGAAGATGGTGCGATGGCACCTCCACGAATCGGCTCAGTCATCGAGCTCGTACTCGACTTCGTGGAGTCGGCTACTCAGTCCCCCGAAGTGATGACGATTCAGGCTGTCCTCGACCTGCACCCCACCGCTCGTCAAGACCGCGGCTCTCCAGCCGGCGAGGACCACCTCTGGACCGGCGATCTTCATGGCGACGGTTGGCGAGCCACCTGGCGCGGCGACCGTCGACGTTCGGGCCCGGTCACGCTCACTGGACGCCTGACCCACTGGCACAGCATTTCCTACAGCCCGGCCAAAGCCGTTCGGGGGTTCGTCACCCGAATACAGGTGGTGTCCAGCCCATATCACGCCCCGTCCGGTGTCCGTTGGGAGCCACAGCAGCACGGGTCCCGCCGATACCGGGACGTTGAGAAAACGCCGCCGTCCTTCGACAGAGGAGGGCTATTTTCCGTATCCCCCGCCGCCGACATCATTCGCTACCGCGAAATGGGCATCCTTGTCGATCTCGACCTCGAGGGTCTGTAATGGGCCTCAATACGAGTACGCCTGACCGCTCCAGAAAGCAGCCCTCCGATGGTGCAGGCGTGTCCGATCTGATCAACCAGATCGAAAAGCAAATCGGCCCACGCACGTTGTTGCCGCTGCGGATAGCCAACTCGCTGAGGCTACGCGGGTGGTCTGTGACAGTTCCGAACACCCGCATTCACATCAAAATCAGCTGCTCAGCCGCGAACGATGCGGGTTCCTTCCCGCTTGGGACTAACCCCCGCAAGGTCAAAGCGACAATCATCGCTTTCCCCGGCGAGTTCGATCAGACCTGGGCGACCCAACCAACCCCGAGTACGCCCATTCCCGACAATGAGGCAGAGGCATGGACTCGGGTCATGTTCGGTGAGCAGCTCGCCGACTTCGCGTACCAGCGCCGCCGGGCGGCCTCCACCCCACTCAACCGCTCCAAGGCTCCTAACCACCAGCACAAGAAGATTTTCGTTGCCCTCATCGACGGCCACGGTCACCCCATCCTTGCGCCCGACAACATCAGATGGCGCCAGAGCGAACCCGAGCCACGCAAACTCCAGCCAACCCACAACACCACGTTGCGACATCACCTCGCTGCGCACGGTCCGTACGCCGACTCCTCGAAAGAACGCGATCCCCGCACCGACCCAGACGGCGGCTGGCGCATCCAGGTCACCGGCGACCCGCTCGACACCCTCACCCCCACAGCACGCGAAGCGGTCGAACACGCACACCAGCTCTTCCGGCTGCGCGGCGCAATCCACACGGACTTCGCAACCGAACTCCTCATCGTTGCTGGCCAAACCCTGCACGTGCAGTTCCGGTGGAAGAACAACCCCAACATCTTCGCCATCTCCGGCCACATCCCGCAAACAGAAGCAGAGTTTCGATCACCCCAGGCCAACGCCCGACTCTGGATGGGATACACCGCCGGATTCTGGTTCGAAGAACTATCCACCGGCCTGATGTGGTGCGCACGACGCCAACGCATCGACGGCGTCATCTATCTCGGCAAGCGCACCAAGCTGAGCAGAGAGCCGTACAGCGTCGGCGGGCTCAACGCTCGCCCAAACTGGGACGGTGTAATCCGAGTGCCCCATAGCCCAGACCTACAGGGGAACACCGTCACCGCATTCCATCACGACCAGTTGATCTCCTGGTCGACCGCGAGTCGAAACCGCAAAGGTCAGCGGGACCAGTACGTGGCACAAGCGGTCACAGCGTGGACAGACACCGACGGCGTCGCTGAGCTCAAAATTCTCGAGGCAATTCCCAACACCGATCCCCCCGACCATGTCGTTGCCCGCACTGCCTTTCGGGCGATCTGCGACGCCGCTGACTCCGGCGCACAACACATCGCCACGACACTGGACCATCCCGTCCTCGCCAGCCTCGGGTTCATCCCCACCGCCGACCGACAAACGCTAAATACGCTGACGATGCCCTAGACATCAAACTTCGCGATTACGTCCGTGGTCTCACGGCGGTCTCCGAAGTTCGAACATTTGGGCCCTTGACACAGACAGAGGCACCCAGGTATCGCTACCCCATCGGCCCGCACCGTCCCATAGTATCGAACGTATGTTCGCATCGACAAGTGTGGCCGATTCCTGGGGTCACCGACGGACGCTGCGGATCTGCAACCCTGCCGTGCCGGTGACCGTCGACCTGTCTGTGGTGTTGGGGTGGGCGTTCGCCACCCGCCGCCCGCCCATCGGGGTCTCCCTCGATACCCGGGCCCACGGGGTGCGGTTCGAACCGGACCATCCCGGCCTGCTGGTGGCGTGGCTGCGGGCCAGCAGTGGCCAATGGATCGGCATCTGCGAGGTCCAGTTGTGGAGCACAAATGCCCGCTGCGTCATCACCGAACGGTTCTGGCTACCGCCCAGCGCGGTGCGGCGCCGCGGCGACCCACAGCTGTAGCTGGCCTGTTAACGATCCGCCGCACGCGGTCGCGGCTAGTATCGGCAGCAGCACTCAACTGAGCAGAGAAGGACGTGTATTTGTGGCTACCGTGACCCGTGTCGAGTTCACCGACGATATCGACGGCAAGGCGCTCGACATCGACGATCTCAACATGGTGAACTGGATCTGGCTAGGTGTGGAGTACGAGTTCGACACCAGCACAGTCAATCTCGACCGCATCGAGACCGGCCGCGTGCCGTTGGCGACTCTGCTCGCCAAGTCCAGGCGGGTAGGCGGACGCACACGCCAGCCCGGACACACATCGGTGGCGTCCACTCACTCGCCCGCCAGCGGGGTGGACAGCACGGCGGTTCGCCTGTGGGCCAGGGACAACGGCTACGAATTGGGCGACCGCGGCAGAATTCCGGCACACATCCTCCAGGCGTTCACTGACCGCTGAGCGCGGACACGTCCACCCCGGGGATCCGCACGGCCACAGGGCGGCCTGGTCATGAACCTCCGGCCGCGGCACGGGCCGGTGCACGCTTATGCATTGCCGGGTACGGGCACCCGCAGGGAGCAGAAGCTTAGGGTGCGCCGGCGTCCTCGAGGAGGTGCTCGGTGCGTTCGAGGAGTGCTGCCATCTGGTGGTCGAGGGCATCGAAGATGTCGTCGAGGTCCTCGAGTTCGCCGGCGGCGCGGCGGCGCGCAGTGATCCCGTCGTCGTAGGTGTCGTCTAAGGGCGCCGCGTCAAGAGGCGCGGGGGCGTTCTCGGTGGGGTGGGCGCGGCGCTTGATCACCCCCGTTGTCCAGGCGGTGCGTCCGGTGATCGGCCGTCCCGGCGCCCGCAGGTGAGTGTGCAAAATGGTGTCGACGGCACGGGAGCGCATGCCCGTGGTGGTGTCGCCGATCGGCGCGGTCAGGTTGCCCCACCGGTCGAAGGTCGGCAGCAACGCAGCGTCGGGGTCGTAGTGCTCGAGCCTGGACACCTGCGGAGTGCTGGCCCGGGCGGGTGCGGTGTGCAGGACCGGTGCCCACGCCATCGGCGAGAGGCGGCGCAGGGTGAGGTCGCGGACGCCTGCCCACCGCGAGAACACCGCATACACCCCGTGCGTGTTGTCTGCCTCGAGCGAAGTGGCGATGTCATGTCCGCCGCCGACATGCAGCACACTGCCTGCGACGTCGACGCTCACGTCACCGCACCGCAGCTCCCCCACTCGCGCGATAGGCACTCCCAGTCGGCACACCAGGGTCAGAATCAGCGCGTCGCGGCGCCCGAAAAGACCTGCTGGCCAACCACTGACCGGCAACCGGCCGATCACATGGCGAGCGGTCTCGGCGTCGCGATCGCGCGCCGACAACAACGCCCGCACCGCGGTGACCGTGCCCGGCGGGGTATGCCCGGCGACCCGGTGGCCGGCATTGATCGCTGCGACCCGCCGGCGCAGCGTCCCGCGCGCGGCGCCGGGTTCGAAATCGAGGAACCGTGCGACGGTGACCGGCGACGCCGGCAGCGCCATGGTGTCGAACGCTGTGCACCACTCGGTAAAGAGCCGCCAATGGGCGCGGTGCGAGGCCGGCAGCCGATGCACCAAACCGATATCAGCAGATCCTGCACCGAGCGTGGTCATGCGCTGCTCACATGCCGATCGTGGTAGCTGCGTTCTGGTGGTGAATGTTGTTCTCGCGCGCGTAATTCAGGAGCGAATCGACAGACTTGTGGCCGGTCTGCTTCATGATGGTCGTCGGCTCATGCCCGGTGCGGAATGCCTCGGTGACGAACCCCGCTCGCAGGCTGTGCGCGCCGTACCGGGTGATGTCCAGATCGGGGCGGGCCGCGGCGAGCCGTTTACGGACGATCGTGTGGATGAGCTGGCCGCCCGGGGCAGTGTGGGTGAGGTCGCTGGCGGCAGTGATGGACCGAAACAGATCCGTCTCCGGGTTCGTCTCCGGGAGGGTTCCGCCGCAGACATGTTTATCGTGGGGTCGGTCGGCGGCCAACAACCGGATCAGGCCCGCTCGCCCGATCCGGTCGTAAGCAAGGTGACAGTCCAGCCACCGCAGATACGCACACGGACCGCAGGTTTCCAGGTGCTCCCCGGTCGGGAGGGCTTTCTTGAATCCGGCGCCGTCCTGGTCGGTCTTGGACTTGCGGACGGTGATGATCCACCCGTCCAGGGTGCGCCGAACATCGCCCACTGTCAGCGCCACGATCTCCGAGCGACGCATCGCCCCTGCCCACCCCAGCACCAGGGCGGCGGTGTCGCGGCGTTCGCGGAGCTTCTTCCGCCACGTAGTCGCTGACGCCCGGGCAACCGTCACCGCCTCCCGCAGATCCACCAGATCGAAGGGATCTTCGGGGCGGCGGGGCCGCCGACCGGATGCAGCGCCGCGGCGGCGGATCGCCGACAACGTCCCCGACACCACCGGACTGAGCCACAACGGCGCCCCCTCCCCTATTAGCTCCTTATCGTGCTGGTGGGGGCTGTGGGCTTTGTGGACGAACTTGATCGCCGCGGCCGCGCCCTCGATCGCTGACATCGAATACGCTGCGCTGCCATCTACTTTGACCGTGTTCTCCAGCGACAGGAAGTAGTCGGCCACCACATGTGGGTTCGCTGGCAACGCCTTGTGGCCACCGCGGCGGCAGTACTCTTCGAACGCCGCCCAGGCGCGGGTGTAGTTGCGGCGCGTCGACTCCGCACGCGTGTCGAGCAGCGACGTTTCGACCCGGGTCAGCAAATCCTGCGACAGCTTTAGCGGCTGCGCCGATATCGGCGCAGGCAGTACGTCGGTCACCGCGACACCGTACCTGCGGTGTCGACGGAGATTCCGGCGACGGCGGCCCGGAGCACGAGCACCACATTCCCCACACCGGCAACGACACTGCCGACAGCGTTCGCGGCCGTGCACACCAGAAATGCCTCGCCGTCGACAGTGCCGCGGCCAACGACCCACTCACCGGCGCACGCTCCGACAACCGTCGTGCACGCCTGCTCGACAGCGGCAGCGACCGCCGCAGCATGATCGGCGATCCACTGCCAATCCTCGTCACACGCCAGCACTGTCGCCGCACACCCGGTAGGCAGGTCGACGGCGTCATCGGGATACATGTCGGTGAACACCGCACCGACCCACTCCGGTCGCGGACCCATCGCACAGTCGAGGACGGCGCTGATCGAGCCGACAGTGACCGTCACACCCTCAACCTCCCGCCTCACCTGTACACGCTCTCTACCGCAGGCTACCGACAGCCCGGCGTTGCCGCTGGTGCCACGCCCGCACCCTGCGCTAAAGCTAGTCACGCACAGCGCTCGCTGGCGTGATCTCTCCGCCATCGCTTCGCAAGGCACTAGCTCCGCGACACTGTGACTGTGACGTCGATGGACTTGTCACAGCGAGAGAGCGCGAACCTCCGCGTGCGCAAGGATCGCAGGGCCATCCAGTAGCGGGGACGTTGGTAGTTGATCCTGTGAAGACCACCTACTGAGCTGGCAACGCGTCAGCAACCGATCGTGAGAGTCTTTTCCTGTGACGCAGCCTGGTCCGATCGCACAGCTCTCCGAGGCAATTACTCGACATCCGATAGTGAGCGGGTTGATTCCGGTTTTGCTGGCGGCGCTGAAGGTCGTGGTCGTTTCGGGTGGGGACCCGCAGGCCCTTCGGGCGTTAGTACAGGACTTGGACGTCCTGGGCCTGGTCCTCGCGACGTTCTTGCCGATCGGCAGCACGCTTCTCCTCTGGGGCTTCGTATTCTGGGCCGTTGCTGCGAACAAGGCGGTCGGCAAAGTAGACAGGGCAGTTGGCCACACGCCCGAGCAGAATGCCTACTACACACGCTTGCCCGTGGTGTCCGTCATCGTCGTGGCTGTCTGTTACTGGTCCATGCCGGTCGTCTTTCTGGTGTCCAACATCGGGATCGTGGTCGCTTTAACACTGCTTGGAGTTCTATTCGGTCGCAGAGAACGATTGTGGGCGAGGTCGATTTACATCTTCGGAATCGTGCTCATTGTCGCTTCGATAATCATCTACCCGTTGGTGTCCGGTATGTGGCTGACCGCAGAACGCATCTCAGCACGTAACGAGCGGCCAGAGGTCGGGTACGTTCTTTCTTCAGATGTCCGCTGGACCCGTTACATGAACGAGGACCGCCGAGTCATAATCGTTTCGTCGTCGGAGGTGACCAGGCGAGAACCAGTTAAGTCGAGTGGCTGGTTCCACGAGACACCCAAAACACTGATCGGATGGCCGTAGCCCGGCCTCTGAGCGCGTTGAGGACTCTTATTCGTGCCGTTCTGGCCGTCGAGGGTATCGGCAGCCAAATCTGGTCAGCAGTACCTGACGAAACCACCGGACTACCGGCTCCAGCCGGCCGGGTTACCGTTCAGCGGCAACTGGTATTAGCAGCAACTCGTCCCCTAATTGGGACCGCCGCTCGCAACGTCCAGCTGACGTAATTACCGATTATCGGCGTCATTGACCAGCGCGGTCGCAAAGCACCTCCGAAAGGCTCTCCCTCTCAGTCACGTGCGCGCGAGGTCGAGCAGTGTCTCTGCGGTGGTCCGTGCATACACCCACGGCGCAGGGTCGTCGAGCGATGTCGAGAGCGCTGCGGCGCCTTCGTAGAGCAGTGCGATCTGGTGCCCCAGCAGATCGGGATCGTCAGCGCCGTAGTCGCGGCACAGTTCGATGATCGCGTCGGCAAAGGCGCGCTTTTGCACGTGCACGAAGTCCGCAACGTCGGGCATCACTGCGGCGGCTTCCACGGCTGCGTTGTGGAAGGGGCAGCCGCGCATCCGGCCGTCATCCGGATCCGGGATCGGAAACAGCAACATCAGGCGTTCCCGCGGCCCCGCCGCGTCAGCCTCCCGAGGGTCGGTGACCATCTCGCGAACAAACGCGAGGTATTGCTCCACCAGCACGGTTTTACTCGGGAAGTATTTGTAGAGAGTCCTTTTGGAGACGTCGGCCTGTGAGGCGATCAGGTCGACGCCGGTGGCGTTGATCCCCTCCACATAGAACAGTTCGGCCGCGCTCGCGAGAATACGATCCCTGGCCCCCCGGCGTGGGCTATCAGAGCGCGTTGCTGCTGCCATCGAAACCACCGATCATTCAACTCGAACTCGCTGCCTACCTCACCAATAGTACACAGATCTGTTTACATCCGGCCCGGGATGCTTTACCGTGCAAGTAAACAGATCTGTTTACACCAGCAGGAGGCACACATGACAGACCAAAACGCTCGACATCGCGACGACGCGGCATCGCCGGGCGTGGCACCGACCACGTCGTGGACGACTGTTGCGAACCAGACGATCTCGGTCGACGGCACCGACTTCGTCTACCGCGCATACGGCCCGACCGAGGGCACTCCGGTGGTGTTCCTGAACCACCTCGGTGCCACCCTCGACAACTGGGATCCACGCGTCGTCGACGGCATCGCCGCGAAACACCGGGTGCTCGTCATCGACAACCGGGGTGTCGGCGGATCGGGCGGTACGACACCGGCAACCATCGAAGAGATGGCTCACGACGCGATCGCCGTCATCGACGCCTTCGGGTACGAGAAGGTCGACCTGCTCGGCTTTTCGATGGGCGGATTCATCGCGCAGGTCATCGCCGCCGAGCGCCCCGCGCTGGTCCGCAAACTCATCCTCGCCGGCACCGGCCCGGCCGGCGGTGAGGGTATCGACAAGGTGACCCGGCTGACCTACACGGACTCGATCACAGCCGTGCTGACAGGCAAAGACCCCAAACAGAATCTCTTTTTCACCCGCACCGCCAACGGCAAAGCGCAGTCCCGCGAGTTCATCACGCGCCTGGGTGAACGGGCCACCGACCGCGACAAGAAGATCTCGCTCGGAGCCTTCCGGACCCAGCTTCGCGCGATCCACACCTGGGGACTTTCAGAACCTGCCGATCTGAGCCTGATCACTCAACCCGCCCTGGTCGCCAACGGTGACGACGACCGGATGGTGCCGACCAGCAATACCTACGACCTGGCCCGCCGTCTGCCCAACGCCACCCTGCGCATCTACACCGACGCCGGGCACGGCGGCATCTTCCAGGCCCACGACCAATTCGTTCCTGCCGCACTGGAATTCTTGGCTGCGTAGAGCAAGTCCCTCATTCCCAGCGGCAACCTCTGCGCCGCAACAGCTCACACAGAAAGAACCGTCATGGCAACTCTCGACAATTCCGTCGTCCTGGTCACCGGCGCCAACGGCGGACTCGGTCAGCACTTCGTACGTCAAGCTCTCGCTCTCGGCGCACGGAAGGTGTACGCGGCGGCGCGATCTCCACGCACATGGGAAGACGACCGCATCACTGCGCTGCACCTCAACGTCACCGACGGTCAATCGATATCCGCAGCTGCCGAGATCGCGTCCGATGTGACAGTGCTGATCAACAATGCCGGCGTGATCCCGCCAACCGCGAGCTACCTCGAGCTGTCAGAGACCGATCTGCGTGCGGGCATGGAGACCAACTTCTTCGGGCCCGTCCTACTGGCGAAGGCGTTCGCGCCGGCGCTCATCGCGGCACCCGGCGCGGTGCTCATCGACATCCACTCCGTGGCCAGCTGGAACGCCTTCGGTGGGGTGTACAGCGGATCCAAGGCCGCGCTGTGGTCGGCCACCAACTCGCTTCGCCTCGAACTCGCGCCCCACGACGTCCACGTTGTCGGAGTGCACATGGGCTACGTCGACACCGCCATGGCCGCCCACGCGGGCGGCCCCAAACTGCGGCCCGAGGATCTCGTGGCGCAGGTGTACGAGACCGTCGCGGCAGGCGGATACGAAGTTCTCGGCGACGAGCTGACCGGCATGGTCAAGGCAGCTCTGAGCGGGCCCATCGAAGCCCTGTACCCCGATCTGCACTCGACCCCCGAGGGAGCCCAGGCATGACCGACTGGAAGAACACCCCGACCACGAGCATCACCGTCAACGGTGTCCGCTTCGTCTACCGTGAACTCGGCCCCACCGGCGGTGTGCCCGTGGTGTTCTTGCACCACTTCACCGCCACCCTGGACGACTGGGATCCCCAGGTCATCGACGGCGTCGCTGACAAGCACCGGGTCATCGCCTTCGACAACCGCGGCGTCGGCGGATCCGGATCGAAGGTTCCGGGCAGCATCGATGAGATGGCCGCAGATGCCATCGCCTTCATCCGCGCCCTCGGCCTGGACAAGGTCGACGTATTCGGCTTCTCCCTCGGTGGTGGTGTAGCCCAGG
The DNA here is from genome assembly GCF_003217475.1 of Williamsia limnetica. GTDB lineage: Bacteria > Actinomycetota > Actinomycetes > Mycobacteriales > Mycobacteriaceae > Williamsia > Williamsia limnetica. The sequence goes on along the minus strand of NZ_QJSP01000022.1, from coordinate 62,161 downwards.
TCGTCGCGCTCAAGGCCCCCGACCTGGTCCGCAGAATCGTGCTGGCGGGCACCGGACCGCGAGGAGGAGGCGGCATCGACAAGATGGCCACCATCGTCGGCGGCGCCTACCTCAAAGCGGCACTCACCCGCAAAGATGCCCGCAACTACCTGTTCTTCCCGCGCACCCCCGGCGGCAAACGGGCTGCAGCGGAGTATTTCGACCGTCTTGCGCAGCGGACCACCGACCGCGACGACACCATCTCCCTGCAGGCACGACTGGCGCAGCTGCGGGCCATCATCGCCGGAGGCAAAGCCGCACCCGATGACCTGACCACGATCACCCAACCGGTCCTGGTGGCCAACGGCGACCACGACGTGATGGTGGCCAGCGAACACTCGGTGGACTTGGCGAACCGACTGCCCAACGCGAAAGTCGTGATCTATCCCGACTCCGGCCACGGCGGCGTCTTCCAGCACTACCGCCGGTTCGTCCCGGAGGTCCTTGAATTCCTCGACGGCCCTGACAACACCTGATGCCGCAGATCGAACCAACTCGAGAAAGAAGAATCCGTTGAAAGCGTTCGTCATCGACTCATACAAGGGCCCGATTCACGCCGCCGAGGTACCCACACCCACTGTCGGGCCGCGTGACATCTACGTCAAAGTAGTTGCCGCCAGCGTGAACCCACTCGACCAACTGGTCCGCAGCGGCGAGTTCAAACAACTCCTCAAATATCCGATGCCGGTGATCCTGGGCCACGATGTCTCCGGCGTCGTGACCGACATCGGTACCGAGGTCACCGACTTCGCCATCGGCGACGAAATCTACGCCCGCCCCCGCGACCTGAGGATCGGAACCTTCGCCGAATACATCGCGATCCACCAGGACGACGCGGCCCACAAGCCGAAAACGCTGTCGTTCGAAGAAGCGGCCGCGGTACCGCTCGTCGCCCTGGCCGCATGGCAGATGCTCGTCGATCGCGCCCACATCAAGCCCGGGCAGAAAGTCCTCGTCCACGCCGGCGCCGGCGGCCTCGGATCCACCGTCATTCAATTGGCCAAACACCTGGGCGCCCACGTCGCCACCACCGCCGGGAGCGCGTCGACGGAACTGGTCACCAGCTTGGGCGCCGACGTCGTGATCGACTACCGCACCACCGATTTCGCCGACATGCTCTCCGGCTACGACCTCGCCATCGACGCCGTCGGCGGCGACAACCTGATGAAAACGCTGACCGTCCTCGCCCCCGGCGGCCTCGCCCTCGGGGTCACCGGCCCACCCGACGCCAGATTCGCCACCCAACTCGGCGCCCCCGCACCCTTCAAACTCATCCTGTCCCTACTCAGCCGCAAAGTACGTTCGGCTGCAAAGAAACGAGGCGTTCGATACTCGTTCTTCTTCATGCAAGCCAGCGGCGAGCATCTCCGGACACTGGCTGAACTCTACGACGCCGGCCACCTGCGGCCCGTCATCGACACCACATTCCCGTTCGACAAGACCGTCGAAGCACTCGCCTACGTCGAATCCGGCAAGACGAAAGCCGGCAAGGTCGTCATCACCCAGAACTGAGATCTGCCCTCGCCGAGCTCACCACCCACCACGAAAGGTTCGCCATGCCATCAGTTCCCGTCACCGGAGCCGGTCGAGGCATCGGCCTCGCGATCACCGAACGCATGAGCGCCGCCGGATGGACGGTCTACGCCACCGCCCGCTCCGAACCGGCGTTTGCCCGGCTCGATCAAATGCCCAACGTCAACGCGATCGCCCTCGACATCACCGACAAGGACGCCATCGCCGCACTCCCCCAACAGCTGCCGAACGAACTACAGGGCGTGGTGAACAACGCAGGCATCATCGTCAGCGGACCGGTCGAAGGACTCACGACCGACCAACTCACCACACAACTCGACATCAACGTCATCTCCCAGATCGCCGTCACCCAAGCCGTCCTGCCCGCCCTGCGAGCCGGCCACGGACGAATCGTGTTCATGTCCTCGGTCAGCGGCCTGATCACCACCCCCGGCACCGGCGCCTACAACGCCTCCAAATACGCAATCGAGTCACTCGCAGACGCCCTGCGAATGGAACTGCGGCCATGGAAAATCCCGGTCTCACTCATCGAACCCGGCCCCATCCGCACCGACATGTGGGGCGGCATGCTCGAGGACTACGACGCCATGACCGCCGGACTCACCGACGACATCCGCGAACTCTACAGATCGCACCTCAGCGGAAGCCGAAAGTTGCTCGGCCGCATGCAGAAGATTGCCGCCGACCCCCAACGCGTCAGCAAAGCCGTCGAACACGCACTCACCGCATCACGACCCAAACGGCGATATCTCCTCGACACCGCCAGCCGAGTACAGAAAGCCGTAGCAGCACTGACACCCACAGCCGTCACCGACCGAGTCCTGGCAGCAGCCACCACCCGGTAATCCCTCACCCGCTTGAAAGGACAGCTTGATGTCACCGCAGAAACCGAAACGGCTCAATTCCAGGGCGACTCTGATCATCACCCGCTACGCGAGTCGGTTCCACACCTTCGCCTACCGCGCAAGCCGAGGCCGTCTGGGGAAGAACCTGCGGATCGGCGCAGCATTCCGCAAGCCCGCACCGACGTTGTTGCTGGACCACGTCGGTAGAAAAACCGGCAAGACCTTCACCACCCCGTTGCTGTACATGGCCGACGGGAGCGACGTCATCGTCGTCGCATCAGCGGGCGGCCGGGACGAACACCCGCAGTGGTATCGCAACCTGATCGCCCATCCGCAGACCCACATCACCATCGGATCGAGGCGTCGCTCCGTCAGAGCGCATCTCGCCGACCCCCGCGAACGCGCTCGGCTGTGGCCGCATCTTGTCGAGACGTACGCCGACTTCGACTCTTATCAGCAGTGGACCGACCGCGAAATACCAGTCATCGTGCTCGAATCCGTGGCAACCACCGGAACCGACCACGGTCGCTGAGGAGAACTCATGACCAGCGACGACGTTGACACGAGCCGCCGGCGACTGCAGTGGATGCTCGCGGCGTCCGCAGCAGCGCCCACCCTCAGCGGCGCGCTCCAAATACTGCGCGGTGCGCAGGGCGCGCCGGGTAATCCCCACGACGTCTCGGCCACCATCGACGCGGAACTGCGCTACGCCAACGTGTTCAAGGCGGCCGCAGGACCCATCATCTGGTCCCAACTCGACAAGGCCGACACCTCACCGGTGGTGACCGCCGCCCTCGGAACAATATTCGTCGGCGGCATGGCACGGCTGCTGTCCTGGCACCAATCGGGGAAACCGCATCCCGCCGCGATGGTCGCCATCGGACTCGAAGTCGGAGTCGTCCCCATCCTCATGGCATGGCGACACCGAATGGCGGCGCAGACGGCGTAACGACTGCACAACGAGGCCAAAACAGCAGACGGAGGCAGTCGACACATCGAAAGAGCCGAGCCCACCTAAAACTGGTCCGGTGACCTCGATGCCCGTGTCCTCGCTGCTCCTCGGCAGCCGGGCCTTCGAACGAGATCACCCATCACGCAACGCTTATGCAACTCCCCTGGCTGCTAACAGATCTCGAGCAAAGCAGATGACCGCAGAGTTGAAGACGTCCGAGGCCTCCCACGACACAAAGTGGCCGCAGTCCTCGATCAGAAATGGGCCTACGTGGCGCGGATAAGCAACGGCGTGGCGCTTCGTCAGCAGCGGGTGCACGATCTGGTCTTCGACTCCATAGAGGATCAGCGTCTCGGTGTCTCGGGCAGGCTCGGCCAACAAGGTAGGCGTCTTGCAGAACTCGGGATGGAAGAGGCCCTCGTAGTAGCCAAGAGTGGCCCTGAGCCGGCTCTCATCGCCAAACGCTTCAAGCTGGAAGTCGAGCTGATCTTCCGAGAATGCGCCTGGCGCCGATAGTCTGAGTGGATCATTTCCGACCCGCCATGGCCGCTCTGTGAAGTATCCGCCAACGTGTTCACGCCGCGCCTGGTTCGACCCCAGTCCGGCACAGACGTCGTCGGCGTGGAGTCCGTTGTCTGTGAGGTGGTCGCTGATCATTTGTATTTCTGCCAACTGATCGGTCGGAAGTCCTGCCGCCGCGTAGAGATCATCGACTGCAGGTGTTACGCCGTTCCATACGATCATCCGCTTGACGAATCCTGGGTACCGAGCGGCGAGGTCTTGCACAACGCCCGCACCAAAATCACCACCGGCAGCCACACATTCACCGATTCCGAGCGAAGTGAGAAGTCCGTGAGCGTCGATCGCACTGAGGGCGATGTCTGCATACGTCTCGGGGCTTTCTGGTATAGACGACTCACCGAATCCGCGTGCATCGGGGACGATCACATCGAAACCCGCGTCCGCTAGTGGCTGGATGTTACGCCAGAATAGACGCTTGCTGCCTGGCCATCCATGGTGAAGGAGTAGTGGTACACCGCCATGCCCTTGTCGCACATAAGCAATCTCGACACCATCATCTGCAGTCCAGCGAAGCACGGGGAATCGTGCTGGATCAACGTCCGGATTTCTGTTCACGCGTTACTCCTTGATCGTCACGTTCGATGACTCCGATGCGAGATTTGCACCGCAACAAACACTTTCAGATATCTAACGTGGGGAACTCACTTGAGGGTCGCCGCTACCGACACTGCCTGAGACGTTCAGCGTCTCCGCACGATACTTCTCGACATAATCGATGTACCACTGCAGAATCTCCGTGTCCAAGACGGTTGCAGGGTTGACTGCGCTGGCGACAGGAGCACCCTGAAACAGCCTCTTGATCGGCACTTCCAAGCGTTTTCCGGTCCGTGTCAGTGGAATTCCAGGCGCGCTGACGATCACGTCGGGAACATGGCGTGGCGACACCCCCTGGCGGATGGATTGTTTGATCGAATCAACCAGAGCCTCGGTGAGTTCGACATCCTCGATCAGACTAACGAAGAGCGGCATGAAGTAGCCGCCGTCAGGTAGCTCTGCGCCGATGACAAGAGATGCTGCGACTTCTGGCAAAGCCTCGATCGCGTCGTAGATGTCTGAGGACCCCATGCGAACCCCGCCCCGATTGATCGTGGAGTCGGAACGTCCGTGTATCTCACTCGCCCCAGATTCGTGGATGGTGATCCAGTCACCCTGGCGCCACACGCCCGGGTACATGTCGAAGTAGGAATCTCGATAGCGCCCTCCATCTGCGTCGTTCCAAAGCGACACCGGCATCGATGGCATTGGCTGTGTGATCACCATTTCTCCCACAGCCCCGACGACGGGCTGTCCCTCCGAATCCCAGGCCTGCACGTCGCACCCCAGGCATGCACCCTGCAACTCGCCGACACGGACTGGATCAAACGGGTTGGCCCCAACAAAAGCAGTCGCAACATCGGTCCCGCCGCTGTCAGATCCCAGGTGCACGTCGGCCGACACTGCTGAGTAAATCCAGCGATAAGTGGACTGCGGGAGAGGCGAACCGGTGCTCAGAATCGATCGCAAACCGACGAGATCATAATCTTGGCCCGGGGTTGCACCGGCTCGTTCGCACAACGTCAAGTACGCGGCGCCCGTCCCGAATCTGGTGACCTCGTGCTCGGAGATGAGCCTGAACATGGTATCTGGTCCGGCGGCGGTGGGACTCCCGTCGTACACCACGATCGACGCACCGCTGAACATGGAGTCGACTAACATATTCCACACCACCCACGCGGTATTCGCCGCGATCAACACATTATCGGACTCATCGAGATCGTAGTGAAGTGCGTTGGCCTTAAGTGACTCCAACAGAATTCCGCCGTGCGAATGGACTATCCCTTTGGGTTTGCCCGTTGTCCCGCTGCTGTAGAGAATCCATAGCGGATGATCGAAAGGCACCTGCTCGTAGTGCGGGGAGGCCTCGCCCTCTACCAGATGCGCGAACTCCGTGACGCCATCGAAGGTCGATGTCTCGTCGTTGAGATTGCGAACCAGAATTACCTTCTCCGCTGTGAGCGCGGTCGCCACCTCTGCGAAAACGTCGAGACGGCCAACCTTCTTACCGTTGTATATGTAACCGTCAACACCGATCAGCACTTTGGGTCGGGTCTGCTCCAGCCGATCGATGATCCCTTTTGAACCGAAATCCGGTGCACAGCACGTCCAGATGGCTCCGACGGAGGCTGTTGCGAGAAGCGCCACAACGGTCTGTGCAATATTCGGCAACACAGCGGCCACCCGGTCCCCGGGCCCGACACCCTCTGTGCGGAGCCAGTCGGCAAGGTTGGCAGTTTGTTGTTCGAGTTTCGACCACGTTGTCGCCACAGTGAGACCATCTTCCGAGACCGCTTTGATCGCAACATCATCGGGACGCGTAGCTGCCGCTCGCAACAGATTCTCGGCCCAGTTCAGGCGCGCACCCTCGAACCAGCGCGCACCAGGCATCGCCGATACGGCCACCACGTCGGTGGGCGCGACCGATGCCTTGACGTCGAAGAACTCCCAGATCGCCGACCAAAAGTCGCCGACGTCGCTCACCGACCACTTCCACAGGGATTGGTAGTCCGTGGTTTTCACACCTTTGGTGTCGTCGACCCACCGCTGGAATACTGCCATCCTGGACGCCGCACGACGCTTGGCAGTTGGCGCCCACAACACGTCGGTGGATACACTGGTCTCGCTCATACGTTGCTCGTGGTCCTATCGGGGTGGACATCGATTACAGGTTGACCGGAACACCGGTCAGGACATGGCCCAGCCACCGTCAACGGGCAACATCACGCCGGTGATGTACTTGGCCTCATCGGACACGAGCCAGACAACTGCATCGGCGACACGCTGGGGTGATGCCCATCCGTCTCCGTCAGGCATGGGGATGACATTTCGGGCGTGGCCGATGTACTCGGGCCGGAACTCGAGCGCTCGTTCCAGGGTGCCACCCTCGAACACCATCGGGGTGTGGATGGCGGCGGGGTTGACGGCGTTCACGCGAATGTTGTACTCGCCCAGCTCTACAGCCAGAGTCTTCATCAAACCCATGAGACCGTGTTTGGCGGCGGTGTAGGAGACTGCGGACGGCTGGGGTTGCACGGCGTTGGTCGAGCCGGTGACCACAACTGCGCCGCCCTTGCCGCCGGCGATGATCTTCGGTATGAACGCAGTCGTCGTCTTCCACGCTCCAGTCAGCAGCACACTGATGGACTCGTCCCAATCGTCTTCGGGCAGTTCCCACGAATTGGGCGAGACACTCCAGATGCCGTGATTGACCACAAGGATGTCGATTCCGCCGAGCTCGACCACGGCGCGATCGGCAAGTTCCTTGAGTGCCGGCAGATCCCGCGCATCAACCTTTGCAGTCAGGCACTTGCGTCCCTGCTTCTCCACAAGGAGGGCGGTCTCGGCCAGGTCTTCCTCAGTCGCACCGGGGTGCAAAGGGTGTCGCAGCGGGGCGCAGATGTCGAATGCAACGATGTCCGCGCCTTCTCTGGCCAGGGTCTCGGCGTGGGCTCGGCCCTGCCCGCGAGCTGCTCCAGAGATGACGGCGACTTTACCTTCGAGGCGTCCCACGGTGCTACTCCCGATTCTCTCGATCGACCCTCAGGACGACCGGGCTTTGACAGATTGTGACGGCCTTCAGTCTTCGCTCAACAAGTGATGTGGCCAACTGACGTATCCGCCAGTCGCGCACACCATCTGCATCCGGGGCATCTGGCTCGGTTGAAATCTCGAAGACACACTTCCAGCCCCCCATTCGTGACAGTCGTCACTCTCCTGTCGTATCTGTCAGTTGTGGCACATCACCGCTGGTCCCTACGTTCAACGCGACAACGTTTGTCACCACCGCCCGAGTGGCGGATTGAACCAGAGGAGTTCTCAATGCGCTGGAAGACATCAACGATGGGGGTGATGGCCCTGGCAACTGCAACGGCAGTTTTAGTAGGCGCCTGCTCCTCCGATGACGGCGGCAGCGGTGGAGGCGGCGGCGGGACCACCTCGCCCGAAACCATTGCGACCGCCAAAGAAAACGTCACGAAGTTCTCCGCTTTGGACCAAAAGTTCCCCATGCCGACCGAGCCTGTGACTCCGGGGACCGGAACGGTTGCGATTCTCGGCGGCGGTTTCACCGCTCCGATCCACGCCGAACAAGCCAAGAACGCGCAGGTCGCCGCAGGCGTCATGGGCTGGAACGTCCTGGGTCCTTTCGACGGCAAGTTCTCGCCGGCCGTCCAGGGCGGATACGTCGACCAGGCGGTGCAAGCGAAGGCGACCGGCGTCGTCATGATCGCGGTCGACGTCAGTGCCATCAAGGGTTCGATCGACCGTGCCCTTACCGCCGGAGTTAAAGTCGCCTGCGTCATGTGCGATTCCGGTCAGGAATACCGAGACAAGGGCGTCATTGATGTCGCGGTGAACTTCCAGACGCAGGGCGAATACATGGGTTGGTACCTGATCGCCAGTTCGGAAGGCAAGAGCAAGATCCTCAGCACGGTCGAACCGGCCGCACCGCAGACCGTGAAGCGCGCCGAAGGCCTCAAATCGGTGATCGACACGAACTGCCCAGGATGCTCTGTCGAGAGCCTCACGATCCCGTCGGCCGATTCGGTTCTGCCGGGGCCTCCCCAGTGGTCGTCGTTTTTGACCGCCAATGCGGGAAGCGTCACTGACGCCGTCGCGTACTACGACGGACTTGCCAAGCCGATGTTCGACACTCTGACCCAGACTGGTGTCGAAGGGATCACCGTCAACGGCTATGACGCCGACACGAGCACCGTCGAGATCTTGCGCAGCGGTAAAGGTGGCTTTGGCGCCACCGTCGGTGAGCCGTACGAGTTCGCGACCTGGGGCGCACTCGACCAGATCGCCCGGTCGAAAGCCGGATTGCCGCTATGGGAGTCGTCTGATCTGCCAAGCGTTTTGATCACCGCCGACAACGCAGAGCAGTACACCCCGTATCTCGCTCCCGCTGGTGACTGGCAAGCACAGTTCACCACTCTGTGGGGCAAGGGCTGAGGCAAGGATGACGACCATCGAGGAGATTGACGTGGATGCGGACAAGACTGCACCCAGTCTGAAGATCTCGAATGTGTGCAAGTCGTTCGGGTCTGCGAAAGTACTCGCCGATCTGAACCTGGAAGTCCGGAGCGGCGAGTTCGTCGGACTGATGGGCCCCAACGGCGCGGGCAAGTCAACACTGGTCAAGATCCTCGATGGCGTGTATTCGGCGACGAGTGGAACGATTGAACTCGGGGGCAAGCCGGTCGCGAACATTGGTGGGCAGGCGGAGGTGGGATTCATCCATCAAGATCTCGGACTGGTCGACGACCTGTCGGTGTCGGAGAATCTTCGGTTGGGCGAGCCCCCGATCCGCCTGCTCGGCCCTATCCTCGATCACCACGGTGAGAACAAGTCCGCTGCCAAGTCGCTGGCCGCCATCGGACTGACCGTTCCGGTCTCGACGAAGGTCGGCGAACTGTCACCCGGCGAGAAGACACTGGTCGCCATCGCGCGGCTTTTTTCCAAGGGAGCAAGACTGCTGTTCGTCGACGAGGCGACCTCAACCTTGGCACCACGCGATGCGGCCAAGGTGATCGAGACTCTGAAATCTATTGTCGCCCAGGGTGCAACGGTGGTCATGGTCAGTCACAAGCTGGGAGAGATCCTAGAAGCAACCGATCGGGTTGTACTGTTGCTCGACGGCCGGATCGCGGCCGACAAACCGACCAATGGCCTCGGGCGTGCCGGGCTGGTCAGACTGCTGGCACAGCACGAGCACGACGTCGTCGAGTCCGCCGACTCCACCGACCACCGCGACGACAACGGTCCCGGTGAGGTCGTACTCACCCTCCGTGACGCGGTGTGGCAGCACGTCGGTCCGGTGAATCTCGAACTTCGGGCCGGACACGTTCTGGGCATCACCGGCCTGCCCGGATCAGGCCTGCACGATGTCGCGTACCTTGCGCACGGTTCGCTGCGCCCGGACTCGGGGACCCGGATGGTCCGCGACCACGCTCGCTCTGCGCTAGTCCCTCCTCACCGGGAGACCCAGGGCGGTTTTGCGGCGATGTCATTGCGAGAGAACTCGACCATTTCGTCACTGCGGCGCTGGGTTCGGGCTCTGGGCATCTTGGATACCAAACGCGAAAAGACCGACAGCCAGGACATGATCGCCTCGCTCGAGGTGGTCCCCGGTCGCGCGGACGCCGAGTTCGGAGTGCTGTCCGGGGGCAACAAGCAGAAGGTGATCTTTGCTAGAGCCTTGTTCACCCAAGCGGACATTTACGTTCTCTGCGAGCCAACACGGGGCGTCGACATCGCGGCCCGGGCGGATATCTACCGGCTCGTCCATCAACTTCGGTCGGAGGGCGCCGCTGTTCTAGTGGTCACCTCCGATGCCGAAGATCTTTTCGCCCTCTGTGATCACGTCAGCGTGATCACAGACGGCGCTATTTCAGAACCGCGGCGCCTGAACGGTCAGTCCGCCGATCTCATGGAGGAAATCCTATGACCGTCTCACCCCCGGAGACCCCAACAACCGACAAGAAGGCTACCGCGAAGACAGCAACAGAGACCGCGGGAACACACGCACTGCCATCTGCGTTTCGCCGGCTCGTCAACATACCGGTGGTTCAGGCGTCGTTCACGTTCGTGGCGTTCCTGGTGATCTTTGCCATCTTCGGATTGTGGCTGGGCAGCAAGTTTCTCGACGTCAACGCCCGCATTCTCAACATCCACCAAAGCGTTCCACTGCTGCTCCTCGGCCTGGCCGCGATGACCACGCTCGTATGTGGCATGTTCGACCTCTCCGTCGCGTCGATGGCTTCGTTGTGCGCCTTCCTCGCTGTGGGTTTGCGAGCCGATCAGGGGCTTCCGTTCCTACTGGTGATCGCAATCTGCCTGGGCGTCGGAGCACTCGGGGGACTCATCAACGGTTTGCTGGTCGAGAAACTAAAGGTCAACGCCTTCATAGCCACGCTCGGCACCGGCGGCGTGCTGCTTGGCTTGTCGAGCGTGTATTCCGATGGCGCAGCGATCATTCCGACTGCGGACTCCACTCCCATCCCGGAGTGGTTCACCACGCTGGGGGCCTTCACCTCCAAGCTCCCCTTCTGGGTGCCCACCGTCGTCTTCGCACTTCTGATGGTATTGGTGTTCAACAAGCTGCGGCTCGCCCGTCCCCAATCACTGTCCGCCACATCGTGGACGGCAGCGAGCGCAGTAGCCGTGGTCGCGGTCGCCGCGATTCTCTTCGCGTTGGGTCTGAGTTCGGTGCTCGACGGGATCACATGGCTTGTCGGGTTGCTTCTGGTCGTCGGCGTTCTGCTGTGGACCCTGGTCGACTATACGGTCTACGGTCGCAACCTCAAGGCAAGCGGTTCCAATGCCATCGCGGCACGACTGGCCGGTATCCGCACGTCGGGCGTCGTCATCCGCGCGTTCGTACTCGGTGGCGTGCTGGCCGCCGGGGCGGGTGTCGTGCTGAGTGCCACCCAGGGTTCTGCGTCGCCTGATATCGCCGGCGCATACCTGCTTCCGGCGTTTGCCGCCGCTTTCTTGTCCACCGTCGTGTTCTCGACGGGTCGCTTCACCGTATGGGGAACGCTCGCGGGCGGAATCTTCGTGGTGTGGGTCAGCCAAGCTCTGATCGCCGGCGGCCTCCCGCCAACCTGGACCAACATCGTCAATGGTGGCGTGCTGCTGATCGCCGTCGCACTCTCGACGGCGATGCGCAGGTCCAACCGCTAGCAGTCGAACGCCTCGAGCCGCCCCGGAAACCCCGGGGCGGCTCGACGCACTGAGCCGCCCAGATACAGAGGCCGGCCCCCCTACTCGAATAGGTCCTTACTGCCACGATATTTGCCAACAGTTGCCCGGACGCAGCGACTGCGTCTGCGGTGCTCAGACTTCCTGTGCTGCCGGTCAAACTTCGACAGCGAGCCCGCGCTCCAGGTTTCCGGGACACAATCTGGGCCGCTGCTACAGCCAAGCTCTTGCGGACCGCTCAATGATCGGTCATCGTCGCAATCTCAGATTGACCGAGGACCTCGTGTGACCGGGGCCTTCGGCATAGAGCGAACCGGCAAACAAACGCGGCGCCCATCCCGAGTCACAGGATGGGCGCCGAAACACGCTGAGAGAAAGTCTCAAACACAGACACTGTTGCGAGTGTCCTCCGCCAGCCACCTTGCGCGCAGGGCCGACACGATGGTGAAAGAATCACGCGTCAGATCAACCACACCGCTCGCACGCAGACTCGGCAGCACCGAATCGGCAACAACAGCAAGGACCGGATCGAGCGGCGGGACCAATAGGGTCACACCATCGCAGATACCGAGAGTGTGCATGTCGGTGATGAGGCCGACTAGCCCCGCCGACGTTCCGACGTAGCCGATCGAAGGCCGTGATGCAGCCGTCAGGCCGACGACGGCATTGTCGCGAACACACCTGCGGGCAGTGCCGGCATCGTCGGCGACGACAACGTGGAGATCAACAAGAACGGCGGGTTTGTGGGCTATCGCGCCCCGGCTTCCCAGCTTCTGTGCGTCGCCGAGAGTCGCTGCGGCCGCGCGCGTGACATCACCAAACCGGTCGATAGACCGCGCTGCTGTCCGCGACAACAGCTGCCACGTATCGTGCGACCACGTCCCCGACGAGTCGGGGACCTCTAGACCGATTAGATATGGTTGGCGATTCTCATGTATTGAGCTCATTGCCATCTCCCAGTTGTGGCGTGGATTCTGAACCGGATTGGCGCCGGTACTGTTCGACACGAAATTTCGCACGTGCCGCCATGGCCTCGTCGACCATGTGCCCGTCGAAGACGATGGCGCCCGATCCCGCCGCCGCGGCCGAGCGGACTGTTTCGATGAGCCGGAGATCGTTCTCGTATTCTTCGGGCGTTGTGCTGAAGACCCGGTTGATGATCGGAACATGAGTAGGGTGGATTGCCTGCATCGCCTCGTAGCCCAGCGACCGATTCTGTTGGGCGAAGGCCTCGAGACCATCCAGGTCCGTGGTATCAGACCAGAGACCTGACATCGGATTGGGGACCTTGGCCGCGCGCAGGTCGACGAGAATGCGGCTTCGAATGTGCAATGTCTCTTCTCCTGTGGCCGACCACCGGTACCCGATCGATCGCTCTACGTCGCCACCTTTGACCCCAAGCCCACCCATGTAAGCGGTGCGGTCACTGGCGATCGCGATCTCGAACGCCGAACGCATTCCGGCGGCAGTTTCAAGAATCGGAACAATCTTGACGGTCCCCTGTCTGACGCCCTCAGACTCCTCGAGCCACGTGAGCATTTGATCGACTATGACGACGTCTTTGGACGACTCGACCTTCGGTATCAGAACTCCAGCAAGACCGGGGATGGCCACGGCAGCGAGATCCTGCATCGCCGCCAGCGTGTGAACTTCGTTGATACGAACGAAGATCAATGGATCGCTCGCGCTGACAGAGCCGATCAGCTCGCGCACCTCTGCCCGCGCACTTGCGCGCTCCGCGGCGGGAACCGCGTCCTCCAAATCGAACACCACGCCGTCCGCGCCACATTTGACGGCCTTGCCGAACAGCTTGGTCCTGTTGGCAGGAATGAACAGCATCGACCGCAGTGGCGCGGCGCTCATCGCCATTGTCTGGCCTCGGCGACGGTGTCGTCGGCCAAGTCATCCAACGAGTCTTTAGCTGCACCGAACAGAAATCCTTCGAAGTCATTGCGCGCGATACGCTCACAGATCTCTCGGAAAGTTCCCACACCGCCGGTGTACGGCAACACGACCAGCGGCTTGCCCGGAATGTTTGCTCCGCGGTACCACGAGGTGGTCGAGGTGGAGATGAGACTCTCCGAAGCTTTTTCCGCGACGTGTCTGACCCAACTGTCCTCAGCGGCATCGGCAGCCTCAATGATGTCGTGGCCTTTGCGATTGGCAAACTCGATGCAGTCGGTGATGAAGTCGACGTGTTGTTCGATCGAGGTGACGACATTGCCAAGGACCGATGGGCTGCCGGGCCCTGTCACGGTGAACAGGTTCGGGAAGCCGGAAACCGCGACTCCGAGGTAGCTACGGGGACCATGCTTCCAGCGATCGGTCAGTTTCTCACCGTCGCGTCCCTTGATGTCGATCTCCATGAGCGCGCCGGTGACGGCGTCGAAACCTAGAGCGAGGACCACTGCGTCGAAATCGTACTCGGCTCCGGTAGTGCGCAGACCGGTGGGAGAGAACTCCACGATCGGGTCGGCCATGACGTCAACGAGGGTGACGTTCGGCCGGTTGTAGGTGTCGAAGTAGTTCGTGTCCACACAGATGCGCTTGGTGCCGAGCGGATACGTTTTCGGGCTCAGTCGATCAGCGGTGTCCGGGTCTTTCACTATCTCGGCGATCTTGCTCCTGATGAAGTCCGCCGCGGAAGCATTGGCCTCGGGGCTGGTCCCGATGTCGCTGAATGCTCGCAGCAGCCGGGGCCCGCCACCCGCAGCCCAAGCCGCCTCATAGATTTCCTGCCGCTGCTCGGGGGTGTGGTCAACCGCCCTCCCGGGGCTCGGTACCTCAGGAAATCCAGCCAGTGACATCCGAGCCGACTGACGCCGCTCGGCGTAGGTCGCCCGAACTTGATCAAGCTCGCCCGCGGCCAGTGGCCGGTTCCTGGCCGGCACGCTGAAGTTGGGCGTCCGTTGGAACACGGTGAGCTGCGCAGCCTGCTTGGCGATGAGAGGAATTGCCTGCACGCCAGTCGAGCCGGTTCCGATGACGGCAACTCGCCGGCCTGAGAAGTCGACGCCACCATCAGGCCACCGCGACGTCTGGTAGACATCGCCACTGAAGTCGGCCAGGCCGGGGAAGTCTGGCTCCTTGATCGACGACAGGACCCCGGAGGCCATCACGCAGTAGGTGGCCGAGACCGTCCTGCCGTCGGACGTCGTCACGCTCCACATCGCTCCTGCCTCGTCGAAATGGGCCGACAGAACGCGGGTGTTCAAAACGATGTCGCCGCGGAGGTCGAAGCGATCGGCGACGTGGTTCAGATACGCCAAAATTTCGGATTGCTTGGCGTATTTTTCTGTCCAATTCCAATCAATCTGCAGATCTTCGGAAAAGGAATAAGAATAGTCGACACTTTCAATGTCGCAACGAGCGCCAGGATACCGGTTCCAAAACCACGTGCCACCGACGCCGGATCCGGCCTCGAAGACGCGAACCGACATGCCCGCATCCCGTATGCGCTTTAGCGCGTATAGTCCGCCGAATCCTGCGCCGACAACGACCACGTCGACGATCTCAGTCGGTCGACGCTTCGCGTCGGCCGTTGAAGGTGAATGAGTCATAACACGAAAATAGGTCCCTACGTATTCCGGCATAACTGTCCAAAGCACTAGTGTCGAGAGCGAAAGTCTCACCGCTGGCAACGTCGGTATCAAGTGCTGTTCCGACATGAGCGTCGCAAGAAACGACCGAGGTTTTATAGTAACAACTTTTAGCCGTGAGCGAATCGCTCACGGCTAAAAGTTTGTGGCACAGCGTCTCGGTCCTACCGGTGACCGCTGCTTACAGAGGTTTGCGGGCTATCGATTTAGAAGATCATCCCGGTGCCGCGCTCGGCGGCACCCAGATCGAAGTAGTCCCGCCATTCGCTAATCGCCCCCGAGTCGTTGAACGTCATGACGCCGGCGACTGGCAGGTCAAACGGAGGACGTCCAGCGACCGTCAAGATGTCGATCCGCTCACTGAGAACTGTGGAACCAACTGTGGCGAGCAGCGGCGTCACGATCTCCAGGTGAACCGCGGAGAAGTACCCTTCGAGGAACGTCTGTATCTCCCCGGTTCCTTTCAGTGGCTCCAGCGGCACATTGTGATAAACGGCGTCCGGCGCGAAGTAGGCGAGCAGCTCCTCCACATCAGATCTGGACCATGCGTCGAAGAACTCAAGAGAGAGCTTTTCGAGATCATTCTGGGGAACTGCATTCTGGCGCACGACTGACATTAGAACCTCCTGTTGGCTGATCCTCTTAGACCTTGATATCTCGAACAGCTTTGTGCGCCTCGTACTCGGCGGCGGCATTTGCTTGGGCCTCGGCGAGACGGGAAGCGTTCTCACCGAACGCTTCTTTACGCGCAACAGCCTGGAGTCTGAGATCTTTCTGCCCGTTGAAGTGCGGCATCACGTGGCGGGCAAACAATTCGAAGGACTTCTTGACCTTCTCCGGCTCCGCCGCTTCGAGATTGCCGATGATGACGGTGCCGACACCGCCGGATTGGCGCTGAAGAGTTTCCAAACGCTCGATCGCCATTTCAGGCGTCCCGATCACCATCAAGTTGTTCAGCTCATCGACCAATCCGTCGTGGTCGGACGGCACATCGCCGCGGATGAGGGGTGTAGTGCTCTGCAGGGATTCAAAGACACCTCGCAGGTTCCACTTGACGTCTTCCCGCGCCTGTTCTTCGGTCTCGGCGATGTAGATGTGGTGCAGCAAACTCCACCGGTCACGGCTCGCGACCTGACCGTACTCTTGGGCGGTCTCCTCCCACACGTTCCAAGTGTTCGACAACACGCCTTCGCCCATCGCTGCGAACTGGAAGAGTCCGTGCCCGTGCCTACCAGCAAGCCTGGGGCCGCTGGGTGAGATCATTCCTGCGACTCGGATGTCAAGATCACGGCTGTACGGACGCAGTTGCAGTGCCGCCTCGTTCATGACGAACCAGTCGGTCTTGCGTGTCACCGGATCGCCGTATTCGAGCAAGCGGGCGATGGCCTCGACGCCTTCCTCGGACATCCGTCGCAGTTCCCGGGTGTCGAGACCGAGCATGGAGGCATCCTGGGCGACCGAACCGGTCCCCATCCCCCAGATGACCCGTCCTCGAGTGATGTGGTCGAGCTGGATGATCCTGTCGGCCAGCATGAAGGGGTGGTGATACGGGATCGAGGTAACTCCGAGGCCGATCTTGATGTGTTTGGTGCGTTCGGCGACGGCCACGGCCATCAGTTCTGGAGAGGCGATGGTCTCCCAGCCTGTGGAGTGATGCTCACCGAACCACATCTCATCGAAGCCGAGGCGGTCGAGGTGGACAGCGAGATCGATGTCCTCTTCGAACTGGAGCGTTGGGTTGTGCAGCGGTGAGTGGTACGGAAAAATCTCAACGCCGAATCGAAGTGGACGCATTTGGGGAGCAACCTTTCATGTCTGTTCTGGCTCGCCGTGGCGACAGGTGTTTGCCGTCGGGCCCGCCGAATTACTTCGTTCTATGACACTACGAACTTGTGATCGCCACCACTGACATATGAGTTAGTGCGCTGCGGCGCATGGCTGACGGGACGGGTGACAGGATCAGTTCATCGTCAACACCACTTTTCCTACCCCAGTGCCGGCTTCGAGATGCTGGTGCGCGTCGGCGGCATCGGCGAGGTCGAACTCGGTGTCGATCACAGGCGGTGGAAGAGTGCCGCCGTCGATAAGACGCAGCAGGCCGGCCAAGTCTGCGGGGCTGCCCATCGTCGTACCGCGGATGTCGAACTGACCGAAGAAGAAGTGCCTGATATCGAGTGTCGCCGTAGACGCCACGTTGGCGCCCAAGACGACCACACGTCCCCCCGGGCGAAGAGTCTGCACTGACCTGTCCCAGAGACCGACTGCATCGAGGACCAGATCGAAGCCTCTCCCGCTAGGTGAGAGAGCTTTGGCGTCGCCGTCCCACTGGGGACCGGAATGGATGACACCTCCCTCCGCACCGGAGGCCACTGCCCGGTCCAGCTTCTGCTGATTCGATGCCGTAACCCACACGTTCGCCCCCAGCGCGCGGGCCATCGCGAGTGCGGACGTAGCAATGCCTCCACCGGCGCCGATGACCAACACACTCTCACCTGGACGGAGTTGTCCGCGTGTCGACAAGGCTCGATAGGTCGTAACACCAACGAGAGGCAGTGCCGCGGCCTGTGCCCAGCTGTAGCCGGAGGGTTTGGGCGCAAGGCACTCGGCGGGTACTGACACGAGTTCTGCGTAGGTTCCCCGGGTCCGGTCCCCCAGTATTTCGAAGTCCGGCCCCGGGGCCGCGGGATCAGTACCCCAAAACAGCGAGGGCAAGATGACAACGGGCTCGCCGGTGTCGACCCGGACTCCGGCTCCGTCCGCACCGGGTACGTGTGGTAGCGGCGACCCATATCGCCCCTGCCGCACAAGCACGTCGTGCCAGTTCAGCGCGCTGGCGCGCAGCTCGACGGTGACCCATCCGGATCGCTCCGCCGGGTCCGGCACCTCGGCGGCGCCGAGGCGATCTGCCGAACCGTATGCGTCGAACACTACTGCTTTCATGGATAGCACCTCAGGCTCTCGCTGCCCTACCGCCGTGCGCGGAAGGTTCGGCAGTCGACCCTCGCACGACTCGAAAGTCACTGTCCAGCTGTCAGTTCCGCCAGTTGTTCGCCCGGCTCGCCCGTGCGTAGTGTCCATCACAGGATGCCCGGCGCAGGTCGGCAGTACACGCTCCCTCCACATGGACGTGAGCAGGTCACGAGCAAGGAGAAAACAGTGGGACGCCTAGAAAACAAAGTCGCATTCGTATCCGGAGCGGCACGCGGTCAGGGCCGCAGCCATGCGATCCGACTGGCCGAAGAAGGAGCCGACATTATCGCCGTCGACATCTGCGACCAACTCGAGACCGTCGGTTATCCCATGGGCACCGAAGCGGACCTCGAAGAAACAGCGTCCCTGGTCGAGGCCCTGGATCGTCGCATCATCGCGGTCAAGGCCGACGTCCGCGACGACGAGCATCTCAAACAGGTGGTCGCTGATGGAGTCGCGGAACTCGGCCACCTCGACATCGTCGTCGCCAACGCAGGGATCTCCGGGTACGGCCCTGTGCAGAGCCTTTCGCGCGAGAATTGGCAGCAGATGCTCGACGTCAACCTGACCGGCGTGTGGAACACCTGCAAAGTAGCGGTCCCCCACCTCCAGAAGCAGGGGGGTGGTTCGATCACGATCACCAGTTCCGCGGCGGGTCTGCACGCCATCGGAGGTCTCGCACACTACGTCTCGGCGAAACATGGTCTGGTTGGGCTGATGCGAGCGATGGCCTTGGAGTTGGGACCGGATATGATCCGCGTCAACAGCATTCACCCGACCCAGGTCAACACCCCTATGTTGATGAACGACTACGTGTACAAATTGTTCGCCCCCGATGTGGAGAACCCGACCGTCGACGACATCAAGGGTCCGTCGATGGCCATGCACACGATGCCGGTCGCGTGGGTCGAACCGGTGGACATCTCCAACGCGATCGTCTTCCTTGCCTCCGACGAAGGACGCTACATCACAGGGGTTCCCCTGCCCGTCGACCTTGGGGCAGACATCAAGGGGTAGTACCACCATCAGTGGAGCCGGACTAGCTTTCGGCGACCGCTGGCGGACGCCCGATACGATCGGGCTTGTGGCCTGCGCGCGCAGCATGTGCGTGCGCGCCCGATCGAGGGCAGTCCCCGCGCCCTCGATCGGGCTGACCTGACCGTCTCGGGCACAGAAGTTCAACAGTAGGATCACGCTCGCCTGGAAGCCGCTGGAGATCAAATCTCTGCACGGAGTACGTGCCCTGGCGAGAGCCACTTCGTGCAACCCCGCGACCAACCCTCCGAGGTCGTCCCGTCTGAACATTCACGGTGGCGAGTTGACGCAGCGGCGGCGCCTCCGGTGCACCGCCGCCGCACTAATTTCATACGAATTCAATTGCCCGCGGTGACGCCGTACCTTCCACGATGGAAGGTCAGAGCTGAACCACCCTGAGCCGCCTCCATTTCCACAACTTTTCCGACCACCATCGTGTGGTCACCGCCGTCATACTCCGCCCACAGTTCGCAGACAATCCACGCGAGCGACCCGGCAAGCATCGGCGCCCCGGTTGTCGCCGGTCGCCACTGCACGCCGGCGAACTTGTCAGTGCCCGATTTCGCGAACTGGTTGCTCAGCGCTTCTTGTTCTGCGGCGAGGACGTTGACGCAGAAACTCCGCAATCCCCGGATCTGCGGCCAGGTTGAGGAGGTCCGCGCAGGGCTGAAAGAGACCAGCGCGGGCTCGAGGGACAACGACGAGAAGGACTGGCAGGTGAATCCGACAGGCCCCTGCGAACTCATCGCACTGACGACCACGATGCCCGAGACAAAGTTGCCCATCACCGCGCGTAGTTCTTCAGATGAGAACTCCGCGTGTTCCTTGGTAATGTGGTTGACAGTCGGTTCGGAATTGGTGTGCATCTCCACTACCTCGCTGAGCTCGTAACGTGTCACAGGTCCCGACACAAGGTCGGTGACCGCCATTGCTTACGACGATAGTTCCGCCGCAACGTCACTGACCAGCTGACACTATCGCCAGCCTTTGTTACTACGACGAGGAAACCGCCACCCTCGACAGCACGCTGACTACCATCAAGCAGATGGACTATTACTCGAAACCAGGCCGATGATTGTCGGTGAGGGTTGCCATGGCGACCGTTGGTGAGAACATGCCGGCCGACGACGAGTTCGCCGCTCGAGGCATGGTGGAACGACTTGTGCCCTTGCCCGAGTTCCGCCGCGCGACTGCAGTTCTCGCGGAAGTCGGTTTGAACGCCAGCACGTACGATCACGTGGTGCAGGGCATCTCAGACGCCTTGCTCCCGATTGTCGGTGCGCAGAGCGTTGGGATAGCGATTTGGTCCGACGCGAAACGCTACTTGCAGCTCGTACCGGGATCGTTCGGCGCGTCAGCGGACATGGTTGCTTCCTCGCAGGTGGATGCGACGGACCGTCGCAGCGGAGCGGCCCGGGTGATCAGTACCGGCCAGGCGTACTACACGAACGACGCGGTCGGTGAGATTCCCGGTTTCGAAGGGTGGATGCGGGGCTTCGGTATCGACCAACTTCTCACCGCGCCGTTGGTGACCGGGGGAGTCAGCAACGGAGTCCTTCACGTAGCGAACAGGCATTCTGGATTCATCCCCGCCAATCTTGCCCAGGTGGAGACGCTGGCCCCGTTCGTAGCAGCGGCGGTCGAGCATGTGCGACGACGAACGGCGCTACGTAAGAGCGAAGCGCTGTCCAAGATCGTTGCTGAAACCGCAAGTTCCATCGCCGGGGGCAGGACACTCGAACATGTGGCGGCCGGGCCACTTCGCCGCTACCAGGAGGCTGCCGGGTGCGTTGCCCTGGCCATCTCGTTCGCCTCCGACCAGAGTCCTCGCATTTTTTCGTGCAAGTCGGATGTGCCGGATCAAGCGATTGAGGACTTCGTTCGCGAAGCGCCTCAAAATCGGCCCCGCATTTGGCTGCAACTGCTCCGGCCGGTCGGCGTCGGCGACGCCGGCGCTTCTGCCGTACACGTCCCGGTCGTTGTCGGTGGAAAACGGCAGGCCACACTGTCGCTTCTTCGCATCCCCGGCGTGCCCTTCTCCAGAGCTGAACAATGGTCCATTCAGCGACTCACGAACGTCATCGCACTCGCGTGGGCCACCGAGTCATACGAACTTGGAAAAGCGCACGTGGCCAGGGTCCAGGAACGTCAACGAATTGCAGACGACCTGCATGACCACGTGGCGCAGATCCTATTCAGCGCAAAGTTGACATTGCAGTCGCTATCAGAAGATCTTGATGCCACGGACGCGGCAGCCGCGCCGGTGAACCGCGCCCGCGAACTGCTCGTACGCAGCGAGCTGGCTCTGCGCGACTCCATCGACCATCTAACTGTCACTGAGTCGGAGTTTCTGGTCGACCGACTCAGATCCGTGGTAGCGCAGGTCGAAGAAGAGTTTCAGATCCCAATCCGGCTGGAGATCAACGACGCCGACTTCCCCACGTTGGAGAACATCGCCCCACAAGTGGCCGACGCGGCTCTACGCGCGGCCAGGGAAGGGATGGTCAACGCGGCCAAACACGCGGGTCCGTGCCGGGTGACGGTGGTTTTGAAACCCGCCGGCGATCACCGGTTCCTGGTTGCCGTCATCGACGACGGCCTCGGAACCTCCGCCAACCGGTCCGATGGCCACGGGCTATCGGCGATCCGACGGTTGATCCGTCAGTTCGGCGGATCAGTGCGGCTTTCGCGAAACGAGCCGCCACTCATGCGATTCGAGGTCATTCTGCCGCTCTCGGAGTAACTTCAGTGCACGACGGTCCGTCCGATCAGTCTCCGATCACCCCTGCCTGGTGCAGGCGGGCCATTTCGGTGTCGTCGAGGTCGAGCCATTCACCGAAGACCAAGTCGTTGTCTTCGCCAAGAGCTGCTCCCGTTCGCCAAACTGCCCCTGGATTGACAGCGAAGTGGGGAATGACCCCCTGCATACGAACATCTCCGAGATCAGCGTCTGTGACGGTGACTATGTCGTCACGCTCACGGTACGTCTGGTCGGCGAAGATGTCCTCGATGTCGTAGATCTTCGAGGCCACGACCTTCGCCCTCTGCAATGCCTCCACCGCGCAAGATGTGCTGCGTTCGGATATCCACACTGCAAGTTGCTGATCGAGAAACCCACGCCCGGCATGCTGAGCCTCTCTGGTCGAGTATTCCGCTTCGTCCAGGCCAAGCAGCCGCACGATGTTCAGTACCGAACGCAGTGTTCCTGAGGTGACGGTTATCCACTCGTCGTCAGCGCTTCGATAGGTATTGATCACCGCCGCCGGCGCGACGGCCAGAGAGTTGCCGGACCGCTGCGGTACAGCACCCAGCTGATCATGGATGATGACCTGCCATTCGACCAGGCGAAAGAGCGTCTCGAACAGTGCCAGGTCGATCCACTCCCCTTTCCGCTCGGGATAGGCATTTCGACGGACCAGCGCCGCGGACACAGCGAAGGCACCCATCAATCCGGTGGTTGCATCCCCATGCGAGAATCCGGTGTGGATCGGTGCTCCGTCCTCAAACCCGGTCAGGTGAACAAGACCGCTCCGTGCCTCCCCCATCTTGCCGAATCCCGGCTCGTCCCGGTTACTGGTGTTCGCACCATAACCCGAGATCTGCAGAAGGATCGCTGACGGGTTCGTCGTCGACACCGTCGCCCAGTCCAGCCCGAACCGTTTGACGGTGCTACTGCGGAACGTCACGATCACCACATCAGCCCACTGCACGAGTTTGTCGGTGAGACTTCGAGCATCCGGGTTGCCTAAGTCCAAGGTGACCGATCTTTTGTTGCGCCCCAGCACTTTCCACCACAGATGGTGCCCGTCTTTTGCAGGTCCCATGTGCCGGGCGTTGTCTCCGACCAGCGGCGCCTCGACATGGACCACCTCTGCCCCGAGGTCCGCCATCAGGGTGCCGGCCAGCGGTCCGGCGATGACCTGGGCGAATTCGACCACCTTGACGCCCCGCAAGGGACCCTTGCCTGCGGCGCTCGCCTGTTCGTCGGCCGGGGACACCGTTTGCGGATCAGTCATCGAGATCTCCTACTGGGAAATAGAATTGGGCGGTGCGGTCTAGTGTGCGCTCGTGGACGCGGTGGCGGACTGCTGTGGCTCCGAGGAACGTATGCCTGGCACGATCACGGGCTTGATCTCGCGCATGGACACCATTGCGTCCATCGCCTCGGCCAGATCGTCGAGACCGTACGAGGCGCCGAACATCCGATCCCAATCAAAGCGTTCCGAGAACCTGTCGAGGAACTCCAAAGCGGTTCTGTAGTTGCCGATCTCACCGCTCATCGAGCCGGTGATGCGGATGCCACGGTGGGCGATTTTGGCAACATCCACCGATTGCGGCGCGCCGCCGAGCGTCCCCATCACAATATATCGACCGTTCCTCCGCACCAGCTCGATGCCTTCGGCGACGGCGCCGGGGGCACCTGCATACTCGAACGCAAGATCGGCGCCGCCACCGGTGATCTCTTGAACTCGTTCTATCCGATCCGTCGCGGTCGGATAGTCGGCGATCGACACCGTGTGGGTGGCGCCCCATTCGCGGGCTAGTGCCAGACGATCCTCAGGGCCTCCGACAACAACCAACTGGCGCGGGTTGTGGGTGGACAGCAGAGCAGTTGCGAACAGCCCCAGCGGGCCTGCGCCCTGGATCACTATCGAATCGGTGAAGTCGATAGGGCCGGCCACCTCAGCACCCTTGATCACAGTGCGGAGCGCACAACTGCCGGCGGCCGCCCACCTACTCTGGACCCCGTCCGGGACGCGCAATCGGCCGGCGCGCGGAACGACATAGTTGTATTCGGCAAATGAGCCGGTGAAGTAAGGCGGCTTAGAGCAATCGTTCAGGTAGGCGATGTACCGCTTGCTGCACAGTTGGGGCTGGCGTTCGATGGTGCATTCGCGGCATTGGCCGCACGGGGTGTGGGCCCACACGATCCGGTCGCCAACCTCGATCCGTTCACCTAGGCTGTCGAACTCAGCGCCGTCGCCGAGGGTTTCGACGATACCGACCATCTCGTGACCGAGGATGAGCGGCGGTGTGATCGGTGTCGTGTCCTTGAGGTGCCCCAGCCAGACGTGCACATCGGATCCGCAGACAGTTGCGACGTCGATCTTGACGACAATGCCGCCGGGCTCTGGTGTCGGAACCGGGAACTCGCGTGTCACGAAAGGTTCGTTGTAGTCGGCCAAGACGGCGGCCCGCCCGTTGATGGTTGTCATTCGATGTCCTTGCTGAATAGTCGGTCAAATGCTGTGAACGCTGGGGGCGAGTCAGCCCATCTTGAACGGATCGCGGGTCTCTCCACTGAGCTCGACCCACACCGCCTTGGTTTCGGTGTAGGCGTCAACGGCCTCGTCACCGTTCTCGCGGCCCATGCCGCTGGCGCCCATGCCACCGAACGGAACCGCTGGATCGGTGACGCGGTAGCTGTTGAGCCAGACGGTCCCAGCACGCACTGCGCGCGCCATCCGATGGCCACGGGCCAGGTCGTTGGTCCACACCCCGCCCGCCAGACCGTATTCAGTGTCGTTGGCCATTGCGATGGCCTGTTCTTCGGTATCAAACGGGTAGACGCCGAGGACCGGCCCGAAGATCTCTTCCCTGGCGATCTGCATATCCTGGCTGACGTCGGTGAATACGGTGGGTTCAATGAAATATCCGTCGTCGACGCCAGCTCCTTGAGATCGACGCCCGCCGCAGCGCAAGGTGGCGCCGTCGGCCCTGGCGTTGTCGAGCATGCCCAGTACCCGCTCAAGTTGTTCCGCAGTGGCCAGTGGACCCATCTCACTGGCCGGATCAAACGGGTCACCCTGCTTGATAGATCCTGCACGCTCAACAACTTTGTCCACCAACGCATCCAAGATGGGACGTTCCACCAGCAGACGGCTTCCCGCGATGCACATCTGGCCCGCGGCAGCAAAAACGCTCGCAACGACGCCATTGGCGGCGGCATCCAGATCAGAGTCGGCGAACACGATGTTCGCCGATTTGCCGCCGAGTTCCAGCGTGACCGGCGCGATGTTCTCGGCAGCGTCCTTCATCACCTGGACACCGGCGCGGGTCGAGCCGGTGAATGACACTTTGTCAACACCGCGGTGTCCGACGAGTGCGCGGCCTGTGGTCTGTCCGGTACCGGTGATGATGTTCAGGACGCCGGCAGGTAGGCCAGCCTCGGCTGCGAGTTTCGCGAACTCCAACGCCGATGCACTGGTCTGCTCAGATGTCTTGACCACCAAAGTGCACCCGGCCGCCAGGGCTGGCGCAACCTTCATGGTGAACAGCATCAGGGGCGCATTCCACGGCACCACCGCCGCGACCACGCCGATCGGCTCACGGAGTGTGTAGACGAGATAGTTGGGATTGGCTACCGGCACGCTTGACCCGAACATCCGCTCGGCAGATCCTGCATAGTAGTTGAACCATCGCGGAAGATTCTGGGCGACGGCCAGCGTCTCACGGACGAGCTTGCCGTTATCGTTGCTCTCGACGCGGGCGAGATGCTCGGCGTTCTCAGAGAGCAGGACCGCCAGTCGGCGCATGATTGTCGCGCGGGTATGCCCCGTCGATTGGCCCCATCCGCCGTCGAATGCGGCACGGGCCGCTACGACCGCTCTATCGACATCGGTCGCGGTGGCATTGGACACTCGGGCCCAGACTTTGCCGCTATAGGGGTTGACGGTGTCGATGACGTCGTCGCCATCGGATTCGACCATCTCACCACCGATGAATTGCGGCAGCGTCTGCAATTCCGCGGTCGCCTCGACAGCGTCAAGATCAATCAGTGTGCTCAAGTTCCATCCTCCTGTTGCCTCACAACCCATTAGATGCGAGGTGGATCACGCCGCCCACTGGCATTTCAGCCAGTACGAACGCATGCGTCGACAATCCGTTTGCCGCACCTGTCACTACAGCCAGTCGGCAGCGACGTTCTTCGGTATCGCTTCACTCATCCGTGTTGAGAGGCCAAACTCGTGGAGGGAAACTAGTGCGAACCAAGGAGTGACAGTGTGACGAGCACCAGACCGGCACGGTGGCCGGTAGACCCGCAGATCCGACGCCTGCTGGAACAGTCCGCGGGAGCACCTGGCCTACACCAGATCCCGCTTGCTGACGCTAGGGCGCGGGTCTCGGCGATCCGCGGCCTGCTTCCACCGGCTCCACCGGTTCACTCGGTGCGCGATCGAGTGCTTCCCCGGGCGGGCGGTGTAGTCCCGTTCCGGACATACCTGCCAACTCCATCGTCACGACGTGGCACGATTCTCTACTTCCACGGTGGGGGCTGGACGCTTGGCGGGATCGAAGACTCGGATGGATACTGCCGCCACCTCGCCGTCGCCAGCGGACATCGAGTCATCAGCGTTGGATACCGGCTTGCACCTGAGCATCCCTATCCGGCGGCGCTCGACGATGCTCGCGCCGCTCTCGAATGGGTTGCCCGCGAGTGTCCAGGTGACTCTATCGTCCTGGGCGGTGACAGCGCGGGCGGGAACTTGGCCACCGTCACTACGCTCTATGCGGGCGATCAGGGCCTACCTGTCACAGGGCAGGTGCTGATCTATCCCGTCGTAGACACCGACGACAGCCGCGACTCCTTCGCCGAGTTCGGTGGCCCCGGACTTTTGATGACCGAAGCCGATATGGCGTGGTTCTGGGACAACTACGCCCCCGACCCTGCGGTGCGGTCGAGAGCGGAGATCTCACCACTTCACGCCCCCGATCTGCGAAGGTCGCCCTCAACGCTGCTTGTGGTTGCCGAGCATGACATCCTCCGCGACGGAGCCCTCGAGTACGCCGCGATGCTGGCGACGCACGGGGTGGAGGTTCGTATCAAACGCTATCCAAACATGATTCACGGATTTGCGCCCTTGATCGGCCTCGTCGACGACGCCGACGATGCACTGACCGAGGTAGCGGACTATTGCCGAGACGCCCTGGCACGGCGTTGACTGGTGCGACGAGTCACCACTCCGAGCACCGAAGAAGGAGTTCATGATGCGGGTCTTCATTGTCGACGACCACGAAATCGTACGTGAGGGGCTCAGGACGGTTCTGCAGAAGGATGCCGATATCGAGGTCGTGGGTGAAGCCGGGACCGGCGCGGAGGCGCTCGATCGCATCAAGCAGACTCAACCCAATGCCGCTGTGGTGGACTATCGCTTGCCGGATACGACGGGTGATCAACTATGTCGCCAAATCCTGGAAACCTCCCCCGCGACAGCGGTGATCATCTTGACGACCTATCTCAACGAGGAGGTCGTGCGTCAATCACTTGCCGCAGGCGCAGTCGCATTCGTCACCAAAGCAAGCGGTTTGGACGAACTACGGAAAGCTCTGCGCGAGATAGCAACAACGGAACCGGGCACCCGACCCGCCAGTACCGCCTCCATCGTTCATCGCCTATTCGCGGCAGAGTCCTCCCAGCAGGCCGGTGGCGGCGGAGGAAAGTCCCTCACGCCCCGCCAAATCCGAGTCCTCGAGTTGGTCGCCGAAGGCCTGACCTACTCGGAAATCGCCCAGAAACTGTCGATTTCACAGTCGACGGTCCGCTTCCACGTGCAAGCGCTCAAAGAACGGGTCGGTGCCCGGACCAAGACCGAACTCGTCGCCACGGCTATCCGAGCGGCGCTAATATCTCCTAACAGTGAAACATAACCCGTCCACACACCCGCGATGGTCCGACACTGCCCACCAGCGGCCGGCGGCGCTCACTCAGTACAGGCCAATTCTGTGCTGAACCGAGAATAGGCACCCCTCGGGCATCAATGTAACCCGTTGTGCTGCAGTGCCACTAGATCACCATATTCGAAACCTGTTGTGACACGTCTTTACAGCTAGCACTGTTGTTCCGGCGACTTCGTTGCTGGACCAGGTATACCGATGAGTATCGAAACCAAGGCTCGACGAGCTGGGCGTGCCTTCCCTGACGAGAGCTCACTCTGGGCGCGCGAGTCTCGTCGGGGAATCCAGTCGCCCCTGGTTTACCCTGCCAGGCCAAATCAGATGTCGTGAGTGTTCGGAATGGTGGTCAACAGACGGCGAGATCCAACTGACGACGAGGGACTATTCATCAACAGAGTTGTGCACGGTTTTGGTCCTGGCGCCCTGAGAAATCTCTGGCGTTATTGGCGAGGACGTCGGTGCGCACATTCGCGGCATCGAACACCTGAAGGAGAGCGAACTGCCGATCCCTTCACAGATGCGGGAGACAGCACGGGCACCTCCCACATCTGACCGCCGACAACAGCTCCCGCGCCGACTTGAAGGACGACGCGAAGCCGGCGCGTCAGTTGGCAACGACGCTGCGTTCGGCATCGAACCGCTGCCGAGCTTCGGCCTGACCCGCTTCAGTAGCAGCCGCTCCCGCACGGTTGCTGTTGACCGTCTGGTCGTATCCGCGCCGGCGGGACGCGGCCGTGCCGTTGAAGACTGGTGCCACCTTCTCGGCGATGAGTTCGAAGCTCTTGAGCCCCGCCGCCGGGCGGGCCCACTCACCGTGGAGCACGAGGAACTTGCCGAAACCACCCGAAGCGTCTTGCAGCCGTTCGATCTGCGCGATGGCCATTTCCGGTGTTCCGATCACAGCCAGACCACTGCTGGTGATCCCGTCGATCAGGGAGTCCACATCGGGGAACTTCGGGAATCCGGGGGTCACCTCGGAGAGGTAGTTCAGCAGATAGAGCAGCCCGTGCCGGACGTCCTCTCGTGCCTGCTCTTCAGTTTCGGCAACGTGCATGATCCCGGTCAGGCGCCAGTTCCGTCGATCGACCACCTGGCCGTTCTCCGCCGCCAGCTGCTCCGCGATCTGCCAATGGTCGGCGAGCAGGCCAATCGCATCCGGGTTGGTCGCAGCCAGGGAGAGGATCCCTGCACCGTACTTTCCGGCAAGCTTCGGACCGGTCGGCGACACGGTGGCGGTGACGGCCTTGTCTATCGTCGAGTATGGCGTGACGTGCAGGTAAGCGTCGTTGCACGTGAACCAATCGGTCTGTTTGGTGACGGTCTCACCGTTGAGCAACCGGTGAATGACGTCGAACGCGTCTTCCATCTTTTTACGGCTCTGGACCGGGTCGATACCGAGAATGTTGGCGTCATCGACCAGCTGCCCCGGTCCCGCACCGAAAACCACACGCCCGCGCGACAAGTGGTCCAGGAGCACGAGACGCTCGGCCACCATGAACGGGTGGTGATAAGGCAGTGACACCACGCCGAGACCAAGCTTGATCCGCGAGGTCCGCTGCGAAGCGGCGGCGAGGAAGACCTCCGGTGAAGAGACGATCTCGACTCCCCCCGAATGGTGCTCGCCGATCCAGAACTCCGCGAAACCGAGTCGGTCCATGTGCTCGACCAGTTCGAGGTCGGAATGGATGGCGTAGTTCGCGTCGGTCTCGGCTTTGTGCCAAGGCGCCAAGAACGCCCCGAACTCGACATTTCCGTAGTTGCTTGCCATGGTGCGATCTCCTGATGCTAGGTGTGCGGTGAGTATTGACGGCCCGATGAGTTCAGGGAGCGCCGAGCGCGAAATCGACAGCCGTCTCGAACGCCCTCAGATCGAAATAGTCCCGCCAGGCGGCGATCTTGCCGTCGCGCAGTTGCAAGACCCCGAGGACGGGCAATTCGAACGACTTACCGGTCGGCAGGGCGGTCAGGAGATCGACCCGCTCGGTGAAGACCATGTCCCCGCGGGAGGCAATGTGCAAGGTGTCAATTTTATCGATTCGAAGCACTGAGAACAGCCCGGCCAACGTCGCATGCACGGCGTCACGCCCGTACGCCGGCGGCAAAGGCATGTTCTGATACATGCCATCCTCGATGAAGTACGAGATCAGTGCGTCGGCGTCATTGGATTCGAGAGCACTCATGAACTCGAGGACGAGGGCCTCGTCGGCGCCCTCCGAGGTTTGCGCCGGTGATCCGGTGTTGGCCCACTCCGGACGCTGAATCGACTGTGTCACAGTGTTTCTCCTATCACGCTGGGTGATGCATGGGTTTCGGTCGGAAGCGATTGACATCACCGTATGTGTGGCCGCCCACACGTGATGACGCAAAACGACACACAAGACGCACCGTCGCTGCCGACCTGCACCAACCAGGCCCGCGGCCCGACTATTGACATCGAGGTCAGTAGTCGTACGATGGCTTCGTGGCCCACATCACAATCGGTGCAGGACGGATCAGCCATCGCGCGATCAGGCCCGCACGCCAGCTTCAAAGGAGAATCCGGTGGCACTAGACGAACGCACTCGCACCCTCCTCCAGGTTCGTGAAAGATTTCTGTCGGGAGACGCGGAGGTCCACAACGGGGTTGTTCGGGGCGAGATCATGCAATCGTGGCGCCGGTCGATGATGTACGGCCTCGAGCCCGAGCGGTCCCGGCCGGTACACGAGAAGAACGCGGCACCGAACGAGCATCTCTTGACCGTCGCCGGTCCGATCATCGAGGCCCGCCGCGCCACACTGGTCGACTCTTTCAGCAGTCTGACAATCACTGATTCCGAGGGTCAGGTCTTGCAGCGATGTGTGGAGGACTCTCGACTGACTCGCCGACTCGACCAGCACGATGTACTCCCGGGCTTTTCGTTCGCGGAAACGTCCGTGGGAACCAACAGCGGCGGGATGGTCTTGGAGACCGGTCGTGCGTCGATGGTCGCCGGGCCCGAGCACTTCTTCGAGCAGTCTTTGCAGTTGACGTGCGCCGGCGCGCCGATCACGCATCCGGTGAGCAAGCGCATCATCGGCACCCTCAATCTCACCTGCCGGTACGAGGACACCAGTCCGATCATGCTGTCCTGGGTCCGCGAGGTCGCCGCGGCCATCGAGCGCGAACTCGCAGTCGTGGCGACGCGCCGCGAACACCTTCTGTTCAACGCCTTTTTGTCTGACAACCGGGACAGTCGCCATCCCGTGATCTGTCTCGACCAGCACACCGTCATCAGCAACGCCGCCGCGTCCAGGATCGTCTCCACCGCTGATCAGCCCATCCTGTGGGAGCACGCGGCGCGAGCGATGGCGGTCAACACCACCACCGAGGTGCGATCACTGACCCTTTCCGACGGCTCATTCGTAGACGTGCACGTCACGCCGGTCTCTGACGGTCCCGAATTGGTCGGCGCCCTCATGCGAGTCAAGCCGGTCTCCGACTCTGCGGCGCCCCTTCCCACCTTTCGGAAGTCGGTGCTACCCGGCTTGGTCGGCAACAGTTCGGCCTGGCAACGTCTGTGCGACAAGGCAACCGCGGTGACGGAGCTGTCCACGCTTGCCGTCGGCGAGGCCGGCACCGGAAAGTTCGCGGTGCTGACGAGCATGCTCGGAACCAGCGCGTCGGTCATTGATGCCCGCGCCTATCGATCTGATCAGTCGCAGGAGTGGTTGTCGGCCGTCCATAGTGCGTCCTGCGACGGCGAATCACCGGTGATACTGCGCCACCTCGAGCTCATCGACGACGACGTCCAACGCACGGTCGCCAGTTCTCTGGCGGTGGCGCGCGACCGGGGCGTACCGGTCGCGGCAACGATGACGACCGATGAGGCAGGCAACGCGGCCATTCCACTGGTCGAGTGGTTCGACTGTGTGCTGGAAGTGCCGCCCCTGGCCGAGCGATTCGATGATCTCCCACTGCTACTCGACACCTTCAGCGCGCGGTACTCGGACAGTGACCGCAAGGTGCACTGGATGTCTGATGCCGTGCAGACGCTGAGCCGGCTCGACTGGGACCGGAACGTCGCCTCGATCGAAACCCTAGTCCGCACCCTGCTGAGGACTGGACATCGTGACTACATCGGCGCACAGGACCTCCCCTCGGACTACCGCGTCCGCGCCTCGCGTCGCCGGCTGGCCGGTCTCGAGCAGGTCGAGGCACGGGCGATCATCAACGCGTTACGTGAGACACGCGGCAACAAACGACTTGCCGCGGACAAGCTAGGAATTGCCCGGTCCACTCTGTACCGGAAGGTCCGGGCTCTCGGAATCGATCTGAGTTCTACCAACTTCTGAGGCCCGGAGGGGATGTGGCTCGAAAAGAGACATCTCGCACCGCCGACCGCATGCCATCGTTATCAGAGCATGTTGGCTGCAGTGAACCACCCCAGCCGACCGTCCCGATCCCCCAGGAGGTCTCGCGTCACATGGTGTCTACCGCTACAGAGTCACACACCGATCAGGCCGCCTCGTTGCCTTTGCTGCCCACTGACGAAGAAGTCATGCTGCGGTCCACGGTGTCGAAGATCGTCGGAAAGTACGGCCATTCGTACTATCGCGAACGCTCGATCACAGGCGAGCCCATGCAGGAACTCTGGGACGAACTGGGCGCAGGCGGATACCTCGGTCTCAACATCCCTGAGGAGTACGGCGGCAGTGGGGCCGGCCTGACCCAGCAGGCCATCGTTCTCGAAGAGATGTCTGCCGGGGGGTGCCCCGAGCTCGCGATGGTGCTGTCCCAGGGGATCGCCGGCAGCGTGTTCTCTCTTCACGGAACCGAAGCGCAGAAGCAGGCGTTCCTCCCCGGGATCGCCAGCGGTGCGCTCAAGTTCGTCTTCGCGCTGACCGAACCCGATGCCGGCTCCAACTCGCACAACGTGTCGACCACCGCCACCCTGGAAGGCGACGAATGGGTCATCCGGGGGTCCAAGTACTACATCTCCGGCGTGGATCACTGCGACAAGTTTCTGCTCGTGGCCCGGACCGGCAAAGACGAGTCCACCGGCCGGGGAAAGCTTTCGCTGTTCATCGTCGATCCGAAGGTCGAGGGCCTCTCGATGGAGATGATCCCGACCGCATTGTCCGCGCCGGAGCGGCAATTCACGCTGTTCTTCGACAACGTGCGCGTCCCGGCCGCCGACATCGTCGGCGAGGTCGATCGTGGGCTTGTACCACTCTTCGACGGTCTCAATCCCGAGCGTGTGCTCAGCGCTGTGATCTGCACCGGTATCGCGCAGTACGCGATCGATCGGGCGTGCGAGTACACCAAGACCCGCGCGGTCTGGAACAACACCCCGATTGCCAACTACCAGGCAGTGCAGCATCCGCTGGCGGCGGCGAAGATCCAGCTCGAAGCCGCCCGCGGGATGACGTGGCGCGCGGCCGCCCTGTTCGATGCCGGCCTTCCGTCCGGCGAACAAGCGAACATGGCAAAGTACCTCGCGTCCAAGGCCGGCCACACCGCCCTCGACACCGCGATCCAGGTGCACGGCGGAAACGGGCTGGCCCACGAGTACGGGCTCGCCGATCTCTGGAGCATCATCCGGTTGCAGCAGATCGCGCCGGTGTCGACCGAGATGGTTCTCAACCACATCGCGCAGCACACACTCGGCCTCCCACGGTCCTACTGACGGAGCAGATCATCCACGAAGGGAGTCACCCCAGGTGACCACATCTCTGGCCGAACTGAGTCCGGACCTCGCCGGACGCGAATTACCCGGCGACCACACGACCGTCACAGAATACGAGAGCCGGATCGCAGACCACGCGCTACTCCGTCCGAGCGATGACCGAACGCAGGCACATTCCCTCTGGTTCCTGGTGATCGCATTGCGCGGCATGGGAATCAGTGTCGAGGAGCTCTGCACGCTGGCTCACAAACGACCCCAGGACACATTGCTGTTCGGCACCTGCGAGATCGAACAACGACATCCGCTCGAAGTGGGTTCAACCTACCGGACCACCGCTACGATCACCGACACAGGTCGCCGCACCACCCGGGACGGGTCAGTCCTCGACAGCGTCACGGTGGTGGTCACCGTGTTCGACGACACGGAACGTGACATGGGCTCTGTCGAAAGTGTGTACCTGTTCAAGAGAGGACGAGAATGACGATCGGGACCACTATCGCAATCGGCACCGAGATCCCGCGTTTCCAGGTCAAGGCGGTCAGTGGCGAGCACATTCGCCAGATGGCCTTGATCCTGCGAGATCCCAACCCGATTCACTTCGACCTGGACGCGGTGGCCGCTGCCGGACTCGGGGATCGCGAGATCAACCAGGGCGGCGTGACGATGGCCTACATCGTCGACATGCTCACCGCTTGGGTCGGATCGGGTGCCGCGCTCTCGGGGATCAAGTGCCGCTTCCGCGGAAACGTCCGAGCGGGCGACGAGGTGATAGCGGGTGGAGTGGTCACTGATATCTCGGGAGGCGCTGCGGTGTGCGATGTTTGGGCCGACCTCGCCGATGGAACGCGGGTCCTCGATGGCGCCGCAACCGTAGCTCTGCCATAGGCTCCGTGAACAAGAACGCCCCGGGGAACTTCCCGGGGCGTTTCTCAATCCAGCTGCACGACCGCTACATCGACACCCCACCGTCGACAGGCAGGACCACCCCGGTGATGTACGCCGCCTCGTCCGACGCCAGAAAAGCCACCGCCGCAGCCATTTCCGAAGGATCGGCGAACCGGCCCATCGGGACGGTCGCCGTCATCTCTGCCAACTTCTCCGGTGGCACGGCAGCTACCATCGCCGTGGCGGCGTTCGGCGAAATGGCGTTGCACGTGATCCCAAACCGGGCAGTCTCCTTCGCCACCGACTTGGTGAACCCGATGATCCCGCCCTTTGCCGCGGCGTAATTGGATTGCCCGATGTTGCCGTGCATACCGGTGTAGGAAGTCACGTTGATGATTCGACCGAAGCCGGCCGTGCGCATATGTGGAACTGCGGCGCGGGTGAGGTTGAACGTGCCGGTGACGTGGACCGCGAGCACGGTGTCCCACTGCTCATCGGTCATCTTCCACACCACCGCGTCACGGGCGACGCCCGCGTTGTTCACCACCACATCGATCGACCCCCACGTGCGGACCACTTGCTCGATCCCGACGCGCACGGACTCGGCGTCGGCGACGTCGAGTTCTAGGCGCAGGACCGATTCGCCCTCGTCGGGCCATTGCTGCTTCAACAGTTCGGCATCGCGGTCGGCGACAACCACGCGGGCCGCCGCGCCGACGAAGTGATCGGCAAGCGCCTTCCCGATGCCCTGGGCGGCGCCCGTCACCAACACGGTGCGACCGGAGAAATCAAAACTAAGTGTCACGTCGAGCCTTTCAGATCAGAATGCAGGGTCAAAAGATCGTGTAGCCACCGTCGACGATCACTTCGTTACCGGTGTGAAACGTCAAACTCGGATCGGCCAGAAAGGATGCAACCGAATGGAACTCGTCGGGAGTCGCCCACCGGCGTACTGGGGTCCGCCGAGTGGTGCTGTCGACAAACCGTTCATCGGCCTGCAGATGCGTGTTCATATCGGTCGCCACCCACCCGGGGATCAGCACGTTGCAGCGGATTCGGTAGCGCGCCATTTCCACCGCCAGGGTCCGGCCGAGCGCAGCGCATCCACTCTTGCTCGCGGCATACGCCGCCTGGCCGGCCGCGCCGTACTTGGTGATCGTCGAGGACAAGACGATCATCGACCCACCTTCGCCGCGGTCGATCATGTGGCGGGCCACCTCGCGGGTCGTCAGAAATGTGCCGTCGAGGTTGGTGCGAAGAACACGATGCCATTCATCGAGTGAGGTGTCGACATACCTGTCGGCACTGGCGATTCCGGCGTTGGCCACAAGGCAGTCGATCTTGCCGAACGCCTCGACTGTTTCTGCCGTCGCGCGCACCACGGCGGCTTCGTCGCCGACATCGCACGCGACCGCTTCCACCCTCACGCCGTGTTTCCGCAAAGTCTCGACCGCAGCCTGACTCTTCTCCACGTTCCGCGCCCAGATCGCGATGTCGGCGCCCGCTGCGGCCAACCCCGTCGCCAGGCCGAGACCGAGCCCGCCGTTGCCGCCCGTCACCACGGCCGTCTTTCCAGTCAAGTCACTCATGGTGTCGAGTCGCCTTCCCAGCCAGCATCGCTGGTGATTCCGACGAGCGTCCCTAGATGCTCGCGCCGGCCATCGACCCCACCGAACATCAATGTCGATGACTTGGCCCTCTTGAGGAACAGGTGGGCCGGATGTTCCCAGGTGAAGCCGATCCCGCCGTGCAGTTGAATGCACTCCTGGGCCGCTTTCAGTGCCACCTCAGCACAGACGATGCCCGCCAATGCACTTGCGATCGGCAAGTCCGGATTGTCGTCTGCGGCGCACCCGGCAGCATGCCGCGCCGCCGCGCGAGCGTGGGTGATGTCGACCCATAGATCCGCGAGGCGGTGCTTGAGCGCTTGATAGGAGCCGAGGACACGTCCGAACTGCCGCCGCTCTTTGAGGTACTCGACGGCCATCGTCAGACAGGCCTCGGCCACGCCGAGCTGCTCGGACGCGAGCATCGCGACCGACAGGGTCAGCGCACGTTCGGCTGCCAATGTGACGTCCGGGCCGGAGGCGATCAGCATGCCTTCTGCATCGTCGAAATGCAGGTCCGCCAATTGCCGGGTCATATCCAGAGACGTCACAGGGGTGACTGAGACAGACCGTGCCGGTACGGCATACAGCTCATCACTGACCACTACGAGAAACAGGTCTGCGATCAACGCGTCAGTGACCGACGGAACCCGCCCGACCAGGGCCCCGGTATCCGAACGAACCACAGCGTGCGGCCGATGCCACGGTGGGGTGTCGGCAGCCACCGCCAACACCGCGACCATCTCGCCGGCCGCGACCTGGCGGAGCACGTCGCCGCCGCCGACCGCGTCGAGCAACGCAGTCGCGGTGATCGCGGACCCAAGGAACGGCACCGCCTCGACCCGCCGCCCGAGTTCCTCCATGACCACCGCCGACTCCCGCCACGAGGCACCGGCGCCGCCTTCGGGCTCGCCGATCGGCAGCCCGGCCAGTCCCATGTCGGCCGCGAGTGTCCGCCACAAGGTCGAGTCGACCGTTGCTTCTGATTCCGAACGGGCCAGCCTGACCGGCCAATCATTCGAACGATCGAGCGCATCCACCAAGGCTTCTCGCAACGACTCCTCGGTCTCGGAGTAGAGCAGGTCAGGGATGGCCGGGTTGATCACTGTCGTCATCGCTTGAGTTCCTTCCAGGGGATGTCCACATCGACTCGTGGCTCGGCCGGCAGCCCGAGT
Organism: Williamsia limnetica; assembly: GCF_003217475.1. GTDB lineage: Bacteria > Actinomycetota > Actinomycetes > Mycobacteriales > Mycobacteriaceae > Williamsia > Williamsia limnetica. The sequence continues at coordinate 24,878 of NZ_QJSP01000022.1, read as the reverse complement.
ACCCGCTCGGCGATGATGGTGCGCATGATCTCGGAGGTGCCGCCCTCGATGGAGTTACCTTTGGTCCGCAGAAACCTGTAGCCAGCCGGTCGGCGGCCTTCCTCGTCGAGATCGGGCCGCCGCGAGGAGTAGTCGTCGAAACGCATGCCGAGATGACCCTGCAGGTCGACCTCTGCGTTCGAGACATCCTGGGCCAGAAGCGCGTAACTCAGCTTGGCACCCGAACCCTCTGGTCCGGGCAGGCCCGCGGCCATCTGCTGTCTCAGTCGTGCCGTGGTGAGCCGGGCCGCCTCCGCGCGCGCCCAGAGGGACAGCGTCCGATCGTGCAGTGCCCCGGAGCGCGCGCCGGTCTGATCACGCCAGGCTTGGGTGAGAAACCCGATGGGGCCGCCTTCACGGGGTGCGATCCCAGCCCCGATCGCGACCCTTTCGTTCATCAGGGTCGTCTGGGTGACCTTCCACCCCTCCCCCAGTTCGCCTAGACGATTCGCGTCGGGAACCCGCACATCGCCCAGGAAGACTTCGTTGAACTCGGCTTCGCCGGTGAGTTGCCGCAGTGCGCGCACCTCTATGCCTGGCGACGACATATCGCAGACAAAGTACGACAGTCCTCGATGTTTGGGGACGTCGGGGTCGGTACGCGCGATCAGCAGCGCCCACGACGCCTCGTGGGCGAGCGAGGTCCATACCTTCTGCCCGTTGACCACCCAGTCATCGCCCTCGCGAACAGCCCGGGTCCCTGCTGTGGCCAGGTCCGAACCGGCCCCGGGTTCACTGAACAGCTGGCACCAGATCTCCTCGCCGGTCCACAACGGTCGGAGCCAGCGACGCTGATCCGCCTCGGTCGCGTATTTCAGCAACGTCGGTGCCGCCATCCCCAGGCCGATCACGTTGCGGTGCGGGGCGTTGTCCGGTGCGCCCGCGGCCGCGAACTCCGCGTCGACGGCCGGCTGCAGAGCAGCATCGAGACCCCGCCCGCCCAAGCCCTCCGGATAGTGCACCCATGCCAGTCCGGCGTCGAAACGGGCCCGTAAGAACTCGGTCCGAGGGGTGTCGGCCGGGTCATGAGTCTGCAAGAACTCACCGATTTCTTTGCGCAACAGTGAGATGTCGTCGTCTGCCATCGCTCCGCGTGGCCTCCTGTCGAGAGTTGGGTCGCGCATCTAACGCACGCGCATCATCCTCACGACTGTGACATCTCAGATCGGATCCACGTTGTCGCACTCTGAGTCATCACCGTTCCGGACTCAGAGACACACCATGACCCGAATCACATTGTCCGTTTTTCTCACGAGACAGGGTCGACAAGCATTTCGGCGGCGGTCACGGTGATCCACGCGAGCTCGAACGCCGCAGATGGCCTCGGGTTCCTGCAGAATCTCCGCACGGTATGCACCTCGGAAGCGACCGTGCCCTGATCCGCCGACTGGAGAGCCTTGATGACCGGTTGACCGCCGCCGTCTCGAAAATCGTGGTCTGCCCTGGGATACGCATCACTGCAACGATGACCACCGGCGCCTCGCCGCGTCGCCTGGTCCTTGCCAGTTGGTTCGACGTCGAGGTGCAGCGGGAGCGGACCCCGTCGGACGACAGATTTGCGGGACTTCAATCAAGAACTGCGCGGCAGGCCGAGAACTCGTTCGGCTATGAAGTTGAGGATCGACTCGTTGTTCAGCGGCGCGATCTGCAGGATCCTGATCATCGGCCACAGGGTGACCACATCGGTCTCGTAGACGAACGCCGAGCCACCGTGCGTCTGTATCGCGGCTTCGACGGCCGCCAGAGCGGCCTTGCTACCGAGCAGCTTCGCCATATTCGCCTGTCCACCGGCGTCGAGCCCGGAGTCGTAACCGGCTGCAGCGGCGTACATAACATGCCTGGCCGCTTCCATCTGAGCCTTCGCCAGGGCCAGGGGATGCTGCACCGCTTGATTCGCACCGATCGGTTTCCCGAATGGTGCGCGTTCCTTCGCGTAGACGACTGCCTTCTCCAGTGCCACGTTCCCGAGGCCCAGTGCCCAGGCCGCGATCGTCACCCGTTCCTGGTTCAACGAATCCAGGAGGTAATCGAAACCCAGGCCGTCCTCCCCGATCAGCGCGGACTCTCCCACCGCAACGTCGTCGAAGAAGATCTCGTACTGGTTCTCGGGTGCGTACCACTCGATGTCGAGGCGATTCAGCGTGATTCCGGGGGTAGACAGATCAATGATGAAGAGGCCGAAACCAGTACGCCGGGTGAGTTTTTCACCAGGCGCGGCGGTACGCGCCAACAGCAGGATGTGGTCCGCCTGATCGGCCCCCGAGATGAATACCTTCTGTCCCGAGATACGGTAGCCGTCGTCTGTCTTCTTGGCCGTCGTACGCAGCGCAAAGGAGTTGGTACCGGCCTCGGGCTCGGTGACGCCGAAACAGATCTTTCGTTCGCCCGACAGGGTGCTCAGCACGTGATCGTTGATCTGCTGTTCACTGCCATAGCGGATGATCGCTTCACGCGAGAAGGACGTCAGCGAGTAGAGCAACGGTGGGATACCGGCCCTGGCAAGGGCTTCCATGACCGCAGTGTTGCCGGTCAGCCCACCACCCGCACCACCCAGCGACTCCGGCACACCGATCGCCAGGAGTCCAGCATCCACGAGTGCCTGCCACAGCTCGGCCGCATCTCCCTTTTCACGGGCTCGCTTGAGAAAGGTTGCCCGCGGGTAGGCCGCGGCCACACCGTCCACCGCCTCGTAGATGGACTCGACGAGTTCGCGACTGTCTGCGTGCACGGTCGGGGGGAGGTCATGGGTCATCGGGAATCTCCTGTGCTCTTCACTTGCCCTCATATCGAGGTTGACGTTTTTCGATGAATGCTCTCGGTCCTTCGCGAGCGTCGCGCGTGGCCAGCACCCGCTCGTTCAGCGCGGTCTCCAGATTGAAACGCGGTTCGTTGCCCAGAGCCTTGACGGCGATCTCCTTCGCGGTCTGAACGGCGACGGGTGCGTGGGCGGCGATCTTCTGAGCGAGCTCCCGCGCCCGGGGCATCACCTCATCGGGCGCGACCACCTCGTTGATCAGGCCGATCCGCAACGCTTCTGCCGCATCGATCGACTCTGCCGCGAGCAAAAGGTGCATCGCTTGTGGCCAGGCGAGTTGCTGAGGTAGCCGGACGTGGGAACCACCCCCCGGGATGACACCCCAGTGCACCTCGGGCAGACCGAACGTCGCGTGATCAGCCGCGATACGCAGATCAGTACCCAACAATATCTCCAGCCCGCCCGCCAGGCAGAATCCGTTGACAGCGGCGATGATCGGCTTGTAGACGTCAGAGAAGAAGCGTTTTGACGCGTCCGGGATGAGAACCTCGAGCTCCCCGGCCGTGAGCCGAGGGATCAGCTCACCCAGGTCTCCCCCGGCACTGAAGGCCTTGTCGCCGGCGCCGGTGACGATCACAGCCCGGACTTCGTCATCGCCGCGAACGCTATCGATGGCGGCCGCCAACGTCCGGATCATGTCCACGGTCAACGCATTGTGCGCCGACGGACGATCGATGGTGATCGTCGCGACGTGATCGGAAAGGTCGAGCCTGACATCGCCGTCCGCGGTGTCATCGGCCGGATTGTCCACCATGTGTCTGAGCCTCCTGCTCCTCGAACCGGGTTGTTCACTTCGACCGTATGCATTCGCCCGGCCGCAAATCTGTTGCTTTCCGGGACACCTCGAGCGAGTCCCGCGTCGCATAGTGCGACAACTTTTGGTCGGTCGATCGGATTACGCTCGGGAAACATCGAGGTCAGCGCCTTGTGAACGCCGGGCGATGTCGCGATCACTCGCGACGGAAGGAAGAAACGTTGAACTTCTACACCAACCTCCGCCGGACTGCCGACCGGACTCCGAACGCAGTGGCGATCCGCCACGACACGCACGAAGTGACCTACGTCGACCTCTTCGACAGGGCTGCGCGGGTGGCACGGTTTCTGGTCGACCGAGGCGTTCTGCCCGGGCAACGCGTCGGCATCCTGATGCACAACCAACCCGAGTGGATCGTCACGTTGCTGGGGATCTGGCAGGCGGGCGCCGTGGTTGTTCCCTACAACTACCTGTTCCATCCGTCCGCCTTGCGCCACACCACGATCGACGCCGATGTGCAATGGGTCTTCACCACCGCGGTCGACGTCCCCCGCACCGTGGACGCCCTCGAGGGGCTCGACATTCTGGGTCGCATCGTCTCGTCGGACGACACCGAGGGCGTCTTCACCACGCTTCCGGCGATCATCTCGACCACCGAACCGATCACCGACGTCGTGCCACGCCTCGACAGCGACGACGCCGTACTCATGTACACGAGTGGATCCACCGGGCAGCCCAAAGGTGTCCGACAGACCCATCGCAACTGTGGCGCCGTCAGCGAGGCCGCCATCGACGTCTGGTCGATCACGCGCGATGACCGCGCCCTGGTCTGTACACCGCTGTTCCACGTGGGTGGCCTCCAGTTGGTCCTGTTGCCGATGCTGCTGGCCGGCGGGACCACGACGCTGCGCAGGTGGGCGGTGCGGGAGTGGCTCAAGGATGCAGCGCGCTTGCAGATCACCGTGACAGCTCTCGTACCCGCGATGATGATCGACATCGTCAACGAACTCGGCGACACCCGATTGCCACTCGATTCGATCCGGGTGTGTGCGATCGGCGGGTCGGCGCTGCCCCAGAGCCGCCTGACGGCGTTGACCGCCGCCACGAACATCGTGCCGGTCAACATCTACGGGCAGACCGAGCAGAGCGGTGTCTCGATCACCGAACCTCCGCATGAGGACCGCCGCGAGGGTTCGATGGGCAAACCACTGGAACAGATCGTCGAGATCCGCATCGTCACGCCTCTCGGGGAAGACGTCGGTACCGGTGACATCGGTGAACTCTGGGTGCGCGGTGACGCGGTGACACCAGGCTATTGGCAACTCCCGGAGGCGAACTCGAATAAGTTCACTCCCGAAGGATGGTTCCGGACAAGCGATCTCGTTCGCCGAGCCGAAGACGGATACCTCTACTACGTGGACCGCACGGACGACATGATCATCAGCGGCGGTGAGAACGTCTTTCCACAGATGGTCGAGGGTTTTCTCAGCGCATCACCGCTCGTCGCCGAGGTTGCCGTCATCGGTACCCCGCACGAGCGGCTCTCGAATCAAGTGACTGCCATCGTCGTACCGACCGAACCCGGTGTCAGTGCCGCGGATATCGCAGCGTACTGCGAGTCCGATCCCAACCTGCGTGGGCTCCAGAGACCCCGCCGGATCGAAATCGTCGACTCGATACCCCGCACGGCAACCAACAAGATCGACAGGCCTCTCTTGAAAAAGCGCTTCGTGTAGAGAACTGCAGCGCTCCCGCACGCCTCCCGGCAGCCTTGCCGGCCAACCGACTAGGAGTCCTTAGTATGCAAACGCCGCCGAATTCGGCTCACGGCTCACCGCCACCCGCAGGGCTGGTGCACCGTGGTTGACCCGCTCCGCCGGCATCGCCCCTTCGACCCCGTCCACGTCGCCGGGATCGCGACGACCTCGTGGCGCGAGGAGCACAACGCGGTGGTCGACGAACTCGTCTATCAGGCCACAGCGGATGCGCTACGCGCCGCGAACGTCAATCGGAACGAGATCGGTCTGACGATCACCGCATCGATGGACATTTTGGACGGCCGCAGCATCTCCAGCGGGCTCACCAATTCCGCATCGGGCGGATACCTGAAAGACTCCTACCGGCTGGAATCCGATGTCGGTACCGCCATCATTGCTGCCGCACAGGCGATCTCATCGGGCGATGTCGACATTGCGGTCGCCGTCGGCGCCTACAACCCCGAGACGTCGACTCGCGGAGCCCTGCGGCAGGAGTTTCTCGATCAGTTGTCGAACCTGGCCTTCGACGCGCACTTCGCGCGGCCCGTGGGCATGACCACCCGAACGTCGTACGGTCTGCACGCCGCCTGGGCCATCGAACAGCAGCACACCACGCTCGAGGAGCTGGCCGAACTGACCTCCCGTGCCATCGCGGCCGGCGCCGGATCAGCGCGGTCCATGCGGCCCGAATTGGCCAGCGCGCAGAAGATCCTGGGATCACCCCCGTCGGCCTGGCCGTTGACCGAACTCATGCTTCCCGCGTACAGCACAGGCGCAGCGGCGGTGGTACTCGCCTCACCGGCGCGAGCTGCCCGATTGACAGCGCGTGGCGCCCTCATCACCGGAGTCGGGCACGCGACGGGAAGCTATCTCGAGAACACCGACTGGCTCAAGGATCCCGGTGCGTCGACTGCACGGGCCGCGGCGAGCGCGTACCGGTCGTCCGGGATCGGCGACGCCGCGGACACCGTCGATCTGGTCGAGTTCACCGCCCCGTCAGCAGCACTCCATCAGCCGCTTCTCGCAGCACTTGGGCTCGACAAATCCTTGACGCCCGAACACATCAACCCATCCGGCGGCGCAGCGACAAACTACCCCGGGCTGGCCAACGGGGCCCTGCGTCTGCTCGAGGTCATTGAACGGCTGGAGTCCGACCACAACCTGCACACCGCGGTGGCACATTCCGTCGACACCATCACGGGGACCGTCGTCCTCGACAGCACCGTACTCATCGTGGAAGGCGTGTAGATGGCATATCAGGCTGTGGTCGCCGGAGTGGGCATCACCGAGGCAGCCTCTCCGCGCAAACAGACCAAATCGTTCACCGAACTCTGCAGAGAAGCCGCACACGCCGCACTCGAACATGCCGGGGCGAGTCCGTCATCATTGGACGCCATCGTCGTCGGCAACATCGACGGTTTCGAGGGAACCGTGCTCGGCGGCAAGTTCCAGACGAGACAACTCGGCATCGGATCCGACGTTCCCGTCGTGGTCCTCAACACCGGTGGCACCACGGGCGGCAACCTCATGCAGGTTGCGGCGCGAATGGTCCGCTCCGGAACACACCAGCGCGTGCTGTGTCTGGGCGGCCCGACGTTCTACGGTGCGCAGGATCTGCAGGCGGCAATCAACACGAACTCCCCCATGATCGTGGAGCAGCCACTGGGGATGGGCGGTTTCCACATGGGCGCCTTCGCTGCCAGCGCCTACCAGGCACGGCACGGGACCACCGCCGAGGACTACGCGGCGATCGCGGTCGCCGACCACGAAAAGGCCTCGCTCAACCCGTATGCGCATCTGCGATACACCCTGACCGTAGAGGACGTATTGGCATCTCCGCCGTTGTCGTCCCCGCTGACCCAGGCCATGGTCTGCCCGGTCTCGACATCTGCGAACGCGATGTTGGTGACGACCAGGGAATCAGCTGCAGACCTGCGAACCACCCCGGCGCTCATCAAGGCGATCGGAACCTCCGGCGACCCGTATCTCGGTGGCGGCAAAGGCGATTTCGCCGTCATGGAGAATCTGGCAATCCTGGCCCGACGCGTTTACTCATTGGCCGATATCCGCAATCCCCGAGAAGACTTCGATCTCGTCGAGGTCTTCGCCCCCTACGCGCACATGCAGCCAATGCAGCTCGAGGCCCTGCAATTGTGCGGGCCCGGCGAGGGTATCGACCTCATCAGGTCTGCAGAGAGTCGCTACGGCGGCTCGCTCCCGGTCAATCTGTCGGGTGGGCCCAAGTGCACCAATGCGGGGGTGGCCGGAGAGCTGGCGCCGTACATCTACGCTGCGTGGCAGATCTTGGGGGACGCACCGGACGTCATGCAGGTCGATGGCGCGCGCCGCGCACTCGCCCACGGCACCGGCGGAACATTCTTCCAGTTCGAGAATCTCGCAGTCTTCGAAAGCACCAGAGAAAGCAGGTAGACCATGACTTCACCGACCACCCAGCAGGTCCACTGGGATCTGCACTACGACATCCACCTCGGCGAGACCTGGGGCAAGTTCATGACCGGGCTCAAAGACAAAAAGATCTACGCCAACACCGGCGGTTCCAACAAGGTCTATGTTCCCCCGATGGCGTATTGCGAGGAAAGCTTTCGCCCGAACGACACGTGGGTTGAGCTCTCCGGCGAAGGCGATCTCGAGGTCTTCACCGTGGCCTGGCAGGGCTTTCGCGGCGGCCCGAAGACCCCGTACGCCATCGGCGGCATCAGGCTCGACGGCGCAGACACTCTGCTCATGCACTACGTCGTCGGACTCGACTTCTCCGACCCCGCGAACATCCGGTCCCAGTTGCCCAAGGGCTCTCGTGTCCGCGCGGTCTGGGCCGAAGAACGGTCCGGTCAGATACTCGACATCGCACACTTCGAGCCCGCTGTCTGATCTCTTCTGTCCACACTTACTAGACGAACCGGGAGGCGCCCATCGGGCACCTCCCGGCTCTTCTGTTCCGACCGCCCCGGGTCAGACCTTGTTGATGATGCCGGCATCGACCGGCAGTGCCACACCGGTGATGAACCGGGCCTCGTCGGACGCGAGGAAGAGCACCGCATTCGACACATCGTCCGGCTGAACCCAGGGGGTCGGCAACGCGTTCATGCCGGTCGAGACCTCGATGATGTCCTCCCTCGTCGGATCCTGCAGGTCCGGGCGGAACATCTGGAAAATCTCGTCATTCATGATCATCGGAGTCTCGACCTGCGTCGGGTGCACACTGTTGACCCGAATACCGCTGGCAGCCAGTTCGTTCGCGAAGCTCCGCATCAACCCGGTGATGCCGTGCTTTGCCGCCACATAGTGCGCCAGGTTGGGTGGCCCGATCAACCCGGCAGCCGAACTGATCAGGACGACAGACGATCCACTTCCACGAGCAAGAAGATGCGGCACCGCGGCCTTGAGCGTATGCCAGGTGCCGGTGAGGTTGATGCCCACCATGTCGTTCCACGCCTCTTCGGTGATCTCGTGTCCCGGTGCGTAACTGGCGATCCCAGCGTTGGCGACCACCACATCGAGGCCGCCGAGTTCAGAGACCGCCGCCGCGAGTACCTTCTCGAGTTTGATGTAGTCCCGGATGTCGACGACATCAGTGACCGCCCTGCCCCCGTGCTTCTCCACGAGATTCTTCGTCTCCTCGAGATCTGCTTCGGACGCCATCTCGTACGACACCGACGCGACGGGCCGACAAATGTCGATGGCGATGACATCAGCGCCTTCTTCAGCGAGCCGAACCGCGTGGCTCCTGCCCTGCCCTCGCCCCGCTCCGGTGACGAGCGCGACCTTTCCGGCGAATCGCTTGTTGCGATCACTACTCACTGTCGACCCTGCCTCTCCTGATAGTTGGCTACGCTTTGGTACCGATCAATCCGAATCATTCGAGGACCAACGTGTCGGCCAATAGTGGTGTGTGCGCAGTGACGCCGCTGTCGGCCCGGATGACCTCGCCCGTGATCGCCCGCGAGACGTCCGATGCCAGAAAGGCGACGATGTTCGCGATGTCTTCGGGGTCTGCGACGTGCGGCAGTGCGCTGTGTTTGACGTACACGTCGACAGCGGCCTGGCCCAGGTCCAGTGCCGGCGGCGTCAGGACCAGACCGGGAGCCACTGCGTTGCAACGGATGTTGTACTTGCCGTACTGGGCCGCAACCGACCGAACCAACTGATTGACCGCAGCCTTCGCCGAACCATAGGTCGTGAGTCCGGCCTCGCCGGTCAGTCCCGAGATCGACGTTGTGCAGATGATGCTGCCGCCCCCGTCGTTCTTCTTCATGAACGGGATGACGTGCTTACACGTGAGGAATGACCCGAGCGCGATCGTCTCGAACTGCCGACGCCAGATCTCCACGGTGCTGTTGACCAGATCCGGATCACCGGGGTCCCCGAGCCCGCGAAGGTCCGCGGCCTGGCTGTGCAGGATGTCGATCCGACCGAACGCCTCGCTCGCCTGTTGATAAAGATTGACCACGTCGTCTTCGCTGCGCACATCAGCGTGAACCGAGATCGCCCGACCGCCGGCTTCTTCGATCTCTTTGGCGCGCAGTTCGGTTTCATCGGACTTGATGTCGGACAGGACCACGCTGGCGCCCAGCTCCGCCAATCGGCGGGCCGTGGCGGCACCCTGCCCGCGGCTGTCGGCGACGCCCGTTATCACGGCTACACGCCCGTGCAGATCGATCATGTGTCTCAACCCTTCCCAGTTCGGCTCGATGCAGCCCGCCGCGCTCAGCGCGTGCCGAGCGTGACCCCGACCGCTCCCTGATGTGAGCTGCACCACCATCATCCCGCCTGGTAGCGCCGCAGAAGTGTTGCAATCCGCGACGACACCCATGCAGGTTTACTGAGCATCTGGGCGATCACTTCGACCAAACCGGCCACGCCCACACCCTGATCGCAGCGGGCAGTGACTCTATGAGGCCGCTCGATCGGCACGACCGAGCGCCAGGAGCGCACCGGTCAGCATTTCTTGGACCTGTTGCTTCGAAAGGTTGCCGGTGGCCAGCCACTCCTCGGTGGCAGCTCCGACCATTGCCTGGAACGCCCGCATCCGGGCGCGCGCGGACGAGTCGTCCTCCGGTAGGCCGAGGACCGCGAGCAGCCGGTCCTCCCAGGCTGCCAGGCTGCCCTGGATGATCCCGCTCACCACATCGTCGGCCGGTGCACGTTGGGCGTGCATCAACACCATGAAGGTCTCGCGGTTGCGCTCCACAAGATCGAGCCACCGCTCGAACAACCGGTCGACGCCCGCTTCCACCGGGCCGTCAAGGGCGACTCGGGGAAGCTTCGACGGCAGGGTTGCGAACTGAGTCAGAGCCTCAAGATACAGATTGCGCTTGTTGCCGAAGTGATAATTCAGATTCGTCCGGGTCGTACCTGCTGCGCGCGCCAATTCCTCGGTGGACACGCTTTCATACGGTTTACCGGCGAAAACCGTCATCGCGGCGTTGATCATCTGCGCGCGCCGGTCATCGGCTTCGAGCCGGACACGACGAGTCGTGTCCGGTGCGCTCGAGTCGGTGGTCATGGGGACCACCGTAACCACCTGTGCCCTGGTCCGTCGCCGAAGGACACAGGTGGTGTCGACCGGTAGATCAGAGCCGTTCGATGATCGTCGCGTTCGCCATGCCGCCGCCCTCGCACATCGTTTGCAGTCCATAGCGGCCGCCGGTCGCCTCCAGGCTGCCGAGCATCGTCGTCAGCAGTCGGGTGCCCGACGCGCCGAGAGCATGTCCGAGCGCGATCGCACCGCCGCGGGGGTTGACCCTGTCGAGGTCGGCACCCACCTCGTGCGCCCATGCAAGCGGCACCGGCGCGAAGGCTTCGTTGACCTCGAACGTGTCGATGTCGCCGACCGAGAGTCCGGAGCGAGCGAATACTTTCTCGGTGGCCGGGATGACGCCGGTCAGCATGTACAACGGATCGCTACCGGTCACCGCAAACGAGTGGAATCGCGCCCGCGGGGTGAGTCCGAGTTCGCGCGCTTTTGTCTCGGACATGATCAGCACCGCCGATGCGCCGTCGGTGAGCGGCGACGAGTTCCCAGGCGTGATGCTCCAGTTGATCTGGGGGAAGCGCTCCGCGAATTGCACCGATTCGAACGACGGGCGAAGGTTCCCGAGGCCGTCCACCGTCGTCGACGCCCTAACGGTTTCATCGGCGGTGTGTCGCGCGCCGTCGGGCAGCTGTAGCGAGATCAGTTCCTTGTCGAACCCACCGTCGGCGACCGTCTTGGCGGCCAGCTGGTGGGAGCGGGCGGAGTACTGGTCGAGGGTCGTGCGGTCGAGCTTCCACTTCGCAGCGATCAGTTCCGCCGAGATGCCCTGGCCGACCAGACCTTCCGGGTATCTGGAAGCGAGAGGAGCGCCATTGGGATCCTGCCCCTGCGAACTGGCACCCATCGGAATCCTGCTCATCGACTCGACACCGCACGCGATGACCACGTCGTAGGCGCCGGCGATGACGCCCTGAGCGGCAAAGTGCGCGGCCTGTTGACTCGACCCGCACTGGCGGTCCACGGTGGTGCCCGGTACCGACTCCGGTAGTCCGGCCGCCAACGCCGCCGTCCGTGCGATGTTAAGGGCTTGCTCGCCGGTCTGCGACACGCACCCGGCGATGACGTCGTCGACGAGAACGGGATCGAAGTCGTTGCGGCGCAGGAGCTCTTCGAGGGTTTGCTGCAACATGTTGACAGGGTGCAAACCCGACAGCGCCCCGCCGGGCTTGCCTTTTCCTGATGGGCTTCGGATCGCGTCGACGATCACGGCATTGATGGTCATGGGTGAATCTCCATTCGATATTCGGAATAGGGGGAGTGCCGGTCAGTGGGCGACGTCTGCATTGGTCACGACATGTACGGCGATGATCCGCGTCTGAGGGTCGTACCACCCTTTGCCCTCGGCATAACCGAGCATGGCGTCGAAGTTTCGGTGCCAAGCAGGTTCTGACGCCGAGCCCGCGACTTGTCGCAGGACGTCGGCATAGATGTTCGCGCCGTTGTCGTCGACGCCGGCGCACAGGTGTGAGTCGGTCAGTGTTCGTTGCGACGCGGTAGCCGGAGCACGGTACTCCACGTGTAGACGTTTTAAATCGTCGGTGTCGCGAACGACCACACCTCGGTCGTCGCCCGTCACTTCGATGATCATGTCGATCGCCACCTCCTCGCAGTCCAGTCGGGTGAATCCTGCATCAGGGTCGCATCTTCAACGACAAGTCGAACGTCGCATTCCGCGACAGTGTTGCCACGCTGTAGTGATGTGAGACATAACCGCAGGCGTGGAGTTTCTAAGCTCATGCCACAGACTCATCGAACTGAAGGAGGTCACCGGTGCTACCACCCGAAATGGATCAGGTCATCAGTTTTCGAGACGCGATGGCACGGTTTCCCAGCGGTGTCACCATCGTGACCACCGTAGACGCCGACGGCAAGTCATGGGGTTTCACCGCGAGCGCATTCTGTTCGGTGTCAGTCGATCCCGCCTTGATCCTGGTGTGCCTCTCGACCGGCGCTGAATGCCATCCGGTCTTCGCCGAGGCCGAACACTGGGTCGTGCACATCATCCACGCCGATCAGGTAGATCTCGCACTGCGGTTCGCGACGCGGGGCGCCGACAAGTTCGCCGGCGGCTCCTTCGAGCCCGATCACCGCGGCCTGCCGCGACTGAGCGGCTCATCGATCACCCTCGATTGCAGCACCTACGCTCGCCATCCGGGGGGCGATCACACAATCCTGGTCGGCGCCGTATCGGCGTGCTTCCAGGGCAACCCACCACCGACGGTCTATCGCGATCGTGCATTTCACGCACTCACCCAGCTCTGACAGATCGGGGATCACAATGAACACTGCCCGACCAGACATCGATGCCGCGCTGCGAGCGCTCCGAGCGGGCGGCATGGTGGTTGTCGTCGATGATCCGGATCGTGAGAACGAAGGCGATCTGATCATGGCGGCAGAGTTCGCGACCACCGGCCGATTGGCTTTCATGGTCCGCCATACCACCGGAATCATCTGTGTACCGATGGGAGCGAGCCGAGCCGACGACCTAGGGCTTCCCTTGATGGTCGAGGACAATACCGACGCCCACGGGACCGCGTTCACCGTCACTGTCGATGCCCTGGGCTCGGGCACGGGTGTGAGCGCGGCTGATCGCGCCCACACCATCCGGGCTCTCGCGGCATCAGCGACCCGGCAGAGTGATCTCCGAATGCCCGGACATGTCTTCCCACTTCGGGCCCGCGCCGGGGGTGTGCTGGAGCGGCCCGGGCACACCGAGGCCGCCGTCGACCTGATGCGGCTGTCCGGTCTCACCGAGGTGGGAGTGATCGGTGAGCTCATTGACGACGACGGTGGAATGTTGCGCGGCGCTGCACTGAGTGAGTTCGCAGACCGGCACCAGCTACCGATGATCTCTGTCGCTCAGCTCGTCGAGGTGATGCGACCCGCAGGCCCAGCATTGCAACGTCGTGGCAGCGCCGATCTGCCCACGGAGTACGGGAACTTTCGCGCACACGCATTCTTCGACAACACCACCGGAGTCGAGCACCTGGCGCTGACGATGGGTGACGTCGCGGAACGCTCCGACGTGGCGCCGCTGGTGAGGCTGCACAGCGAATGTCTCACCGGAGACCTCGCTGGATCGCTGCGCTGCGACTGCGGACATCAACTACGTGAGTCGTTGACCTTGATCGCCGCCGAAGGCAAGGGCGTCCTCGTCTACCTCTGCGGCCACGAAGGCCGCGGGATCGGACTGGGCCGGAAGCTCGAGGCCTATTCGCTGCAAGAACGCGGGCGTGACACCGTTGATGCGAACGCCGAGCTGGGACTACCCATCGACAGCCGCGACTACTCGGTCGGCGCACACATTCTCGCCGAGCTCGGTACTCGGCACGTTCGGTTGATCACGAACAACCCCGACAAGTGCTCGGCTCTGGCCGGCAACGGAATCGTGGTGCAGGAGCGGATCGGAGTTCCCGGCCGTGTGACTGACGAGAACATTGCGTACCTGCGTACCAAGCGCGACCGGATGGGCCACCTGATCGATCTCGGCGAAAAGCCCAGCAACACCGCGTGACGAGTGCCGCCTCCCGCACACGCAGGAGGCGGCAGTGCACTCACGAGAAGGCAGGCCCGGCACTCACGAGAAGACAGGCCCGGGGTTGAAGGCCGGCAGCACCAGGTGACCACCGTCGACCGGCAACGCCACGCCGGTGACCCGGGCAGCGCCGTCAGATGCCAACCACACAACGGCACCGCTGATCTCACCGGGCTGGATCAGCCCACCGATAGCGTGCCAGTGGTGGGCGTTCTTTTCGTGCTCGGCCCGTGTCGAGCCGGGCTTGCCACCGGTCATGTCGTAGCAGCCTTGCCAGTTGGTCATCGCAGTGTCGACGAATCCCGGGCACACTGCGTTGACGCGAACACCGTGAGGCGCGAACTCGAGCGCAGCGGCTTTCATCAAACCGAGAACGCCGTGTTTGGCCGCCGTATAGTGCGCCGACCCCGGCTGACCCTCGACCCCGTTGACCGACGCCGTCAGGATCACCGATCCCGAACGTTGTGCAATGAGTTGCGCCGCAGTCGCCTTCAATACCCGCCACACGCTGGTCAACGAGACATCCATCATGTCTTGCCAGTCGGTCTCACTCAATTCCCACAGCGCACCCCTGCTCCAGATCCCATGATTGACGACGACGATGTCGATCGAACCGAACGATTCGACCACCTCGGCTACAACGGCGTCGAGTTGTTCAGCTGATCGGGCATCGACTTTGCGTGCCAGCACTCGGCCACCGATCGCAGCGACTGTCTTCTCGGCCAGAGTCAGATCTTCGTCCGTCGCAAGACCGTAAGGCACAGATCCGATGTCCTCGCAGATGTCGACGAGCACAACAGCCGCACCCTGCTCGGCGAGTGCGGTCGCGTGTGACAAACCCTGTCCCCGTGCAGCTCCGGTGATCAGCGCGACCTTGCCTTCGAGTGTTCCCATGGTTGATCTTCCAATCCGTTGTCCGACTGAATCCTGTCCCGCCCGACGATAGGGGTGTCGCCGGTCACAAACTGTGCCAATATGCGACGCCGCGGACTCGTTGTTCGGACGTAGCTTTTTGGGACATACGCGGCGGGTGATTGAGCGGACAGTGGACAGCGACAGCGTCGTGCGGACAAGGAGGTTCGAATGAATCGGTTACAGAACAAGGTGGCTCTGATCACCGGTGCCGCGCGGGGGCAGGGCCGCGCCCACGCCATCAGGTTGGCAGAAGAAGGCGCCGACATCATCGCCGTCGACATCCCTCGCGAAGTCATCGACATCGGATACCCCATGGGGACCGAAGCAGAACTCGCGGACACCGCAGCGGCAGTCGAGGCGCTCGATCGGCGCATCATCACGGCCGCAGTCGACGTCCGTGACATTGACGCTTTGACCGCGGCCGTCACGTCATCCGTCGCCGAACTCGGTCGGCTCGACATCATCTCAGCGAATGCCGGCATAGCCGCGTCGCCACATGCCGGTCATGAGATCCCCGAGGACGCCTGGCAACAGATGCTGGACATCAATCTGACCGGCGTCTGGCACACCGTCAAGGCAGGTGTCCCCCACATGCTGGCCGCGGGAAACGGTGGCTCGATCATCCTCACCAGCTCGGCCGCCGGGCTCAAAGGCTACGCGTCGATCGCCCACTACGTGGCGGCGAAGCATGGGGTCGTCGGTCTCATGCGTTCGCTGACACAAGAACTGGGGCCGCAGGGTATCCGCGTCAACTCGATCCATCCCACCCAGGTCGATACCCCAATGATCCAGAACGAGTCGACGTACCGAATTTTCCGGCCTGATCTGGAGAAGCCGACTCGCGAAGACTTCGAACCGGCTTCAGCCACCACCAACATCCTGCCCATCCCCTGGGTCGAACCGGTGGACGTCAGCAACGCCGTGCTGTTCCTGGCCTCCGACGAAGCGCGCTACATCACCGGTGCCACCCTTCCCGTCGATGCCGGCTGTGTAGTGAAGTAGGACGAAACGGCAGGTCTGTCAGATCGTCAGCTCGAGCGCCTCGCGGACGCCGCGAACAAACTCCGCGGGGCGCTCCCAGGCCGCAAAATGCCCACCAGAATCGTGGGTGGCCCAAGCCTTGACATCGTAAATCCGTTCCACGAGAGGGCGATCGGCGGGAACTAGACCATGTCTGAACATCGAGATCGCGGCGGGCGCCGTGATGGGTCCGAAGTCGAGCGCCGGTGCGGAGTAAGGATCGAACGAGGTGCCGATGCAGTTGGTGAACCAGTACAAACTCACCCAGGTCAGCATGTCGTCCAACGGGAACACCGACTCGACGTCACCGTTGCAGTCCGACCACCCGTGTAGCTTCTCGATGATCCACGCGGCCACACCGGCCGGCGAATCGGATAGGCCGGCCGCCAACGTGTGCGGCTTTGTCGCCTGTTCGGCCCGATATGCTCCTTCCGCGCTACGCCACCGTCGCGCGTCGCGGTAGTACTCCTGTTCCACGTCGGACAACTGGCTCCGCAGATCGGCCGGCAGCCGGATCGCAGGTATATCGGTCAGGTGAAGCGCGGTAACCGCGTCGGGATAGCGGCTCGCCATGATGTGCGCGACGATCGCGCCAACGTCCCCACCCGAGACCACATAGTCGGCGTATCCGAGCGCCCGCATCATCGCGGCGATGTCGCCGGCCATGACCGTCGGGGTCGCCACCCGGTCCGGGAGGTGGAGCGCACCGGGGTACCCGGGTAGACAGGGAACAACGACGTGGACATCGGACAGCAACGGCAGCACCCGTTCGAATCTCAGCATCGAATCCGGCCAACCGTGCAGCAGCACCAAGGCTTTGGCGCCGTGATTCGCCGATCGCTGGTGAATCGCGGTGGCCACGGTACCCTCCAAAGTTCCACGCACCCAGGGGTATGAGGCGATCCGGTCCTCCTGCGCCCGCCAGTCGAATAATTCCAGCCAGTACTTCACGACCTTGTCGAGGTACTCCGCGGGGATCCCCCGATCCCAGTCGGTCGTAGGTGAGGTTGCCGCCGGCCGAAAGCTCCGCAATCGGCGGTGCAGATCTTCGATTGCGTTGTTCGACACCCTCTCCCACGAATAAGCGGGCATCTCGACGTTCTTGTCGCCACCCACGCGCATCATCTCCCATTCGAATTACCCGCAGCCTGTTCCCTTGTATCGAACCACGTCGATCATGCGCCGACGCGGAGCGAACTGCGACACGGGACCCGCGGTCATCTCTGCCAGAATTCAGCCGTACACGTCACACGAAGAGAGGTTCACCATGGACATCAACGGGTCGGCCGCACTCATCACCGGAGGAGCATCCGGGCTCGGACTCGCGACCGCGAAACGGCTACTGGCCGCAGGTGCGCAGGTCGTCATCCTCGACCTCCCGTCGTCAGCGGGCAAGTCTGTGGCCGACGAGCTCGGACCGCACGCCTTCTTCGCCGCTGCCGACGTGCGCGACGAGGAGCAGGTGGCCGCTGCGATTGCTGTGGCCACCGACCAAGCACCCTTACGCGTTGCCGTCAATTGCGCCGGTATCGGTGATCCGGCCAGGACGATCGGACGAACTGCACCTCTCGATCTCGACCGGTTCCGCAGGGTGGTGGAGATCAACCTGATCGGAACCTTCAACGTCATCCGACTTGCTGCACAATCTATCTCAGCTACCGAACCCATCGACGGTGAGCGCGGCGTGATCGTCAACACCGCTTCTGTTGCGGCCTACGACGGCCAGGTCGGCCAAGCGTCCTATTCGGCGTCGAAAGGGGGCATCGTCGGTATGACCTTGCCGATTGCCCGAGACCTTGCCCGGTCCCTGATCAGGGTCGTGGCCATCGCGCCTGGGATGTTCGCGACCCCGATCCTGGAAGGCCTGACCGACGAGGCCCGAGCCTCCCTGGAGGCCCAGGTGCCGCACCCGTCCCGCCTGGGACAACCAAGCGAGTACGCCGACCTTGTCGCACACATAGTCTCGAACCCGATGCTCAATGGGGAGAACATCCGGCTCGATGGCGCGATCCGGATGGCACCCCGCTAGCCGGACGCGCCGACTACAGCCGGACCGGACGCCCCGAATACGTTGCAGCGAGCGACTACTCGGCGCGCTCCGATCCGGTCTTCGTCAAGCACGCCACAGGTGGCGACCGGGCCGCGTCAGCACGAGTTGAGGCACCACCGTGCGTCGGCTGAGCCGGGTCAACGAGACCACCGCCTCGGCCACGTCATCCACCGGCAGCATATCCTCCCAGGCGACCTCACCGGGCAAATGCTCGGTCATGGCGGTCTGCACATATCCCGGACAGACCGCGGTCGCGATCACGCCCGCCGCGGACTCCTCGGTGGTCACCGCCTCGCACCAGGAGATCAGCGCCGCTTTGGTGGCGCCGTAAGCACTGTTGAGTGGCTCGCCGACAACACCGGTCGTCGACGCGATCGCAAGAACCTTCCCACCGTGGTGCGTGGACCGACCAGCTTCTCGCAACTGCGGCAACAGATCCTGTGTGAGCACGTACGCCGAACGGACGTTGATGGCGAACAACTTCTCGAGTCGCCGAACCGGAAAGTCGGCAAACGCACCGATGGCACCCATACCGGCATTGAGAACGATCACGTCGGTTCGCCCATGTGCTGTCGCGTGGGCCTCGGCCAGTGCATGTACGTCGTCGGTGGACGACATGTCCGTCGGTGCGACCACCACCTTGACGCCGTGTTCCGACTCGAGCTCGGCAGCCAATGCATCCAAGGGTTCTCGTCCACGCGCACTGACCGTGAGATCATGACCCTCGACGGCAAGCCGTCGGGCGATCTCCCGTCCGATACCGCGCGATGCACCGGTGACAAGTGCGGCCGGATTCGCGCTCATGCGGCAGCCAGCACGTAGATTACGTCGACGACGCAGGCCGGCTTGCTGATGCCGTCGATCTCGACTACGAACTTGACGTGCGCCTCTGTGCCGGTCCCACGGTCGGAGATCGCTGTCAGCGTCGCGGTTTCGCGGATCCGAGAACCCACCGCCACCGGATGAGGAAATCGCAATTTGTCTGCACCGTAATTCACCCCCATGGCCAATCCGTCAATGGTGTAGATCGATTCGGCGAGGGTCGGCACGAGCGATAGCGTGAGATACCCGTGAGCGATCGTGCCCCCGAAAGGTCCGGCCGCTGCCCGTTGTTGATCCACGTGAATCCATTGGCGATCACCGGTCGCGTCCGCGAACATGTTCACCTGCTCCTGGGTAACCGTCAACCATTCGCTTGTTCCGAGCTCGGTACCCACGGCGGCTTTAAAAGCGTCCAGGTTCTCGAATCTGCGCACGCCCGCGTGCTGTTGTTCAGATGTGGTCATGCGCTCGATTGTCACCCATGGCGCCTCCGCGGTGGTGTAGCTCATCGCTACATCGGCAAGGCGACAACTCAGGCAACCGCCTCTCCGACGCTTCAATCAGAATGCTGCAGTGGACAAGTCGATGCCGAGGGTGCGGATTTTGCGATAGAGTGTCGAGCGCGCAATTCCAAGGCTTTCCGCAGCTCGGTGCTTATTACCGCGCGCCTCACGCAGGGCTGCCGTGATGGCTTGGGCTTCGACGTGCTCGAGCCCGACGAGCCTGCGCCGCGAGGCATTGGCCACGACATCGCTGGGCAGGTCCGCCGCGTTGACATATCGGTTGCTCGTCCCTTGGAGCACTCGAAGTACAACCGTCTCCAACTCCGCCACATTGCCGTTCCAATCCAGTCTCGACAAGGCTTGAACCGCGTCAGGCATCCACCGGACGGGCGTCGGGTCCCTGCCCAGTCGATCGCCGACAACGCGAGTCAGAGCATCCAGGAGCGCCGGAAGATCTTCCAGCCGATCACGCAATGCGGGGACCGCGAGAACAACTGGGAACTCTGCGTGCAGGCGACTCAAGTGCCCTTGATGTGCCGATTGGGTCGTTGTCGCGAACACCCGACACGGTCCACGACGATGCAATCGGATCAGCTCCGCAACACCCGCAGCCGCCTGCTCGGTGAGCTGGTCGATGCGGCGAATGACCACCGATGACTCCGTATCCGACTCCAACGATTGTCCGAGGCGACCGATCCACGCATCGAAAGTCCGATCGGCACAGGCGGATGTGTCGAGTACTGTCGCACGATCGCCTGCCATCGCCCGCGCCACATCAGTTTTCCCCGTGCCCTGTTCTCCGACGATCAAGATGTGTTTCTCCTGCCCGGCCGCGGCAGCGCGTCGACAGAGATCCCTCCAGCGGGATCCGTCTCCAACCAGTCCAGGCAAGCCAGGTGCACGCACTGCCACGTTCCGGCGAGGTGCCTCGTCCACGACCGGACGGATACGAACCACCGCGCCGGCGGACTCCACGCTGTCCGAGACCTCCCGGCATTGCACCGACACCACGGTCCCGTCTGTCAGGACCACTTGGCGCGGGTCTCGGATATCCCCCCGGATGGCCCGCGACGCCTGTTCCCAGAGCATCGCTTGGTCCACCGATGTGATCAACCGAGCGGCTGTGGCATTGGTGATGATCGTTTGATCGTTGAGCGCCATCAGCGGATGACGTGAATCGCGGTTCTCAGTGAGATACGCGTTGAGAAGCGCGCGTTCACGACGTGTGGCGGCCTGAAGGAACGCATTCTGGATGTCACGCACGAGGTCCATGACCCACGCCAGCAGAACCGGACTGGTGTCGCTATACCGACTGGTGAGGTTCAGTGAGCCGACGATCCGACGGGTCACCGGGTGCACCACCGGAACACCAGCCGAGGTGACGCCACTGTAGTCGTCATAAAAGTGTTCAAGTCCCCGAATCATGGTCGGGTGCTCGTTAAGAAGGCATATGCCACTGGTGGTTCCGACCGCAGACTCATCCACGGACACCGACGGCACGATGTCATGCTGGTCGAACCACCGACCCAGCGCCGGATCACCCACCCACTGCCGGAGCACCAGACCATCTGCATCGGTCAGGGACAGACCGCTCATCGATTGCTCTAGTACGGCTTCACGCGTGGACACTACCGAATCGGCCAGTCGCACCAGTGGACTGCTGACATCGACCTCACCGACATTCACTGCGCGGTTCGAGTGGGAGTTGAGCCCATAGCGAAGGCACCGCCGCCAGGAATCGAGTAATGCGGGAGCGATTCCGGCTCTCGCGACGTCTCCGTCATCAGCTTTGCCCGTCGAGAGAAAAGCCTCGCGGACTTTACGGAATGCAGCGGAGTCCACATCGGCGAGCCCCCGCCGGAGCGCTTCACCACCGCCAGACGATGACGCGCCATTCTCCCGCTGGGTCGAAAGACCTGTGTTCAACCGCTCAAACCTCCGAGTTAGCGTCCAGAGCTACCGACCCCGCCCGACCCGGCCGTCGCATTTTGAGTGTGACCCACTACTGACACCCTGTCAAGAACTCATCTGCGCTGGTAGGCAGCGCCAGCAGACTTCGAGTCAGCAGTCGGTGCACGTCCGTTCTGGACAGCGCGCCCAAGCGCAGCCATTCGTCGGTTGCGGTACTCAGCATCGCTTGGAACGCCCGGACCTGCGCTCGATTCACCTCCGTCCGCGGCGCCCCCAGAACGGACAGAAGACGTTCTTCCCAGATCCTCATCCCGGTCTGCAGAACTGCTTCCACCTCGGGATCACGCCTGATCGAGGTGGCCCCGATCATGCTCAGGTACGTCTCCCTGTTTCTTTCGACCACGTCGAGCCATCGATCGAAGGTCTGGGCGACCTTGCCGGGAACGTCCTCGGCTGGCGATTCGAGCGTTGGAGGGGTGGGTAGCCTGGCGAATCGCCGAACCACTTCGAGGTATAGCGCCCGCTTAGTTCCGAAATGATGGTGCAGATTCGTTCTGGTTGTGCAGGCCGCCTCGGCAATCTCTGACGTCGACACCTCTTCGTACGCGCGCGCAGCAAACAATTGCTGAGCAACCAGCAATATCTGCTCTCGGCGGTCTCCGGAACTCATCCGGATTCTGCGGGCCGACTCTGATTGGGTCATGTGCTGACGGTATCTCGGCAACCGCCCCCCAACGTTTGTTGCGGGATGCGACAAATAGCTCGCGTCTCGGAGTCCTACGTTGTTGATGTCCACGTCCAATGGCAGTGGACATCAACAATTTTTCCGAAAGGTACACCACAGCATGACCATGAACCTCGATCTGAGCGGCAAGGTCGCTCTGATCACCGGCGGTGGCTCGGGCATCGGCGCAGCCTGCGCCCACGAGTTGGCACAGTTGGGGGCACGGATAGCTCTCGCCGACCTCCGCCCGCCTGCCGATCATGTCGGCGTCGTCAATCAACTTCTGGTCGCCGTAGACGTCACAGAGAGCGAGCAGGTCGCCGACATGGTCGACAAGGTGACCAACCACTTTGGCGCGCTCGACATCGCCATCAACTGCGCCGGCGTCGGAATGCCTGTCAAAAGTCCGGTCGCGGAGACGGCCATCTCTGAGTGGCGCCGTCTGCTGTCGGTGAACCTCGACGGCGTCTTCTTGTGTATGCGATCGGAACTCGCGGCGATGTCTACTGGCGCGAGCATCGTCAACGTCGCCTCTGTGATGGGCCTTGTCGGTACAGCAGGAGCAAGCCCGTATGTCTCGTCCAAACACGGCCTGATCGGGCTTACCAAGACTGCAGCCCTTGACTACGCCGCCGCCGGCGTGCGCGTCAACGCCGTCGCCCCGGGCTTCATCGACACCCCACTCTTGCGCGATCCCGATGATGTTGCGCGCCGCACGCTGTCTGCGGCTCACCCACTCGGTCGTCTCGGAACGGCAGCAGAAGTCGCCGCGGCGGTCTGTTTCTTGGCGTCACCGGCCGCGTCGTTCATCACCGGTTCCGTGCTCTCGGTCGACGGCGGGTACCTCGCCCGCTGAATCGTTCGGGCTCACACAAGCAAGAGTCGGAGGCACATATGAAAGCGTTTCAGTACAGGAAATTCGAGGATCGGGCGCAGGTCGTCGAGGTTCCGGTCCCCTCCCCTGGCCCGGGCCAGGTACTCCTTCGCATCACCGCCGCCGGAGTTTGCCATTCCGATCTCCACATCCTGTCGTCATCGCAGGACGACTACCGCTACGGGCCGCTACCACTGACCCTCGGACACGAGGCCGCCGGTGTCGTGACCGCCCACGGTGCAGGCGCCGGTTTCTATCCGCTGGGCACCGCGGTTCTCGTCTACGGCCCGTGGGGCTGCGGGATGTGTCGCAATTGCTCGGCGGGCGAGGAAAACTACTGCACCGATCCCGGGGGTGTGAAGCCGCCTGGCATCGCTGTTGACGGAGCGATCGCCGAGTACCTTGTGGTCGACAACGAACGTCATCTCATCCCTCTCGGTGACCTCGATCCAGTCCAGGCGGTCGCTTTGACCGACGCCGGCCTCACCTCGTATCACGCCATCAAACGCGCGGTCAGCAGACTCGGCGCAGGAACTTTTGCTGTTGTCATCGGCGCCGGGGGACTCGGACATCTCGCGATCCAGATCATCCGCGCCCTGGGCGCATCGACCGTCATTGCAGTTGACGTCGCGGAGGACAAGTTACAGCTCGCGCGCCACGTGGGAGCCGACCACGCGATCCTCGGCGACGGCCAGTCGGCAGGGCTGATCAATCGACTGACCAACGGTGCGGGTGCCGACGCGATTTTCGATTTCGTCGGGTCCGAGCAGACCGTGACGCTGGCAGGAGACATTGCCGCCACATACGCCCAGATCACGATTGTGGGTGTGGGGCAAGGCGCATTGCCGGTCGGCTATCGCCGCCTCCCGTTCGAGACCAACGTTCGAAGCGTGTTCTGGGGCACCAGATCAGACCTGTGGGAAGTGATCGACCTGGCCAGATCCGGACGCTTGACCGTTTCGGTCGAGATCCATTCGCTCGAAGACGCGTCGCAGGCTTATGAGCGCCTCGCGAGGGGTGAAGTGCTGGGACGGGCGGTGATCGTCCCAGGTCACAACACTGACGGCCCGTAACGCCCCGCCCTCCCCGGTCCAACCGCTGCGCCAGGCAGGAGCCAGCCATCGATGGTCGCCCTAGTGACGCCAGGTTCAGCACGGCGTTGCTCACGTCGACCAGCTCGAGCCAGGGGTCCAGTTCAGACCGTCAAGGTGGAGATGGTTTGCGCAGCTTGTTTTTTGGTCCTGCCCATCTTCCCCGGGACGAAGAGGTTGTGAATGGTTTCGTTGTTGAACATCAGCGTGTCGAGCGTCATCGGGTGACCGAACCCCCTGGCCCCGTTCAATCATCGAGGGAAAGGTCAGCTTGGGCCGTTCCACGCCCCGGTCAAGTTGATGTCGAGTTCTTCTTGCGACTGAAACCCTTCGAGGTCACGAGTATCGCCTTGGCGGGACAAGATCAGACAGTCGAGTTGTTCGACCGGCTTCACCGTTTCCTCGAGATCGCTGGATTCCCCGTTACCTTCTTCATAGTCCTCGGAATCGGGGGCTGCGGTCGCCAGACCTGGTATGACTTCTTGCCCCTGTCATCCATGATCCGGGGGGTGGT
>NZ_QJSP01000021.1 GCF_003217475.1 Williamsia limnetica | reverse complement strand
CCCACATAGGAAGGCTTCGTCACCGTGACAGAACGCAGCACCTAAATTGGCACTAACAATCCATCGACACACTATCGAGTTCTCAAAGAACACACCCCCACCGACTTCGACACCACACACGCAGCGCCATCCCGGCAAAGATATTTTATTGTCTAGCAGATGTTGTCCCCGTCTCCGAGGCAACTCTACCAGCTTACCTGGTCTGCTTCCCGAGCGCAACTTCCCGTTTTCGTGGCGGTCCGTGGCATCCCGTGATCGTCTGACCTCAGGCCACCCACGACGATACGCTCCACACTGAAGTGGACTCGTTTCCATCCTGGGTGGTCAACGTTGTTCCTTCGGGAAAGTTCCCGTCGGTGTTAGGGCCGCTCCGGACTCTCGCTCTCCGGCGCCTCACTCGCTGACTTGAAGAAAGTTACGGGAGTCGTGTCCGTGGCGTCAAATCGCCTGGACAACAGCAGCCCTCACGTGAATCCACGCAGGTCAGGGTGGCGCGGCCGGGCATCAAAGGGCGCTCTGCGCAGCCGAAAGGATGCCTGCGGGCGCTGTGACGCCTGACACCGGTCCATTGTGCGCGCGTCCCGTTGACAGAACCGTTGTGGCCATTCGTTCGTCGGCCGCTCGGCGTGAGCCGCAGAGACTCACCGTTTGGACAGGTACTGAGGCCCTTTGGACAGTTACCGGCAACCCGGAGATCGCCGTAGCGTCAGAGAATGTCGACCCCCACCTTGCTCCGGCGGCGCCACGTCTCGAAGTCCGTAGTTGTACAACATGTTTCACTGTTGGCCCAAAGCGACCCGATCCCGCTCGGATACCACCGGAGCGGTCTCCTGACCTGGGCACGCGATGAGAAGGGTGTCCTCGACATCCGCCATGCACTGACAACCGAGACCATCTCGGACGCGCTCATGATCGACGAACTCGTGCATTTGGTGGATTCGGGTGTCTTGTCAGGGCAGGAACAGTTCGAAGAAGCGGCCATAGGCCTGATCCTCACCTGCGGTGACCGCCCGGATACCTGCTGGCAGGCGTTCTACCGGAACTCGCTCGCAGAACTCGACTCCGGCCGCTCGCCGTTCGCCCCGATTCACCACCGGGCGCTGTCGCTGCTCCAAGGGAAAAGTGTCCTCGAGGTCGGCAGTTGCTTCGGCTTCTTTGCCCTACGAGCAGCGGCCGCCGGTTTCGATGTCTCCGCCTGCGACCTCTCCGCCGGCGCAGTCGACCTTCTCGGCACAGCTGCCAACCGCATGAACCTGCCGGTGCGCGCCCGGGTCGGCAACGCCGTCGACTTGCCCTATCCCAGCGACTCCGCCGACACCGTGACCCTCATCCACTTACTCGAGCACCTCCCCGACCACGTAGACCTTGCCATCGGCGAAGCGATGCGAGTGGCGCGTCGACGGGTGATTATCGCGGTTCCCTTCGAGGACGTACCGAGTCCTCACTTCGGTCACCACCAGCGGCTGACTTCGGAGACCCTCGTCGCCTGGGCCGCGCACGCGGACCATCGCGGCGCCCGGATCTTCGCCGACCACGGTGGCTGGCTCGTACTGCAGCCACCGCGCGCCTAGATCAAACCCCGCTTGCTTGCGGTGTACACCGCCTCGGTCCGCTTGCTGACCCCCAGCTTGCGGATGATGTTACGGATATGAAACTTCACCGTCGACGGTGAGATGAACAGTGTCTCGCCGATCCTTTTGTTGGACAAGCCATCTGCCAACAGCTGGAGTACTTGTCGTTCCCGATCGGTCAGCGTTTCCGAACTGCCCTGACCGGTGACGGCCCGCAGCACGACCGCAGCGCTACGTGGGTCGAAGGCACTGTCGCCGCGCGAGACCGACTTGATCGCGCGGACGAGTTCGGTCGTGTCGATGTCCTTCACCACGTACCCCTTCGCGCCGCTTCGGACGGCCCTCACCACCAACTCGTCGTCGAGGAAGGTCGTGAGTACCAGCGCACCCACCGACGGATAGCGCTTCGACAATTCGCTGATGAGACGAAGGCCCTCGTAGTCGGCACCGGCGGTCAATTTCAGATCGACCACCATCACGTCCGGCGAACAGTGCGCCACGCCCGCCAAGGCCTCGGCGACCGTGTTGGCCTCCCCCACCACCGAGATGCTGCTCTCGCGTTCGAGCAATGACCGCATCCCTTCACGCAACAGTGCGTGATCATCCACCAGCATCGTGCGGATCGGCCGGGTCCGTTCGCCACGTTCGCGATCGATGAGGTCCATCAGGTGTCCGCCTTCTGTGTTGTCGGGATCTCGACCAGTACGCGAACGCCCCCGAGACGGGAGCGCCGGATTCGAAGATCACCGCTGAGTTCTGTTGCACGCGATCGCATGTTGGCCAACCCGTGATGTCGCCCGGAAAGGTCACCGACCGTTGCGGTCCGCATCACCCGGCGCATGTGGTCCGGCTCACCGCGCCCGTCATCATCGACGGTCAACCGCACCTCGGCATCGGCATAGGTCAAGACGACCTTCGCGGTCGTGGCCTGCGCGTGGATCGCGGTGTTGAACAGCGCCTCGCCCGCGATCCGCAGAATTGCATGCTGGATCTCGTGCGACAGATCCCGCTGCCTGCCGACGACCTTCACATCGGTCCGCAGATCTGCGGGCATGTGCATGGAGCAGAGTTCGTCGAGGATTGCCGCCAGGTCTCCATCTCCGGCTGAGGGGGCATGATTGAGGGTGTAGATCACCGAACGCACCTGCTCCACTGCGTCTTTGGTCAACTTCCCCGCCACCGCCAATCGATCGGCAAGGGCAGGACCGGCATCGATTCGGCAGACCTCGATCTGAACCCCGGCCGACAACACGGACTGAGCGACCGAATCGTGGAGCTCTCTGGCAATCCTGGATCGTTCGGTGTTGAGGACCTCTTGGCGCATCGCCGCAGACAGCTCACGCTGGGTGCGTTCGAGTTCGGTGTTGCGGTCGGCCAGACGTGCAGCGTGCAGTCGACTCTCGTCGTAGGCCTGCTCTGCCCTCACCAGCAGATGCCTGCTCTCTTCGAAGAGCGCAGCGTTCAGCAGGGCCACAGTGGCCTGGCCGGCCAGGATGCGCAACACCACCACATCAGCCGGATCAACCGTGTGAGTCGGTGGCATCCAGGCGGACAGTCCACCGACCACCTCACCGTTCAACTCCACCGGGACGTGCACGTGGTGGTCGTCGATCACAGGCCTGCCGAGCCTCACCACCTGACCACGAAGGATGTCGTTGAGCCGGTTCAGGACGTCGTCCGGCAGATCCTCGGGCTCAGCTGCCGAGTCGACACCTTCGAAGGCGTAGACAACACCGCCTGCGTCCATCATCAGATGACGCGGACCCGTGCGCTCGAGACGACCATCGCTGAGGGCGAACAACACCCAATCCGCATTCAGGTGTTCACGCGCGGCATCGAGCACAGCGATCACCAGGGTCTCCGGACCTTCCGCCGTTCGGACCAGTGCCCGCGAGATCCGTTCCAGCGCGCCGACCACCCGGGTCAATCGCTGTTCGACACCTCGGAACTGCGCGTAATGCGTTCCTTTGACCGAACGCAGGCCCACCAGCGATTCCAGATCGCCTGCGGCGTCCGGGCGCGGTGTCACAGCGCTTCCAGATAGATTCCCGCAACGGTGTCCCGGTCGGGTTGGCGCGGGTTGGTCGTCATGCACGAATCGGCGAGCGCGTGGCCGGACAGCGTCTCGATGTCGGCCTTCTCCACGCCGAGCGGGGTCAGGGTCCCAGGCATCCCGATCCGTCCGGCGAATTTCGCGACCTGGTCTGCCAGACGTTCCGCGACATCCATGGAGGAACCGTCGGTGGAGATCCCGACAGCTGCGGCCAGATCGACGAATCCGTCAGCGCAGACGTGCGCGTTGTAGCGGATGACGTGCGGGAGTAGGACGGAATTGATGGCCCCGTGCGGTGCATCGCAGTGCCCGCCGACGGGGTGACTCATCGCGTGCGCAGCTCCCAGGATCGCGTTCGTGAAGGCCATCCCGGCCTCCAGCGAAGCGTGCGCCATCGCCACCGAGGCCACCGGGTCCGAGGGGTTGTCCACCAGTCGCTCCAAGTTGCGCCAGGTTGTCGAAATAGACTGCAGCGCAAAGGTGTCCGTCATCCGGCTATGCGCGATCGAGACGTACGCCTCGATACAGTGGGTCAACACATCCATACCGCACTGCGCGGTGACCTCGGCTGGAACGGTCGCCAGCACCCGGGGGTCCACCACGGTCACATCCGGCACCAGGCCGCGACCGATGATCGTGATCTTGGTGCCTCGCGCCTTGTCGTTCACGATGCAGAACTGCGAGACGTCGGAACCGCTACCCGCGGTGGTCGGGATGGCGACCACCGGCGGGAGCGGCCTGCTCGCGCGATCGATACCTTCGTACTCGAGTATGTGGCCACCGTTCGAGGCAAGGATGGCGACGCCCTTCGCGGCATCGATCACCGAGCCGCCCCCGAGCGCGATGATCCCGTCGCATGCGAAACGCTCGTACCTCTCGAACGCGGACGTGATCTCAGTGGCTCGCGGGTTCGGGGAGACCCCGGTGAACCGCTGCGCCCGCAGCCCCACCGACTTGCTCGTCGCCGTGAGCTCGTCGTACCAGGTGGTGGCGCCCACTCGCAGATCTGATACCAGCAAGGGCCGTCGCATCCCCAACCGTGACGCGGCGAGCGCGGCTTCCGCCAGGGCGCCCTCGCCGATGATCATCTCCGGCGCATGGAACTTCACCACCCGGGGCGAAGGCGTGTTGCGCGTCATCTGTCTATTCCTACTCCGATAAACAACTCACGACCGCGGGTTGCGGCGGTTTCCGCCGCCGCCATCACGAGAGTGCCGTACCGATCTCGTCGGCCCGCTCGATCAATTCTGCCGCATCGCGCGCCGACACGACCTCGTCACAGTGAGCCGAATACTCGGTCATGTCGCAGCCTGCCTGGTTCCAATACCTGCTCGGCTCGGGAGTGATCCAGGCGAGCCGATGGACCCGACGCCTGAGTTCGCCCAGCAATTCCGGATGGCCGGCGAAACCGTTGCTGCGGGCATCCCCCACGAACAGCACGCTGGTCCGTCGGTCGAGCAACCCTCCGTGGGTCGAGAGCATCCTTTCGAGAACTTGCCCGTAGTCGCTGGTCGCGGCCAGATCTAGGCCGGGCGCCGACAGTACTCGAGCCAGCGCATCATCGCCGTGGCCCACCAACAGCGGGGTCGTCACGTCAATCGGATCGTCCACGAACGCCAGCACCGTGCAGCGGTCGGCGATGCCGTGCAGCGATTGCGCCATCCGCAGGATGAAGCCCGCAACCGGCCGCACCGACAGGGACACATCAGCAACGATGAGGAGTCGAATCCGGCCGGTAACACGGGTACGCCGGAAAAGATGGACCGGATCGCCGTCTGTTTTCAACGCGGCTCGAAGCGTGTGCCGGATCGCGAGCCTGCCGCTGCCCTGCGATCGCGCACGCGTCCTGGGGGCACCCCGCATCCGGCGGATGATGCGATGGCACGCCTGGTCGATGTCGGCGCGCGTCACCGCCACTGCGTCGCCGGCGGGTGCAGCCGGCGAGGTGGTCGGTACCGGAGGTGTCAGCGCCTCGACGAAAGCTTCGATGGCGGCCATCAGATGGTCCAGTTGAGCGGCGGTGAGGTCATCGTCGCCCGCAGTTCCGTAGACGCGCCGGGCGTCGTAGCCGTCGAGTCCGGCGAGCACCGCCTGGGCATCGGTGATGGTCAGAAGTCCTGATCGCACCCGCATCGGCGACGACGCCATCTCCCCCACATCGGCAGCGCCTGCGTTGTCGACCTCGATCGTGTACGTGATGCCGCCGGACACCGAATCCGAATCGGGGTCGACCGCAAGCGATTCCGCACCCGAGGACACCGTGAAGTCGTTCTCTTCACGATGCGCGGAATCCCCGTGCCGTTCGGCACCCTCAGAATCGGTCTCCATCAGGTCACCGATCTCGTCGGTGTGCTCATCGGCGCCGATCATCCGGGAAGCGCCTTCGAACTCGGGGTCCCAGGCGAACTCTTCCGGCAGGCCGCCCGCGGTGCCCCTGATCGCGGGGAGCGCGTCAGGACTGTGGGCGGCGGACGGTCCGTCGATGAACAATGCGGTGAACACCGACTCGAAGGCCTCGACCTCGTAGTCGTACTTCACCGTCACGGCCTGCAGGGCCGGCCGCAGCACCGGTAGGTCCGTGCCGAACAACGCCAGGACCCGTCGCGCCTCGATGGTCTCTGCGGGCGACACCCGCACCCCGCGCCGACGGAGCATTCGACCCAGAACCCCTGCCACGATGTCCAGGACGGGGTCGCGGCGAGCGACCCCTACCCCGGAACTCTGTGACCCCGATGCCCTCACCGCCGACTCGACCACCGCTATCGCCGGCCTGCCGACCGGGCGCGGCCCGCGCCGAACGCCGCCGAGGTCACCGAACCGCGTGGACTGCTGCCGTCTGCAGCGATCTCCGTGGCGGCGCGCGACTGATCTGACCCAGCCTCGCTGCGCAGTGCGGTCATCGCGGTGTCGACGTCGGCGCCGAACTTCACCAGCAGCGACATCAGTGCTCTGGTGCGATCGGGTGAATCATCACCCAGGATCGCGGCCGCCCGCGCGGCGTCGATCACCTCGGCGATCGACGGGCTCTTGCGCAATGGCAGATCACGGAGCCGTCCCGCCAGTGCCACCACGTCGGCGACTGCCGCCTCCTCGACCTCCGGGGCCCGCGACGCCACGATCTCCCGCTCCCGCGCAGCATCGGGATACTCCACGGAGAAATGCACACAACGCCGCTTCAACGCCGCCGACAGTTCCCGGGTGTCATTCGAGGTCAATACGATCCACGGTTCGGAACGGGCCGTGAAGCTACCCAGTTCGGGGATGGTGACCTGTCGTTCGGCCAGCACCTCCAACATCACAGCTTCCATCGCCTCGTCTGTACGGTCGATCTCGTCGATCAACAGCACCACCGGCTCCGGTGAGAGGATCGCCGCCAACAGCGGCCTGGCGACCAGGAAGTCCTCGGTGAACACACCGACGTCCTTGCGCGCCAGGGCCGCCGAGGCGGACGACAGATCCTCGTACTCGGACAACTCCGCCGTGATCCGGTCGCGGAGCATCTGGACATGGAGCAGCTGACGGGCGTAATCCCATTCGTACAGTGCACGAGCGTCATCGAGGCCCTCGTAGCACTGCAGTCTGATCAGCCGACGGCCCGAGGCCGCCGCCAACGACTTCGCGAGTTCGGTCTTGCCCACTCCCGCGGGTCCTTCCAGCAGCAGAGGCCTGCCCAGCACGGTTGCCAGGTGTACCACCACCGAGAGGTCGCGATCGATGACGTAACCCTCGCCCCGAAGCGCATCCGCGAGAGCACCCGGACTCTCGAAAGCCTCAGCCTGCGAACCGGTCTGGTTCACGTCCGCCAACTCAGTCATGCCGTCCTTTCTTGGTGAGCGGGAAAACTCAGTACGTACCGGTGAACGCGTGCGTGACCATCGGGATCAGCGATTCGACAGTCGACTCGCGGGGATTGCCCGGCGTGCACCAGTCGCCCATCATGTGTTCGGCGACGGCCTTGATCTGCTTGTCCGAGGTGTCCATCTTGTCGCCACGACCCTCGTACTTACCGGTGTTCATCCGGTTCTTGTCGTAGCTGTTGACCGACAGTTGACCGAAGTTGTCCGGGATTCCGAGGTCCTTCGAAAGTCGGATCGCCTCCTCGACTGCCGCGTCAGCTGCCTGGACCTTGGTCATCTTCGAGGTGTCGACACCCATGAGGGCGGCGATCTCTGCATAGCGCTCGAAGCGCGACGGGAGGTTGTACTCCCACACACGAGGAAGCGCGATGGCATTGTTGAGTCCGTGGTGGCTGTCGTAGAAGGCGCTCACCGCGTGCGACATCGAGTGCACCAATCCCAGACCTCCCGAGTTGAAGGCCTGCGCCGCAATGTATTGCGCGTGCATCATGCCGGTACGGGCCTCGAGATTGCGGGGGTCGTACACCGCAGTCCGCAGGTGATCGCGGATCAGCTCGATCGAGTACTTCGCATTACCCAGCGACGGTGCGAAGTCCAGTCGCGAGACGTACGGCTCACTGGCGTGGGCCAGTACGTCGAAGCCACAGAATGCTGTGAAGTGCTCGGGGCAGGTGTAGTACAGCAGCGGGTCGTCCATCGCGAGGTCGACGAGGCAGGTGTCGTCGAAGGCAACCCACTTGTGCGGGTTGTTCATGTCCGACGTGTCGGTGATGACGTACGCCCACGAGGTCTCCGAACCGGTACCTGCCGTGGTGGATACGGCGATGTGCTTCGGGTTCTCCTTGTTCGTCGCCTTCGAGAAACCCTCGAACTCATTGATGTTGCGGCCATCGTGGGCAATGACCATGCGGGCGCCCTTGGCGGCATCGTGGCTCGAGCCACCACCGACGGAGATGATGCCGTCACACTTCTCCGACTGGTACAGCGCAGCCGAATCCATGCAGTTGTAGTCCTTGGGGTTGGACTCCACCTTGTCGTAGAGGACCACATCGACACCCTGGTACTCGATCTTGCCGATCAGTTCTTCGATGATGCCCGAACCGCGGAGACCGGTGGTCATGAGCAGAACCCGTGACATTCCGAGGTCTTTTGCCTCGACGCCGATCATGTCGTGCGCGCCGACACCGAGCTTGGCTTTGGGGAACGGGTGGAATTCCTTGATCGGGAAATCCCAAATCTGGTTGAGCTCAATGGCCATTGCCGGACTCTCCTTTTGCGAGGGCAGAAAACTGTTGCCTCACAAGGATGTTGCCCAGGTCACACCACGCACAAGGGCACCTGACCCGGCCACCGGTAACCATGTCCATACCGACAGCTACCGCACCTGGCCATATGGACAGGCGATGCCGCACTCACTCCTCGGGCGTGACCCGTTCGATGTCGCCGCCGAGGCTGCGCATGATCTCCACGAAGTCCGGATAGCCGCGGTCGATGTGCGACACGTCGTGGACTTCGGTGACACCGTCGGCCACCAGCCCGGCCAGCACCAGCCCGGCACCGGCGCGGATGTCCGAACTCCACACGGGAGCGCTGGACAGTCGTTCGATGCCCCGGATCACGGCGTGGTGACCGTCGGTCCGGGCGTCGGAGCCGAGGCGGACCATCTCTTCGACGAAACGGAATCGGGCCTCGAAGACGTTTTCGGTGATCACCGACATCCCCTCGCTGATCGCGGCCAACCCGATGACCATGGGCTGCAAGTCCGTCGGAAATCCGGGGAACGGCAGCGTCGAGTAGTTGACCGCCTTCGGGCGGGTCGTTTGCACGACCCGGAAACCGTTGTCGTACTTGGTGATCTCGGCGCCGGCGCCGGCCAGTTTGGTCAGCACCAGCTGCAGATGCGCGGGGTCGACGCCTTGAACGGTGATGTCGCCGCGAGTCATGACGGCAGCAATCGCCCAGGTGGCTCCGACGATGCGATCACCGATCACGCGGTGCGTCACGGGGGTGAGACGCTCGACGCCCTCTACGGTCAGGGTCGAGGTGCCCGCCCCGCTGATCTTCGCGCCCATCTGGACCAGCATCACGCACAGATCGACGATCTCCGGTTCGCGGGCCGCGTTGTCGATGGTGGTGGTCCCCTCGGCCAGCACTGCCGCCATCAGGATGTTCTCGGTGGCCCCCACGGACGGGAACTCCAGTGAAATCGGAGCTCCGACCAGTTTGTCGGCCTCCGCGACCACGCACCCGTGTTCGATGACACTGTGCGCCCCGAGCAGACGCAGTCCGTTCTGATGCATGTCCAGGGGCCTCGAGCCGATCGCGTCGCCGCCCGGCAGGGCGACCACGGCGCGATGGCAGCGGGCGACCAGTGGCCCGAGCACACAGA
Source organism: Williamsia limnetica (assembly GCF_003217475.1). Lineage (GTDB taxonomy): Bacteria > Actinomycetota > Actinomycetes > Mycobacteriales > Mycobacteriaceae > Williamsia > Williamsia limnetica. The sequence goes on along the minus strand of NZ_QJSP01000021.1, from coordinate 89,902 downwards.
CCGAGGCCCGAAACTGTTTGACCGCGTCGAAATCAGCGTGGTACTTCGGCTCCGCAGGGGTGTCGATGACCACGGTGTCGCCAGAACAGGTCACCGTCGCCCCGAGACCGCGCAGAACCTCAGCCATCAGTGGTACATCGAGAATCTGCGGGCAATTGGTGATGGTCGTCGTCCCCTCGGCCAGCAGCGCCGCCGCCATCAGCTTCAGCACACTGTTCTTGGCGCCCACGACCTGCACCTCGCCGGACAGCCGTGCGCCGCCGGTCACCAGAAAACGATCATCACCCACGAGAGGTAGCGTAAGCGACCGGCCGCGCGGCAACCGCGACGGGCCACATAAGCACTGCACCCAACGTTTCTGCGCCGATCAGCCGCCTTCGGCCGCGGCCTTCGAGGCGCTCAGGCCTTGGCCGACTTTGCAACCGATTGGCGTGCCCGCAGACACGACCATCACGAATATCGGCCCCGGCCCGGCATTTTCGCCTGTTCATCCCCACCGGGTACGTTTACACACATGGCTGTACATCTGACCCGGATCTACACCCGCGCGGGTGATAGCGGTACCACGGGACTCAGCGACTTCTCCCGGGTGTCGAAGAATGACCCCCGCGTCGCCGCATACGCCGATTGCGACGAGGCGAACGCTGCGATCGGGGCGGCGCTGGCATTGGGCGACCCCGCCCCCGAGATCGCCGAGATCCTCACCCGGGTACAGAACGACCTCTTCGACGCCGGGGCGGACCTGTCCACCCCTGTGGTCGAGAATCCGAAGTATCCGCCGCTACGCCTGTTGCAGAGCTATATCGATGATCTCGAGGTCTGGTGTGACCACTACACCGACCAACTCGAGCCTTTGAACTCGTTCATCCTGCCCGGAGGCAGCGCGCTCAGTGCGCTGCTGCATGTGGCGCGTACCGTCACGCGCAGGGCAGAGCGGTCGGCATGGGCGGCGATCGAAGCGTTTCCTGACGACACCAGCACCCTGCCGGCACAATATCTCAACCGGTTGTCGGACCTGCTGTTCATCCTGTCGCGAGTGGCAAATCCCAGCGGTGACGTGCTCTGGCAGCCAGGCGAGCAGCGCACCCGCGCCGCATCGGATCAGAAAGACTAACGACGCCGTTCTCGATGGGATCGTTCGGCGCGCTGCGACGGGCGGGACTCGAGCCAGGACTGGAAGGCTGTCACCGCACCGGCATCGAGAGCCAGCTCGAACGCGCCCCCACGATCGGCCAGCTCCAGGACGACCATCCCGTCCCCGAGTACATCGCCTTCTGCGGGGGTCGGAGTCCGACGGCCTCTGGTTACGACGGATTGTCTCAACACCGACCGTGCAGGCCCACCGCGCATACTGCGGAGCCGAAAATACTCCATCGCGTTGTCGTCGTAGCGCACGACACCGTGGCGCCAGGCGCGTCCATCCTCGGCGGGCAGCACTCGCAGCAACGCCGACGTGCCGGATCCACGTAGCTGGGTGATCCGATAGACCAGGTAGAACACCGCCACGGTGACCACCGCCACCACGACGAGGGCAATCAAGTTCCAGTGCACAACCGACACCTCCTTCAGCCCCCGCTAAATGCACCGATCCCCGCAAACATGTGAAGTTTGCGGGGACCGGTACCGTTCAGCCGTTCACATGGCCCCTGTCAACAGGATGCCACTTGTCCGGCGACTTACTTGACTTGGCCCAACTCATCGAGCGCGCGTAGCCGAGATTGCGCGCGGAGGTACTCGTCCGAACCCTCTTCAGCGAGGTCGAGCGCCTCTTCTTCGGTGGTGCGATCGAGATCGTCTGCCCATTCGGCGGACTCGGCGAGGATGGTGACGCTCTCTCCGGTGACGGAAAGGAATCCACCCTGGACCGCCGCCACTTTCCGCGAGCCGCCCTCCTCTTCGATCAACACGAAGCCACCCTGGATCAGCTGACCCAGGAGAGGTTCGTGGTTGGCGAGGAGACCGAGTTCACCTTCGGTGGTCTGCGCGATCACGAACGTCGCCTCACCGGAGTACAACTCGGAATCCACCGCGACGACCTCGACGTGGAATGCGGTGTCAGCCATGAGTACCTGTCACTTCCTGGTGATCTTCTCGGCCGCAGCCTCGACGTCGTCGAGTCCACCGCAGCTGTTGAACGCCTGCTCCGGAAGATGATCGAACTCGCCCTTGGCGACCCGGTCGAACGCCTCGATGGTGTCGGCCAGCGATACCACCGAACCCTTCTGGCCGGTGAACTTCTCTGCGACGAGGAAGTTCTGACCCAGGAACTTCTGGATACGACGGGCGCGCTGGACGGTGACCTTGTCCTCTTCGGACAATTCGTCCATACCGAGGATGGCGATGATGTCCTGGAGTTCGCGGTACTTCTGAAGGATGCGCTTGACCTCGTTGGCAACCCGGAAATGGTTGTCTCCGACGATGGAGGCCTCCAGGATGCGCGAGGTCGAGGTCAGCGGGTCCACGGCCGGGTAGATACCCAGCTGCGAGATGGGCCGCGAGAGCTCGGTGGTCGCGTCGAGGTGCGCGAACGTGGTGGCGGGCGCCGGGTCGGTGTAGTCGTCGGCGGGCACGTAGATCGCCTGCAGTGAGGTGATCGAGTTACCACGGGTCGAGGTGATGCGCTCCTGGAGTTCACCCATCTCGTCCGCCAGGGTGGGCTGGTAGCCCACTGCCGAGGGCATACGACCGAGCAGAGTCGACACCTCGGAACCGGCCTGCGTGAAGCGGAAGATGTTGTCGATGAAGAGCAACACGTCCTGGTTTTTCACGTCACGGAAGTACTCGGCCATCGTCAGGGCCGACAGGGCGACGCGCATACGCGTGCCGGGCGGCTCGTCCATCTGACCGAACACCAGGGCGGTGTCCTGCAAGACGCCCATCTCTTCCATCTCGAGATGGAGGTCGGTGCCCTCACGGGTGCGCTCGCCGACGCCGGCGAACACCGACGTGCCGGAGAACTCACGCGCGATACGGGTGATCATCTCCTGGATGAGCACGGTCTTGCCGACACCGGCACCACCGAACAGTCCGATCTTGCCGCCCTTGACGTACGGGGTGAGCAGGTCGATGACCTTGATGCCGGTCTCGAGGATCTCGGTCTTGCCCTCGAGCTGATCGAATGACGGCGGCTTGCGGTGGATGCCCCACTGCTCGCCGTCACGGCCGAGTCCCGGGGTGTCCAGGCAGTCGCCGAGTGCGTTGAACACGTGGCCCTTGACGACGTCGCCGACGGGAACCGAGATCGGCTTCTCCGTATCGGTGACCTCGGCGCCACGGGTCAGGCCATCGGTCGGCTGCATCGAGATGGTGCGCACCAGGTTGTCGCCGAGGTGCTGTGCGACCTCGAGGGTCAGCGTCTTGGCAACGGTTGGCAGCGTGATCTCGGCGTGCAGCGCGTTGAACAGTTCTGGGATCGAGCCGCGCGGGAACTCCACGTCGACGACCGGGCCAATGACTCGGACGACCCGACCGGATACCGAGCCGGCCTTCGAATCCGAGGAGGATTCGGTTACAGCTGTGGTCATGTTGTCTCTTCCTTGATTACGCGAGGGGATTACGCGAGGGCCTCTACGCCACCGACGATTTCGCTGATTTCCTGAGTGATCTGAGCCTGCCGGAGCTGGTTCGCCTCTCGCGAGAGCGACGTGACCAGATCCTCGGCGTTGTCGGTGGCCGCTTTCATGGCCGTCCGGCGAGCGGCCGATTCCGAGGCCGACGAATCGAGCAGCGCCGCATACACGCGGGTCGCCACGTACTTCGGCAACAGTGCCGACAGCAAGGTCTCTGCTCCCGGCTCGAACGAGTAGTTCCGGGCCGGTGTTGTCTCTTCGCCTTCTTCAGCCTCCGACACGACCAGCGGTGCGATACGCCGCACCTCAGGCGCCTGGGTCAGCATGCTGACAAACCGGGTGTAGACCAGATGCAGCTCGTCCACACCTTCGATCGTGCCCTCTCCGTTCCAGGCATCGATCTCGGTGCCGGAACCGGCGACGAACAGATCGACCAGGTGATCGGTGGCCGCTGCAGCGTCCGGGAACTCCGGCTGCTGCGAGAAGCCGGTCCACGATCCCGCGATGTCCATCCCGCGGAACGTGAAGTAGCCGACACCCTTCTGACCGGTGATGAAGATGACCGGCTTCTTGCCCTCGTCCTCGAGCAGCTCGATCAGTGACCGGGCCTCTCGCAAGACGTTCGAGTTGTATCCACCGCACATGCCGCGGTCACTCGTGACGATGAGGACTGCAGCACGCTTCGGATTCTCCCTGGCCACCAGCAACGGGTGGTCGAGCGTTCCGGAGCTGGACGCCAGTTCCGAGAGGACCGTGGTCATCTCTTTGGCGTACGGCTTGGCCGCAGCCACACGACCCTGGGCCTTGGTGATCCGCGACGTGGCGATCAGTTCCTGGGCCTTGGTGATCTTCTTCGTCGACTGGACTGACCGAATGCGTGAGCGCAGTTCGCGAATACTCGCCATGGGAACTCACACTCCTTTCGGATTAGTCGAAAATGGTCGGATGTTCATATGTCCTAGGACTTCCGAACCTTGATCTCTTCATTTTCGACGTCGTCGGCGGCAAGCGCGTCAGCGTCGGCCTCGTTCACGCCTCCGGGGCCGTCCGAGCCCTGGTACGACTTCTTGAAGTTGTCAGCGGCGTCCTTGAGCGCTTCGGCCTGGTCGTCCGAGAGCGCCTTGCCGCCGGCGATCGACTCGTAGACACCCTTGGCACTGTGGTGCAGGTTGCCGAGGAGATCGGATTCATAGCCGCGCACGTCGTCGATGGCGACCGAGTCGAAGTGGCCTTCGCCGGCCAGGTAGATCGAGACGATCTGGTCCTCGACCGACACCGGTGAATACTGGTCTTGCTTCAGCAGCTCGACCCAGCGGGCTCCGCGCTCGAGCTGTGCCTTCGAGGCGTCGTCCAGGTCCGAGGCGAACGCCGAGAACGCCTCGAGCTCGCGGAACTGGGCGAGCTCCAGACGCAGCGAACCGGAGACCTTCTTGAGGCCCTTGGTCTGCGCTGCGCCACCGACGCGCGACACCGAGGTACCGACGTTGATGGCAGGCCGGACACCCTTGTTGAACAGATCGGACTCGAGGAAGACCTGACCGTCGGTGATCGAGATGACGTTGGTCGGGATGAAGGCCGAGACGTCGTTGGCCTTGGTCTCGATGATCGGCAGGCCGGTCATCGATCCGCCTCCCAGTTCGTCGGACAGCTTGGCGCAACGCTCCAGCAAACGGGAGTGCAAGTAGAAGACGTCACCCGGGTACGCTTCGCGGCCCGGCGGACGACGCAGCAGCAGCGAGATGGCGCGGTAGGCCTCGGCCTGCTTGGAGAGATCATCGAACACGATGAGGACGTGCTTGCCCTGGTACATCCAGTGCTGGCCGATGGCCGAGCCGGTGTACGGGGCGAGCCACTTGAAGCCGGCCGAGTCGGATGCGGGTGCGGCGACGATGGTGGTGTATTCCATCGCTCCGGCCTCGTCCAGCGCGGTCTTGACGCCGGCGATGGTCGAGCCCTTCTGGCCGATCGCGACGTAGATGCAGCGAACCTGCTTGCTCTCGTCGCCGCTCTCCCAGTTGGCCTTCTGGTTGAGGATGGCGTCGATGCAGACCGCGGTCTTGCCGGTCTTGCGGTCGCCGATGATCAGCTGGCGCTGTCCACGGCCGATGGCGGTCATGGCGTCGATGGCCTTGATGCCTGTGGCGAGCGACTCCTCGACCGGCTGGCGCTCCAGCACCGAGGCGGCCTGGAGTTCGAGCACGCGCTGCTCGTTCGACTCGATGTCGCCCTGTCCGTCGATGGGCAGACCAAGCGGGTTCACCACGCGTCCGAGGAAGGCGTCGCCCACGGGGACCGACAGCACCTCACCGGTACGACTGACCTGCTGGCCTTCTTGCAATTCCTCGTAGTTACCGAGGATGACCGCGCCGACCTCATCCTCGTCGAGGTTCAGGGCCACACCCAGCACACCGCCGGGGAACTCGAGGAGTTCGTTGGCCATCGCGCCGGGCAGACCGCTCACGTGAGCGATGCCGTCAGCGGTATCGGTAACAATGCCGACTTCCTCGCGAGATGCGTCGGCCTCGAATGACGAGACGTACTGCTCGATCGCTCCCTTGATCTCGTCGGATGAGATCGTCAACTCCGCCATGAGTACTCGTTCCTTGCTTTCGTTTGTGCTTGTGGTCTTCTGTCTGCCCACTCCGGAAGTGGTTTCCGGAGGGGCTCGCGGGTCGCTACTTCGGCAGGCTTTCGCTGGCCTTGGTCAACCTGCTGGCGATGTCGCCTTCGATCAGTTCGTCCGCGACCAGCACCTTCAGTCCGCCCAGGAGCTGCGGATCGATCTCCGTCTGCACCGACATCTCGCGACGGTAGATCCGGCCCAGCACTGCAGACAGGCGTTCGGTCTGCGCGTCGGTCAGCTCCGACGCGGCGATCACGTGCGCGACCGACTCTCCGCGGCGTGCTGCAGCCAGTTCGGCGATGTCACCGATGGCGACGTCGATCGGGGTCAAACCGTGCTGTAGCCGAACCGCGTTGGCCACAAGCGCTTTCGTGTGATCGGTCACCTTGCCGCCGATCACGTTGTCCACCAGCTGGATCCGGCCTTCCACAGGGGTGTGGTAGTCCGATAGCAACCGGGTGAGCTCCGGCTCGGCGATGAGCAGGCGACCGAGGCGGAACAGTTCGTCCTCGACCTCGGAAATCTTTCCGTCGCGGTCGGCGACGGTCAGTAGAGCCAGACGCGACAGCCGCTCGATGGCCGTCGAGAAATCGCCGGCAGTAGACCATTTGGCGGCGACGGCGTTTTTGAGAACGTCGAGGGTTGCGCCCGCGACCTTGCCTGAGAACAGCGAGTCGACGAGCGCGACCTTCGGGTCGGTTGAATCGGCGTTCTCCGAAAGGTGCTTACGCAGAACAGGGTTCGTCACCAGAAGTGCGGCAACAGAAGACAGGTCCTCTGCCACGGTGTGTAAAGTGGCGTCGTCGAGCGATGACGCCTTCTCGTCGAAACCGCGGGCCAGGGAGCGGACCGAGTCGCGGCTGACTGCACGCATCGATCGGGTTCCCACGGTCTCCGATGCAGGAGTGGTGTCAAACGATTCTTCGTCGCCGGCCATCCCTTCCAGTTCGGAGATGGCACGATCCACGGAATCCGACTTGGCGGCCGGGTCCTCGAGATGCTCGCGGACCAACTTGGCGGCCACGTCGAGCGACGCGATACCGAGTTCGCCGCGGAGCTGACGGACGAGGTTCTGCCGATTGAGTTCGACCTGAGCCTTGCCGTGCTCCGAGATCCGCTTGACCTCTTTGTCCGCCTGCACCCGCATCTGCTCGGTGATGGCCTGCGAGTCCCCGCGAGCTTCCTCGCGGATCCTGCTGGCCTCGGCCCGAGCCTGCTCCAGTGCGTTCGCGTGGGCATCCTTGGCCTCGGCGAGCTTTGCCTTGGCGCGCTCGCTCTCGGCCTCTTGCTCGGCGATCGTCTCTTGCTGCTTGGCGATCGTCTTGCGCAGAACAGGCAGGATGTATTTCACGAAGACCAGGACAACGATGCCGAAACCGACGAGTTGTCCGATGAAAATCGACATTGATTAGCCCACCGTCCCGGACTTCTCGTCCTCTTTAGCGGAGATGCGATCGACGGATGCCGACAACTTCGGGTCCGATGCGACGTCGAAGCCGAGGACACGGCTGGCCAGCCCGGAGGCGAGCCTGCCGAGCTCCGCGTGGGCCTCCGATGCAGCCCGCTGCCCTTCGGCAGCCAGCTGCTCGGAGGTCTCACGCTGAACTGCGTCTGATGCCTCGGTGGCACGTCCACGCATTTCCTCGAGTTGCTCGGTGCCCTTGGCACGTGCCTCGTCGCGGATCCCGGTCGCCTCGACACGAGCACCCTTGAGTGCCGTCCGATACTCGGATTCGGCATCCTCAAAACTCTTGGTGGCGTCCCGATGGTCCAGATGGGTCTGGTGAACGAGTTGTTCGCGTTCCTCCAGCACCTTGCGGATCGGCGGCACGACCAGCTTGCCGACCACCACCAGCACGATCACGAAGATGATCAGCACTACGAAGAACGTGCCGTTCGGTATGAGGAAGTTCTCTTGGGCGAGATCCATGGCGTCTTTCTATCTGTTTCCCGAGATCTATTCGGCGCTGATCGGGGTGGCGAAGACGAACAACGCCATGAAGGCCAGGTTGATGAAGTACGCGGCCTCGACCAGACCAACGGTGATGAAGAACGGCGTGAACAGCCGGCTCTGGGCCTCGGGCTGACGCGCGATTCCCGCGATCAGCTGCGCACCGGCCAGACCGTCACCGATACCGGCGCCGATAGCGCCGCCGGCCATGATCAGACCGCCGCCGATCAGTGCACCCATGCCAATCATTGGATCCATTTACTTTTCCCTTTCGGTGGTACTGACAATCGAATTGCCAGGTCTTTGGGCCCCGCCAGCATTGCGCCGGCAAGGGGTCGATCTAGTGGTGCTCGTCCTCCAGCTCCATTGACTGGCTGAAGTACAAGATGGTCAGCAGAGTGAAGATGAACGCCTGGATCAAACCGACGAACACGTCGAACATCTTCCAGATGGAGTTGGGGGCCCACATGATGTAGGCCGGGAAAATCGCGATCAGCGAAAGCATCACACCGCCGGCGAACATGTTGCCGAAAAGACGGAGTGAGAGCGAAACCGGCTTGGCGATCTCTTCGATGATGTTGATCGGGGCGAGCCCGATCGCGTGACCCTTCACCAAAGCCTTGGGGTGCCCGAGCCAGCCGCGGCGGCGAACGCCGGCCGCGTGGTAGGCGACGAAGACGAAGAGTGCGAGCGCATAGACGAAGTTGGCGTCGGAGGCCGGCGGCTTCAGGAGCTCATGCGTGCCCCCTTCGCTGGTGCCGTACTGAACCGGCAGCACCGATATCCAGTTGGCGACCAGGATGAAGATGAACAAGGTCACGGCCAGGGGCAGCAGGAACGGCGCCACCTTCATGCCGATGCCGCCTTCGACCTGGGCCCGCATCTGGGACGTCAGGGCCTCGAAGAACAACTGGACCGAGTTCGGCTTGCCCGACGACAACTTGGCCCGCACGAAGAACGCCAGCCCGATGACAACCAAGGCCGCAAACGAGGTGCCGATGATGGTGTCCAGGTTGAAGGACATGCCGAGGAACTCCACCACGGTGTGGTGACCGACCTCGATCTGCGCCTCGGCGAGATACGACGTATCTGTCATGACTGGGTACGAAGTCCTTTCATCACTGGAATCACTGTATTGAGAACCAGGATCACCTGACACAACGCGAGACCGAACATCACGCCGAGTCCGTCTGGTCGGGCAAGAAATGCCACCACCAGCGCGACGACCGTGAGGATCGCGAGTCGCAGTGCAGAGTTGACCACCAATGGCCGCTTACGCGGATTCTCTTCTGCGGTGACACCTTGCACGTAAAGCTGAACAAGCTTGGCATTGGCCAAGCTCAGGGCAATTCCGAAGAACATCCAGATGCCGAACATGATGTGCCCGAGGTAGGCGCCGGCAACGACCGCGACGACAACCAACAATCCACTCAGAATTGCGGGTCGCACCAGACTCAGCGGAGCTTCCGGGAATACCGGCGCCGAGTCGGAGCTTGACGTCGTCATACCTCTCCTCAAGGGTCTAGCGTTTCGCTAGCTCTGGGCAGCGTGGCAGAGCCGCGCCCGTCGATCCAAATCATGACCCGGGCGACAGCTCGTCGATCCCTGTGACCATATCAACAACTTTGTGGCCGTCCATCGGGGGGTGCGTTGCCGACAATTGCGGCTTTCACCTTGCCGATCTTGGCTACTACAGACGATAGTACTACGTCCGGTAATGCCCCGAATGTCCGGGTTAGGTTGTACTTCGTATGAGGCTACGCGACCGCTTCGGGCGATCCCCCGGCGCCCTCATGCGGGCGCCGGACGGCCCCTGTTCCGCCTCCGGAGCCGGGGCACGATGGTGGCGATCATGGCCAAGATGAGCCCACCACCGAGCAGCGGGAGCACCACCGACGCGGAGAACACCGTGCTGGCAGCCGCGCTGAAGGCCAGCACCCCCACCCATAGATAGATCAGCAACACCACCCGCCGGTGCGAGTGACCGATCTCGAGAAGCCGATGGTGCAGGTGCATCTTGTCGGGCGTATAGAAGCCGACGCCTGCGCGCGTGCGACGCACGACCGCCATCAACATGTCGAGCATGGGGATGAACATGACCGCGGCCACCAGGATGATCGGCGCCAGCAGGGTGAAGACATCAGCCGGTCCGTAGGCATTGATCGCGATCCTGCCCGAAGCGCTGGTCGACGCCGCGGCCAGCATGAGCCCGATCAGCATCGAACCGGAGTCGCCCATGAAGATCCGGGCGGGCTGGAAGTTGTGGGGCAGAAATCCCAGGCAAGCACCTGCCAAGATCGCCGATATCAGCGCAGGCGCGTAGTAGCTCACGTCCCCGCCCTGATCGTGGAGCAGTCCCAACGAGAACGCACAGATCGCCAACGCCGCGATCAGAGCCAGCCCCGCGGCCAAACCGTCGAGGCCATCCACGAAGTTGATCGCATTGACCGTCGTCACCGTGATGGCAATGGTCAGCAGCCCCGACTGCAGCGGATCGAGAACGACAGTCCCGATCTCCCCGAACGGCACCGGCAACACGGTCCAACTCACGCCCATGATGACCAAGACGCCCGCTGCGGTGAGCTGCCCGACGAACTTCGTCAGCGCGTCGATCCCCCACCGATCGTCGATGATTCCCACCAGCACGATCACCCCGCCGGCGACCACCACCGCGTTCATGTCGTCGGTGTACGCGAATCCACGGGTCAGCGCAGGCAGCTCACCCGCCAGCACCATCCCCGCGAGCACTCCCACGTACATCCCGACTCCACCGAGACGAGGTGTCGGGACGGCGTGCACATCGCGCGTCCGCGGCACGGCGACGGCGCCGACGCGGGTGGCGACCACTCGCACGGGTCCGGTGAGCAGATACGTGATGACCGCAGCGGTGAGCCCCACCAGCATCAACTCGCGCAGCGGTACGCCGGCGCCACTGCTCGTGAGGCCGGACTGGGCGGCGATCAACATGTCGCTGCCCTACCCATCGAAGTCGTCTCGGCCGCAAGCACGGGTCAACGCTACTAGTGTGCTCATCGAATTCACCGAACGAGGCCCGTCGACGATGTCGAAATGCTGCCGGTCGTCGACAATTCGCTTCCGTCATCGGTGCGGGACGTCACGTTCGGAACGGCGATCCTCTTCAGACCCGCAAACTCTCCACACCGGTGCCCAACACATCGGCGATCTGTTCCGCCGTCACCGCGCCCTCGCGCACTATCTTCGGTGCCATGTCCGTCAGATCGACGATGGTCGACGGCATGGCCTTCTCGGCCGGCCCGCCGTCGAGATACACCGCGACGGACTCACCGAGTTGGTCACGGGCCTCCGCCGCAGTCGTCGCCGGCGGACGCCCCGAGATGTTGGCACTCGACACGGCCATCGGGCCGACCTCTCGCAGGATGTCGATCGCGACAGGGTGCAGCGGCATCCTCAACATCACCGTGCCGCGGGTATCTCCCAGGTCCCAGGCCAGCGAAGGCGCCTGGTGGACGATCAGACTCAAACCACCCGGCCAGAAGGCGCGGGTCAATTCGCGGGCAGTCGGCGACACCGAGAGCACCAAGCCGTCGATGGTGGTCCATGACCCCACAAGCACCGGGACGGGCATGTCCCGACCCCGTCCCTTGGCCGCCAGCAGGCTGTTGACGGACTCGGAATCAAAAGCGTCGCAACCCAACCCGTACAGCGTGTCGGTGGGCATCACAATCAGGCGGCCACCCTTGGCGGCGCCGACGGCAGCGCGAAGTCCGGCCGCCCGGGAGTCGGGTTTGCTGCAATCGAACGTAGTGCTCACGGCTTCATCTTTGCACGTCGCGCCGAGACGAAACGCGCCCGACCGGAGAGGTCTTTCATCTGGGAGATCCCTTCGAAGTCGCCACTGGTGTCCAGGGCCGCCATCACCAGCGCACCGGTCGTGTCATCGTGCTCGATCGCGACGGCACCGCCCGGTACCAGCACACGGGCGATGGTCTCGATCATCGGGGTGATCACCGACATCCCATCGTCGCCGCCGAACAGCGCCAGCACAGGATCGTGCTCGGCCACCTCGACGGGAAGGTCCGCTCCGATCGGGATGTACGGCGGATTGGCAACGACAAGATCGGCCGACACCCCCGCGAGGATTCGGGGATCACGCACATCCCCCTGGTGCACGACCACTCGGTCACGGACCCGCTGTGGGAGATGAGAGACGTTGCGCCGCAGCCAGGTCAGCGCATCGGGATCGAGCTCCACCGCGTGAACGGTCGAACCTGCGACCGAATCCGCCAACGCAAGGGCGAGCGCGCCACTGCCGCTGCAGAGGTCCGCCACGACCGGATCCGCCACCGCGGCGAGGACTTCGCATCCCCACGACCAGAGGAGTTCGGTCTCCATCCGCGGAATGAAGACACCGGGGCCCACCTCGACCTCGACCGAGCCGAACTGCACCCGGCCGACGATGTGCTGCAGTGGCTCCCGGGTCGCGCGCCGCCTGACGAGTTCATGAAATCGAGAGAGCTGGTCGTCGGTCAGATCGTCGACCAGGACCAGCTCGCCGACGGTTCTGCCGACGACATGCGCCAGCAGCAACGTGGCGTCGACATCCGGGGTCTCGACACCGGCGGTGGTCAGGACATCCGTCGCCGCGCGACGGATCTCACGAACGCTCACTCCGCCTCGAGGCGGGCCTGGCGATCGGCGGCTTTGAGCGCGTCCAGCAAGGCATCCATCTCACCGGACAGCACAGCATCGAGGTTGTTCGCCTTGTACCCGATGCGGTGATCGGTGATGCGGTTCTCGGGGAAGTTGTAGGTGCGGATCCGCTCCGAACGGTCCACGGTTCGGACCTGAGCTGCACGGCCCTCGGACGCCTCCGAGTTCGCGGCCTCTTCCGCAGCAGCCTGCAGACGCGCGGCCAGGACCTGCATCGCGCGAGCTTTGTTCTGCAACTGTGAGCGCTCGTTCTGGCACGTCACGACGATGTTGGTCGGAAGGTGGGTGATGCGGACCGCCGAGTCGGTGGTGTTGACCCCTTGACCACCTTTGCCGGAGCTGCGGTACACGTCTATCCGGAGGTCGCCCTCGTCGATCTGGACCTGTTCGACCTCGTCGGGTTCCGGGTAGATCAGCACGCCCGCGGCCGAGGTGTGGATACGCCCCTGCGATTCGGTGACCGGGACACGCTGGACGCGGTGCACACCGCCCTCGAACTTGAGTCGGGCCCACACCCCGTCGGGACCGTCACCCTTGGATTTGATCGAGATCGTGGCATCTTTGTATCCGCCGAGGTCGGATTCGGTGAGCCCGAGCGTCTGCGCCTTCCAGCCGTGCCGCTCACAGTATTTCAGATACATCCGGGCCAGATCGGAGGCGAACAGCGCCGATTCCTCACCGCCGGCACCCGATTTGATCTCCAGCACCACGTCATCGCCGTCGTGCGGATCGCGAGGGGCCAGCAGATCGGTCAGCGCGGTGTCGAGTTCGGTGACCGTTCGCTGGAGGTCCGGGATCTCCGCGGCAAACGTGCTGTCGTCGGCCGCCAGTTCACGCGCGGCCTCCAGGTCGTCCTGCGCCGCCGCGAGTTTGGTGTAGGTGGCCATGATGGGCGCGAGCTCTGCGAACCGCTTGCCCACCCGGCGTGCAGCGGCGGGGTCGTCGTGCAGGGCGGGATCCGACAGTTGAGTCTGCAGGCCGGCGTGCTCGGCGAGGATGTCGTCGATCGCGGACGGCTCGGGAGTACTCATGACCTGATTCCTTGGCAGTGGGGCAACGATGAGGCGCACAACGAAACCGGCGCCCACCTCCGCCGCGAGGGCAGAGATGGGCGCCGGTCGGACAAGCTACTTTTCGGCTGCTGCGTCGTCCTTCTTGGCTGCGCGCTTGCCGTAACGCTTCTCGAACCGTGCGACGCGGCCACCGGTGTCGAGAATCTTCTGCTTACCCGTGTAGAACGGGTGGCACTGCGAACAGACCTCGACGTTGATCCGACCGTTTTCCTTGGTGGAGTGGGTCTGGAAGGTGTTCCCGCAGCCGCAGACCACAGTGGTCTCGACGTATTCGGGGTGAATTCCCTGCTTCATTTCTGGTGTCCCTTTCGGTGGTCGCCGGGTCACCTTCGCGGATCGAAGGTGTGAACCGGAACCGGACTCTGGCCGCTCAGTATGCCAGAAGCGCTGGTCTCTGAGCCAATCGGTGACGTGCGCGGCACCCACCGGCAACAGCTCGATCCGACATCTGCGGCACGATGGTGACAACGACGGACCGGTGGGAAACATTCCACCGAACAGACGGGTGGGAACGTGGCACACACATTACGGTCGGCCGCAGCCGGATTGGCGCTGGTGGCGGTGCTGGCCGGCTGCCAGTCAGCCGAGACCGGGCAGGCTGTTCGAGCCTCGACGGGCGCCGGATCCGCCGAGGATTTCGTCCCGAGCGCCGACAATCCGGATCCCACCGATCAGATCGACGGGGTCCTGCAGGTCTACTACCCGTCCCCGCAGCACGTGGGCCGCGACGGCCGCGTGCGGTATCAATACTCCCCGCCACTGGGTGGAACCCACGACTACGGGTGGGCGGGATGCACCGGGGTGGTCTACCCCACCGGGATCCGCACCGAGAACGCGGTGCATTCCCTCGAACACGGCGCGGTGTGGATCGCCTACAACCCCGAGGACCTCGACGACGACGACATCGATCTACTGGCGGCACGAGTCGATGGGGTCGAGTACACGCTGATGTCGCCGTACCCGGGGCTCGACCACCCGATCTCGGTGCAGTCCTGGGGACACCAGCTCAAACTCGAAGACGCCGACGACCCCCGAATCGATCAGTTCATAGCTGCCACCAAGCAGAACTCTCAGGCCGGCGTCTACCCCGAAGACCCGACTGCGACCGGATTCCCGGAGCCAGGAGCGACGTGCTCGGCGGTGCCCGGGGTATTCGATTTGGCCGATCCCCCGCCGTTCGATCCTCGGCAGGGCGACGTACCCGACAGCTGACCGCCGACGCAGACAACAAACCCACCTTGTTCCGGCAAAACCACTGGTTACAACCAGTGGGTGTGCCGGAACGAGGTGGGTTTGCCTCGTTCTGCTGCTAGTCGTCGTCGCGCATCGCGCCCGGTGCGGTCTTCTGGACCTGCATCAGGAACTCGACGTTGCTCTTTGTCTTCTTCAACTGACTGACCAACAGGTCGATGGCCTGCTGGGAGTCCAATCCGGCGAGCACCCGGCGCAACTTGTGCACGATCGAGAACTCTTCGGGCGAGAGCAACAACTCGTCCTTACGGGTACTCGACATGTTGACATCCACAGCCGGGAAGACGCGACGCTCGGAGATCTTGCGATCCAGTTTGAGCTCGGCGTTGCCCGTGCCCTTGAACTCCTCGAAGATGACCGTGTCGCCCGTGGAACCGGTCTCGACCAGGGCCGAGGCGATGATCGTGAGCGATCCGCCGTTTTCGATGTTGCGGGCCGCACCCAGGAAACGCTTGGGCGGGTACAGCGCAGTCGAATCGACGCCACCGGACAGGATTCGGCCCGATGCCGGCGAGGCGTTGTTGTACGCGCGGCCCAGACGAGTGATCGAATCCAGCAGCACCACAACATCTTTGCCGTCTTCAACGAGACGCTTCGCGCGTTCGATGGCGAGTTCGGCAACCGAGGTGTGATCTGACGGCGGACGGTCGAAGGTGGAGGCGATCACCTCACCCTTCACCGACCGCTGCATGTCGGTGACTTCTTCCGGCCGCTCGTCGACGAGCACGACCATGAGGTAGCACTCTGGGTTGTTGATAGAGATGGCGTTGGCGATGTTCTGCAGGATCGTGGTCTTACCGGCCTTCGGCGGGGACACGATCAGCGCGCGCTGGCCTTTGCCGATAGGCATGACCAGGTCGATGACGCGAGTCGAGATCCGGTCGCTCGTCGTCTCGAGCCGAAGCCGCTGATTTGGGTACAGCGGGGTCAGCTTCACGAATTCCGGCCGCTTCTTGGCTGTTTCGACGTCCGAGCCGTTCACCGAGTCGAGGCGCACGAGCGGGTTGAACTTCTGCCGCTGATTCGACTGATCGCCGTCTTTGACGACCTTGACAGCACCGGTGATCGCGTCTCCGCGACGCAGGCCGTTCTTACGAATCAGATTCATCGACACGTAGACGTCGTTGGGGCCCGCCAGGTAACCGGAGGTCCGCACGAAGGCATAGTTGTCGAGGACGTCGAGAATGCCGGCTACCGGCTGCAAGACATCGTCGTCCGAGATCTGCGGGTCACCGCCGCGTCCCTCACCGGGGCCGTCGTTTCGGTCGCGTCCGCGACGGCGCTCACGGAAGCGACGTCCTCGACGCCCTCCGCGCTCGTCATCGTCGCCCGGACCGTTGTCGCGGTTGTTGTTGTTGCCACGCGGACCGTTGTTCTGGCCCTGGCCGTCGTTGCCGCGGTCATCGCGATTCCGGTTGCCCTGGTCATCGCGATTCCGGTTGCCCTGGTCATCGCGATTCCGGTTGCCCTGGTCGTCACGGTTCCGGTTGCCCTGGTCATCGCGATTCCGGTTGCCCTGGTCGTCACGGTTCCGGTTGCCCTGGTCATCGCGATTGCGGTTACCCGAACCCTGGCCTTCGCGGTTCTGGTTGCCGTCGCGGCCCTGGTTGCCGTCGCGATTCTGGCCACCGGCCTGGTTGTCCCGGCTCTGGCTGTCCCGATTGCTGTTCTGGCTCTCGCGACCCCGGCGACGCTGACGTCGCTGGTCACCGCCGTCGGCCGAGTCGTCGTCGGTGCCGTCGGAGGTCTTCGTCGAGGCCGCGCCGTCCGTTGCCGGTTCCGCGGCGACCTTGGCGGTCGGGGTCTCGGCTTTTGTTTCGACGGCAGGCGCCTCGGTGGCCGCCTCCTTCTTGCGGGAAGACGTCTTCGGCTCAGCAGTCGGCTGCACTTCCGCGGTCGTGGCCTCGGCTTTTGCCGGCGATTTCTCGGCAGGCGCCTTCGCAGTTGCCTTTGCCTTGGCGGGTGCCGGCGCGGAGCCACCGCTCTGACGCTCCTTGATGGCAGCGATCAGGTCGCTCTTGCGCATACCTGACGTGCCCTTGATGCCCAGCTCACCGGCCAGGCCGCGAAGTTCGGTGAGAACCATCCCCGACAGCCCGGTCCCACGACGACGTTCGGCTTTCGGAGTGTCTACTCCACCGAGATCGAGGGTGTTTTCCGAGCCCGGTGCAGTGATCAGGTCCGTATCCGTCAACGGATATCCTTTCCTTCCCCCGCCGGTAGATTCGCGGGGGCCAAAGTTCTCGCGCCTGGAAGCCAGGTGAGAGATGCCGCTAAATTTTCAGCGGTCTTATGAGGCTTGTGTAGTTCGCCGCGCTTCGCATTTCACTTCGCTGACGCCAGCGGACTATGACTGTCGAATATGACATCGTGTGAAGAGCACGCCCTGAAAACTTAGCGGCTGGACGGGTACATGCTAACCACGATCAGCGATCTCGGCAACACCCTGGGCTTACGGCGTGTTCGGCGATGATCCCCGATGTGCAACGTGTACCTGCCCAAAATCAGTGTACGACTACTCCGGGGGCAATCTCCACCTCATCGAGAACAAATCCCAGCTCAGCTGCTTTGTCCCGAGACTGTGCGGGTAATTCGGATGCGGTCAGGGCGAGCACTGTCGGACCGGCCCCCGACACCGTGGCCGGAACGCCCCGTGCGCGAAGCCACTGCACCAGCGAGGCAGTGGCGGGCATGACCGGGGCTCGGTATTCCTGGTGGAGGCGGTCCTGAGTCGCAGCCATGAGCAATTCCGGTTCGGCGGTCAGTGCCAGCACGGCCAAGGCCGCCCGGCTGACATTGAACACCGCATCCGTCCGGGCGACGGCGTCCGGCAGCAACCCCCGCGTGACAGCGGTCGACGACTCGAACTGCGGAACCATCGTGAAGGCCCGGATCGTCGGGTGGACGGCCAACGTTCTCGCGAAATAGTCGGTCCCGGGCGTGCTGCCCGCCGCACCCGCGCCCCCGGGTGGGGCGGCGGACTCCGACCAGGACACGACCGCGCCCCCCAGCACACTCGCCGACGCATTGTCGGGATGGCCCTCGAACTCCGATGCCAGTTGGATCAGTTTTTCGGCGGACAGCGGCGTCCCGACGCCGGCTGCCGCCACCAATCCCCCGGCAACCGCGAGCCCACCGACCACTGCCGACGCGGACGAACCGAGCCCACGCGAATGTGGAATGCTGTTGCGACACTGCACGTCGAGACCGGGCACGGTGACACCGGCGGCCTGCAGCCCGCTGTTGATCGCGCGGACCACCAGGTGCGCATCATCGAGCGGCACCCCCTCGGCGCCCTCACCGCTCACGCTGATCCTGAGCCCTGGCTCCCCCACCGACGCCGAGATGTCGTCGTAGATTCCCAGTGCGATGCCCAGACAGTCGAACCCGGGACCCAGGTTGGCACTCGATGCCGGCACCCTCGCTTCAGCTCGGACACCTACGGGGAGAACAGAATTCATGCCGTGGATCAGCTCAGGTTCAGGGCGCGGGCCACGGCGACCGGGTCCACCGGGATAGCCTCGACGGGCGGGATTCCCGCCAGTGCGGTGTCGGGATCCTTGAGTCCGTTGCCGGTGACGGTACAGACGACGACCTCGCCTGCCGAGATCCAGCCGTCTTCCCGTGCGGCCAGCAGCCCGGCCACACTCGCTGCGGAGGCAGGCTCGACGAACACACCTTCGCGCCCGGCGATCAGCCGGTAGGCCTCCAGCAATTTCTCGTCGGTTGCTGCGAGGAACTTGCCGCCCGATTCGTCCTTCGCCGCGATCGCCTGGTTCCAGCTCGCGGGCGAGCCGATCCTGATGGCGGTGGCGATCGTCTCGGGGTCCTTCACCGGCGCACCCGACACCAGCGGCGCAGCGCCCGCGGCCTGGACGCCCAGCATGCGAGGAGTCGAGGCGACAACACCGTCGCGGTGATACTCGGTGTACCCCTTCCAGTAGGCGGTGATGTTTCCCGCGTTCCCGACCGGAAGAGCATGAACGTCCGGAGCCCGTCCGAGCACGTCCATGATCTCGAACGCTGCCGTCTTCTGGCCCTCGATTCGTGCCGGGTTGACCGAGTTGACCAACTCGATCTCGGTCCATTCCGCGGTCGCCTTCCGGGCGAGCTCGAGACAGTCGTCGAAATTGCCCTGCACCTGGATGATCTTCGCTCCGTGCATGACCGCCTGGGCGAGTTTGCCCATCGCGATCTTCCCCTCGGGAATCAGCACAGCACAGGTGATCCCGGCACGGGTGGCATAGGCCGCCGCAGAGGCCGAGGTGTTGCCGGTCGAGGCACAGAGCACTGCGGTCTTGCCATTGTTGACGGCGTTGCTCACCGCCATCGTCATGCCGCGATCCTTGAACGAGCCGGTGGGGTTGAGACCCTCTACCTTCAGATAGACCTCGCAGCCCGTCAGCTCGGACAGGTGCGGCGCGGCGATCAAGGGCGTACCACCCTCGAGCAGGGTCACCACTTTCCAGTCGTCGCGGACCGGGAGGCGATGACGG
Organism: Williamsia limnetica; assembly: GCF_003217475.1. Classification (GTDB taxonomy): domain Bacteria; phylum Actinomycetota; class Actinomycetes; order Mycobacteriales; family Mycobacteriaceae; genus Williamsia; species Williamsia limnetica. Next base: position 70,247 of record NZ_QJSP01000021.1, on the reverse strand, counting down.
TAGGCCTCGATCAACCCCGGCCAACGGCTGTGCACTACCGATTCAGTCATTTGTACCCTCCAGTCGCAGAACGCTCGATACGCTCAGCACGGATTCCAATTTCTCAAGTGCGGCAACGGTTTCCGACAATGCGGAGTCGGGGGCACGATGTGTCACGACCACCAGACGGGCGTCATCACCCGCACCTTCTTGCCGAACCGTCGAGATGCTGATGTTGCGCGAGGAGAACTCGCCGGCCACGGTCGAGAGCACCCCGGGGCGATCTGCGACGCGCATGGACACGTAGTAGCGCGTCCGCACGTCACCCATCGGCGCGATCGGCAACGACGCGTAGGTCGACTCGAGCGGGCCACGCCCACCGTGCACCTTGTTGCGTGCGGCCATCACCATGTCTCCCAGCACAGCAGACGCCGTCGGAGCACCACCGGCGCCCTGACCGTAGAACATCAGACGGCCGGCATTCTCCGCTTCCACCACCACCGCGTTGAACGCACCGTTCACCGACGCCAAGGGATGCGCCAGCGGCACCAGGGCCGGGTAGACACGAGCCGAAATACGCTGAGTGCCATCCTCGTCCACGATGCGCTCACAGATCGACAACAACTTCACCGTGCAATCGAGCGCCTTGGCCGATTCCAGGTCGTGGGTCGTGATCTTGGAGATGCCCTCGCGGTAGACGTTGAGCGCGGTCACACGGGAATGAAACGCGATCGACGCCAGGATGGCGGCCTTGGCCGCCGCGTCGTAGCCCTCGACGTCGGCGGTGGGATCGGCTTCGGCGTACCCGAGGCGGCCGGCCTCGGCCAGCGTCTCGGCGTAGTCGCTGCCATCGGCATCCATCGCCGACAGGATGAAGTTGGTGGTGCCGTTCACGATTCCAGCGACCCGGGTGACGGTGTCCCCGGCGAGCGATTGCATCAGTGGCCTGATCACCGGTATCGCCCCGGCCACCGCCGCCTCGAAATACAGATCGACCTTGGCTCCGGCCGCTGCGGTCGCGAGCTCGCCGGTGTAGTCGGCGAGCAGAGCCTTGTTCGCCGTGACCACGGACTTGCCGCCCTGGAGCGCCTCGCGGATCAGCATCCGTGGCGGGTCGATGCCACCGATCAGCTCGACGACGATATCGACATCGTCGCGGGTGATGAGTTCCTCGGGCTTGTCGGTCAGCAGGGATGGATCGATCCCGCGAGGTTTACTCAGATCGCGCACCGCGACGCCACGCAACTCGACGGGAGCTCCGACCCTTGCCTCGAGATCGTTGGCGTTGTCGGTGATGATGCGCACCACCTCGGTCCCGACATTTCCCATTCCGAGCACCGCGACACCGATCGGGCGCGCTTTCTTCTCCGTCACTCGTTCACCTCCAAGCTCAATAGATCCTCGACGGTTTCACGACGCAGCATCAGCCGCGCCTCACCGCCGCGGGTGGCGACCACCGCGGGCCGCGTGATCATGTTGTATCGACTCGACATCGAATAGCAGTAAGCCCCTGTCGCGCCCACCATCAGCACGTCACCGGGTGCCACGTCATCGGGTAGCCAGCAGTCACGGATGACGATATCGCCGCTCTCGCAGTGCTTTCCGACCACGCGACTGACAACCGCACGGGCCTGCGAGACACGCGACGCCAACCGGACGTCGTACTCGGCCTGATACAGCGCCGTACGGATGTTGTCGCTCATGCCACCGTCGACCGACACGTAACGACGATGCGCCCCACCCGGTCCCAGCTGCACGTCCTTGACCGTTCCGACCGTGTACAACGTCACTCCGGCCGGGCCGGCGATCGCCCGCCCGGGCTCCACGGCGATGGTCGGCGTCGGCAGGCCCAACGCGGCGGATTCCCGCTCCACGATCACCGCCAGCTTGTCGGCGACCTCTTGAACCGGCGGCGGATCGTCGGACGGCAGGTACGAAATGCCGAGGCCGCCACCCAGGTCGAGGATCGACAGCTGAGCGGTCTTGTCCACGCCGAACTCGGTGACCACCTCGCGTAGCAGCGAGAGCACGCGATGCGCCGCGAGTTCGAAGCCCCCGACGTCGAAGATCTGCGAGCCGATGTGGCTGTGTAAGCCGACGAGCCGGAGATTGTCCGTCGCGAACACCTGCCGAACCGCGGACATGGCCAGTCCGCCCGCGAGCGAGAAGCCGAACTTCTGGTCCTCGTGTGCGGTGGAGATGAACTCATGCGTGTGGGCTTCGACGCCCACGGTGATGCGCACGAGCACGTCTTGGACCACTCCGAGGCGACCGGCGATCTCGTCGAGCCGGTCGATCTCGATCATCGAGTCGAGCACCACGTGCTCGACTCCGGACGACACCGCCAACTCCAGTTCGCCGGGCGACTTGTTGTTGCCGTGCAACGCGATCCGACCGGCCGGGAACCCCGCGCGCAGCGCCACCGACAATTCACCTGCGGAACAGACGTCGAGTGAGAGCCCTTCGGAGTGCACCCACCGCGCGATCTCGGTCGAGAGGAACGCCTTCGACGCGTAGTGCACATGCTGGGCGGATCCGAACGCCTGCGCCATCTCGGCGCACCGCGCGCGGAAGTCGTCTTCGTTGATGACGAACAGCGGGGTGCCGTACTTCTCGGCCAGCTCGGTGACCGTGATCCCCCCGATCCGCGCGACATCGTTCTCGTCGCGGTCGGTGCCCTGCGGGTAGACGTGGGCCGGCAACTGTGCCAACTCTGCAGGGCTGTTGGGCCTTTCGGCCAGCTGGGGTGCCGCCAAGACCTCCGCGTGCCGCGGGCCTGCCGGGTGTGCGTTCACATTCTCTCCGGTGCGCTGACGCCGACCATCGCCAAACCGTTGGCGATGACCTGCTGGGTGGCGCCGCACAATGCGAGTCGCGCGGCGTGGAGTTCGGTCGGCTCTTCGTCGCCTTGGGGTAGAACCCGGCAGCGATCGTAGAACTTGTGATAGGTACTGGCGAGCGACTCCAGGTACCGGCAGACGCGATGTGGCTCACGGAGTTCCGCGGCCAACGTCGCGACCGCCGGGAAGTCCCCTATCGTGCGGATCAGGTCGCCTTCGGCGGCTTCGGTCAGCAGCTCCAGGTGATCGGTGGACATCGACAGTCCGAGGGAAGCGGCGTTGCGTCCGATCGCGGCAAGGCGGGCGTGTGCGTACTGGACGTAGTAGACCGGGTTTTCGTTCGACTGGCTGACCAGCAGATCCAGATCTATGTCGATGTTGACGTCCACCGACGACCGGATCAGCGAATACCGTGCTGCGTCGACACCCACGGCCTCCACCAGATCGTCCAGTGTGATGACCGTGCCCGCTCGCTTGCTCATCCGCAGCGGTTGTCCGTCACGCACGAGGTTCACCATCTGCCCGATGAGCACCTCGAGCCGGTCCGGGTCGTCGCCGAGCGCGGCCGCGGCAGCCTTGAGCCGCACCACGTATCCGTGATGATCGGCGCCGAGCATGTAGATGCACAGGTCGAATCCGCGGTCGCGTTTGTCCTTGAAGTACGCGATGTCTCCCGCAATGTAAGCGGCTTCTCCGTCGCTCTTGATGACGACCCGGTCTTTGTCGTCACCGAACGCAGTCGACCGCAGCCACCACGCACCGTCGTTCTCGTAGAGGTTCCCGTTGGCCTTCAGCTCGGAGATCGCGCGTTCGACCTGGCCGGACTCGAACATCTTGTTCTCGTGCGTGTACACGTCGAAGTCGGTGCCGAACTCGTGCAGGTTCGCCTTGATCGAGGTGAACATGAGGTCGACGCCGTGAGCTCGGAACGCCTCGAGACGCTCGGCCTCCGGCAGCGCCAGAACGCCAGGCACGGCCGCAACCACCGACGCAGCGATGTCGCCGATGTAGGCGCCGGCGTATCCGTCGTCGGGTGTGGGCTCGCCCAAGGCAGCGGCCAGCAACGACCGTGCGAACCTGTCGATCTGAGCGCCGTGGTCGTTGAAGTAGTACTCGCGCGTCACCGCGGCGCCCTGAGCCGACAGGACGCGCCCCAGGGCATCCCCCACCGCAGCCCAGCGGGTACCCCCGAGGTGGATGGGTCCGGTCGGGTTGGCGGAGACGAACTCCAGGTTCACCCGGAGGCCGTCGTAGAGGGTTCCGGTCCCGTAGGTGCCGGCGTCGGCGAGGACATCGGCGACCACAGCGTTCTGGGCGTCGGCCGCGAGCCGGATGTTCACGAATCCCGGCCCGGCGATCTCGGCGGACGCGATGCCATCGCGGGTCAGGAGCTCCGCGGTCAGCCATCCGGCCAGCTCACGCGGGTTCGCTCCGACCTTTTTACCGAGTTGCAGCGCGATGTTGGTGGCGTAGTCGCCGTGCTCTGGGTTGCGCGGTCGTTCCACCACAACAGCCTCCGGCAGCGCGGACGAGTCGAGTCCGTGGTCGGTGAGCACAGTGGAGGTGGCGGCACGGAGCAGTACCGCGAGGTCGGCGGGGGTCACGATGCACCATCCTATTGGCCGGTGCCACTGCGATGACAATCGCATTGCCCAGGCCCCGACCCGAACCGACGACTTCGCCTCACTCGGACCGGGTTCGTTCGGACATCGGCCCAAGTACACTGTGTGATCGCCGGTGGACCTCCTCGGCAGCGTCATGTGCGCACTCCATAGAACTGCACCGAAAGAGATCCATGGCTGACGCCAACAAACAGGGCGGCAACGTTCCGAAGAAGCCCAGGAATTCCGGCAAGCCGGCCAAGAAGAAGTCCGGTCAGATTCCGGTCGTGAAGGCCGGTGGCGGCGGGAAATCGATCCCGTGGGCGACCATAGGGGCGGTTGCCGTGGTGCTGCTGATCGTCGCCGGACTGGCCACCTACCTCGTGCCGAAGTACATGGACCAGCAGGAAGTCGCGAAGTTCACCCCGTCGTCGTCCAACCCCGATCCGTCGGACAAGATCGACGGCGTCGAGAAGATCTTCTACCCCGCCGGGCAGCACGTGGAGCCGACGCAGCGCGTTGCCTACGACAAGTCGCCTCCCTTCGGCGGACCGCACGACGCGGTGTGGGCCACCTGCACCGGCATCGTCTACCCGAACGCGCTGCGCACCGAGAACGCGGTGCACGCCCTCGAACACGGCGCGGTGTGGATCACGTACAACCCGGACACCATCGCTCCCGGCGATCTCGACACGCTCAAGAGCAAGGTCGAGGGTGAGCAGTATCTCCTGCTCTCGCCGTACCCGGAGCTCGACAAACCGATCTCGCTGCAGTCATGGGGACACCAGCTCAAGCTCGACTCGGCGGGCGATGCGCGCATCGACCAGTTCATCGAGGCGTTACGACGCAACTCGAACACCGGCGTCTACCCGGACAACCCCGAAGAAGCTGCGTATCCCGAGGTAGGTGCCGAATGCGCGGCGATCCCGGGTGCATTCGACCCCAGCAATCCGCCTCCGGCAGACGTCGGTCCGGTGCCCGCTGACGCGGTGCCGATGACCGGTGCCGGTTCAACCCAGGCGACCGACGAGAACGGGATGGGGATCCCCGAGCCTGCGCCGGCCGGCTGATGCCGACAGCCACACCCGAAGACGACCCGCGCGATCTGTCAGAGGCAGAGTCCACGCCCGAGCCGGACAAGGGGAACGACACCGGCTCCGGACCGGAGCCGAGCCACAGCCCGAAGCAGCTCTCGGCACTGCTCGTACTGGGCGCGGTCGCGCTGTTGCTAGTCGGCGCGGTCGTCGGTTTGCTGCTGCGCACCACGTTCGACGGCGGCGACGACAATCGCCCGGCCGCGGACTCGGCAGCTGTGGGCTTCGCCCAGGACATGATCCGCCACCACCAGCAGGCTGTCGAGATGGCAACCATCGAGCTGTACGGCGGGAGTGATCCGCAGGTGCGGAGTCTCGCCTACGACATCCTGACGTCACAGACCAATCAGGTCGGCCAGATGCAGTCATGGTTGTCCCGCTGGGATTATCCCCTCGACAATCCCGGTGAGCCGATGGCCTGGATGGAAGGCCACGGTGGAGGCCATTCGCACGGGGGTGCGGCTACACAGCCCGGTACCGACACGACCATGAACATGTCGGAATCGGACGTGCCGATGCCGGGGATGGCGAGCACCGACGACATGAACAAGCTCCGCACCTTGCAGGGCGCGGAACTGGACAAGTACTTCCTGCAACTCATGCTGCGCCACCACCAGGGTGGGTTGGAGATGATGGAGTTCGCCATCGAGCCCGACCACGTGAGCGAGGACTACGTGCGCAGGCTCGCTCAGCAGATGGTCAACGTCCAGGAATCCGAGTCGGGCACGATGACGAAGATGCTCGAAACACGCGGGGCCCAACCGCTTCCGATGAACTGACCCGCACCGTCTCCGATGATGTCGGCCGGACGTGACTCAGTCGCGGCCGTGCAGTCGCTCATAGGTCGAACGTTCGGTGGCGTGGCGGCGCGCGCGTTCGGGATTCTCGAGATCGACAGGCAGACCGTGCAGTTCGAGCCTGTGCGCCCGGTTCATCGGCATGTACGCCGCGCAGTAGAACATCGCCAAGATGAGACCGAGCAAGATCATGGCCAAACGCAGATAGATGGGTCCGGGAAAGAGCAGGAACGCGGCGAACACCGGGGTGAACGGGATCATGCCGCGCACCAGATGCCGCGGTACGCGCCAAGGGCCGGTCAGATCACGGCGCACCCAATCTTGCATCGAGTCAGGCAGTTTCCGTCCTGCTGTGTAGCCGAGCCACTGCCACGGCGTCGGCCTTGTCCGTTCGGTCATGTCTACTACTCCTAGGCGAAGAGTCGTTGGTGGTGCCAATTCAGGGCAGTCGGTGTTGTCAGGACTGCCGGTGTTGTCAGGGCTGCCGGGGCTGTCCGGGCTGTCAGGGCTCCAGCGTGATCGAGCCGGCGGCGATCGCCGCGGATGCCGCCCGATTGACGACGGTCAACACTCTGTGGAGTTCTGCGAGGTCGGCCAGCTCGACTCCGAGTGTGCGCACCACAGCCGGCGGGATCTTCTCGGCCTGAGTGCGCAGCGCCCTCCCCTGCTCGGTGAGTTCGATCGCCAGTTGCCGCTCGTCTGCCGCAGTGCGCGTTCGGGTGATCAAGCCCGCAGCCTCCAGCCGCTTGAGCAACGGTGACAGCGTCGGAGAGTCGAGTTGAAGTGCTCCGGCGATCTCCCGCACGGACATCGGCGCCCGCTCCCACAGGGCGAGCATCACGAGGTACTGCGGATGGGTGAGCCCCAGCGGCTCGAGCAACGGCCGATACACACCGAGCACGGTGCGATTGGCGACGGCGAGAGCAAAGCAGACCTGCCGCTCCAGCGCCAAGGGGTCTCCGTCGAGCACCACGTTCTGTTCCATCGGCTCCAGCCCTTAGTTGTGACACGAATAGTTCGTGCACTAACTATACCGCGCCGGTGAGTCAGTCGGCAAGGCCCGCCGACTCCGCTCAGGGTTGTTCGGTCGGCGGAAAGTCGATGACCGAACGCCAATACGACTCCGGCACCTCCTCGCCCGCGCGAAGGATGATGGCCAGACCGGTGGCCATGAAGATGCCGAGGATCCCCAGCCAGAGGCCGAACAGTCCGATGGCGATCCATGCCGCGGCCACCACCGGTGGCCACGGATCCAGAATGATCAGCAGCGGCGCGAAGGTGAATCCCATCCCGATGTACCAGGAGGATCCTGCCCTGTCCATGATCAACACCGTGCGCAACCAGCGCGGTGTGCTCGGGGGAAGTGGAACCGAGGAGACGGATACTTTGTCCATGGCTACAACGATGGCTGCCACGAGCTCTGAGATCGATTACCTGCGGGGTAAGAAGTCTCGCGCAGGTGCTGGGCAGAACAGCTGATGTGCGTGCCCCCGGCAGGATTCGAACCTGCGGCCTTCCGCTCCGGAGGCGGACGCTCTATCCCCTGAGCTACGGGGGCTCCTTGGGCGAGAGTCAGCCTAGCGCATCTGTGAACCGCAACCCAAAACGCCTGCGGCGCGCCACCTCAGACAGCGACAAGATGCGCTCCCCCGACGCTGCTGTAGCGCGAAGGCGTGCAGGTCAGCACGATCACCTGGGTATGGCGGCCGGCGTGACCGAGTACCGCCCCCATACTCGCCAATCGTTCCGGGTCGGTGTAACCGAGCGCGTCGTCGATGATCACCGGCACCCCGTCCGCCGGATCGACCAGCATTGCGCACGCCAACCTGCTGATGATCCCCAGCTGTTCCTTCGCGCCGCCCGACAGCGCGTCATGGTGCACGGTCACGCCACCGACCGTGCGGGTGGTGATCCGCAACTCCTCGTCGACCCCGACCTGCAAGGTCGGACCGAACACGACCTTTCCGAGTCTCAGAATCTGATCGGTGAACGGCTGGACGTATGTCCGCCGAGTGGCATCTCGATGACGTTCCAGAGTCCGGAGCAGCAACCTGGCAGCCTGAGCCCGCGTGTTGATACGGTCGAAATCGCCACGGGCACCGTCCAGCTCGGTCTCCGCCTGGTGAACCTGATCGAGTTTGCCGTCGTCGCGCCGGATCTCGATCCTGGTCCGCAATTCCGCGATCTGATTGCCGAGTTCGGCCAGTCGCGGTTCGCCGCGTTCCACCACCGCCAGCATGTTCGCGTGTTGCAACTCGAGGGACTCCAGGTCGGCATCGTCGATTCTGGCGGCGATGCGGCGCACCTCGGCCTCGGCGTGCGACAGCTCCGCTACCAACCGCTCACGCAACCGGTCAGGGTCGTCGTCCCGGCCGGGCTCCTCGTCCTCATCCAGCCTGTTGAGTTCATGCTCTTGCCGCGCCAGTTCCGCGCGCTCGGCGACCAGTTCTTCCTGCCGTGCCCGCAGTATCCGCAACTCGCTGTCGACACCGCGGTGCTCACTGCGAAGTTCGGCGGTCCGTTGGACCGCGGAAGCAAGTCGCGCGGCAGCAATTCCTGCGCGACGTTCGGCCTCATCGACATCCGGAACATCGGGGTCTGTCACCGCGAGGACGCCGAGGCGACCATCGAGCTCCGACAACTCCGCACGCAGCACACGGTCGTCGCCGCCCGCGATGATCTCCGCGAGCCGGCAACGCAGACTGTCGACCTCCGCCTCGGCGCGCTCACGAGCCCGCACGAGCCCGCGCAACTCGGCAACGCCAGCGACCCCCAGAGTCGCTAGCGCGTCGGCGAGTTCCCGCTCGGCGCGCGAGAACCGGTCGATCAGAGACGCCGATTCGGCGCCGGCGGACAACGTGATACGAACCACGCCGGCCACCTCGACCACGGTGTCACCGGTGATCGCCAGGTCGCAATCGCCTGTCTCCGCTCCGTTCACCGTCACCGGCGCATCCCCCAGCTGATGGACATTCATCGTCGCTGCTGCAGACTCCAGCTGAGCACGCGTGATGGTCACCGTCTGCGTCAGCTCCTCGATGTGCTCGAGGTCGCCTCGGTCGTGCACGAGGCCTGCCACTTCACGTTGTCGGGCCGAGAGGGCCACACTCACCTCGTCCACGCGTGCCAGGAGCGCAGTCAATTCGTCGCGTCGCGCGCTGAGGTTCGCCGCATGAGCCGCGGCGCGTGCAGTCCTCACTGCGACCCCGGCTTCGGTGTCGGCGAGGCGGTGCTCATCCAGTTCTCGTTCGATGTCCGCGACGGCGGCGGCCACCTCCGCGTCCTTGCGTTCGAGCGTCGCGATCGCCCGCATGACGACGTCGGCGGCTCTGTCACAGTCCGCTATCCGCTTTCGTGAGGCCGTGCGCTGTGCAACATCACGTTCGTGCAACCGCAATCGACTCCTGAGCAACGCGGCGGCCGACATGGCTTCGGCGTGCTGTCGTTGCAGGCCAATTGATTCGGCGGACCGCTCGGCCAGGGTCGACAATTCGACGTGTGCCAACTCCAGCGAGTTCGCCAGTTCGCGACGATGGCCGGTCAACGTCTCGAGCCGGGCGTGATCGTCGCCCAACTGTTCCATCGCCGCCGCGAGTTCATTGCTCAGCGCCAGCGCTTCTTCGAGCCGGGTTGCGGCGGAGGCCAATTCCCGTGCCGGACGACCCTGCCCCGCGGTGAAATACCTTTCGTATTCAGCCCTCACCGCGTCGAGCAGCATGGCATCGCCCTCGCCATCGACTGCACCGGTTCCTGCCCCGGTCGTACCGGCCGCCGCATCCAAGGCGCGCGACAGCGCTGCACTCGCGGCGAGGTCGCCCACCGTCGGATCTCCTGCCTGCAGCAACCGCAGAGCTTTGAACAGCGTCGCATCCACCTGGTCCGCGAGAATCGCACTCACCTTGTCGTGTGCGGTGCGCCCCGAGAGCTGCTCGGGCGCCGGCTCGTGGATGACCAGTTCGGTACGAGCAGCCTTGTTGTACTGCTTGGTGTAGGTGAACCGATAACCACCGCAGCTGATGTCGGCTTCGATGACCGTCCCAGCGTCGACACCTGCGGGCGAGACCGCGCGCACTTTCGAACTCTTGCTGTCCGAACGCACCTCGAGCAAGAGGTCGAGAGCCTCGATCATCGATGATTTTCCGGCCTCGTTGGCGCCTTCGACGATGGTGACACCTCGCTCGGCGAACTGCACCTCGCGCTCGACAACACCACGGAAGTGACCGAGCCGCAGCCTGTGCAGCTTCATGCGGTCCCACCCGCCAACCGGAAGAGCAATGCGAGTGCCTCCTGGGCAGCGATCGCATTCTCTCCGTCACCGCCTGCGGCAGTTGACAATTCGTCGGCCGCATCGCCGATGAAGCCCGTCAGCTGCAGATGCGCGAAGTCGTTGCCGTCCGGCCTGATCACCAGATCGTGACGCAGTTCCCACCAGGTGACCGCCGCGAATCGATCTGTGAATTCTTCGACCATCGTGTCGAGTGCGGACCGTTCGGTGATGGTGACCGAGCCACGAAGCGCGAGCTGGACGACGGTCTGGGACTTGTTGTCGACGGCATCGAGCCGGCGCCGCAGTTCGGTGATGTCCTCGCTGCCGTTCACATCGTGCTCGATGGTGCGAAACGCCCATTCACCCACTCGATGTGGCGTCACGGTCACCGACTGCGTGGGAGCGGCGTCGGAGGTGGACTCAGCACGGGACAGCTCGACGACGAGCACCTGACCGGGCTTCGCCTCGCGATGGTCGTAGTTGGTGACTTCCTGCGCACCGGAGTACCAGATGCGGCCGGAGTCGCCGATCTGCGTGGTCGAATGCCGATCGCCCAGCGCCACATAGTCGATGAGTCCGGCGGCGACTGCGCGCTCGAGCTGGTCTACGTCGATCAGCGACAGATCTGCGGACTGCGGCGCGAACACGTCGACTCTTCCATGGCCGGCCAGGATACGGATGTCATCGCTGGGCGCCAGCCGATCGAGCTGCTGCGCCACCAGATCCGACAGTGGCACCTTGCTGGTCCAGGGGGCCGCGATCACCGAGACGCCCGGACGCACTTCGACGGGCCCGGGGGTGTCCAGCACACGGACATGGTCTGGTTTGTTGTCGGTGAACACCTTCGAGTTGTAGATGCTCGCGGCATCCATCGGATCATGGTTGCCCGGAAGCAGATACACCGGGCACGGCACCTGCCGCAGATGATCCAGACTCCGCCGGATCACCCGTGATGAGACCTGCCGATCCTCGAAGACATCGCCGCAGACGAGGACGAACTCGGCGTGGTGCGCGTCGGCGAGTCTGCCGATCCGCCCGATGGCCTCCTGCCGGGCGGCGGTGTAACGCGCCTGCGCGTCACCTCGCAGAAAGTGACGGGTCATCCCCAGTTGCCAATCAGCGGTGTGGATGAAGGTCACGTGCTGCTCGGGCAAGAACAACGGGAGCGCTGCACTCACAGATGACCTCCTCTCCGATCGCCGGTGACAGCGACGATCCTACGAGGGGTCGCCGACAGAGCGTTGGACGTCGGCCGGTGGGTCACCGGTGAGTACCCGGGTGACCGGTGATCTCGCGACTAGCCGGGCGCGCTCTCGACGACGACCGTACCCGCCACCCCGGCGACCAGTAGTCGGGTCGATTCAGTCACCGCGTAGCCGCTTTCGTAGCCGGCATCGGCATCGCGATTCGACTCCTTCTCGATCCTGCCCCCCTGCGCGTCGATGACGATCACCTCGCAGAAGTAGGGTGCGTTGTCGCTGGTGCAGGAGTAATCGACCAGCTTCGTCGACGGCTCCACCTCGAGCACGCTGACTCCTGCGTAGATCGCCTTCGACGCCGGCGCTATCTCCACCGTGATCTCGTCGGATACGCCGATACTTCCCACCGGTTCACTGGCGGCCAACCGCGAGAAGTCCATCTGCACGATCGCCGCGAGCACGTCCGGGTCGAATCCGGACAATTCACGCGCGGCGATGCCCAACCAGTCGAAGTAGGTGGCGACGGGACTGACCTTCCAGCCGCCGTCCTGGGGAACCGCGACGAGGTGACCGAGCGCCCGGTAGAGCCTGCTCGCGAACTCTCCGCCGTCCGAGATGCAGGCCCCCTCGTCCGGTTCGTCGTCGGCGACGAGCCTGACGCACTCCCCGTCGAAGTCGATCGTCGCCCGCCGCCCGTCCGAGCCCAGCTCGAGTCCGATGCCGGCGATCGTGATCCTGGCCTGCCCGTCCTCGCCCGGCGTGACGTCGAAGTCCGTGTCGCGCACGGTGACTTGGATGTCCGTGCCCAGCCCGAGGTCCGGATCAGACTTCAGTTCGGCATTGATACCTGCGGCGTAAGTTCGCAACAGCCGCGCCTCCACGCCGCCCATGGCGTCGGCCACGTGTCCGATGTCCGCGGTCACGATGGTCTCGGCCAACCCTTCCACGAATCCTGCCGCGGCTTCTTCCGGGGAATCGAAGGTGACATCTGATCCGCCGGAATCCGCGGCGTCCCAGCCGGCTTCCTCGGCGAGGTACTGCGCGATGGTGAACGCGGGACTGACGAACCACCCACCGTCTCGGCGCACCGACATCAGGAACGGGGGCTGGGAGTCGCCGTTGATGACCACGGTCTCACGACCGGAATCACCATCGGATCCGCCGCGGTAGTCGTAGGACACCTCGGGGCCGTCGATGGACACCGTGACCGCGATACCGCCCAGATCCTCTGTTCCGGCGTCCGGGATGAGATCGGCCAGCGCTTCGGTTGCCTTCTCGTCGATCTCCATCACGATCGTCGCCCGCTCGATCACCACCTTCGTCAGGTCCTGGGCGACGTCGTCGCTCGACAGGGACAGGTCGGATACATCGATGCTGACGCCCTCCAGGTGGTCGGTCACCGAGTCGGTCGAGCCGCCGATCGATTCCTGCAGCTCCGCCGCCTGCTTCAGCAACACGGCGATCTGGCTCGTCTCATCGGGAGCCAGCGACAACCCCAGATCCGTCCAGTCCTTGTCCTCGAGCGCGTCGAAGAACTTCTCCACCGACGCGGTGGCCGACGTCGCGCCGCCCACCGCGTCGACCAGCAAGCGATTCGCGACCAGTCCCACCGTCGAGGAGAGTGCGACCACGACGAGGACGACGACAACCTTCATGGCGCCGCGGCGACGCCGCCGCGACAGCGGCATCGGGTTCATCGGTTGGTCCCGCCGGTGTGCGCGCCGGGACCCTGCGCAGCCCAATCGATGAATCCGTCCGGGGGAAAGGCGGACTCGTGAGGTGGCCGCAGTCCAGGGGCCAGCACCTCACGCCAGAGAATCAGCGCGGGAACGACGAAACCGGTCAGCCACAGCGCCATCGGCGCCGGATAGTTCCAGTTGACCCGAACACCCATGGTCACCAGCACCGCGATGCCGATCGCGATGAGCATCGCGGCCACGGAGAGCAATACGCCGCGGTGCTCGGCATCCCCGTCTGAGAGGCGTTCTCGGACGTACGTCGCACCGGCGACGGCCGCGGTGAAGAACACCAATGCCGCCAATGTCGCGACGGACGCCGAGTACAACGTCAGCCGGACCACCGACACCGCGACCCACAACGTCGACACCACGAGTACCAGCCTCAGCGGGGGAAGGTAGTAGTCGCGCTGTGTCATCGCGGGAGGAGCGGCGAGCGCCGGTGATGCCGCAGCTGCGCCGAGGCCACCGAGCACCCCGATCCCGAGGTACCCCAGTTGCACCGTGTCCAGGGAATCGAACGGTGCGCCGGGGATCGACACCAACAGAGCCCAGGTCGCCGCCGCCCAGCCGAGGAGCGTCAGGCACAGCGCCCCACCGACCCTGCCTGCCACGGTGGCCGCGACAAGCTGACCGACGATGGCCAGCCAGCACAAAGCGATCAGCGCGGAGACGAGTGGATCGAGGACCCCCATCCGGACACCGGCGACCGCATCGATGCCGTCGACGAACCGGTACAGGGCGGTCGCCACCGCGGAGAGCGCCGATACCGCGAACAGGCCGCCGATGACGGCCAGCACCGTCCGTGCCAGAGCGCGGGTCGGGCGCACATCCACGACATCGAAGAGTTCACATTCACGCGGCTGGGCCGCCAACACCGCGCCCGCGAAACCGATCCACACCGCGGGACCCAAACCTGTACTGCCATAATCCCATCCGGTCCAGCGGCTCATCACATCCCAGCCGAGATACACCGCAACGAGAACGAGGTACGGCACGCCGAGAAGAACTTTCGCCAGCCTCAATCTCGCCGGCGTCCACCGCGGCCCGAACACGCCTCGCCTGCTGGCCGCGGGCAGCACCAGCGAGAGCACCGACAGCGCCGTGACCGCCACGACATCGATGCGGCCGGCACCGACGGTGTCGGCGTTCCATTCCAGCGCCGCCGACACCAGCAGTGCCACCGCCGCGAGCACGTCCCGCGTGCGGTCGGCCCGCGTCGGTATCGCTCCCGGTATCAACTGCCGCATTGTGTGCTCCTCCCCGAGCCCCCACGAGAGTTCACATCGTAGGTCATCGATCAGCCCATCAACCCGCCCGCGCCGCCGGCGCGGATACTGGATCGCATGTCCTCCACATCCCGCCAGGGCGCTGCGGCCGCCGCGCTCGCCGGAATACTCGGCGCCGCCTTGGGCGTGGGAGTGGGATACCTCCTCGCACCTCTGGTGGACAGGGGTTCGGCCCCTCTGACCGCGGTCGGTGGCGCAGTCATCGACCGCGCGCCCGAGGGTGCTCGAGAGTTCGCCATCTCGACCTTCGGAACCTCGGACAAGCCGGCCCTGTTGGTGCTCATCGCCTTGATCATGGCGGTGTTGGCGGCCTGCGCGGGGCTCGCGGAGTATCGCAGATCGCCTGCGGGCCTCGTCCTGTTCGCGCTCATCGGGATCGCGGGTGCCATCGCTGCGGCGACACGGCCGACCGCCGACATCGCCTGGGCGGTGCCGACGCTTCTCGGCGTCGCGGTGGGTATGGCCGCCCTACGAGGACTCATACGGAGGATCCAACCGCGCACCGACCCCGTACCGCGAGCCGCCGCGCCCGGAATCGGCCGATCGAACGACGTGGCAGGCAGAAGGAGATTCCTGCTCGGCGCGGGGGCCGTGGGCGGCGGTGTGCTCGTCACCGGACTCGGCGGTGTGGCACTACGACGCTCGGTCGGGGACGTCCGGGCCGATCGCGCCGCGTTCGACGTACCGACCGCAACCAACTCCGTGACCTCCGCAGCACCGGGAACCTTGCCCGGAACACCTTTCATCACCCCGAATGCCGACTTCTATCGCATCGACACCGCACTGACGGTCCCGCAGGTCGACAGCGAGCGCTGGTCGCTGCGCATTCACGGCATGGTCGAGCGGGAGATCCGCATCGACCTGGCCCAACTCAGGCGCGAGAACACCGCTTTCGACGCGATCGTGACGCTCACCTGTGTGTCGAACTCGGTCGGCGGTGATCTCGTCGGCAATGCCAGATGGACCGGCTACCGCCTGCGAGACCTGCTCGCCGCCGCAGGGCCCGCGACCGACGCGGACATGGTGCTCTCGACCAGTGCCGACGGCTGGACGGCCGGCACCCCGCTGGCCGCACTCACCGACGGCCGTGACGCGATGCTCGCGGTCGGCATGAACGGTGAGCCCCTGCCGATCGAGCACGGCTACCCGGTGCGAATGGTGGTTCCCGGGCTGTACGGCTACGTGTCGGCGACCAAGTGGGTCGTGTCGTTGGAGGTCACCAGATTCGATCGCGCACAGGCATATTGGACGACCCTGGGGTGGGCCGAGAAGGGTCCGATCAAAACGAGTTCGCGCATCGACGTCCCCCGCCCCAATTCCTCTGTGTCGACCGGATCGGTCACCGTCGGAGGGGTCGCCTGGGCCCAGGGCCGCGGCATCAGCGCGGTGCAGGTCCGCGTCGATGACGGCCCTTGGCAGGACACCGAACTGATCGACCCCGACCTCGTCGATGCATGGCGCCTGTGGAAATGGGAGTGGGATGCCGAGCCCGGCCGCCACCAACTGACCGTCCGCGCCATCGACGGCGAAGGCAATCCGCAGACCGAGGCCCAGGAACCGTCGGTCCCCGACGGGGCCAGCGGGCTCGACACTATCGGGGTGACCGTCCGCAGCTGACTCGCGTACGTCAGCGCGGTGTGGCGCTCGCAGCGATCCAGCCGGCGATCTGGGCGAGGGACGCCAGCGCGGCGTCGTCGTCGCGGTCGACGAGCCACCACTGCACCGTGCCGAACAAAGTCTGCAGCGCAGAGCGGACAAGAACGCGCTCGGACACGTCCCACCGCATCTCGCAGCGGTCCCCGATCTCGCGGAGATAGGCGTGTCCGTACTTTTCGGCGATCTCGTTCTGCATCTCCGCTTGTCCTGCCGATGCCGACTCGGTCGGTTGCCGCAGCGAGAACAACATGGATTCGAGCATCAACAACCAGCGATTCGGAAACTCCGACGCCCGGCGCCACACCGCGATGAGAGCTTCTTGTATCCACTCCCGCAAGGCTTCTCGGCCGGTGCCCAGGTTCCCGGTCGGCACCGACCCCAGCAGAGCCTCCAGTTGTTCGGCGACCACCTTCTCGATCATCGCCGCGACGAGTTGCTCCTTGTCGTCGAAGCAGTAGTGCACCACCCCGAGGGAGACCTTTGCCTCCTCGGCCACGCCGCGCACGGTGACCGCGCTCATCCCCCCGCGATCGGCCAGCGCCAGTGCGCAGTTGATCAACTGCGCACGCCGGTCCTCCATCGACAATCGTCGTGATCCGGGGACGTCACTGCGCATGGCGCACAGTACATATCGGAGCGGCACAGTCGTCAACCGCGCAACGCGTCACCACTGGTCAATCCCGTACGGCAGCAGACCCGACAGGCCCCGTGACGACCGGCTCACCTTCGGGCTGCGGCACCATGTGCCGCGGCCTCGCCATGAAGGCTGCGGCCAGGACACCCAGCAACAGCGCCGCCGCAGGCAGCAGCAGCGACTGACCCATGGCCGACGAGAACCCGTCCCGCACCGCCTCGGGCAGTTGGCCCACGACCGCATCCATCGACTGGGCACCGAACTGAGGCACCTCGGCGGCGATGCGGGTCTGCATCAGAGCTCCGACAGCGGCACTACCGAGGACGGAGCCGATCAGTCGGGTCGTGTTGTACACGCCGGCCCCGGCGCCTGCGCTGCTCATCGGCAGATTTCGGGTGGCGGTGGCACCCAGCGGAGCCCAGATGCCGGAGCTCGCGATACCCATCAGCGAGACCGGCAGAAGCAGCTGCCAGATCGGCGTGGTCGGGGTGGCGATCACGCCGAGCCAAGCGATCGCGATCGCGTTGAGCAGCAGTGCTGTCGCGATGATGTTGCGCGGATTGACCTTGTCGACCTGGCGGCCGACGATCGGGGCGAGCACGCCGGTCAGGACAGCCATGGGTACCGTCACCACGGCCGACTCCGTCGGGGACAGCCCCCCGACCAGCTGCAGGTAATACATCAGCGGAACCATCATCCCGGCCGTGGCGAATCCCATCGTGGCGATGCCGAGACTCGCGAGCGAGAAATTGCGGTCGAGGAACAGTTTCAACGGCACCAAGGGTTCGGCGGACGACCGCACCTGCAGGATTTTGTGCTGCCAGTACACGAACAGACCCATGACCGCGAGACCGACCACGATGAGGGTCCAAATCCAGGGTGCCCAATGGTATTTCTCGCCATCCTGGATGCCGAATACCAAGGCGGTCATGCCGATACCGCTCAGCGCCACCCCGATCAGATCGAAGCTCCGCTTGTTGGTCGCGACGGTCGGGACCAACTTCCACGCCAGCGCCAGACCGAGGATCCCGACAGGGACGTTGACGAAGAAGATCCATTCCCAGCCCAGGCCGTCGACCAGGATGCCGCCTGCCAGCGGGCCGAGCAGGGTGGCCACACCGGCCACGGTCCCCCACACGCCCATCGCCGCACCACGTTTGTGAGCCGGGAACATCCTGGTGATGAGCGCCATCGTCTGCGGCGTGATCAGCGCTGCCCCGACGCCCTGCAGTCCGCGGGCGAGGATCAGCATCTCGATCGACTGCGCCAAACCGCACAGCACGCTGGCAACAGTGAAGACGATGAGACCGAGTTGGTAGATGCGTTTGGGCCCGAAACGGTCACCGAGTCGGCCGGCCACGAGCATCGGCACCGCGTACGTCAACAGATACGCACTGGACACCCAGATCACGCCGTTGACGTCGGTGTCCAATGCCCGTTGGATGGCGGGCTGAGCGACCGCCACGATGGTCATGTCGACCAAGATCATGAAGAAGCCGATACAGAGGGCGCCGAGCGCAAGCCACGGCCTGGTGGTGATCGGGGCGGTGGGAGCCGCGGTGGGACTGCTCATCGATCAGACCTCGTCCTTCGCTGGTGTGTCCGACCCCGGGGCCGGTGCCTTGCCGTCGTGATGCTTGTTGTCGTCGTGCGTCTCGCCGTGATGTCTGTGCTCCGCTCGGCGGTGCCACTCGTCGAGCCACATGAGTTCCCCCGTCCCCAGACGGTCACGCAATTTCTCGATCCACTCGATCTGGGCTGCCAGCGTGGCCCGTCGACATCCTGCGTCGAGCGAGAACATCTCCGGGAAATCCCGCGCTGCGGCGAGCGAGACCTCGGCGTCGATCGCCTTCAATCGAATGCGCATTGCGTGCAATCGCTGTCCGAGTAGCTCGATCACCTCACCACGGCCGAGAGTGTGCGCTTCGGCCAGCGCCAGATACAGGGCCGGGTACTCGTCGGCCGGCTCGGCGAGCATGTCGGCGATGTTGCGACTCAATGCCGCCTTGCCCTCGTCGGTGATCGAGTAGACCGTCCGCTCGGGTCGGTTGCCCTCGCGCCGAACCTCACTGATGAGCAGCAGATCCTGGTCATGCAGTCGGTTCACTGTGTGGTAGAGCGAGCCAGGGCGCAGCTTCGCGAATCGGTCTTCGCGGCGTTCGACAAGGGTCTGGAACATCTCGTAGGGGTGCATCGGCCGTTCGACCGCCAAGCCCAGGACGAGAACCGCCAATGGGGTCAACTCAACCCGCACTCGCCGGTCTCCTTGTGACACCCACCCACTCCTCACCGGTCGAACTAAATACTCCGCACGGAATATACCGCGCCGAACCCTCGATGCCCAGCCGCGAGGAACGACTACCCTGGGAGCGATGAGCAACGAGGACGCAGATTCGGGGACAGAGTCTTCCGGCGGCTATGTGACCACCGGGGAGGAGTTCGTCCGTGACACGAACTACATCGACAACCGGATCACCCGCGACGGCATCGGCCCTGAAGGCGAGACCTTCCCGGTCGAACCGGACCGTTACCGGCTGATCGTCGCGCGCGCCTGCCCGTGGGCCAATCGCGCGATCATCGTCCGCAGGCTGCTAGGTCTCGAATCAGTGCTGTCGATGGGAATGTGCGGACCCACCCACGATTCCGACAGTTGGACATTCGACCTCGACCCCGACGGCGTCGACCCGGTGCTCGGGATCCCGCGACTCAAGGACGCCTACCTGAAGCGCTACCCCGACTACCCGCGGGGCATCACCGTGCCCGCCATCGTCGACATCCCCACCGGCGCGGTGGTAACCAACGAGTTCCGCCAGATGACCCTCGATTTCTCGACCGAATGGGTCGAGCACCACCGGGAGGGAGCGCCCGATCTATACCCTGAGCAGCGGCGCGAGGAGATCGATGACGTCATCGACGTCATCTTCAAAGACGTCAACAACGGCGTCTATCGCTGCGGGTTCGCGGGCGACCAGCGGGCATACGACACCGCCTACGACCGGCTGTTCGAACGTCTCGACCAGTTGTCCGACCGCTTACGCGAACAGCGATACCTGGTTAGCGACACCATCACCGAGGCCGACGTCCGACTGTTCACGACACTGGTCCGATTCGATCCGGTCTATCACGGGCACTTCAAATGCAACCGCAGCACATTGAGCGCGATGCCCGTGTTGTGGGCGTACGCCCGCGACCTGTTCCAGACCCCCGGTTTCGGCGACACCGTCGACTTCACCCAGATCAAGCAGCACTACTACATGGTTCACACCGACATCAATCCCACCGCGATCGTGCCGCGCGGCCCCGACCTGTCCAACTGGCGCAGCCCCCACCACCGCGAAGAACTCGGCGGCAGACCCTTCGGCGACGGGACCCCGCCGCCTCCACCCCGTGACGGCGAAGTCGTACCCGCCGGACAAGGAGCCTGAACTCCCCGTGGCAAAGAAACAGATCTCCTCCATCGGCGACGGTCAGGTCGTCGGCGCCGCCCGCAAGACCGAGGGCGTTGTCGACAACCTCGTCGACCACGCTCAGCACCTGCAGGCGCCTGCCGTGGCCAAGTTCGTGAACCGCCTGCGCCGCGAACACCCCTACGATTCGCCCGCTCAGATCATCGAACGGCTCGAGCACCGATTCCTGCTGGCAGTCACCGGATCAGGTGGGGCGGTCGGTGCCGCCGCCGCGTTCCCCGGGATCGGGACCATCGCCTCGTTCGCCTCCCTGGGCGCCGAGACGGTCTTCTTCATCGAAGCCTCCGCGCTGCTCTCACTGGCTGTCGCCGAGGTACACGGAATCCCGATCACCGATCGGGAACGCCGCAAAGCGCTCGTGCTCACCGTCGCACTCGGCGAGTCCGGCCTCGCGGTGGTGCGCGATTCCCTGGGCGCGAAGTCCGGCAACCTGGCACGGGCCTTCGGCGGCGTCATCCCCACCCCGGTCCTCAAGACCCTCAACAAACGACTCGTCAAGACCTACTTCAAGAAGTACACATTGCAGAAGCTGCCGCTGGCGTTCGGGAAGCTGCTTCCCGCAGGTTTCGGGGCCGTCATCGGCGGCGTCGGCAACCGCGCTCTGGGCAAGATCATCGTGAACAACTCTCGCAAGGTGTTCGGCCCTGCGCCCATGGCGTGGCCCGCGGCAGGCGGACCACCGCACATCGTCTCGGGCGGCGGCCCCCAGATCGTCTCCGGCCATGACGGGCCGATGTCTAGTTGACCCGCCCCGGAGGGGCCCAGCTCACCGATCGCTGGATTCGGAGACTGGGCCGTGAGTGTCTGCGGCACCGCCGCCTCGTCGCGATCACCCTCAGCGTCACCGGCCTCGCCGTCCTCATCGACCTGACCGTGCCGCTGCTGACCAAGGCAGCGATCGACGAGGCGACGGGCGCAGCGTCGCACGGGTACACGATCGGGGCCATCGCAGGCGCCATGGCGGTGCTCGCCGTCGTCCGTTTCGGCTGCCAATACGGCAGGCGCCTGACCGCGGGCAGGTTGTCGCTCAATGTCCAGAATTCGCTGCGGTTGTCGCTGTTGAACAGCGTGCTCCGCCTCGGCGGCGCAGCGCAGGACCAGATCCGCACCGGTCAGGTGGTCTCGAGGTCAATCACGGACCTGCAGCTCGTACAGGGTTTGCTGGCCATGGTCCCGCTCTCGCTCGGCGCAGCAGTTCAGGTCGTCCTCGCCCTCGGCGTGATGTTCTATCTCTCACCGGTGTTGACGGTTGTTGCCCTGCTGGTGATCCCGACTGCAGCGGTGGTCGCTTTCGCGAGCCGCAAGAGGCTCTTCGCCGCGACGTGGTCTGCACAACAGTCGGCGGCCGACCTGGCACAGCACGTCGAAGAGACCGTCACCGGCGTCCGGGTCGTCAAGGGCTTCGGTCAGGAAGAACGCGCGGTGGACGAGCTGGTCGGATTCGGCCGGCGACTCTATGAGCGCCGGATGCGGTCGGCGAAGATCAACGCCCGGTTCGCACCGACGCTCGCCGCGGTCCCCCAGATCGGCATGGTCGCCGTCATCGCGTTGGGCGGTTACCTGACGATGAACGGGTCCATCACCGTCGGGACCTTCCTGGCCTTCGCGACCTATGTGACCACCATGACGGGGCTGGCACGTCTGCTGACCAGCCTGCTGGTGTCCGCGCAACTGGCCCGGGCCGCGGTCGAGCGGGTCTACCAGGTGATCGACGAGCCACCCGATCCCGGCCTCGCCGCGACAGGCCGCCTCCCCGACGGCCCTCTCGGCCTCACCCTTCGCGACGTCGGCTTCACCTACCCCGGCGCCGCAGCCCCGGTGCTCTCGGGGATCGATCTCGACATCGCGCCCGGTGAGGTGGTAGCGGTGGTCGGACGACCGGGGTCGGGGAAGTCCACCCTGGCGCTGCTCGCCGACCGCTTCTACCGACCCGAATCCGGAAGCGTCCGGTTGCGCGGGTCGAGTCGGGAATTCGACGTCGGCGACCTGGCATCAGAGGAGCTGCGGTCGGCCGTCGGCGTCGTGTTCGACGAACCATTCTTGTACTCGGACACGGTCGCAGCCAACATCGCGCCCAACGCCCACGTCGGCAAGTTCGACAAAGACGGCCCGCTACCTCCAGGTATCGAGTCGGCAGCCCGTAAGGCACGCGCCGACGGCTTCGTCAACGGCCTGGCGGATGGGTACCGGTCGGTCGTCGGTGAACGAGGCCTCACCCTGTCCGGTGGTCAACGCCAGCGCATCGCTCTGGCCAGGGCCCTGTACGCCGATCCGCGGATCTTGATCCTCGACGATGCGACGTCCGCGGTGGACGCGCAGACCGAGGCGGCCATCTTCACGCACCTGCGCACCTCGACCCGCACGATGCTGATCCTGGCGCACCGACGATCGACCCTCACCCTCGCCGACCGGGTGGCTGTCCTCGACGCGGGCCGCATCATCGACGTCGGGACCGAGGCGGAGCTCACGGCACGCTGCCCGCTGTTCCGTTCGCTGATGAGCACCGACGTCGACGAGTTCGATGAACTCGAGGACGAGTTCTCGGACCTGCCCGTCGACATCGAGGCGCTGTGGCCCTCCGACGCGCCCGCCCCCGTCGAACGACGACGCAGACAGGCGGCACCGGCAACTCTCGGGGTCCGCGGCGGAGGGGGCATGTCCGGCGCCCTCGGGGCGATGGCACCGACTCCCGAACTGCTCGACTCCGTCGCCGCCCTCCCACCCGCGACCGAGGACCCCGCCGCCGACGACACCGAGATACGAGCCGACCGGCCCGATTTCTCGCTGCGCCAACTCCTGCGTCCGGTGCGCTGGCTCCTCGCACTCGTGGTCGTCTGCATCACGATCGACACCCTGGTCTCCCTCGCCTTCCCCACCATCGCGCGCTACGGCATCGACGGTGCGACGAGTGAACAGTCCGGCCATCTGTGGATCGCGGCCTGCGCCGGGCTGGGCGCGGTGGCGATCGGTTTCGTCGCAGCCGCGGTGATGACCGTGGTCACGTCGCGGGCAGGGGAACGTGTGCTCTACGCCCTGCGGGTCCGCAGTTATGCGCACCTGCAGCGCCTCGGCCTGGACTACTACGAACGCGAACTGTCGGGCCGCATCATGACGAGGATGACGACCGACGTCGATGCTCTGTCGACGTTCCTGCAGACCGGGTTGTCGACCGCGATAGTCAGCTCGCTCACGCTTGTCGGCGTCGCTGTCGCACTCATCCTCACCGACGCCTCGCTCGGGCTGCTCATGCTCGCCGTCTTCCCGCCGATTGTCATCGCCACGGTCGTCTTCCGGCGCATCGCCGCCCGCGCCTACACCCGATCCCGCGAACTCGTCAGCGAGGTCAACGCCGACTTCCAGGAAAACGTGGGCGGCGTGCGTACCACGCAGGCATACCGTCACGACGGCTTCGCGATGGCGCAGTTCACCGCACGAGCAGCTGCCTACGTACGCGCCCGCATGGTTTCGCAGCAGGCCATCTCCATCTTCTTCCCGTTCATCACACTCATGTCCGACCTGGCCACGGCGGGCGTGATCGCCTACGGCGCACACCAGGTGGCCGCGGGCGAGACCAGTCCGGGCACCCTGGTGGCCTTCGTGCTGTACCTCGGGATGCTGTTCGGGCCCGTTCAGCAACTGTCACAGGTCTTCGACGGATACCAGCAGGCACTGGTGGGTCTGCGGCGGATCTCCGACCTGCTGTCCACCCGGAGCAGTGTGCGCTGCCCGGACGGCGCGGACGGGACCGTGCCCCCCGCCGGCGTAGCCGGATCCGTGCCTCCCGACGGCGTAGCCGGATCCGTGCGCGCAGCCCGAGCAGACGAGCACGGATTCGCCGGACACGCGCGCCTCGACGGCGTCGGATTCCGGTATCCCGGCGCGGTGCGCGACGCCCTCTCGGATGTCGATCTCGATTTACCCGCAGGCACCTCCCTCGCGCTCGTCGGAGAAACCGGCGCGGGCAAGTCCACGATCGTCAAACTCCTGGCCCGCTTCTACGACCCGACCACCGGATCTGTCCGAATGGACGGCACGGACATCAGGGACTTCCGGCTCGGTCACTACCGGTCCAGGCTCGGCGTCGTGCCGCAGGAGCCGCACTTGTTCACGGGCACGGTCGCCGAGAACATCGCCTTCGGCAGGCCGCGGGCGAGCCACGACGAGATCGTCGCCGCGGCGCGCGCGGTGGGTGCTCTGTCGATGATCGCCGAACTCCCCGGTGCAATGGCACATCCCATCGGAGAACGGGGCCAGGGTTTGTCATCGGGGCAGCGGCAGCTCATCGCACTGGCCCGGGCAGAGTTGGTGAACCCCGACCTGTTGCTGCTCGACGAGGCGACGGCGACCCTCGACCAGGCGACCGAACGCCGGGTCATGGCGGCGGGCAGACATCTGACGGGCTCTCGCAGTTCCGTGATCGTCGCGCACCGCCTGGCGACCGCGGCCAGGGCAGATCGGATCGCAGTGGTCGCGGGGGGACGGATCGTCGAGCTCGGAACTCATTCGGAACTCTTGTCGTTGACTGGCAGGTACCACGCGCTCTGGAAGGCTGGTATCACTCCGGATGAGGTCCCGAGTCAATGACGACTCGTGGTGGTGACCGACCGGCATAGCCCCGCCGACGCATGGGGACTAACCTTGACACCCGGAGACTTCGCAAAAGCGTCAGGTCGGCTTGGCAGCCAGACCAGTAAAGGAATTGAGGCGAGATACTGCCGTGAGCAGCAGTTCGATTTCAGACTTCGGGCAGAACGAGTGGCTGGTTGAGGAAATGTACCAGCGCTTCCAAAAAGATCCGAGCTCGGTGGATCCGAGTTGGCATGACTTCCTCAAGAATTACGCCTCCGAGAGCAACGGCTCCGGCGGCGAGGCGTCTGCCGGTGAGCGATCCGCAGACGAAGGTTCTGGGGCACAGAGCAAGAACACGTCTGGCAACGGCACGGCGGGCAAGGCTGCCTCGCTGCCGAAACCAGCGGTAGACCCCACCCCGGCGAGCAAGGCGGCCGCGGGGCAGTCCGACACCAGTCGGGACGCCTCGGCGCAGACGACAGCCCAGAGCACTCCTGCGCCCGAGAAGCAGAGTCCGAAGAACGACGCCGCCAAGGCTGCGCCCACCAAAGCCGCGCCCGGCAAGTCCGAGCCCGCGACCCAGAAGAAGGCCGCCCGCCCGACGACGGACGCGCCCCGTAAAGACGCGAAGAAGTCGGCCCCTGCCAAGGCAGCCCCTGCCGAAACCACCGACGAGGCCACGAACAAGGTGTTGCGTGGACCTGCCGCCGCAATCGCCAAGAACATGGCGGCGTCGCTGCAGATCCCGACTGCCACGAGTGTCCGTGCGGTTCCCGCGAAGTTGATGATCGACAACCGCGTGGTGATCAACAACCACCTGGCCCGCACTCGCGGTGGCAAGATCTCGTTCACGCACATCCTCGGGTTCGCGATCGTCCAGGGGATCAAGTCGTTCCCCGGCATGAACCGGCACTACGCCGAGGTCGACGGCAAACCGAACGTGGTGCAGCCCGCCCACACCAATCTCGGGCTGGCAATCGATCTTCCCGGTAAGGATGGGGCGCGCACCCTCGTCGTCGCGGCGATCAAGCGCACCGAGACCATGAACTTCGCGCAGTTCCACGCCGCCTATGAGGACATCGTCCGCAGGGCCCGTGAGGGCAAGCTCACCGGCGACGATTTCGCGGGCGTGACCATCTCGCTCACCAACCCCGGCACCATCGGAACCGTGCACTCGGTGCCGCGTCTGATGAAGGGCCAGGGCACGATCGTCGGTGCCGGCGCCATGGAGTACCCGGCCGAGTTCCAGGGTGCCTCGGATGAGCAGATCGCTGCGCTCGCCGTCGGAAAATTGATGACGCTCACATCGACCTACGATCACCGCATCATCCAGGGTGCCGAGTCGGGCGACTTCCTGCGCACCATCCACCAGTTGCTGCTGTCGGATGAGTTCTTCGACGAGATCTTCACCACCCTGCACATCCCGTACGAGCCGATCCGCTGGCGTCGTGACATTCCCGAAGGTGCCGTCGACAAGAACGCCCGCGTCCTGGAACTGATCGCGGCCTACCGCAACCGGGGCCATCTGATGGCGGACATCGATCCGCTGATGATCGACTCGGACGCACGCTCGGCGCACCCCGATCTCGACGTACTCACCTACGACCTGACGCTGTGGGATCTAGACCGCAGTTTCAACGTCGGCGGTTTCCACGGCGAGAACAAGATGAAGCTGCGCGACGTCCTGTCGATCTTGCGCGACTCCTACTGCCGGCACGTGGGCGTCGAATACACCCACATCCTCGAGCCCGAGCAGCAGCAGTGGCTGCAGGAGCGCGTCGAGATCAAGCACGTCAAGCCTCCGGTGGCCGAGCAGAAGTACATTCTGTCAAAGCTCAACGCAGCCGAAGCGTTCGAAACGTTCTTGCAGACGAAATACGTTGGCCAGAAGCGTTTCTCGCTTGAAGGCGCCGAAGCGGTCATCCCGATGATGGACGGCGTGATCGACCAGAGCGCCGAGTACGGACTCGACGAGGTCGTCATCGGCATGCCGCACCGCGGACGCCTGAACGTGCTGGCGAACATCGTCGGCAAGCCGTACTCGAAGATCTTCACCGAGTTCGAGGGCAACCTGAACCCGTCGCAGGCGCACGGCTCCGGCGACGTGAAGTACCACCTCGGTGCCGAGGGCAAGTACTACCAGATGTTCGGTGACAACGAGATCAACGTCTCGCTCACAGCGAACCCGTCGCACCTCGAAGCGGTCGATCCCGTCCTCGAAGGACTGGTGCGCGCCAAGCAGGACTTGCGTGACCTCGGCGACGGCGCCTTCACGGTGCTGCCGTTGATGCTGCACGGCGACGCCGCCTTCGCAGGCCAGGGCGTGGTTGCCGAAACCCTCAACCTGGCCATGCTGCGCGGTTACCGAACCGGCGGCACGGTCCACATCGTGGTCAACAACCAGGTCGGGTTCACCACCGCCCCCGAGGCATCACGGTCGTCCGAGTACTGCACCGATGTCGCGAAGATGATCGGTGCGCCGATCTTCCACGTCAACGGCGACGACCCCGAGGCCTGCGTCTGGGCCGCGAAGTTGGCGGTCGACT
Source organism: Williamsia limnetica (assembly GCF_003217475.1). Lineage (GTDB taxonomy): Bacteria > Actinomycetota > Actinomycetes > Mycobacteriales > Mycobacteriaceae > Williamsia > Williamsia limnetica. Next base: position 42,573 of record NZ_QJSP01000021.1, on the reverse strand, counting down.
ACCGGCAGAAGTTCAACAAGGACGTCGTCATCGACCTCGTCTGCTACCGGCGCCGCGGGCACAACGAGGGTGACGACCCCTCGATGACGCAGCCGGCGATGTACGACGTGATCGACACCAAGCGCAGCGTCCGCAAGAGCTACACCGAAGCCCTCATCGGCCGTGGTGACATCTCGACCAAAGAGGCCGAGGACGCCCTGCGCGACTACCAGGGCCAGCTCGAACGGGTCTTCAACGAAGTACGCGAACTCGAAAAGTACCAGGCTGCCCCGAGCCCGTCCGTCGAGTCCGATCAGGTACTCCCGGTCAAGCTGGAGACCAAGATCTCCAAGGAGACGATGGAGCGGATCGGCGACGCGTTCGTGAACGTCCCCGATGGCTTCACCGTGCACCAGCGGGTCAAGCCGGTGCTCAAGAAGCGCTACGAGATGTCCCGAAACGGCAACGTGGACTGGGCATTCGGCGAGCTCCTTGCTTTCGGTTCACTTGTCGAAGAGGGACGCACGGTGCGGTTGTCCGGCCAGGACTCGCGTCGCGGCACGTTCACCCAGCGCCATTCGGTGCTCATCGACCGTGAGAACGGAGACGAGTACACCCCACTGCGGACCGTCGCGGAGACCAACCCGGACAATCCGGGCCGGTTCCTGGCGTACGACTCGGCGCTGAGCGAGTACGCCGTCGTCGGATTCGAATACGGCTACTCCGTCGGTGACCCCGACGCCCTCGTGTTGTGGGAAGCCCAGTTCGGCGACTTCGTCAACGGCGCGCAGTCGATCATCGACGAGTTCATCTCGTCCGGTGAGGCCAAGTGGGGTCAGACGTCCGACGTGGTGCTCCTGCTCCCCCACGGTCACGAAGGTCAGGGTCCCGATCACACCTCAGGACGCATCGAGCGCTTCCTGCTGCTGTGCGCCGAGGGTTCGATGACCGTCGCGCTGCCGTCGACGCCCGCCAGCTATTTCCACCTGCTGCGCCGGCACGTCCTCGACGGGATCAGCCGGCCGCTCGTGGTCTTCACACCGAAGTCCATGCTGCGCAACAAGGCGGCGGTGTCCCCGGTGTCGGAGTTCACCGAGGGCAAGTTCAAGTCGGTCATCGACGACCCCGCCTTCGATTCCGGTGGCGACCGCGAGAAGGTGCGTCGCGTGCTGCTCGTCTCGGGCAAGTTGTACTACGAGCTGGCCGCGCGCAAGGAGAAGGACAAGCGCGACGACGTCGCGATCGTCCGTGTCGAGCAGCTCTACCCGGTGCCTCACAAGCGTCTGCGGAATGCGCTCGAGCAGTACACGAACATGGAAGAGATCCTGTGGGTTCAGGAAGAACCCGCGAACCAGGGAGCATGGCCGTTCTTCGGCCTGAACCTCCCGGAGATGTTGCCGGAGTTCTTCCAGGGTCTGCGCCGGGTGTCGCGTCGTGCGATGTCCGCGCCGTCGTCCGGCTCCTCGAAGGTGCACGCCGTCGAGCAGCAGGAGATCATCGACACCGCCTTCGCCTGATCCGATCTTGGTGGGTTTCGGCGAGCGTTTCCGCAGGTCACGCTCGCCGAAACCCACCACTATCGGAGGGTGGGGTCTGCTGCCAGCGTTGCGAGCACCGGCAGCGATCGGGCGATCAGTTCGACGATCTCGTCGCGACCGACACCCCCCTCGTCCTGTAGCCAGCGCACGGTGACCTGTTCGCTGAACGTCACCCAGCCGTGGACTGCGAGCTCGATGATCGGTGTCCGGTGCAAGTCGAGCAGAGCGGCGAGCCCGAGCACCCGTTCGGCCATGACCGTGCGCGTGTCGTCGGCGACCTTGCGCATCGCCGGGTCCGACGCTCCGGCCCCTTGCAGGATTGCCAGATAAGCCGAACGGTTGGCCGACACATAGTCGATGTACGCCGCGAGCGATCCCCTGGCGATGGCAATCGGGTCTCCGAGCGTGAGGTCGGGTTCGGTGCGTTCGAGCATCCGCCGGCTCTGCTCTGTCGTCAATGCCACCAAGAAGTCCTGTTTCGACTCGAAGTAGTGGAACAACAACGCGCGTGAGACCCCCGCCGCCTCGGCGACCTCTTCCACGGACACCTCATCGAGTGCACGATCCTCGAGCATTCGCAGACCATGGCTGATCAGCTGATCTCGCCTGGCCTGGGGGCTCATCCTGGTACGTCGCGCGGTGGTCACAGGGTCCGATCATACTGACTCGTTGTCAATAAGCGAGTGCAGCACTCGCGATTCGCTATTGACAGCACGTCAATAAGCGGTATGTTCTTACCCATGAACGTTGTAAAGATCGCCATCATCGGCGCGGGCTTCTCCGGACTGGGCGCAGCCATCAAGCTGCAGCAAAACGGCTTCGACGACTTCGTGATCCTCGATCGCGGCAGCGACTTCGGCGGGACCTGGCGCGACAACACCTACCCCGGCGCCGCCTGCGACGTCCCCTCGCACCTGTACTCCTATTCGTTCGCATTGAACCCGTCCTGGAGCCGCTCGTTCTCACAGCAACCCGAGATCCATCGCTACATCAACCATGTCGCCGACAAGTACGACCTGGGTTCGAAGACGAAGTGGAACACCGAGGTCACCAACACCGCCTGGGACGAGAAATCCGGGCAGTGGGTCATCGACACCTCCAACGGTCAGTTCCGCGCAGACTTCATGATCGCCGGCGTCGGACCTCTCTGTGAACCGAAGCTGCCCGACGTCAAGGGCATCGAAGGATTCACCGGCGAGATCTTCCACTCCGCCCGCTGGAACTCCGACTACGACCTGAAAGGCAAGCGGGTTGCAGTGATCGGCACCGGCGCCTCCGCCGTGCAGATCATCCCCGAGCTCGCGAAGAAGGTGGGCCGCCTCGACGTGTACCAGCGCACCGCGCCGTGGATCCTGCCGCGGGCCGACCGCCCGTACTCTTCCGCCGAGAACTGGGCGTTCAAGAACATCCCCGGATACCAGCGAGCGACCCGCGCGACCATCTACGCCGCACATGAACTCGTCTCTTTCGGGCTGACCCATGCGCCCAACATGCTCGCCGCAGGAAAGATCGCAGGCAAGCAGAACATCGCAAAAGGTATATCGGACAAGAAACTTCGTGCCGCGGTGACGCCGAACTGGAAGGTCGGTTGCAAGCGGATCCTGCTGTCGAACACGTATTACCCCGCGCTCGACCAGGACAATGTGGAGCTGGTGACCGACCCCATCAAGGAGGTCACGGCGACCGGGATCGTCACCGCAGACGGCGTGGCCCGCGAAGTCGATGCGATCGTGGTGGCGACCGGTTTCCACGTCACCGACTCCCCCGTGTTCGAGCACATCATCGGCAAGGACGGCCGTAGCCTCGCCCAGGTCTGGGAGAGCACCGGTATGCAGGCCTACAAGGGCACCACTGTCAACGGGTTCCCCAACATGTTCCTGATGGTCGGCCCGTCGACCGGCCTGGGCCACACCTCGATGGTGTACATGATCGAGTCCCAGCTGAACTACCTCGTCGATTACTTCAAGCTGCAGCGCCAGTACGACATCGCCCGCGTCGAGGTCCGCCCCGACGTGCAGCGCGAGTACAACGTCGGAATCCAGGAGAACCTGAAGTCCAGCGTTTGGGAGACCGGCGGCTGCGCCAGCTGGTACAAGGACGCCTTCGGCAACATCACCACCCTGTGGCCCGGATTCACCTTCAACTACCGACGCATCACCCGTAAGTTCGATCTTGCCGCCTATGACACATCCAGCGCGCGGTCTCTGAACTCCAATTCCGGCACGATCCCCGCAGCGAAAGAATCGGTGACCTCATGAAAAACTTCAAGGGCAAGGTTGCAGTGGTGACCGGCGCCGGATCCGGCATGGGACGCGACCTCGCGCTCCAACTCGCGGGTAAGGGCGCTCTCGTCGCGATCAGCGATGTGAATCCCGCAGGCCTGGAAGAAACGGAGCGACTCCTCAAATCCAAGGGAGCGCAGGTTCATTCCCAGCTGCTCAATGTCGCCGAACGCGAGGCCGTGCTCGAATACGCGGACACCGTCGCCGAGCACTTCGGCAAGGTCAACCTGGTGATCAACAACGCAGGCATCGCCCACCACGGCGAGGTCGAGATCACGGAGTTCAAGCAATACGAGCGCGTGATGGACATCGACTACTGGGGCGTGGTCAACGGCACCAAAGCCTTCCTGCCCTACCTCATCGCCTCCGGCGACGGCCATGTCGTGAACACCTCGTCGCTGTTCGGGATCCTGGCCATGCCCGGCCAGAGCGCTTACAACGCAGCAAAGTTCGCCGTACGTGGCTTCACCGAGTCGCTGTACCAGGAAATGAAGATCGCCGGGCACCCCGTTCAGGTGACCTGTGTGCACCCCGGGGGCATCAAGACCGCGATCGCCCGCAACGCGACCGTCTCCGACGGCCACGATCAGCGAACCACCGCAGAACTCTTCGACAAGAAGCTGGCGCGTACGACGTCGGCGCGCGCCGCGGAGATCATCATCTCCGCCATCGAGAAGAATCGCCCCCGTGTGCTGGTCGGTGCCGATGCAAAAGTCATCGATCTGCTGGTTCGCGCAGGCGGATCGATGTACGAGGTGGTCATCGCCAAATTCGCCGGGCGTCTGGCCCCGAAGCCGGAGACCGTCATCCAGCATCCGTCCGAGCTCCTGTGAAGGCACCCCGCCTGGCACTGTCGATCCCGGTGAGCGAGGTGCTGTTCAAGCCGGTGTTCCGGTTGTCGCTCAATGCCCGGTTGTCCCCCTCGATCCAGCGAAAGCTACTCGACGCGAGCGCGTTCGCCATTCCGCCGATCCCTGACCAGGTGATCCGTCAGATCACGCTGGCGGGCAGGGCGACGGAACGGATCACGGTGGGCCCGACTCACCACGGCCGCGCGATCCTGTATCTGCACGGTGGTGGGTACACGGTTGGTTCGGCGAAGTCCCATCGCGGGCTCACCACCAGCCTCGCCCGGGCCGCCGAAGCTGAGGTCTACGTTCTCGACTACCGGTTGGCACCGGAGAACCCGTGTCCCGCAGCGGTGAACGATGCCGTCGCCGCCTTCCGAGATCTGATGAGCCGCGGCTACGCGCCGGAATCGATCGCCATCGCGGGTGATTCTGCCGGCGGAGGGCTGTCCATCGCCACCGCCAGGATCCTGATCGATGAGCACCAGATCACGCCGGCTGCGTTGGGGCTGATCTCCCCCTGGGTCGACCCGGCTGTCAGACAGTCGAAGGATGACACCGGGAACGGGGCGACGGACATCGTCGTCAACGGCGCGTGGTCCAGTCAGGCTGCCGACATGTACCTCGGTGACGGCGATCCCGACGATCCGCGGTACGCCCCGGGTCGGGGAAACCTCGCCGGACTACCGCCGACGCTGGTGCAGATCGGACAGCCGGAAATGCTCTTCGACCAGGTCACCGAGTTCGCGGGTAAGCTGCGGGCCGCCGGTGTCGAGACGACGCTGAGCGATCTCGGTCGACTGTGGCACGTGGGGCATGTGGCCGCGCCACTCATGCCCGCTGCGAACGCCGCCGTCGAGGAACTGGGTGACTTCCTGAGCGCTCACCTCCGCACCTCAGAGGCTGTGCTCACCTAGCCAACGCTGTGCGACCGTAGAGATGTCTGCACCACCGTCGACCTCACGAGACATCGTGGAAAGGTCGGCGGTGGTCAGCTCTCCGGCTACCTTGTTCATCGCCTGGAACAGACCCCGGCTCAGGGCCGCGGTCCGGAATACCGGCACCAGGTCCTCGGCGCGCAGTACGTCGCCGGTATCGGCCAGACCCTGCAATCCCGAATCGTCCGCAACCACCCCGAGAGGGGCGAAGAGGCCTACGGCCCTACCGGCCGCGACCTCGGCGACCGCCGTCTGGATATCGAGCTTCTGCAGCGGCCCGAACTCGCAGCCGGCCGCACTCAACGCAGCCGCGATGTCGGGGTCTGGTTCGTCGATGGTCACCAGTGGCAGACCTACGGGCAACCGTGCGCACTCGGCGAGCTCGTCGACACCGACCGAGGTCGCGAGCGACTGCGCGACGAACACCAGCTCCTTGTCGGCCACGCTGGTCACATCGCCGGCCGAGACACCCTGCGGCAAAGCCTGATTGAGCTGGCCATAGACATCATCGGCCGATCGCGCGGTCGCACCCGGGTCGAGTTGCCCGAGTAGTTCACCAGACCACGCGGGCATCAGGTCGAGTGAGCGGTCGTCGAGTTTGCCGAGCAGCTCCGCATCGGTACCCACCGGGTGTTCGTCCGACACGTCAGCTCCCGCCCCGCGGAGCGCGCCGGCGTAGATGGCGGCAGCCACCCGGCTCGGTGTGTCGGCGGTGGAACCGGTCACCAACGCCTGGGGCGTCGGGCCCGGATCACCACACCCCACGAGCAGCAGGCAGCCCACAGCGAGCGCCGCAAGAACACTGCGCCCGCTTCTGGACGCCCGCCCCGAAACGGATATCGGTTTGTTCGGTACCGCGATCACCCCTGGCCGGCCACCCGTGCCACCGCGGCGGCGACTGCCGGCGCGACTCGGGGGTCCAGCGGGCTGGGCACGATCATGTCGGCGGCCAGATCGTCCCCGAGGACCTCGACGATTGCGTCTGCGGCCGCGAGCTTCATCTCTTCGGTGATCCGACGGGCTCCTGCGTCCAGCGCCCCCCGGAACACCCCGGGGAATGCCAGGACGTTGTTGATCTGGTTCGGGAAGTCGCTGCGGCCCGTTGCGACGATCGCCGCGTATTTCGCGGCGACATCGGGGTGCACTTCGGGATCCGGATTGGACAGCGCAAAGATGATGGAGTCGGAGTTCATCGTCGCCAACGCCTCTTCCGGGACCTTGCCCGCGCTGACGCCGACGAACACGTCGGCTCCCACGAGCGCGTCGGACAGCGTTCCCGTGCGGCCGTCGGGATTGGTACGACCCGCCACATCCACCTTCACACTGTTGAGGTTCTCTCGCCCGGAATGGACGATGCCCTTGCTGTCGATGACGGTGACATCGGTGATGCCATCGGCCAGCAGGATGTTCGCGCAGGCCACGCCGGCAGCGCCGCACCCGGAGATCACGACCTTGAGGGAGCTGCGCTGACGCTGCTGGAGCTTGGTCGCCGCCTTGAGCGCCGCCAGCACCACGATCGCGGTGCCATGCTGATCGTCGTGCATCACCGGGCAATCGAGTGCCTCGATGACCCGCTTCTCGATCTCGAAACACCGCGGCGCCGAGATGTCCTCGAGGTTTACCGCACCGAAGGAATGTCGCAGTCGTACAAGGGTTTCGACGATCTCGTCGGGATCGTTGGTGCTGAGCACCAACGGGATGGAATCGAGCCCGGCGAAGTTCTTGAACAGCGCCGACTTACCCTCCATCACCGGGAGCGAGGCACTCGGCCCGATGTCACCGAGTCCGAGCACCGCGCTGCCATCGCTGACGACCACGACGAGGCGGCTCGTCCAGGTGTAGCGGCGCGCCAACTCGGGTTGTTCGGCGATTGCCCGCGATACCTCTGCGACACCCGGGGTGTACGCGATCGAGAGAGCGCGTTTGGTGTCGAGTGGGGCGGTGATACCCACCGACAGCTTCCCACCCTCATGTCCGGCGAAGATCTCCTCACGGGTGATCGTCGATGCATCTGCTTCGGGTACGGGCGTTTGAACGCCGCTCACGTCGGTCACGGCGATTACGCTACTTCAACCCGAAAAGCTCTCAGGCCATTACCTGCCGATCGTGAGGAAACCGCGACCCGGGGCGATTGCGGGCCGCCCGATCGCCCTTCAACCTGCGGCGATGAACCCCTTGATCGAATCCGCGATCAGCTGCACCGCGATCGCTGCGAGCAGTAGACCGGCGATCTTCGCCATCAGGGTGATCCCCCCGATCCCGAGGATCTTGATCAGGACGGTCGAGAACCGCAAGACGAGCACCAAGACGATGTGGATACTCACGATCGCGGCGCCGATCGCCAGGTAGGCGCTGGTCGCTCCGTCTGCCTGGCCCACGTTGACGATGACGGCGGCGATCGCACCCGGCCCTGCGAGCAACGGCGTCCCGAGCGGCACCAGGGCGACATTGACGTCGTCGGAGACCGACTGCGGATTACCGGCGTTGCCGAGCCCGGTCAACAACTGCAGTGCAACCAGCAGGAGCAGCAGTCCGCCGGCACCCTGCAAGGCAGGGATCCCGATGTGCAGATAGTTCAGGATGGCGTTGCCTGCGATCGCGAACACCGTGATGACCAGGAAACTCACCGCCGGCGCCTGCCAGGCGGCCCGGTTACGGACAGCAACCGGCCGGTGACCGACCAGGGACGCCGAACAGCGGCACCTGACCGGGTGGGTCCATGATCACCGCCAGCGTGATCAGCATCGTGAGATAGAGCGTGGTGTCGAACCCCATGGAGTCAGTCTTTCATCCTCGGCGACTGCTGATCGGCATCTGGACCGCCCGTTCGCGGTACGGCCATTGATCCGGGCGTAGCATCCCCTGTGGATCGAGCACCCCGCCGACCGTACTCGCACCAGGAGGCTGCCATGCCCTCGCGGCCACATCTACGCAGCAGCTCGGCGAGCCCCAAACCGACTGCCCAAGTGCCTGTTCCGGCATCGCGGGCCGTCGTCGACTGCGCTGTCTACGTCGAGGGCAGACGACTGCCCGGTTTGCGAACTTTCTCCCATGCGCTCTCCGAGGTCCGGTCCTCGGGCACCGGCTATGTGTGGGTGGGCCTGCTCTCGCCGGACAACCGCCAGATGGAAGGTGTGGCAGAGGCTTTCGGACTTCATGAACTCGTCGTGGAGGATGCGGTCCAAGCCCATCAGCGCCCTAAGCTCGAACAGTACGACGACACCCTGTTCCTGGTGCTCAAGACTGTGAAATATCTTGAGCACGAGACGCTTCAGGTGGCCAACGAGGTCGTCGAGACCGGCGAGATCATGGTGATGTGCGGACCAGATTTCGTCATCACGGTCCGCCACGGCGACCACACCGGGCTCGCAGGTGTCCGGAAGCAACTGGAGGCGCGCCCCGAGCAACTCGCTCTGGGACCAAGCTCGGTGATGCATGCCGTCGCCGACCATGTCGTCGACACCTATGTGGAGGTGACCTCCAGCATCGAGCACGACGTCGATGCAGTGGAGGAGAACATCTTCTCACCGGGCCGGCGCATCGAGATCGAACCGGTGTACCTGCTCAAGCGCGAGGTGATGGAACTGCGGCGCGCAGTCGATCCACTCGATCTGGCGCTGCGCAGGATGACCTCCTCCGACAACAAACTGGTCCCGAAAGAGGTGCGCCGGTATTTTCGCGACGTCCAGGACCACCACAGCAGTGTCAACGAACGCATCGCCACCTACGACGAGGTACTGACGTCATTGATCGATGCTGCGCTGGCCAAGGTCGGTATCCAGCAGAACACCGACATGCGCAAGATCTCTGCCTGGGTCGCGATTGCGTCCGTGCCGACCATGGTCGCCGGGGTCTATGGGATGAACTTCGACAACATGCCGGAACTGCACTGGAGATACGGCTACTACGCGGTGCTGCTCGTCCTGATCACGTCCTGTGTCTTCTTGTGGCGGACCTTCCGGAGGAACAACTGGCTCTGAGGCCTCGCCTCTACCCGATCGTGGCGCCCGCTCGCGCCGGATCACGGACGTCGATGCCGGCTTCGGCCCAGGCGGCGCGTAGCGCATCGACCCCTTTGAGCCGGATCCACGCCGCCTCGTTGGCGGTCACCGGGATCGCCCGGAAGAAATTGACGTCCTCACGGTCGCCCGACAGCGGACACGGTGGTATCGGGTCGGTCTCCAGCACCACGGCGCTGCACCTCGACCCCTTCCATAGTGGTTCTCCGAGATCGATCAACGCGTCGGCGGTCAACACCAGACCCTCGACGGCAGGGGCCGCCGCGAGCATGGCGACCGAACGATGCAGCCCGGGCAACGGCGCCGACGCGTACATCCGGATGACGATCTCTCCCCTGGGCCCGACGTCTGGATCGACCACGATCTGATCCGGTTCGCCCATGGGGTGCCGACTGCAGCCGAGCGAGACGTACTCGACCTCGTCTGTACCGCCGGTGAACCGCAGCACGTCAATGGATTCCAGCCCCAGGAAGGTCACTGACGCCCGCTGGGGCTCGGTGTCCCCGAACGCCTTCTTCAGGTGCGCCGTCACCTGGTCGATCACCGACGATTCTGACTCACTCATCGCAGGTCCCAGTAAAACACCACCATCTCTCGGAGACGGGCCCTGGGCTGTACTCGCGCGCTAGGGTCGATGGGATGGTACGTGTGCTCTCGGTATCGGACGAAGTCGTCGACAGCCTCAATCACGGGGCGGCCGACGAACTCGCCCCTGACCTGATCATCGGCGCCGGCGACCTGCCCTTCGACTACCTCGAGAAGCTGATGGCGCGTTTCGGCGTGCCCTGTGTCTTCGTACCCGGCAACCACGACCGTGACCTCACCGGGTACAAGCGGACCCGCAGCGGCTGGACGCAGGCAGGGCTGCCGGTCACGTACCCGGGCCCCGAGGGCGCGATCAACGCAGACGGCCGCATCGTCACCGTGGCGGGTCTGCGGGTCGCAGGACTCGGCGGATGTATCCGGTACAACGACGGACCGAACCAATACCGCGAGGCCACCCAGCGGCAGCGGGCGAACCGGCTGGCACTGCGCCGCTTTCGGTACCGGATGCTGCCCGGCCAGGGCGCGGTGGACATCCTGCTCACCCACAGCCCTGCCCGCGGGATCGGCGACGCCGAGGACGGACCTCACCGCGGCTTCAAGTGCTTCCTGCCGTTGATCTATCGATTACGGCCACAACTGTTGCTACACGGGCACATTCACCCGCACGGCCAGACGCCGATGGACCACACCATCCTGCTCAAGAAACAGATCCCCGGCCAGACCCTGCGCCGCAGCACCATCTCGATCAACACGGTGGGTTACTGCCTGTTCGAGATCGAGCCGGGTGGTACCGGGGTCGAAGTCCAACGGAGACGTCATGGCGCGTGACACAGGATTTCCCGGCGCCGACGCCGAGAACGACTTCAGCAGGCAGCGCCGCCGCGCGGAACTGGCGCGGCTCTCGGCCTGGCTCACGCGGCAGCCCGCAGACGTCAACACGGTGCTGCCGTTCGATGAAGTGGTTGCCGCTCTGGGAAAGACGGGCGAGACGTTCCTCGGGCTCGTGGTCGTCGACGTCTCCTCGATCGTCGGCAGCGTCGACCGAACCCGCGATTTCGACCGCTACTTCCGTCCGACCTCGGCCCGGATCAGGGAGCGATGGCAGCGACTGGCCACCGCGCAGCGGCGGGGCGAATCGGTGCCACCGGTGCAGCTGTACCGGATCGGGACGATGCACTTCGTGATCGACGGCCACCACCGGGTGTCCATCGCCATCGCCCGGCGGTTCAGCAAGATCGACGCCTACGTCACCGAGATCCACACCCGCATCTCACCTGAGGGGATCAACGCGCGCTCCGACCTGATCATGAAAGATCACCGGCGCCTGTTCGCCTCCCGCGTACCGCTGGAAGGCAAACAACGCGAGGCCATCTGGTTCGATGACCCCTTCGACTACGCCGAACTCGCCGAGAACGTCGAGGCCTGGGGCTTCCGGCTGGCACAGGAAACCGGTACGTTCATGGGCCGAGCGGAAGTGGCACGTCGCTGGTTCGGCGAGGAGTTCCTGCCTGTCGTACGCATGGCACGGCGAGCGGACATCCTGCCGGAGATCACCAGCGACGCAGAACTGTACATCTGGCTGGCGTGTGAACGTTACCGCATGGTGCGCAGACATATCTGGGACGAAGACATCATCGACGAACTCCGCGTTCGGTCGCGACGCCGCGGCAAACTGCCCTGACCGGGGTCGCGCGAAAGGCCCCCACCGCATCGACCAGCGGTAGGGGCCTTTTCGACGACAGTGCCGCCTGCCTCACAGGCTCAGATTGGAACCACTCTGCTGGTCGAACACCGAGATCTTCGAGGTGTCGTAGAACAATTCGGCATTCTGCCCCTTGGACACGGTGGACTCCGGAGACAACCGGGCGATCAGTTGTCCGCTGCCCATCGGCTGCCCGGCGTCCGCTGCGATCTCGGCAAGGGCCTGGGCAGACGCATCGCTGCCTTCGACCGAGAAGTACGCGTAGTTGTCCGACCCCATCGACTCGAGAACGCTGACCTTCGCGGTGAAGGTCGAGCCTCGCGACTTCGTGAGGGTGTCGACGAGACTTGCGTCCTCGAAGTGCTCCGGGCGGATGCCGATCAGCACTTCGCCGTTGCTCCGCACCGATTTGGCGTTCTCGATCACCCGGCCCATCTCCGGTGGGGTGACCTCTCCGAGCGCGGTTTCGATGCCGTTCTGGGTCAGCCGACCGGGCAGGAAGTTCATGGCAGGCGATCCGATGAAGCCGGCGACGAACAGGTTCGAGGGCTTGTTGTAGAGCTCGGCCGGTGAGCCGATCTGCTGCACGAGCCCCGATCGCAGCACCACGACGCGGTCGCCGAGCGTCATGGCCTCCGTCTGGTCGTGGGTTACGTAGACGGTGGTGGTCCCGAGTCGTTGCTGGAGCTGCGCGATCTCTGTACGGGTCTGCACACGCAGTTTCGCATCGAGGTTCGACAGCGGCTCGTCCATGAGGAACGCTTTCGGCGACCGGACGATTGCCCGGCCCATGGCGACACGCTGTCGCTGACCACCGGACAGGTTGGCCGGCTTGCGATCCAGGTACTGCCCCAGGTCGAGGATTCTGGCAGCCTCGTCGACCTTGGATGCGATCTCCTGCTTCGGCATCTTCGCCAGGGTCAGCGGGAACGCGATGTTGTCCCGCACGGTCATGTGGGGATAGAGCGCGTAGGACTGGAACACCATCGCGATGTCCCGGTCCTTGGGTGCCTTCTCGTTCACGCGCTCCCCCGCGATTCGCAACTCGCCGGAAGAGATGTCCTCCAGACCCGCGATCATGTTGAGGGTCGTCGACTTACCGCATCCGGAGGGACCGACCAGGATGATGAACTCGCCGTCTGCGATGGTGATGTCCACCTCGCTGACGGCCAGCGAACCGTCCGGGTACTTCTTGCTCACCTGGTCCAGAACGATCTCGGCCATTGGTTATCCCTTCACAGCGCCGGAAGTCAGACCGGCAACGATTCGACGTTGGAACAGCAGGACAAAGATGATGATCGGGATCGTGATGACCACGGCCGCGGCCGCGATCGAACCCGTTGGTTCCTCGAATTGGCTACTACCGGTGAAGTTCGCGATCGCCACCGGCGCGGTGATCGACCTCTCGGTGGAGGTCAGCGAGATCGCCAACAGCAGGTCGTTCCACGCGAAGATGAAGACGAGGATCGCCGCGGTGACGATGCCGGGAGCCGCGAGCGGAGCGATGACCTTGCGGAATGCCTGCGACGGCGTGGCGCCGTCCATCTTTGCGGCCTTCTCTAATTCCCAGGGGATCTCGCGGAAGAACGCCGAGAGAGTGTAGATCGCCAGAGGCAGCGCGAACGTGATGTACGGCAGGATCAGGCCCGCCCACGTGTCGAACAGGCCCAGCCGGCGCTCGATGTTGAACAGGGGCGTCACCAGCGAGATCTGAGGGAACATCGCGATCAACAGCGCGGCTCCCACCAGTGCCTTCTTGCCCGGAAAGTCCAGGCGGGCAATCGCATAGGCGGCCATTGTGCCGAGTGCGACCGCGATCACCGTGGTGATCAGGCCGATACCGATCGAGTTGATCAGAGCCGACGTGAACGCACTGGTGTCGAAGATGCTGGTGTAGTTGTCGAACGTCCATTCCTTCGGGATGAAGCTGCCGTCCTTCACACTGCCCGGAGGCTTGAACGACAGACTGACGATCCAGATCACCGGGATCAGGGCATAGAGAAGGACCAGTAGGTTGACGACCGACCAGCCGATACGTTTTCCCGTCAAGGCATTCATCGGTCGTTACCGCCCCTCGTTGTCAGAGCCGGGTGCCGAGGCCCCGAACAACTTGATGAATATGAAGGCGATGATCGCGACGCAGAGAAAGATGAGCACGCTGATCGCGGATCCGACGCCCAGGTTGAAGGCTTTGAACAGGTTGTCGTAGCCCAACATCGAGACCGAGTACGTGTTGTTGCTACCTCGGGTCAGGATGTAGATGTTGTCGAACACGCGGAACGCATCCAACGTGCGGAACAGCAATGCCACGAGAATCGCGGGCTTCATCAGCGGAAGTATGATCCGCCACAGCCGAGTCCAGGCGCCGGCACCGTCCATCTGCGCGGCCTTGAGCAGGTCATCAGGTACCAGGGCGAGTCCGGCCAGGAGCAGCAGTGCCATGAACGGTGTGGTCTTCCAGACCTCGGCCAGGATGATGATCGCCAGTGAAGGCCACTGCTCGGTGAGCGGCGCACTGCCGTCTGGGAGCAGGTTCGCGAGGTAACCGGTGCCAGGCGTCCAGGCGTAGTACCAGGAGAACGCTGCGACGACGGTGACGATGCCGTACGGGATCAGGACGACGGTCCGGATGACGCCCTTGGCGAACAGCGTTCGATGCATGACGAGAGCGATCGCCATACCGAGGACCAACTCGATGATCACCGAGACCACGGTGATGAACAACGTGATGCTCAGCGAGGTCCACCAGTAACTGTCGGTGAGGACGGTGCCGTAGTTGCTGAACCAGATGAACTCGTTCTCACCGGGCGCCGACAGGCTCGCCTTCTGCAGACTCAGCCAGAATGCGTACACGATCGGATAGCCGGTGACGAGGATCATCATGATCACCGCCGGGGTGATCAACCACAATCCCAACCGGCGCTCGGCCCGTTTGCCTTCGCTGAGCTGCGCCTTCTTCTTCTTGCTCGGCGCAGCCCCCTTGTCCAGCGTTGCGGTCATGGGATCAGTCCCTCCCCTTCGATGGCCTTGGTGACCTGTTCGGCGAGAATGTCGACCATCGCCTCCGGATCCCAGGAACCGACCGGACTGAGCTTTGCGGTGATCAGAGTCGAGATCGCCTGGTAGTCAGGCGAAGCCGGCCGTAGCGCGGCGGAACCTGTCTCCAACTGCGCCTTGATCGCATCGCCCATGGGATATGCGTCTTCGAACGCGGGGTCGTCGTAGATCGACCCGATGGTCGGAGGCGTACCCCCGCTGATCGAGTACAGCTTCTGCGACTGCTCATTGGTCAGACAGGCAGCGGCCTTGAATGCGAGGTCTTTCTGCTGCGAGGTGTCTGCAACCGCGATGTTCACCCCGCCCAAGGTGACCTTCGACTGCTCGTCCGGGAGCACGCCCGGATAGCGTGAGAAGTCGAAAGCCGTCTGTACCGCGGCGTTGACCGGGGCCAGGTCCGCGTCGGCGGGCGGATTGTCGGGGTCGGCGAACAGCGGACCGAACTCGGCGTTGACGTTCGACAGGAACGCCACGTCACCGGCCGCAGCATTGGAGCGCATGGACGGGAAGACGAACGGCCAGTTGACCTCGAAGGTCGCCTGCCC
This sequence comes from Williamsia limnetica, assembly GCF_003217475.1. GTDB lineage: Bacteria > Actinomycetota > Actinomycetes > Mycobacteriales > Mycobacteriaceae > Williamsia > Williamsia limnetica. Next base: position 27,119 of record NZ_QJSP01000021.1, on the reverse strand, counting down.
GCTTTCCATCCCGAGTCGGGCCGACGACTCGTCACTGTTGGTGATCGACGGATCGGCACCCGGAGCGGTTGCCACGGCCTTGAGCGTCTGCAGCGCCTTGAGGGTCGCAGCGCGGTGCTCCGGGGTGTCGTTGAGTGTCTGCTTGTTCGGGTCGTCCGGGTCGAGGACTTGACCGCCGGCACTGGCCAGTACCGAGTTGAACCACACCATCAGGCCCTCGTACTGCTTGCCCTGCACCATGATGTAACTGGGCCCGCCTGCCTTACGGATCTCCTCGTTCTCTGCCAGCATCTGGTCCCAGGTCGCCGGTGGGGTCGGCCGATTCAGATACTGCTCGATCACGTCCTTGCGATACCAGAGCAGCTGGGTGTTGGTCCAGGTCGGGATGGCATAGAGACGTTTTTCGTTGTCATCGTTGGTCTTCCACAACGCAGTCTCATATGGACCACCGAGGGTGGTCGCCTTGATCTCCGCGGCCATCTCGTCAGGAACGGGTTCGATCCAGCCGGCGTCGGCGAACTCTGCCGTCCAGACGACGTCCATGCCCATCAGATCCAGGCCCTTGTCGTTGCCGGCGAGTCGACGGGCGAGCTGCAGTCGCTGGTCGTCCGCGGCCTTGGGCAGCGCAGTCGTCTTGATCTTGTACTCGCCGTTGGACTCCGCCGTGCACGTGTTCCCCGCTTCTTCGATGAACGAGGCCCCATCCGCCGGCGCGTAGACGTTGATCGTCCCCGTCGTGTACCCGGAGCTACACGCGCTGAGCACCGGAAGGGCCACAGCCACTGCGGCACAGGACAATCCGAGCTTCTTCAAACCACCATACTTCTTGGGTCCCGCTGATCGACCGTCACTACCGGTCGGATCGCCTTTGCTCCGCACGCAGCCTCCTCGATGAGTCCGAAAGGTGCGCCGAACGTTACGGACGCACCCCTCCATGCCTGCAAGTTAACTTATAGGCGTCTGAGAGTGACGCGCAACACAATCGGCATGATCGTGCCAACCTGACACCAAATCGTTCCCCGGTCACGTTCCGGCGTCGGGTGAGGCGAACCCCGGTACGCTGCGCCTTTGCGCCGGCAGACCGCGTCAGGTGGGTGCCCGGGCTGCCGTTCTAAGGAGTGAGCCGGCTCAGCATGTCGCGGGCCCGCTCAGCGCTCTTCGGGTCGCAGAGAACGTCATAACGCCCTGCGACCAACTGCATGGTCGACGAGAAGTCGCGTTGCCCGCGGGTGGCGGCATACGGGATAGAGGTCGACACGACACCGAACACGATGCCCCCGACCAGGCCAAAAATCAACGGCACCAGAGGATTCGTATCGACGACGATCCCGACGAGCAGCCCGAAGAACAGGCCCAGCCAGGCACCGGAGACAATTCCACCCCCGATCACCTTCCCCCAGGTCAGCCGTCCCAGGACGCGTTCGACCTGCATCAGGTCCACACCCACGATGGTCACGTCCTGGACGGGGAAGTTCTCATCGGACAGATAATCCACCGCGCGTTGCGCTTCGGCGTACGTGGTGTATGAGCCGATCGGCCACCCCCGGGGCGGCGTCGGCAAACCGGGGCGTGGCGTCGGGCGTATCGGGTTACTCATGGTGTGGTGCTCCTCGTCGCTATTGCCGGGCCGACCGAAATCCGCCATCTGCAATTGTCTGCCTGCCGTTATCTGCCTGCCGTTGTTTGTGACGTATACGGCCGTTCCCTGTAGATCATCTCAGAACCAGCACGGAGCCCGCCATCATCGCGAAGCGCGGGCGCCACCTTCTCGTGCGCGAGGACACCGAACGCCGCGACGAGCAGCAGAGAGCAGTGACGAGGCGAGAGAGTCCATCGCGCACGGCAATACACGCGCCCTTCCCTCAAAGACAGCGCTTGTCAGTACGATTGGATGGGTTTTTATCGGTGCGTTGCGACGCCGGAACCGGAGAATTCACCCACTGTTCGCCGTGCGCTGTCCGGAGGCGCCGAGCCGACCCATCCGCCGCGCTCGGGTATGCCCTGGCCGCGCCATCCGGCTGCGCCCCACTACCCTTACCTCCATGGCAGCGGTGAGCAAGGCATTCGTGGCCAGGCTTGCCGGTCTGGCCGTCATCGGACCCGACGGTGAGTCCATCGGCCGAGTGCGAGACGTGGTGGTGTCCGTTCGGTTCGGTACGGGCCAGCCGCGAGTCCTCGGACTCGCGGTCGAACTGACGACCCGCCGACGGATCTTCGTCCCGATGCTGCGCGTGACCGCCATCGAGCCGAACTCGGTCACCCTGAGCACCGGAACCGTGAGTCTGCGGCGACTGATCCTGCGCCCCGGCGAGGCTCTTGTCCTCGGCCAGATCGTGGAATCACGCGTGCGCGTGAACGATCCGGACCTCGAGCACCTTGCCGACGAAGACCTGGCGGTGGTCGACGTCGCCATCGAACGCAGACGCACCCGCGACTGGGTGATCTCCCGGGTCGCCGTCCGCGGCGCCCGCACCCGCCTCGGCCGACGCGGAGAAACCCACGTGGTCGAGTGGAATCACGTCCTCGGGTTGACCCAGAGTGCGCTCGCCCTGCCCGGTCAGGGAGTGGCCCAGATCTTGTCCCAGTTCGACGGCATGCGAGCAGCCGATGTGGCACATGCGCTGCGCGAGCTGCCGTCGAAGCGGCGCCAGGAGATCGCATCGGCGCTCGACGACGAACGACTCGCCGACGTCGTCCAGGAACTCCCGACCGACGATCAGACCGACCTGCTCGGGCACATGGCCGTCGAGCGGGCTGCCGATGTCCTCGAGGCGATGGACCCCGACGATGCGGCCGACCTCCTCGGTGAGTTGCCCGACGCCGAGGCGGAGGCGCTGCTGCAGTTGATGGACCCACAGGAGTCCGAGCCGGTTCGGCGGCTGATGCTGCACTCCCCTGACACCGCCGGTGGTCTGATGACGACCGAACCGCTGGTCGTCACACCCTCCACCACCATCGCCGAAGCGCTTGCGCGCGCCAGGAACCCGGACCTGACGCCCGCGTCGGCATCCCTGACCTTCGTCGTGCGGCCACCGACGGCCACTCCGACCGGTAAGTACCTGGGCTGCGTCCACATCCAGGCTCTGCTGCGGGAACCGCCGGCCAACCTCGTCGGTGGGATCATCGACGATCGGCTGCCCAACCTCGGCCCGAACGACTCACTCGAGAAGGTCACCCGCTACTTCGCCACTTACAACCTCGTCTGCGGACCCGTCATCGACGATGACGGACACCTCATCGGCGCGGTCACCGTCGACGACCTCCTCGATCACCTGCTGCCGGAGGACTGGCGCGAGACCGAGGGTGACGACGATCTGGCCGAAGGGTTGCGGTGATGAGCCCCAGCGATCGCGAGAGCCGGTCCATCCCCAGGACAGAGCGACAGAACGCCCGCTCCGTACGACGGCTCGACACACCCGGGGAGAACCGGCGCTGGAAGCTGAACCTGGACTCCGACGTCGTCGGCGTCTACAGCGAACGCGTCGCCCGGTTCCTCGGCACAGGCCGGTACCTGGCCATCCAGACGATCATCGTCATCATCTGGATCTTCCTCAATCTCGTGGTGATCAGTCTGCGATGGGATCCGTACCCGTTCATCTTGCTGAACCTGGCCTTCTCGACGCAGGCCGCGTACGCGGCCCCGCTGATCCTGCTGGCCCAGAATCGTCAGGAGAACCGCGACAAGGTCTCCCTCGAAGAAGACCGGATGCGCGCCGAACAGACCAAGGCGGACACCGAGTTCCTGGCGCGCGAACTCGCGGCCGTACGGCTGGCAGTCGGCGACACCGTGACCCGCGACTATCTCCGGCGCGAGCTCGACGATCTGCTCACCGAACTCTCCGACCGATTACTGGGCGACCAGGTCAAGCGTGATGAACAGGTGCGGCGCGACGAGCAATTGCGACGTGATGAGCAACGGCGGCGCGGCGATCACAAGTGGACCGAGGGTTCACCCGAAGAGTGACCGATCCCCCTGTCCGCGGGGCCGGAATCCGGGAGCCATCGCGCGAGCCCCGGCGATAAACACCGGTTTGCCCGCGCACGCATTCCGCAAATATGTATCGTGGGTCACATTCGTCGTGGCGACGTGGCGGGCCGGGGAGATCAACACAGGAGTTGCGGGACGTGCGGTGGGGTCGAGTGCAGTTGCTGACCGGGTGTGCGGTCATCGGTATCGGTTTGATGGCCGCCGTCACCTCGAGTGCACACAGCGGACCCGAACCCAGGCTCACCGCCACGGGTATCGCGCAGCCCGCGACCCCCGCCGCCGAGATCCTCCCGATCGCGGCCCGTCCACAACTCGACTTCCTACCGCCCGCCGCTGCTCCCATCGACGACCGTCCACAGGTCGTCGATCCGCTGTCGGTACCGCGGATCCGTGCCGACGCGCTGCCCTCGGGTCCGCTGGGGATACCAGGGATCGTGTTGCAGGCGTACAAGATGGCCGAACAGCGCGTCGCGGCGGAGTCGCCTCAGTGCAAACTCCCCTGGTTCCTGCTCGCCGGGATCGGCCGGATCGAGTCCGGCCACGCCGGCGGTGGCAACGTCGACAGTTCCGGCACCACCCTGACCCCGATCGCGGGCCCGCTGCTCAACGGCCATCTGTCCGGGAATGCCGTGATCACTGACACCGACGGCGGCCGCATCGACGGGGACCCCGGCCACGATCGTGCGATGGGTCCGATGCAGTTCATACCTTCTACCTGGGCGTCATGGGGCAGCGACGCCAACGGCGACGGTAAGTCAGACCCCAACAACATTTTTGATGCCACCTACTCTGCCGGACGATACCTGTGCTCGGGGGTCACCGACATCATGGGGGAAAAGACCAAGGTCAGCGCGGTGCTCCGCTACAACAACTCGATGGAGTACGTGTCGAACGTGCTGTCGTGGGCGGCGGGGTACGCGACCGGTGCGGCGCCGACGGACACCGGACCGTTGCCCGCCCCGACCTCGTCGAGTTCGTCGAGCAGCAGTTCATCCTCGCCGTCTCCGGCGAACCCCAGTTCACCGTCGGCGCCTCCGTCCACCACGACGACCACCGAGGCCTGCGTCATCATCTGTTTGCCTCCCGAGGTTCAATCACTGCTGCCACCTCCGCCGCCCGCCCCTGCGCCGGCTCGCTGACCCCCCACCCCTTGCGCGTACCGAAGGGTGGCTGGTGCGGCCACGGGCGTAAACTCGCGCGTGATGACACAAGCAACGTTGCCAACGGAATCCGCCATTCGCGCGGCACTGGCCAAGGTGGAAGACCCCGAGATCGGGAAACCGATCACCGATCTCGGGATGGTCAAGTCGATCGCTGTCGCCGACGATGCCAGCGTCGCCATCGAGATCTATCTGACGACGTCGGGATGTCCGCTGAAGACAGAGATCACCCAGCGTGTCACCACGGCCGCCGCCGACGTGGCCGGGGTCGGCCGGGTGTCGGTGGAGCTCGACGTGATGGACGACGAGCAACGCACCGAATTACGCAAGAGCCTGCGCGGTGACCGGGCGGAACCGGTCATCCCGTTCGCCCAGCCCGGTTCCCTCACGCGCGTCTACGCGGTGGCCTCCGGCAAGGGCGGTGTCGGGAAATCCAGCGTCACCGTGAATCTCGCCGCCGCACTCGCCGACAGGGGACTGAAGGTCGGCGTACTCGACGCCGACATCTACGGCCACTCGGTGCCGCGGATGCTCGGGAACGACGCCAAACCCACGCAGGTCGAGAAAATGATCCTGCCCCCGATGAGCCACGGCGTGAAGTTCATCTCGATCGCACAGTTCACCAGCGGCAACACCCCGGTCGTCTGGCGCGGCCCCATGCTGCATCGGGCGCTACAGCAATTCCTCGCCGACGTCTTCTGGGGTGACCTCGACATCCTCCTGCTCGATCTTCCTCCGGGCACAGGCGATGTGGCGATCTCGGTGGCCCAGTTGATCCCCGGCGCCGAGATCCTGGTGGTAACGACGCCACAGCAGGCTGCGGCCGAGGTTGCCGAACGCGCGGGCGCGATCGCGCTACAGACCCGTCAGAAGATCATGGGTGTGGTCGAGAACATGTCCTGGATGGAACTGCCCGACGGTAGCCGGATCGAGCCGTTCGGGTCAGGCGGTGGCGCCCGGGTGTCAGAGCGCCTGACCGTCGCGGTGGGCGCAGAGGTCCCGTTGCTCGGTCAGATCCCGCTCGACACTGCGCTGAGGGAGGGTGGAGACGAGGGGATGCCTCTGGTGCTCTCGGCCCCCGATTCGGCTGCCGGCGCTGCCCTGCGACAGGTCGCGGACCGGCTTGCCGTCCGCAAACGTGGCCTGGCCGGCATGAACCTGGGCATCGACACCACCCGGAGTGCAGGCGCGAAGAGCTGATCTTTCCCGGATGCGCGCTCAGCGGCGCAGCAACGTCTCGATTCCGTCGATGATGCGCGCCAGTCCGAACTCGAATGACCGGGCGGGATCTCCCATCGAGTTGTAGGCCTCTCCGGCAGCCTGCCCCACCCGGGACGAGATCGGGTAGTCACTGTCGCCCATCAACCGCCCCAGGACCGGCGCGTTGATCTCCCACCATTGCTGATCTGTCATGCCGGATTCCGTTCTGGCACCCGCCGCCTCGATCGACGCCCGTGCCGAACTCTCCGCGAAGCCGGTGAGAACGGCGATGGTGTGATCCATCTCGAGGTCACCCAGACCGACTCCCTCGATCGCCGCCAATTGCCATTCGTAACGGGCGGATCCGTTGGGCCCGATCCACGGTCTGGCCTTGTGGACGTGCAACAACCAGGGATGCCGATGAAGCTCGTCCCAGAGCTGCTGGGCTATCTCCGTCATCCGTTCCCGCAGGGTGCCCGCATGTGCAGGCAAGTCGGCCTCACCCATGACCTCATCGACCATCAGGCCGATCAGCTCCTCCTTGCCCGGCACGTAGGTGTACATCGACATCACACCGAGCCCCAGCTTGTCGGCGACCTTCCGCATCGACAGTGCCGACAGGCCGTCGGCGTCCGCCAGTGCGATCGCCGCCGCGATCACCTCGTCGACCGATACCCGTTGCCGCGGTCCGCGAGAACCCTGGGGAGCGCCGGCGCTTCGTCGCCAGAGCAGTGCGAGCGTCCGATCGACGGCGGGGTGGGCGGAGTCGGGCTCTGTGGGCGGGCGGACGTCATCCATCTGCACAGAATACGTCGTGTGGTGTACGGTGAACCTCCCGAAGTCCGTACACCATACGAAGTAAGGACCAGCATGACCGCTGCACCTGCGATTTACGCACGTGGACTACGCAAACGATACGGAGATGTCCCGGCCCTCGACGGATTCGATCTCGAGGTCCCCGCCGGAACCATTCACGGCCTCCTCGGACCCAACGGTGCGGGCAAGAGCACGGCCGTGCGGGCGCTCGCCACCCTGATCGATCTCGACGCCGGCGAAGCGATGGTGGCCGGTCACGATGTCGGCACACAGTCGCGTGCGGTGCGCCAACGGATAGGTCTCATCGGCCAGTCCCCGGCCGTGGACGAAATGTTGGGGGGCCGGCAGAACCTGGTGATGTTCGGACGCTTGTTCGGCCTTTCCGCCTCTGACGCGCGCCGACGAGCGGACGAACTGCTCGAGGTCTTCGAACTCACCGACGCCGCCGCCAGAGCGGTCGCCGACTATTCGGGCGGAATGCGCCGTCGACTCGACATCGCGGTGGGTCTCATCCTCACCCCGGCGGTGCTCTTTCTCGACGAACCGACGACCGGCCTGGACCCGCGCGCCCGTAACGAGGTGTGGGAGACGGTGCGAGAAATCGCGACAGCGGGCACCACGGTTCTTCTGACCACGCAGTATCTCGACGAGGCCGATCAGCTGGCCGCCAACATCTCCGTGATGAACCACGGACAGATCATCGCTGAGGGGTCCCCCGACCTGCTCAAAAGTCATATCGGGGGCGACCGCATCACCGTCACCCTGGCCCAACGCACCCCACTCGACCATGCCATCGACGTCATGCGCCGGGCCCTCGCCGCCGACCCGACAGACGTGGACGCCGAGAGCAGATCTCTCACGTTCGAAATCGACACCACCGCAGGCGGACTCGCGTCTCTCGTGCGTGCGCTCGATACGGCCGCGATCACACCCGAAGACCTCGTGTTGCGTCGTCCGACACTGGACGAGGTCTTCCTTCACCTCACCGACGCAGGGAGTGCACGATGAACGATGTATCGATGATCGACGTGCGGACTAGAACGGGCACCGTACGCGCAGGCTGGATCATTGCCTCACGCGATCTCGCGCACTGGCGGCGCGATCCGTGGACGCCGATATTCGGGCTGGCGTTCTCCATCATGTTGCTACTCGTGTTCGGGTTCCTCTTCGGCGGCGCCATCAGCATCCCCGGCGTCGACGACTCGGACCGTGCGGACTACATCGACTTCCTCGTACCCGGAATGCTTGCTCTGAGCATGATGTTCGGCGTGGAGACGACCACCGCGGCGATGGCCGCCGATGCCAAGAAGGGCATCACCGACCGCTTCCGATCCATGCCGATCGGCAATGTCGCGGTCGCGCTCGGCCGGGTCGGCGCCGACATGGTCAATTCCGTCGTCGAGCTGACGGTTCTGATCATCGGTGGACTGCTGATCGGCTGGACCATCGGCTCGGATCCCGCTTCTGCTGCGTTGGCGGTCGTCCTACTGCTGGCGCTCAGGTTCTCGTTGCTGTGGGTCGGGATCTTTCTCGGTCTGACATTCCCGAGCGAATCGGCGACCTCGGCAGTTCAGGTCCTGGTCTGGCCCATCGGATTTCTCTCGACCGCAATCGTCGGGGCGGAGACCATGCCGGGGTGGCTCGGCGCCATCGCAGCCTGGAATCCGATATCGGCCACGGCAACCGCCGCCCGCGAGCTCTTCGCCAACCCCACCGGCGTGACCGGCGGACCGCTGGACGAATGGACCATCGCCCTCGCGATCATCTGGCCCGCGGCGATCAGTGTGGTTTTCATCGCGTTGTCCGCCAGAGCGTATCGACGCCTACGCCGTTGACGATTCCCGGTTGACGGTTCCCGGTTGACGATGACACGGTTGGCGCCCGAGGCTCAGGTGGCGTCCCAGCGGTCGACCGAACCCGCCGCAGGGGCAGCGGTCTCGGTCGACCCGCTCGTCGTGTCCGGGTCAGTGGCCTTGCTCAGATTCGGCGTCGACTGCGGCCCGGTCGTCTTGCCCGGTGCGGTGTTCGCTGCGATTCCGGCGGCCTCGTCCGTACCTGTGCCCTTGCCGAGCGACACCACTGTGGAGTTCTCATCGGTGGTCGGCAGGGGCTGCGATACCGGCTTGATCTTCGACTCACCGTCGAACTTGCCGGTGAAGATCGAATCGTCGCCGTCGAGCAGATGTTTGGTGATCACCGAACGGGGGCTCATGCCACGCAGTTCGTTCAGTTCGGCAAGAGGTTTACGGAGGTCCTCGAAGTCGGCTCCGAGGTCGTCCTTGAGTGCGCTGGTGGCACCCGTCGCGTAATCGCGGACCTGCCTGATCGACTTCATCGTCCACGAGATCGCGCTGGGGAGGCGCTCGGGACCGAGGATGACGAGGCCAGCGATCATCAAGACCGCAATCTCACCCCAACCGACGCTGCTGAACACCGCTCCAGGTTACTGTGCCCCGGCGAACTGTCGAATCGAACCGGTGTCAGTCGGCGGCGGGGGTGATGGTCGCGTCGAAGGTGCGCCCGTCCCGCCAGTACTCGAACGGCACCTGCGCACCTATCTCGGACGTACGAACGGCCACGGTCAGCTCGTCGGCGTCCTCGATGACCCGATCACCGAACTTGGTGATCACATCCCCTTCACGGATGCCCGCGCGGGCAGCCGGCGATCCCTCGACCACGTTGCGCACCTGTGCGCCCAGCACCCGGTCGTTCCGCACCGAACTCGCGTTCACGCCGATCTGCGCGTGTACCACCCGGCCGTCCTTGATCAGCGCCTGCGCTATCGGCAGGAACTCATTGACGGGGATGGCGAAACCGAGGCCGATGGAACCGCCGCCCGGCGCCAGCCCAGCGGTGTTGATGCCGATGACCCTCCCCTGATCGTCCACCAACGGACCCCCGGAGTTGCCGGGGTTGATCGCGGCGTCGGTTTGGATGGCATCGATCACCGCGTCGGTGTCGGATGTCTCGTCGGGTCGCAGCGGAACCGCACGGCCCTCTGCGCTGACGATTCCGCTGGTGACCGTCTGGTCGAGACCGAGTGGGGCGCCGAACGCGACGACCTCTTCACCGATCTGGATCTTGCTGGAGTCACCGAGCTTGGCGACTGTCAGGTTGTCGATGCCGTCGACCTTGAGGACCGCGAGATCGGTGCGGATGTCGCGGCCGACGATTCGGGCAGGAACGCGGGTGCGATCGGAGAAGACGACCTCGAGTTTCGCGCTGCGATCGTTGGCCGCCATCGAGATGACGTGGTTGTTGGTGACGATGTAGCCCTCTTTGTCGATCACCACACCTGAACCGGTGCCGCCTCCGTCCGCGAGGCGCACGTCGATCATCACCACAGACTTCTCGACCGCCTGGGCGACTCTGGCCACCTGGCTGCGGGGTTCGGCTTCGTTGTCGTCGTCACTGCCGGAGAGGGAGACCGTGTCCGAGTGCAGGGGCGAGGAGACCTCTGCGGTCAGACGACCGATCAACCCTCCCGCTAGGCCGATGACCAGGGCGATGACGGCGAGTACCGTCAATGCCTTCGCGCTGACCTTGCGGTCGAAGAGCACCTCGGTGACGCCGAGTTTCGGCCCGGGGGTCGTCGGCGGAGGCGGTATGGGAGTGTCGACCGCCGGCGCGCTCAGCGCCGCAGCGGCATCAGGGTCCCGCCACGGGTCCGCGGGCTCCGGGATCGATTCTTCGACACCGAACCGGGAGTCCGGGTCACGCTGGAGGGTGTCTGCGCCCTCCGGTCGGGAGAACGCCTCTTGCAAGACCGGGTCGGGGTCGGCAATGACTGGCTGCACGGGACGCGCGCGGGCCACGTCCGGCGGGGCGAATGCGCCATCGACGCCGTCCGGCCTGCCGAACACCGCTGTGGTCTGCTCCGGAACGGCAGGGTGCGCGTTGGGGCGTGGCCCCAACCGGGGCGCCTGGTCGAGAGCACCTGGTGCGGAATCGCCGGTGGAGCGCCGCGGAGATGGCTGCGAACCGTTGTTGTCGGCGCCTGTCACTGGCCCGCCCGAATCACCGGTCTCATCAAGAACTCGAACCCCTCGCTTGCAGCTGGTCGCCTGGACATCACCGGGTACACCGGGTGATCTTCACCGAGGCTACCTGGCACCGGTCCTAGCGATTGCGCCGCCGCTGACCGCGGTGAACAGGGAAACCCGGAGCGTCCAGCGGCGATTCGTCACCGCGACGCGGATCATCGTGGGAGCCGCCGTCGGTCGTCCGGATGTCGATCTCACGGGTCGGTATCTGGTTCAGCTCGCCGAGCAATCTGGCGGGCATGGTCACCTCACCCGACCGACGCAGCGCGGCGCGGGCAGCGCTCTGCGCTTCCACTTCGGCGCGGCACTGCGGGCACACTTGCAGGTGACCGGACGCACGCAGGTGAGCATTCATCCGTAGTTCACCGTCGACGTATGCGGCGACCGCCTCGGTCGCAAGATGCTCGGTCGACAGGAACTTCCGGCCACCGGCACTGCCGGGTGCGCGGTAGTTCTTGTTCTGGGACACCATCGACGATGCCGGTAGCCATCCCAGCACCCGTCGGCGGTTCCGCAGGCCCTTGGCATCATCGTGCTCAGGTTTTTCGGTGCGTGGATCTTCGGGAGTGCGCTCATCCATGGTCTTCACCCCTTCGCCTCGGTGTCGCACCTGCGACGTCAGATCCCGACTGTACGGAATACCGGCGCGGACCGCCGGTCGTCGTCGTCATCCAAATCTAACAACGCCTCCGCCCGCCGACGAGTTCCGCGGGTCGTCTGACCCGCCGACGCGACCGGTCAGAAGTCCTGTGCGAGGACCGAGCGACCTGAGTGGTGCCCACTCGACGCGAGATGATCACGGATGGCCTGCCGACCGCGATGGATCCGGCTGCGTACGGTGCCGAGCTTGACCCCGAGGGTGGTGGCGATCTCTTCGTACGACAGTCCCTCGATGTCGCACAGCACGACCGCCGCACGGAACTCCGGTGCCAGCGAATCGAGCGCACTCTGCAGGTCCGGGTCGAGGTTGGCGTCATGGAAGATCTGCTCGGGATCGGGTTCGTTGCCGGGGACCCGCTCGTAGTCCTCGGGTAGGGCTTCCATACGAATCTTGTTGCGGCGCCGCACCATGTCCAAGAACAGGTTTGTGGTGATGCGGTGCAACCAGCCCTCGAAGGTGCCCGCCTTGTAGCTCGACAGCGAGCGGAACACCCGAATGAAGGTCTCTTGTGTCAGATCCTCTGCGTCGTGCTGGTTGCCTGACAGCCGGTAGGCCAGCCGGTAGACGCGGTCTGCGTGCTCTCGGACCAGGTCATCCCAGGCCGGCATCAGAGCGGCATCGCCGGTGGCGTCGAACCGTGCGGTTCCACTGTCGGGAATCGGGTCCCCTGTCGTTGCGATCGCGTCCGTCACACCCGCACCCGTCAAACCCTCGGATTCCGCCTCGGCCACCGCAATACCCGCCCTGTTGGTGTCGGTGTTGGCATCGATCACGATCAACTCCACATTTCTTCCAGGACCAACTACTGGCGCCGGTCGTATTGCGCACCCTCAAAGATGGGTTCTGGTTGTACTCATACCCAGTCGGTCCAACATCGAAGCCTGCCTGCTTTGTTCCCCTATGACCTTGTCCGACCGGGGTGTGCACGCACTATGAGAGGGCTGAGTGTTGCCTGAGAGTCACAACCATTTTTTCGCAGTTCACCGCCGCTATTCGAGGCCGAGCGGGGCGATGGTCAGCTCAGCGCGCCTAGACCATCATCGACAGCGACGGCGCTAACCTCGAACCCGTGTCAGATCACAGCGTCCCCGCCAACTCAGAAGCGACTGGATCGGCCGTCATCGATCCGGCGGCGCAGAGCCGCTACGCCGAAGCTGCGATCGTCGAGGACGAGGCCCTGCGGCTGGCCCGCGAGCGGTCGGACGAACTGGGCGCACCGGCCATCACTCCGGCCGTCGGTGCGACGTTGTCTTTCCTGGCCCGTCTGGTGAACGCCAAAGCGGTGGTCGAGGTCGGGACCGGCGCCGGCATCAGCGGTCTGTGGCTGCTCAACGGCATGCGCCCCGAAGGGGTGCTCACCACCATCGATTCCGAGGCCGAACATCACCGGGCCGCAAAGCTCGCGTTCAGCACCGCCGGGATCGGGCCATCGCGAACCCGGCTCATCAACGGCAGGGCAGCCGAGGTCCTCCCCCGGCTGTCCGACGCCGGATACGACCTGGTTTTCATCGACGGCGCGGTGACCGATCAGCCCAGATTCGTCGCCGAAGGGCTGCGACTGCTGCGCCACGGCGGTGTGTTGGTCGTCCACAACGCCTCCGCCGATGGAACCGTCGCCGATCCCGCCAGCTCTGAACCCGCCGCGCTCGCCGCCCGCGAGGCGGCGCTGCTGATCGCCGACGACGACTCCCTCCTGCCGGTGGTCATCCCACTCGGCCGAGGATTGCTCGCAGCCGCAAAAGCCCAGGTGGAACCGGAGCCGACGTAGCTCCCGCGGTCACCGCATCGCGGGCCGGCGGATCAGGTCTCGCTCGGAGCCATCGCGGTCAGCTCAGGATACTTCGGCCGGATCGTGTCGCCGGTCGATACCCCACGCAGGCGCCTCCCCACCCACGGAATGGCGTACTCGACGGTCCACTGGCGGCTGTCACGGCGCCGCTGAGTGGGTGAGACCCGCTGCGCCGGTCCCAATTCCACCGGTATCAGATCGTTGTCGATGCCCAGGGTGCGGAGCACTTCGATCGCCATGGACACATGTCCGGCGGTGGACATGTGCAGCCGGTCGAACTCCCACATCCGGGGTTCGGAGTAGACACGCATACGCCAGAAGTCGACCAGCGTCACCCCGCGTCGTTCGACGACCTCCCGCAGCAGTTCGTTGTAGACCGCAAACCGCCCGCGCAACGCCCCGAAGACCGACTTGCCGCCGGTGTCATAGGCGGTGAAGGTGACCACGGTGGCGCCATTGCTCTGCAACCGGCCGATCGCTTCGTCGTAGCTTTCGATCAGCGCGTCGATGTCGGCGCTCGGACGCAGTAGATCGTTGACGCCTGCGAAGATGGCCACCAGGTCCGGATTCATCGCCAGTGCGGGTTCCAACTGCTCACCGAGCACAGCGGGCAGGACACGGCCCCGGATACCCAGGTTCGCGTACCGGAACTCAGGGTCCGCGCGGGCCATCACCTCGGCCACCCGATCGGCCCAGCCGCGAACGCCGTTGGGGCAGCGCGGCTCGACGTCGCCGACCCCTTCCACGAACGAATCCCCCAGGGCCACAAAGCGTTTGTACTGCGGCGGAACCGTCACCTCAGACATCGGTCGAGAACCTGATCCCGCCGTCGGGCAGCTTCACGCCGGGCCAGACCCGGGCCCCCCGCAGCAGCTCGCACCGGGCACCGATGTCGGCGCCATCACCGATCACGCCGTCGCGGATCAAGGCCCGTGGGCCGATTCGCGCACCGAACCCGACGATCGTCCGTTCGATCACCGCACCCGCCTCGACCACGGCACCGTCGAAGATCACCGCACCGTCGAGGCGGGCCCCCGCGCCGATCTCGGCACCGCGACCCACCACCGTGCCGCCGATCAGCAGGGCACCCGGCCCCACCGAGGCGCCGTCGTGCACCAGGAATTCGCCGCGATGTCCCTGCAGCGCGGGCGAGGGCGCGATACCGCGAACCAGATCGGCGGAACCCCGGACGAAGTCCTCAGGAGTTCCCATGTCGCGCCAGTACCCGGAATCGACATGGCCGTGTACGTGGCGGCCCTCTGCGAGCAGGCCCGGGAAGACCTCACGTTCGACCGATACCGGCCGGCCCTCCGGAATCGACTCGATCACCGAACGGTTGAAGACGTAGCACCCGGCGTTGATCTGGTCGGTCGGCGGATCCTGGGTCTTTTCCAGGAACGCGGTCACCCGTCCGTCGGAGTCGGTGGGTACACAACCGAATGCGCGCGGATCGGTGACCCGCACGAGGTGCAGGGTGACTTCTGCGCCCGAGGTCTGGTGGGTGTCGATGATCGAGCGCACGTCCGTCCCACACAGGACGTCGCCGTTGAAGACCAGGACGGTCTCGGCCGTGAGCTCCGGCAGCACGTTGCGGATTCCGCCGCCGGTACCGAGCGGCTCCGATTCGTGCACATAGGTGATCGACAGTCCCATCTTGGAACCATCGCCGAAATGCTGTTCGAAGACGTGGGACTGGAACGAGGTCCCCAGCACGATGCGGGTGATACCGGCCGCGCTGATCCGGGAGAGCAGGTGGGTCAGGAACGGCAATCCTGCTGTCGGCAACATCGGTTTCGGCGCCGACAGTGTCAGAGGCCGAAGGCGAGTCCCCTTCCCGCCCACGAGGATCACCGCCTGAACATCGTCCACGGAGGTCTCAGTCGAGGTCATGGTCGCACCTTTCACTTCAGCCGCCCGGGAGCATCAGCACGCCCGAGAGAATTGTCGCGCCGTTCAGCACGTTTGGCGGAGCGGACCACCACCGAGGACCGTGCCGCCAGCCCCGCCCGTAATGCCAGGCGTAGCGGCGCCTGCCACCAATGGGGGTGGCGATCGGCCTGGAACCGATACGCGCTGCGGTGATGGGCAGGCAACATCGCGCCCGGATCACGGCCCGCCGCATGACCTTTCGCATGGAGAATCTGCGCATCGGGGACGTAGACGTTCAACCACCCGGCCTTGCCCAGCCGGTCACCGAGATCCACATCCTCCATGTACATGAAATATCGCGAGTCGAAGCCGTCGATCGAGTCGAACGCGCCACGGCGCAACAGCAGGCACGAACCCGACAACCAGCCGACCGGACGCTCGGACAGATCCTCGTCCTGCTGCCGGTACGCCGCCGTCCACGGATTCTTCTTCCACACCGTGCCCAGCACCGCATGGCCCGTGCCCGATACCAGGTCGGGGACACGGCGGGCCGACGGATACACCGTGCCGTCGGGCTCATGGATGAGTGGACCCAACGATCCTGCCCGCGGCCAGCGCCGGGCCGCCGCGAAGAGCTGATCGATCGAGCCGGGTCCCCACTCCACATCGGGATTGGCGACCACCACGAACTCCGCCGTCGCATCGACCTCGGCGACCGCTCTGTTGATCGCGCCGCCGTACCCGATGTTGCCGCCGGTGCGCAGCAGCGAGACGTTGTCGTACTTCTCGGCCGCCGCCTCGGGCGCCCCGTCGACTGACCCGTTGTCGGCCAGGATCACCGTGACCCTCGCCGAGGTCGCGTGTTCGAGCGTCTGGATGAACCGCGTCAGGTACTCACCCGGGGAGTACGTCACCGTCACGACCGCCACGTGCTCGGGGATCGAACTTTCCGGAGTGGGCTCAGCAGTCACCGGCTCAGCGTAACCGGCCACCCGGGGCCGCTCGGACAGGAGAGCATCCGTGGCCGCGCCCGGTGCCCGGACCGACGAATCACCCACCGTGGTGCACCGCTGCGGTCAAGGCCGTCCGCCAGTCCCGCAGCGGCGTGAGCCCGGCCTCCTGCCAAGCCCGCCCCGAAAGAACCGAGTACGCCGGGCGCGGTGCCGGTCGAGGGAATTGCGCCGTCGTCGTCGGCAGCACCCGCGACGGGTCCGCGCCGACTTCCGCGAACACCGCCTGGGCGAGGTCGAACCAGCTGCAATTGCCTGCGTTGGTGGCGTGCAGGATCTGCCCAGAGGCCACTGGAGCCGGGCCACTGACCTCATCGGCCAGTTCGAGCAGACCGTCGGCGAGATCACCCGAGTAGGTGGGCGATCCCACCTGGTCGGTGACGACCGACACCGTGTCGCGCTCGCGTTCGAGTCGGCGCATGGTGCTCACGAAATCGGCCGAATCCGCCGCGCCGGTGTACACCCACGCCGTCCGGACGATGGTTGCAGCCGGATCCCCGGCGCGGACGGCCTGTTCACCTGCGAGTTTCGTCGCACCGTAGACCGAGCCCGGTCCGATCGGATCGCCCGGCTCCAAAGGACGCGACGAAGAACCGGTGAACACGTAGTCGGTGGAGATGTGGATCAGGTGAGCCCCGGTCCGTGCAGTCTGTTCAGCGAGGTAACCCGGGCCATCGGCATTCACGGCATGGGCCGTGCTCCGGTCCGACTCTGCGTCGTCGACCGCCGTGTACGCCGCGCAGTTGATCACCACATCACCAGGTCCGAGCTTTCCCACCGCCTGATACACGGACACCGGATCGGTGATGTCGAGCTGTGCGGAGGTCAGACCCCGCACCCGCGGACCCCCACGAGCGCGCAATTGCCGGCCCAGCTGCCCGGCAACACCCGTCACGACAATCGACCCCGACCCCATCAAGCTCCGTCTCCTGTCCGATGGGTCGAGCTCCGCTTCGCTCCGGCTCCTGTCCAACGGGTCGAGCTCCGCTTCGCTCCGTCTCCTGTCCAACGGGTCGAGCTCCGCTTCGCTCCGTCTCCTGTCCAACGGGTCGAGCTCCGCTTCGCTCCGTCTCCTTTCCGACGGGTCGAGCTCCGCTTCGCTCCGTCTCCTGTCTCGCTCTGCATGTGCACAATCATGTCCGGTTTCGCTCCGTCTTCGCCATTCGAGCGCGTGCGGCGCCGCTCGGCGATGTGAGGGACACGGCGCATCCGGCTGCGTCGAGTGGCGAAGTTTCGCAAGTAGCATTGCGGTCAGTTCGACGTCGGGCGCGCCTACCAGGGCTTCAGCCCACGACGAGCGAGTACAGGCAGGCCGACCGCACAGACAGGAGCGCACCCCGGTGGATCGTCCATCTTCGGATCGACCGCCGGGCGAGCGACGTACGGGTCCGTCAGGGCAGCGGCGCGCAGTCGGCGGTCGCCATCAGCGATCCGGCGAAGAGCAAGCGCCGCGTCCCCCGGCAGCTCGCCGACGCGAACGAGAGCAGCCGACCGAGCCGCCCCGCCGAACGACGTCCTCGAGACCTCGCAGGCCCATCCCGGCCGACGGCCCGGACGCCGAGCGCCCATTGCGCGCGGCGTCCGAGCGCGCGGGTCGACGTGAGCGACCCCCTCGCCCGCAGGACGCGCAAGCCCCGCGAAGGCGCGGAGAGCCCGGGGATCGAACTCGGTCTGGCCGCAAGGCACCGCCACCTCCTCCGACCCAGCCCCCTACCGGCGAATCCCCCTCTGGCGGCCGGTCAGGGCGCTCGCTGACCCGGGCCGCCGTTGCACTGGTGTCGGTCGCCGTACTGGTTGCGACCGGCTTCGCCTGGAATCAGATGACCCGGCTGGAGAACAGCATCACCAAGCTCGATGGGCTCTCCCTTGGTTCAGGTAAGGACGGCGCCGTCGACATCCTCATGGTGGGCACCGATTCGCGCACCGATGCCCAGGGCAATCCCCTGTCCGAAAAAGAACTTGCGCAGCTGCATTCGGGAGACGACGTCGGCACCAACACCGACACCATCCTGTTGATCCGCATTCCGAACGACGGGTCGTCGGCCACCGCGATCTCCATTCCCCGCGATTCCTATGTCGACGTCCCCGGCATCGGGAAGACGAAGATCAACTCGGCGTACGGATCGTCGAAAGAAGAACGCCGCGAACAACTCGTGAACGACGGCATGGATCTCGAGCAGGCAGACAAAGAATCGGTGCAGGCGGGACGCGACGCACTGATCACCACGGTCGCGAACCTGACCGGCGTCGAAGTGGACCACTACGCGGAGGTCGGGCTGCTCGGATTCGTGCTGCTGACCAACGCAGTGGGCGGTGTCGAAGTGTGTCTGAAAGAGCCCGTCTCCGAGCCCTATTCGGGCGCCGACTTCCCGGCGGGTCGGCAGATGCTCGACGGTGCCGAAGCACTGAGCTTTGTGCGTCAGCGCCACGATCTCCCCCGCGGCGACCTGGACCGGATCGTCAGACAACAGGTGTTCATGGCCTCACTCGCCCAGAAGGTGCTCTCGGCGGGAACTCTCTCGAGCCCTGGCAAGCTCGGGGATCTCGAGAACGCGGTGTCGCGGTCGGTGGTGATCGATCAGAGCTGGGACATCCTCAACTTCGTCGAGCAACTCAAGGACCTCTCCGGCGGCCGGGTCCAATTCGCCACGATTCCCGTTGTGACCGAACAGGGGTGGAGTGACGACGGAACGCAGAGCGTGGTCGAGATCGACCCTGCTGCGGTCAAGGCGTTCACCGCAGGTCTCCTCGGCGAGAAGGACGCCTCGGGTCAGACGAAGTTCCGCGCGGGCGACTACACCGTCGACGTGATCAATACCGGCACCGTCGACGGACTGGCCACCAACGTGTCCAAGATCGTCGCCACCAAGGGATATCTGACCGGAAAGACCGGCAACGAGACCAACTCCACCACGGACAGTCAGGTGCAGACCGCGAGCACCGACAACCCCGGAGCCAAGGCGGTCGCCGAGCAACTCGGCGGTCTGCCCATCACAGAGGACAAGACGTTGGAGCCCAACACCATCAGAGTGGTACTCACCGACAGTTATCAGGGCCCGGGTTCGATCGATGACGAAGGCCCGCAGGACAGTCAGGACGCGCCGACCTCGGACCCCGCGGCCCCGCCCGCCAAAACCATCACTGCCGGTGGAACCGGACCGGAGTGTGTCAATTGACCACGGTGACCGATGCCGCGCTCCACCCCGCGCTGAGCACCGACGGATCCCAACCGCTGCTGACCTACTACGACGACGCCACCGGTGAACGCACCGAGCTCTCCGGGATCACCACGGCCAACTGGGCCGCGAAAACAGCGAACATGATCCGCGACGAGTTCGGTCTGATGGCCGGCGACGTGGTGTCCGTCGACTTGCCGACTCACTGGCAGAGTGCCGCGGTCCTACTCGGCGCATGGTGGGCGGGCGTCCACGTCCGGCTCGGATACTCCGACGATGCGGCGCTGGCGTTCTGTTCGATGGCAACCCTGGAGAGGGTCGACGCTGCGCCGGAGATCGCCGTCGTATCCCTCGACCCGTTCGGTATGCCCATGCGCGACCTCCCGATCGGCCTCACCGATTACGCAGCTTCGGTGCGCGTCCACGGCGACCAGTTCCGACCGGCCGGTCCGGGCGGGCCGGCACTCGACGATCGATCGGTCGACGAGGTCGTCGCCGAGGCAAGGGCTTTCGCAGCCGGGGCCGGGATCGTCGCCGGGTCGCGGATCATGACCACACGCTCGTGGGACGATCCGGGCAATCTCATCGCCAACCTGCTCGCCACGCTCGTCAGCGGCGGCTCGCTGGTGCAGGTCGCCAACCCGAATCTCGCCAAACTACCCGCACGCGCCGAGTCGGAGAAGGTCACCGCGACCCTGACCTAGCGCGAGGCACCGGGCGTTCGCGAGTCGTCGTCAGAACAGCGTCGGCTGGACGGGTGGTTGCGCTGTGAGGACCTGGTTCCGCGGGACGTGGACCTCGTCGTAGCCCATCCCACTGAGGCCGTGTTTGTCCAGTAGCGGAGTGATGCGCTCGCGCAGCCACTGGCGGTATTCCGGAGCCGGGTGCGAGCCCCGTCCGTAGATCCGCCGGTAGGTACGCAGCAACGCAGGGTGGTTGTCGCCGAGCCAGGTGAGATACCAGTTGCGGGTCGGTCCCCGCAGGAACAACTCCGACGCCGTGACGGAGGTGGCACCCGCTGCGGCCAGAGCCCCGAACAGTTCATCGAGCTCGGCTCGAGAATCCTTGAGCGCAGGCAGGATCGGCGAAGCCATCACATGGCAATCGAACCCTGCCTCGCGCACCGCAGAGATCAGGTCGAGACGGGCCTTGGCCGTCGGCGCGCCCGGCTCGACCTGGCGACGCAGGTCCTCGTCCAGCAGCGCCAGCGAGATCCCGATGGTCACCGGGACCGATTGTGCCGCCACCGACAGCAGCGGCAGATCACGACGCAGGAGGGTGCCCTTGGTCAGAATCGACATCGGCGTCCCGTGATCGGCCAGCGCACCGATGATGCCCGGCATCAGCCGGTACCGACCCTCGGCGCGATGGTAGGGATCTGTATTGGTGCCCAACGCCACCGTTTCGCGCTTCCAGCTCCTGCGGCCCAGCTCTTTTCGCAGGACTGCCGCGATGTTCACCTTCACCACGATCTGGGTGTCGAAGTCGCGACCCGCGTCGAGGTCGAGGTATTCGTGGCTGCCCCGGGCAAAACAGTAGACGCACTGGTGCAGACAACCCCTGGTCGGATTGATGGTCCATCGCATCGGCACCCGCGAGCCCTCGGGAACCTTGTTCAGTGCACTTTTGCAGAGCACCTCGTGAAAGGTCACCCCCGAGAACTCGGGGGTCTGCACAGACCGGACGAGGCCGGCTCGCTCCAATCCTGGAAGAGCCGGCCTCGCGAAGTCCTCTCCCGAGTCCTTGTCGGACTCGAGCAACTGTGCGTCCCATCGCATATCGCTCAGTCGAACATCAGTTCTATTTCGTGTCAAGTCCGGGGTCCGGCGGGTCCGAGACTCACAGCGCCGCAGCCGGATCTGCCTTCAGGGCCCGGCGAGCCGGAATTGCCGAACTCAGCAATCCGGCCAACCCTCCGACCAGGACGATTCCGGCCAATGCGACGACGGGGAGATCCGGCAGCGACACCCGGTGGGCACCGACGACGGCAGCGGCGCCCGCGATCCCGTATCCCGTCCCCAGCAGCACGCCCACCACGGATCCCACCACCGCGATCAAGGCGGCCTCCGCCAGGAGCATTCCCTGCACGCCGCGCGAACTCAGCCCGATGACCCGCAGCATCGCGTTCTCGCGGGACCGATCGATGACCGACAGCGCCATCGTGTTGCCCACGCCGATCAGCGCGACGATGACCGACACGGCCAGCAGCGCCAGCACGATTCGCAGGAGCAGAATGAGGATCTGATCGAGTTGCTGGGCTATCTCGACACCGCCACCGAAAGTGGCGTCGGGGGCCGAGTTCGCGACGATCTCCCGGATGTCGGTGACCGCCCCCGAACTGTCGGCGCCACCCGCCTGCAGCCGGACGACGATGCCAGTTGCCTGCGGCGCCGCGGACACGAGGCCGCGATCGACAAAGGACCCCGACGCGCCGTCGATGACGGTCACGGTGCGAACCCCTCCCCCGGCGGCGAGCCGGACACGCTCACCCGGTCCGACCCCTGCGAGGATCTGATCTTCTGGTGCCAGGGCGATCTCATCTGCCGCCGGGGCGTGCCCTGATCGCATCACCTGAGACAACCGCCCGGTGTCGAGGGCACCCACATTCATCTGATGCCCGTTCACCGACACCTCCGTACGGGTGACAGGCAGCGACGCCTCGACCCCGGCGGTGCTCGCCACCACGTTGATCAGCGACGGGTCAAGCGGCGCACTCGACGAGACGACCAGGTCGATCGGATGCATCTCGCCGATGAGACCTGAGACACTCGACCGCACGACCTGCGCCCCCACCACCATCATCGTCGTCAAGGTGATGCCGATGATCAGCGCCGACGCCGTTGCCGCCGTGCGTCGCGGATGGCGTGTCGCGTTCGCAGCGGCCAGTTCGGCGACCGGACCGGCCGCCGTCCGCCGCAGCAACCGCGCGGCGCCGACCCCGATGATCCGGACGAGCGGGGGTACCAGCACAACAGCAGCGAGCATGATGCCGAGGAAGCTCGACGCCCCGCCGAGTCCCGCTGCGGGTACGGACTTTGCGCCCACCCCGACGGTCATGATGATCGACCCACCGCCCACGAGCGCCGCGGCAACGAGCAGCCGCAGGATTCCGCGCCGGCCGGGTGACGACGGGACCACCGTCCGAAATGCCGCCAACGGTGATACAGCGGTCGCGAGTCTCGCCGGGACGGTCGCCGCGATCACCGTCATCACCACGCCGAGCACCATCGCGGCCACCGGCGCCGTCAGCGGCACGGTCAGTTCGGTCAGCGGGAAGTTCGCCCCCGTAGAACGCACCAGCGCCGACGCGGCGGCAACGCCGCTGATCCCGAACACGACGCCGACGACCGACGCGAGCACCCCCAGGACGAGCGCCTCGAGTCGTACCCCCGACCGCACCTGCCCGGTATCGGCGCCGATGCACCGTAGTAACGCGAGCTCCTGCGTCCGCGAGGCGATCAGTACGGCGAAGGTGTTGGCGATCACCAGGCACGACACCAACGCGGTGATGGCCGCGAAGACCAACAGCACGGTGGCCAACACATCGGTTTCACCGACGTACCGGCTCATCACCTCGTCGGTGGCCTCACCGCCGGTCATGGCCTTGCCGCCCGGCACCGCGGTGACGAGTCGGGTGATCGCCGACATCACCACGGCCTGATCTGCGCCCGGTGTGAATGACATCCGGATGACGACACTCTCGGCCTGATCGACCGCCCGTCCCGGCGCGAGGGCGGCGACGCCCGCGTTGGTGCCGAACAGTTGCGGCGCGCTCGTGGTCGTCGACGCGCGATCCAGCAGGCCCACCACAGTCATCTCTCTGGCGACCCTGTCGGTGCCGGTGTCGACGTCGGGACGGACGTAGAAATGCTCGCCCACCGCGAAATTGGACCCGGCGAAAGCCACGACCTCGTTGTCTGCCTTCGGCAGATGCCCCACCGACAGGGTCTGCCAGCGCAGCGACTCGTCAGGTGCGATGGCGGTCAGCTGGACCTGGCCGAAGGATCTCGTTCCGCTGGTCACACTCACCCACCGGGTGCTGTCGACGGCGGTCGCATCGACCCCCGGGGTGGCCGCGAGCGCCGCCCCTGTCCGTTCCGCGAACTCACCGGGCACGAAGGCGGCCGCATCGGTGTGCGAGAACTGCCCGGCCACCGATGCGCGCATCGACTCGCTCGAGGTGGCCGACAGGGTGAGGGTGGCAGCGACGAACGCGACCGCGATGGCGACAGCCAGACCTGATGCCACGTATCGCCCCTTGTATGCCCGGAGCTGTGCGAGCACAACGGTTTTCATCGGCCGACCCCCGCCGCACCGGCCACTGATCCGTGGCGGAGCATGGCCGCGGCCACCGAGTCCGTGGTCGGCGTGTCGATTTGGTCGACCAACAGACCATCTGCCATGACCAGCACCTGATCGCAGTAGCCGGCCGCCACCGGGTCGTGGGTCACCATGACGATGGTCTGGCCTGCCCGGCGACTGCTCGCCTGCAGCAGCGAAAGTACCTGCGCTCCCGAGTGACTGTCGAGATTGCCTGTCGGTTCGTCGGCGAGGATCAGCCGCGGCCGAGGCAGCAGCGCACGCGCGATCGCGACGCGCTGCTGCTGACCACCCGACAGCTCAGATGGCTTGTGATCGAGTCGATCAGCGATTCCCAGCACATGTACGAGTTCGTCGAACCATGCCCGGTCCGGGCGCCGGCGATCGAGCGTGAGCGGCAGGAGGATGTTCGCTCGCGCTGACAGTACGGGCAGCAGATTGAACGACTGGAAGACGAATCCCAACTCACGCCGCCTGATCCGGGTCCGCTGCGTGTCGTCACATCGGGACAGATCGGTGTCCCCGATCATCACGGTGCCGGCCGTCGGGGTGTCCAGACCTGCCAGGCAGTGCATGAGTGTCGATTTTCCCGAGCCCGACGGACCCATGATGGCGGTGAACCTTCCCGCCGGGATCGCCAGACTCACGTCGCGCAGGGCGTGAACCTCCGCATCCTTCTCCCCGTACGTCTTCTGCAGGCCGATGGCCCGCGCCGCCACTGTGCCACTGGAAGCGTGGCTCGGCCGCACTCCACCAGCGCCGGCGGCATCAGCAGTGTTCACCTGGGTCCTCGTAGTCGACATCGCTGTCCTCCCTTGTCCGTGCCAATGAATGTCATTGCCGGACAAGCGTATTTTCGGAGGGACCTGGATATCGTCGGAGCAGGGGCCGATCATCGGTTGCCTTCGGAGTACTCCCCTGCGGTGATCGGGGTACGACCGCAGTACTACCCGTGCCGGCCCAGGATGTCGGAGATGGCCACCATGCCGGTCCTGAATGCATACAGCACTACCTGCACTCGGTCGCGCGAGCCGGTTTTGGTCAAGACCCGACCCACATGGGTCTTGACGGTCGCCGGCGACAGGTGGAAGCTCGCAGCGATCTCGCCGTTGGTCATACCGATCGCGATGGCACGCAAGACTTCACTCTCGCGTGGCGTCAGGGGGTCGATGAGGTCAGCCGGTTCCACGGTGAGGGCCTCAGGGCCTGCGCCCACCCCTGCTGCCACGTGGGTGAGCAACCGCCGGGTGGACCGTGGTGCGATCACCGCATCCCCGGCGAAGACCGTGCGAATGGCCGCCAGCAGTTCTTCGGGACGCGCATCCTTGAGCAGGAACCCACTCGCACCGGCCGAGATGGCTGCCAGCAGGTACTCGTCGGTGTCGAAGGTGGTGAGCACCACGATCTTCGGCGCATCTGCCTGGCCCGCCAGTAGTCTGCGCGTGGCTTCGATCCCGTCCAGGCGTGGCATCTGGACATCCATCAGGACCACATCGACCTGCGTGTTCCGGATCTGCTCGAGGGCCTCGCCACCGTCGCCGCCTTCGAGGACCACTTCCATGTCGGGCTGGGAGTTGATCACCATCCCGAAGCCGGCCCGCACGAGCGCTTGATCGTCGACGAGACCGACCCGGATGACTTCGCTCACAATGCTTCTCCTGTCGGCAGGACAGCCTCTACCCGGTAGCCACGGTGGTCGCGTCGCGGTCCCGCAGTCATTGACCCACCGTGCAGTTCTGCCCGCTCACGCATACCCAACAACCCTTTACCGCCTGCGGGTGCGACCCAGTCGGCGTCCACCATCCCGTCAGTGCGTCCGTCGTCGATGATGGTGATGCGCAACTGGTCCGGCTCCCAACGCAATCGGACGTCGGCGTCGGCCCCGAGGCCTGCGTGCTTGAGAACGTTCGTCAGCGATTCCTGGATGATCCGGTATGCGGTGAGGCCACACCCTGCCGAGACCGCTCGCTCCGGACCGGACGTCGAGTAGGTCACCGGTAGGCCACCGGCCCGCACCACGGCCAGCAGGTCCGGCAGATCGGCGATGCCGGGCACCGCACGCACCTCGCGCGGCCCGTCCTCCCTGAGTACGCCGAGCAGGGAACGCATGTCCGCCAATGCTTGTCGCCCGTTCTCGGCGATGGTCTCGAGCGCACGTGCTGCCGCGCCCGGATCCTGCTCCGCGGCATATCGGCCACCGTCGGCCTGCGCGATCACCACCGTCAGGGTGTGGGCGATGATGTCGTGCATCTCGCGGGCGATGCGGGTGCGTTCGCCGATCGCGGCGAGCTCGGACTCCTGCGCGCGTTCGAGTTCGAGCAGTCGGGCCCGTTCGCGCAGCGATGAGACCTCGCGCATACGCGATCGCCGCAGCATACCGGTGGCCCAGATACCGACCGTGAGGGCCGCGAGGAAGGAAGCGCCGATGGCGTTGTACTCGAACGATCGCGACTGCGGAGCCTCCGAGTAGAAGCGACCGGACGATCCGACCCCACCGATTACGCCCAGCACCAGGGCCGCCCGGGTTCCCCAGGTCGAGCCGTAGGCCGCCATCGAGTAGAGCCCGATCACCGCGGTGATGGTCACAGCCGGACTGAGCTGCTCGTCGACGACGATGTGCACAAACGCGGCCGACGCGATCACCGCACCGGCAAGGTCGGGTCTGGTCCGGCGATATGCCAGCGCGACGCAGCAGGTCGTGCCCAGCAGCATTCGCCACCAGACGTTCGGTCCCATCTGCTCCCACAGCTCCGGCAGGACCGTCACCGTGGCGATGGCGAGCGAGAGCAGAGCATCGAGCAGCAGCTGGCGGGGCTCGGCGAATCGGTTCCAGCGCTCGAGGATCCGCTGGGTGTTCATTGCACCCAATCTATCGGCACCCAGCGCAGCCCACATCAGACCTGAGGTGGATTTCCACCTCCGATTTTGGTGGGTTCTGGCGACGCCGACCTGGGCGTATGCTCGCCAGAACCCACCAAGATCGGGTCAGCGCAGGAGTGCGCGGGACATCACGACGCGCTGGATCTGGTTGGTGCCCTCGTAGATCTGGGTGATCTTGGCATCACGCATCATCCGCTCCACCGGGAA
>NZ_QJSP01000020.1 GCF_003217475.1 Williamsia limnetica | reverse complement strand
CCCCACCCGACCTGCTCAGCTACGCTGACCCCAGCACGCTCGGACATGGGGAATTACCTGACGGAAACCCCTGAGGAATTACGTGACCGTCGACAGCCTGAACGCATCACGGCGATGCGGCTCATCGAGGTGTAGCCGGGATTGAAGAAGAACGGCGACGGCGCCTGCAGGATGTCGGTGAGCAGCGTGTTGATGGCGCCGCCATGAGAAGCGACAACCGTCAGTTGTCCCGGAGCCCGCTGGACGGCCTCGAGCACCGCTGCGCGCATACGTGCGGCGAGTTCGACCTTGTCGTAGTCCGGGATGAAGTCGTCGAAGCGGGCTTCTGCAAACGCTTTTCCGCGCGGCGTCTCTGCGATGGCCTCCGGCGTGGAGTACGTGGTCCGGTCGCTGTCCCATTCCCGCAATCTCTCGTCGACAAAGACGTCGAGGCCATGCGGCTCGGCCGCGAACAGCGCGGTCTCGTGAGCACGGGTGTAATGACTGGAGACAACCTGCGCCACAGGTTCGTCCCGCAGCCATTCACCCAATCGCTGTGCCTGGCTGATGCCTTCGTCTCCGAGTCCGGGATCAGCCACACCGAGATCGCCGGGTAATCCGTGTCTGACGAGGATGACCCTGCTGGCGTTCGCCAGGGTGTCATCGAGGACGGCTGTTGCGTCGACCATCTGGGTCATACCGTCACCGTGCCGCGCAGGTGTGCGGTGTCGTTGATCGAGTCGACGATGATCACGCCCGAATCGAGCTTCCGAACCCGGGCGACCGAGGTGTATGCGGGGTTGTGCCAGAACGTCTTCGGCATTTCCAGGACGTCGGCGACGGCCGCGTTGATGATTCCGCCGTGAGCCACTGCCACCACGCGGCCGGATTCGTACCGGTCGAAGATCTGCTCCAGCGCCGAGCGTGCGCGGGCCCGGAACTTCGGCAGGTTGAGGGCGGGCACGTACTCCTCGAATCGGCCATCGCGTACCGCGGTCAGCCGGGCGTCATCGGGGGCCATGTCCTCGAGGGCCATGTAGTCCTCGGGACTGATGTCGTCGTCCCACTCCCGGAGATCCTCGAGCACCAGATCGACTTCGCGTCCCATTCCCCCGGCAACGGTCTCTGCGGTCTGGAGCGCCCGGGCGAGTGGGCTCGCGACTATCGCGTCGATCTGCTCGTGCCGCAGCCAGGTGGCGAGCTTGCGGGCATCCGCGATCCCCTCGGGCGCGAGGCCCGGATTACGCACCCGCGAAACGGGTTGGCCGTGCCGGACGAACAAAACCTCGATCATGAATGCCTTCCAGTGGGTTCGCCGAACTAGCCGGCGATGGTGCGGTCGGTGCTCCAGTACGGGGCGCGCAGTGCCTTCTTGTCGAGTTTGCCCATCACGTTGCGGGCCAGTTCGTCGACGACGACATACTTCTTGGGGCATTTGTATGACGCCATCGAGTCCTTGGCGAACGCTTTCAGCTCGCCGATGTCGAGCGTTACTCCGGGCTCCGGAACGACGAGTGCGAGCAGGGATTCACCCAGATCGTCGTCGGGCACACCGATCACCGCGACCTCGGCGACCGCGGGATGAGTCAGCAGGACGCGTTCGCTCTCGGCCGGGTACAGGTTGACGCCGCCCGACACCACCATGTCCGCAACCCGATCGGTGATGAAGACGTATCCGTCTTCGTCGACATATCCGACGTCGCCAAGGGTGGCGACACCCGGCAAGATGTATGCAGCAGCGGTCTTTTCGGGGTCGGCGTGATAGACGACGCTGCGTTCGGGTGGGGTGCGGAATCCGAGGACTCCCACCTCGCCGCGGCCCAGTTCGGTGCCGTCCGAGCCGACGACGACTGCCTCGAACGGCGGCGTCGCCCGCCCGACCGACCGAGGGTGCGCGAGCCATTCGACGGAATCGATCCGGCAGACCGAACCGATCTCGCTGCCGCCGTAGGACTCGACGAGTATCGGTCCGAACCAGTCGATCATCGCGCGTTTGACGTCCGCCGGACACGCGGAGCCGGTGTGGGCAACCCACTCCAGACTCGAAACGTCGTACTTCGCGCGCGTCGCCTCGGGAAGAGCCAGGAGGCGCTGGAAGTGGGTGGGGACCATCAGGGTGGAGGTGACCCGGTGGGTCTCGATCAGTGACAACGCGCGTTCGGCGTCGAACCGGCCCATGACGACCACAGGTCGACCTGACAGCAGGTGACGGATCGCGGTGAGTGGCCCGTTGTGCTGCAGCGGGCCGACCACCAGGTGGACGCCCGCGGGGTAGCCCGATCGGGCGGCCACTGCATCGGCGTATTCCTGGGCCGTGTCGACGGGGGCGGGAAGCCAGCGCACCTGCGTGCCGCGGGCGCGACCAGTGGTGCCGGAGGTGTAGACGAGTGGGGGACGGGCGGGTCGCTCCGTCGGCGCGGCGGATGCTGCGGCCTCGACTGGGGTCACGACATCTCGCCACGGGACTGTTCCGTCGCCTGCCTCGGTGTTGTGGACGACGACGGCTCGCAAAACGGTCTTCTGTGCCGCTGCTACAGAGGATGCCAGGCCCAGCGGCCCCGTCACCACGGCCACCGCGCCGGAGTCGAGCAGTTGATCGGCCATCTCGGCGGGCTTGAGCTGCCGAGACACCGCGACCGTCCCGACGCCGCGACCGATCGCCGCGGCATGCGCGAGCAGGGTCTCGACGGTGTTCTCACCGATCACCGCGACGCGTTCGTCGGAATCGGGGGCGAGTGCGATGAAGTGCTCGCCGAGCGCATCGAGGGCGTCCGCGACCTCGGTCCACGTCAATGAGCTGTTGTCGTCGATCAGTGCGACCCCGGTGGGGTCGGACACCGCCCGATCTCTGATTCGGTCGAGCATCGACTTTTCTCCTTCAAACGGTCCACGTCCGGGCCTATGGTGCGATTTACTGGACACCAAGTCAAGTAAGAAGCAGCCTGACCTCAGACCTTAGTAACTTTATAGTGATTCTACTTACATTGGGCTACAGTTGTGGTCCATACTGTAGAAGACGTAAACAAAGTCAGCCCGAACTTCGTCGCTGCATTGTTTGGACACAGAGAAGAGGTGCTCGTGGTGACTTCGACCGCGACAAACGCAACCCGTGAGGCCATCGAGCCCGTCGGATCGAACGACCCGACGCCCAGCCGTGAGGTGCTTCTGGACCTCCATCGGCGGATGGTCCGGATCCGCCAGTTCGAAACCGAGGCCGGCCGCCTCATGGAGGGCGGCAAACTCCCCGGCTTCCTCCATCTGTACGTCGGCCAGGAGGCCGTCGCCGCGGGTGCGATGAGCAACCTGCGCGATACGGACCAGATTTCCTCGACCCACCGCGGGCACGGTCACGCCGTCGCCAAGGGCGCCCAGTTCCGGCAGATGTTCGCCGAGCTGTTCGGGCGGGTCGACGGTTACTGCAAGGGACGTGGCGGCTCGATGCACATCAACGACCTCTCCATCGGCATGCTCGGCGCCAACGGCATCGTGGGCGGCGGAATCCCCATCGCCGTCGGCGCGGCCTTCGCCGCCAAGTACCGCGGTGAAGACACCGTGGCAATCCCGTTCTTCGGTGACGGCGCCAGCAACATCGGCGCCTTCCACGAAGCCGCGAACATGGCGGGCATCCTCGAACTGCCGGTCGTCTTCGTCTGCGAGAACAACGGATACGCCGAGTTCACCGCGCTGCGCGACCACATGAAGCTCGAGAACGTCGCCGATCGTGCGCCTGCGTACGGCTTCCCCAGCGAAATCTGCGACGGCATGGACGCCATCGCGGTGCGCGCTGCAGTGGGCCGCGCCGTCGAACGCGCCCGCAACGGTGGTGGCCCGACGCTGGTCGAGGCCAAGACCTACCGCTACTACGACCACCAGGGTGTGAAGGGTCTCCGTAAGACGTACCGCACCCAGGAAGAGGTCGAGGCGTGGAAAGAGCGGGACGCCATCAAGCTGCTCGAGGCGCGGGCAGTGTCCGAGGGCCTCGTCACCGAAGGTGAGTTCGCCAACATCTGGGCCGAGGTCGACGCCGACATCGCCGAATCCGTCGCCTTCGCGGAGAACAGCCCGTTCCCCGACCTGGCCGACTTCGCCCTCAACGTCTACAGCGACTGAACCTTTAGAAAAGGCTGAACCAATGTCTACTGCAACAGAATTGACCGCACCCGCGGAGGCCGCCACGGCCAGGGTCACCACGTATGTCAAGGCCTACAACGAGGCCGTCGCCCAGACCATGCGCGAGAGCGAAGACGTTTTCGTCATCGGTGAGGACGTCGCGGGTTACGGCGGCGTCTTCCACATGTACGACGGTTTGCTCGACGAGTTCGGCCCCCGCCGGATGGTCGACACCCCGATCGCCGAGATGGGTCTGATCGGGCTCGGAGTCGGAGCCGCTGCACGCGGACTGCGTCCGATCGTCGACATCATGTTCATGGACTTCCTGGCCGTCGCACTCGACCAGGTGGTGAACCAGGCCGCGAAGATGAAGTTCATGTACGGCGGCGAGGTCAAGGTGCCGATGGTCATCGCCGTCGCCTATGGCGCCGGCGTCAGCGCGGGTGCCCAACACTCGCAGAGCCTTGAGACGTGGCTGGCGCACACGCCCGGCCTCAAGGTCGTCATGCCGTCCAACGCCCACGACGCCAAGGGCCTGATGGTCGCGGCCGTGCGCGACGACAACCCGGTCGTGTTCATGCTGAACAAGGTCCTGCTCGGTGCCCGCGGTGAGGTCCCCGAGGAGATCTACGAGATCCCGCTCGGGCAGGCCGCGATTCCGCGCGAGGGCGACGACGTCACCATCGTGGCGTTCGGTCGCATGGTCGTCGAGGCGCTCAAGGCCGCGGACATCCTGGCCGAATCCGGCGTATCGGTCGAGGTCGTCGACCCGCGGTCGGTCCAGCCGCTCGACACCGCGACCATCGTGAAGTCGGCGTCGAAGACCAATCGCATCCTCGTGGTCCACGAGGCCGTGACCTTCGGCGGTATCGGCGCCGAGGTGGCCGCGCAGATCCAGGAGGAGGCGTTCGACTACCTCGATGCCCCGGTCCTGCGTATCGGCGCGCCGTTCACCCCGGTCCCGTTCAGCACGCCGCTGGAGAAGGCCTACGTGCCCGACGCCGACCGCATCGTCGCCGGAGCGCGCCGTCTGCTCGAAAGGGGCTGAGTCGTGGCACAGCAGATCGTGCTGCCGAAACTCGGCCTCACGATGCAAGAAGGGGTGATCGGCGAGTGGCTGGCCACCCCGGGACAGCGCATCGGTATGGGTGACGTCCTCCTGCGCCTCGAGACCGACAAGGTCGAGGTCGACGTGGAGGCCGAGGCCGAAGGATTCCTCGCCACGAACGCGAAGGCCGGCGACGTACTGCCGGTCGGCGCGGTCATCGGCTGGTTGCTCGGAGAGGGTGAACAGGCCCCAGACGGGGCCGCCCCGGCCGCTGCAGCCGAAGACGTAGTCGCCCCCGAGGCCGAACCCGCAGCGCTCGCCACGGCTGCGGCCGTCAGCGGCGACGGAACGCGGCTCAAAGCCTCGCCGAACGCCAGGCGCGTCGCTGCCGAATCGAACGTCGACCTCACTGCCGTCCGCGGTACCGGCCCCGGTGGGCGCATCGTGTCCGAAGATGTCGAAGAGTTCTTGGCTGCTGCACCCGCTGCCGTCGCTCCGGTTGCTGCCGCATCCGAACCGGCAGGAGAGTCTGCCGGTCAGTTCGTGGGGCCTCTGGTCCGTCGGCGGGCCGCGGAACTGGGAGTCGATCTCGCGAAGATCGTGGGTACCGGAATCGGTGGCCGGGTCACCAAGGCCGACGTCGAGAAGGCCGCCGGATCGTCGGCTGCCGCGGCGCCGTCCGCAGCCTCTGCGCAACCGGCACCTGTGTCCGGACCGCAACCGGGGGAGGTCATCCCGTTGACCGGCATGCGGGGAGCGATCGCCCGTAACATGGTCGACAGCTTGCAGACGATGGCGCAGCTGACCCACGGCTACGAGGCGGACGTGACCGCGCTCGTCGCAGCCCGGGCGCAACTCAAGGCGGAGGCCGGCGAAAGCGGCGCGAAGGCACCGAGTCTCAACGACTTCATCATGAAGGCGGTCGCCGTTGCGTTGCAGCAGCATCCGCTGCTGAACGCGGGCATCGCCGATGACAAGATCACGTTGTTCTCGGAGATCAACCTCGGTGTCGCGGTGGCGGTGGAGGGCGGACTCATCGTCCCGGTCGTCAAGGGCGCAGACGCACTGTCGGTAGGCGAGATCGCCGGTCGTACCGGCGCACTCGCGGCGGCCGCGCGAACGGGCAAGCTCGCGATGGCCGACATGGAAGGTGCGACGTTCTCCGTCAGCACCCTCGGTGCCTATGGTGTCGACTTCTTCACGCCGGTCATCAACCCGGGCAATGTGGCGATCCTCGGTGTCGGACGTGCCAAGGACGGATTCCGCTGGGAGGGCGAGACTCCCGTCAAGACCCAGGTCTTGACGTTGAGCCTGACCTTCGATCACCGGGCCGTCGACGGGGCTCCCGCCGCGGAGTTCCTGCGCACCCTCAGCGCGGTGTTGTCGCGACCGCTGAGCCTGCTGGCCGGGTAGGTACGCCATGGATTCGGTCGCCATCGACGCAACCCTGTTCGCCCAGCTCGATCCGCCGCTGCTGGCCGGAAGTGGCTGTGCAGAATGCGATGTCGTGGTGTTCCCGGCCGCGAATCGGTGTCCGGGCTGCGCCGGGGTCGACGTCGTACGACAGGCGTTGCCCGGGCTTGGCACGGTCTGGACCTGGACACGGCAATCGTTCGCGCCGAAGCCGCCGTTTGAGGCGCCTGCATCCGGTTTCGAACCGTTTGTCGTCGGCTACGTCGACCTCGGTTCGGTGCTGGTCGAATCCAGGATCGTCGGTGAGGTCGCCATCGGCGATCAGGTCGAGCTGTGTCTGCTCGACGTCAGTGATGCCGAGTTCACCTTTGCTTTCGCGAAGGTCCCGTCCGAGAGGGTGTCGTCGTGAGCAAAGAGGACATCTACATCGTTGGCGCGGGTATGCACGCCTTCGGGCGGCACGACGGTGTCACCGGTATGGACATGGGCGAGCACGCGCTGCGTGCGGCCCTCGCGGATGCAGGTATCAGCTGGTCCGATGTGGATGCCGCGGTCGGTGGCAGCAACGTGTCCGGCAAACCGGACTCGCTGGTGTCGCGCCTGGGCCTGACCGGAGTTCCGTTCACCACGGTCAAGAACGGTTGCGCCACAGGTGGAGTCGCCCTGTCGACCGCTGCCGACATGCTGACCGCGCGCCGCGCCGACGTGGTGGCGGTCGTGGGTTTCGACAAGCATCCGCGCGGTGCGTTCGGTTCCGACCCGGCGGCCTACGGCCTCGGTCAGTGGTACGCCCGCACCGGCATGATGGTCACCACCCAGTACTTCGCGATGAAGACACGCCGGTATTTTCACGAGCATGGCCTCGATGAACACGCACTCGCCGCGGTGTCCGAACGCGCTTTCGCCAATGGTGCCGCGCACCCGATGGCGTGGCGCCGCAAGTTGTTGACCGCGCAGCAGGTGCTCGATTCCGCACCGGTCAACGATCCGCTGACCCAATACATGTTCTGCTCGCCGGGCGAAGGCGGCGTGGGTTTGATCCTGGCGCGTGACGACCGGGCATTCGATCTGTGCGACAACCCGATCCGGCTGGCCGCAGTCGAGGTGCGCACCCGCAGATTCGGATCCTTCGAGGTGTTCTCGCCCTGGCTCCACACCGAACCCGTCCACAGCCCCAGCATCGATGCGGCTGCCGCTGCTTTCGCCAGTGCCGGGGTGAGCCCGTCCGACGTGCAGGTCGCGCAGTTGCAGGACACCGACTCGGGCTCGGAGATCATCCACATGGCCGAGACCGGTCTCTGCGCACACGGAGACCAGGGCAAGCTCCTCGACAGTGGCGCAACACGGTTCGACGGTGAGCTACCCATCAACACCGATGGCGGTTGTCTCGCCGGCGGCGAGCCGATCGGCGCATCCGGTTTGCGTCAGGTCCACGAGGTGGTCCGGCAACTGCAGGGGCGGGCCGAAGGCCATCAGGTGCCGAACCGACCGTCCATCGGCTTCACCCACGTGTACGGCGCCCCGGGACTGTCGGCGTGCACTGTTCTGACCACGTGATCTCGAAAGGCTCGCTGTGACCAAGGCTCTCGACGTCGTCCCCGAACTGGCAGATTTCCAGGCGGAGGTCCGCGACTGGCTCGCATCGATCCTGCCGCCGCGGCCGGCACCCTCCCCGGACGCCCGGCCTGATCTGGCGGTGTTCCGCAATCTGTCCGACGAGGACGAACTCGCGCTGCTGAACGCGGTCCGTGACTATCGCAGGCAGCGCTTCGACGCCGGCTACGGGGCTGTGACCCTGTCCGTCGAACACGGTGGGCGGGGACTGCCTGCATCGTTCGCTTCGGCTATTGCCCAGGCAGAGCGCGACTTCGATGTTCCGCCGTCCACAGAACTGATCAGTGTCACCACAGGTCTGGTCGGACCGGCCGTGGCGATGTTCGGCTCCGACGAGCAACGGGCTGCCTACGCCAACCCGTTGCTCCGTACCGATCTGCTGGCCTGCCAGCTCTTCAGTGAGCCCGGGGCGGGTTCTGACCTGGCGGCGCTCAGCTGCCGCGGTGTCCGGCAGGGCGATGAGTGGGTGTTCAACGGGCAGAAGGTCTGGTCGTCCGGAGCTCGATTCGCCGATCTCGGGATGTTGCTCGCCCGCACCGACCCTGATGTGCCGAAACACAAGGGCATCACGGCGTTTCTCATCCCGCTCGACGCCGAGGGCGTCGAGATCCGGCCGATCCGCCAGATGAGTGGCGGCGCCTCTTTCAACGAGGTGTTCCTCCACGACGTCCGCGTCCCGGACAGCATGCGGCTCGGTGAGGTGGGGCAGGGCTGGAAGGTCGCTGGTGCCACCCTCGCCTTCGAACGCACCGCCTCGGGGTCGGTCACCCGCAAGAAGGGTGGCTCGGTCGCCGAACTGGTCTCGCTGGCACAGTCCCTGGGGGTTTCGGACGATCCGCTCGTCCGTCAGGACATCGCCGACGTCTACATCCGCTCTGAACTCCGTGCCGCCACCGCCGATCGCGTCGCACGCGCTGCCGCGGCGGGAATCTCGCCTGGACCGGCAGCGTCGGTCGGCAAACTGATGGCGTCGGACGTACTCGGCAAGATCGGCGAGATCGCGGCGGACCTGCTGGGCAGCAACGTCACCGCCAATGTCGATGACGATCAGTTCGCCTGGACCGAACACCTGCTGGGCAGCCCGGGATATCGACTGGCCGGCGGAACCGATCAGATCCAGCGCAACATCATCGGTGAGCGGGTTCTCGGTCTACCGCCGGAGCCCCGCGAGAACCGCGATCAGCCCTGGTCGCAACGCGACAAGCGCTGACCCGACTCCCGATCTTGGTGGCTTCTGGTGACGCCGACCTGGGGTTTTGTTCGCCAGAACCCACCAAAATCGGGGTTACCAGGCGAGAGCGGCGGCCAGTCGCTCACGGTGGAGCGCAGTGCCGCCGAAGAGCTGGGCGTCGGCGCGGGCGCGTCGAAAGTACAGATGGCAGTGGTGTTCCCAGGTGAAGCCGATACCACCATGGAGTTGGACCGCCTCGGCGCTGACGGTCCGGTAGGCATCGCTGCACCACGCCTGGGCGACGGCGCTTGCCTCGACGAGATCGTCGGCCTCCACCGCTCGGGTGACTGCTGACCTACTCGACTCGACGAGCACCAACAGGTCGGCGAGGGTGTGTTTGACGGCCTGAAAGCTGCCGATCTCGCGTCCGAACTGCCGACGCTCTTTCACGTACTCGACGGTCTGATCGAGACTGGTCTGCGCTCCGCCGAGCTGTTCGGCGGCCAAGACGATGCAGGCGATGTCCAGTGCGGGAAGTACTGCAGCAGCGGCTGTTCCACCGGTGGTCAACCGCGTCGCAGAGACGTCGGTGAGAGTGACGGACCCCTGCCCGCGGGAGAGGTCGAGGGTCTCGAGCGGAACGACGGCCGCGCCGGGTGTGGCCGAATCGACCAGGAACACGTCGGGACCACCAGGAGTGTCAGCGGGGATGACCAACCAGCGAGCACCGGCAGCACCGAGAACGGCGGGAGCGCGTCCGGTGAGCGACCACGAGCCGCCCTGATCGGCCGCGGTGAACATCAGATCATCGGGGGACCACCAGCCCTGGCGGTTCAGCCCGGCGACGGCAGCGGGAGTTCCCTCGGCGATCTCGGAGAGAACGTCGTCTGCACCGCCGGTGTTGACGAGTACCTGTCCGGCGAACACGGTCGAGAGGAAGGGCACGGGCAGCAGTGCGGCGCCGAGCTCCTCGGCCACCACGACGAGTTCGGCCAATCCACCGAGTCCACCGCAGGATTCGGGCAGACCCAGTGCTCCGACGCCGATCTGCTCGGCGATCACGGACCAGGCCGTGGCATCCCAACCGGGGCCCGAGGCGTCGAGTGAACGACACAGGTCTGGTCCGCCGAGGTCGGCTGCTGCATCGCGTACGGCTGCGCGCAGATCGTCCAGTTCGGTGCTCATCGGCCACTTTCCAGGGTCGCGTGTGCTGCAGCAAGCCGTGCGACAGGTACGCGGCGGGGTGAGCACGAGACGTAGTCGAGGCCGATGGAGTTCAGGAACGAGATCGACTCCGGATCGCCGCCATGTTCTCCACAGACGCCGAGTTTCACCGTCGGCCGTGACCCACGAGCCCGCTCCGCCGCCATTGTGACCAGTGCGCCCACGCCATCGCGGTCGAGTACGGCGAACGGGCTGTCGGTCAGCAGGCCGTGGTCCAGATAGTGGGCGAGCATGGTCTTCTCGACGTCATCGCGGGAGAAGCCGTAGGTCAGCTGGGTCAGATCGTTGGTGCCGAACGACAGGAACTCGGCGTCGGCGGTCAGCGAGGCGGCGAGCAGCGCTGCGCGCGGGGTCTCGACCATGCTGCCCACGAGGTAGGGGACCTTGACGCCGGTGTCGGTGGCCACGGCGGCGGCGGCGCTGTCCACCTGGGTGATGGCTTTGCTGAGCTCGCCGGGCAGCGAGACCAGGGGGATCATGACCTCGAGTACCGGCGAGAGCCCCTCTGCGTTGACGGTCACCCAGGCACGGAACAGCGCTTCGGCCTGCGCGGGGTACAACCGTTGCTGCACCATCGCGAAGCGGACGCCGCGCAGGCCCAGCATCGGATTGGATTCGTGTGTCGCCGCGGCACGTTCGGCCTGGGCGGCATCGCGATACTGGCCGTCGGCAGGCAGGAACTCGTGCAGGGGTGCGTCGAGCAATCGCACCGTGATCGGTCGGTTGCCGACCACCCGCAGCAGATCGGTGAAGTCCGATTGCTGTGCGGTGGTCAGAGCTGCGATGGCCTCGATCTCCTCGGCCTCGCTCTCGGCGAGAACGAGACGCTGCACGAGCGGCAGTTGGTCGCCCATGAACTGATGTTCTGTGCGGCACAAGCCGATTCCCTCGGCTCCGAGCCGGAAAGCGGTGGCGGCGTCCTCGGCGTTGTCGGCGTTGGTGCGGATGCCCAGTTCACGGATCTCATCGGCCCAGCCGAGGAGGACCTCGAGTTCGGGTGATGGTTCTGCCGGCCGGATCATGACGGCTCCGGCGTAGATGTCGCCGGTCCGGCCGTTGACCGAGACGACATCGCCCTCGGACATGGTGACACCGTTGGCGGTCACGGTGCGTGCGGTCAGGTCGATGCGTAGGGAGGTGGCACCGCAGACCGCCGGCCGTCCTGCGCCACGCGCGACAACAGCGGCATGGGATGCCAGGCCGCCGTTGGACGTGACGACCGCGGTGGCGGCGAGCAGCGCGGGTACGTCGGCGGGACTGGTCTCGGAGGCGACGAGGACGACGTCCTTGCCCTGACCGGCCACTTGGAGCGCGCGTTCACTCGACAGGGCGATCTCGCCGATCGCGGCCCCCGGAGATGCGGGCAGGCCCTGGGCGAGTAGTTCCTCGTTGCCACTGAGCTTGAGCTGCGCGTGCAGTAGATCCTGCATGAGGTCGGGCTCGAGCATCCGGACTGCTTCGCTGCGTTCGATCGAGTGGTCGTTGGCCAGGTCGACCGCGAGGTGGGTGACCGCACGCGGGCCCGGATGTTCGAGCGCGCCCGCGCTGAGCAGGGCGAGTTGCCGGTCGCGGACCTCGAACTCGACCTCCGCGACGCCACGTAGGTGCGGTTCGAGGGTTGCGAAGATCTGATCGAGAATGGTGACGCCACCGGGGACCTGGCCGAGGGGTTCGCCGGGGCCGGGGTTGGGGTCGGTACGGCGGACACCGAGGTGGAAGACGCCGTGCGGGGCATACTTTCCCGTCTCCAGGTCGCGGCTGATCGCGGAGCCGTACCCGGACTCGTTCCACGACCCGAGTCGCAGGGCCCGGACGTGGAGGGCGATGCCGAGATCGTCGGGCAGAGAAAGCGCCTTGCGGGCACGCTGGCCGCGGGGGGAGGCCCACCGGGCCAGCATCGCCTTGGCCGCGAGTCCGAGTTGTTCGGCAGGATCGGCGGGATAGGGCGCGCCGGTGGTTTCCTCGATGAGATCGAGCAACGCTGGGACCCGAGCGCGGCTGTCGGGATGATCGTCGTCGAGGTCATCGAGATCGTCGACGTCGACACCCAGGGCACCTTCGGCGACGAAGCGCAGATTCGCGGCCCAGGAGTCGTAGATGTCGCGGTCGCGGCCGATGACCTCGACCAGGGCGTCGATGTTGCGGTTCGACAAACCGATGACCGAGATCGCGGGCGGCAGCGCCGATACCGGCACCGGCGCGCTGCAGCGCAGGTGCATCAACATCGGGCGACGTTCGGTGCGGGTGGCAGGCCAGATGCCGCGGACTGCCAGCTTTTCGAGCAGATCGATCGCGGTGTTCGCGGTTTCGCGGTTCTCCAGGCCACTGCCGGATCCGATCGGAACGGTCAGGCCCGGCACCACCGGTAGACCGAGAGCGACGAGATTGTCCATCTCGACACCGTGAACACCGAGTACGTCGGCTCCGAGTCCCCGGCCGCGGCCCTGTCCATAGGGGACCGCAGCTCGGGTATAGGAATGAACAGAGTTGTCGGACAGAGTCATTCCGCGCTGCCAGCGACGAGCTTCTCTTCGAGGGCCTCGTCTTCGGCGCGGGTGACGCCGAGCATCATCAGCACGTGCTGGTGCAGCCACATCCAGACGGTGTGGTAGCCGTCGGTCAGCGGAGAGGTGAGGGACGCGGTGTCGCCACCGTCGAAGCGCTCGAGCGCGACATTGAGCTGATCCCGATATGCGAGGAGGTCTGCGGACTGCTTGCCCGCGCGCCGGAGCATCTTCGACACGTCGGTATGGATGTCGTCGAGTTGGTCGCGGATCCGGGCGTCGTACTGGGCGTCCGAGTGATCGTTCACCGAGCCGTCCGGCCGGCACTGCCATGCGGTGCACAACTCGCGCAGGCGTCGGTTGACCGGGAGGAAGGCGTGCAGGAAGTCGTTGACCGCCTTCTCTTCGTCGCTGCCCTCCGGCAACCGGACGAGTGCGCCGGCCGCGCTGATCCCGGCGGGGGTCGGCATCACCATCGGGCCCTTGGCGACGGCGTCCCCGGCGTCGATCACCAGCTGCAGCTCGGGTGAGACCGGGCCGCGGAACATCCCCTTGACCACGAGGCCGACCAACTCGCTCGATGCGGTGGCCTGCGTGGACGTGTTGGTCGCGAGGTCGTTCATGGTGCTCCTCGATTGGTTCTCGGTGCCCCGGGGTCGGGGGACCTGCGTCGGCGGTGACTGATACACCACCTCGGCCGGGACTGTGACGGTGCTCATAACCTACCCAAATAGTAGTGGATGTCAAGAAAGAGCCCGAAACTATGTACAGAATTGATCCGGTCGAGTTACTTGACAGTGCATCCTCAAAGTCGGATACGCTCTCTGTGACGGCCACCACTCGGCTCCGCGGAGGCGACATCGGACGGCGTAGCACGACCAGATATCGGACAACAGTGAGGCGCGGCAATGGCAGACCGGAACGAGCTCTACATCGGCGGCAAGTGGGTTCCTTCCGCAGGCGAGGGCACGATCGATGTCCTCGAGGCGGCCACCGGGCAGCTCATGGCACGTGTTCCGGCGGGCACGGAAAGCGACGTCGACGACGCGGTCGCCGCGGCGAGGGCCGCCTTCGGTGAATGGTCGCAGTCGCCACTCGCTGATCGGATCACTGTGTTGCGCCGGATCGCCGACGGTCTTGTCGCACGGGAAACCGAACTGGCCGAGATGATGGCCCGCGAGGTGGGTACGCCGATCGCCCGCTCCCGCACCGTCCAGGTCGGACTGGGGGTGACCATCTTCCGGTCGATGGCCGACATCCTGGAGACCACCAGTCTCGAGGAGAGGCGGGGCAACTCCCTGATCCTCAAGGTCGGGGTGGGTGTGGTCGGGGCGATCACGCCCTGGAACTACCCGCTCTACCAACTCGCCGCGAAGGTCGCGCCTGCGATCGCCGCCGGCTGCACGTCCGTCGTGAAGCCGAGCAGTGTCGCGCCGCTCGCAGCGTTCGTGGTCGCGGAGATCGCCGAAGAAGCCGGGTTGCCCCCGGGCGTCCTCAACATCGTGACCGGCGCAGGCGGCCGTGTGGGCGAGCGCCTTGCGGGCCACCCCGACGTCGATCTCGTCAGCCTCACCGGATCCACCTCAGCAGGGGCTCGGGTCGGACAGGTAGCTGCAGCCGACATCAAGAAAGTAACCCTCGAGCTCGGGGGCAAGTCCGCGTTCATCGTGGCGCCCGACGCTGATGTCGACGCAGCGGTCACCGCCGCTGTCCGGGGTTGCTACGTCAACAACGGACAGACCTGCGCCGCCACGACGCGGCTGCTCGTGCCCATCGGGGACCTCGAGCAGGTCGAGGCCAAACTCGTCGAACTGGTCGGCGGCCAGAGTGTCGGTGATCCGCTCGATGAGGCGATCGACATCGGTCCGATGGCGTCGCGTGAACAGCAGCAGACCGTTCTCGACATGCTCTCGGACGTCCCCGCAGACGCAGTCTTCCTGGTCGGCGGTCCGGGAGAGGTCACCGGTCTCGATGAACGGTTGCAGGCCGGATTCTTCGTTCGCCCGACGGTCGTGAGCCGCGTCGACAACACCTCGGCGATCGCCCGTGACGAAGTGTTCGGACCGGTGCTCACTGTCCTCACCTACAGCGACATCGACGAGGCGATCGACATCGCCAACGATTCCGACTACGGACTGTCCGGTGGTGTCTTCGCCGCCGATGACGCCGCGGCGATCGCGATAGCGCGCCGACTTCGTACCGGGCAGGTCTCCATCAACGGCGGTCGTTTCAATGCGATGGCGCCCTTCGGGGGCATGAAGAAGTCGGGGATCGGCCGAGAGCTCGGTCCCGACGGCCTGGACGAGTACTTCGAGAAGATCTCCCTTCAGCTACCCGCCTGATCCGCCCCCACCCACGACGAAAGCGATCCGACATGGCCACGGAAGCAGAACTGAACACCGCGCACCGGGAGATCACCAACCTGATGTCGCGCTTCTCGCGCGGTATCGACCTGCGGGACTGGGTCATGTACCGATCGGTGTTCACCGACGAGATCGAGATCGACTACACCAGCTATCGG
This sequence comes from Williamsia limnetica, assembly GCF_003217475.1. Classification (GTDB taxonomy): domain Bacteria; phylum Actinomycetota; class Actinomycetes; order Mycobacteriales; family Mycobacteriaceae; genus Williamsia; species Williamsia limnetica. Next base: position 96,852 of record NZ_QJSP01000020.1, on the reverse strand, counting down.
GCAGGCAACGGCGGAATGTTCCGCGCCGAGGACTGGGTGCAACGCGGGCGGATGCTGTTCCCGGGACTGACGGCGTCGCAGCACTTCCTGTCCAATCTGCACATCACAGTCGAGGGTGATCGCGGCACGGTGATCTCGTACGTCCGCGCCGAGCACGTACTGCCGAACACTGCGGGTGATGCGATGTTCACCATCGGCGGGTATTACACCGATTCCGTTGTGCGCGTTGGTGGTGAATGGAGGATCTGCAAGAAGCAGCTGACGGTGCTGTGGAATTCCGGCAACCCTGCGGTCCTGACCATGGCGCGCGAACGCGCAGCCGCACTCCTCGCAGACGCCTGAGGGCGGGCGGCCTCGTCCGGTACGACTCACATGTCCCGGACCGGGTCGCGGCCATCCCAGTCGACGGCTGCGTCGGCGACCCTGCGGTAGAGCGCGAGGATCGTCGGGCGCGGTTCGTAGATCTCCACCAGGTGCCCGAGTTGCGCACGGGCGTCGTGGAAGGCGAAATTGTTGCCGTTGGGTGTGGTGGCGGTCAGTACCGCCGGCCACCCGCTGTCGGCGAACTGGCGCTGTTGATCCCCGAAGGACGACACCATGATCGCGACATGATGAATGTGGTTGCTCACCAACGCCGTCTGGGCGAACGCGGCAGGCTCTGCGCTGTGGACCTCGACGAATTCGATCTGTGTGTGCCCCCACTGTCCGTAGGCGGACGAGTGGTCGAAAGAACCTGCGGTCCCGTCCGGACCCAGCGCTGACGTCACCTGGTTGCGCCGCACGAAAAACGGACCGGCGCCGGTTCGCGATGCGAAGTCTTCCGCCGCGGCTCGCACGTCGTCGACGACATAGGCGATCTGGACGATCGCGCCTGGCGTGTACTCGGTCATCACGCAGCCCTCATCGTTCGGGCGAGCAGCCATAGCGGCACTCGCTAACTTTCTGATGACTATAGATACAGGTGGCCTCAGGCCGACGTTGATTCAACAAGAACGTGCCAGCTGGACGAGCTCATAGCGGTAATTGTGCACGTGAGGGGCAAATATAACGACTTTGCCCGAACGCTGGACTTATCCATGTACATAGTTCAGTATGACGTAGGTAACAAAACAACGGTTCAAGTAACTCACCTCACGTAGGTAGGCCCAAATGACAGACGCGCTCAGTATCAGCGGTCTTTCCAAGACTTTCGGCGGTCAGCGAGCACTCAACGATGTGACTCTCGTTCTCGCGCCCGGTGAAATTCGCGGTCTGGTCGGACAGAACGGATGCGGAAAATCTACACTCATCAAAGTTCTTGCCGGATATCATGATCCGGACGACGGCGCGAAGATCGTCGTCGCGGGCAGCGAACTGAACCTCGGTGTCCCCGGGAGCGGTGAAGCAGCCGGGTTGCGGTTTGTCCACCAAGAGCTGGGGCTGGTCGAGAGTCTCGACGTCGTCGACAACCTGGCGCTGGGGCATGGTTACAAGACCCGGGCCGTCGGTACGATCGACTTCAAGGCCGAAAGAGCGCAGGCCAGAGCCGCCCTCGCCGAACTCGGCTTCGACATCGATCTCAAGAAGCTCGCTTCCGCACTGAGCATGAGTGAACGCACGATGTTGGCGATCGCCCGCGCCGTGCAGGACCGCTCGGGCGCGACGAACATCCTGGTGCTCGACGAGCCGACCGCGAACCTGCCTGCGGCCGAGGCGGTCCGACTCTTCGACCTCGTGCGCAGGATTCGGGATCGCGGGGTCGCGGTGCTGTTCGTCTCGCACCACCTCAATGAGGTCTTCTCGCTGTGCGACAGCGTGACGGTCATGCGCGACGGCAACATCGTGACCACCCGGAGCCTCGAGGGTCTCGATGAGCCGGGACTGGTGGAATTGATGATCGGTCGCCGCGTCGAGGAGTTCCTCGCAGAACCCGACGAGACCACCGACACCGCAGGAGATCCCGTCCTCGAGGTCCGTGGGTTGTCCTGCGGTTCCGTGACAGACCTCGACTTCTCGATTCGATCGGGTGAGGTGCTCGGAATCGCGGGTATCACCGGATCGGGTCGCGAACAGATCGTGCCAGCACTGTTCGGCGCCGAGACCAGGGGTGGCACGGTCGTCGTCGACGGCAAGACCGTGGAAAACGGCCGTCCCGATCTCGCGATGGCTGCGGGCGTGGGATGTGTTCCCGCCGAACGATTGAGCAATGCCGCCTTCGCCACCGCATCCCTCCGGGAGAACGTCTCGGTCGCCGATCCCTGGGCGTACACGAAGGGCGGCATGCTGCGGATGAAGCGTGAGAAGTCGGACGTCGCGACGTGGCTCGAGAGGCTCGGAGTACGCCCCTCCGGCAACACCGAGCGTCATCTCGGCACTCTCAGCGGCGGCAACCAGCAGAAGGTGGTGTTGGCCCGTTGGCTGCGCCGCAAGCCGCGCGTACTACTGCTCGACGAACCCACCCAAGGCGTCGACATCGGCGCAAAAGCCGATATCCACACACTTGTCGACGACGCCGCGCAGTCCGGCGCCGCGGTGCTGGTGGTCTCCACCGATCACGGCGAACTCACCCGCCTGTGCGATCGCGTGATCGTGCTGTCGGCCGGCTGCGTGGTCGACGACTTCTCCCGCCCCCGGATCGACCCTGACCGGTTGACCGCCTCGACACTCAAGAAACCTGCTCGCGTCGAGGCCTGAGCCTCCTCCGCGATGTCCGAAAGGAACACCATGACAACACAATCGGCCGAAGGCAAGGCGACGTCACCGAAGGGTCAGCCCCAGGGTGGCGGCGACTTTCTGCCCGACAAGCCGCAGGGCCGCAAGATCAATCTGGGACTCGACCGATTCAGCGGACTGTACGTGTGGGTCGCCATCATCGTGCTGTTCGCGATCTGGATCCCCGACCTGTTCCTGACCGAGGGCAACTTCCGTATCATCGCGGGCGATCAGGCCATCACGGCGATGCTCGCCATCGGCCTCATCGTGCCCCTCGCGGCAGGAGTCTTCGACCTCTCGATCGCGGGGGTGATGGGCTTCTCGGTGGCGATGGTCTCGTATCAGCTGTCGCAGGGGATCGCCGCTCCGATCGCAATCATCACCACCCTGTTGTGCGGTGCCCTCATCGGTGCGGTCAACGGATTCGTGGTGGTCAAGCTCAACGTCGACTCGTTCATCGCGACGTTGGGTATGTCCAGCATCCTGCTGGCAGGTACCTACTTCGTGACAGACGGAAAGCAGATCACCGAGGGCTTCACCGACGGATTCCTGGACATGGGCAGCAAGCCGTTCCTGGGTCTGCCGCTTCCGTTCTTCTACATGATCGCGGTCGCAGCGGTCATGTACGTGGTCCTGGAGAAGACTCCGCTCGGCCGTTACCTCTATGCCACCGGAGGCAATCGGCAGGCAGCTCGCCTCGCCGGACTCCGCGTCGAGCGAATCATGTTCGGCGCCTTGGTCACATCAGCGACGGTTGCGGCATTGACCGGCGTGATCCTGGCCGCCAAGCTCGGTACCGCGGCACCCGACATCGGGCCGTCCTATCTGCTCCCGGCGTTCTCGGCCGTATTCCTCGGCTCCACCCAGATCCGCGCAGGCCGGGTGAACGTCCTCGGTACCCTCATCGCGATCTACCTCCTCGCCACCGGTGTCAAGGGCCTGCAGCTCGCCGGCGCACCGAGCTACGTCAACGACCTCTTCAACGGTCTGGCGCTGATCATCGCCGTCGCGCTCGCTGCGCGGACCGCTCGCCGGGTCTGACTCTTCTTTCACTTCTCAGCCGCTCGGCCACCCTGGAAAGGACACCTGTGAGAAAAACCAGCTGGACAAAGGCGATCGTCGCCGTTGTCTCCGCGAGTCTCTTGGCGACTGCATGCAGCAGTTCGGACAGCGGCGGATCGAGCGAGCCCGCGGATGTGTCGGCGGCCGTTGCTGTCGCGGATCAGTTCCAGGCCGCGCCGACCAACCTGATCCTCGACACTCCGCTGAGCCGTGCCCCGGACACCGGCAAGTTCGTCATCAGTATCGAGACGCCTCAGCCGATCGCGGTCGCGAAGGACGACGCCATCGCGCAGGCGGCGGACGTGCTGGGCTGGCGCTATCAGCGCATCCTGATGGACACCGATGCCGAGGCCGCACCGAAGGCCATGGACCAGGCCATCGCCCTGAAGCCGGACGCCATCCACATCGCAGGTACCCCGCTCGCGATGCTGAGCAAGCAGATCGAATCCGCCAAGGCGGCAGGCATTCCTGTCATCGCCGACAGTGTGGGCGACGAGCCGGTCCCGGGTGTCATCTCCACCTCCATCGATGGCATCGCCCAGGTGCAGGAGTGGGGCAAGATGGTGGCGAGTCAGGTCGTCGCGGACAGTGACGGCAACGCGAACATCGCCATCTTCACGATCACCGATTACTCGATCCTGAACATCTTCACCGATGCGTTCAAGGCGCAGCTCGAGACCCTGTGCCCTGGGTGCAAGACCCAGATGGTCAATCAGCAGGTCACCGACCTCGGTACCAAGACCCCGCAGAGTGTGGTCAGCACGCTGCAGCGCGACCCCTCCATCAACTGGGCGGTCTTCTCGTTCGGCGACCTCGTCCTCGGTGTCGACGCTGCGTTGCGGGGAGCAGGCCTACAGGACCAGGTCCGGTTCGCCGGACAGAGCCCGTCGCCCGAGAACCTGAAGTCGCTCAAAGACGGTGACGACAGCGTGTGGGTCGGATTCCCGATCCAGATCATCGGCTGGCGTGTTCTCGACATGCTCGCGCGTCAGTTCAACGGCGACTCCCTGCAACCCGCCGATGACGCCTTCCTGCCGACGCAGTTGTTGAACAAGAACAACATCGACTCCGCAGTACTCGATCCCGACACCGGTTTCTACATCGGTGTTGCCGACTACCAGGAGCAGTTCGAGAAGCTCTGGCTCAAATAGTTTTCCCGACAACAATTTTCGTTCAGTCCACGGCGCTCAAGCCACCCCCGAGAGGAATCCCAGTGAAGACCACCAGATGGACAAAGGCGTTCGTCGCCGTTGTCGCCGCGAGTATGTTCGCGACAGCGTGTAGCAGCTCCGACGACGGCGGCAGCGGCCAGGCGGCCGACGTCTCCGGCGCGCAGGCAGTGGCAGACCAGTACGAAGCGGCGCCTGCCGGTCTCGTCCTCGACACCCCGCTGAGCAAGGCTCCCGTCGCCGGCAAGTACGTCATCAGCATCGAGACGCCGCAGCCTATTTCCAGTGCCAAGAACGACGCCATCCAGCAGGCGGCCGATCTGCTGGGTTGGCGGTACCAGCGCATCACCATGGGCACCGATGCCGAGGCCGCAGGCAAGGCAATCGACCAGGCGATCGCGCTCAAGCCCGATGCCATCCACATGTCCGGTACCCCCCTGTCGATGGTCGCCAAGCAGATCGAATCCGCCAAGGCGGCCGGCATCCCGGTGATCGCCGACAGTGTGTCCGGTGAACCGATCCCAGGCGTCATCTCGACGTCGCTGGACGGAGACGGGCAGGTGCAGGAGTGGGGCAAGATGGTCGCCAGCCAGGTGGTCGCCGAGTCCGAAGGCAAGGCCAACGTCGCCATCTTCACCATCACCGACTACCCGATCCTGAACATCTTCACCGACGCGTTCACCGCGCAGATGAAGGCTCAGTGCCCCGACTGCAAGGTCGAACTCGTCAACCAGCAGGTCGCCGACCTCGGCACCAAGACCCCGCAGAGCGTCGTCAGTACGCTGCAGCGTGATCCGAACATCAACTACGCGGTGTTCTCCTTCGGAGACCTCGTGCTCGGCGTCGACGCCGCCCTGCGCGGCGCGGGACTGCAGGATCAGGTGACCTTCGCGGGTCAGACCCCCACTCCCGACAACCTGAAATCGCTCAAGGACGGCGACAACAGCGTGTGGGTCGGATTCCCGGTCCAGATTCTCGGATGGCGTGTCATCGACATGCTGGCCCGCCAGTTCAATGGGGACGACCTCGCTCCGGCGGACGCGGCGTTCCTCCCGACACAGCTGCTCAATGCGGAGAACATCGACTCGGCCGTCATCGACGCCGACACGGGCTACTGGGTAGGTGTCGCGGACTACCAAGATCAGTTCAAGGCCCTGTGGCTCAAGTAGGAATCAACACCCCATGAGTGACACTGCCCGGGCCCGAGCACGACCGCCCGGGCAGTGTCATCTCAGGCGGCAACCAGATCGGAGTAAGGGTGGAAGTCACTCCAGCGCAACGCATATTGTCCCTCTCGCACCTGTCGGCGATCGGCGTGCCGCCACCGCAGTTCATCGACAACGCCGCATTCGGCGGTTTCGACGCTGTCGGCCTACGGGTGGCGCAGACGGCGCAGGACCGTGGGTTTCAGCTCCGTGCGGGGTCGGCGCTCCTGCGCGAGACCAAGACCGCCCTGTCCGACAACGGGATGCGGGTGCTCGATGTCGAGGTGGTCAAACTGCATCCGGGGAGCTCGCGGGCAGATTGGTCGGCGGTGCTCGAGGCGGGCGCCGAACTCGACGCGAGCCATCTCCTGGTGACCGTTCTCGATGACGACTATTCGCGGGCCACAGACAACTTTGCCGAGTTGGCGGAGTTGTCCGGCGAGTACGGACTCAGATCCTGTTTGGAGCCCATGGTGTTCTCGTCGGTTCGCGACATGACGGCTGCAGCGAAGTTCGTTCTCGACGCGCGCGGTTCGGATGCCGGAGTGCTCGTCGACGCACTGCATTTCTCTCGTGCGGGTTCGCAGTGGAGTGAGCTCGATGCCATCGCCCCCGACCTGATGCCGTACTGCCAGCTCTGTGATGCGCCCACGGACGCACCCGCCGCGGATCACAACGCGGCGATCACGGAGGCCCGAACCGATCGCCTCGCTCCAGGAACGGGGGCATTGCCCCTGGTCGAACTGCTACGCCGGTTGCCGGCGACTGCGGCGGTCAGTGTGGAGGCACCGTCCGCCCGGTCCGTCACCGACCCGCGTGGATGGACTGCCGACCTCGGCCGGGCCGCGCGTGAGGTGCTGAAGGCGGCGGCACTCGCACCGAGCCCGGCCTCGTGAAAATCGACGATGAATGAGAAACTGTAGTCATGACTAAGAAACCCTTCAGGTTCGCTGCCCAGGTCTATCGGGCAAACACCGGACAGGAATGGCGCGACGTCGCGCACAAGGTCGAAGACATGGGCTATTCAGCCCTGCACGTGTCCGATCACTACATCGGGCCGGGCCCAGCGCTCGACCCGACCGGGCATCGTCCGGTGACGATGGCACCGATCACGAGCATGGCCGTCGCCGCAGAGGTCACCGACACGTTGAAGGTAGGTTGCCGCATGTTCTGCACCAGCTACCACGAACCGGTGGTGCTGGCGAAAGAGGCTGCGACTCTTGCGATGTTCGCACCAGACCGAATCGAGATCGGGCTCGGCGCAGGCTGGCTCGGCTCTGAATACGACGCGATGGGCATCGACTTCCCGTCGGCAGGTCTGCGGGTGGACCGACTCGAAGAAACCGTCGAGCTGATCACCCAGTACCTGGCCGGGGACGAGATCAAGGTCGACGGCACGTTCGTCAAGGCGCACAGCTTCGCGCCGTTGCCGGTGCCCGAGATCACGCCGCCGATCATGATCGGCGGCGGCGCGCGGCGAGTGCTGACGTTGGCAGGCAGAACCGCCGACATCGTCAGTATCAATTTCAACAACCGTTCGGGTGTGCTGGGTTCGGACAGCGTGCTCACCTCGACCGTCGAAGAGACACACAAGAAGCTGGGCTGGGTGCGCGACGGCGCGGGAGACCGGGTGGACGGCATCGAACTCGAGACGGGCGCCTATTTCGTGGCCATCGAAGGGCAGACCGACGTAACCGAGGAGGCGCTGATCGAGCGCACGGGATTCTCTCGCGACGAGCTGCGAGCTTTTCCCCACGCGCTCGTCGGGTCGGTCGATGACATCTGCGAGCAGCTCGAACAGCGGCGGGAAGAGTTCGGCTTCTCCTACTTCACCATCGGCGACCGAGCTTACGAACAATTCGCGCCCATCGTCGAGCGCATGACCGGAAAGTGATGACACGCATGACATCTGCAGTGGAGAGCAAGTTCGTTCACATGATCGCGCCCGAGGTCGCGGAGACCGTTGTCGAGGCCGAGCCCGGGCCGGCGCCTGACGGTGTGGTCGTCGACATCGGATTCTGCGGCATCTGTGCCACCGACACCCACGGGTACGCGTCGGCCGCCCTGCCACCTGCGGTGTTCGGACATGAATGGATGGGCACCGTCAGCGCGGTCGGCGCCGACGTCACGACGGTGGAGGTCGGGCAACGCGTGGTTGCCGGTGTCGGCCCTGCGTGCGGTATCTGTGCCCAGTGCCGCGCAGGTCACGCCTCCAACTGTGATCTGGCGTTCGCGGAGGCCAACGGCATCACCGACGATGCGCCCACCCATGGTGGTTTCGCGACCAAGCTGAAAGTGTCTGCCCGGCGAGCGATTCCCGTGCTCGACGAGCTGTCCGACGAAGAAGCGGCGCTGATGGAACCGGCGACGGTGACGTTTCACGCGGTCCGGCGGGCTCAGCTCCGGTTCGGGTCGACCGTCGTCGTCCAAGGCGCAGGACCGATCGGCTTGCTCACCGCACAACACGCACGCACCGGTGGGGCGGGCAGGCTCATCATCAGCGAACCGTCGGCCCCGCGCCGGGCCGCGGCCACCGCCCTCGGCTTCACCGATGTGGTCGAGCCGGCCGACCTGCCCGGGATGCTTGCCGACGCCACGAACGGGTTGGGCGCGGACGTGTTGTTCGAATGCACCGGGGTCGCAGCTCTGCTGCAGCCCTCGGCGGAACTGGTGCGGCGCGGCGGGACGCTCGCGTTGCTCGGCTATCCGGGCACCGATTCGTCTGTGAGTTATGGGGATTGGCAGAGTCGCGAACTGACCGTCATCGGATCGCTCGCGTACTCCCACGAGGACTTCGCCGCCACCATGAGGCTGATCGCCGACGGACGTATCGACGTGAAGTCGCTGCACACCGGCACCATTGGGCTCGGCGAGCTGGTGGCGATGTTCAGGGAGCTCGATTCGGGTACCAGCGAACACGCCAAGGTCTTGGTCGACCCTCGCCGCTAGTCCCAGCCCAACCCGCAAACGCTCCAGAAATACGAAGACGCACCACAAATATGTGGTGCGTCTTCGCATATGTGGAGCGTTTGCGGGTCAGGCGGGTGCAGGGATCGGGATGGTCTGCCCACTGCCGCAGGTCGCCCCGCCGTCGACGGGTATCGATGCGCCGGTGACAAACGATGCCAACGGTGAGGCCAGGAAGGCGATGACCTCACCGACCTCACGCGCGGTGCCCCATCGTTGCAGGGGAACCATCGACGCGAGCGACTGATACCGCTCCGGGGTGTTCTCCTCGATGCGCTTGGTCATCCCGGTGCTGATCGGGCCAGGGCACACGGTGTTGACCCGTATCTTGTCGTTCGCCAGGTCGATCGCGAACGACCGCGCGAGATTCACGACGCCGGCCTTGGCGGCCGCGTAGGGCCAACGATTGGGTTCACCACCCATCGCGGTCGCCGAGGCGGTGATGACCACCGAGCCGCCCCCACTGCGTCGGAAAGCCGGAATCGACTCCCGTACACCCAGCGCGACGGCGCGCAGGTTGACGTTGATCGAACGGTCGAAGACCTCCATATCGAGGGTCTCGATGGAACCGGAGGCCGGTACGCCGGCATTCAGGATCAGGGCGTCGAGCCGGCCGAACGACTCTTCGGCCAGCTCGATGGCGGCGCGGTTGTCGACGTCGTAGGTGACGTCGCCGACGAACGGCATTGCGTTCGGGTTCCCTGCGAGCCAGTCCAACGACTCCGGGGTGGTGTCGAATGCGACGACTTTCCCACCACGTTCCAGGATGATCTCGACCGCGGCGCGGCCGATGCCGGAGGCCGCGCCGGTCACGACGGCAACGAGGCCCTCCGCCGGTGCCTCACTCACTCTGATGGTTCCATCTCGATGATCGCGCGGCCGATGATCTCACCGCGGGCAAGCGCCTGGTAGGCCTCGTCGACCTGATCCAGCGTGTATCTGCGGGTGATGACGCGCTCGGGCTCCACGATCCCGGCGGACACCAACCGAAGCAGCGCGGGCATGTCGGTACGAGCCTTGGCGCCATACGAACCGTGGATCTCCAGCTTGCGCCTTACCAGACGGGCCAGGTCGATCTCACCGACGCTGCCCGCGGGTGCGATGCCGACCACCACAGCGCGGCCGCCGTCGTCGAGAACGTCCAGCGCGGTGGCGAAGGTGTGCTTGTTGCCGAGGGCCTCGAAGGCGACGTCGACTCCGTGGCCGTCGGTGAGGGCCTTCACCTCGGCGACCACATCGGTGTCCCGCGAGTTGATCGTGTGGGTGGCACCCAGCGCTGCCACGGCCTTGAGCTTCTCGTCGTCGATGTCGATCGCGATGATCTGTGAGACACCGGACGCGGCCGCGAACTGCACGATGGACGATCCGACCCCACCAGCTGCGATCACCGCGATCCGGTCGCCCAGCACCAGATCGGCGTTGTTGATCGCACCGAGTGCGGTGAACGAGCTGCAACCGAGGATCGAGACCTCACCGAGCCCGACTCCCTCCGGAACCTTGAAGGCGTCAGACGCCGGCACGACGCAGTATTCGGCCAGTCCGCCCATCGAGTACATGGCCAGCGGCGTGCCGTCTTCGCGGCCCAGGCGGGTCTCTCCGTCGTAGAGAGTGCCGTTCAATCGGTTGTGTGCGAAGAACTTTTCGCAGAGATCCTCTTTGCCGCTGACGCAATGCCGGCAATCGCCGCACGGCATGATGAAGCTGCAGACGACGCGGTCACCGACGGCGACGTTGTCCACGCCCTCGCCGGTCTGCTCGACCACACCGGACACCTCATGACCGAGTACCGCCGGGACCGGGAACTTCACCTCGGACTTGAGCACGTGGAGATCGGTGTGGCAGACACCGCAGGCGGTGACCTTCAACAGGATCTCGCCGCGCCGCGGCTCGGGCCGGGGGATGTCTTCGATCGTCAGCGACGGGCTGTTGCCGTCGAATACTGCTGCCTTCACAACACACTCGCTTTCGAAATGTCGGTCGAGAGTTCTTCGGCGGTCTCGAGTAGCGAGGCCAGCCGGGCCGGCGCATCCGCCCAGTCCTGGGTGGATCGCATCTCGTCCCAGAAGTTTATCTCCACGATGAACTGCTCGGCCCCTGCCTCGACTGCGGTCCGCAGGTCGCCGCGGACACCCTCGATGCCGTGTCCGCCGGAGCCGACGGCATCGGTGGGACGTTGCAGGTATGAGCGCAGGAAGAGTCGGACCGGTGCCGCGTCGCCGGCACGTAGACCTGCCATCGTGTCGAGCTGCTCCTGCAAGGCCTCGGCGGTACCGCTGCTGGGGTTCCAGATGTCGAACAATGCTGCGGTGCGGGCCAATCCGGCCGCCGACCGTAGTCCGGACAGCAGCGGTGGGTGCGGCTGCTGCAGTGGCTTGGGACGGATCACCGACCGCGGGATGGAAAAGAACTCTCCGGAGAACTCGACCGGGTCAGGACCCCAGCACGCTTGCACGGCGTTGACGAGCTCGCTCATCCGTCGGCCCCGCGTGCGCGGGTCGACGTCCATCTGGCCGTGCTCCTCGTCCGACCACCCCGCTCCGAGACCCGCGACGAGTCGACCGCCGGACAAGACATCCAGTGTTGAAAGGCGTTGTGCCAATTCAACGGGACGGTGGTAGCCGGCGACGAGGATACTGCTGCCGATCATCGCCTTCTCGGTACAGGCGGCGACAAAGGCCATCAGCTCGGTCGCCCCGAGCACCGAGCGATACGCGGGGTGGACGCTGGTGGTGTGCCGGCCGCCGTAGATCGACTCGTTCGCCTCCGGATAGAACAAGTGTTCCTGCACCCACAGGCTCGCGAAGCCGAGTTCCTCAGCCGAGGTCGAGAACGCCCGGATGGCCGCGGCGTCGACGTGTTCGCCGAGCTGGGGGAGGGTCAGACCGATCTCGACCACTAGAGGACCGTCACTGTTCCGGTGTTGCCGTCGACCTCGATCATCGCACCGTCGGGGATGCGCGCTGTGGCGTCCTGTACCGAGACGGCGCAGGGGATGCCCAGTTCCCGGCAGACGATGGACGAGTGCGTGATGGTCGAGCCCACGTTGACCACGACGCCACCGGCAAAGTCGAACAGAGGCGTCCAGGCCGGATCTGTCTGCGGCGCAATGATGATGTCGCCTTCTTCCAGGTGTTCGGCCTCGTAGGGATCATGCAAGATCCGGGCGCGACCACGACTGACCCCGGGCGCCCCGGAGACACCGGCAAGCGAGTCGCCGGGAACAGCGATCTCCGCTTTGTGCTCGGTGCGCTTCGGCCACTGCGACAGCGGAAGCGGCTCGAACAGGAAGAACGGTGGCTCCAGGTCGAAGAGCGCGAGATACTGCTCGCGCCGCTGCGCGATGGTCTCCGTGAAGGACTCGGGGTCGGCTGCGAAGGCGTCGAGCTCGTCGGCGAGCAGCATCGTGACGTCGTGATGGTCTTCCATCACCCCGCGGGCGACCATTCGGTGGCCCAATTCGTAGAGGGCAGTGCGCATCTCGCCCATCACCTTGACACAGGCAGTCTTGGTCCGTTCACGCCACGGCATGAACCGCGTGATCGACTTGGCTGCGTCGAGGAAGCTCTGCCGAGTCGCCTCATCGGGCATCTTGGCGGCGAGTTCTGCAGTCAGGGCGATCCGCTTGGTCTCGTTGCGCTCCCGGATCAGCTCGGGGTTCGACGAGTCGGGGCTCAGCCGCATCCCGTTGATCGCGAGCAGGGCCAGAACGGGCTTGGATTCCCAGCTGTCCGAACGGATGTCCCACTCGTTGGGTGCGCGCGAGCCGTACTTGTAGAGGAAGTCATCGAAGTCGGTCCGGAACTGTTTTGCATCGGGAGACCCGCTGGCGTCCACGGAGTCGAGCAGGGTGGCCAGTCCGTTGTCGAACAACGAGGTCAACTCCTCGGAGCTCGCAACCAGACGGCCCATGTCCCACAGTGCGAACGACGGAGCAGCCGAGTCGACGCCGCCGAGCCCGCTCAGCAGGTCGCCGAGTTTGTCGGCCTCGCCGATCGAGGCCAGCAGTGCGCCCGCGACCGCAGGTCCGACCGTCGACAGCGTGGTGGTGACCGGGTGGTAGGCGTAGCAGAAGATCAGGTCGGGGACGAACGACCGGGCGTGATCGACCAACTGCTGATCACTCAGTGTGCTCAGGTCGGGCCGGTTCGCACGGGCCTGGTCGGCACGGCGCTTGGTCTGCTCGGCTTCCGGGAACTCGTCGGTGGTCAGCGCCCAGGCGCTCTTCTCTGCCAGCCGTGCGGTGAGCTCGGCGTTGGCGTGGCCGGGCTTCTCCACGTAGTCCGGCAGGTCCGGATGGTCACCGACCCACAGCCGGTTCCACTCCGGCACGGTCATGCCCGGTAGGCGGGCACCGTTGAGTTCGGTCGCCGAGAAGTTCGTGAAGTGGTACCCACCGAAGTTGCCGAGCGTTTCGGGCATCACCTCGTCGAGTTCCGATGCCAGGTGCGTACCGAGGTGTTCGACGTAGCCCTCACGCCAGCCGATGTTGAGGCCCTTGTTCCAGACGAGGCTCACATTCAGGGGACTCGACGGGTCCGGGAGCACCTCGCCTGCGTTGGCTCGCGTGTAGACGGGGTACCGCTCGCTGTACTCCCAGTCGGTGATCCAGGTATCGGCGTTCTGCTCGTTCGTCACGAGTCCTCCTCGAGGTGCTGTCGGACTGTATTTCAAGTCACACTATAGAAACATCGGCACAATAGAAACATGTACAGAGATATTGCGCAGCAAGTTGGCGTTCTTTTCTTGCGGGATGCGCGCGTCGAGTAACTTTATGGCCCATCTAGTAAGTTGTGCTTCAATGTGGGAGACTCAGCTCACACCCCCTGCTCCACGCCTCGCCGGCCCCGCGAGGCGTTTTTGCCATTCCGCCCTGACTCGCAACCCGGAGGAACGCCATGTTCTCGAAAGTCCTCGTCGCCAACCGCGGAGAGATCGCGGTCCGCGCATTTCGCGCTGCAGTCGAACTGGGAGCATCAACCGTCGCGGTCTTCCCGTATGAGGATCGCAACTCGGCGCACCGCGCGAAGGCTTTCGAGGCTTATCAGATCGGCGACGTGGGGCATCCGGTGCGTGCGTATCTGTCGGTCTCCGAGATCATCGCGGCAGCCAAACGCTCGGGTGCCGACGCGGTGTACCCGGGGTATGGATTCCTCTCGGAGAACGCGGGCCTGGCAGCCGCCTGCGAGGCCGAGGGCATCGTGTTCGTCGGTCCGTCGGCCCAGATCCTCGAATTGACCGGCGACAAGTCCCAGGCCATCGCCGCCGCTCGCGCTGCCGGGCTCCCGGTGCTCGCGTCGTCTGAACCGTCCGACGACGTGGACACGCTGGTGGAGGCGGCCGCCGAGATGCGCTTCCCACTGTTCGTCAAAGCTGTCGCCGGTGGTGGTGGACGCGGGATGCGCCGCGTCGCCGACCCGGCGCTATTGCGCGAATCGATCGAGGCGGCCTCGCGTGAGGCGAAGACCGCGTTCGGTGACGGCACGGTATTTCTCGAGCAGGCGGTCGTCGACCCTCGCCACATCGAGGTACAGATCCTCGCCGACGCCACCGGCGACGTGATCCATCTGTACGAGCGGGACTGCTCCCTGCAGCGCCGGCACCAGAAGGTGGTGGAGGTCGCACCTGCGCCGGGACTGGATCCCGAACTGCGTCAACGCATCTGCGCCGACGCGGTGAAGTTCGCCCGGCACATCGGGTACACCTGCGCCGGTACCGTCGAGTTCCTTCTCGATCCGTACGGCAATTACGTGTTCATCGAGATGAACCCACGCATCCAGGTGGAGCACACCGTCACCGAGGAGATCACCGACGTGGATCTGGTGGGTTCGCAGCTGCGGATCGCCTCCGGTGAGACGCTCGCGGACCTCGGCCTGACCCAGGACTCGATCGAAATCCACGGCGCTGCGATGCAGTGCCGCATCACCACCGAAGACCCGACCGACGGCTTCCGGCCCGACACCGGGCGGGTGACCGCCTACCGCACCCCAGGCGGGTCCGGGGTTCGCCTGGACGGCAGCGTCGGCGTGGGCTCGGAGATCGGCTCGCACTTCGACTCGATGCTGGTGAAACTCACCTGCCGCGGGCGCGACTTCGCCACGGCCTGTGCCCGGTCTCGACGCGCAATCGCCGAATTCCGCGTCCGCGGAGTCGCGACGAACATCCCGTTCCTGCAGGCGGTTCTCGACAATCCCGACTTCCTCGCCTGGAACGTCACGACGACGTTCATCGAAGAACACCCGGAGCTGTTGACGCAGAACGTCTCTGCCGACCGTGGCACCAAGATCCTTCGATACCTGGCAGACATCACCGTCAATCGGCCGCACGGCGAGCGACCGTCGTCGGTCTACGCCATCGACAAGTTGCCCACCATCGATGTCGGTGCCCGGCCGGAACCAGGATCCCGTGATCGGCTGCTCCGGCTGGGTCCGGACGGATTCGCAACCGACCTGCGCGCCGCGTCCGCGCTGGCCGTCACCGACACGACGTTCCGGGACGCGCATCAGTCGCTGTTGGCTACCCGGGTGCGTACGCGCGACCTGGTCACCGTCGCACCGCACGTTGCGCGCATGACCCCGCAACTGCTGTCCGTCGAGGCCTGGGGCGGTGCGACGTACGACGTCGCCCTGCGCTTCCTGCACGAGGATCCGTGGGAGCGCCTCGCCGCGCTGCGCGCCGAGATGCCGAACATCTGCCTGCAGATGCTGCTTCGCGGCCGCAATACCGTCGGGTACACCGCGTACCCCGATCAGGTCACCCACGCGTTCGTCCGCGAGGCAACCGACACCGGAGTCGACATCTTCCGGGTCTTCGACGCACTCAACAACATCGAACAGATGCGACCGGCCATCGACGCCGTCCGAGAGACCGGCACGGCGGTCGCCGAGGTGGCGATGTCGTACACCGGCGATCTCGCCGATCCGCGGGAGACGCTGTACACCCTGGACTACTACCTGCGGCTCGCGGAACAGATGGTCGAGGCGGGCGCACACATCTTGGCCATCAAGGACATGGCCGGGCTGCTGCGCCCGGCGGCGGCCGCAACGCTCGTCAGCGCGCTGCGTTCGCGCTTCGATCTCCCGGTGCACCTGCACACCCATGACACGCCGGGCGGACAGCTCGCGACCTACTACGCGGCCTGGCAGGCCGGCGTCGACGCCGTCGATGGCGCCAGTGCTGCACTCGCCGGCACCACGAGCCAGCCCGCGCTGTCGGCGATCGTCGCCGCGACCGATCACACCGACCGTGCGACCGGACTCGACCTCGCCGCGGTGTGTGACCTCGAACCCTACTGGGCGGCAGTGCGATCGGCGTACGCGCCATTCGAGTCCGGACTGCCGGCACCCACCGGGCGGGTCTACACCCACGAGATCCCGGGAGGCCAACTGTCCAACCTGCGGCAGCAGGCCGACGCCCTCGGGCTGGCCCACCGCTTCGAGGACATCGAGGCGGCTTACGCAGGCGCTGACCGGATCCTTGGCCGGTTGATCAAGGTGACCCCGTCGTCGAAGGTCGTCGGAGATCTGGCTCTGTCGCTGGTAGGTGCCGACGCCACGGCGACGGACTTCGAGGCGGATCCCTCCGGCTACGACATCCCCGCGTCGGTGATCGACTTCCTGCGTGGTGAGCTCGGCGAACCAGCCGGCGGCTGGCCTGAACCACTGCGCTCGCGTGCACTCGCCGGTCGCGCGGAGCCGCGTGCCATCGTTCCGCTGACCGAGGCGGACACCTCGGCACTCGGCGCCGGATCGCGCGAACGGCGGGAAGCCCTGAATCGGTTACTGTTCCCCGGCCCGACAACGGAATTCGAGTCGCATCGAGACAGCTACGGCGACACGTCGCAGCTGTCGACCAATCAGTACTTCTACGGTCTGCGCCAGGACGAAGAGCACCGGGTCCAGCTCGAGAAGGGTGTGGAACTGCTCATCGGCCTCGAGGCGATCTCCGACCCGGACGCCAACGGCATGCGTAACGTCTTGTGCATCCTCAATGGACAGTTGCGGCCCGTCCAAGTGCGGGACCGCAGTATCGAGACGACCGCACGAGCTGCGGAGAAGGCCGACCGTGGCGATCCCGGCCACTTGCCGGCGCCGTTCACCGGTGTGGTGACGCTGTCGGTGAAGGAAGGCGACACCGTCGCCCAGGGTGAGTCGGTGGGTTCGATCGAGGCCATGAAGATGGAAGCGACCATCACCGCCACCAAAGCGGGGGTTGTCACCAGGGTTCCGATCAGCCGGGGCGCCCAGGTCGACGGCGGAGATCTGCTGCTCGTCGTCGGCTGAACAGTCATCAGTCGATTGCCAACGTTTGTAAACGCAAATATGAGGAGTGAGAACACATGGGTGGTCGTTTCGAGGGCAAAGTCGCCTTCATCACGGGAGCTGCACGCGGGCAGGGGCGTTCACACGCCATCCGTCTCGCCGAAGAGGGTGCGGACATCATCGCGGTCGACATCTGTCGGCCGATCGAGAGCGTGACGCCTTTCTATGAGTTGGCGGAGCCCACCGACCTGGCTGAGACCGTGCGCCTGGTCGAGGCTCTGGACAGGCGGATCGTGGCGCGCGAGGTCGACGTCCGCGACCTCACGGCGCTGACCGGTGCTCTTGCCGACGGCGTTGCGGCGCTGGGCGGGCTGGATATCGTGTTGGCCAACGCGGGTATCTTCATCAGTCACGACGCCGACGGGATGCCCGAAGAGGCGTGGCGCGACGTCCTCGACATCAATTTGACCGGCGTCTTCTTCACTGCGCACGCTGCCATCCCGCACCTCAAGAAGCGGGGAGGCGGTGTCATCTTGCTGACCAGTTCCACTGCCGGAATGCAGGGCTACGCGAACGCGCCGCACTACACGGCGAGTAAGCATGGCGTCGTCGGGTTGATGAAGAGTCTCGCGCAGGAACTCGGCCCCTATGGCATCCGGGTCAACACGGTTCACCCGACCGGTGTGGACACCCCGATGATCCAGAACGAGCGGACCTGGGGATTGTTCTCGCCGGATGATCCGAATCCCACCCGCGATGCCGCCGCCGAGGCCATGAAGGTGACCAACCTCCTCCCGGTGCCGTGGATCGACCCACGCGACGTCAGCAACCTCGTGGCCTGGCTGGCCTCCGACGAGGCGCGCTACGTGACGGCCTCGCAGTACTCCGTCGATGCGGGCGCGGTCAACAAGCCGTGATCGCGCACTGACGTTGCTGCTGCACTGCACAAACGAGCCGGAAATACGAAGACGAGCCACCTACAGGTGGCTCGTCTTCGTATAGGTGGATCGTTTGGTTCAGTTCACGAGCGCGGCAGCAACTGTATCCGCGTGGACCGCGGTGTTGCCGAAGAGCAGTTCGCTCGTCTTGGCCCGGCGGAAGTACCTGTGCAGCGGATGTTCCCAGGTGAATCCGATACCGCCGTGGATCTGCACGGACTCCTCGGCCGCGAACGTCGCGGCCCGTGAGGCGAGAACACGGGCCGTCGCGGCAGCGACCACCAGCTCACCGTCACTGCGGGTGTCGGCCTCGGCGGCATCGAGTACCGCGGCCTCGGCGAGTTCGATCGCCACGAGCATGTCGGTGAGCCGGTGTTTGATCGACTGGAATGACCCGATGGCACGACCGAACTGTTGCCGGGTCTTGGCGTAGTCGACGGACATCTCCAGGCAGGCGCGCGCTGCGCCCACCTGTTCGGCGGCGAGTGCGGTGATCGCGATGGCCTGCGCCTTCACGAGACCTGCGGCGAGGTTGTCGCCGCCGATGCGATGGGCCAGTGCACCCGTGAACTCGATCCGCGCGAGCGGCCTCGTGAAGTCGAGGGACTCCCGTGCTGTGCGGACCACACCGCTGACATTGCCGTCGATGATCGCCAGCTCCGGGCCGGACGGTCCCTCGGCGACCACAACCAGCAGGTCAGCGTCCGCCCCGGCAACCACGGCTTCCTGCGCCCCGTCGAGAACGATCGTGTTGTCGGCACCACCGGTCGCCGTGATCGACGTTGTCGCAAACGGGTAACCGGTCACGAGAGCGGCCGTCACGCTGCCGTCTGCGATAGCCGGCAGATGCTGTGCTCGGGCGGCATCCGACGCGGCGTGCAGCAGCGTGAAGCCGGCCAGGATCACCGAGGAGAAGTATGGAGCGTTGCCGAGTGATCGACCCAATTCGGCCATCACCACCGCGGTGTCCTTCAAGGTGAATCCGGCGCCACCGTAGTTCTCCGGGAATGGGACCTCGGTCAAACCCATCTCCAGCAGGGAACCCCAGACATCGTCGCCTGCTGCGGTCCGCGACAGCGACGACCGGAGACTTGATTCGAGATCGCGTTGTTCGACAGTCAATTCGAGAGGCATTGCCGCACTCCTAACGTGGTTCGCGGGGCAGTCCGAGCCCGCGTTCGCCGATGATGTTTCGCTGGATCTCGTCGGAGCCACCCGCGATGCGGTAGCCGGGCGCGCCCAGGAGATGTTCGGTCCAGGCGAAGGTATTCGATTCTCCGGTGTCCGCGAGGATCTTCGGGCCGAGGAACGACGCGGCGGCATCGCCGATGCGCTTGAGGTTCTGGGTCCAGACGAGTTTGCCGATCGAACCCTCCACTCCCGGAACGGCCCCCGACTGCTCGCGCTCGGCGTAACGAGCCACCATCAGTGCCGAGGCGCGCTCGTAGATCGCGGCGTCTGCCAGCTGTTGTCGTACCAGCGGATCGTCGGTGATGCCCAAACTCTTGGCGAGTCGCACCAGATCGGCGCTGTTGCCGCCCGCGCTGACGATGCCTGCGCTTGAATTACGTTCGAAGCCAAGCGTTGTGAGCGCCACCTTCCAACCATCGCCTTCGGCACCGACCCGCATCGTGTCCGGCAGTTCGACGTCGGTGAGGAAGACCTCGTTGAATGTCGACCCGCCGGAACTCTGCCGAATGGGTCGCACATCGACCCCGGGCGCGTCCATCGGCACCATGAAGGCCGTCATTCCGCGGTGTTTGGCCACGGAGGTGTCGGTGCGGGCGATGAGCAGGCCCCACTCGGAGAACTGCGCTCCCGAACTCCAGACCTTCTGCCCGTTGATCCGCCAGGTGTCGCCGGACCTGACTGCTTTGGTCGACAGACCGGCGAGATCGGATCCGGCGCCCGGCTCCGAGAACAGCTGACAGCAGAGGAGATCGGTCCGCAGGAAGGGTTCGACGAACTGCTTTTTCTGATCCTCGGTGCCCAGGACGTGGAGGGTGGGGGCCACCAATTCGACGGTGACGAGCACGGTCTCGTGCCGGTCGGGCGTGTTGTACTGCCGCTCGAGACCGACGTACACCCGTTCGTGGCTGGCGGTCAGTCCTGCGCCACCCCATTCCGGACCCCAGGTGATGGCACCGAAGCCGGCGTCGACCCTCTTCCGCTGCCAAGCGCGGGCAGCGTCGATCAGGGCACGTTCCTCGTCGTGGGTGTGGTTGTGGAAGATCGCGTAGTTCGGGTCTGCAGCAACCGACGATCCGGTCTCACGCCGGTCGAGGTGCTCGTCGAGCCATGCGACGCACTTCTCTGAGAACGCGTCGACGTCGATGACCTGTGCTGCAGCTGATCCGCTGGATCCGGGTGTCGGCGTCATGACTTCTTTCCTTTCGTCATCTCCGCGATCCGGGCCTCGACTGCCTTCTTGGAGTCGGGGTGCTCGGACAGTCGCACGGTGAAGGTCTGTTCGAGTTCGTAGCCGCGTTTGAGGTCGACGTCTTCGCACCCGTTCAATGATTGCTTTGCCAGGGTCAGTGCGTATCGGCTCTTCGCGGCGATGACGCGCGCCCGCGACATCGCGACCTCGAGAAGGTCGTCGTGAGGTACCACGTCGAGCGGCGCACCCCAGCTTCTCAGGGTCTGGGCATCGACGGGTTCGGCGGTGAAGAACATCCGGCGCATCGCCTGTTGCGGAAGCATTCTGGCGGTGAAGCGGCCGCCGCCGAGCACACCGACTCCCATCTCCGGCAGACCGAACGTGGCCCGGTCGGAGGCGACCACGATGTCGCTGAGAGATGCCAGGGCAAGTCCGCTGCCGAGCGCCGGCCCGTTGATGGCTGCGATGACGGGTAGCGCACAGTCGTAGAGGCCGAAGAGCGCGCGTCGCACGCCGCGCATCTCGACGTCGCCACTGACCGCATCCATCACCCGGAAGCTTCCGAGATCATTGCCCGCACAGAAGATCCGGCCGCGGCCGGTGAGCACGATGGCACGGATGTCCTGGTTGTCGGACAACGTGTCGAATACTTCTGCGATCTCGTCGTACATCTGGGTGTCGATCGCGTTCACCTTGCCGCGGGCCAGCTCGACGAGTGCGATACCCGGTTCCGGCTCGGTGACGACGAGGTGTTCGATGCCAGGCGTCTGAACAGTCATTCGGCCCCTATTTCTCGTGTGTTGCGGCGAACGTCATCGTCGCCATCTGCGGTGGAAGAGCATCCCGGTCGCGGGTCCAGTCGCGCAGTGCGAACTTCTGTACCTTGCCGCTGGCCGTCTTCGGCAGCGAATCGACGACGAAAACGCTCTCCGGGATCTTTTGGACGGCGATCTCGCGTTCGAGAAGAAATGAGTGGACTTCTCCGAGCGTGAGGTCGCTGTGATCGCGGGTCACCACGAACGCACATCCGCGTTCACCGGTTCGAGGGTCCGGGCCGGCGACGACAGCGACCTCGACGACAGCGGGGTGTTCGCTGAGCTGATTCTCGACATCGTGGGCACTGATCTTCTCGCCCGACCGGTTGATGATGTCCTTGATCCGACCGACGATGTGGATTGCGCCGCTGCTGTCGAACCGGCCGAGATCGCCGGTCCGGAAGAATCCGTCAGCAGTGAAAGCCGCTGCGTTGAGAGCGGACTCGAGGTAGCCGAGAAAGGTGTCCGGGCCACGCCACATGATCTCGCCGACCTCGCCGACCTGTGCGAGACCGCCGTTACCACCTGCCACCACCAATTCGGTCGGGCCCATCGGCCGTCCGTCGGTGCTGATCCGGAGGTAGAGAGGGTCCCAGCGATCGGCGGTACTGACCGACGGACCCTCGGTGGCGCCATACATCCGCACCACCGTCCCGAGACGATCGGTGGCTGCTGCGGTGAGTGCGTCCGGGATGTCGGCGCCGCCACAAACGATGTACCGGATCGAGGGTGTGGGTGTGCCGGTTGATTCGGAGACATCGAGCAGCCCACGCAGAAACGGGGTGGAGAAGATCATGAAGCTGCAATGCTCGTCGACGATGCGCTGGAGTGCGACCGCTGGATCCCAGGCGTCCTGCAGGACAACGGGTGCGCCGAGTACGAAGGGGAGGATCAATGCGCAGTTGATGCCGGTGACATGCGTGACGGGTGAGGGGTTGAAGATCACGTCGGTCTCGTTGAGGCTGAACCAGTCGATCATCGACCGGTTCTCGTAGACCAGGGTGTTGTGACTGTGCAGGGCCCCTTTGGGATCTGCGGTGGTGCCGGAGGTGTACAGCAGCAGGCAGACGTCGTCAGCTGCCGGCGGCGCGATGGCCCTTGTCTGGTTGACCATCTGGGTACTGACCGAGTCCATGAGGTCGGCCCAGGTGACGGCGAGACCGCCGGCCGAGGTCTCTCCGAGCGAGATGATCCATTCGAGGTCCGGAAGTTCTGCGGCGAGGTCCCGATACATCTCGTCGACGTCGACACCGCGGAGTTCGGCGGCAATGAACACGACTTTGGCACGCGACTGGCCGAGGATGAACCGCAACTCCCGTGACCGGTAGATCGGCACAATTGGGTTGGCGACGGCGCCCAGCTTCATGACGGCCTGGAAGACGATGACGGCCTCGGCGCAGTTGGGAAGCTGAAAGGACACCACGTCGTCCGCGGTGACCCCGCGGGCGCGCAGAGCAGCCGCCAGCCGGGTTGCCTGCAGGTCGATGTCGGCGAACGTGAGCCGGCGGTCGCCGTCGGCCACCGCGGTCGCCATCGGATAGCGCTGGGCTGCACGGGTCAGAAAGTGGCCGATCGGGTGATCGGTCCAGTGTCCGCCGTCGCGAAATGATTGTGCCAGTTCGGGTTTCGGTGGCCGCGTTGGCAACATCGCTACCTCCTGTGCCGCGCTGGGTACTTTGCTGACATTGGCTACAGTATCTAATTTCGCTAACTATGTACAGACTTGATCCACGTCACAGTTCGGATGGGTACTGTTGGGCGCAATGCCAGAACGCTGGAAGTGTTGTCAGCGTACGAGCCGAACGCGCTGGTGACCACACAGCGCCAGCTGATCGCCATGGGGGAGATATGACCGCAGAAGACACAGTAGGGCCGCGTATACGCGGACAGAAGATGTCCGCGAAAATCGCGAACGTCATCGCGGATCAGATCCTCACCGGCGGCATCGTGGTCGGTCAGCGGCTTCCGACCGAGAAAGAGATGGTGGCCGAGCACGGGGTCGCCCGCACGACGGTCCGCGAGGCGCTGCGTCTGCTCGAGAGTCGGGACCTGGTGACCATCAAGTCCGGCATCGGCGGTGGCCCGGTCGCCAAGCGGCCCGAGCTCGAATCGCTGGGGAACACGATGAAGCTGTTCCTGCAGATCGACAGCGCCAACATCAGCGACGTGATCGACGTCCGGTTGATGCTGGAGCCCATCGTGGCCCGCGCTGCCGCGGAGAACGTCACGGACGAGCAGATCGAGGTCATGCAGACCGCGCTCGACAGGATGCGTGAAGATCCGGGCGACTACGCGAACTTCCAGGAGAACAACGCGGTCTTTCAGCGGTGCGTGTACGAGGCGGCCGGCAATCCCGCACTGAAGATCGTCATGGAGACGCTGTGGTTACTGGTGCGCGACGCCGAACCCAATGAGCATCCGATGGCCACCAGGCTGGCCGCGGTGGAGATGCAGCAGGACGTCCTCGATGCGATGCGTGCTCGTGACGCCGCGGCGACCGCGAAGACGATGAGCGCGTTCAATGAGGAGTCGGCCAAGTACTACCGCAGGCGGCTGGCGGACATCATCTCCCAGCCGGTGCACTGGCAGCTGTAGGGCCTGCCCTGAAAACCGGTACGTAGCGGCTCGACGAGGGGTATTTACCCTCCGGCCTCTTTTGTTGGCCGGTTTTCAGGGTGAGATGCGCGTGTCGAGCGTTCGGCTGACCTCGCAGCGTGCAGGGAACATTCGCCGGTGTGGGTCACTCCTATCCCCGAAAGCCACACACCAGCGAGGAGAACATCATGGCCACCGAGTACTACGACACCAACGCCGACGGAATCGTCGACACGGCACTCACCGACACCGATGGTGACGGCATCGCGAACTACGAGGAGTACGACACCGACGGCGACGGCATGGCCGACGAGATGCATGAGGACGCCAACAACGACGGCTACATCGACACCGTGCATGTCGACACCGACGGGGACGGTTACTACGACACCACGGTCGTCGGCTGATCCGAAGCCGGGCACTACCCCTGACGAGACGAAGACCCACCGACTCCCGGTGGGTCTTCGTCGTTGATCGGACCCCCGGCGACGACAGATGCGCGGTAGTCCGAGGGATATGCTCGGCAACGCAACTGACTCCGCCGAAGGATGAACATTATGAGCGACTTTGACGTGTTGAGCAGGGCCGGCGTCGACGAGGCGGTCTTCGATCTGCGCCCGGACTACCGCGCCCTGTTGATCGCGGTTGATGGATTGGTCCCCGGTCCCAGTGACGACACGAGTGAAGCGTTGCTGCAGGAGGCGGAGGAGTCCGCGCGTCTCGCCCTGGCCCAGTATCCGGTGGAAGAGTTGCCGCACATGGCTTCCTGGCGTGAGGCGTATCGCGCGTTCGGAGCAAAACCCCAGCGCACCCGTAACAGCGCGGAGGCGTTGCTCCGGCGTGCCGAGTCCGGGCTGCCGCGCGTGAACCGGCTGACCGACGTCTACAACGCGATCTCGGTCATCCATCAGATCCCGCTCGGGGGTGAGGATCTGGGCCGCTATCGCGGCGCCCCTCGGCTGATCCGCGCAGATGGCAGCGAGCAGTTCGACACCACCGCCGCCGGCGAAGACGTGACCGAACACCCCACCGCCGGTGAGGTGGTGTGGTGCGACGACATCGGCGTGACCTGCCGGCGGTGGAACTGGCGTCAAGGTCGGCGTACCCAATTGAACGACGCCACGACCACTGCGTTGTTCATTCTCGATGCGCTCGACCCGATGACCGACGACGAACTGCACCTGGTTGGGGATGAACTCGTTCGCAACCTTCTACCGCTGGGGCCCGAGGTGCAGACGCATCGACGACTCATCGTTGCCGGCAGGGGTGCTGCGAACGACGAATGAGCGATGCCTACGGCGCTGGTCGGGACCCTTTCGCTAGACGATCGCAGGCAGTCGGACGACCTGCCCGGCGTAAGCCAACCCCGCTCCGAAACCGAGCAGCATTGCGGTGTCTCCAGGCCGGGCCTGGCCGGAACGGATGACCTGTTCCATCGCCATGGGGATCGATGCTGCGCTGGTGTTGCCGGTCTCGACGATGTCCCGAGCGACCGCGACCGAGTCGGGCATATGCAGCACCCGGATCAGGGCGTCAGTGATACGACTGTTGGCCTGATGCGGTATGAACGCGTCCAGGTCATCGACAGTGAGGCCGGACTTGTCCAGGACGTCCCGTCCCGCCTTGTCCAAAAAGGTCGCAGCCCAACGGAATACGGCCTGGCCCTTCATGCGGATATACGGACGCTCCGCTGCTGCACCACCGTCCGCGGCAACCGCGACCTCAGCGAAGTACTCTTGAAAGTCTTTGTCCTGCTTGATCGCATCGGTTTGACTTCCATCGGAACCCCATGCGGTCGGACCGATACCCTCTGAGTCCGATGGGCCCACCACAACCGCACCTGCGCCATCGGCAAAGATGAACGCGCAGGTCCTGTCGGTGGGATCGAGAAGGTCGGACAACCGCTCCACCCCGATCACCAGCACATGCCGCGCCTGGCCTGCCCGTACAAGGCCTGCTGCGTTGCCCAGGGCGTAACAGAATCCGGCGCAGCCTGCAGAGATGTCGTAGG
The DNA here is from genome assembly GCF_003217475.1 of Williamsia limnetica. Classification (GTDB taxonomy): domain Bacteria; phylum Actinomycetota; class Actinomycetes; order Mycobacteriales; family Mycobacteriaceae; genus Williamsia; species Williamsia limnetica. The sequence continues at coordinate 70,761 of NZ_QJSP01000020.1, read as the reverse complement.
CGGCGGTGTCATGCATCCCCAGTTCCGTTGCGACGACCGCTCCGGCAGACGGTCCCAGCACCATCTGCGAGGACGTCGCGAGAACAACCGCGTCGATCTGATCGGCGGCCAAGCCGGACGCGGCAAGCGCATCGGCGGCAGCGGCCACGCTCATCGAGACGATTGTCTCGTCGGCCCCGGCCCACCGACGAGACTCGATGCCAGAACGCGACCGGATCCATTCGTCAGTGGAGTCGATCTGGTCGACCAGTTCTGAGTTGGGTACAACACGACGTGGCCGGTACACCCCGAGGCCTAGAAGTGCGGCATGGGCGACGGGTGGAGCAGTAGCGATGTGTGCTGGCACGGGTTCCTTGTCGACATAGTTGATCGGATCTCTTCGATCTAACATGAACCAATTGGTCCACGCAACGACCCGTCCCTGGTTACTGCGCGACCCTATGTGTGCGCGATCAGGTCATGGCCCCGATGGCGTCCTCGAGGGTGGGGTAGAGGGTCAGTGTCTGGTCGAGACCGACCAGGCGGATCGGTCGCGCGGTGGATGGGCCGTCTGCCACGACTCCGAGCTTGCCGGCCGGGGCGATCGCCTCGTGCGCTGCGACCAGCGCAGACATGCCCGCGGAGGCCAGGAATTCGGTGGTCGACAGGTCGATGATCAGGCCTCGTGGTTCGCCGGTGAGAGCGTTGTCGACTGCCTCGGACAGCTGCGGTGCGGTCAGGACATCGACGCTGCCCTGCACTGTCACGATGACCAGTTGGTCACGTTCGACGGTCACCACGGTCAACGCTGCAGTGCCGGCGATCTGCCCACCGCCGATGACGACGGAGTCGTTGTCTTCTGTGCGCACAGGCGGGCTTCCCTTCACAGTTGTCTACAGGTCACCGCCCGGGCAATGAATGCCACCGCGAGCGAAGGCGGCATCGTTTCTACCGGCACGGTCCATCTTGTCATGAGCTCCATGAGCCGTGTTATGGCTGACCGTGCTCAGGTCCCGAGCGGCCTTCCGCCCAGGTCAGAGGAGTCGGGCCAGTCGCTTCTTCTTGAGGTTGGTCCGGACGATCCACTCGACGTCCGGGTCTGTGTTGTCGAGGGCCTTGAACTCGGCCAGTGCTGTCGGGTCGGCGGCCACTGCAACGCTCCAGCAATATCCGAGGCTTTGACGCAGAGACCGTGCTGCCGCGGAGCGCCGCGCGGTGCCGGGTAGGGCGACCAATACCGCCGTCGCGTGCCGACATACGTCGATGGCAATGGCGGCTGCCTCAGGTGAGCGCAGCAGCCGCGGTTCGCATATGGCCGCGGCGGCAGCGCGGGCCATCAGGGGTTCTGGGTCGCCGGCCCAGTCCAGTACGACCGACTGCACGGCGGGTAGATCGGTGTCGGCTGCTTCTTGGATGCCGATCACCACGCCTTCGCGAACCCGCCACCGTTCATCGACAGCGAGTACCCGGAGCTTCGCCCGCACCTCAGGGTCGACGACCTGCGCGCCCAGACAGACAGCGCCGCAGAGCATCTGGTATTCGTCATCGCTTGCCAGAAGTTGATCAACCATGCCCGGATCGGCGAGGTGCGCCAATGCGGTGGCCAATGATGTGTTTGCTCGCGGGCCAGGTAGGCCCGAGTTCGAGTCCAGAAACGCGAGCCACTCGCTGCGGTCCAGTTGCTGCAACTGTGCTGCCCACTGCTCTACCGACCTCGACACATCGGCAGAATACGGGCTGGTCGTCGGCGAGAGGTCACGAGGTCGCCCCGCTATTCGTTGCTTCCGTTCATCGATTGAGCTTGCAGCATCCGCTCGACAGCGGTGACGACCGATTGCCGGCGAGCGGCGATGTCATGACCGCTGCCTGGATTCTCATCGAGTCCGGTGAGTCCCTGTGGTGAGAGCTGCCAGGCCTGCGCGATGGCGTAGATGAAGACCAGGACGTCGACGGCCGACAACGGTTGCGCCGCGGCCGTTGCGACGGCGAGCGCCTTGTTCCGATAGACCTCGCTCGGCTCAGCGGTGGCCTCGGGCCGCTCGAGCTGAGCCCACATACTCAGCCGGAGTATTTCGGGGAAGCGCTGATGATGGTCGAACACGTCACCGGCCCAGCCGGCAAGGTCATCGGGGCGCGGTGGGACGTCCTCGGCCATGCGGCGCAACGCCTCCGCCAGAGCTGCATCGAACAGACCGCTCTTGCCGCCGTAGTACGCGTAGATCATCCGAACGTTGCTCTGCGCCTTGGTGGCGATCCGCTCGACCCGCCCACCCGCATATCCGTGTGCGGCGAACTCGTCGGTGGCAGCAGCGAGGATCCGCTCTCTGGTGGCTTCGGCGTCGCGGGCCATCGTCTTTCTCCTGCTTTGAATTGACGGGTTTTGCTGTCAGGGCTACCTTACAAGTAAGTATCCATTTACTTAACTGACCAGGAGGCGTCATGACCCGTGTAGCCCTAGTGACAGGCGCCAACCGCGGACTCGGAGCAGCCACCGCACTGGCTTTGGCCGAGCGCAAGATCAAAGTCGTCGCGGCCTCTCGAGGCGGTGCAGGCGAGGTCGTGGACGACATCGTCCAATCGGGCGGCGAGGCGATCGCGGTCCAGATGGATGTGGCCGACCTCTCCTCGATCGAGGACGCTCGCGTCGCTGTGCTCGCCGGCATCAGACAGGAATGGGACGCAGGCACCATCAACGTGCTGGTCAACAACGCCGGGGTGGGCCTGTTCGCGCCGCTCGGCGACATCACGGCGGAAGACTTCGACGCCACCTTCGCGGTCAACGTCCGTGGTCCACTGTTCGTCACGCAAGCCTTCTTGCCCCACCTGTCGGACGGGGCAAGCATCGTGAACGTGTCGAGTTCGCTCAGTCGACACGTCAGCCCGGCGACCTCCGTCTATGCGGCGTCGAAGAAGGCCCTCGAAGCGCTGACCCGCAGCCTTGCTCTCGAACTGGGGCCGCGAGGCATTCGGATCAATTCGATCGCCCCCGGCCCGACCGCGACCGACTTCAACGGTGGAGCCATGCGCGACAGCGAAGCCATGCGCGCGGCACTCTCCGGACAGACCGCTCTCGGGCGCGTGGGCGACCCGACTGACATCGCCGACGCGATCTCAGCCCTCGTCTCTCATGAGCTCCGCTGGGCGACGGGTGAGCGCATCGAGATTTCCGGCGGTGTGTTGTTGTGACTGCGCACGCGCGGGGCGTGCGGGGCGGACTTACCAGGCTTGCGCGACCCACAAAGGCATGTCCGGGTTGTCTGGGAACACTCCGAGCACCACGTACCCGTTCCGGTGGGCGGCGGCTTCGGAGATCACCTGTTGGCCGGTGACATTGCTCCACGTGCGGCCTTTGTCCGGTCGGTAGTAACTACCGCCTGCGTATTTGGAATCGCTGTCCAACGTCACCCGCCAGTGGTCGTTGCCCAGCACGGCATTGATCACATTGCCCGCACCGACCTGGGCGGCGGCCACCGTCTCCTCATGTGTGAGCGTGATGACCCAGATCCCCTGAGTTTCCCGCACGGTCACGGCCGTGGCCGGCGCTGTGCCCACCGCCAGGCCGCCACCCACGCCGATCGTCGCGGCGACAGCAACACCGGCAACCAAGCTCTTGAATCGACCACTCATCAAAGTTCCTCCCCTGAAGTGTGAGATTACGATAGCAAATAGATACTGCGAGTATCGGCTCGGCCCTGCGTTGCTTGACCTTCACCGTCACAGTGGTCGCTGAAACTCACGCGATCAAGGTGTTCTGCCGACGCCAGATCAGCCAACGGCCTGATCGGCGGATGAAGATGTAGAGCGCATTCATTTCCGGCGGGTTCCCTACCTCGAAATCCTGCTGGGTCGACCAAGCGTTCTTGCCGGCCGTGATGACGTCGGGGGCCAGCAGTGCAATGTCGGTGAGTTGGTAATACGCGGTGGCATCGCGCAGGAAACCTGCGGCCAGACCCTCGCGTGTCGCCTCGTCGATGGCCGGACGCCCCGTGAGCCTCACACCGCGGGCGTTCACGATGATGGCGTCCTCGGCCAAGTGAACGTTCATGAGGTCGGCGTCGTTGCGATTGAATCCGGCCTGTACGTCTTCGATGATTGCTCGGATGCTGTTGAGGTCAGACGTCTTCGGCGTCGTCGCTGCTGAGTTCTGGGTCATCGCAGGAGCGTAGGACCTCAAGTTGACTTGAAGTCAATGGCCGGGAGTTCTACACCCTCGAATGCCAAGAGCCGCACACCTTTGCAGGTGTGCGGCTCTTGGTGTGGAACGTCTAGATCAGATCAGGCGTCTGCGCCGACGATAAAGGCTTCGAGCTGGGTGCGCGCGACGTCGTCGGCGAGCTGCTCGGGCGGGCTCTTCATCAGGTAGGCCGAGGCGGGGAGGATGGGTCCACCGATGCCACGGTCCTTGGCGATCTTGGCTGCACGCACGGCGTCGATGATGATGCCGGCCGAGTTGGGGGAGTCCCAGACCTCGAGCTTGTACTCGAGGCTCAGCGGCACGTCGCCGAAGGCGCGGCCTTCGAGGCGGACGTAGGCCCACTTGCGGTCGTCGAGCCATGCGACGTGATCGGACGGGCCGATGTGCACGTTCTTGTCGTCGATCTTGCCCGACAGCGAACCGGTCAGGTTGGACGTCACGGCCTGGGTCTTGGAGACCTTCTTGGACTCCAGACGCTCACGCTCGAGCATGTTCTTGAAGTCCATGTTGCCGCCGACGTTCAGCTGGTAAGTGCGGTCCAGGGTGACGCCGCGGTCTTCGAACAGCTTTGCCATGACGCGGTGGGTGATGGTGGCACCGACCTGGCTCTTGATGTCGTCTCCGACGATCGGCACGCCGGCGTCGGCGAACTTCTTGGCCCACACGGGGTCGCTGGCGATGAAGACCGGGAGTGCGTTGACGAACGCGACGTTCGCGTCGATGGCGCACTGCGCGTAGAACTTGTCGGCCTGCTCGGATCCGACGGGCAGGTACGAGACGAGCACATCGACCTTGGCGTCCTTCAGGGTCTGGACGACGTCGGCGCCCTCGCCATCGGCCTCGGTGATGGTCTCGCGGTAGTACTTGCCGAGTCCGTCGAGGGTGTGCCCACGCTGGACGGTGACCCCGGTCGGCGGCACGTCAGCGATCTTGATGGTGTTGTTCTCGCTGGAGAAGATGGCGTCGGAGAGGTCGAATCCGACCTTCTTGGCATCCACGTCGAACGCGGCGACGAACTGCACGTCGCGAACGTGGTACTGGCCGAACTTCACGTGCATGAGGCCGGGAACGACTGCGTTCTCATCGGCATCCTGGTAGTACTGCACGCCCTGGACCAGGGATGAGGCGCAGTTTCCCACGCCAACAATCGCCACGCGAACTGAATTGGTGTTGTCACCCATGGTCGGGTTCCCCTTCTTTGTGTGGTGTAACTGAGGTTGTTTCGGGTTCTGCATGGACCGTCTCGGTCGGAAGTGGGCCGGGGTTTCTCGACACTGCTGTCGGGTCCTCGACTCGCTCCGATCCCTCGGCGGCGATGAGCTCGTTGAGCCAGCGGACTTCACGTTCACTGGATTCGAGACTCAGTTGATGGAGCTGCTTCGTGTAGCGATCGACTGTGCGGTTCGAGCGTCCAACTGCTTCACGGAGACCTTCGCGGCGCTCTTCCACCTGCCGGCGACGACCCTCGAGAATGCGCATCCGCGCCTCTGCGGGGGTCCGGCTGAAGAATGCGAGATGCACTCCGAAGCCGTCGTCGGTGTAGTTCTGAGGACCCGTGTCCGCGACCAGTTCTGCGAACCGTTCACGACCCTTGGGGGTCAGCGCATAGACGCGACGAGCGCGTCGTTTGAGCGTTCCCGTGGGGGCCGCATCCTCAGCGATCAAACCGTCGGCCTGCATACGTCGCAGCGACGGGTACAGCGATCCATACGAAAACGCCCGGAACGCCCCGAGCAGACCGGTGAGCCGCTTACGCAACTCATAGCCGTGCATCGGGGACTCGAGGAGCAAGCCGAGTACTGCGAGTTCGAGCATCGGGATTACACCTCCATTCAACGTGTTGCAGAAACCTGTGTGCCAAACAGTACACCCGAATGTATCGCGCCGATATAACCGGGTCGGAAACTGCGTCTGAACTGCGGTGATCGGAAACGTTTCCGCCACACAGCGCTGAGATGACCTCCGTGGACCGTGCCGAACCGGGCGTCCGGTCGGACAACCGCAGACATGGGTTTCGCCGTGCCACGTACTCTTGACGAGTGCGATTGCAGCGACAGGTGGTGGACTACGCGTTACAGCGCAAGTCTCGGCTGGCCGAGGTGTACTCCGGACGTACCGGGGTCGCCGAAGTCTGCGACGCCAGCCCCTATCTGCTGCGTGCGGCCAAGTTTCACGGTCGACCGTCCGCCACGCGGTGCCCGATCTGCAGAAAAGAGCAGGTCACCATCGTGTCGTGGGTGTTCGGCGAGAAACTCGGGCAGGTGTCGGGATCAGCCCGGACGACCGAGGAGATCCTGCACCTGGCAGTGAGCCAGGAGGAGTTCTCGGTACATGTGGTGGAGGTGTGCCGGACGTGTAGCTGGAACCATTTGGTCCAGTCGTACGTATCTGGACTGCCGCCACGGCCACGCGTGCGACGTAGTCGCCGGGTGGCCGGTGGACGCGTGGCAAACAATTCAGCCGGTGGGTCCGCGCAAGTGGACATCGCCGGTGGCCCGGAAGTACTGGGTACCGAAGGTATGGAGAAGTATCTGTGAACAGTGGCCCTGACGGACCGAACAGGTCCAGTTGGACCTCGGAGCACGACGGCGGACGTCCCGCTTCGGCTGGCCGGACCCCGGTCCAGAAGAAGCGACGCATCCACAAGGTCATCGCCTGGATCATCGGCCTCGGCGGCGCATTGCTGCCGGGGTTCGTCCTGGTGATGGCGGCAGTGTTCCTGTTCACCTACGCAGACCTGTCCGTGCCCGCACCCGGCGACATCAAGCAGAGCCAGATCGCGACGGTGGTCGATTCGCGCGGCGGCGAGATCGCGAAGATCGTGCCGCCGGAGGGCAACCGTACCGACGTCCCGATCGAAGAGATCCCTCTCGTACTGCAGCAGGCGGTCATCGCCGCCGAGGACCGCGAGTTCGAGGAGAACGCCGGGTTCTCGATCAGCGGTTACGGTCGCGCCGCGCTCGGCAAGATCACCGGCCGCGAGGACGCGGGCGGTGGCTCGACGATCACCCAGCAGTACGTCAAGAACGTGCTGACCGGCGACGAGGCCAGCTACCAGCGCAAGTTCCGCGAGCTCGCGATCTCCACCAAGATGGCCAATGAGTGGTCGAAGCAGGACATCTTGGCCGCCTACCTGAACACCATCTACTTCGGTCGCGGCGCCTACGGTGTCTCGGCTGCCTCCAAGGCGTACTTCAACAAAGACATCCGCGACATCACCTTGCCCGAGGCCGCGGTGTTGGCGAGTTCGATCCGGTCGCCCTCGTACTACGATCCCGCGACCAATCTGCAGGCAGCGGAGGGTCGGTGGAGCTACGTCCTCGACGGAATGGTCACCACCGGCGCCATCACCGAGGAAGAAGCTGCGGCTCAGCAGTATCCGAAGGTCGTCGACCAGCAGGCAGAGACCGGGGATCCGGCGAGCAACGGACCCAACGGTCTGATCAAGCGACAGGTGCTGGCGGAGTTGGGCACCCTGAACATCTCGGAGGAGGAGATCCGCACCGGCGGGCTCCGCGTCACGACGACGATCGATCCGCAGGTCCAGAACGCCAACGTCAGCAGCGCCAACGACTTACGTGAGGGCGAACCGAACGACATCCGCACGGCGGTGGTCTCGATCGATCCACGCACAGGTGGCGTCAAGGGTTACTTCGGCGGCAACGACGGCAACGGTTACGACTACGCGCAGGCCGACCTGCAGACCGGGTCGTCGTTCAAGGTCTTCGCGCTCGTCGCCGCCCTCGAGCAGGGCATCCCGTTGTCCAAGAACTACAGCTCAGCGCCCTTCGAGGGTGCGGGTGGATTCACCGTCAACAACTCCGACGGCGAATCATGTGGCAGCTGCAACCTGGCCACCGCGATGAAGATGTCGCTGAACACCGTCTACTACCGGCTGATGATGGACCTCAACGGCGGACCCAACGCAGTCGCGGAAGCGGCCCACCGCGCGGGTATCCCCGAGGTCTCCAACAGTGGGGTCAAGACCCTGCAGAACCCGGACGGCGGCGTCGAGGGTGGTGTGGTTCTCGGACAGTACGATTCGCGGGTCATCGACATGGCCTCGGCTTACGGCACCCTGGCCGCGTCGGGCATGTTCCATTCACCGCACTTCGTGCAGAAGGTCGAGAACTCCAAGGGCGAGGTGCTGTATGAGCGCACCGACAACCAGGGTGAGCGCCGGCTCCCTGCCGAGGTCGCCGACAACACCACCGCGGCACTGGAACCGATCGCGGCGTACTCCAACGGCAACGCCCTCGACGGGGGCGAGCGCCCGTCGGCGTCGAAGACCGGAACCACCCAGCTCGGGGACACAGGCCTGAACAAGGATGCCTGGATGGTCGGTTACACCCCGCAGCTGTCGACGGCGGTGTGGGTCGGTACCGACAAGGGTGGTGCGCTGAAGAACTACAGCGGCGCAACCATCTACGGCTCAGGATTGCCCGCGCAGATCTGGCGTACGGCGATGAACCGTGCGCTCGACGGCCAGCCGATCGAGAGCTTCCCTGAGCCCACGGAAATCGGTGGCGTCGCCGGCGTGCCCTACGAGGCGCCGCCCGAGACCTACACCACCACCACAGCCAGGCCGCCGTCCACGACGACCGCTCCGCCGACCACGACGACCCCGCCGGGCGTGACCCTGGCGCCGGGTGTGGTGATACCGCTGCCGGGGCAGGCGAATCCAGATCCGGACACCGAGACGGAGACCGAACCGACGCTGCCTGCAGAAGAGGGCGGCCCGGGCCGCGGTAGCCCGTAGGCGCTGTCCGTGACAACTGAGGGGGATTCGGACAGCGGAGTCGAGGCCCGAGACGATGGGCCCCGCGCCGAGCAGACGCCGACCACGGATTCTCTGAACCTGTTCGCGTCGCCGTCGGAGTACGCGGCCGATCGGCGCGAGGCGAGTACGCGGGTGCTGCCGAGTCGCAGCGACCCCGTAGTGGCCCCGGGCAGCATGGTGATCGGCGGCCCTGTCGGGCTGCACGCTGTGGTCGGCCGCAGTCCCGGCTGGACCCCGATCCGCGTGATCCTGCTGATCGCCCTCGTGTTCATGGCCCTCGGCTGGTTCGCGAAAGCCGGCTGCCTGCAGCAGGCTCCGGACAAGAACACCAAGGTGCTCGGTCTTGACTGGGACAACCACCGTCAGTACACGGCAATGTGTTACGCCGACACCATCCCCCTCTACAGCGCCGAGAAGCTGAACGAGGGGGCACTGCCGTACAAGGCGTCGTGGTTCCAGGATGACGGCACCGGCGGGCAAGAGCAGCGATTCATGGAGTATCCCGTCGCGACGGGCATGTTCATGTACGCCGCCGCGCAGACGGCGCAGGGGTGGGCGTGGGCACACGAGAACTGGGGTGTACCTGCGGCTCTCGACGTCGTGCTGTTCTTCAATCTGGTCGCACTCGGTCTCGCCCTGTGCTGGTTGGTCACCATCTGGGCCACCGCGCTCACCGCGCAGCGTCGGGTATGGGCGGCGGCTCTGGCTGCCGCATCACCGTTGGTGATCGTGCACATCTTCACGAACTTCGACGCCATCGCCACCGCCGCGCTGGCCGTGGCGATGTTGGCCTGGTCACGTCGAAACCCTTGGCTGACGGGACTTTTCCTCGGGATCGGGATGGCGGCGAAGCTCTATCCGGGGTTGTTGCTGATCCCTTTGCTGGTGCTGTGCCTACGGGCGGGCAAGGTCCGCGACTTCGGGATCGCCGCTGTCATGACCGCCGCCACCTGGCTGGTCATCAACCTGCCGATCATGGTGCTCTATCCCCGCGGCTGGTCAGAGTTCTTCCGGTACAACTCCGAACGCGGCACCGACCCCGATACCCTCTTCAACGTCATCTCGGCAGTATCCGGGTATGAGTGGGGCAATCAGCCCGGGCAGGCGCCGTCGCTGCTCAATGCGATCAGCATGGGCTTGTTCATCCTGGTGTGTCTCGTCGTGGTGTTCATCGGGTTCCACGCCCCGATGCGCCCGCGCCTGGCGCAGCTGATGTTCTTGACCGTCGCAGGGTTTCTGCTCGTGAACAAGGTCTGGAGTCCGCAATACTCGCTGTGGTTGGTGCCGTTGGCGGTGCTGGCGCTGCCACACACTCGTATCTTGTTGGCGTGGATGGTGATCGATTCGCTCGTGTGGGTGCCGCGCATGATGTGGTACCTGTTCCAGGAGACCGGTGACGGACTGCCGGAGCAGTGGTTCCTCACGGCGGTGGTGATCCGCGACATCGCGGTGATCGCGCTGTGCGCGTTGGTGATCTGGCAGATCTACCATCCGACCGAGGACTTGGTCCGGCGGGGCAGCGGCTGGCGGAGATTGTCCGCAGACGATCCCGGCGGCGGTGTTCTCGATCTCGCCCCCGATCGGATGCCGTGGCCGCGGCGCACACCCGCGGTCCGCCATCGCGACGACGACGCGGCCACGGGACCACTACTTCTCGAGGATTCCTAGCTCCAGGCGCCTGAGTTCAGCTCAGACGTTGCAGGAGCTTCGCCCGGGCAGCGGGCCAGTCGTCGTCGGTCATCGCGAACTGCGCTGTGGTCCGCCATTCACCGCCGGCCAACGGCTTGTGTTTGCGCAGCAGACCTTCGAAGGTCGCGCCCAGTTTGGCGATCCCCGCCCGCGACTGCGCGTTGCGCTCGTCGGTGTGCCACACCACGCGTACCGCGCCCAGCTCTTCGAACGCGTGCCGGAGCAGGAGCAACTTCGCGTCGGGATTGACGGTGGTGCCCTGCACCGAGGCCGAGTACCAGGTGTAACCGACGGCCAGCGCTCGATTCGTCGGACTGACGTCGTAGAAGCTGGTCGAGCCGACGATCCGGTCCGTCACCGAGTCGACGACGGCGAAGGCGACCCGATCGGGGGTGTCGAGGGCGGTCTGGATGTAGTCACGGGCGTCCTGCTCGTCGGCGGGAACAGTCGTCCAACGGAACTTCTCCGGGGCGTCGACGGCTGTGGCCAGGGCGGCCGCGTCCGAGAGTTCCAAGGGGCGCAAAGTAACTCGCGTACCGGACAGGACAGGGGCGCTCAACCAGTTCATGCCGGTACGGTAGCGCTCCGTGGCCCGGCCGTCGAGGGTATTTCAGGCGGTACTCGCAGCCCCGCGCCCACGAAATGATAGATCAGGAACGCCAGGCACAGTGCGTGCGACCACACGCCGAGCTGTACGCCACCCATGACCCACCAGGTCATGTCGTCGCCGCGGGTGAGGATCCCGAACATCCGGAAGATGGTGAGGTCCAGGGCGAGGTCGCCGATCAGGTACAGCAGGATCACGCGCCAGTCGACTTTGAGCAGAACGAAGAACGGCAGGATCCAGAGGGTGTACTGCGGTGAATGCACCTTGTGGAACAGCATGAACCCGGCCAGCATCGCGGCGCTGACGCCGATCCAGGGAAAGACGTTGCCGCGCTGCCAGTGCCGTAGACCGAACCAGACCGCCAACGCCAGTGAGGCGATGATCAGCAGTGGCGAGGCGACCCCGACGATGGAGTTGTAGAGGCTGGGATCGTCGCTGGGTCCGCTGCCGGTGAAATGCCGTAGACCCCAGTACCAGATGGAGTTCGTGTCGACATCGGCCTTGCGCTTGCCCTGGAACGACAGGGACGCCTGCCAGCCCTCGAACCCGGCGATCATGAACGGCAATTGGACCGCGAGCACCGTCGCGACCGCGACACCGGCCACCGCACCTGCGCCCGCCCAGTCGAGGCGGACCCGGGAGTCGCCGCCGCGTCCGCTGTCGTCGCTCGCGCCTGCTCCCGGGGCGAGTCCGCGGGTGAGCACGAAGATGGCCAGCGGGAGGACGAACAGGCCGGGATAGATCTTGAGCGAAAACCCGATCGAGAGGATGAACGATGCCCAGAGCGCACTGGTACGCAACGACATCCACGGTCGGCCTGTGCGGGTGTTGATGCGGGAGCCCAGCACCATGACCGCCACCGCGCCGACCGAGGTCGCGACGACGGGGAGTTCCCAGTTGTGGAACGCATAGAGGATCAGCGGCGGGGTCGCGGCCCAGAGCAGCACCCACCAGCGCGCCAGCAGGGCGAGCAGGATGACGATGAGCACCCCGAACGGCGCGAGCAGAAGTGCTGACTGGGTCAGGAAGTCGATGTCGGTGTGAGCGCCGCTGGCGCCGATGTACATCAGCAGACCGGACAGCACCGGGTACTCGACCACGCCGCCGTAGAGCACGCCGTTGTCGTCGATCCCGCCGTGGATGAACGGGAAGATGTGGTTGTTGATGTCGCGGCCGACCCATAGGAACTGCAGATCCGAGTAACAGGGCATCACGATCTCGCCCGAACCCACGGGCCAGACGGAACTGCGGCCGAACTCGTCGAACGGCGCTCCGCCACACGTCGCCTTGCCCAGGTAGCTCAGCCACATGAAGAAGGAACTGATCAGCAGCGAGATCAGCAGGATCAGGACCAGTTCGCCGCGTCCTGCGCTGATGCGGGTCCGCCACGAAGCAGCCTGGCCGGAGGGCTCGTCGGGGGTCGCATGTTCCCACGTCGAAGCGCGGGGCGGCGATGGCATGGGCTACAGAGTAAGGGCGGGTATCAGACGCTACGAAATCTGGTTGCGGTTCCATTCGATCCAGCCCACCCCGGTTCGACCGTCGGCGCCGGTCACCCGGCCCCACGCCCGGGCGAAACAGGCGACCCTGCCGTCCTCGGATTCCAGCCGCAGTGGCCCATGGCCGAGCGGTTCGAAGGTGAGTCTGGCGCCGCCGGGTTCGACCTCGAGGCGAGTGGCGGCAGGGAGTGCGTCGGAGCGGCGGCCGTCTGGGGTGAACTCCGACTCGGCGACGTGTCGGGTGAGCTCGAGCAACGGCAGGGCAGGCAGCTGCGCATACCCGATACTCATCTGCGGTAGGTCCGGGATCCGCAGGTCGAGGCCGTGCAGATGGGTGCCATCCGGGAAGTGCAGTGCACTCCACACCCAGTCCATGCCCCACCAGTCGCGGACACCCCACGAGTGGTCCCGCTGCCCGGGCACGTCCCGGATCGGGATCATCTCGTCATCGACACTGATCGTCCCGGTGACGAGGCAGGGAATTTCGTAGCGCGGCGTCACGCGGTACTGGTAGGCAGCGCCCGCGCTGGCGAAGCGCAGATCCATCTGCACCTCGACGGGTCGGCCCCGCTCACCCCGCAGGATCGCGGCCGGATCGTCGAAGGACTCACCGCGCCCTCGCAGCAGGACCGACGCGGTCGTGAGCGGTTCGTCGAAGCGGTGGGTCGCCTCGAGCCTGTCGGTGGAGAAGGTCAGGTCCTGGGGAGTCGGTAGGTCGAAGTCGAGGACCGCGACCGTCGGCCGGCCGGGACCGCAGATCATCGCGGTGTACCAGGAGCTCTTCTGGTTGGGGGTGAGTCCGATCCGGACGTATCCGCCGACTCCTGCCTCGGCGTCGGCGAAGTCGAAGTACCAGCTCTCGTTCCACAGGTCCTCGTCGCCGGGGGTGTGAGCGAACTCGTCCGACGGTTCGGGTACGAGGGGTTGCAGGACACTCGGCGCGGGCAGGGTCGCGGCGGAGTCGAGGTCGAGGGCCAGCTCGCAGTGTCGCGCGAACATCGTCATGAACATCTCGTCGCCGCGCTCGGTCTGCTCGACGATCACCGACGGGACGATCGTCATCAGCATGCCGAAGAACGTGTGTTTGCGGACGCCGTCGCGTACCTCGTCGACCGTTGCGGGACCTCGCCCACCGAGCCCGTCGAAGTAGATCTGCAGCAGATCGTCGAAGTGCGTCCGTCGCAGTTCGGTCGGTAGCGACGCCCCGAGGAAGTACGCGAGGTCGTTGGTCGCCGGGCCCCACGCGACGGTCTGCCAGTCGACGACCGTCACCGGGCGAGCGGCACCCGGTTGCCCGAAGAGCAGGTTGTCGAGGCGGAAGTCGCCGTGGATCAGACTCTGATGCGGGAGGCTCTGCTGCTCGGCCAGATAGCCGTCCCAACTGTCGACCATCTGCTGTGCCAACGCTTGATGCCGCGGGTCCAGACGGTCGCCGTATCGGGCCACGAACGCCGGGAACAGCGACGCCAGCAGCGCCTGATCGATCGGCGGTTCCCGGTTGAGCCACTCGGTGGCGGCCAGATCGTCGCTGCCCAGGACTGCTGACTGGATCCGCGCCAGTGCCTGCACCGCGAGTTCGGCCTGGGCGAGCGTGGCGCCCACGATGTCGTTGCCCACCTCCGCCGGCCCCGCGTCCTCGAGGACCAGGGCAAAGGTCCCGGTGCCCGGTTCGTAGCTCGCATGGTGGCACCGGGCGAGGGCGCCGCTGCCGATGGAGTCGGCGATGTCGGCGTAGAAGCGGACCTCGCGTTCGTAGAGTCCGAGGGAGACCCCGGTGGAGCGACTCGTCTCATCGGACGCAGCAATCTTCAGGACCACCGACTCCGGCCCGTGCCCGTGCCCGTCGCCGTAGCGGACACTGACGCGGTGACTTTCGCTCATCTGGCCGGTCCCGATCCGAGTGGTGTCGAAGGAGGCGACCGAGCCGTCTCCGAGGGCCCCCGTCAGCCAGTCGGCGGTCAGATCATCGGTGACGGCGATCACAGTCGGTGTGCTCATCCGCAAAAACTAACTAGCGATTCAGGTTTCATGGTCCCGAATGGGGAATTTCGCTGGTCACGGTCTGTTGAGGTAACCTGGCCAGCGTTGCCGACGCGGCGACCCTCCTGCCACGGAACGTCCGTGGCCGACCTAGTCCATAGGAGGTGATGAGGTCTTATGCGTCACTACGAATTGATGGTCATTCTCGACCCCAACCTAGATGAGCGAACTGTTGCTCCATCGTTGGATACCTTCCTCAACGTGATTCGCCAGGATGGCGGAAATGTTGCAGGCGTCGATGTCTGGGGCAAGCGCCGTCTTGCCTACGAAATTCTCAAGCACACCGAGGGAATTTACGCAGTCGTCGATCTCAATGCGGAGCCCCAAACCGTCACCGAGCTCGATCGTCAGCTGAAGCTGAACGAGTCGGTGCTGCGCACCAAGGTGATGCGTGTCGATGAGCGGGCCAAGGTGCGTCGCGCCAAGGTTGCTGCCAAGCACGCGGCCAAGGCTGCTGCAAAACCGGCCAAGTAAGCACTGCTGACGCGTCCAGTTGAACCATTCGGTCCTTCTGAACGTCTCATGCGTGTCGGTACCGGGCTCTAGGCTCCTCTCACAGGGGGCTCGCTCGCTCGGTGCACATCGACCCCAACCACTGCGCAACCGCAACTGAACTCGGGAGATACACATGGCAGGCGACACCATCATCACCGTCGTTGGAAACCTCACGGCTGATCCGGAACTCCGGTTCACACCGTCCGGTGCCGCCGTCGCGAACTTCACCGTGGCTTCTACGCCGCGTGCGTTCGACCGGCAGACCAACGAATGGAAAGACGGCGAAGCGCTGTTCATGCGCTGCAACATCTGGCGTGATGCCGCCGAGAATGTTGCCGAATCTCTCACCAAGGGTTCACGCGTGATCGTGTCCGGCCGGCTCAAGCAGCGGTCGTACGAAACCCGTGAGGGTGAGAAGCGCACAGTGGTCGAACTCGAGGTCGACGAGATCGGTCCCTCGCTCCGCTACGCCACCGCAAAGGTCAATCGGGCCTCGCGCGGTGGAGGCGGCGGTGGCGGTGGCGGCAATGCCGGTTCCGGCGGCGGCGGTGGAAACCGTGGCGGCGGCGGAGGCAATTCCGGCGGCGGCGGCGCTGCGCAGAACGACGATCCGTGGGGCAGTGCCCCGGCGAGCGGATCGTTCGGTGGCGGGGACGACGAACCACCGTTCTGACGAACATTCCAGGGTCTCGGCAGTCACATGCCGAGGATCTGAACACTTTTGGAGTATGTACACATGGCTGGAAAAGCTAAAGGCGGACGGAAGGTCCGTGGTGCAGAAAAGATCGTCAAGGCCAAGGCCTGCACTTTCTGCAAAGAGAAGAACCTGTTGATCGACTACAAGGACACGGCGCTGCTGCGTCGCTTCCTGTCTGACCGTGGCAAGATCCGCTCGCGTCGGGTCACCGGTAACTGCGTCCAGCATCAGCGGGACGTGGCCATCGCGGTGAAGAACTCGCGCGAAGTTGCCCTGCTGCCCTTCACCTCGACCTCTCGATAAGCGGAAAGGACCAAGAACATGAAACTGATCCTCACCGCAGAGGTTGAGAACCTGGGTGTCGCAGGCGACACCGTCGAGGTCAAAGACGGCTACGGCCGTAACTTCCTGCTGCCCCGCGGACTGGCCATCGTCGCCACCCGTGGAGCCCAGAAGCAGGTCGACGGCATCCGCCGTTCGCGTGATCTGCGCGAGGTTCGTGGCGTCGAGCACGCCAACGAGCTCAAGCAGGCCATCGAAGGACTCTCCGAGGTCAAGCTGGGCGTCAAGACCCACGACTCCGGCAAGCTCTTCGGTTCGGTCTCCACGGCTGACGTCGTGGGCGCGATCAAGACCGCCGGTGGACCGGCGATCGACAAGCGCAGCGTCGAACTGCCCGAAGGCCACATCAAGGCCACCGGCAAGTACCCGGTCGTGGTGAACCTGCACGGCGATGTCGCCGCCAAGTTCAGCCTGACCGTGGCTGCCGGCGAGTAGTCACACAGCGATCCGACAACAAACCCCCGGCCATCTGGTCGGGGGTTTGTTGTTGTTGTGTGGGTGTCAGCTCAGACAGTGCAGAGCGGGCGGATCTCGTTGGACCCACCGGTGGTCGGTGAGGTGAGGATGGTGCAGGCGTTGTAGCCGCGGTCCTCGGCGACCTTGCGGATCTGCTTCCACTGCGCGGTGCTCACATTCGGCTCCCGGGACAGGACGAACGCCGACGTGCGTTCGGGGCTTCCGACAAATGCCCAGGAGTAGTCATCGGCGATATAGGTGACGACGTAATTGGTGGGACCGGACTTCGACTCCTGCGTGGGGACGCCGGGGAAGCTCACGTGCAGTTGTGCGCCGGTGACGGCGTCGTTGACGCGCGCGTTGCCGACGATCTTGTTCTCACCGTTGGTCCAGGTGGTGCAGGTGTTCTCGACCCGAATGTTGCTCGCATCGATCAGGTCGTACTGCGCCTGGGTGTCACGGGCGCAGATCAGGTTGAACGGCTGGGGGATTGCGGCGACCTGGTTCCAGGTACCGAGGTAGCGCTGGGTGTCCAGTTTGGCCACCGGCTTGAGCGGCTGGGGCAGTGAACTGGTGTCGGCCGAGGCGGGGGCCGCGCAGGCCAGCGCGAAAGCGATTGCCAGCCCACCGATCACTGCGCGGCTGAGCCGTCGAGGTGAGAACGCCATGGTTGCCATCTCCTATTTCTGTTGCGGTTGTAACTGCGGGTGTGGACGCGCTTGTGTATCCACATTGCCGGGCCACCACATGCGAGGCCCGATCAGACTGAAGAGAGCGGGTATCACCACTGTTCGTACCAGGAACGTGTCGAGAAGGATACCCAGGCCGACGATGATCCCGATCTGGGTGAGCGTGATCAGCGGCAGAATGCCGAGCACGCAGAACACTGCTGCCAAAACGATTCCGGCACTGGTGATCACGGCGCCGGTCGACGCGACCGCGCGGATGATCGCCTGTCGCGTACCGTATTCCGGTGTCTCTTCGCGGGCGCGGATCACCAAGAACATGGTGTAGTCGATACCGAGCGCGACGAGGAACAGGAACGAATACAGCGGGACGTTGTTGTCCACGCCGGGGAAGCCGAAGATGTGTTCGCTGATGAGACTGCCGATCCCGATCGCGGCGAGAGTACTCAGCACGGTCGTCGCGACCAGCACGAGCGGCGCGACGAGCGCTCGGAGGAATACGATGAGGATGATGAAGACCACCGCCAGGATCAGTGGGATGATCACCAATCGATCGCGCTCAGAGGCGTTTTGGATGTCGAGCGCTTTGGCGTCGGATCCGCCGACAAAAGCGTTGGCACCGCGCAATTCGTCGGTGGAGGTCCGCAGCTCTTCGATGATGTCGAAGGCTTCCTGCGAGGCCGGATCGGCATCGAGTACCACGGACCACTTCGTGAACCCGGTCGGGGATTGTCCGGTCTCCGTCACCGACACGACCCCCGGCGTCGACTCGATGATTCCTTGAACCTCCTCGGCCGCGAACGTTTTCGCGAGGACGGTGGTGGGATCGGACTGCCCCGGCGGGAAGTGTTCGGACAGCTTGTCGAACCCCTCGACCGAGTCGGCGCTGACCCGGAACTGTTCGGTCTGCGAGAGGCCGATGTTGGCGCCCACCAGGCCGAGTGAGCACGCGATCAGAGCGGTCAGAGAGACCACGAGTACTCGTGCGGGGTGCCGGGAGACCGCTCCGGCGATACGGAACCAGGTGCCACCCTCGGTGGGGACGGGGTCGCCCACCTTGGGTACAAACGGCCAAAAGAGTTTGGTCCCGAACAGAGCCAGCAGCGGGGGCAGCACCAGCAGCGCGAAGATCACCGCCACCACCAGACCTGCGGCTGCCAGCGCGCCGAGGCTACGGGTACTCGGGAGCACGGCGAGGAGCAGGGTCAGCAGGGCCAACACGACCGTTGCGTTGGACGCCAGGATGGCCGGGCCGGCCTGACGGACGGCGCGCCGCAACGCAATTCGATGGTCGGCCTCGGCCCGCAACTCTTCGCGATAGCGAGAGATCAACAGCAGCGCGTAGTTGGTGCCGGCCCCGAAGACGAGCACGCTGGTGATCCCCGACGTCGAGCCGTCGAACGACAGACCGGTGAGTTCGGCCAGGCCGGTGCCAACAGAACTGGCCAGCCTGTCGGCGAACGCTATGACGATGAGCGGGACCAGCCACAGCACCGGGGACCGGTAGGTGACGATCAACAGGAGGGCGACCACCAGAGCCGTGACGGCGAGCAGGGTGACGTTGGCGCCGGAGAACGAGTTGGCGGTGTCGGCGCCGAACGCCGGGCCGCCGGTGACGTAGGTGGTGAGGTCGCTCGGTAGTCCGTCGTCAGCTGCGGCTCGGAGTTCGTCGACGAGATCGGTGAGCTTGAAGCCGTTGAGGTCGGCGCTGACCGGCACGATCGAGATCGCGGCCATCTGGTCCGGTGAGAGCGCCACCGGCGGGCCGGTAAGACTGTCTGTGGGAACGGACCGCTCGACCGCGAGCATGCGCTGCTGGGCCGCTGCGACGGCCTCCTGGTCGGCCGGGGTGAGGGTGCCACCGTCATCGCGCACCACGACGAGGACCGCCGGCGCGACGTCCGAGTCGGGGAACTGTTCCAGCAATTCGTCGACGTCGGCGGAGTCGGCGTTGGCCGGCAGGGATTGAGGAGCCTCGCCGGCCGAGTCGTTCTCACCGATGAGTCCCATCGCGGCGATCGAGATCAGAACGATCACCAGTGCGATGCACCACGATCGTCGTCCGGTCACTGAAGCGGCAAGCTGATCCCAAAGGGTGCGAGAATCAGTTGACGTGTCATTTATCGCCATATTTCAGACAATCTCATATTTTCAAATATTGAGCAAGTAAACTATCTTCCGGTGGCAGTAGCGCCGTCGGCAGGAGGAAACGATGTCCGAGCAAGTCCCTTCGGGGGACCCGCGTGCCGAGTTGGAGTTTCAGATGTCGGCCGATGTGCGGGCGCTCTCGGCGGAGTCGGATCAGATCTCGCGTGTGTTCGCTGGGCTGAACGACCTCAGTGCCAATGATTTTCGGGCGCTCCTGCATGTGATGGTCGCAGATTCTGCGGGCGAGCCGCTCACATCGGGCGCGCTCGGTCAGCGACTGCAGGTATCCGGCGGAGCGGTGACGCATCTCGTGGAACGGCTCATCGGCTCCGGGCACATCCGGCGTGAGGCACATGAGAAGGACCGTCGGAAAGTGATGCTGCACTACGACGATCACGGGATGGCGGTGGCGAGAGCCTTCTTCGCGCCGCTCGGCAAACACACGCACGACGCGCTGGCGGAACTCCCCGACGAGGATCTCGAGGCTGCGCACCGGGTGTTCAGCGCCATGATCGGCGCGATGAAGACGTATCAGGACGAGCTGAACGGGACATGACAGAGGCGCATGCGCCGACTCCGGGTCTCGCTCAACGCTGATCTGGCGGCAGATACCTCGGGTTGATGTTGTTGTCGTGGTACTTGTCGCCCGCTGGGTAGACGAACTTGAACCACGACTGGGCGACGGTGAACGCACGCGGCCCGCCGACACAGGTGACGCTGACGGGGCTCACCGCGCAGGTCGAGCCGGCGACCGTGATCGACTGCCCGACACCGAGCAGCGGCGGCTCGAACCAACCCTCGGGGGCAGTGCTGTACGTCGTGTCCCGGGGTACCCAGTACGGACCTTCCTGGCCTCCTGAGATGGCCACGCCGACGGCGTCCCGGGGAGCTCCGCCCGGCCGGCCGTTGCAGCCGACGTATGCGTACCCCGAGCCGATCGCGCACACCCGACCGCCAGGGGTCACGAAGAAGGTGCGCCCGTTGTCGTTGTAGTCGAGTGAGAAGTACGGGTCAGGATCGACCGCCGTATAGCCAGAGAGGTCAGGCACCTGCGTGTAGTCGGGACCGGGAGCGGCCGACGCCGGCGAGCCGGTTGTGAGCAACCCCGCCGTCGCCGCCAACGCTGCCATCACACCGATGAGTTTTCTCATGAATGCCTCCCCAGCATTGCTTGCCTGGTGATCATTGCACCACTTCGCGGGCTCGTATGTGTTGGGTTGGCGGGTCTGGTGGGGCGTGATCGTAAGGGTCATTTCGGGGCCGGTCAAGGCGTTCACCCGTTCGTGCTACGGCGAGGCGCCATCGGGCTGCTACCGAACCGACGCGCGAAGCTGCTACCGAACCGACGCGCGAAAAGGAACACGCCGAAAACGGACATGGAGAGACACGCCGCCGAAAAGGTATCCACAGTGTTCAAAAGCGTGAAACCACCTCTGAAGTGCCTGAATGTCGAAAGTTCGTCGACTTATCCACAAGTTCCCAACAGGGCGCTAACAGGTATGCGCGGAGCGTCCACAGTTGGTGCACAGGATGGTGCACAGCTCGGTTTGGCGCGATTGCTCCGAGCCCTTAGTGTCTGGCCGAGTGGATTGATGGATCGGCGTGACCGGAGCTGGTCGGGGCTTGTCGGACAGTCCTGCGAGACTGATTTCGAACAGGTAAGCGAGAAGGGGTGGCGTCTTGGCCGTAGTTGACGACCGTGGGCATGCCGAGGCTCGAGAGCAGGCCCCCCCGAGTGAGGACTTCGGTCGCCAGCCTCCGCAAGACATGGCCGCGGAGCAATCTGTGCTGGGCGGCATGATGCTGTCGAAGGACGCCATCGCCGACGTCCTCGAAAAGCTGCGGCCCGGCGACTTCTACCGTCCAGCCCATCAAGCCGTGTACGACGCGATCCTCGATCTGTATGCCAAGGGTGAACCAGCCGACGCGGTGACCGTGGCGGGCCAGCTGGACCGTGCAGGAGAGTTGCGCCGCATCGGTGGCGCGCCCTATCTGCACACCTTGATCTCGACGGTTCCCACGGCCGCCAACGCCGGCTACTACGCGGAGATCGTCGCCGAGAAGGCCATCCTGCGTCGACTGGTGGAAGCGGGCACCCGCATCGTCCAGTACGGCTATGCCGGGGCCGACGGGCAGGATGTCGCCGAAGTCGTCGACCGCGCGCAGGCCGAGGTCTATGAGGTCACCGAACGCCGTACCGCAGAAGATTATGTGGCTCTTGAAGAGCTACTGCAGCCGACGATGGACGAGATCGACTCGATCGCCTCGCGGGGCGGTCTGTCGCTCGGGGTGCCAACGGGTTTCCACGATCTCGACGAACTCACCAACGGTTTGCATGCGGGTCAGATGATCATCGTGGCGGCGAGACCTGGCGTCGGAAAAGCCTTGGCCCTCGATACGCCGCTGGCCACGCCATCGGGATGGACCACCATGGGTGAGATCCAGGTCGGCGATCACCTGATCGGCGCCGACGGCAAGCCCACCCGCGTTGTTGCGGCCACTGAGGAGATGGTTGATCGGCCTTGCTATGAAGTTGAGTTCTCCGATGGTTCAGTGATCGTGGCCGATGAGCAGCACCAGTGGTTGACCGACACCCGAGCTTCTCGCCGCCACTCGAAAGCGCAAGCTGAGGTTCGGACGACAGCGGAGATACTCTCCACGTTGAGGACGAACACCAAGGATCGCCGGGTCAATCACTCGGTCTCCAACGCGAAGCCGGTCCAATTGCCGGAGCGCGACCTGCTGGTCCAGCCCTACACGCTTGGTGCTTGGCTCGGTGACGGTACCTCGGCCACCGCGAATCTCACCTCGGATGACCCGGAAATCCCGATGCGGATCGAGGCCGAAGGTTATGTCTGCCGGTTGAGTCCGAATGTGACAATGCGATACTGGATCAGGCTTCCGGCCAACGACCCGATCGCCTCCAAGAACTGCGTTGTTTGCGGCGTCGAGTTCGTTCCGGCTTTCGCTCATGTGAGGACTTGCGGACAGTCGTGCGGCGGGAAGTCGCGTTTCATGTCTGCGCCAGTTGCGCCCACGCCCTGTAAATGGTGCGGCCGCGAGTTTACCGGAAAGTACGCCTGCCAAGAGTGCTTGAACACAGTGGGCAGCGTGCAGGGCCGTCTTCGTATGCTGGGCGTTCTGAACAACAAGCACATACCGACCGCGTACCTGAGGTCTTCAGAGGACCAGCGGCGCGCGCTTCTCGCCGGGTTGCTGGACACCGACGGTACAGTCACGGCGGGTGGTGCTGTGCAATTCACGGGCACTAATGCACGTCTGGTCAGCGACGTTCGCGAAGTCGTTGTGAGTCTCGGATATCGTTGCGGCACTTCGACAAAGCGGGTCAAAGGCCACACCGAGGCGTCTTCGGTCGCGTACACCTTGACCTTCTCGACTGACGACGAGGTCTTTGGACTTTCTCGCAAGGCCCTTCTGCACAAAGAACGTCGACAGGCAACAAATCTCGCACGGTCTTCGGCGAGGTACATCGTCGACGTGCGACAGGTCGAGAGCGTGCCGGTACGGTGCGTCCAGGTCGACAACGCTGATCACATGTACCTCGCAGGTGATTCCATGATCCCGACTCACAACTCCACGCTCGCCATGGACTTCTTGCGTTCATGCTCCATCAAGCACCACATGACGAGTGCCATGTTCTCGCTGGAAATGAGCAAAACCGAGATCGTGATGCGGTTGCTCTCGGCCGAAGCGAAGATCAAGCTCGGCGACATGCGTTCAGGAAAGATGAGCGACGACGACTGGACGCGGCTGGCACGCCGGATGGGTGAGATCTCGGAGGCGCCGCTGTTCATCGACGACTCGCCCAACCTGACGATGATGGAAATCCGGGCCAAGGCAAGGCGTTTGAAGCAGAAGCATGATCTCAAGCTGGTGGTCATCGACTACATGCAGCTGATGTCCTCGGGTAAAAAGGTCGAATCTCGCCAGCAGGAAGTCTCGGAGTTCTCGCGAAGCATCAAGCTTCTCGCGAAGGAGCTCGAGGTTCCGGTGGTCGCAATCAGTCAGCTGAACCGTGGTCCTGAACAGCGAACTGACAAGCGCCCCATGATTTCTGACCTTCGCGAGTCAGGCTCACTGGAGCAGGATGCCGACATGGTCATCCTGCTGCATCGGCCTGATGCGTTCGAGCGGGACGACCCCCGCGCCGGTGAAGCCGACATCATTCTTGGTAAGCACCGTAACGGTCCGACGTCGACGATTACCGTTGCGCACCAACTACATTTGAGTCGGTTCGTGGATATGGCCCGCGGGTAGGCGCTTCGCTCACCCCCTGTCACCAATTGTCGTCGTTCGATCGTGAATAGCTGCACCGTCATGTGCCGCGTAGCTGGGCCGTACGTGCGCAGTCGGTCACGTGGCGGTTCTCGGGCGAGGAGTGTGGACCTCTCACTGAGTGGCCATTGCTGGTTGCTAGAAGTGCCGCGCTAAATCCAATTAGCGCAGATGATACTGGCGTCGACCAGCGCGACATTGCGAACACCGAGGATTCCGACAACGGTAGACTGTGTAATTCAGCGCAGAACACGCACAGGGCGTCGTCGGCGGCCGCACGTCAACAGGTCAACGCGCAATCGGCGGAGCGCTGTTAGTCCCAGTGAGGCCCCGAGCGACCGAGGTCCGCCGCAATAAACGAATGGGTCGTGAGCTGGGGTAATGATGTTGTGGCCGCAAGACAGAGGCACGAGGGGCCGGGGCAAGTATTAACGGATGCGCGACTGACGACTAGGTCCGCGTCCGCGTTGGCGAGCCATCAAGTGCGTCAGGATAATCTGCAAATACGTGGGGTGTCTGTGGTCAAATTGACGAGTGTCCGACCCAGGCGAAGCTTCCGGCTCTAGCGAACCCGCAGCCGTCTCGCCGCCTCTGACGACACCTGCTCATGACAAGGCGGTTGCCGAGTTTGTTAGACAAGCAAGCGAGGGTCTTATGTCGGACGCTGACCCGATATATGCGTCGGTACGACGGCTGCCGCTGCCCGACAGAGTCGCCAGTGTTCGAGTAGAGGTTGGTGACGCCAGCACCTGCCGTCATTGCGGCCCTCCTGTCCACGGCTCGCACGACAGAGCAGCCATAAAGTGACGAAGACTTGTTCGTGGCGCTGCTAACTTCGTCTGACAGCGGTTGTGTCGGGCCCGTCAGCCGCGTGGCGCGGACAGGATGGCCTGAGTTGCCTCATCGGCGAGCCGCTCGGCAAACACCTCTAACTCGGCAGCCAGAGCTGCGGAGACTGTGGGATCCCGATGGGCTCGGATGAGCGCCTTGGTGGCCAGCACAGATGCTGTTGGCCGCTGCGCGAGCGTCGCTGCCGCCCGAACCGCATCCTCTAGCGCGTCGCCTGATGGCACAGCCCGATTGATAAGACCCGCTGCAGCCGCCTCCGCAGCAGTGAACCTCTCCCCGAGCAACAGCATCTCGTTGGCGCGTTTCTCGCCGGCGAGACGGGGGAGGAGGTAGCTCGATCCACCTTCGGGGCACAGTCCTAGCGCGGTGAAGGGCAGCCGGAACTGTGCCGTCTCACCTGCGAACGCCAGGTCGCAGTGCAGCAGCAATGTCACTCCGATCCCCACTGCATGGCCTTCCACGGCCGCGATCACCGGCTTTCGCAGCTTGATCAAGGCCGAAAACAACAGGGGCCCACCGCGAGGGCCTTGTTGCCGGAAGTCGGCGATGTCGTTGCCGCTGGTGAAGGTGTCACCGGCGCCGGTCAGTACGATCGCCCTGATGTCGGGGTCTGCGTCGGTATCTTCCAGCGCAGCAACAAGGGCCAGGTACGTGGCGTGGTCCAGAGCGTTTCGTCGATGCCTGCGATCAATGGTCAAAACTCTCACGCCGTCAGCAGGATCTTCGCTGCGAACTGTCGCCACATCTGTGCGCTTCGCCGCTGATTCGTCGATGCCTGCTCGAGTGGGATGTGACATTCGAGATCTCCTGGTCGTTGCATTGCTGTTGTGCCGCATCTGCTCACGGTCCAAGATTGGGGACCGACGTGCCAGGCCGGGAGTCAGATGTGCCGTCCGCCGGTGACCTCGGCAACGGTACCGGTCATGTACGAGGACATCTTGGATGCGTAAAACAGCGCAACCGAAGCGATTTCGGAAGGCTCGCCCGCGCGTTGCATCGGGATCTCGCCCATCTTGGACTCAAGTGCCGCAGCGGGCATGGCCTCGGTCATGGCGGTGCGGATGAGCCCGGGGGCGATGGCGTTGACGCGCACTGCGTGGTGAGCTACCTCCTTGGCTGCGGCTTTCGTCAACCCGACGATGCCGGCTTTGGCGGCGGAATAGTTGGTCTGGCCGATGAACCCGACCTTGCCCGAGATCGAGGACATGTTGATGATCGAGCCTCCTCCGTTTGCGCGCATGATGCCCGCAGCCAGGCGGGTGCCGTTCCAGGTACCTCGGAGGTGCACGGCGACAACATCATCGAACTGCTGATCCGTCATCGTGCGCATGGTCGCGTCGCGGGTGATGCCGGCGTTGTTGACCATCACGTCGAGCGATCCGAAAGAGGCGATGGCGACGTCGAGCAGCGCCGACACGCTGTCACCGTCTGCCACGTCGCAGCCCACGCCCACGGCGTCGACACCGATCGACGCGGCGAACTCTTTGGCGCGGGCTTCGTCCAGATCGCCGATGACGATTCGCGCGCCATTGTCGGCGAACGTGCGGGCGATCGCGGCGCCGATACCTTGGCCTCCGCCTGTGATGACCGCAGTTGTGTCGTTGAGTAGCATGAGGTTTCGTCCTTCGGAGTGGGGCGCTCAGAGAGTGCGACGCGGTTTGTGCACGGCGTCGACCGTGCAGTCAGGTATCTGGGTTGATGCGGCAAGTGGGTATCGGCGACTCAATTTGCAGGTTCAGGCCTGCCCAGAGTCAATCTGTCGTTCGCGGATGGCCGTCCGATTGACCTTCCCGGTGGGCATTCGTGGGATCTCGTCGACAATGCGGTACTCGCGTGGCTGCTTAAACTTCGCGAGGATCGGGCTGGCGTAAGCCGCCAGATCCTCTGCGAGAGCATTCCTATCGACACCTTCGGCGGGTTGCACGACCGCGAGAACTCGCTGGCCCCATTCGTCGTCGGGCATCCCGATGACAACGATGTCTTGAACCTGCGGATGGTTGCTCAGGGCCAGTTCGATCTCCGCCGGATACACGTTGACGCCGCCGGTGAGGATCAGGTCGCTGCGACGGTCGAGAACGAACAACCGCCCAGCCTCGTCGAGCCGCCCGATGTCGCCGAGGACAAGTCCACCGTCGACCCAGCTCTCCTGGGTCTTGCCCGGATCGCCGATGTATTCAAAGGGCTGGCTGCCGATGATGCAGATGAGGCCTTCGTCCCCGGGCGGCAGAACACTGCCTTGTCGATCGTGGATCTCAATCCGGCAACCGGGGCGCGCACCTCCCACGGTGCCAGGGGCGTCGAGCCATTCCGCGCTGGTGACGGTGGTGGTCACTGAACTCTCGGTCGACCCGTAGAACTCGGAGACGATCGGTCCCCACCAGCTGATCATGTGCTGTTTGACCGAGATGGGGCAGGGTGCACCGGCATGGACGACGCATCGCAACAGGCTTGGGTCGAAGGCCTCCCGCTGGGCCGGCGGGAGTTGCAGCAGGCGCACGAACATCGTCGGAACCATAAAAGATTCCGTCATCCCCACCTCGCCGGCGAGAGACAGGAATCGGGCTGCGTCGAAACGCTTTCCGGGTGCAATGACGACTGTCACACCACGGCCGAGCGCTCCGAGGGCCATTCCGTTTGGAGCTGCGTGGTAGAGGGGCGCGACGGCCACATGCACCCCGGGGCCCGGAGCGACCTGGAGTTTGGCCCAGGCAACCTGGGACGCGTCAGATTCCTGCTCCGGTGTGGTGCCGCTGAGCGGCCGCCGGATTCCCTTGGGCCGGCCGGTGGTTCCTGAGCTGTAATAGACGACCGAGCCAGCGCGTCGAACCTCGGGATCACAATCGGGGAGATGGGCCCATACTCGATCAAAGGCGTGGACACCGGGCCCGGTGGTTTGCACATGGTCGAAAACGGAGTCGGTGACCTGGCCTGCAGCAGCCTCGACCACATCGAGCAGTTCGTTGTTGGTCACCACCACGGAGGGCGCACTGTTGCCCAGAATGTAGGCAATCTCGTCAGCTGTCAGATGGTGATTGATGGGCAGGAAGTACCGCTCGGTACTCAAGGCAGCGAGTTCGATCGCGAGCAGTTCCCAGCAGTTGGGCAGGACGACCGCGACAGTATGGCCGGCGGCTACGCCCATCTTGTCGAAACCAGCCGTGATACGCGCGACAACCGAGCGGAGTTGCCCGAAAGTCAACGTCTGGGTTCCATCGACGATGGCCGGTGTCGAGGGCTCATGGCGCGCAACGGTGTACCAACTCATGGGTTGTCACCTCCTCCGGTGCGGTCGAGGCCGGCTGACGTTGAGGGCAAGGTTGTGCGGCCGTCGGTCAGTCGGGACTGTGCACGGGCGTGTTCCTTCTGCACGGCCACGGCTGTGGTGGCCCGCGGGAGGCCCAGAGGTTTGGTGTCGACGACCATGCTCTCGGCACGCTCGACCACGAATGTCTCGTGCCAGACCCCGACCGCACCGGGCGCCTTTCGCGCCGTGCGATTGAACTTGGCCCACGCCGGCCGGTGGGCCAGGGATCCCTCAGATGCGTACTCATACAGCTTGTCGATCGACGACCAGTACTGCACCACATAGGGGCCATTGCGGTTGAACAGCATTTCGTAGTCGAGCAGGCCCGACTCCGGGTCTTCGCTCAACTCTTTCACCATCATCGGCATGGCGAGGAATACCGGCACCCATAGGTCGGGCCGCCACCATTTGTTGAAAGTCATTCCGATGTGGAACACGACCAGTTCGCCGTCGTAGAGATGGGTTGTTCGCCCTCGTCTGACATTCGACATGACTATCCTTTGCTGGGATCTGCTCAGCCGGGGCCGAGCACGTGGGACGGTGTGTGCAACTCAGGGCGCGGTGTCGGTCAGCTGGTCGACCCCGAACTGATCGCGAATCTCGCGCATTCGTTGTTGAAACGTGAGTGTGTCGACGTAATTGGCGTGACGGGGAGAGTCGACGTAGTGTCGGCCGCCGCGAAGATCGGGCTGGTGATGTGCCTTCATCTCCGCGAACGTCGCCTTCTCGGCTCCTTCGAGCGTGAGGTCCATGGCGACCAGCTGGGCCATTTCCTCGAATCGCTTGTACGCTGCGTCGGCGAACTCGACGAAACCCACGACATACAGGGAGTCAACCGTGCGGTTGAAGGTGTTGAGGTAGAGCTGCGGTCTGCCGTTCTGCCATTCGAACAACTGATCATCCAGAAAGGGGATCTTGTAGTCGTATCCGGTCGCCAGCAGAAGAACGTCGATCTGTTCTCGGGTACCGTCTTTGAACACGACGTCCGATCCCTCGAGCCGGTCGATGTCGGGCTTGGCGGTGATGTCGCCGTGATTGAAATGGTGGATGATCTGATCGTTGACGATCGGATGCGATGTGAGCAGATCGTGATCTGGTGCCGGGAGTCCAAAGCGAGTCACGTCACCGACGAGAGCGTCGACGATCTCATCCATGTTGTCGGGCAGGGTTATTCCCGCAGGCGCCTTCCGTCCCCCTTTGGAGAACACGTCCAGCGGCATGCCGAAGATGTGTTTGGGGATGAAGCGATATCCGCGGCGGACACTGAGGAATGCGCGTTCGGCGCTGGTGGCGGCGTCGCATGCGATGTCGACCCCTGAGTTGCCTGCACCGACGATGAGCACTTTCTTGTCCCAGAAGATCGAACTGTCGGAGTACTCCGACGAGTGCATCATCTTGCCCGTGAAGGTCTCTTGCCCTTTCAGTTCCGGGGTGCTGGCGTGCCACGTGACACCGGTCGCCACCGCCAGTGCTCGATAGCGCTTTTGCTCGCCGCCGACGGTGACGTCCCACTGTCCGTCACTGCGAAGCTCGGCGTGCTCGACCCGGGAGTTGAATGTGATGTATTCGTAGAGCTTTTCGTCGGTAGCGAAGTCGTGGATGTAGTCTCGGATCTGTGACCACGACGGGTAGTCGGGGTACGAATCGGGCATGGGGTGGCCGTAGAACCCACTGTTGAACCTCGAACTGATGAAATGAGCGGTCCGGTAGATCGGGCTCCCCTCGTTGGTGGGGTCCCAGATACCACCGACGTCGGAATGCTTTTCGTGGACGTCAAAAGGGATGCCGGCTTCGCGCAGCTGCCGCGCTGTGGCCAGCCCAGACGGTCCCGCGCCGATGACGCATACCCGGTCGCTCCGCGCGACATCTTCACTCACGTTGTCTCCTTGATTGATTGGCGAGAACTGCTTGACGCTCTGAGTACGAGCATGACTACAACCACTAAGTATGTCAACCGACTCAGTCGGCCGACTAACTATGATCTTGGTCAAGTGACTACAATGACGCAGTTCGACAAGTGACTGCCCGTTTGGTCGAGATGAGGAGAACAGCACATGGCACGCGTTTCCGTGCAACAGCGGCGTCAAGACCTGGTCGAGGCGGCTTTTCAGGTGATGGCCCGCGATGGAGTGGCGCAAACGACCACGCGGGCGATCTGCGCGGAAGCCGGTGTCCACCAAAGCGTCTTCCACTACTCGTTCGGTTCGAAGAAGGAACTGCTCGAGGAGCTGGTCCAGATCACGATCGGTTCCATGATCGACGCTGCCATCGACGCCAAGAAGGTGACCACCGATGTGGGCGAATCGTTCCGCAACGGGATCCGTAGTGCGTGGGACAAGGCCAAGGCGCATCCTGAACGTCAGCTGGTCGGATACGAACTGACCACTTACGTCCTGCGTGAGCCGGACCTCGCCGCCCTGGCCGAGTGGCAGTACGCCCAGTATTACGCCCAGACGGAACGGTCGATCGCGACGATGGAGGAGATCGCCGGTGTCGGTTGGGTCGTGCCGCGGTCGGTGCTCGCCCGCATGTTGACCAGCGCGATCGACGGGTTGGTCCTCGGGTGGCTGGCCGACCGGGACACCGCAGCCGCGGAGGCGTCACTGGATGCGTTTGCCGACTACTTCACATCGCTGGCGACGCCTCGCGACCGTTGATCGCCGGCTGCGGCCTGTCAGGTGAAGGCCGGCTCGTTCTGCTCTTGAAACAGTCCGGGCAGCCGAGTCTCGGTGATGTGGCGGGCCTCGGCGACGATGCGTTCGATCAGTTCGGCGACGGTGGGGATGTCGTGGATCAGTCCGGCAACCATTCCGCACGACCAACCGCCTGCGCCGACATCGCCATCGATCATCACCCGCGGATACACGCCGGCAACCTCGGCCCTGATGTCCTCGAATGTAATGTCGGCCCCGAGGGTCCGTTCCTTGTCCAGAAGACGCTCCACCGCTGCGTTGTTGAGAACGCGCTCGGTGTTCCGCAGGGGACGCATGATCAGCCGAGTGTCGAGTTCGGTTGCCCCGACGATGGCCCTCTTGACGTTCTCATGAACCGGAGCTTCCTTCGTGGCGAGGAACCGGGTGCCCATGTTGATCCCTTCCGCTCCCAGCGCGAGGGATGCCGCCAGAGATCGGCCGTCGGCCTGCCCTCCAGAGGCGACGAAAGGGATCTCCAGCTCGTCGGCAGCCCGGGGTAGCAAGATCATGTTGGGGATGTCGTCCTCGCCGGGATGCCCGCCGCATTCGAAGCCGTCGACGCTGACCGCGTCGCATCCGATCGCCTGCGCCTTGAGTGCGTGGCGCACCGTTGTGCACTTGTGAATGATGCTGACGCCGTTGGCTTTGAGGGGCGGTAGCCATTGAGAGGGCTCATTGCCTGCCGTCTCGACGATCCGTACGCCTCCGTCGATGATGGCGTTCACGTAGGCGCCGTAGTCCGGCGGATTCACGGACGGGAGGAAGGTGAGGTTGACGCCGAACGGTTTCTCGGTGAGGTCGTGACACTTCTTGATCTCGGCGGCGAGGTCGCCGGGCGTCTTCTGGGTGAGTGCGGTGATCAGCCCGAGGCCGCCGGCGTTCGATACCGCGGCGGCCAGCCCCGCGTATCCGACGTGGTGCATTCCGCCCTGGATGATGGGGTACTGGATGCCGAACAGTTCGGTGATGCGCGTTTTCATGAAGACCTTTCTGAAGGTGGATGTTTGGACGACTGCTGGGTGAAGTGCTCTGCCTACTTCTGCAGGGGAGTGCTGGGCAGCTCCTCGTGGGCGGGAGCCGTCTGGTCGCCGAAGGTGCCGATGCGCGCGTACGCATCGGGTTTGTGCGATTTGAGCCAGACGCCCCGAAGGCCGCCGAGCGCGGCAGCCAAGAGAAGGCACCAGGGCAAGACGTTGATCCACGCGGAATCGCTGCCTGCCAGGGTCTGAAAGTTCTTGAGGATCAAGATGGAGACAGTGACGAAGGCGACGAGACCGATCGCCGATCCGACGAGTACGCCGGTGCTACTGCGTGAGGTCCGCCAGAAGTAGACCATGATTGCGCCGGCAGCAAGTGCCTGGAGGAGGACGATTCCGAGCGTCCCGAGTCCGGTCATGATGGTGAGCATGGTCAGGTACGGGTCGGCACCGAGCACCGCGAAGACCACGGTGACAGCCGATGTCAGGATCGTCACCGCGATGCTTGCCCGTGCCGGAGTGTCGAACTTGGAGTGCGCGACGCCGAACCATGTTGGAAGCAGCGCACCTTCGCGTCCGATCGAGAAAATGTACCGGCTCGAAGCGTTGTGCAAGGCGAGCATGGCCGCGAACAGGCTCGTGAAGACGGTGACATACATGACCTTGGTCAGCAGATCCGACGCATACTCGGCGCTGAGCCAGAACGACAGTCCGCTCAGTTTCGCTTCAGCGGTCTCCTGCACATTGTCGACTCCGATGCCGCCCACCATGATCCAGGTGGTCACCGCGTAGAAAGTGGCGATCAGGACGACTGCTGAGTAGGTAGCGCGGGGGATCGTCCGGTGCGGGTCCTTCGACTCCTCGGCATAGATCGCGGCGGACTCGAAGCCGAGGAACGTGGTGAACGCGAACATGATTCCCAATCCGAACGAGCCCGCGGTGAATAGGTCAGTCGGGTTCATCGCAGCCAACGGGAAAGCGTCGAGGCCCTTCTGGGCGACGATCGCGATGTCGAGCACCAGGATTGCCAGGATTTCGACGCCGAGCATGACTGCGAGAACGTTTCCCGCGATGTTGATCTCGCGAACTCCCATCACCGCGACGAGCGCGAGCGCAACTGCCGAGAAGGCCCACCACGGCACGTCATGCCCGGTGAGGACGGCGGCCACCGTGTTCCCGAAGTTCCCCACCCCGGCCAAGATCAGCAGTGTCAGTGACAGGTAGGCGGTGATCGCGATGACCGCTGCGGCCATGGCAGTCGACCGCCCGAGCCCCTTGGCGATGTAGGTGTAGAAGCCGCCGGAGGCCGACATCCGTCTGCTCATCGCCGCGTAACCGACTGCGAAACACAGCAGCAACGCGGCCGCGACGACGAACACAAGTGGTGTGGTGGCCCCGGTGCCGATCGCCATCGCGATCGGAATGATGCCGATGACGGCACCCATCGGCGCGGCCGCCGCGACCACCATCGTCACGATCTTGAAGGTGGTGAGGTTGCCACTCAAACGTTGGCTACTCGCTGTCATATGAACTCCTGTACCTGGTGATCCAAGAATTGTGACCTGGACCATATGCATGGGACAGTAGTTTTTCCTGCCGTCTTAGTCAACCGACTATGTCACTTGACCGAGAAATTAACGCAGATGTGATTTCGGAGATGGAAAAGGACGTCGATGCGGGTAGGTCGACCCGTGCGCAGCACTCGGCCAGGGCGGATCGCCCTGGCCGACCCGGCGAGGTGATACGCCCTGGCAGTGCCTTGCTGTGGGAGGCGTCGTCGGATGCTTCTGCGGGGCTAAAGGGCTCTGTCCGTACATCAATGGACGGGCGGGGTCCCCGCCTTCCTCGGAGAGGAAGGTCAGTTGAGTCCGGACACCGCGGCGCCGTGGACGGGGAGGATCGCACCCGAGACGTAGTCGGCGGCTTCAGCGAGCCAGGTGATCGCCGCGGCGACGTCGTCGGGTGTGCCGAGGCGTCCGAGGGGGATCCCGTCGACGACCGCGCGGGTAGCCTCTTCGACGGTCGAGCCAGAGGAGTCGGCGATGACATCGAGCTCAGACGCGCCGAGGTCGGTGTGAATCATCCCTGGGGCAACAGCATTGACGCGGACGCCCGACGGGCCGAGTTCCGCGGCGAGGAGTCGGGTGAGTCCGACGAGAGCGTGCTTGGTGACGACATACGCGCCATAGCCCGCCTCCGCGGCGATGCCCGCTGTGGAAGCGACATTAACGATGCTTCCGCCTTGCTCGGCGAGGTGAGGGAGGGCGACGCGGCTCAACCGAACCGCCCCCATCACGTTGATCTGCCACGACAGGTCCCACTTCGAGTCGTCGAGCGTGGCAAACGGTCCCACTCCGACGCCAGTCCCTGCGTTGTTCACGAGCACCGATAGCCCACCGAAGGTGGTCACTGTATTGTCGATGGCCTCGGTGACCTGCACATTGTCGGTGACATCAAGGGGCTGAATAAGCGCCCTGCCACCGTTTTCCCCGATCTTCTCGGCAGTCGCCTTCAGTGCTCCCATCGTCTCCTCACCGGCGTGCCCATCAGGTATGACGTCCGTGAGGACCACGGCGTAGCCGGCGCTGGCGAGGTGCAACGCCGTAGCCGCGCCGATGCCCCGTGAGCGTCCTGCTCCCGTGACGAGTGCCACCTTCGGCGATGCCAATTCCGAGTTGCTCTGCATAGCTTGCTCACTTTCACTTGTCGGGCGGGGTTGGGTCTGCGGTCTCCGCAGAGGTTCGTTCGGAAGGCCGATGCGGGCGGCGCAGTGTGTGGACGGCGGAACCGCAGCTTCCGAAATTTCTATGCCTGACGGAGTGATCCCGGTTCGAAGAAGATACAGTCAATCGACTCAGTCAATTGACTGTATCATACGGAGGCCATTGACCCGTGCCTCTTCGATGGTGCTGAAATCCGTGATCTGGAGACCAATTGATCACGAATCGTGTTACAGCAGAGCGGTTCTCATGCGCGCTGCCGCTCGGCACGAAGTAGGCCACCGCCAATGATGAGGCGCTGGATCTCGCTGGTGCCCTCGTACAGTCGGAGCAGGCGTACGTCGCGGTAGATACGCTCGACTGCGACCCCGCGCATGTACCCCGCCCCACCATGGACCTGGACCGCGAGATCAGCGTTCTTGCCGGCCATCTCGGTGCAGAACAGCTTTGCGACCGATGGTGCGATCCGACGGTCGGTGCCATTCACCCATGCTCGGGCTGCGTCCCGGACGAGTGCGCGCCCGGCCATCACCCCGGTCTGCTGATCGGCGATCATGGCTTGCACCAGCTGAAATTCGCCGATGGGCGTGCCGCCCTGGGTGGCGGTGGCTGCGTAGGCAACCGATTCGTCGAGTGCTCGTTGTGCCTGTCCGACAGCAAGAGCGGCGATGACCATGCGGCTTCGGGCCAGAGAGGTCAGCGCCGCGCGGTACCCGGCTTCGCTGTCGCCTCCGACGAGCGCGTCCGCGCCGACCCGCACGTCGGTGAACGTGATGCCTGACGAGCGTGATCCTTCTTGCCCCATCTTCGCGTCCTTGGGTCCGACGACGATGCCAGGGCTGTCGGCCGGTACGAGAAAGACGGCGATCCCATTACCGCGGGAGGGCTGGAGGTCTGTCTTGGCGAAGACCACGAAGAGGCCGGCGTCGGGCGCATTGGTGATGAATTGCTTGCTACCGTTGATGATCCAGTCTCCACCGTCCGCCGTAGCGGTGGTCTTCAACCCGGCCGGGTTGGAGCCCGCGCCCGGTTCGGTGAGGGCAAACGAGGCGACGATATCACCGGAGGCGATGCCCGGTAGCCACTGCTCCTGCTGGTGCTCCGTGCCGAACCCGACCAGCACCTGACCTGCAATGCCGTTGTTGGTGCCGAACAACGAGCGGAGGGACAGCGCGGTGTAGCCGAGCTCCATCGCGACTTCCACGTCCTGTGCGGGATCGAGCCCCAGGCCGCCCCATTTCTGGGGAATCGCATAGCCGTAAAGACCCATGTCCTTCACCTGCTGACGCAGGTCGGCGGGGATCTCGTCGTGCGACATGATCTCGAGTTCACGTGGAACGACGCGCAACCGGATGAATTGGTTGATCTGGGTGAGGACATCGGCGAAGACATCGCCGGGGGTATCTTCGGCGAAGGCAGGATCGTTTGGGGTCATGTTGAGGACTATGCCGCAGGGAATTGGTATCAGTCCAATACTCGATTGCCAGTTCTGTTATAACTCAGTTGTCATGAATCATGGATGTCGCTGGTGAACATCGGGGAATTGCGAGCTTTTTCGGCCGTCGCCGAGGAGCTCCATTTCGGCCGTGCCGCAGAGCGGCTCCATGTTGCGCAACCTGCGCTGAGCCGCACCATCGGTCAGCTCGAGCGCAAGCTGGGGAGTCGGCTGTTCGAACGCAACACCCGCTCGGTGAAGTTGACGTCAAGTGGTCGGGCACTCGTCGAGCCGGCCAGGGATGTATTCACAGCTCTGCGACGCGCAGAGGCCGCGGTGCTCGCGGCAGAAGACGGTGAGGCAGGCTTGGTGCGGATCGCGTTCGCCGGTGTTTCGACCAATCGGCTCATCGCCCAGCTGGCGCGCACGGTGCGGTTGCGGGCGCCGGGGATCGAACTGGAGCTGTCGAGCCAGAACTTCGCGCGACCGGCGATGAGACGGCTTGCCAACGGCGACACAGATATTGCTCTGGGCCGATGGGACATCATCCCCTCGACGATCATGACGAGGGTTGTGATGCCCGATTCTCTCGTGATCGCCGTCGCCGATACGCACCCCTTGGCGCGCAGTGAGAAGATCTCCATCGCCCAGCTCTCCGGCGAATCATTCATCACCTTGCCGGCGCATGAAGGCGCGGTATTGCCGGACCGGATGCGCAGACTCGCGCAGGCGAGCGGATTCGTCGCCGAAGTCGTGCAGGTCGCGCCAGACACCCACACAGCGCTCGCGCTGGTCGGCGCGCAGGTCGGGTGTCACCTCACTTTGGCATCGGTCGCTCGAAATGTGATGGATCCGAATGTTGCCTTTGTTCCCGTGACCGATCCTGCACCTTCGGTCGACATGCGAGCTGCGTGGCGTCGGGACGACACCAACCCAGCGCTGCATGCAGTTCTAGCGAAGTGCCTGGAGTACGAAAGCTGACGTGCTGCGGATAGCGATCGCCGCCGCGGCCGTTCGGTCCTCACGACTTCACCCTCGCTCGAGCCCTCACCGTGGGCGCCCGCGGAGGCAGGTCGGCCGATGATCCGGCCGGCTTCAGCTGCTGCCCAACAATCCGGGGGTGATGCCCGCGACCGGCGGACCTGACATAAGGGCGGCTTCTCGGTGAATGCGTGGACTCGGCAGGAGATGCTGCTAAAACCATTTAGCGCGGACAGTCAGCGTCCTACCAGCATGAGGGCGCGATCAGTAGGCAACGGTCGGCGTTCGCGTGGCTTTGGTCCTCGACCACCATGCGGCGACGAGGTTCAGCGACTTGCGCAGTTCCACGTTGTTTCTGACGAGTAGGTAGGTCGCGGAATCCACTTGAGTGCCGTTGATCTCGGTTTCGTAGGTGACCTCGCGCGCGAGGTGCTTGATCCACGAGTGGCTGGTCCGTGTCGGGGTGGATTTGCGGGCATCTCCGACGACAAGGATGCGACAGGAATCCGGTATCGAAGTGGCGTCGGTCGCGGCTCCGAGCAAACGCGCCGTCTCGACGCGTCGGTGGCACCGACGTCGCCACCGACCCAGCAGCGACCGGTGCTCGTCATCAATCTCTTGGGTGACGGTGACGACATAGGACGGCTCGGCGTCGCGGTATGCGTTGGGAACGTCGTCGAGGTGACGCGACCGATGGTGTCCGCTGTGTTGAGTTCGCAGTCCAGGCCGGTCGGGGTCGATGACCTCGACAACCGCACCCGAATCGATCAGCGCGTTACATATCCGTCGTCTGAGGTCGTCGGCGTAGCCGATGATCATTACCGGTACTCCGCCTGATGTTGAGGAACTGTCGACTGGTCCGGTCACCAATGGTGGTGGACGCAGTCCACTACCGTTGCCGTGCATTCCCGTCCCGTCGGCAGTACGTAGGTGCGTTCGTCTCCCACTGCCGAACCCAGTATCGCTTGGCCGAGTGGCGAATTGGGAGAGCAGATTTCGACGGCGACCAGCTCGTGTTGTTCATGTGCACCGAGCAGAAATCGGGCGCGATCGAAGTGATCGTGATCGAACTCGACGGTGACTACGGAACCGATCCGAACGGTGTCGTCTCCGAGGTCCGGTTCATCGATGACCTCGAGCACAGCGTGGATCCGAGCTATCTGGCTGTCGAGTGCTTCGAGGTCTGTCACGCTTCGGTGGTAAGCGTCGTTGTTGTCTAAGTCACCCATGCGGCGATGGCCCATCATCTCGGCACTGACTTCCGTCCGCAATCGACACAGTTCAGACAACTGTTGCTCGAGGCGACCCCCGGGGCGTTCTTTGGATAACGGAACGGTGGTCATTGCATGACTTCCTGCGTAGCCAGAGTCTTGAAGCGCGTCACATCGCCAGGAGCGGTGCTGGCGCTGGTGTGCAGAGTCGGGTGTCTGTCGGTCATCTGACGTCGGTACGCAGCATCGACGTCTGTCGTCAGCGTGAGGATCCACGGAACAGTCTCGGTCGACGTCTCCACTGTGCTGGTATCGAGCGTGGCCAGGATGTCGCGGGACAGCGCCTCGAGTTTCGCCGGGGTCACCCGGGCCGGATTGCCGGCGAAGGCCAAACACAACTCTCGGCACTGCGGTTCACCAAGACGTGTTAGGTCGTTCAGCATGTGCCACTGCCGCAGCAACAGGCGGGGCCCCGCATCGACCGTCGCGCTCGAACGCCGCGTTCGTCCCGAGAACGCCGCGCTGGCGAGTCGCTCCGCGTCGTGTCGAAACGCCAAAAACCGCGCCGGCGTCGCGCAGACCCGAATACAGCACTCCATGACAACCGCTTTCACGGCCACACTCCTTTGTTTATCCGTTCCTCGGACTCTAGCCGGAAAATAAATAAATGCCAGTCGCTCCTCTCTGCAGGGGTTGCCCCGAAATCTACTGGGGAAGAGAAGATGTCGAAATTCTGCGGTACGCGCTGAGGTCTGAGCGGAGCCGTCCGGGGGCAGGCTGGATTTTATTTTTTATTGGGCTATGGTCGGTCGGTGAGCGGTCCTTGCGGCCGCGATTGACCTATGGCATTGAGGGACGATGGCAGAGAAGAATTCGAGTTCGAAGAAGAAGCGTCTAGCGATCAAGGAGAAGCGCGATCAGAAACGGGCAGTGGCGGAACGGACGATCGTGCGAAGGCGTAAGAATGCCTGACCCCGGTCGAGGCAATCGGACACTCGCTCAGTTACTAGCTGCTCTGCACGAGCATTTCTCGACCACGGCGCGCTTGGACCGTCGTGCGTCGCTGTTCTGTGTCGGCCACGAGGCCGGGATGCGCTTCGCCAGGATCTGCGTGCTTGACACATTGGCGTCGGAGGTCGGGCACACCGACGCCTCAATACCCAGAGGACGCTCCGATGGTCGACGTGAGCGGGCGAACCTGCAGGCCATCGGAGATCGGTTGACCAGTGCGCTCAGTACGGCCCCCAAGCGTGATCCCGAGTATGACGCGGGGTACAGAACGGGTGTGGAGTTGGCACTGCGCTACCTAGCTCTGGCTCACAGCACGCTCGACTTGGAAGCGGCCGCCGTCGACGGCACGTCGAACCCAAAAACGAAAGGCCCGCTGACGACCAGCTGCTGAGCGACGCGAGCCCCCCATGAACGCTCTCGGTTACTGGTTGATGTCGCGGTGTGCTGAGGGGTCCGCTCGCGACCCATACTGCCGATACGACGGCGTAGGGGACGGGAGCCTACGTCGTTACCGACGGTCGGGATCGCCGTCCCAAATTATGTGTCCGTCCGCTCTGATGCGGGCGCCGGCTGCCGGTGAGTGTGGCGTGAGTCGTCCGGTATGCATGAGATGTTCAACGGGTGCGTTCCATCGCATCACGACAACGTCGGCCACGAGTCTGCGGTGGCATCGCCACCACACGCTTTCACTGCACATCATCGCGGTGCGTCCCTCGGATTCGAGGAGTTCACGAACGGCGGCCGTGAACTCTGGTGTGCGGGTATGGGCTGCGTAGGCAGCGAACTGCTGTACTCGCCACCAGGAATCCTCGACCACAGCGTCGGCTGGCAGGCGACGCCGCCCTCCGAGTCGAGGATCGGTGCGGTATCTAATACCGCCCTGAGCCACCCACTGAGTCATGGCATCGCTACCGACATCTGGATTGTGACGGCGCTCATTGAAATTCCCCAGTAACGCTTACGGAAATTCCCCACCCGTGTGGCACCGCCAACGAGGGCGGGTCTCCCTCGATGCTGATGGTCTCTGACCACTCATCAGCTACTCGAAGGAGACCCGCTTCCTCATGCTTACATGGGAGGACGATATGGAAGTACACGCCCTGCACAAACGAGGGTTGACGATCTCGGCGATCGCCCGCCACACCGGCCGAGACCGCAAAACGGTCCGCGCCTATCTCAACGGCACCCGCTCGCCCGGTGTGCGGGCGCGCAGCGCCGTCGATGCGTTCGAGGTGTTCGTCGCCTACATCACCGCACGCTTGATCGACGACCCACATCTGTGGGCCCGAACGTTGTGCGATGAGCTCGAAGACCTCGGCTACACCCAGTCCTATCAGACGCTGACCCGCCAGATCCGCACTCGGAACCTGCGCCCGGTCTGCCCGCAATGTCAGACCGCGACCAGCCGCCCGAATGCGATCATCGATCACCCGGCGGGTGAAGAGAAGCAATGGGATTGGGTGGACCTACCCGACCCGCCATCGTCGTGGGGCTGGGGTAAGACTGCGCATCTGCTGGTTGGGTCGCTGGCCCACTCGGGGCGTTGGCGGGGCTCTTTGGCCGCCGAAATGACCCAGCCGACGTTGATCGCCGGCCTCGGCCGGGTCGCCCGCCAGCATGGCGGCCTCACGAAGGTGTGGCGGTTTGACCGGATGGCCACGGTCTGCCATCCCGATTCGGGCTCGGTGACAGCATCTTTCGCGGGAGTGGCCAAGTATTACGGGGTCAGTGTGGCGATCTGCCCGCCGCGGCGCGGCAATCGCAAAGGTGTCGTGGAGGCTGCCAACCGGGTCGCCGCTCAGCGGTGGTGGCGGACCCTGGGCGATGACGTCACCGCCGAGCAAGCCCAGAAAAGTTTGGACACGTTCTGCACTCGCCGAGGAGACACCCGCGTCCGGGTCACCGCTGACGGAAAGTCCACCGTCGCAACGGTTGCTGGGCGTGAACCCCTGGCATCGCTGCCGACTTCACCCTATCCGGCGACGATGACCGAGACCCGGAAGGTGAACCGGCAGGCGATGGTGGCGTGGAAAGGCAATCAGTATTCGGTGCCGCCGGAGCCGGCGATGGGCGAGGTGATGGTGACCCATCAGCTCGGCGACGCCCACATCGATATCGCCACCGCCGGCGGGATCGTCATCGCCCGCCATCGCCTCGCCGCTGAGGGGTCGGGGGTGATGGTCCGCGATCACGGCCACGTCCATGCGCTCAATACCGAAGTGATGGCCACGGCCAACACCGGTGGACCTCCGCACCGCCGCAAGCAACGGATCCCACCCGGCAAGAGCGCGCTCGCTGCTGCAGATCTATTGCTGAACAACAACTCCCACACGGTAGCCGCGGCCGACGAGTCTGCCACCGTGATCGACATGAGCGCTTATGAGCGCGCCGCACAGAACAGGACCACGCTGCGATGACCCGCACCAAAACAACAACCACCACCAACGCGGTGCCTGAGCCGGCCACGCAGGCTGAGATCTCGGTCTACCAGCAACTGCGGCACCACCTGGCGGTGCTCAAACTCCACGCCGCCGCGGAGGCCTTGCCCGGGATGCTCGAGCGGGCACAGGGCGAGGGGTGGTCGATGACCAGCACCCTCGAACAACTCCTAGCCGTAGAAGTCGAAGAGAATCAAGCCCGGCGCCTGGCCGGCCGGTTGCGGTTCGCGAGCCTGCCCACCCCAGCCACCTTAGACGGGTTCGACTACGACGCCGCTCCCGGCGTGGACCGCCAGCTGATCGCCGAACTCGGCACCTGCGGATACCTCGAATCAGCTACAAATGTCCTGCTCATGGGCCCGCCAGGCACAGGAAAGACACATCTGGCAGTCGGGCTGGCCCGAGCTGCGGTGCACGCCGGGTACCGCACCTATGTCACCACCGCCGCCGATCTGGCGGCCCGCTGCCACAAAGCGGCTATCGAAGGCAGGTGGGCCACCTGCATGCGGTTCTATGCCGGGCCGACACTCTTGGTGATTGATGAGCTGGGGTATCTACCGCTGCCTGCCGAGGCTGCCTCTGCGTTGTTTCAGGTTGTGGCACAACGATATCTGAAGACGTCAATCGTGATCACCACCAACCGCAGCGTCTCCGAATGGGGCGAAGTCCTCGGCGACACCACCGTCGCAGCGGCCATGCTCGACCGGCTCCTGCACCGCTCAGTTGTCCTCAAACTCGACGGAGATTCCTATCGCCTGCGAGACCACCACGCCCGATCAGAAAACCACCGCACCGCCGCCGGAACCATCCGCCGGCCGCTACAGTAGACCCACCTCACGGGTGGGGAATTTCGATGAGCACCACTGGGGAACTTTCCTGAGCCCCGTCAATTGTGCCGACTACCCGGGAAACGACGAATATCAACAACCTCGTCAATCGAGGACTGCTGCAGCAGCGCCAGCAGCTCGTCTTTGTTCAGACGTCCGTGACCAACAGAAATCAGCATGTTCTGGCACCTGTTTGTTCAGGATGAGACTTTGACATTACGACTCTGCCGGTGCGGAATGCAGTGGGCAAGGGGGTTGTCCCATGCACCCTCACCTTGAGCTCGTGCTTCCTTGTCGAGGCGGTAGGCGGTTGTGACAGCCGGCGTATCAACTCAACAGCACGATTCCGGTGGCCAATAGGCCCAGGACCTTGG
Organism: Williamsia limnetica; assembly: GCF_003217475.1. Lineage (GTDB taxonomy): Bacteria > Actinomycetota > Actinomycetes > Mycobacteriales > Mycobacteriaceae > Williamsia > Williamsia limnetica. The sequence continues at coordinate 28,032 of NZ_QJSP01000020.1, read as the reverse complement.
CCACCTCGAGAGCGATATAAGCATGGTGTGCGTACGAGTGGGGAACGTCGTCCCCGGCAAGAACAAGGTTGGTTCGGCGCGTTAGCCGGGGCCGTACAAGGACTACTTGCAGGGCGAGAATCGCAACCGTCACACCGGCCGTCACTGCTGTCGTTGCATCTGGACGGTCGGTGACAAGTACGGCGACGAGCGCTAACGCGAGCACTACTTCAACCGTGTTCAATGCACGAAAAATTAGCCGGCCAATTCCAAGACCAGTTGGCACGTCCACCCCCGGCGCCCGAAACTTTAAGGGGGTCTCTAGGAACGAGATAGCCAACACCATGCCTAACCAGACGAAGACAATTGCTATCGCGAGGGATTGCTCGAAATTCATGACGGTGACGCTTCCCATCGTCGAGGCATTCTCACCTGTGCCAGAGGGTGGACGACCGCGTGATGGCCATCCTCGTCACGAGGTGAACTCGTCCAGTGAGCTTCTTCGCCGGCGTTCGTGTACTTCAGCTACACATCATCATTCACATCCCCAACCGCTGCGCAGAGATGGACGTTGCCGTCTGCGAGGCGGTAGGTGAGACCAATGATCCCTATGTCACCATCGGCCACACCTGCAGAAATAATTTTGCTGCGTTCCATCAGTAACTTGCCGGTTTCTTGGACATGGCGGGCCTCGAACTCGTCGACAGTGGTGAGGCCTTCACTCCGGCCCAGCAGAATGCTCGGTGTGACGCGTTCGACCAGGTCGCGAATATGACCGCCGGCGATGTCCAAGTTATCGAGGGCGCCGAGTGCTGCTTCGACCGCACCGCAGCTGTCGTGCCCGAGGATCACGATCAGAGGTACGTCGAGGATGTCTACGGCGTACTCGATCGAACCCAGCACCGAACTGCCGATGACATGTCCAGCAGTGCGAACTACAAATACATCACCTAATCCCTGGTCGAAGATGATCTCAGCAGCTACCCGGGAATCTGCGCATCCGAATATGACCGCTTTAGGGTGTTGTCCGTGAGCCAGTCGCTCACGATCACCGATGTCTTGGCTGGGATGATGCGGGCGTCCAGCGACGAATCTGTTATTGCCCTCGCGTAACTGTGCCCACGCATCCGCCGGTGCCAATGCTGCCACGTTCATACCGAAGCCTCACTGTGCGTCATAGAATTGAACCTCTCCTTGTGCCGCCGCCGGGTGGGATGTCCGCACGATAACGACGTGCTGTACGTCAGTCGTAGTTTTACGTTGTCAGGTCTTCAGGTGACGTAGCACCGCGCCTGATATTCGGCTGGGGCGCTGTTGGTTCTGGGCATAATCGCCCCATCTGGATTGGGCGGCTGTGCGGTCGGCGGGTCCTCAGGTGGGGTCGCTCGTTCGAGAAACCGCAGCAGCTCCACCGGGAACGGAAGTACCAACGTCGAATTCTTCTCGGCAGCAACTTCTACCACGGTTTGCAACAGGCGAAGCTGTAATGCTGCGGGATGCTCAGTCATCGCTTCGGCGGCCTGCGCCAACTTCGCCGATGCTTGGAGTTCGCCATCGGCGGTGATCACTCGTGCCCGCCGCTCTCGTTCGGCCTCAGCCTGTCTGGACATCGAGCGCTTCATCGAATCGGGAAGCACGACATCTTTGATCTCGACCCGGTCGATGTGCACGCCCCATCCAAGGGCCGAACTGTCGATCATCAACTCGAGGCCCTCGTTGAGGCGCTCGCGGTTCGACAACAGGTCGTCGAGGTCACTTTTACCAATGATGGAACGTAGGGACGTCTGAGCGACTTGACCGATAGCGGAGATGTAATCTTGCACATCCACGGCCGCGCGTACGGGGTCAGAAACGTTGAAGTAGACCACAGCGTCCACTCGGACGGTGACGTTGTCACGGGTGATCCCATCCTGGGCCGGCACCGGCATGGTGACGATCTGCATGCTCACCTTCTCCAGGCGGTCAACAATGGGAATCAGCGTGATGAGGCCAGGAGCACGAACGTCAGGCATCACTCTGCCGAGTCGAAACACGACCCCCTGCTCGTACTGCTTGATTACGCGCACGCTCGTCGCCGCCAACAACGCGGCGAGGCCGCCTATCGCGGCGAGTGCATACAGAAGTATTGCGATCATTGCCAACTCCTACCTAGTCAGTGGCGTCCCTGTTCGGACCTGGGGAGCCGCAGCAGCCAGGTAACGAGGATTACGCGACCGGCGGCGGCGCGCGCCGCCTGACGGTCGCCCGTCGTAGTACCTGTCAACCGGTCAGCACTTCAACGTGACAGGTACATCGTAACACGATAGAAATTAGTTACGACCTACCTGGCGGTAGGTGGGGTGGGCTGCTGAGCGAACGACGAATGCGCCGTGTAACGAGTTGTTTTGAGTCTCGACCCATCTAGACGGCGCGGAATGCTAGCCCCCGAGCTGTATCGTGTAACGATGGAAGTGAGGTGACTGTGAGTGAAATGATGACCCCTGACGACGATGCTTTTAGGGATGGTGAGCACGACCCAGAGCCGCTATCGAAGCGGGAGTTTGAGGCGCTGGCGCGCTTCCGTTTTGGCATCCGGCGCTACTTGCGGTTCAGTGAGGAAGCGGTTCGGGCTCATGGAATTGCGCCTCAGCAGTACCAGATGATGTTGGCGCTCAAGGGTTACCCCGATCGGGAATGGGCGAGCATAGCTGAGCTGTCCGATCGCTTGCAGCTGCGTCATCACAGTGTGGTGGAACTGGTGAACCGGGCGCAGAAGCAGCAGCTTGTGGAGCGGGCAGTTCATCCGGACGACGCCCGCATGGTGCGGGTCGAGCTCACTGAACAAGGCCAACGGATTTTGGCACGTCTGAGTGCGATGCATCGAGACGAACTCAAACACCTCGGGTCGATGCTGACGTTGCCGACCTGGGACGACCGTGGGCGGTAAGTGAGACATGTCGCTACAGCGAGGTCGGTCACTGTGCATGGTTGGGAACGTTCCGGTCTGGAGTTCTGTAGTGGAAGGCTGACGATGACATCGACCGAGAATTGCGGGAACGTCCTTGCGGATCTGCCCATTCCGATCGTCGGCGCGCCCATGGCCGGCGGGCCTACAACAGTCGATCTGGTGACCGCAGTCTCCGGCGCTGGCGCGTTGGGCTTCCTCGCGGGGGCAACGATCAGTCCCGCGGCGATACGCTACGCCGTCGCCGGGGTCCGCGATCAGGGAGTGGAGCGGTTCGGCGTGAATGTTTTTGTCCCCGAACCAAGCTTCACACCTGACTACGCTGCCCTGCGTGCCTATCGTCATCGCTTGAGCCCTGTAGCCGCCGCTCTGGGAGCGCAGGTGCCCGACGTGGTGGACGGCGTCAGCGACTATGCGGCCAAAGTCGACGTCCTCGTTGACTCACGGGTGCCGTGGTTGTCTTTTACCTTCGGACTTCCCCGTCTCGTCGACGTGGCCCGCCTCAAGGAGGTGCACACGCAGGTGGTGGTGACCGTCACCTCGCCGCACGACGCGCGCGACGCGGCAGATCGAGGAGCTGACTACCTCGTAGTGCAAGGACCCTTGGCGGGCGGACATCGGTCAACATTTTCCGTGGGTACGGAACCGCCCGACATCGAACTGCGCGTGCTCCTCGACAAAGTGTCACAGGTGACGAGTCTGCCGCTGATTGCCGCCGGGGGAGTCTCAACCGGCGCCGACGTCGCACAATTGCTCAACGCAGGTGCTTCAGCGGTCGCCGTCGGAACCCTGCTGTTGCGCTGTCCCGAAGCTGGGACCCATCCCGTTCGTCGCGACGCTTTGGCCGACCCCCGGTTCACTACAACGGTAGTGACGAGGGCGTTTTCCGGCCGACCAGCACGAGGGCTGTCGAATCTCTTCCACCGCGAGTTCAATCGTTACGCACCCGCGGCCTACCCAGAGGTCAACACGATGACCGGACCGCTACGAGAGGCAGCGATGCACGCCGCCAATGCAGACATGACCAATGTGTGGGCCGGTGCGGGCTATCGATCAGCCCGCGCCGACCCCGCCGCCGACGTCATCAAGCGACTGTGGGACGAGGCGCAACGCCACCTCGCCAATCCTGGCAGCTGACCTGCCACGACGCGCACCAGCAGGCTTCTGGAATCAGGTCGGCGCACGACTGTGGACGATGTAGCCAAATGTATTGCTTTATGCAAGACTTGCTCTATGCAAGAGAAGATTCGTTCCGCACCCGTTACCGAAGGCGACCTCGATGTATTCGAAGTGGCTACTCGCGACCTTGTCGGTGTCGCGCTGCGCAGCCTCACCGCGATCAACGATGTGCTCACTTTGCCGCAGTTTCGATTGATGCTCGTCTTGCACGAGCAGCGCGCGCTTCCCTCCACCCACGTGGCCCAAGCTCTGGGATTGGCGGGTTCTTCTGTGACCAGGATGGCTGACAAGCTCTGCGCAGCAGGCTACGTCGAGCGCGGGAATGAGCCTTCGCACCGGAGTGTGGTGACGTTGAGCTTGACTACCCGCGGTCATGCTGTGGTGCGCGAGGCTGTCGCTGATCGACGGCGTGAACTGGCGCAGTTGCTCGACCGGCTGGACCCCCAGACACGCGCAGCGTGCGTCGCCGGGCTGCGTGAGTTGCATGTCCACGCCGGCGACGAGTACACCATCGGTACGCAGAGCCCGGTGCCGCTATGACTACAGGAGCGACTCCTCGAGCGCGTCCCAGAACAGTCCGCACTCGCAGTGAGGGGCAGTGGGCTCATGGATATCGTGAGCCGCTGAACTTCACCGAACGGTTCAAACGCGACAGCGACGGCCTCGATGTTCGCGATCGCATCATCGGCGTGTATGCGCGCAACGGGTTCGCCTCGATTGATCCGTCGGATCTGCGTGGCCGTTTTCGGTGGTACGGCCTGTACACCCAGCGACGCCCAGGGATCGAGGGAGGCAGGACAGCCAAGCTCGACGCCGAGGACCTCGAGGACAGCTACTTCATGCTTCGGGTTCGCATCGCCGGCGGTCAACTGTCGACCGCCCAACTGCGGGTCATCGGTGAACTGTCGAGGCAGTACGCCCGAAACACTGCCGACATCACCAACCGGCAGAACATTCAGTTCCATTGGGTACGTATTGAAGACGTCCCGGCGATCTGGGAACAGTTGGAGTCGGTGGGGCTTTCGACCATCGAAGCCTGCGGGGACACGCCCCGGAACATGCTCGGCTGCCCGGTTGCCGGCATCGCTGCCGACGAGGTGATCGACGGCACACCATCGCTCAACGCACTGGCCCCGTTCGTCGGCGACCCCGCCTTCTCCAATTTGCCGCGTAAGTACAAGACCGCCATCTCCGGATGTTCCCGGCACTGCACCATTCACGAGATCAACGATGTCGCGTTTGTAGGAGTTCTTGGGCCAGAGGGGCAACGAGGGTTTGATCTGTGGGTGGGCGGGGGCCTGTCCACCAACCCCATGTATGCCCAGCGGCTCGGAGTGTTTGTCCCGCCAGAGCAAGTACCTGCAGTCTGGGTGGGCGTCACGTCCTTGTTCCGTGACTACGGTTACCGTCGCGCACGGGCCAAAGCGCGCCTGAAGTTCCTGCTCGCGGACTGGGGAACCGAGAAGTTCCGCACCGTTCTGCAGGAGGAATTCCTTGGGTTCACTCTTGTGGAAGGGCCGGCAGCTGCACCGCCCAGCACCCTGCGGCGCGACCATGTCGGTATATACCCGCAAAAAGACGGCCGGTTCTACGTGGGTGTGACACCGAGCGTGGGACGCACATCAGGCGAGATGTTGACGCGAGTTGGTGAGCTGGCAGAACGCTACGGCTCCCAGCGGGTACGCACCACGATCGACCAAAAACTAATCATTCTCGACGTACCAGAAGCACACACCACTCCACTTGCCGAGGAGCTCGAAAAGCTGGGACTGTCGGCTGATCCCAGCGTCTTTCGCCGGCACACCATGGCGTGCACCGGTATCGAGTTCTGCAAACTCGCGATCGTCAACACCAAAGACCGCGCGAAACAGATCATCGCTGAACTCGAACGTCGGCTACCTGACTTTGAGGTACCGGTCACCATCAATGTCAACGGGTGTCCCAACTCCTGTGCCCGAATACAGACCGCCGACATCGGCCTGCGGGGGCAGATCATCACCACCGATACCGGTCAGCACGTCGAGGGGTTCCAGGTGCAACTGGGAGGCGGGCTGTCGGCCGACGTCGGCTTCGGCCGGAAAGTGCGCGGCCTCAAAGTGGCTGCCGACGACCTGCCTGATTATATCGAACACCTTCTCCAGACGTATCAAACGAATTGCCTGCCTGCCGAGACTTTCGCTGGATGGGTTCGGCGGGTGGACGAATCGACTCTTACCCCGGCACCGCGATGACGTCACACCACATGGTCAACCCGGACATGGAATTCTTCTACTGCCCCTATTGCGGCGAACAGGATCTCTACCCTCGTGAGGACCGGGGGTGGGAATGTCACCAGTGTCAACGTGCTTTCACCCTCACATTGACAGCAACCCGACTGACCGACCGGCCACACACTATTGCGCCGCCCACCCGCCAGGAGTCCTCTCTGCCATGACATCGACGCGAACGTACGACTCGGAGCTGCTGACCACGGTGGCGCAGCGGGTCATCGTCGGAGACGGCGCGATGGGAACCATGCTGCAAAACGCCGACTTGTCTGTGGACGACTTCGCTGGTCTCGACGGTTGCAACGAAATCCTCAACGACACCAGACCGGACGTCCTTTCCGCCATACACCGGGCCTACTTCGAAGCCGGTGCGGACGCAGTAGAAACGAATACCTTCGGTTGCAATCTATCGAATCTCGGGGACTACGGGATCGGTGATCGCATTCGTGAACTCTCGCGTAAAGGCACCGAAATCGCCCGCTTCGCAGCTGATGAATGTACTTCGGCCACTGATGCGAGCCCCCGCTTCGTGTTGGGCTCGATGGGGCCGGGCACGAAACTGCCCAGCCTGGGTCACACCACGTTCGCGGTCTTGCGTGATGCCTACATCGAGTGCGCCTTGGGAATGATCGAGGCCGGCGCCGATGCGCTGCTCATCGAAACATCGCAGGACCTACTCCAAGTCAAAGCGGCGGTACTTGGTGCTCGGCACGCGATGGCGTCGTTGGGCCGCCACATCCCGGTCATCACCCATGTCACTGTCGAGACCACCGGCACCATGCTCCTGGGCAGCGACATCGGCGCAGCATTGGCAGCGATCGAGCCGCTAGGTGTAGACCTGGTCGGATTGAACTGCGCTACCGGGCCCGCAGAGATGAGTGAACATCTGCGGTACCTGTCCACCCACTCCGGCGTCCCAGTGTCCGTCATGCCCAACGCCGGACTCCCCACGCTCGGCCCCGATGGGGCGCTCTACCCGCTGGGCCCGGAAGAACTCGCCCACGCACTGCAAGGATTTGTCCGCGACTACGGACTGTCGCTGGTCGGTGGGTGCTGCGGCACCACGCCCGAGCACATCAAGCACGTCTGCCAAGCACTGCGCGCGGTGACTCGGCCATCGCGCACGATCGAACACGAACCCGGAGTATCGTCGTTGTACACGGCAGTGCCCTTCCACCAAGATTCCACTTTTCTGGTGATCGGGGAACGCACCAATTCCAATGGATCCAAAGCCTTTCGCGAGGCGATGATCGCCGAAAACTACCAGCAGTGCCTCGCTATAGCGAAGGAGCAAACCCGCGACGGTGCACACATGCTCGATCTCAACGTCGACTACGTCGGACGCGACGGCGCCAAGGACATGTCCGCATTAGCCAGCCGTTTGGCCACCAGTTCGACGCTGCCGATCATGCTCGACTCGACTGAACCTGCAGTACTGCAAGCTGGGCTGGAGGCACTCGGCGGTCGATGTGTGGTTAATTCTGTGAACTACGAAGACGGAGACGGCCCGCAATCACGATTCCAGCGCATCATGGCGCTGGTGTCACAGCATGGCGCTGCCGTCGTGGCACTGACCATCGACGAGCAAGGACAAGCACGCACCGCGACGGGGAAAGTCGCAATCGCTCAACGGCTGATCGCTGATATAACGACCAACTGGGATGTGGCTGAAGAAGACATCATCATCGACACGTTGACATTTCCGGTATCCACCGGACAGGAGGAAGTGCGCCGCGACGCTATCGAGACCATCGAAGCCGTCCGAGAGCTGAAGCAACGTCACCCCAAAGTGCACTTCACCCTAGGGGTTTCGAACGTCTCCTTTGGTCTCAATCCCGCTGCACGGCAAGTGTTGAACTCGGTGTTCCTCCATGAATGTGTACAAGCCGGCCTCGACACGGCGATCGTGCACGCCTCTAAAATTCTGCCCATCGCGCGGATCCCCGACGAGCATCGAACCATTGCTTTGGACGTGGTCTACGACCGTCGACGCGACGGCTACGATCCTCTGCAAGAGCTGATGGCACTGTTCGAGGGTGTCTCAGCGGCCTCCGCTCGTGAAAGCCGCGCACAAGAGCTTGCTCAACTGCCGTTATTCGACCGTCTCGAGCGACGCATCGTCGACGGCGAACGCGAAGGCCTGAGCAGCGATCTCGATGCCGCTATGGAGCGCACGCCGCCACTGGCAATCATCAACGACACCCTGCTATCGGGCATGAAGACAGTCGGCGAACTCTTCGGCTCGGGTCAGATGCAACTACCGTTCGTGCTGCAGTCTGCCGAAGTGATGAAAGTCGCTGTCTCACATCTAGAACCGCATATGGAGGCAGCTGACGCCGACGGTAAGGGACGCATCGTGCTCGCGACCGTCAAAGGCGACGTCCACGACATCGGCAAGAATCTCGTCGACATCATCCTGTCGAACAACGGCTACGACGTAGTCAACCTCGGCATCAAGCAACCCATCACCTCAATCCTCGACGCCGCCGAAGGCGAACGGGCCGATGTCATCGGTATGTCCGGGTTGTTGGTCAAATCCACCGTTGTCATGAAAGACAATCTGCACGAGATCACCGCGCGAGGTCTCGCCGAAAGGTATCCGGTATTGCTCGGTGGAGCCGCACTGACGCGCGCATTCGTTGAAACCGATCTCGCCGTCACCTACCCCGGCCAGGTCCACTATGCCCGCGACGCGTTCGAAGGTCTACGACTGATGGACGACATCATGGCCACCAAACGTGGGCACGGCCCGCCACCGAACAGCCCCGAGGCGGACGCTGCCGCAGCGAAACTCGCTGAACGTAAGGCCCGCCACGAACGTTCACAACGCATCGCACTGCAGCGCAAGGCCACCGAGATACCTGTAGAGGTGCCAATTCGGTCCGACGTGAAGGACGATCACCCCGTCCCGACCCCACCGTTCTGGGGAACCCGCATCGCCGCCGGCGTGCCCGTCACCGACTACCTCGAACTCCTCGACGAGCGTGCACTGTTCTTAGGTCAGTGGGGGCTGCGCGGGACGCGCGGCGCCACCGGCCCCAGCTACGACGACCTGGTCGAATCCGAAGGACGACCACGGCTACGCCAATGGATCGAACGCCTCACCACCGAAGGCATCATCCAACACGCAAAGGTGGTCTACGGATACTTCCCGGCGATCAGCGACGGCGATACCGTCCACGTCTTGGAGCATCCATCCCCAACAGCGAAAACCCGAGTCACCTTCCAGTTTCCGCGGCAGCAGCGAAGTCGGTTCCTGTGCATTGCAGACTTCATTCGATCGCGCCGCAGTGCGCTCGCCAACGGTCAGGTCGATGTCTTGCCCATGCAGTTGGTCACGATGGGCCAACCCATCGCCGACTATGCCGCACAGTTGTTCGCCGACAACGCATACCGCGACTATCTGGAAGTCCACGGCATCGGGGTGCAACTGACCGAGGCGCTCGCAGAATTCTGGCACCAGCGGGTCCGCGCAGAACTAAACTTCGGCGGACGAACCGCGGGTGCCGACGATCCCGACACACCACAGGGATTCTTCGACCTCGACTATCGGGGCGCACGTTACGCCTTCGGTTACGGAGCCTGCCCCAATCTCGACGATCGCACCAAGCTGGTCGCACTGCTCGACGCACAGCGCATCGGGGTCCACCTGTCTGAGGAATTACAGCTACATCCCGAGCAGTCGACCGATGCTTTTGTCCTTCATCACCCCGAAGCGAAGTACTTCAACACCTGACCTAGTGGAGGTACTCGATGTATCCAGAATTTGAGGAACGCTCGAGTCAATTACCTATCGTAGTCGGCGTGGACGGCTCGTCGGCATCGCGACAAGCACTATTGTGGGCTGCGCACGAGTCCCGGCGACGGCGAACCCGGTTGATGCTTGTACCGACCACACGACCACCCGTCCTCTATTACGGCAACGGAATGGGAGTCTGGGCCTCGATAGACGTCGATACTTTCCGCACAGACGAGTGCCAAGCACTGTTGGACGAAGCACTAACGGTTGCCGCCGACGTCACCAAGGGCGCAGTGGCAGCAGAGATCACGAACAATCAGCCCACAGTTCAGCCCGTCGTAGACCTCATCGAACGATCACACCGGGCGCAAATGATCGTCCTCGGGGCTCACGGCCCGGGCAAGCACGTGGGCGCTCTTGCTCGATCAGTAGCCGCTCACTCACCATGTCCGGTAGTGATACTTCACCACAGCCCGAAACATCAAATACCCGCGACTGGCCCGGTAGTCCTTGGCATCAATGACGCCACCACGAGTGCGCCGACGGTGGAAGCGGCGTTCGAGGAGGCGTCGTTGCGGTGCGTGGATCTCGTGGTGATTCACCGATGGAGCACCGACGCGACGGAGGCCTGCGACGATTCTGTGCTCGAGTGGGCGCTCGAACTCGAGGAGTACACCGCTTTGTCCGAGGAGCTCAAGCCCTGGCAACAACGTTTCCCCAGTGTCACGGTGCGTTTAGGAGTCGTACGAACCTCAGCCCGCCGTGCCCTGGTTGAAGCAGCAAGCGACGCTCAGTTGGTCGTCGTCGGCCGCCGGGATACGACGTGGCTCGGGGCCTTGCGCCCCACCACGGCAACGGCACTGCTGCGACGACTCGAATGCCCGCTGATGATCGTGCACCACAGCTGACGCGACGCACACCGAAACGGTGACAAATACATCAACATCACCGCTGACGGCCAGCGAGAAAAATCGCACTGATGATACCGAGAGGCTAGCTATGAACGAGAAAGTGTTCCACATTGCATTCGCCGACGACTGGGAGGGTGCGCAACGCTTCGGCGAGTACGAAGTGTCCACTCGCGGCAAGACCCTCGACGATGTCGGATACATCCACGCCACCACAGAGGACAAAATATGTCAGACCGCCAGCACCGTCTATCAGGACGCCGGCCTGCCCCTGGTCGCCCTCGCCATCGACTGTCAGGCACTGCGCGCCGCCGGAGGCAGCATCGCCTGGGACGACAACGAGCAGCAGGCCGATCCCCATGCCCAACGTCCCCGAATCATGGGTCCGTTACCCGTTGACTCCGACGTTGTAGAGCCCCACACGCTGGTGGAAACATCCCCGGGCGAGTGGATACTGGGCTGACCGGCGACCTGCACTGTAGTGCTGAGTCTGTTGCGGTGAAAGCGCCTATTCGCAGGTATCCGCACGTGACCAGACCCCTGACGTGGCAAATTCGCCGCTGACACGATCACGCACGATTACCGAAACGCGCACACCGTCGCGGTTCGTAGAGAACCGATGCGAGAGAACTGGTTTCGCCATACTCCTCGGCAAACGGATTCGCCGAAACGAACGCACATATGTCTCCGCTCACATAATTGGTATTTCAGATGCAAATTCAAGTAACTTCGCAGTGTGCAACTCACTCGATTCACCGACGTCGGGCTTCGCGTCGTCATGCGCCTTGCGGTGGATGATAGCGAGGACCGGCCGGGCACTCGCCAGATCGCTGCAGAGCTCTCGGTGTCGTACGCGCATACGGCAAAGGTCATATCCAGGCTCAGCGAGCTCGGCATCGTGGATGCCCAACGCGGACGCAGCGGTGGGCTCGCTATCACCGAGTTGGGTCGAGTCGCTTCAATCGGGTGGATCGCGCGTCGCCTCGAAGGTGATGGTGAGGTCGTCGACTGTGACGGCGCGCAGCCTTGCCCGCTCCGCAGTGGATGCCTGTTGCGGTCTGCGCTTCGCGGTGCCCAGGAGTCCTTCTTCGAGTCCTTGGACACCGTCACAGTCGAGGACCTCACGCGTAGTCCTACACGCGGCGTATTGCTGTCGCTTCCGCGATTTGGTGGTAGTGATCCTCAGATTCCCTCAAAGACAGGAGATTGAAATGCTCTCGGCCACTTCAACGGAACTCATACGGGCGACTCTACCGGCGGTCGGCGCGGCCATCGACGAGATAACGACCCTCTTCTACCGGAACCTATTCACTGCCGAACCCGACCTCGAACGAAATCTCTTCAATCGCGGCAACCAAAAGCAGGGCGAGCAGCAACGCGCGCTCGCCGGAGCAATCGCAGCATTCGCTGCGCTGCAACTCGAACCAGATCAAGTACGGGTGGACCGGATCCTTTCTCGGATCGCCCACAAACATGCTTCATTGGGTATCGAGCCCACCCAGTACGAGGTCGTACATACACACCTGTTCGCAGCCATTGTCGAGGTGCTGGGCGAAGCCATCACGCCACCGGTGGCAGCGGCATGGGACGAGGTCTACTGGCTGATGGCGGAGACGTTGATCGCGATGGAGGCCGGACTCTACCAGCGGGCCGGCGTCGCTGTGGGGGATGTCTGGCGAGACGTCCGCGTCCGCGATCGACGGCACGAATCACCCGATACACTGTCGTTTGTTCTTGCGTCCCTGGACGGCTCTGCTCTACCGAGATTCACACCGGGGCAGTACCTGTCGGTGGGAGTGCTTCTTGCCGACGGCGCGCGTCAGATACGGCAGTACAGCCTCTCGTCGGCACCGTCTAGTTCCGACTGGCGCATCACTGTTAAGCGAATCGCCGGTCAATTGGACGGCGAGCGAGTGGCAACCCCGGCCGGCGAGGTTTCGAACTATATGCATGACAACGTTTTCGAGGGTGATGTTCTCAGTGTCACCACACCCTTCGGTGATCTCACTCTGCAACCGGACAATTCTCCCATCTTGCTCGCCTCGGCGGGTATCGGTTGCACGCCCATGATCGGAATGCTGCGTCATCTGGCAGAGACAAGTGATAGCCGACCCATTTCGGTGCTTCATGCCGACCGATCGCCGAATAGTCATGCCCATCGGGTGGAGCTGACGCAGCTGGTCGAGAAGTTGCCCACGGCCGTCATGCACCGGTGGTACGAGGATCTGGGTGGTCGTGTTCCGGAGTCCGGCCTGCAGGCGGGTCGCGCCGACTTGGACAACGTAACGATCACAAAAGGCACCCACGCTTACCTATGTGGTCCGCTGCCGTTCATGTTGGGTCTGCGGTCAGCTCTTCTCGAGAAGGATGTCGCGGACGAGAACATTCACTTCGAGGTTTTCGGACCCGACAATTGGACGAACGGAAAGGCCGACGAACTGACGCCGGTTGCTGGCTGACCCATATTCGCACCCCGGGAGTGTGATCGGCCCGCGGTTCGGCCGTAAACCTGGTGCGAGAGCTGTGCGTATGCCACCATTAACGCAATGGGTCCGATTGAATTGGAACGAACTTACGACAAGCGATCGATCAAGAAGACCTCGCCAACCTTCTTGATAGATCGGCTGTGGCCTCGGGGGATTGCGAAATCCGATCTCGACGTCGACGCCTGGGTCAAAGCCGTGGCACCGAGTCCAGAACTTCGGTCCTGGTTCGGCCACCGGGCAGACCGCTTCGTTGAATTCCGTCAGCAATATCTCGCTGAGCTCGATGCCAACCCGACACCGGCAGAGCCGATTATTCAGGCGGCGACGGTCAGCTCCATTGTGTTGCTGTATTCAGCCAAAGACGACGTACACAACCACGCAGTAGTGTTCCGCGACTGGTTACTGGGTGATCGGTGATACACAGCTCATACCACCTAGATCCCTCCGGCATGGGGGTGGGCGGTGGTGGATGATGTCGTGCAGACCCTGGTCCGTTGGTCCGATTCAGGCGGGATATGGCGTGTCGTGGCGAAGAACTCGTCCGCGGTGACATTGACCTTACTCACCTGCGACGGTGGGGAGGAAATGCAGCAGATTCACTCATGCGACCCGGAAGTTGTTGCGTGGATTGGGAATCGCAGCTCCAGCGAAGACTAGAACCATCAATCCCTCAGGTCGGGCAAGTCCGGTGTGAACGCGGTTCCGGCGTGATCACTCGTACGCGTCCACGCTCGAAGGTCATCGGCGTGGGAGTATTGCCGCGGCAGTTCTACCGGGGCCTGCGCCATCGTGAAGGCTGACTACCCGCCAGGTCAGGTGACGGCGCGGATCGACACTTCGGCCGGGCAGTCGTACTTCAACCACAACGGGATCGAGTCCAACGTCAGCAGCTCGAACAGTCTTACTCCACTCGTACAGAACAAAGGACACTCCATGATGAAGCGCTCGTTGGAAGCACTTGCCCGCGAACAACTCGAGAAGGCGACATCGGCCACGAGCGGACGCGCCGCGCACACGGTGTACGGCGGTCACGAACACGTCCTGCGTCAGACGCTGATCGCGCTGACGGCGGGCCAAGAATTGAGTGAGCACGAGAATCCAGGCGAAGCGACAGTGCAGGTCCTCTTTGGGCGAGTGCAGCTCCGAGCAGGGCCCGACTCGTGGGAGGGCCGTCGCGGCGATCTTCTCATAGTGCCGCAGCTACCGCACTCCTTGGAATCCATCGAAGATTCTGTAGTGCTCATGACCGTGGCGAAACTTCCCTGACTATCGATAACCATTCTCGGGCTCGGTGAGCTGCATACGGCGTCTGATCCAGTATTGTCAGACTTCTGAGACTGACTGACACCTAGCCAGCCACGAACAATGTTGTGTTCACAAACGGCCTCTGTCAGTGATCGCTCCAGCACGTGGATTGCTCAGCCGACAATGGTCTGTCGTGCGCGCGACATGTCGACTCGAGTGCCGCGCATCGGGGTTCGCTCCTGGGCCAGCAGCAGCGGCGCTTGCCCGTCGTGGCAGCGTGCAGGGGTTCCGTCGCTGTAGACAACACGCCACCAGGGCATTCCTTGTGCTGCGATGAGGGCCATTGCACGGCCGACCTGCCGGGGGCCGAGTCCAACAAGTACGCCGATGTCGCCGTAGGACATCACGTGTCCTGATTCGATGGCGAAGACAACCTCGCATACCTCGTCGAGGCGCAAGTTCGTCGTGCTGGGCGCTACGCTGCCGACCGGCACACGCCCACGCACACGTTCGGTGATCACCTGCCCACGTTAGCTCAGGCAGTGCGCTTGACGGGCGTCCTGGAATGACTCTGTGATGCTCACCTGCGACTCGCTCACCGTGTGACGCGCCAATGCGGCAATCAGGTCTGTCTGGGTAACGATCCCAACAATGATGTCGTCGTCAAGAATCGGAACTGCATCGCAGTCGCTGGCGGCGAGCAACGGTAGCAGCGCAGCCACAGGTGTTCGCACTGAAGCCGTCGGCGACCCCACATCCATGATGTCCGCAGCGCATACTGCTGACCGTTCACGGGCATTCCCTCGTCGGAACAGGGTATCGAGCCTGCCTTTGATCGATGACTCTCGAAGTCGGACAAGCAGATGAATTTGGAAGACCACGCCCGCCAAGCGGTCTGCCGGGTGTACCACTGGCAGACAGGTGAACTCGTGGCGGTGAAATAGATCGACCAATTCGTTGACCGATGCCGTTGGTCTAACCGTCACCAGGTCCGTGGACATGATGTCGCCGGCAACGATGGGTTCGGTTCGGTGCCCGGCCGCTTGTATTTCGGCGGCACCTACCAATCGTGCAAGATCGGCTACGCCGAGATTCAGTGATTGCTCATACCGAGCCAGGATGTCGTGCAACTCACTTTCCGTGAGACCTATCCGCTCCACCGCCGCCGGAGCAGACTCAAACTGACGAAGTGGATAGTGATGTCGTGTTATTCGTCCGTAGATCGCGGCGACGATCACGAGTAAGAGAGTGCCGACGGCAACAGGAACAAGAGCAAACAAAAAACCGAACGAATGTCCAGCCTCGGGTGCTAGAGCAACGGTCATGGCAACTGCCCCAGCAGGCGGATGAACGGCCCGAAGCGTCAGCATCACCGCCACCGTCACCGCAACGGCGACGCACACCCGGGCAATCGAACTAGCCATCAGTGGCGTGACGGTAATACCCACGAGTGCCGCAGATGTGTTACCGACAACAACGGGCCACGGTTGCGCTAACGGGCTGCTCGGCGCGGCAAATAGCAGCACAGCGGTCGCACCAAAGGGCGCAACCAGGTACAGCGCGGCATCGACATGGGCGCTAACAACGAAGAACGTCAGACCCGTCAGTCCAAGGCCAACCGCCGCGCCGACGCTGGCACGCACAACCTCGACAGATGATCCCGGCGCGCCGACGGGGCGCAACGTGCGGAGAGCCGTGTAGAGCCTGCGGTACCCGGGATGAGGCACCGGCCGGCCCTGTCCAATTACCAACGTCTATCCAGGTTGATCCGCACCCGACGAAGACTATGCGACGCTGACCACGCCACGGAAAAGCCCCCGAGGGCGCCGGGTACGGGCGTTGACTGTTAAGGCGGTCGCGCGCACATCCGTCGCGACGTCAGTCGCCAGCGGAGGGTGACGGTGGCGGCGACAATTTCGTGCACTGCGAGGACGATGTCGGCGCGCTGCGGGGCCGTGCAGCGACATTCGTCAGTGAGTCACGGGGTGAAGTGGTGGCGGAAGACGGCGGCACTGGCGGCGTCGGCGGGTACCTCGTGCAGGGTGAACCCGCAGTCTGCGGCGCTGCGCCGGATCTGGGGTGTGGGGGCCATAGGCGGTAGCTACCCACCGCCGAACGGTTCTAAGGGTAGGGCGCGCTCACGCCATGTCGGCGATCGCCTGATCCAGGGTGGGGTAGAGGGTGAAAGTCTGATCGAGACCGACCAGGTGCAAGGGTCGCGAGGTGGCCGGCCCGTCTGCGACGACTCCGAACAGCCCGGTCGGGGCGATCGCCTCGTAGGCGGTCACCAGAGCGGTCATACCTGCAGAGGCCAGGAACTCGGTCGTCGACAGGTCGATGATCACACCGCGTGGGGCGCCGGTGAGGGCGTCATTGATTGACTCGGACAGCTGGGGTGCGGTGAGGGCGTCCACGGCGCCCTGCACGGTGAGAATGACTAACTCGCTATGCGCGACGGTCACCACGGTGAGAGCGGCACTGCCGACGGTGTCTGCGCTGTCGTCGGCAATGAACGCTTTGTTGTTTCTCTCCACTGGCACCGGGCGATCCCCTTTCGACGAACAGCAGCGAACTCGCACCTGTCGGGCGGCGAGCGTCGGTCCCGATCAGGGCGGCGGCATCATCTCTACCGGCATATCATCCTGTCACAATCTGTCCCGTGTGCATCCACGAAAGCTGTCCCGATTCCGTCTTTGAGGGTGCGTGTGCCGGATCCGCACGAGGGCACCCAGAGCGCGTGCTTGCGTGTTGCACAACATCGCTAATGCGCCCGGCAGTCGAGCGTCGCGCTCAAAATCGGTCGGCGAGCTTGCGCCGCACAGGTGGCGTGCGCGATGCCATCACCCCGCCAGCCAGCTCTCCTATGTCATCACCGTTGTAATGGGCGATGAGCAACAGCAATTGACCTGACTGTCGACGATCCCGGCGCCACATATGACGGCTGGCCAAGAAGCGTTCACCAACATCGAGCCGGTGCGGCGTACGCGGGCTAGGAATGGCTTGGCCCGGAAGTGGGTTAGTCCTTCTGCGTCGGGCATGCATCGACCGCGACGTTGATAGTGAGGGTTCCTGCCCGTTCGAATTGGAACGCCACGGGGACTGACTTTCCCGGTTGCAGGGTGTTTTTTACCCCGTGAAGGGTGACGTGGAAGGGTTCGTCGGGCGCAGCCGTTTCGTTGGTGTTCTCGACCGGTTGACCGGCAGCGATCGAGCTTTGGGGCTCCATGGCGAGAACACTGTCGGGTGCGGTGATTGTGACGTCAGCGGCTGCGGGTGTTGAAATCCTCTGCAGCGTTTCGGTGATGGTCGAGCTGTTGTTGGTGGCAGTGAAACTCAAGTCCGCGGGCGCATTGGTTTGTAGGGCACACGACTGATCGAAAGCCGGGACGATGTAGGCATTGTCGATTGAGGTGTCGGCGGGTTCTGCAGTGTTGTCCGACTGATTTTCGCTGCACCCCGACAGTGCAATTGCTAGTGCAGTGACGGCAGCGGCAACAGCTGGTCGAGCAAAATGGGTGCTCATATGACCGAGTTTAGAACGCCGTGCACAGCACGTGCCGGACTCTTACGATATGCACCGGCAACTTTCAGCCGGCACCAAGGCGCCCTCTACCGCGGCGCGGCGTCACACTCAGCACGTCCTCGCCGTGGTGTGTGGCCGGGGCGAGCCAGCGCCGGGACGCGTGACTATTGCGCAATGACACGACGGTGCAGGCCGCTCACGGTCAAAGCCGAACCCGCATCTGATTTGTGCACACGGCACTTCCCCGTCTCACCGGTGCAGGCGTGTACCACCGCATGTGCCCACAGCTACGTCATGGCGACGACATAAGTGTCATAGCAAGTGATTACGTCAAGCGAGCATGGCTACGCGCTGGGTGAGGTCGCATCGAGGACTCGGTGAACCGATTGCCAAATGGCATCGACGTGACGGAATGGCGCCGCGCCCGCCGCTCCCGCCGCGAGCACGCGGTCTCGCCCGGCCCGCAACTGTTGCGCTTGTGCAAGATAGTCTGCACGATAAGGGTATGGCGAGAGGCGAGGTATCGACTGGTTCGGCCGCGACGGCATCGTTTGATGCGCAGGTGGATGCGGTGTTGTCGGCGTCGAGGGCCTTGGTTGGGATTGCTGCAACGTCGATCGCTGATATCGAAGGAATCGTGACCATTGGCCAGTTGCGGGTGTTGATGTTGCTGGCCACGCGCGATGAGGTCAATCTTGCGGCGGTGGCGCGCGAACTTGATGTCAATCCGTCGAACGCCAGCCGTACCGTGGATCGGTTGCACAAAGCGGGCCTGATCGATCGCTACGACTCTCCCACGGACCGCCGCCATCTGGCGCTGACCCTGACCGACGCCGGGTCAGCCCTGGTGCAGGGGGTCAACGGCCGGCGACGCGCGGCCGTCGAGTCGATCTTGCACACCATGACGCCCAGTGCCCGACAGAGTTTGGCGGCGTCGTTGCGCAAGTTCGCGGCCGCCGCCGGCGAGCCCGCCGAAGGGGGAGCGGCCGCACTGCTGTGGCCACCCATCACGTAGGACCTGACACGTCCGCTGCCCCACCCATTGCGCTGCCGCAAGCATTGCGAGTAAGCAGGAGAGGTAGGAAAGCCGTTCACGGCGGATGTGGGAGGGCGCAGGATGCATCACAATCCCGGCACTGCGCAGCCGTGGGGTACCCGAACCCCGTACGGTTCCGGCCAGCCGTGGCCGGCGCGGGTAGATATGTTCTTGGCCGACGGGATCGGGGAGCAGGATGTTGACCGGTGGGTGCGGTCGGCGTCGGTGTTGCACTCCAACGGCGACGGGTTCGACATCGCGGTCAAAGATGATCAGATCGTCGGGGTACGCGGCCGGGAACAGGATCGGGTCAATCACGGACGCCTTGGTCCCAAGGACTTGTTCGGGTGGCAGGCCAACAGTTCTCCAGATCGTTTGACGCAGCCGCTGGTCCGGGTCGACGGCGTGCTTGTCGAGACGGACTGGGACACCGCCATGGACCGGATCGTCGAGCACACCCGCCACCTTCTCGATGACCAAGGTCCCAGCGCCATCGGCTTTTACACCAGTGGCCAATTGTTCTTGGAGGAGTACTACACCCTAGGGGTCATCGCGCATGGGGCTATCGGCACCAACCATGTGGACGGCAATACCCGGCTGTGCACTGCTACCGCCGCCGAAGCCCTCAAAGAATCCTTTGCCAGCGACGGACAACCCGGCTCGTATGCCGACATCGACCACGCCGATGTCATCGCGCTGTACGGCCACAACGTGGCCGAGACGCAAACCGTGCTGTGGACCCGCATGCTGGACCGCCTCGCCGGACCGAACCCGCCGAAACTGCTGTGCGTGGACCCCCGCCTGACCGAGGTGGCCCGGCACGCCACGGTGCACTTGGCGCCGCTGCCGGGAACGAACATGGCCTTGATGAACGCACTGCTCCACGACATCATCGCCCAGGGATGGATCGACGAGCAGTACCTGGCTGCTCATACTGTCGGATTCGCTGACCTCAAGGCCTGTGTCGCCGAGTATCCACCGGAGCGTGCCGCCGACATCTGCGGACTTGATGCCGCCGAAATTCGCGCTGCAGCACGGCTTCTGGGCACTGCGGAGAAGTTGTTGTCCACTGTGCTGCAAGGGTTTTATCAATCCCACCAAGCCACAGCAGCGGCGGTGCAGGTCAACAATGTGCACCTGGTGCGGGGAATGCTCGGTGCGCCCGGATGCGGTGTGCTGCAGATGAACGGTCAGCCCACCGCGCAGAACACCCGAGAATGCGGTGCCGACGGTGACCTGGCAGGGTTTCGGAACTGGTCCAACGATGAACACATCGAACAGTTGTCGCGGTTGTGGAACATCGACTCCGGGCAGATTCCGCATTACGCTCCGCCCACGCATGCCATGCAGATGTTTCGGTACGCCGAGCAGGGCTCGATCCGTATGTTGTGGATCAGCGCCACCAATCCGGCCGTGTCGATGCCTGAGTTGGCACGTATCCGGGCCATCCTCGGCCAAGAGCGGCTCTTCGTCGTGGCCCAGGACATCTTCCCCACCGAAACCACCGAGCTCGCCGATGTGGTGTTGCCCGCTGCGGCCTGGGCAGAAAAGACCGGCACCTTCACCAACGTCGATCGCACCGTGCACCTGTCGGACAAGGCCGTCGAACCGCCCGGGCAGGCGCGACCGGATCTCGACATCTTCCTCGACTTCGCTCGCCGCATGAACTTCCGGGACAACGACGGACAGCAACTGCCGCCGTGGACGGACGCCGAATCAGCCTTCGAGGCGTGGAAGAAGTGCAGCGCCGGACGGCCGTGTGACTACAGCGCCATGAGCTACGACATGCTCCGCACGCGTGATGGCGTGCAGTGGCCCTGCACTTCCGACGCCCCGGAAGGAACCGAACGCCTCTACGCGGGTGGCTTTTTTTTACAGCGCGCCCGACTATTGCGAGAGTTACGGCAAAGACCTGGTCACCGGCGCCCCCGTCGAACCCACCGACTACCGGGCGCTCAACCCCGACGCCAAAGCGATCATCAAAGCGGCACACTATGCCCGGCCTCACGAAGTTCCCGACGCCGACCACCCACTGGTCTTGACCACCGGACGTACCCTGTTCCATTTCCACACCCGCACCAAAACCGCACGAGCTCCGCAACTGCAGCACGCCGCCCCGTCGCCGTGGGTGGAAGTGTCGGCCGCCGACGCTGCCCGGTACGACATCTCCGAAGGGGATCTGGTGGAGGTGTTCACCCCACGCTCGTCCATTCGTGTGCATGTCCGGGTCAGTGGCACCCGCCCAGGAGTGGTGTTCGTGCCCTTCCACTACGGGTATTGGGACACCGGCAACCCACAAACTCAGCATGAGCGGGCCGCCAATGAACTCACCCTCACCGACTGGGATCCGGCCTCGAAGCAACCCTTGTTCAAGACCGCCGCCGCCGGGATCCGCAAAATCTCGACGGGGTCAGCGCCCTCTGCGGCGCCGACCAACACCGCCTCAGCCCCCGTCGACCCCGCAGCAGCCCCGGCAACAGTGGGCGCAGCCGCGGCCACCAGCCTCGACCGGGTGGTGCAGCGATGAGTCACCTGACGATGGCTCTGACCGAGCTGCACCGCTCCGAAATCGGCCTGGCCCGACTGCTTCGCGCGGTGGCTGCCCGCCATCGGGTCGAACACGAAATCCACCATGTAGCTCTCGATCTCGCACACTGGTCCGACGACCACATCGAGCAACTCAGCGACGCTGGAGCAGAGTACGGACTAACCCTCAAGCGACCATCATCAACAGTTGATCTCGCTCACACCGTGACCGACTCAGTGCAGCAACGGCTCAGTGAGGCACTCGGGCGCCGGCCCGAACCAGCCCTGCTGCTCCTCGTGGATCTACGGCACCTGTACCGCACTACAGCCGGGGTCTCGTTGGATTGGGAACTGCTCGCCCAAGGCACGCAAGCCATGAAAAATACTCACCTGCTCGACCTGGCCGAAGGCTGCCACCCCGAGTCGCTACGTCAGATGCAGTGGGCCAACGCGATGGTCAAAACCCTGTCCCCGCAAGTGCTCGCCACCTAACTCCTGGCTGCGTTCTTGTGGGCAAGGGGGACTGCCCAGAAGCACAATGGCACGGCGCGCTCGATGCGGAGCAAAAATCACACCGGCAGCTGCCCCAGACTTTTGGTGGTCCGATGCGGAAAGTTCGGATTGTGAGAAGTCGTCCGATTCTTCGGAGGTCCTTGTACCCGGAGGGGTTGAGGTAGTTCAGGTGCGGGGGCTTATGTCTGCGACTGTGTGGGGGCACGCGTTGACTGCAACGTCGACGGTAATGGGGCCTGCATGATCGAAGTGAAATGTCACCGGCACTGACGTGCCGGGATACACCATGTCCTTGAGTCCCCGCAAGTCCACGGTAAGAGTGTTTTCGGGTGCGCCGGGGGCTGCGAGGTTTTGAATTGGTTGCCCAGCAGCGATAGACGTTCGCGGTTCGATTCGAAATGTCCGGGTGGCAGCAGTGATCGACACCCCGTGCGCGGCTTCAGTCGAAATTCGTCGCAGCGTCTCGATGGTCGTCGAGCTGTTGTTGATTGCCGTGAAACTCAAATGTGCGGGTGCATCGATCTGCAGAACACAAGAGCTGTCGTAGGCCGGGGCAATGGAGGTGTTTTCGACGGACGTGTCAATGGATGCTGCGTTGCTGGCCGTTTCGCCTGTACTGCATCCTGTGAGCGCGACGCCGCACGCGGCGAGGGTTGAAACCGTTAGCCGTGCGTGGTGGTCTCTCATATCTTTCCAGGATAGACAGCGATCATGCACGAGTGCCGAGTTCTTACGCTATGCACGAATAACTCTCAGACTCGATGCTCGGTGTCGGCAGGCCTGTGCGCTGCGGCCCCCTCCAGGTAGTGAACACCTCTCGACGGATCCAGGGATCCCGCTAGCTCGGTGTCAGCTACCTGGGGGAATCTCGTATTTCTATAGAGGGTTTTAGGGCTCCAAGACGCGGTGCAGGCGATCGCATCAACACCGATTGTTTGGTCAACATGCTGTCTGGCGGTAGGCGTCTCGCTCTGCGTAAATCAGCTGCTGCCGAACATTCCCGGGGTGATACAGACTGATCCGGTACACGGGGCGGGGGGCGGGGTCGTCTGTGTGATGGCCGTTATCGCGAGGAGATAGCCAGCGTTGCCGTTGTAGCTGAAAAGGGGAGCTGGGAGCGTGGTGGTCTCGGAGTCGGTGGGTAGCGAATAGATGTCCCGCAGTGTTGTGATGTAGAGAGTGTTGCCGGCGGAGGTCAGCCCACGGATACCTGAAATATTTCGTGCCGTGACGACGGGGGCAGAACTACCGTCGATGGGAACCGAGAAGACGGACCCCAGGTGGTCGCCTTCGACCGAGTAGTAGAGCGTGTTTCCGATGACGGTGAGACCTGTTATTTCGTCCCTTCCGTCAAACACGATTGTTCGCGGGTTGCTGCTGCCATCGATCGGGACGGAGTAGATCGAGGCGCTGTTGTCCGAGGCGTAGTAGAGCGTGCTTCCGGCCGAGGTTATTGCTCCGGGTCCATTGAGCCCACCAACAACGGTCGTGGGGGAGGAGCTGCCATCTGCTGGCGCGGAGACGATTGATCCGAGTTGCAGGTCAGCGATATAGAGGGTGTTCCCGACAGCGGTGATGCCCGTGGGGAAATCCAGGTCGCGGATGATGGTGACAGATTCAGTGCTGCCGTCGGCTGGGACAGCGACGACGGTTCCGGCGTTCCGCTCACCCGCAGGCCCGTCGGCGATGTAGAGGGTGTCGCCAATCGCTGTTACCGCCCGCGGCGTAGGTGTTCCTAGGGCGGAGGTCGCCGGTGCGCCGCCGGCCGCGGGTACCGCCACGACTTCATGTCTATTGCGTTCCAGCGAATAGCCCACGGCGTATAGGGTGCTCACCGACGGTGCAGGGGCAGCGACGGCGTAGTGAGGGATACCGAGTGATCCGGCTGCAAGGAGCAAGCCCGTCAGTGCCGTAACGAGTATTCGGCTGTGGCGCCGGGCCGGCGAGGGCTCAATCTGAGGGCGAAGCGTGGCGCGGCTACCGGTTCCGGTTTTCATAGGGCTTTCCGTGGTGGCGGGATTGTTGATCGTGCTCAGTATGCGCATTGGCAGCAGTGCTTGAAGACGCTTCGTCGAAATGGGGTGGTGCCCAGATTGAGTACGCCTTTCGGGTCCACACTTCCCTTTCTGGGCAGGCCGCCCAACCGGGTGCAGTCCCGATCATCGTTTCATCGCGAGCTGGCCCGCGGCGCGAGCCTGTCATCGGCGGTCGGCCCCCGACACTTTGCGGTGATGGAACGAGAGAGTGTGGTGAAGGGTCGCGCGGGCCGGTAGGCCGCGCGCACCGGCCCTTGACGGGTATCGAGCCACTGGGCGGCGTGAGACCCGTCGCCGTCACAGAGGCCCTGCCTGAGCGTGCGCGTCGGGGCTCTGTAGCCAGCTGTCGCGCTGCAGACTTACAACGCCCGCTCACGTGATCTGGTGTGTGCCAGAGACTCTGTGGCAGCGGCACTGGTGAACTCGGCGAGTTCGATAATGGCCGGCCGCGACTCGGGCAGTGATCATCGGATCCAGTTGTCGAACATGGCGTCGTCGATTTTGAGGTCGATGGGTACGCCGTCGTGGCGGGCCCGAGTCTGTAGGAGTCGAGGCGGGGGAGGCAGCAGGTCGCGGATGCCGATGAACGCCATCAGCGGCGCGGGCCCGGTAAGGTCCGCGTCGACGGGCCGGTCCGGGCCGGGCCGCAACATCGTGCACGTCGGTGCCAGCGGCGTATAAGTGCGAAGCCCTTAGACCCCAGTTCGGGGGCTAGTGGCGCGATCCGCATCGAGTCGGCGTGGTCGGTGGCCAGGTGCAGGGCCAGGGTCCCGCCGGCTCCGTCACCGATCACCGCCCGGCAATGGGGCCCGGTGCAATACATTGGCTATCAGCCCCCACACGCCGCACGTGCAGTGTCCCGGGGCAGCAGATGCGTGAGGTGGACAGCCGCGGGTTCCGTCGTTCGTGCTGCCTCCGCTGCATATCCGGTTGATGTCAAAGGGCGTCAGGCCGTTCATTCTCGACGAGTCGCTGGGCGATGTCGGCGATGCGGATGTTGGAGTCTTGGGACAGTTGGCGTAGGAGTTCGAAGGCTTGGATGGGGCCGGGTTGTAGCGTTCCATGATCATGCCTTTGGCTTGGCCGATGGTGTCGCGGGAGGCCAGAGCGCTGCGGAAGTGTTCACCACGTGAGACTGCTGCCCAGACATGGCGGCGTGGGCGGCGAAGATGTAGCCCAGGTCGCGGTCGTGCTGGCTGAACCCGTCGGGGTTCTCGGCGTAGAGGTTGAGGGCGCCGACGGTGTCGTGGGTGCTGAACAGTTGGTAGGACGCGATCGACTGAATGGGGGTGAGGGCGCGGGCGTCTGAACACGTCAGGCGACGCTGGTCGGGTGCGTCTGAACAGCGGCGCCCCGACTGCGTGGCGCCGGAAAAGCCTGGCGGCAGTTTCTGTGGCGGGCGCATTCGCCGCGTTGGCTATCGGGGCGCCGTCAGCGTCGGCTGCGCCGCTGCCTGCCGAATGCGTGGAATCAACCCCGGGTGGATCAGTCACCTGCACCTACACCACAGTTGGTGAGAACGTGTTGACGTTGCCTGCGGGCGTCACCGCCATCACCGCCACCGGCGGCACCGGTGGCAATGGCAATTTCGCTCGCCTTGGTGGTGTGGGCGCGGTCGTGACCGCCACCATCCCGGTCTCACAGTCCACCGTGTACGCGGTAGTCGGTGGCAACGCAACGGGCGCCACCGGCGGGGCCAATGGCGGCGGCGCCGGTGGTGTGAGCGGCGGAGGCGGCGGCGCTGGCATCAACTCCGCCGGCGGCAACGCCGGCAGCGCACCCGACGCTACTGGCAGCAACCTCGCGCAGGTCGGCCAGCCCGGCACCGCCACCGCTGGCGGAGCCGGCGGCACCTTCGCCCAGGCACCGGGTGAAGCCGGCAGCCTCGGGCAGGGCGGCACCGCCGGTGCACGCTTCCCCGCAACAGGCACGCTACGCACAGGTGGAGGCGGCGGCGGCCTGTACGGCGGCGGCGGCGGATCATTCGCCAACGGCGGCGGCGGCGGATCATCACTCGATCCCGACGGCGGCGACCCCGTCCTAGCAGCCCGCGGCACCCCGCCCTCGGTGACCATCACCTACACACCGCCAGCCGCTCCCCCCACCACCCCATACAACAACGGGGGCATCTTCTGTATCACCGCCGGAGCGTTCGGCAGCAGCTCCGGTTCGGCCGGAAGCAGCTAAACACCGGGTAGCCAACGTCGCTCTCAAATACGTCAGGACGACCAGTCGCATAGTCGACAGCGACCCCAACCATGATCTCCGATCGCGGTGGGGTCGTCTGCTGTGCATGGCACGGTTAGTCCGGCGGTACGCCGTGGCGTCGCCGCTCACCAAACTTCGTGACACACACCGTGTACCGATGGGTCTGGACTAGGGGAGGCAGACGCTGCCGAAGCATGCGGGCTCTGGTTCTGGTTCTGGTTCTGGTTCGACTGTCGTGACACCTACCACTGGGTGTCCTGTTCCTGCCCAGCCGGAGTAGTCCAGCGTTGCTTGGGTGCCCCAGAAGAACGGCCCAGGCGTCAAGTTTTCAAAAGCGGCGTTGTCGGCGACCCCTTCGGCGACGCATTCAAAGTGAAGGTCGTAGTCACCGGGCGGAAGAGTCACTGTCTGAGCATCGGTGGCCCCCGGAGTTGCAAGTACCGCGCTGCGGACGGTTCCAGGGATGGCCTGCGCTCCTCCCGGTGTTGGGATCACTCCGTCGGGAAATAGTCCGTAGTTGCAGCCCACGGGTGCGAAGCTGGCCGGAATGTTGTTTGTGAGCGTTACGATTATGGTTTCCCCGTTCGCGCTTGCGTTGGCAATCACGTGGCTAACGTCGGGAACGTAGGGGGCCGCGGTTGCGACTCCAGTCCCAAATCCCGCAGATGCCAGCACTATGGCGGCGACTACCGCTGCTCTCGTTCTTTTCCGCATTTCTTCTGACCTCATTTTTCTCCCCGACGAACATGCCATCGAGTGTGAACCCCTCAACGCGGTAGCGGGCCGGTTTGCGGAAGATTGCCGATCGCGGATCATCGGCCGGCCGTGCACAAACCTGGCCCACTAGGTGCGGGGCTCGTAAACACCGGATGACTGAACGACGCGTGGGGTGTCGACAGACGGACAGCGTAGGTGACAAAAGAGTCCACGGGGTGCGGAAAAGGGTGGTTCGGGCGCTCTCGCTGCCGCGATGCTCACCGCTGTAGCTGTCGGTGTTGTTGTCCTTGATAATCTCGCTGCGTAGTCTTCCAGCTCGGTCATTGGGGTCAGGATCAAGCGATTGGTCTAGGAGGCGCGGCGGACCCGGGGCGAGTCAGCGGGCGTGGTCGGTGGGTAGATCTGATGTGGAGCTCTCAAGGTGCTCCTGTGTCGGACGACTACCCGGTAGCGGCGGCTGGGGTGAGGATGGTGTCGAGCCAGTCGAAAACGATTCGTTCCCATACCTTCTGACCGAGACCGCCACAGTGGCCGGCCAACCCGCTCGACGCCGGCGGGCTGATGAGTTCTTTGGTGGTGGAGCTGATGGCGTCCAGAAGTGCAGGGCCGCCGCCGCCGACCGGGTCGCCAGCAGATTCGAGAAGTAGTGTCGGACAAGTGATCTGTGACGCCATGTCAAGCATGGTGAACGTCTTGAGTTGGTCGAAGTAGTCGGCGATCGTGGAG
>NZ_QJSP01000019.1:69166-121636 GCF_003217475.1 Williamsia limnetica | reverse complement strand
TCGTCCGGGCGGACGTCTTTGAGTGAGCCTTTGCCGGCTCGGCCGATCGGTGAGCGGGCGGTGGCGACGATGACGGCCTCTGGCATGCGAACTCCCTTGTACTGAGGCATTTTCACCTCTGTTGACTGTGCGGGCACTCGAGAGTGCCGGCGCTTCCAGCCTAGCAAGCATTTGCTTGGTCTCTGGTGGACGCCCAGACTTCTTTGCAGACGTGTCGGTTGGCACGTAGGAGCGTGAGTCTCGTGAACGGCCGCTGACCCCCACCAACGACAAACGCCCCGAAACCTGGCGCCGGCCTCTTCCAGGATTCGACTTCGCGGGTAGTGATCATTACGATCAACGTCTTCATACATCGTTGTGAGACACTCTGAAACAGCAGCTGAACCCCAGCCCCATGAGGCGGGTGGGTCGGAACGATCGCCCCAATTCCATTGGTTAACTTCACCACGTGGGTGGTCGATGTGTTCTCGAGTTCGTCGCACAGTGTTTTGCACTTACACAGGTGGACGTCGAGCATCTGGCGGTGACGTAGGCGATTCAACGTGACGAACGGGTTCGGTACGCCACGTTGGCGAACGCCTGGGCGTTGGGTGCCGTTGAGATAGGACCGGACGGTCTTGGTCGGCAGGTGTCTGCGGTGAGGTCGCGCCAGCGGACATCAGGAGGGTGTTGTCGGATGCACGGCGTGTTCGACCACGGAATGCAGGGCTGCGTTGTAGGACTCTGGCAGAGGCTGGCGGCACATCCTTTGTGCTTTGCTCTTGGGCACTCCCAGCGCTCGAAGAACCTTGACCGTCATGTGGTCGACCGCGGACTCGCTATCGCGACCGGGGTCGTCGAGCAGCAAGCGGCCCAGCGCAAGCAACGATCCGGCTACGAGGGCCAGCGCCACATCGACGTCGTCGATGTCAAAGTGACCCTGCTGCGCTGCGGCCTCGATGTCGCGGCGAGACCGCGGGGCGAGGCCATGTTCGGATGTTGTGGGACCGGAGGCTGAGTTCAGTAGGATCCGGCTCAGATCTGGTTCTAGGCGAAACAGTCGGCCGGCCAGCCGGAACGACTGCGTGAAGATCTGCGCCGGATCGACGAGTCCGGCGGTCAGGGTGTCGAGGTAGGCCCCGACCGATTCGAGGGCGCTGTCGAGGGCTGCGCTGAAGAGGTCTTCTTTGCTGCTGAAGTGGTTGTAGAACGAGCCCATTCCGACGTCGGCGGCTTGGGTGATTTCGAGCACTGGGGCGTTCACTCGGCCTTCGGCAAGAAACCCTTGTGCCGCTGCCACAAGTGCGGCCCGGGTGCGTGCTTTGCGACGATCAAGCCGACTGCTGTGTGCCAAAGTCCAGCCCCTAAATTGTCATCCAATACCGTGCCGCCGGCACGTTTCGGTACGTCACTCACCACTGACGATATCCTCACTTGTATAGGGAATCTAGACGAGGCGTCGTTTTCCTCGACCGGATAGCAATTCGTTCCCAGTGGTCGGCATTCCCAGCGCTGGTGAGCCCGATCCCCCGGGGCCGATCGGCGCCACCTGCTGCTGCCAGAGCCACGGGAGAACGCGTCTCTTGCCCAGCCGGCAGCGCACGGAGGACTGAATCGGAGTTTCAGGTTGAACCGGCGGGCGCACTGAACGGGAGCGCGAGCAGGGAGATGGGTGTCAGTCTTCCCACGGTAGTGGGCAGCGAACGAAGGCTGGCTCCTCAGAGGTTGAGGCAAGGCGATACGTGTAATCAGGGTGCAGCTGCATCTTCGGAAGTCCTGAATGCGGACTAGCTTGACTCGTCGGCGGCCTTGCGTTCGGCCTGCAGATTTTTCGGCGTTGTCGATACGGTTCCAGCCGTCGGCATCGATGCGATTGGCTCCCCGCCCGGCGATCAGGGGAGCGATCCTCTCGCGGGGAGACCTTGGCTGGTGGAGGGCGCGACGGGTGTAGTTGACCGGGCAGACTCTGATGCAACTGGCGTCGTTGCAGCACGGCTGTGTGATCACATGGGGCATGGACGGTACCTCGGCTAACTCTGGTGGCAGGAAATGTCGCCTTGTGCGGGTCGATGACGTTGCCATGGGTGTCGGCGAGTATCTGGACCTCGATATGGCGAGCCTTCGTTGACGGCTTGCTCGAGCAACATTGCGGCGTCGCCGAAGGTCGATTTAGATCGAGGACGTTGGGCCGAGGGCCCGACGAATGTGGTTCCTGAGTCGGCACAAGCTCGGCCAGGCGTTTTCGCCGCGGTTGGCGACGAGCATCTTGGTGAACACGAGTGCCTTTAGTTCCAGGGTGCGCGGGGCAGTTGCGCGTCGGCCAACACCCCGGCGATGACGAATCCCCCGGCGACAGCGCAGCCGGCGGTTCGTGTGCGGCGGGGTAGATCAGCTGTGAGCGCGAAAGCGCCTGTGTCCCAGATGTCGACCGCGACGCCGGCCCTAAGCATCGGCCGCACAAGTGCTGGTGCAAATCTGGTCGCGGTCAGCAGACCACCACCGACGTAGATCTCGCGGATCCCGAACGTGCGGGCGGCCGCGCGGGTTGTCGCGAGTGCGGCGTCGGGGCCGGCGAGAAGCTCATTGGCGCGGGTCGGCGCGATTATGTGCGCCACTCCGATAGCTGCGCGTGCCGCCCCGACGATCGCGGGGAGGTTCTCTAGGAGCCGGATTGGCGCGGATGAGCGCGTGGATGAGGGCACGAAAGAGCCACGAGACATGGAAGGTTCCCTACTTTACGGAAATGGTGGGCTAGGACGGGTGAGCGGTCAGGGGCACGCCGGCGACAACGGACGCGGCAACCCGATCGATGTCTGCGGAGCTCAGGTCGCGGTCGGAACCGTAGATGAATCGATCCGGCCGAATCAGGACGCCGCGGGCCCGGCTACGGCGCATCTGACGTTCCAGGACCCGCTCGGTGTCGACGTAGTGTCCGGCAGGGACGTGGTGGGTCGCGATCGCTGAGGAGTATTCGAGCTTCACCTCGGTCACCCCGGCTGCGGCCAACCATGGCGGAATGGGTGATTCGGGGAATCCGACCCACGTCCAGCGGTTGTCGAGGACGGTGTCCAGGCGGACCGGCGTGTGGTCTGCGCCCGAGACCCAGGGTTGTTTGATGAACGTGCCGCGAGGACTTCGCCGTGCCGGGGCGCCGGCGAAGAATCCGCCGTCGGTCCCCAGCCGGTAGAGCGGTTTGAGGCCGATGCCGGTGAGCCAGTTGCCCACCAACGGCGCCTTCGCGGCCGCCATGAACGCTGCGTCGCGCACATGTGATGCGGCATTGCTGCCGAGCATGACCATCCCGCCGATGCGGAGCGAGAACTTTGTGAGCTGTTCTACATTCAATCGACGTTCTGGCTCATAAGATTTCAGTAGTTCAGATCCGGCCCCCGCATTGAGCACTGCATCGAGTTTCCAGCACAAATTGGCCACGTCGCGGACGCCGGAGGACACACCCTGCCCCGCGAAGGGCGGCATGATGTGAGCGGCGTCGCCGGCCAAGAACGCTCGGCCTGTGCTCCACTGTTCGGCTTGCCGGATGTGAAAGGTATATCCCCAGCTCCGGTAGATTTCGACATCGTCGTAGTTGATGCCGCGTTCGGCGAGAAGCCCCCGCAGCCCGGCTTCGGTCTGCAGCTGCTCGACGGTCTCACCTTTGTTCACACGGAACTCGACCCGGTGGTATCCCATCGGGCAGGGGCAATCGACGCCCGGGCGCTTCGGATCAGAGATGAACGTGAAATCCAAGGGGGCCTCAGAGGGCAGATCGTACCACGATCGTAGCTGTATGTCGAACCATGGTTCTTCAATGTGCTTGCCAGGCAGTGCAATTCCGAGCATCTTGCGAATCGAACTCGATCCGCCGTCGCAGGCGATAACGTACTGGCTGGTGATGGTCTGGTCCGCTCCGCCGTCGACGGGACGAAGGGTGAGGGTCACCGAGTCGGTGTCCTGAGTGAGACCGATTGCTTCGACGCCGGAAAGTACCTGGACGGTCGGGAACCGCGCAATCCCCTCCCGGAGTACGCGTTCGAGTTCGGGTTGGTGGTAGAACGCAGTGCCGGGGACACCTTGACCGCGGCTTTCATTGCCCTGCATCGACATGAACGTGCGATTGCCGTGTTTGAAGTGCACCCGAATGTCCGACGACATCGTCTTCTGCATCTCGTCGAACAATCCGAGTCCCTGCCAGACGCGGTGGGCATCCTCATCGGAGGCGATAGCTCGTTGACGGGGGTAGATGGTGGCGTCGCGCTCGACGACGACGGTGGAGATGCCGCGCTGCCCGAGCAGGTTGGCGGCCGTAGCTCCGGTGGGGCCCAAGCCGACGATGACGACGTCGACGTTGCGCCCACGTGCCGGTGTGGGGCTCTGCGGGTGTTCGACGGAGTTGTTTGTGCTCACGTGAACCTCGCTTGGAACGATTCGAACCCCTGCAGGCAGTTGTTCGCCAGTAGGACCGGATCGGAGACCTCGATGGTCTCGACCCGGCTGATCAGGACGTGCAGGAGGGTTTGCATCTCCAGCTTCGACAGTTGCATGCCAACGCAGGTGTGCATGCCGTGTCCCCAACCGAGGTTGCTTCCGCGTCGGTGCAGCGAGAACGTCTGAGGCTCGTCGAAGTGGCGATCGTCCATGTTCGCTGCGGCATAGAGCAGCACCACGCGATCCCCGGCCTTGAGGCGCACGCCGTCGATCATCTTGTCGTGGGCCACGCTGCGAGTGAAACCCCGGATGGGGGAGGACATACGCACGGCCTCGACAACAGCGGTCGGAATCAAGTCGGGTTCAGCGCGCAGTTGGGCGTAGACATCCGGATTCTGTCCCAGGCTCCACAACAGCTGCCCGGTGGCAAGGATGGTGGTGTCCAGACTCGGTGCCACGAAGTCGATCACCATGGTGCGTGCTTCGGATTTACTGATCTCGCCGCGGTCGGCAGCATCGAAGACGCTCGCTGCCCACCCATCCGGTGTGACCTGGGAACGTCGCAGCCGCATCGTATAGAGAAGCAGACCTAACGCTGTGGGGGTCGCGTCGAGAGTGCGCCTGTTGACTGGGCCGAGGATATCGAATGTGCTCGCACCCCAGGTGAGTAGTTGCTGAGGTCCGACTTCGACGCCGACGAGGTCTGCCACGGCGGCAACCGGGAGACGGGAGGCGAAGTCGGCGATCCCGTCGAATGACTCTCGTTCGAGCAGTCGTTCCACGGTCGCTTGGGCTTCGTCACGAAGGATGGGCAACGACGGCCGGATCGCGCGGGAGACCAGCGACTGCATCAAAATACGGCGGCGCGTCGAATGCCGCTCGTCGTCGCTGGACAAGACAGTCTTGCGGCCAAGGAGGTTGGCTACAGGGTTGGCCGCGACCCCCGCGCCGCTTCGAAAGTTGACATCGTCGCGCAACGCGTCCCGGACGTCGTCGAAACGGCCCATCGCCCATACCTTGTGCTTGGGCAGCCACACCACCGAGCCGGCCTCGCGGATCTGCCGGTACACCGGTTGGGGGTCGATCAGCGCCGAGCGTCCGTACAGATCGACGTCCACGGTCGGGCCATCGCGGCGTGCTGTGCGTCGCGAGCCGATATGTAGCGTTGTCATTGTGCAGCAACCGATTCTGCGGTGCTCCGACTGTCGTCGATGCGCCATGTGAGTGCATAGCCACCCAGGATCCTCGTCGCGTCCGCTCTCGATACCGACGCCGGAATCGTGACCGTCACGGCGCCATTGACGACATCGGTCCGCACGTCGGTGGCTGCCTCGAGGTACCCGTTGGCGGTGAGTTCGTCGGCGACGACCTCGCGAGTCGCATCGGCCCGCAGTGGCGGTTTGTACGGCTTCCCGATATCGGTGACGGGCAACGACTCTCGGATGTGAATGGATTTCGGCATGGCGGCGCGTTCGACGATGTGCTGCTCGGCCCATGTGATGAGGTCGTCGACCTCGACGGGCTGCGACACGGTCACATACACGACGGGGACTTCGCCGGAATGTTGGTCCGGCCGGCCGACCGCGCAAGCGTCGAGAACCAACGGATGCTCGCGCATGGTGTCTTCGATGACGGCAGGGTCGATGTTGTGACCACCTCGGATGATGAGATCCTTGGCGCGGCCCGATAGATAGATGAATCCCTCGGAATCGATACGCGCCAGATCCCCGGTGGCGAGCCATCCGTCCGTGACCGCGCCCGACGGGTCCACCACGCGGCCCGCTGCGGTCTTCCTGACGTATCCGGCGAATACCGCGGGCCCGGATATCTCCAGCTCGCCGGTGCGATCGGCACCGTCGATCGGCGCTCGGGACTCGGCATCGACAACGCGGACATGCTGATACGGCATGCGCTGACCGACCGACTCTGGACGGGGATGGTCGGGAAAGCTCCGTGCACTGGCACAAGTTGCCTCGGTCAGGCCGTAGCCTTCACACAGACTGACGCCGGTGTGCGTTTCGAAGGCGGTGCGCACCGCGGGCGGTAGCGGAGACGCTCCGACCACCGCGAACCGCAGGCTGGAGATGTCCGCATCGATGGGCATCTGCGCGAGTACCGAGTAGACGGTGGGCACACCCGACAACGCCACGATGCGGTAGCGCTCGATGAGTTTCCAGAAAATACCGTAGAGCGGGACGTCGCGATACCCGAGAGGACCTGCCCACAGCACATGCTGGCTGCGTAGCAGGGGCGCGAGGGTGGTCACCATCAGGGCATTCACATGGAACAGTGGCAGCGCCGCGAACAAGGTGTCACCGGGGGAGAGGCTGCCGTTTGCCGCGATCATCCAGGCGGTCGCAACCTGATTGGCATGGGTGTGCGCTGCCAGCTTGGGTGCGCCGGTGGTTCCACCGGTGTGAAAGAACGCGGCCAGGTCGTCAGCGGCCGGGGGGTCTGCGGGTAGCGCGTCGTCGGGTAGGGCGGCGGAATGGTCGGTGAGGTAAGCGACGGTGACGCCGTCGAGAGGCTCGAGGTCGCTCGCATCGACGTCCGGGTCGTCGGTGTTGAGCGCGAACAGTGTTCGGGCGCCGGTGCGTACGGTGAGGGAGCGGGCGAGCGCCCATACCGTCGGGTCCAGCTCAGGCCCGGCCGCGACGATGACTGATGCCTCGGCCAATTCGGTCAGGGCTGCGGCGTGATCGAGCGACAGGGACGGGTTGATGGGCGCTGCGATGCCGACGGCTTCGGCGGCCAATGTCATCGCGTGCAACTCACTGCAGTTGGGCGAGAGCAACACCACCGCGTCACCACGCGCGACTCCCGCGCCGTGCAGCGCGTGCGCGTAGCGGTGGACTGTGCTGAGGAAGGCTGAGTAGGTGAGTGTGCGCGGATGCTCCCACCTGGTGGCATCGGGTAGGTACGACGCGGCGATCTGATCGGCGGTTCGGCCGGCTGCTCGCAGAACGATGTCATAGGTGGTCGCCGGCAAGCCGCGATCAGACAGCGCTGCTCGTTCTATGTCAGCCAGATCGGCGGGGCTGTCGTAGCGTGGCCACAGAAGGGCGTCAGTCATACCGGTACTTTCGTTGCGTCGGTGCAGTGTGCACGCTGATAGGTGGACAGCAGATCGCCCACATCTGCGCCGGTTCGGGCTGATGCCATCACGACACGATCAGGGCGAAGCAGGACTGCATATGTATGCTGCGAGCGCATCACTGCAGACAGGGACGGGTTCGTCGATGGGACACACGCGAGCTCGTCGATGACTATGTGGGTCAGCCCTGCCGTACTCGTGAGTCGAGCGGCCGTGTGGTCGGGCAGGGGACCGCGGGTGATCAGCGCATAGCGTGGGCCGAGCAGGTCATCGAGCCGCCGGGCGCCGTCGGGGGTGCGTACCCACGGTTGCGGAAACAGGGTTCCGTTGAGGCGCGACCGCATCCCTCGGCGCTGGACCAGTGGTCCGTGGTTCAGCGACGGGCTGCCTTCGGGTATCGCGTTGCTGATGCGGGGGACATGGCATGCCGCCGTGACCAGTGCTCTACGGACAGAAGCAAGGTGGTCTTGCCCGCCGGTCAGGGCCCATCCGACAGCCAGGGCCATCAGGATGATTCGGGTGGCGTGGGGTTTGCGTTCGGATTCGTAGGTGTCGAGCAGCGAGTCAGGTGCGGTTCCGTCGAGGACGTCAGCCAGTTTCCAGGTCAGGTTCATTGCATCGCGCAGTCCCGATCCCAATCCCTGGCCTACGAACGGCGGGGTCTGGTGAGCCGCGTCGCCGGCGAGGAACACACGACCGGAGCGCCAGGTGTGAGCCACCCTTGCCCTGAAGGTGTAGAGCGCTTGTCTCATGACGGTGCACTCAGCGAGTTCGGCCGATGTCATCCACGGTGCCAACAACTCTCGAAGAGTTCGCTGCGACCCCAGCGTGTCGAGGTCCTCGCCGTCGTGGACGCGAAACTCCCATCGGTACCGGTTGCCGGTGACCGGCATGAACGTCGCGGCGCGGGCGGGGTCGCAGATCTGATGCACCCCGCTCCACACGTCGAGGGGGCTCGGTGTCAGCACATCGATCACGAGCCACTGTTCGTCGAAACGGAAATCCCGCATGGTGATTCCCACCTGTTCGCGGACGAAGCTGTTGGCCCCGTCGCACGCGATCACGGCTGCGGCTTCGACGACCTCGTGGTGACCATCGTCGTTTCGGAACTCGATGGTGGGGTGCTCTCCGGAGGTGACCTGTACGGCCTCGCACCCGCGGCGTAGGTCGATCAGGTCGATGGTTGCGGCCTGCTCGAGCAGAATGCGTTCGAGATCAGGTTGGTCGAACATGCTGTCCGGGGGAAACCCGTTGCGGCCGTCGCGGGTGTCGCGGGTGAACTCGGCCATCACTCGTCGGCGTCCGTTGATCAGCCGCATGCCCGGCATCGGACGGGTGAACGGAGCGAACCTATCGTCGACGCCGATCGCCTGCAGAATGCGAAACACCTCATCGTCGAGGTGGACCGCGCGTGGCAGTGGATACGGTTCTCGGTGGCGCTCCAGGATGACGGTGGAAATGCCGCGTTGGGCGAGCAGCAGGGCGCAGGCGACCCCGACGGGGCCCGCGCCGACGATGACCACGGGGTCGCGCTGTGTGGTCATGCGTATTTCACGTGGCAGCGCTGACGACCCAGCTCGATGGCGCCGTCGTCGGTGGCGATGCGAACCTCGACGACGTCGCCGTCTTTGAGATAGTTGGGGTTTGATGCTTGACGTTTGAAGAAGGTCTTCCACTTCACGTGTGGCGGAATGAGTGCCCCGATGATCTCGATGGGCTTGGGTGGAGCGGACAGGGCGGTGCCGCCCGGGGTGCCGGTGAGCAGCAGGTCGCCGGCGTCGAGCCGTTGAAAGCCCGATAGCACGGCAAGCGCGCTGACCGGGTCGATGATCATGTCCCCGCCGACACGGCCGTTTTGCCGGCGTTCGCCGTTGACCCAGAGCTGCAGTCGGAGCTGATCGAACCGGCGCCATTCCTCATGCGTGAGCAGAACCAACCGAGGACCGACCGGCGTGAAGGTGGGGTACGACTTCGACTCGTAGAATTGGGTTTTCGGCAATTGGACGTCGCGGGCGCTGACGTCGTTGGTGATCACGACGCCGGCGAAGTACTCGCTGAGTGTATTGGTGGTGATGGATGTGCCGACTTCGATGGTGGCCCCGGCGACGAGACCGATCTCCACCTCGTAGTCGAGCAGTGTGACGTGCGCCGGCTTGACGATGTCATCGAACGGGCCGGTGATCGACCCGGACGACTTGCGGAAGAAGGTGGCCGACACCCTGTCCGGGTTGATTCCCGAATCGGTTGCGTGGCTGCGGTAGTTGACCATTTGCGCCACCACGCGACATGGGGCGGTCACCGGCGAGAGGATAGCGAGATCTGCCACGGGGGTCGCGCCGGAATCGCCTCCGGTGGCTGCCGCCTCTATGGCGGCGCGATCGGCGAGTAACTCGCCGGTGGTCTTCGCGGAGGTGCGGATGGGGTAGGCGGTCTCGTCGCGCTGGACCCACCAGCCGGTGTCGGTGCGCAGGACAGTTGTGGTCATGAACGTGCCACTTTCAGTAGGCCCAGAAGGCGGTGGATGTCGAACTCATTGTCGTCGCGAAGGCCTGCGAGCATGCCCTTGACGAGATCGGGATCAGGGTTGGCGCCCAGGAAGTCGCGGGTCACGGGCGGCCCCCACTGTGACAGCCCGCTGGCGGTCATCGGCGCCCATCCCGCCTCGATCGAGCTATCGAACATGTCCCCATCGGCGAAGTGCTCCACCATGAACTTGTCGAGGTCGCGCCAGTAGTCAAAGAGTTGACTGCCCTGAATGTGGCGGCCGATGCCCCACGCATGGTGATAGCCACGATCGGCGAGGTAGGCACTACCTGCCGCGACGGCGTCCAGGTCTGCGACCTGATACGCCGAGTGGATATATCGCGACATCGGCCCCAATGTCATTGCCAGTGTGTGGTGATCGGCCGGTTCGCTACCGCGGTCACAGCGCATGAACGCCATCGTCGGGCCGCGGTCACGTTGGCCGGGGAAGAAAAGGAAGTCGCTCACTATCAATCCCAGCATCTCCTGGTACCACGCGAGATTCTCGCGAAAGCGAGGTGTCTCGATCACGACGTGTCCCAAGCGTTGCACCCGTGCGGGCTCGCGCGGTGGACGCTGAACAGCGTTGAGCCGTTCGACCTTCCCGCTGAAATTGAACGTCAGAGGATCTTGGTCGGGCAGTGACGGTAGATCGGTCATACCAGCAACCACTCGGATCGCCATCCCGGACGGATCGGTGAGGTCTATGGCCCAGCCACCGAGATCACCGAGTGGGTATACCCGACGCCCGGTTTCACGAGACAGTCGCAACAGATCGTCTTTTCCGGCCGCACGAAACGCGGGACCGATGAACCTCGATCGATGTGACCGCCGAATCAGGATGCACGGCGCGCCAGCCCAGGTGCCGCGTAGGGACAGCTGATCAACGGTTCGCGAGACGGTGCTGAAACCGAAGTCGTGCGCGAACCGTTCCGCCTGCGCGATGTTCGGTTTCTCGAACTCGAGCCAAGCAATATCGACAACTTTGACGACAGGCGCCGCCGCCCGGTCGTCGGGATCGCCCGGACGTGCGCCGTCTTCGCTGTGTAGATCGCCGTGCGGGGTGCTTGCTGGGATCGTCATCGTTGACCTCCGTTGTGTTGAATAAATCGTCACTTATGACTGGGGCGGCAGTCAAGGGGCTGAGTGATGTTGGAATATCGTCAGTTGTGAACGTTATTCTGCTGAGCGTCAGGACTCTTGAGGTTCTTCTGTGTCGACGTGATTTCTGAGAAGTGCTCACGCACCCAGTCTTTTGACTTTAATTTCAAAAATGAGGAAACACTCAGAACCATGGGGAATGACCTACCGGCATGGGGCGGCCCGCATCTGTTTAGTGCCCACCGGTTTGATCTGGCTATCGCGACGAACTCTTCGGCGGTGCGACTGTGGCGACCACGGTGCGTTGATCGCTCGCGCGGTTCTGTGAAAAGTAGGGCAGCCAGCAGCGACGGATGGCGTCGAGTAGGTCTACAGCAGCTGCCTTGGCATGAACAGCCGTACGCCAAACGATGTGTCCGTCGGCACGGACGAGCACGGCACCGAGGGTGCCGACCTCGTAGAGATCGATCGCGGTCTTGGGCGTCGTCGCGCTCCCCAGATCCACGACGCAGGCGGTCAGCGGAGACAGCAGGCCGACCCCACTCTCGAGTACGTGCTCCCACCCTGAGGGATCAAAGGTGAAGACGGTCAGAGCAGTTGGAGTCGTATCAACCAGTTCCAGGGTTGACCTCGGCCCGTCGGTGGTGTCGATGACTGTGTGTGGCAGACGTCCACCGGGTTTGGTGTTCGGGCGGTATTCGACGACGTCGTCAGCGCCGGTTGCGACCTCGCGTTCGCCGGGTTCGGTCGCGATGAGAGGGCCGGCGTACCGGTAGCCGTACTCCAGCCCGGTGGAGACGAAGTGGGGGAGTTGTCCGGGGATGTTGCCTGCGACGAGGTCGTGGACGCGTTGCGCCCGCCGGCCCGTCGATCCCAGGATCCGGGTGCGAGCCAGGCCGGCGCGCGTTATCTGTTCTGCGAGCGGGGCCGCGACGAGTCCCGGCAGCAAGTTCAGTGGGGCCCGCGACATCGCCGTGGTCGCGCGCTGCACCATCTTGTTGGTCACCCCGAAGTGCTTCGTGGCGGCGTCGAGGTGGAAGTGGTTGGCGACGCTGTGTCGGGCGAACAGGTCGATCACCGGGCGTCGTTCGACCTCATAGGTGTCGAGGAGGTGATCGGTGGCCTGGCCGCCGAGGATGGCGTCGAGTTTCCACGCGATGTTGTGAGCGTCCTGCACTCCGCTGTTGAGCCCGTACCCGCCGGTGTGCGGGAATCGGTGTGCGGCGTCGCCGACCAAGATGAGGCGTCAGCGACGGAAGGTCTGCGCGGTCTGCGATGTCATAGTCCACGTTCCGGTGGAGACGATGTCGAAATGCAGATCGCCACCCAGCACCCCGGGAAGCGTTCTGGCCCAATATTCCTCGCGTGAAGTCGCGACTTCCTGGTCGGGATGCAAGTAGGTGTTCATCAGCACGTAGTGGTCGTCGGCGTGGGCGATCATCACCCCGGCGAACTTCGGCTGGTAGATCCAACTCAGCAGGGGGCGTGCGTCAGCGGGATACAGTCCCGGCGCGCGGAAGAACGCACTGCCCATCCGAGCCAACACAGGACCGCGCATCGGGATCCCCGCGGCCTCACGCAGCAGGCTGTTGGCGCCGTCGGCACCGACGAGGTAGTGCGCAGTCACCTCCTCGCCGGTGCTCATCCTCGCGGTCACCGTGTCGCTGTGGTGGTCGACGTCCTCGACTCGGGTGGATCGCCGGAAATCGACCAGCGGCTCCCGATCGAGTGCCGACCACAGCTCTGGCATCAGCTGGTGCTGTCCGACATGGGAGATCAGGAAGTCGCTGTGCGAGCGCACCCGCGCCAGTTGTTCCGGCCGAGACGCCAGGTCGATCTCGCCGAGCGGTGGTTTGCTCAACGTGGAGCACCATCGGATGAGGTTGACCGACTCGATCGGTGGCGCGAGTGCGGCGATCCGTTCCGCGAGAGCAGGGTCGGCCTCACGCCAGATCTCCAGAGTTCGCCCGTGAATGACGTGGGCGGCGGGATGGGTGAGTTCGTCAGACCGGCGGTCGACGATGACCGTGGGGATTCCGCGACGTGCGAGCAACAGTGCCGCGGTGGCCCCGGTCGAACCGGCGCCGGCGATCACCACCGGCACCGGATCAGAGGCGCTCACAGCGTTCGGAGCGTGATCGCGCGCTTGTTGACCCGCGGCGTCGTCCCCGGCCGCACCCCGGCATCACGTCGCAGCAGCGACTCGGTGGGGGCGCCGTCACGCAGCCGTTCGAGGAGGTAAGACGGGTCGATGGTGATCCCGATCGGGTTGGCTTCGAACTCGCGGCTGGAGAAGAACTCTGAGGTCGCCTCGGGCGTGTTGAAGTTCTCGGTCTGGAACTCCAGACGGATGCCGTCGGGGTCCTCGTAGTACAGCGACGTGGTGGGGCCGTGGTTGATCGACCACACCGGCATGATGCCCGCGGCGGCGAGGCGCTCGTAGTTCAGCAGCAGCGGCTCGAGCGAGGTGTAGGTGAACGCGAGATGGTCGACGCCGTAGACCTTGCGCCGGAACCTGGCCAAGGGAAACAGGTATCGCAACACCGACGGAACCTTCACCAGTGCCAGGCGGTGGCTCTCGTCGTCCCAGGTGAGGAACGCGATCTGGCCGTCCTCGTGGACGACCCGCGCGCCCAGCACGGTCGAATACCAGTCGATCATCTCTGTCGGGCGGGCGGTCTTGACCACGAAGTGGGCGAGCAGATCCGGCGCGAGTGCTGTCGCGGTCGGGGCGGGACTCGGTGTCGTGGAGGGCATATCGACTCCTTGGATTCAGTGGGGTGCGACGATCGGCGTGCGTTGCTCACCGAGATCGAGTGCACCGTCAGAGGATCGGATGGTGGCGGTGACGGTGTCGCCGGGCCGCAGGAAGCGGCCGTTGAGGTTCCGGCGGATGAACAGCTTCCACAGCACGTGCTCGGGCAGTAGCGCGGTCGCGAGTCGGCGCACCAGTGCCGGCGGTGACTTCGCAGCCGTGCCGTGCGGGGTCCCGGTCAAGAGAACGTCACCGACTGCCATGTCACTGAAAGCGCTCAGCTCGGTAAGAGATTCGGCGGGACGATAGACGAAGTGTGCAGTGGTGTCGGTCTGGCGAAGATCGCCGTTGACGTGCAGCCGCAACACCAGGTCGTCGAGGCGGTCGTAGTCGCCGTCGTCGAGGACAGCAAGCACCGGACCAAGGGGGCAGAAGCCCCGATAGCTCTTGCCTTTCAGGTATTGCCCCTGCGGGAGTTGGACGTCGCGGGCCGACAGGTCATTGGCGATGGTCAGCGCAACCACGTACTCGCGCAACGACTCCTCGGTGATCGTCACCGGCTCGGTGATGGCCTTGCCGATCACCAGGGCCAGTTCGATCTCGTGGTCGAGGAGCTGAACGTGCGCGGGGCGTGTGACCGGCGTGTGTGGTCCGGTCACCGAGGCGTCGGTTTTGTCGAAGAAGAGGTTGAACGCGCGATGGTCGGGATCCATGCCGGAGTCGATCGCGTGCTGCCGGAAGTTCGCGCCTTGGCACAACACTCGGCACGGGGT
Source organism: Williamsia limnetica (assembly GCF_003217475.1). Lineage (GTDB taxonomy): Bacteria > Actinomycetota > Actinomycetes > Mycobacteriales > Mycobacteriaceae > Williamsia > Williamsia limnetica. The sequence continues at coordinate 106,986 of NZ_QJSP01000019.1, read as the reverse complement.
GGTCACGGGGGACAGCATCGAGACGGCAGGGCCCTGGTGGGTCGGCGGGCGCAACACCGCGGCCATCCAGTCGTCCCGACCGTTCTCCAACAGCTCTGCGGTCGTCGCATAGTGACCTTCCAGCGCCGTGATCCCAGCCGGTGACACGACACCCCACAGCACGGCGTCACCCGTCACGTACCGGCTGAGGTAGATCGCCATCGTCCGAACTCCGTCCGTGGTGGATGAGGAGTCCCAGGCTAGCTCGTTCGTTGAATGGCAGTCAATGAACTGCGGTCAAGTGGTCCGTTTGCGATGATCCATGGCGGCGGCGGAAGACAATGTGGCGAGGGGTCCATGCAGGTCGGGGCACCCTTCGAGGTGCTGCACGCCCTTCAGGGCGCCGATGCCCAGTTCGATGAACGACGTGACGAGGGCGTCGACAGGAATCGGATCAGGGTCGTTCAACCACCACGACGACGCTTCGTCGAATGCGGCCACCAGGGTGGCGCCGACGAACTGCATGAGCTTGTTGGTCGGGTCGAGCCCCAGCGATTCCGCCAGCGCCGTCAACGCCCGGGTGCGTCCGCGCTCGGACACGGCGGCGACCGTCGGGTCGGGGTGTCGCCGCCCGACGATGAGCCGCAGCGCGACGCCTCGATGAGTCGCGAGGTAGCTCAGATGGGTGCGCAGTGCGGCGCGGATGACTGTCGGGGTGTCGGCGCCTACCGGGGTGGTGAACGCAGAGTCCATCTGTGCGACAACCCCGTCGAGAACAGCGCGGTAGATTCCCTGTTTGTTGGAGAAGTGATGGAACAGCAGTCCGTGGGCGACGCCTGCGCGCGTGGCTATGTCCGCGATCGTCACATCAGCGTAGTCATGCTCGGCGAACAGCTCGGAGGCCGCCGCCAACATACGGTCACGCGTCGCGGCCTTCTGTTGCGAACGCGTCGTGGCGGGACGGGTCAATTCCGCATCCTTCACCACGACGCGAGATCCCAGATAACCACGCGGCAAGATTACTCGCCGACGTGATGTTGCGTGTGAACGGCTGTCTGGAACGAGCCCACGACCGATGCACCGTCGCTGATGACGTCGAAGAACTCGGAAGTGGTCGGACCAGGCGCAAGTGTGAACGCGGTGATCCCGTGTTTCTGCGCCTCGAACCACAAGGACTGACTGCAGCTGAGCACGAATGCCGTTGGCGCCGAGTACACCGCGAGGGAGGGCACCGGCTGGAAGCCTGTGGTGCGGGAGACGTTGATGATGTCGCCGTCGACCTGTGCGCGCAGAGTTTCGCCAGGATTGTCGGTGGCCAGGTCGAAGGGTACGACGGTGCAGTCGGCTGCGTACTTGCTGCTCAGTTTGTCGGCCAGCCCATGGAGCCGGTCGGCCCGTCTCGCCACGAGGACCAGATCCGAGCCCCTGGCTGCGAGTGCGCGGGCGAACTGCTCGCCGATCCCGGAGTTCGCGCCGGCGATGAGGTGCGTCGGACCGCGAAGCGACGGCGATCACTCAAATGGCATGGTCAACTCGCGTCTCCTCGGTCCTGACCATGAGGGTGACATCCGACCGACTGCCGAGGCCGATGCAATTCCCGGCGTCGCACGGGTGTTCAACGTCGAACACATCGTGTTCAAAATGGTGGGTTCCGGCGATGCCCACCTGGGCGTTTGCTCGCCAGAACCCACCAACTTCGGGGGTCGGGGTCAGACGTTCTTGGTGACTGCGAACAGTAGCCCGGCGAGGATGCCGCCGATCACCGGCCCGACAACGGGAACCCACGCATAGTTCCACTCGCGGCTGCCCTTGCCCTTGATCGGCATCAGGGCGTACGCGATGCGCGGAGCCAGGTCGCGGGCCGGGTTGATGGCGTACCCGGTGGGGCCACCGAGGCTGTTGCCGATGACGAGGACGACGAATGCCACACCGGCGTAACCGAGTCCGGAGTTGCCGAGGTCGAGTGTGTCACCGCTTCCGGAGATCGCGGGTGATTGCAGAATCCAGAACACCAGGACGAAGGTTCCGATCACCTCGGTGACCACGTTCCAGAAGTAGTTCTTGACCTGTGGCCCGGTACAGAAGATCCCGCGGGTGTCCTCCGGGTGGGGTTCGACGTCGAAGTTCTTCTTGAACGCCAGGTAACACAGCATCGCTCCGATGAAGGCGCCGATGAACTGCGCGCAGATGTAGATCGGAACCTGCGACCATTCGGTCTTGTCGGCAACCGCCAATCCCAGCGTCACCGCAGGGTTGAGGTGAGCGCCGGACTTCCACGCGATCGACGCGCCGGCGAAGACGGCGAAGCCCCAACCGATGTTGATCATCAACGGACCACCCTTGTGGACGGTCGATTTGAGCAACTGGTTACCGGCGACGACGCCTGCACCGAGCAGGATCAGTACCGCGGTGCCGATGATCTCCCATAGCCAGATCTGACCATCGGTGGGACTCATGCCGAGACGTCCGCAGCATCCGCTGATTCGCGTATGCCGGGTGCGCCCATCCGAGCTGCATCGGCCGTCCGGTCGTCGGGCTGCCGTTGTGATTCGATCTCGGCATCGACTCGGGCACAGTAATTCTCGATCTCGCGTTGACGCTGCGCGGCGTCCCATCCGAGGGTGTCGGCAACGATGTCCGCGACCTCGACTGCAGCGCTCTTGCCACGGTCGGCTGTCTCGATCGAGACCCGGGTGCGTCGCGCCAGGATGTCGACGAGGTGCAGGGCACCTTCATGGGTCACCGCGTAACGGATCTCGGCGCCGAGGTAGCGATCGTCGCTGGTGGCCAAGGGATTTCCCAACTCAGGTTCGGCAGCGATGAGTTCGAAGATCTCGCTGATCGCACTGCCGTAGCGGCGCAGCAGATGTGCGACCGTCTTCACCGGCAGGCGGTGTTCGTTGGCCAAGCGCACACGTGCCTCCCACAGGTCGTCGAAGCCATCTGCGCCGACGAGCGGGACGCTTGCCGTGCGTGAGGGTTCCACACCGCGCACACCGTCGACCGCGGCGTCGATCGCGTCTTCGGCCATCACCCGATAGGTGGTGTACTTGCCGCCCGCGATCACGGTGAGACCTGGGGCGGCGGAGACCACAGCGTGCTCGCGGGAGAGCTTGCTGGTCTGGTCCGATTCACCGGCCAGTAGCGGACGCAACCCGGCATAGACGCCGACGATGTCGTCTCGCACCAGCGGCTTTTCGAGCATCACATTGACCTCGGCCAGGATGTAGTCGAGATCGGCGCTGCTCGCGGCCGGGTGGGCCAGATCGAGATTCCACTCGGTGTCGGTGGTGCCGATGATCCAGAAGTCCTCGCTCCACGGGCAGGGGATGACGAACAGCAGACTTTTCTCGGTTTCGGTGATGAGTCCTACGGCTGAGTCGATGCGGTCGCGGGGGACGACGATGTGAACGCCTTTAGAGGCCTTCACGCGCATCTTGCCCTTCTCGCCGAGGATCTCCTGCAGCTCGTCGGTCCACACACCCGCGGCATTGACCACGTGCTTCGCGCGAACATCCACGTGCTCACCGGTTTCCAGGTCCTCGATACGGGCACCGACGACCCGGTCGCCTTCCCGTAGGTAGTCCGTTACGCGGGCACTCGATGCGCACAGTGCCCCGTAGCTCGCCGCGGTCCGGGCCAGCATCATCGTGTGCCGGGCGTCGTCGACCTGTCCCTCGTAGAACAGCACCCCGCCGCGGATCTTGCCACGCTTGGCGCCGGGGAAGATGTCGAAGGTTCGGCGTTTGCCGATATGTCGAAGATGATGGGGGACCCCACGCCCCGCGCCGAGCAGGTCGTAGAAGCCGATCCCTGCGCCGGCGTAGGCGCGGTCGTAGGCGGGTGTGACGAGCGGGAAGATGAACTCCACCGGGCGCACCAGATGCGGTGCGATGGTGTTCAGCATCAACTTTCGCTCGCGTAGCGCTTCGAAGACGAGCGAGAAGTTGAGTTGCTTGAGGTAGCGGAGCCCGCCGTGGAACAGCTTGGACGACCGGCTCGATGTCCCGGCCGCGTAGTCGATGGCCTCGACCATCCCGACGCGGAGGCCACGGGTGGCGGCATCGAGGGCGGCTCCGGCGCCGACGACCCCGGCGCCGATGACCAGCACGTCGAGCTCACCTTCGGTCATGGATTCGAGTGCGGCGCGCCGTGATTCGGGGCTGATCGCGAGTGGTTGCAATGTCATGAGGTTCTCCTCGAGTTCGAAAGGGATGAAACGAGTTCGGGGCGGCCGGTCACACGTCCACCCAGTCGAGGGTGCGTGTCACGGCTTTCTGCCAGAGCCCGTATTTCTCGGCCCGAGTTTCTTCGGTCCACTCCGGCTCCCATCGGCGGTCTTCCTTCCAGTGGGTTTCCAGCTCCTCGGTCGACTTCCAGAACCCGATGGACAGGCCGGCCGCGTATGCGGCACCCAAAGCCGTGGTCTCGGCGACGACGGGCCTGCTGACCGGGATGCCCAGGACGTCGGACTGGATCTGCATGCACAGGGAGTTGGCGGTGACGCCGCCGTCGACGCGCAGGACTTCGAGTTTCACCCCGGAGTCCTTTTCCATGGCGTCGGCGACGTCGCGGCTCTGGTAGCAGATCGACTCGAGCGTGGCGCGTGCGATGTGGGCGTTGTTGTTGAAGCGCGACAGACCGACGATCGCGCCGCGTGCGTCTGACCGCCAATACGGAGCGAAGAGCCCGGAGAATGCGGGTACGAAGTAGACCCCGCCGTTGTCGGTCACCTCCTTCGCCAGTGATTCGCTCTGGGCTGCACCGGAGATGATGCCGAGCTGATCGCGCAGCCACTGCACCGCCGATCCGGTCACCGCGATGGATCCTTCGAGGGCGTAGATCGGCGCCTGCGAACCGAATTGGTAGCAGACAGTGGTGAGTAGACCGTTGTCCGACCTGACCAACTTCTCACCGGTGTTCAGCAGCAAGAAGTTGCCGGTCCCATATGTGTTCTTGGCTTGTCCGGCCGAGAAGCAGACCTGCCCGACCATCGCTGCCTGCTGGTCGCCGAGCGCGCTGGCGATCGGGACCTCGCCGGCGAGCGGACCGGTTCTGGTGGTGTGACCGTAGGGCTCGGTGGGCGACGACGGCGCGATCGTCGGCAGCATCTGCCTTGGGATGCCGAACAGTTCGATGAGCTCGTCGTCCCAGTCCAAAGTCTCGAGATTCATCAGCATGGTGCGGCTGGCGTTGGTGACATCCGTGACGTGGACACCGCCGTTGACGCCGCCGGTCAGATTCCAGATGACCCACGTGTCGATGGTCCCGAACAGGGCATCACCGTTCTCGGCGTCGGCACGCACGCCGTCGACGTTCTCGAGGATCCACTGAGCCTTTCCTGCCGCGAAGTAGGTGGCGGGTGGGATGCCGGCTTTGGTGCGGATGGTGTCACCGGCGCCGGAACGCTCCAGCGCCGACGCGATCTTGTCGGTGCGCGTGTCCTGCCAGACGATCGCGTTGTAGTACGGCCGACCGGTCTGTTTGTTCCACACCACGGTGGTCTCGCGCTGGTTGGTGATCCCGAGCGCCGCGAGGTCGTCGGCCTTCAGGTTCTTCTTCCGCAAGCCGTTCTGCAGCACCGAGGATGTGCGCTCCCAGATCTCGATAGGGTCGTGCTCCACCCACCCTGCCTGCGGCATGATCTGCTCGTGCTCCAGCTGGTGGCGGGCGACCTCGTTGCCCGCGTGGTCGAAGATCATGAACCGGGTGCTGGTGGTTCCCTGATCGATGGCACCGATGTATTGCGTCATGTATCCCTGCTTCGTCGAAGGGTCTTCACGGGTGATGCGTGTCTCATCCGACTTCCACGCTATGCACGTGGCCGGGCGATGAGCAGGGAGCGCGTTCGACAATGTCGAACGTCTCGCCCCGGTGTGCGAGTAGCGTCCGAAGGGTGCCAGGTCTTATCCAGTCGGTGGAGCGCGCGACCGCCGTGTTGCATGTGCTCGCCACCAGGCCCGAGCCCGTGGGGCTGGCGGAGATCGCCTCCACGCTCGGCCTCGCCAAGACAACGGTCCATGGGCTGGTCCGCACCCTGGTCGCAGTCGGTGCCGTCGAGCAGACGTCCGACACCGCCGGATACCGGCTTGCCGACGACCCGTTCGGTGCGCGCAAGAACCAATGGGATCTCAACGAGGTCCGGGCCCGGGCGATGAACTGGACCGACGCCTTGGCGGCGCGGACCGCGATGGCTACCCAGATCAGCGTGCTCGGCGGCAAGCAGGTGCGCATCGTGCACGATGTGCTGTCTGCGAATGGCGTCGGACTTCCATCGCTGCGCACCGGACAGATCGTTCCCGCGCATGCGACGGCGCTCGGCCGGATCCATCTCGCCTTCGACGTACGTCTGGCCAGGGAACTGGGCGCCGGCCGACTCGAGCGATTCACGCACCGCACGATCACCGACGGCGCGGAACTGGCCCACGAACTCGCGGAGGTCCGAGACAAGGGTTGGGCCTGTGGATGTGGTGATTTTGATCCCGAGGTGGCGACGATCGCTGCGCCTGTCCGGGATCAGGGCGGAGTCGTGATGGCGGCGGTGGGCATCTCTGGTGCAGTCGACGAGCTGTGTGACAGCAGCGGCACACCGCGCTCAGCGCTGTTGGACAACGTCATCGGTTCAGCGCGATCGATCTCGCGTGCCATGGGTCACGGGCAGCTGCCGTGACCACGAGGTACGTCGCCGCGATCGATCAGGGAACGAGTTCGACGCGTTGCATCATCTACGACCGCGGCGGCGTCATGGTGTCGATGGCTCAGCGCAAGCACACTCAGTACTTCCCGGAACCCGGCTGGGTCGAACACGACGCGCTCGAGATCTGGCATCTTGTCGAGCGGTTGATTCCCGCGGCACTCGCTTCCGGCGGCATCGACCCGAGCGAGCTGGTGGGGCTCGGTATCACCAATCAGCGTGAGACCACGGTCATCTGGGACCGCACCACCGGTATTCCGTTGCATCGCGCGATCGTGTGGCAGGACACCCGGACCTCTGAGATGGTCGAGTCGCTGCGCGAGCAAGGGATCGGGGCCGACGTCGAGCGCCGGACCGGTGCACCGCTGTCCAACTATTTCAGTGCGCCACGCCTGCGCTGGCTGCTCGATGCCTGTCCCGGATCTCGCGCTGCGGCCGCGGCCGGCACAGTCCTTTTCGGGACGATGGACAGCTGGCTCGTGTGGAACCTCACCGGCGGTGTTCATGGCGGCCTGCACATCACCGATCCCACCAATGCCAGTCGCACCATGCTCATGAACATCGAGACCGCGCAGTGGGATCCTCGCCTTCTCGAGATATTCGACATTCCCGCCCAGATCCTCCCTGAGATTCGGCCGTCCTTGAGCAAGGTGGGGGCAACAGTGACCCCGGTCCCGGGTATCCCGATCAGCGCGATGATCGGTGATCAGCAAGCTGCGTTGGTGGGGCAGACGGCGCTGCGGGCCGGCGAGTCCAAGTACACCCTCGGCACCGGGGGATTCTTGCTCTTCAATACGGGCACGACACTGGTCCGTTCGCGGCACGGCCTGATCACCACGGTGGCGTTTCAGATGGACGGCCAACCGATCCGTTATGCCTTGGAGGGTACAAATCCCACGGCGGGTGCACTGGTCGAATGGATCAGGGAGAACCTCGGGATCATCGATACCGCGGCCGAGATCGAGACGCTCGCGACAACGGTCGACGACAATGGCGGCTGCTACATCGTCCCGGCGTTCTCGGGACTGCATGCGCCGCACTGGGTATCCGCCAGCCGCGGGCTGATCGTGGGCCTGACGTCGTACATCACAAGAGGTCATCTGGCACGAGCCGCATTGGAGACCAACGCCTTTGCGGCCCGGTCGATGGTCGCGGCGCTCAACGACGATCTGGCCGCAGCAGGGGTCGACATGTCGTTGACCGAGTTGGTGGTCGATGGTGGTATGACCGCCAACAACACCCTCATGCAGACCATCGCAGACATCTGCGACGTCACGGTGAAGCGTCCACAGATGGCCGAGGCCGTCGCACTGGGTGCCGCCTACGCCGCCGGGTTCAGTGTGGGGTTGTGGACCGATGAGCAACAACTTCGCCGCAACTGGCACACCGGTGCGGTGTGGAAGCCGGGTATCGATCCTGCCGACAGATCACGCCGGGTCGCCAACTGGTCCATGGCTGTCGATCTGGCGTCGCAATGGGATCCGGCCTGACCTCCCCAGCCCCCGAGATGGTGGGTTCTGGCGGACGCGACCTGCGGGTTCACTCGCCAGAACCCACCACTTCCGGGCTCCGGCGGAGCTATTGACTCAAGTAGCGGGGATTGGCCACCGCCAGGCGATCGGTGACCGATGCCCGGACAGCTGACATCATCGCGGTATCTGCGGCATCGATTTCTCCGGCGCGGACGGCCAATGCCAGTTCGGTTTCGGAGCGAAAACCCAGAGCTTCGAATCGCTCCCGACTCGCCTGGCGCTGATCGCTTCCGATGGTCAGTTCGCGCTCGACGATGGCGAGCGCGTTGGCAGCAACGCGGGCTTTGAACCCCATCTCGCGGTCTGGGCCGGGTACCACGGAGTCGCGCAGGAACTCGCCGACTGCTTCCACCAGCTCGGCAGCCGTCGGGCGGCCGTGCAGGTCTGGCTCGTCCGGTTCGGATGCCGCAGGTGACTCCGGCCCGGCCGGATAGCCCAACAGAAGCAACACATCGTGTTCTTGTTCGCAGACCCGACGTCCGATGGTCGCCAGCTCCACCGAGCGCTCCTTACCGGATAGGTGCCGTGCGACCATCTGCGCGCAGCCGATGCTCCACCAGACCGTGCGATAGAGCTGCCACCAGCGCACGGCGTCCACATCTGGCCGGTGCCCGGCGGCCTCGGCATATCCATCGAGGAGTTCGTCGATGCTGCCGAAACCCCCGACCTCGGGCTCGGTGCCGAATCGCCAGCACTTGACGAGTAGCCAGCCGAGATCCTCACGTGGGTCGCCGATATGGGCGAGCTCCCAGTCGATCACGGCTACCAGCCCGGTCTCGTCGACGATCAGATTGCCGTTACGGAAGTCGCCGTGGACCACCGCTTCGGCGACAGGTTCGGGTTGATGCCCGGCCAACCAGGCCAAGGCGATCTCGGTGACCGCGGACGGGGTATCGAGTTCGAGATATCGCTGCCGGAGGTCCTCGACGCCACCTGCCGGCACCGTCCGCAACTCCGGCACCGAATCGGTCGGGATCGAGTGGATTTGCGCAAGGGTCCGGCCGAGCTGTGTGGCCATGCCGATACGCGCCTGTGCAAATCGTTCGTCGCGCAGTAACTTTCGTGGGATCGTCTCACCCTCGATGTGCTCGCAGATGAGGTACTGGGCACCCAGGGTGCTGTCCGCACCCGCACAATCCACCAGCTTCGGAACGGCGACGCCTGCTCGCTCGGCTGCCGCGATGACACGCGATTCGCGAGTCATTCCGAGCGGCCCGTTCGGATCACCCGGTTGCCGCCGCAGGATCAGCCGGCGCGTACTTCCCTCGATCGAAGCAACGAACGACCAGGTCTCGCTGTTGGCTCCACCGGTCAGGCGCACGAGTTCGGTGATCTCCGTGTCGTGTCCGAACACCTCGCTCAGCCTCGAGGCCAATCGACGGGTCAACTCGCCGGGATCGATCATCGCTACTGTTCGCCCGCTCTCGCAGCACCGTCGGCGCGGCGTTTGCCCGGTCCGGCGAAGCCGAAGAGGTACCCGGCAATCTTGCGGATCTGCACTTCGTCGGACCCTTCGGTGATGCGGTAACGGCGGTGGTGGCGGTAGATGTGTTCAAAGGGCATGTGGCGGGTGTATCCCATGCCGCCATGGACCTGGATGGCCTGGTCCGCGGCGTCGCAGACGAGGCGGTTGGCGCGGTAGTTGCACATGGAGACACGGTCGCTGATCTGCATGTGGGGGACGCGGTCGAGTTCCCACGCGGTCTTGCGTACCAGCCCGCGGACGAGTTCGGCTTCGGTGTGCAGCTCGACGAGCGGAAACTGGATTGCCTGCCGGGTCGCCAGTGGCGCGCCGAAAGTGTTTCTGCTTCGGGCATATTCGACGCTCTGGTCGATACAGTACTGGGCGGCGCCGACGCCGGAGGCAGCCTGCCGGATCCGGTTCTCGTGCACAAAGGACTGCGCCACGGCGAGGCCCTCGCCTTCGGCACCGAAGATCGCAGAGTCCGGGACCTCTACGTCGGTGATCGTCACCTCGGCGTGGTCGGTTGGCATGTTGAACGTCCACCACTGGAAATCGACGGAGAAGCCGGGGCGGTCGGTGGGCACGAAGAACGCGGTGATGCCACGGGCGTCACCGTCTTTCCCTGAGGTCCGGGCGAAGACGACGTCGTGGGTGGCATTGTGCATGCCGGAGTTGAAACGTTTGCCGCCGTTGATGACCCAGGAATCGCCGACCTTCCGTGCGGTGGTCTCCATCCAGGTGGCGTCGCTGCCGTGGTCTGGTTCGGTGAGTCCGAATCCGATCCGTGCCTCGCCGCGGATCATTGGCTCGAGGAACTCGTCCTGTTGCTCCGAGGTGCCGAAGTTCATGAGCATGTGGGCGAAGGGAAAGTTCCCGACGATCGACGATTCGTTCTGGAGGTCGTTGTGCAAGCCCAAGCCCTTGTGGGCGAGGTGTTCTCTGATGACGGCCATGTTGAAACTCGAGCCATCGCGGCCGCCGACGTGGGAGGGCAAACCGTAGCGCAACCAACCGGCTGCATCTGCCCGCCTGCGCATCTCGCCGAGCAACTCTTCCCAGTCCTGCCGCGGTACACCACCGCCCTCGAAGTCGGTGCGCGCGTACTCACGGCGGTGATCGAAGAAGCGGTTGTTGTCGTCGTGCTCCTGCAGTGGCTTGATCTCGGTGTCGATGAAGTCGTCGAGCTCCCGCAGGATCTGGGTGATGTCGTCGGGCAGGTCGTAGTCCACTGCGGGCCTCTCTCCGGGCGCTCTGAACGTTTGTTCAGCACAACCGTAGCGGCTCGGCGTCGAGTACGGCAGTGCTTTCGGGCAGCAGGCGGCGAGAGGCTGTGAGGTGGTGACCGAACGTTCAGCGGTCTATGTGATCGACAAGCGGGACGATCTACACCCCGCCGAGGTCGACGCGCGCGGCTTTCATATCCACGCGGCCGTCGAGCACGGGGACCCCTTCGGCCCGGAGGTTCTCGAGTTGTTTGGACCTCAGATGCGGGGTAGGTCTGCCGCTGACCGCGATGACCCGGTGCCAGGGCAGATCGGCGGAGTCGGTCCGCATGATCCATCCGACGATGCGGGCGCTCGAGAGTCCCGCGGCAGCGGCCACGTCGCCGTACGTGCTCACCGTGCCCACCGGTATCGAGGCCACGATGTCGCGAACCCGCTCGACCTGCTCTTCGGTGATCTGCGCCATGATCAGAGGACCTTACGGTCCGGACAGTGCTTCTGACACCAGTTTCGCGGTCAGTTCAGGCCTGGCGAACGGCACCATGTGACCGCAGTCCTCCTCGAAGACGGTCAGCAGATCGCCTTGCTGAGCAGACAGCGCCTCTCGGAGTTCAGCCGTGACGTACGGCGGCTGCACCCGCATGGCCTGCACCAGATCGATCGGGAGATCGGCCGGTGGCAGCACAACAGGCCGCCCCAACTCGCTCCACGTCGTGACGACCATGCCCGGGTGGATACGCCAGTTGACCCTGTCGCCGACATCGATCAGGTGGTCAGCGATCTCGCGCTCCAAGACCTCCGGCGCCAGTTCCGACCACGACTCGCCCAGTTTGCCCTCGCGTGCCGCCGCCTCGTCGGGATAGTCGTAGTGCGACATGTAACTGGTCGCGACGTCTGCGAGCCACGCAGGATCGAGGCCTATCGCGGGGTCCAGCAGGATCAGCCGCCGGAAGCGGTCCGGCATCAACCGGGACAGATGGAGTGCGAGCGCTCCGCCGTACGAGTGGGCGACGACCACAACGGGACCGTCGAAGTACTCCTCGACCACTTCTGCGAGGGCGCCGACCTGCGCCTCGATCGACCACGGCGGAGTGAACGGGGAGTGGCCGTGACCGAGTAGGTCGGGGGCGACGACTCGAACCGCGGGAAGGGCTTCGGCCAGGTCGCACCACCGTTTGGCGTGGCCGGTCAGCCCGTGAATCGCCAGCACCGACGGCCCATCGGCCGGACCGAACACCTCGACGTTCAATGACGACATGTCGACAATCGTGCCTGACCCGCGGCCGAGCGGTCTGTCGAGCCCGACAACGTCGCCAGGATGACGTTGCCCGATACCGCGCTCGGACGCCGTGTCGGTGCTCCGTGACACGATCGTTTCAGCGAGGGGAAGGAGTGTATGTGCCCGCATTGACTATGCGGCTGGTGTCGGCACCGGTCGCGCCGGCGCCTACGCGCAGTTGGCCACCGGAGGCTGCCCACCTCATCGACGGTGTGGGCGGGACCGCGCCGGGTTTCCGTCCTGTCCGAGTGCACGGGGGACCGGGCACCGGTAAGACGTCGCTGATCGTGGACATCGCAGTCGCTCGGCTCAGCGATCCCGACATCGATCCGGAATCGATCCTGGTTTTAGCGTCCGGTCGACGGGCGGCGACCGAGCTGCGTGAGCAGATCACGGCGCGACTGCTTGCGCAGACCCCAGGCGCAACCGGGCGCGCACCGAAGGCGACCCGAGAGCCGATCGTCCGGACGATCCACTCGTATGCGTTCGCCGTCCTGCGCCTGCAGGCCGCCGCCCATGACAATCCGCCGCCCCGGTTGATCACCGGGGCCGAGCAGGACGCCGTACTGCGGGAGTTGCTCGCGGGCGACATCGAGGACGGCGCCGAGTACTGGCCGGAGCGGCTGCGGCCGGCATTGGGCACCAACGGCTTCGCGCAGGCGCTGCGCGACATGATGATGCGTGCTGCCGAGCGAGGCGTGGGCCCGGAAGATCTCATCGCGTTGGGACGTCAGCACAAGCGCCCGGAATGGCAGGCCGTGGGTAAGGCGTACCGCCAGTACGAGCAGGGCGGGCTGCTGCGGGGGGCGGTCGGCCTGGAGGCCCCGCAGGCCACCGCGCCCGCCGTGGATGCCGCCGAGCTCGTGGGTTCTGCGCTCACCGCCTTCGCGACGGACCCGGAGCTGCTCCGTAGCGAACGTGCTCGGGTGCGGTATCTGTTGGTCGACGACGCGCAACATCTCGATCCGCAGGCCGCGACCCTGGTCCGCCTCATCGGCGCCGGCACTGCGCAGGCGATCATCGCGGGTGACGGTGACCAATCCATCTACAGCTTCCGTGGGGCGAGTTCCCGGTTCCTCGACGACATAGCCGATCCAGAGCGCGACGTGTACCTCGACAACAACTTTCGGTCGACCAAGCCGATCAGTGACCTCGGGGGATCGATCGCGGCCCGACTCCCGGGACCACGGCGTCGCCGCTCGGAAGCCGAGCGGCCCGACGCTCCTGCGCCGGTGGTCCGCATCTACGGATCGGCCGCGAAAGAGGCCACCGCCATCGCGGACATGATGCGTCGCGCGCACCTGTACGACGACGTGCCCTGGTCATCGATGGCGGTGATCGTGCGTTCGGTTCCGCGAGCGATGGCACCGCTGCGCCGGGCTCTGCGCTCGGCGGGGGTTCCCGTGATGACCCCGGCGAGTGAGATCCCACTGGCGCGGCAGCGGTCCGTGGCTGCGATGTTGCTGGCGCTGCGGGCGGTGGACGGGCCCCTGGAATCGGACGAGGTGCTCGAACTGCTCGCAGGTCCGATCGGCGGGGCCGACCCGGCGGCCCTGAGGCGGCTGCGGCGTGGAGTGCGGCGCATCGAGACCGAGACCGGCCGCGACCGTGACTCGGGCACGGTAATCGCGGATCTGGTCAGCGGGTCAACCGCACCGGAAGCGCTGACTGACGTCGCCGACTATCTCGACGGACTCACCGACATCGAAAAGCGGCCGCTGGCAAGAGTGCTGGCGGTGATCAGTGCCGCCCGGGCCGCCGATGCCGCGCGTCGCAGCATTGAAGAGATCCTGTGGGAGGCCTGGCAGGCGACCGGTCTCGGTCAGCGGTGGTCGAATCAGGTCATGCGCCGCGACAACGGGCCCGGTGGCGCGCAGGCCGATCGGGATCTCGATGCGATGGTCGCGCTGTTCGACGCCGCAGCCAACTTCGCCGACAGTCTGCCCGCTGCCACGCTGGGCGGTTTCGTCGACTACCTCAGCGCACTGCAGATACCCACCGAATCGCGGATGGCGCAGTCGACCTCGAATGCGGTGACCGTCATGTCGGCGCATGCGGCTGCGGGCCGGGAGTGGGAGGTGGTGGCCGTCGCCGGCGTGCAGGACGGGTTGTGGCCGAGCCTACGCAGTCGCGGAAGCATCTTGGGCACCGGACAATTGGTGGATCTGCTCGACGGGGTCGACGCCGACGCACTCGACACGATCTCCAGGACGGCCATGGCGTTGGCGGAAGAACGCCGGTTGCTGCTCGTCGCCTGTACCCGCGCGCGGAGCAGGCTGATGGTGAGCGCGGTCGACGACGGAAGCGGCGATGCTGCGCCCTCACGTTTCGTCGGTGAACTCGCCGCCGTCATCGGTGGTGATCCCGATGACGGAGATGCGGAACCGGCGGAGTTGGAGCTGCCGATCGAGCCGGGGTTGCGGCGGGTGTTGTCGCTGTCCTCGTTGGTCGCGGCGTTGCGTGCCGAGGTGTGCGCCTCGACAGATGAACCGAGCCCGCGTACCGCAGCGGCCGCGGACATGCTGGCCGAACTCGCCGATGCAGGTGTGCCCGGTGCGCATCCCGATCAGTGGTACGGCCTGGCCGGGCCGAGCACGGAAACCCCGTTGTGGACGGATTCATCGGGGCCGCTGACTCTTTCACCGTCGAGTGTGGAGGCGCTCGGCGCTTGTTCGCTGCGCTGGATGCTCGAGCGATACGGCGGCCGCGACGGTGACTCGAAGCCTGCGGTGGCCGGAACCCTGGTGCACACGCTGGTGCAGGCGGTGGCGGGAAAGATCCCGCCCGACGACGTCACCGCGGCGTTGCGGCGGGTGTGGGATCAGGTCGACGTCGGCGCACCGTGGTTTTCGAGGCGCGAACTCGAACGCACCGAGGAGATGCTCACCAACTTCCGCCAGTGGCTCAAACTGTCGCGGAGCGGTCTGACCGAGGTCGGTGTCGAGATGGACGTCGACGCGCGTATCGAGGCTGCCAGGGTGACAGACCCGGAGGGCGAGGTCATCGACATGCCAGAGGTCCGGCTGCGCGGGCGCATCGACCGGTTGGAGAAGGACTCCCAGGGGCGCCCGGTCGTGGTGGACGTCAAGACCGGTAAGAGCACCATCTCGGTGCAGGCCGGGCAAGACCACGCGCAGCTGGCCACCTATCAGCTGGCGCTGAGTCTCGGCGGTGTGCCCGAGGTCGGTGCGGTGCCGCCGGGCGGCGGCGCGCTGGTCTATGTGAACAACTCCAACGGTAAGACCGGTGCGGCACAGCGCGATCAGGAGCCGCTGGGACCCGAGCAGGTCGACCAGTGGCTGGCGGTGGTGCGCGCTGCCGCCTACCGCAGCATCGGTCCAGGTTTCGTCGCGACCATCAACGACGGATGCGGGCATTGCTCGCTCAAGTCCAGTTGCCCCGCACAGCTGGAGGGGCGGACGGTGACCGATGGCTGACGAGATGACGACCACCAGGATCTCCGCCCGCGTCCTTGCCGGCGCACTGGCCCTGCCGCCGCCGACCGACGAACAGGTCGAGGTCATCGAGGCGCCGATGGAACCGGTGCTGGTGGTCGCGGGCGCGGGTGCAGGTAAGACCGAGACCATGGCGTCGCGGGTGGTGTGGCTGGTCGCGAACCGTCTTGTCGAGCCCGATGGCGTCCTGGGTCTCACGTTCACGCGCAAGGCAGCCCAGGAGCTCGCGGCGCGCATCCGCAGACGATTGTCGATGCTGGCCGGGTCGTCGGCGATGGGGCGCTGGGATCCCGAGGGCACCCTGCGTGCTCAGTTGCGCTCGGCCGATCCGCAGGTCAGCACCTACCACGCATATGCGGGCCGGTTGATCGCCGATTACGGGTTGCTGTTGCCTGTGGAGCCGTCGGCGACACTACTCAGCGAAACCGAGTTGTGGCAGTTGGCGTTCTCGGTGGTCGCGGGATGGTCCGAGGATCTCAACACCCCCAAAACACCTGGCGGAGTCACCGAATCGGTCCTCAAGCTGTACGGGGAATTGTCAGAGCACCTCGTCGACCTCGACCAGCTCGCCGAGGCGGGCGACGATCTGTACGAACTGATCGACACCTTGCCGCCCACCGGAAGGCAGCGGCCCGAGCCGCCTCAGAAACTGCGCAGCATCCAGGCCGTCATCGACGAGCGGCGGGAGTTGATCCCGTTGGTCGCCGCCCTCGGTCAGACCATGCGCGAGGCGAATGTCCTCGACTTCGGCAGTCAGATGTCGCTGGCCGCAAAACTTGTCGCCACTCACCCGGAGGTCGCCGCGACCGAACGCGCCGCCATCGGCGCCGTACTGCTCGACGAGTACCAGGACACCGGGCACTCGCAGCGCGTTCTGCTCTCGCACCTGTTCGGTACGCCCCCCGGGGTTCTCGCGGGCAGTGGGATCGCGGTGACGGCGGTGGGCGACCCGATCCAGTCGATCTACGGTTGGCGTGGCGCCTCCGCCGCCAATCTGCCTCGTTTCACCACCGACTTCCGGTGCAGCGATGGCACGCAGGCGAAGCGACTCGAACTGCTGACCAGCTGGCGCAACGCCCGCTATGCACTCGACATGGCCAACGCCGCCTCGGAGGAACTCCGCAGGCGCGGTGTGCCGGTGAGCATCCTGCGTCCGCGTGACGACGCACCGGCAGGCACCATCACCATGGCCCTGACCGAGACCGTCACCCAGGAGCGGACGTGGGTTGTCGACCAGATCGAACGTGAGTACAACGAGGCGGGCGCGGTACCGCCCACGGTGGCGGTCCTGGTCCGCCGCAACGAGGATTCGGCTCCACTGGCCGCCGAACTGACCGACCGCGGCATTGCGGCAGAGGTCGTCGGTATCGGCGGTCTCCTCGGAGTGCCGGAGGTGCAGGATGTGGTGGCCATGCTGCGGCTGATGGCCGACCCGATGGCCGGCACCGCCGCCGTGCGATTGCTCACCGGCCCC
This sequence comes from Williamsia limnetica, assembly GCF_003217475.1. GTDB lineage: Bacteria > Actinomycetota > Actinomycetes > Mycobacteriales > Mycobacteriaceae > Williamsia > Williamsia limnetica. The sequence goes on along the minus strand of NZ_QJSP01000019.1, from coordinate 89,885 downwards.
CGCTGGCGGATCGGCGCCCGCGACCTGGCTGCGCTATGGGCGAGGGCACGTGATCTCGCGGCCGGTACCAACATCGTCACCGGCGCGATGACCAGCCTCGAAGAGCTGGACAGCGCGCTCGATTCTGCGGTGCCTACGGAGACCGTCGATCAGGCCGGGCTCGGGGACGCCCTGGCCGATCCCGGACCGGCACAGCGGTATTCGCCGGACGGATACCGGCGGATCAAGTCCTTCGGCCATCAGTTGACGGTCCTGCGGGCGCGGATCGGGCAGCCGTTGCCCGAGCTCGTCGCAGAAGTCGAACGCGTCACCGGCGTCGACGTCGAGGCCCAGATCCGGGCCCGTGACCTGCGTGGAAACATCACCGGCCGGGAACATCTCGACGCCTTCGCCGAGTATGTCGCCGACTACACCGAACGGTCCGCGGCCACCCTGCCCGGACTCCTGGCCTTCCTGGAATCGGCCGCCGACATCGAAAAAGGTCTCGAGCCGGGCAAGGTCGAGATCGCCGAGGACCGCGTGCAGATCCTCACCGTGCATGCCGCGAAGGGTCTCGAGTGGGATGTGGTGGTCATCCCGCACCTGTGCGCCAACATTTTCCCCGGCGGCAAGGCCGAAGGGACCTGGCTCGGCAGCGCCCGCGAGTTGCCGCCGGAGTTGCGGGGTGACCTCGCCGAGAGCGTCGGGGCGGAGGGGTTCCCACCACTCGATCTCGGAGACCTCGAAAATCGGAAAGAACTGGAAGAGGCAATCGACGGCCACAAAGAGGCCCTGCGTAACCGCAAGTTGGAAGAGGATCGCCGGCTCCTCTACGTGGCACTCACCAGAACCAAACGGGCACTGCTCATCTCCGGTCACCACTGGTCTGACAGTGGCGACAAACCGCGGGGCCCGTCCATCTTCTTGACCGAACTGCACGACATCGCCAGCCGGCTGATCGAGACCTCTGCCGATGGAGCGCCGGGGATGATCATTGCGGGATGGGCTGATGCACCGGAGGACGGCGCCGAGAATCCGCTGGCGATGCTCACCACCGGAGCGCCCTGGCCCGCCGATCCGCTCGGTGCTCGACGCGCGGGCACCGAGCGTGGTGCCGCACTCGTCCGCGCTGCGCTGCGGTCGCGGGGTGAACCGGCCCTGTTCGACATGGGAGAGGGCGGCGGCACCGGTCTGATGGAGGAGGACCCGCAGGTACGTGACTGGGCGAACGACCTGGCGGTGCTGTTGGCCGAACGCGCAGGCGAGTACGGGTCCGAGATCGAGGTGACGATGCCGCAGCACCTGTCGGTCAGTCAACTGGTCGAACTCGACAAGGATGAAGAGGCCTTCGCCAGGCGGTTGAGGCGGCCTTTGCCATTCAAGCCGAATCCGTTGGCGCGGAGGGGAACCGCCTTTCACGCCTGGGTTGAACGCAGATTCGGGGCCACCCGACTACTCGACATCGACGAGCTTCCGGGTGCGGCGGACGCAGAGGGCGGCTCGGACGCCGACCTGGAGGTCTTGCGTGAGCAGTTCTTGCGATCCGAGTGGGCGTCGCGGAACCCGGTGGAGGTCGAGGTGCCCTTCGAGACCGTCATCGCCGACACCATCATCCGGGGCCGGATGGATGCGGTGTTCGCCGAACCCGACGGTGGATATACGGTCGTCGACTGGAAGACCGGTGCCAGGCCCACTGCTGCGCAGGAACATTCGGTGTTCGTTCAGCTCGCTGCCTACCGCCTCGCCTGGGCGGAGCTGACCGGCACCGAGCTGTCGAAGGTGCGGGCCGCATTCCACTACGTCCGGTCCAACACCACGCTGGAGCCGGCGGACCTACCGGATCGCGCCCAACTGGCCGCGCTGATCCGCCGGGACGAGTCGCCGCAGTGAACCCAAGCGGATCCGGGCGACGGATCAGTACGCCGACCACTCCGACTGCGAATATTCGAGGATCCTCGGTTGCATCAGAGTCGACGCGGGCATCTGCAGGCGTGGTCGGTCGAGCGGGAACGTGCGAGCTGCCGCCAACTCTTCGGGTGACAGGAAACGCAGGGGTATCGCCGGATCGATCTCGACTGCCGGGGGAGTGTCGCCGGCGGCGCCCAGAAAGAACCCCCAGTCGCCGAACGAGGGCACGTCGACGTGATAGGCCTCGGTGGTGATTCCCGCCTCGGCGAGGGTTTCGCCGATGCACCAGAAAGACCGCGGAGCGAAATATGGTGAGCCGGCCTGGACGACGATCCGGGCGTCCGGCGCCAGGTGGGCACGGATGAGGCCGTAGAACTCGACGGAATACAGTTTGGCCGTGGCGCTCTCGTCCGGGTCGGGCATGTCGACGATGACGGCGTCGAACATCTCCGAGTTGCGCCGGAGCCACGCGAACGCGTCTTCGTTCACCACGGTGACCCGGTCGTCGGCGAGGGCGTGACCATTGAGCTCGGTCAGTCTCGGGTCGTTTCGTGCCAACTCTGTCATCCGTGGGTCCAGTTCCACCAAGTGCACAGACCTGACGTCCGGGTACTTCAGCACTTCACGCATCGCGAGGCCGTCGCCGCCGCCCAGGATGAGCACTCGTTCCCGCGCTTTCGTCAGGGCGGGGTGGACCAGGGCTTCGTGGTAGCGGTACTCGTCGACGCTGGAGAACTGGAGATCTCCGTTGAGATAGAGCCGGGTGTCCGAGCCGTTGCCCGGAAGGGAACGATTGGTCATCACGATGTCTTGGATGGTGGTCCGGTCGGCGAGCACGATCGGGTCCCGATACAGGGCTTGCCTGGCATTGACCTCGAAGGTGCTCGCGTAGAACATGGCAGCCACCAGGACGGCCACCACCCCGACTGATCCGGCACCGACTGCCGCCATCTGTACGCGCCCGAGGTCCCGCCGGAACACGATCAGAACCAGTGCGGCTCCCGCGACCGCGTTGACCATCCCCACCACCAGCGCGCCCCGGATCTGACCCAGGAACGGCAACAGCAGAAACGGAAAAGCCAGGCCGCCCACCAGAGCGCCGACGTAGTCCGCAGCGAACAGATCTGCCACCGCCGACCCCGCCGATTGTGCGCGGATGCGCTGCAGCATCACCATCAGCAAGGGGATCTCGGCGCCGATCAGTAACCCCAGCAAGAACGCGACCACCACCAGGGCCTGGGTGTAGAGCGACATGTAGGCGAACGCTCCGTATAGGAGCAGCACCGACAGACCACCCAGCAGTGCGAGAACGAGCTCGATGACGGCGAACCCGACTGCAGCATGATTCTGCAGCGGCTTGGCGGCCAGCGAGCCCATACCCATCGCGAACACCATGACCGACAGCACGATTGCCGCCTGGGTGGCGGTGTTGCCGATCAGGTACGACCCGAGCGTCACCAGAGCCAGCTCGTAGACCAGGCCGCAGGCCGCACAGATGAACACCACTGCGAGCAGCGCGGAGCGCGCCGCCCGCCGTAGCGGTGGCATCGGGGTGCTGGTCGTTGTCACCGCGACGAACTAGAGCAGTGACGCGGCGATGATCAGACCGGTACCCAGGTGGACGGTGGCCGACACCCACACCGCCGGATGGGGCTTGTCGTCCATCAGCACCTCGCCGAGATCGCCGGGCGAGAGCGCATCGAGCAACACGAACGTCAGAGCCATGAGGAGAATGCCGAGCAGGGTGTAGATCGCGGTGTACAGCAACCCCTCACCGAGATCGCCCTGGCTGGCCGTGATTGCTGCGACGATGATGATCGCCACCGACATTGCGTTGCTGGCCACCAGGATGCAGGCGTTTCGGTTGCGATCCACCCAGACCTGCTGCCGTAATCTGCCCGGCGTCACCACGTCTACCGCGATGAAGCTCACGAGCATCAACAGCACACCCACGCAGCTGTACGCCGCGGCTGATGCGACGTTGTCTCGCATGATCTCCCACTCCACTTTCATCTCCCACCTGTTGTTGAAGCGCTACTTACCGGAACCGCCGCCGCCGCCCCGATAATCGGAGCCGCCACCGGAGAAGTTTGGCCGCGACACCCACAGGGGGCCGACGAATCCGCTGTAGTGCCGATAGCCGGATTCGTAGTCGTCGCTGACCATCACCCGAGTCTTGTTGTCCTGGTACGGAAACAGCCCGACGAGATAGTCCGGATACTGCAGGAACAGTCCGGTGCCGCTCGTCGCGGTGTCGGTGGCCGTTCGCCGGTCCACCGGTTGCTGGATCTCGCTGATCTCGTCTGCCACCTGCTCCGGCGTGCCATCGGCAACGTAGGCATCGACAGAGGATTCGTCGAGACCGGCCTCCCGTTGGTAGTTCTGCTGGATGTAGGCCTTCGCATTGGTCGATCCCGAACTCCCCGAGACACAGGAGAAGGCCAACAGCGCGACGGCAACGAGCACGATGGCGGCGATGATCCCGTTGCGTATCCGGTTCAGGGGCCGTCGGTCGTAGCCGCCGGCGAAGGGGGCGGAGGCCATCATCGGACTGCCTCGAACACGCTCGACGTGACGACCACATCACCGGTCTGTGGATAGGCGTGCCAGGTATCCCACCGTGCCCGGTGGCCGAGGTCGGTGGCGATGATCGCGGTGAAAGCGTTGGGGTGGCCGGGGTAATGCCCGATCAGCGAATGCGGCCCGAGGGCCTGGTCCGACACCCGCGCCGCCAGTGCGGTGAGCGACGCAGCGTCGTGCTGCTCGATGCGCGATCGGAACGAGATGCTTGGGGCGTCGATGTGCGTGGGCAAGGTCGGCGGGCGGCCGGGGAGGCACGCCAGAGTCTCGACGGTCTCGGTGTCCGCGGTGACGACCCGTACCTGATGGCTTGCCCCGAGCAGGCGCAGCGTCAGCCCGGCCCGCTCGAATGCGCAATGCACAGTCGAGAGAGCAGGAAGCAGCGGTTCGTCGAACGACAGACAGAGTTGGTCGGCTCCGGTGTCCGCGTACGGCACCTCGAGGATGGACTGCATGGTCAGCTCGGTCCGGTGTCGGCAGGAAAGATGCGGTACTCGGCGCGAGCGAGTACCCGACCGCGTGCGCACTCCCAACCGGAGCCGAAGTCCTCGAACGACAGACGATCGTCGCCCGCGGTGTAGTCGTGATAGGACATGTTGCCCGTTGCCAGTCCGGTGGTGCCCTGGGAGCTGAATCGGGCCGACCCTGCCTCGTCAGAGGTATAGCGGCGGCCGTCGACGTCGATGGTGTCGGGACCGGGGGCCACGGTCACCCCTGTGAGCTCTTCCCAGAGGACGACTTCGAGGTCGGGATCTTCTTCGACCGACACCCACGCCTTGCGGCCGGTGCCGGTGTCCAGGAAGTTCTCGGTCCACGAGAAACCACTCTGCGACAAGGTCAGGGTCCCGCGGACCGCGAACATCTCACCCCGGATGTCGACCATGTCACCGGGCTTGAGGGCGCGCGGGTCACCGCGCACCGCGTCGTCGTCGGCCGAGGAGAAGGGGTCGCGCGGTGCATAGGTACGGTCACGGACGCCCTGGGCCTCGCGCGCCTGCCGCTCACGACGCGTCCCTATGACGTTGAACAACAGCACCACAGCGATGACCGCGAGGATGGCGATGATGATGATCAGCAGTGCTTCCATGCGAAGAACCTATCCAACAGGTCCGCTGGCGAACGTGACCCGGTCGCGCTGAGCGAGGTTCCGTACCGGTCGCCTCGCACCGCCCGACGTCGGGTCCGCTACCCCTTCCAGACCTTCCAGCCCGCCCAGATCATGGGGAACTGCAGAGGCAGACGTCCCCAGGCGGCGATGCGATAGGGAAGAGGCCTGTTCTTGAACATCCGGACCATGTTGATGTTGCCCGGATACACGCCGACGAAGAGCAGCACCGATGCGAGCCCGGCACGACGTCGGGTGCTGGGCATCAGCATCGCCGCCCCGATCGCAACTTCGGCCACGCCGGACCCATAGGTGTATGCGCGCGGTGAACCTGGAAGTTCTGGCGGGATGATGCCGTCGAACGGCGCCGGCGCCACGAAATGCAGGACCCCCATCCCGACCAGCGCCGCCCCCATTCGCTCGGCCAGCTTGTTCTCACCGGGAAAGACCAACTCCCGCAACTTCTGCTCACGCTTGCTCATGGGTACACCTTGCACGATCACCTCGCCCGCCGCTGCCGAAAAGGGCTACAGTCGCCAACTGTGCGACAGCAAATACTGCGGCTCCCCCTCGGCGGCCGTACAGGGAGGCGTTGATGGCGGGCGGACGGTTGCGCCGGCGCTTCAAAGACGATGACCTGACGGATATGCCCGACCATGCATTGGTCGGTGTGGTTCGAATCCCCTCGATGCAGGAGAGCCCAGGACGCGCGATCAGCAAGCGCGTCATCTACGCGCTGATCGCCCTGTTCGCCGCAGTCTTCATCGTCTATCTCGACCGCGACGGCTATCGAGACGTGCAGGACAATGAACTGTCATTCCTCGATTGCCTGTACTACGCGACGGTGTCGCTCTCGACGACGGGATACGGTGACATCACGCCGTACACGCCGTCGGCCCGGCTGATCAACGTGCTCGTGATCACGCCACTGCGGGTGATGTTCCTGATCGTCTTGGTCGGTACCACACTCGAGGTGCTCACCGAACGTTCACGGCAGGCCCTCAAGATCCAGCGTTGGAGGAGCAAAGTGCGTAACCACACTGTGGTGATCGGCTACGGGACCAAGGGAAAGACGGCCGTGAAGGCGATGATCGCCGACGGTCAGAAGCCCTCGGAAATCGTTGTGGTGGATGGCGATCAGACGGTCCTCGACAACGCCGCCGCCAAGGGGCTGGTGACGGTGCGCGGCGATGCCACCCGCTCGGACGTACTCCGTCTGGCCGGTGCCCAGCATGCCTCGGCGATCGTGGTTGCCACCAACCGTGACGACACCGCGGTGCTGGCGACGCTGACCGCACGAGAACTGGCGCCCAAAGCGAAGATCGTGGCCTCTATTCGTGAGGCCGAGAACACCCACCTGATCCGGCAATCCGGTGCCGACTCCGTCGTCGTCAGCTCGGAAACCGCCGGACGTCTGCTCGGCCTGGCCACCAGCACACCCACCGTCGTGCAGGTGATCGAGGATCTCCTGACACCCGACGAGGGATTCGCCATCGCCGAACGCGACATCGAACCGGAAGAGGTCGGCGGTTCGCCGCGGCATCTACCCGAGATCGTCCTGGGCGTGGTCCGCGACGGCAAACTGCACCGCGTCGACGACAGCAAGGTCGACGCCATCGAGAACGGCGATCGGTTGCTGTACGTTCGGCAAGGCCTGCCGGACTAGGCCCGCCCACATCATCTGCAGTGCACCTTCTAGGAGGAAAACCGATTGCCGCGCTTTGAGTTCGAGATGCCACCGATGTTGTCGCGGGCCGTATACGACAGGGCCGACGAGATCAGGCACGACGAGCAGCGGCTGAAGGCCAAGTGGCCCGACGCGCTGCTGCTGCAGATCGATCCGTCCGGCCGGTACCCGGTGGGGGAGGACGGCCTGGGCTGGATCATGGCGGTCGACGTCGGCGACGAACCACCGCCGGAAGCGGTGTTCCTCGGTATACATCCCGACGAGGGCCGCGACATGTGGGCGATGCGCTTCGACATCATCGACGGCCCCAAGGACGACCCCCGTCGCGGTGCCAAACTGCTGGGTGGCAATGATGCGGGCATCCTGACGACGGCCCTTGGAGTATTGAATTGGCACGATGCGGCTCGGTTTTCCCCGATCGACGGTGCTCCGACCGAACCGATCAAGGGTGGCTGGGTCCGCCGCAACACCATCAGTGGGCGAGAAGAGTTTCCGCGTACCGATCCGGCCATCATCACCGTCGTCCACGACGGCGGCGACCGGATACTCCTGGGCAGGCAGGCGCAGTGGCCGGACCGCTGGTTCTCGACGCTCGCAGGATTTGTGGAGCCCGGTGAGTCCCTCGAGCAGTGTGTGCTGCGTGAGGTTCACGAAGAAGTCGGGATCGACACGTGGGATCCGAGATACATCGGTTCGCAGCCGTGGCCGTTTCCCAGGTCATTGATGCTGGGTTTCGAGGTCACCGCTGATCCGGCTCAGCCGCTCGACTTCATCGACGGCGAAATCGCCGCGGCCGAGTGGTTCGGCCGCGACGAGGTCATCGCAGCAATCGAAGCCCAAGAGGAATGGACATCCGACGATGGGGCGCCGATCATCGACGACGCGCGTCTGCGGCTACCCGGATCGATCTCGATCGCCAGTGCCCTGATCAGGACTTGGGCCTACACGCTGGGCGTCTGACTGAGTTCAGACACCCAGCTTCTTGCGCACGTCCGCGACCGTGGGATTGGTCGCCGTGCTGCCGTCGGCGAACTTGACGGTGGGGACCACATGGTTGCCACCGTTCACGCTGCCGACGAAATCGGCGGCGGCCGGGTCCTGCTCGATATCGATCTCCACCCACTCGATGCCCTGGCCCTTGAGGCCCATCTTGAGGCGCTTGCAATAGCCGCACCAGGTGGTGGTGTACATGGTCAAAGTCGCGTTCTCCGTAGTCACGCTTACATAACACCACGGTGGGGTCAGGTGTTCCTGATTGAGCTGTCGAGCGTGCCGAACCGACCGTCGAGCGTGCCAAAGATGCCGCTGAGTGTGCCGAACTGACCGCCGAGCGGGCCGAAAATGGCGTCTTTGGTGGGCGGCGCGACCCGCCGGGTCAGCTCTGTCGGCAGCCATTGGAATACTGAAGCCCATGAACGCCTCACTGGACCCTCAACAGCAGGCCGCCGTGTTGGCGCCCCGCGGACCGGTCTGCGTGCTGGCCGGCGCGGGGACCGGCAAGACCCGCACGATCACCCGCCGTATCGCCCACCTGGTGGGCGACGGTCACGTCCGCGCCAGTCAGGTTCTCGCGGTCACCTTCACCGCCCGCGCCGCCGGTGAGATGCGCACCCGGCTGCGCTCGCTCGGCATCTCCGGCCAGGGAAACGCGGTGCAGGCATTGACGTTCCACGCGGCTGCGCTGCGGCAGCTGCGATACTTCTGGCCGCAGGCCATCGGTGAGAACCAATGGGAGTTGCTCGACAACAAGTTCCCGGTGGTCTCGCGCGCGGCCAGATCTGCGGGCGCTCCGACCACCACCGATTCGCTGCGAGACCTGATCTCCGAGATCGAGTGGGCCAAGGGTTCGCTCATCGGGCCCGCCGATTACCCGGCGATGGTCGCGAAGTCGCGCAGGGAAGCGCCCTTGCCCGCCGAGCAGGTCGCCGCCGTGTACGAGCGATACGAGCAGCTCAAGGTCTCCTCGTCGGGCGATCAGCTCCTCGACTTCGACGATCTGCTCCTGATGACGCGGGCGATCCTCGACGATCACCCGGTGCTCGCAGACGAGTTCCGCGACCGCTACCGGTGCTTTGTCGTCGACGAATACCAGGACGTCACCCCAGCTCAACAGGCTTTGCTCGACGCGTGGGTCGGCGAGCGTGACGATCTGACCGTCGTCGGCGACGCCAACCAGACGATCTACTCCTTCACCGGCGCCACCCCGAGCTACCTGCTGGACTTCTCACGGCGCTTTCCCGAGGCCATGGTGGTGCGCCTCGAGCGTGACTACCGGTCGACCCCGGAGGTGGTGAGCCTGGCCAACCGGGTCATCGGTGCTGCGCGCGGCAGGATCGCCGGCACCCGTCTGCAACTCATCGGGCAGCGTCCCAGCGGCCCCGAGCCCGATTTCGCGGAGTACGCCGACGAGCCCGCCGAGGCCACCGGCGTCGCCAGGTCCATCAAACGGTTGATGGCGCAAGGCGTCCCGGGCTCGGAGATCGCCATCCTCTACCGGATCAACGCGCAGTCCGAAGCCCATGAGCAGGCGCTGACCGCCGCAGGCATCCCGTACCAGGTGCGCGGCGGCGAGGCTTTCTTCTCACGGGCCGAGATCCGGCAGGCCATGCGGTCGATCAACCAAACCGCAGCACGCGATGATCTGCCCTCCGATGCGGACACGGTGACCCTCTTGCGCGCGATCCTGGTACCGCTGGGGCTCACCGATGAGCCACCTGCAGGTGCGCAGGCACGAGAGCGCTGGGAGTCGCTGCTGGCCCTGCAGAAGATGACCGAGGACATGCTGACCGAGGACGCCGACCTCACCCTGACCGAGGTCGCGCGCGAACTGTCCGCACGTGCGGAGGCGCGGCACCCACCGACCGTCCAGGGTGTGACGCTCTCGTCGCTGCACGCAGCGAAGGGGCTGGAGTGGGACGCGGTGTTCCTCGTCGGCCTCGTCGACGGGTCATTGCCGATCAACCAGGCGGTGAAGGCGGGCGACGACGCGATCGAGGAAGAACGCCGGCTGCTGTACGTGGGAGTGACGCGTGCTCGCGAGCATCTGCAGATGTCGTGGGCCCTGTCGAGGAATGAGGGTGGCCGGGCATCGCGGCGGCGCTCGCGGTTCGTGGTCGATCTCGTTCCCGAGGACTCTCCGGCATCACGGATCGCAGAACCCAAACGCAAGAAGTCCGGACCGCGGTGCCGGGTCTGCGGAAAGCCGTTGGTCGGTAAGACCGCATCTCTGCTCGGGCGGTGTGAGGGATGTCCGTCCGACCTCGACGAAGGTCTGCTGGTGGCGCTCAAAGAATGGCGCAGCGTCCGTGCGAAAGAACAGAAGGTTCCCGCCTACGTGGTGTTCTCCGACAACACGTTGATCGCGATCGCGGAACAACAGCCCGGCGATGTCCCTGCACTGGTGGCGATTCCGGGCATCGGGGCGAAGAAACTCGACCAGTACGGAGAAGACGTTCTCGGCCTGGTCCGGGATATCGGGACGGGTTAGCTCGAGGCGGGGGATCGGTCTGCAGTCGATGATCCGAGAAACCGCAGGTCAAAAATAGGTTGTGCGATCTGGGCGCCCCCGTTTACTGTGGAGAACAAGAACGGCGGGGGTCGCATCGATCTGCTCGATCGGCCCACCGTCACACCACGCACTGAATGTGCACGCGAACGCAAGGAAGGGAGAGGTCCGATGAACGATTTGTTCACCACCGCCGAGAGCGCTGTCGCATATGCCGGCATGGCATGCGGTTCGTGGCATCGGACGCTGCCCCTCGCCCAGCGTCCGCGAACCGGACAAGCGCATCATCGCGCAGTCGCCGGGAAGCCGGAATTTCTGGCTCCCAAACCAGCGATTTCGGCGGTAAACCGCTCAGCGTTCCCCGTGGAGAGTGTTGATCTGACCTAGTTCAGATTTCACTCGAGGCCACGGCGAATCGCGACAGCGAACCCGTGGCCTCTTTTGTGTTCTAGGAACGTCTTTCGTTCCGCCACCACTGAAGTGCCCGGGTCTCAAGCACAACATCCGACAAGCACTTTCGACAGTGGAGGAATACTGATGACCGAGGTACTCGAGTCGTGTATCGGCGGCGGGCTCGCACTGGACTTCGCCAAGATGGAACTTCCGTGCCAGTTCGCGGACGCAGACCTGTGGTTCTCCGAGAACCCGAATGACCTGGAGCAGGCCAAAGCGCTGTGCGGCGATTGCCCACTGCGCAAGGAATGCCTCGCCGAGGCTCTTGACCGGCGCGAACCGTGGGGCGTCTGGGGCGGTGAGATCTTCGACCAAGGTGTCGTGATCGCCCGCAAGCGTCCCCGTGGCCGGCCGCGGAAGAACCAGGCTGCATGACGCCTACCGGTAGAGAAGCGAAACGGGCGGGTACGAGAAAGTCTCGTATCCGCCCGTTTGCCGTCTATGCGCGGGGTTCACTCTGCGAGTCCGGTGACCCACCGTTCCATGATGGCCCGGTACGGGGCTTCGGCATCGAGTTGTGCGGCAATGCCGACGCAACCGCCGAGAACACGAAACACCATCACATATTCCTTGGGACAGTTCAGGTTTCGCGAGGTCTTGTAGACGTCACCACGAGGATCGGACGCGGCGCCCGCCGCTCTTTGTAGCCACTTGCGAGTGAAATGGAACGACTCGCTGTACAGCGGATCGACGTAGGGGCGCAGGTACGCCTCGAGATCGGTGGGAGTCACCTTGTCCTGGTGCGAACGCTGAATGAAGTTCGCGCGCACCATCTCTTCTTTGAGTTCGTCGTACTTCCTGTCCCGGCACAGTCGCAGGATCGGGCCGGTCGCGGCCGGCAGGCCGTCTGGATAGTGACCGACGGCACCGAAGTCGAGGATGGCCATCCGGCCGTCGGCCAGGAATTGGAAGTTTCCGGGGTGCGGATCGCCGTGTACGAGACCGACCCGGCTCGGGGAGCTCACCTCGAACTCGGTCATCTTTGCCGCCGCGGCGTTGCGCTCCTCGACGGTTCCCTCCTTGATCACCTTCGACATCGGGATCCCGGTGATCCACTCGGAAACAACGACTTTGGGTGCGGAAGCAACCACCCGAGGCACCACGAAATCGGGGTCGTCCGCGAACGCCTTGGCAAACGCTCGCTGATTGTTCGCTTCTTTGGTGTAGTTCAGTTCGTCTTCGGTGCGCTCGATCAACTCGTCCATCATCGACTTGACGTCGGTTCCGGGGGACAGGCGTTTGAGCAGGCCGGTCATCCGGGACATGGTCTTCAAATCGGCCTTGAGGGCGTGGTCGGCGCCGGGATACTGAACCTTCACCGCGACCTCGCGGCCGTCGTGCCACAGCGCCTTGTGCACTTGCCCGATGGACGCCGACGCTGCCGGTTCGTCGGAGAACTCTTTGAACCGTTCGCGCCATTTGGTCCCGAGCTGATTGTCGAGGACTCCGTGAACCTTCGCTGCGGGCAGCGGCGGTGCTTCTGCCTGCAGCTTCGTCAGGGCATCGCGGAACGGTTCTCCGAACTCCTCCGGAATCGCGGCTTCCATGATCGACAGCGCCTGGCCGACCTTCATCGCGCCGCCCTTGAGTTCACCGAGAACGGCGAACAGCTGCTCCGCGGTCTTCTCCAGCATGTCGGCGGCGATCTCATCTCGGTCCCCACCCGCGAGTCTCTTGCCGAAGCCGGAGGCCGCCCGTCCGGCCACCCCGAGCGGAAGCGAGGCGAGCTTGGCATTTCTGCGTGCTCCACCTCGTGTGATCTCTGCCATTGAGTTTCCCCTTTCCAATGCCCGAGCTTAGTTCACCTGGCTGAGCGGCAGCCGCAAAGCGGATGCGGTGGCCAGTGCCGCACCGCCATCGATGACGGGTTTGCCCGGAATTCGATGGTGGTGTTCACCGTCGACGGCGGTGGCGGGTTCGGCTGCCCCGAGCGGGTGAGCGCCGCAATCTGTTCGATCTGTGCCGCCGTGACCGCGGCGGTCCCGGCGATCGTGGCGGATCCGGCCCAACCGCAGATCCCCAGTAGTTGGGCGCTGACGATCGGCCAGTCGCGGTCGCGGTCGGTACGGTGATGATCGGCACAGTGCAGGCAGCTGGTCAGCCCGGGCAGGACCATCGGGCCGATGACCCCCACGCCATCGCGCAGTCGCACCATCAGGTGGGGTATGCGATGACGCATCAGACTCGACACCAGCCACGGATCATGTGTGAGGTAATCGGTCAAAACCACGAGGTCGCTCGCCCAGGCCGACACCCGGTCCTGGTGGACAAGAGGATCGGGGTCTGCGGCGTCGATCAGCGAAGGTTTGCGCACCGACCGCACGAGGTCGACTCCGGCCGCGCGCAGTGCGCCCGAGATGGCCACGGCCAGCGGGCCGGATCCGTGTAGCCGTACCCGGAGCCGGGTGGGGGGCGCCGCGACCTCGTGATGCGCGACGCCGGCGATGACGAGGTCGTCGAGCAACTGTTCGAGGTCTGTCCGGGACAGTCCTGCTTCGGTGGCTGCGGCCACGATCTCATCCCGTGGGCGCCTGCTCGTGAGCGACCGCAGCAGCGTCGCGAGCCGTGCGGGGTCCAGATGTCCGGTCGGTTCAACGATGACTGCCGTTTCGGGGTCGCAACCCACTTGGACGCGTCCTCCGGGCCGGACGAGAACCGCCGCGCCCGGGCGCAGGACTGGTAGCGAAGCGGTGACCGTCATGGCGCCACCCAACCAGAACCCGAACCGGTAACAGGGCCAGCGTGGTGGAGTTATCCACAGAGGGGTATGGCCCTGAGCTGCGGGTGCAGCGGTGATTGCCGAAATGTCAGGCGGGCGGCGTCGGGCCGTCGCTGTCTGGCTTCTCGCCGCGCTTCTCGGCTTCCTCTGCGATGGTCTTCTCGAGCTGGGCCATCGGGTCGTCGAAGGGATCCACGCCGCCACCGATGACCCGGTCGATGAACGCTGCCGGGTGATCGAGATCCTCGGCATCTGGCACGAGGTCGGGATGAGCCCACACGCCGTCGCGGGTCGCGATATCCGACGACTCGAGGAGTTTCGACCACAGGTCGGCGGCTTCGCGCAGTTTGCGGGGCCGCAGTTCCAACCCGATGAGGGTGGCGAAGGTCTCCTCGGCCGGTCCTCCGGTGGCGCGGCGCCGGCGCATCGTCTCGGTGAGTGCTCCCACCGACGGGATGCGATCCGAGAGTGCTTGCGTCACCACTGTTTCCACCCAGCCCTCGATGAGTGCCAGGATGGTTTCCAGGCGGGCGAGGGCGTGTTCCTGTGCGGGCGAGGTCTTCGGTTCGAATGCTGCGCCGCCGGCCATCAGTTCTTGGAGTTTGCTGGGATCGGACAGCAGCGTGGTCGGGTCGATACCCGCAGCGGCGTCCTGGATGCCCGAGAAGTCGATACTGATGCCGCGGGCGTACTCCTCGACCGTCGAGAGAAGTCTCTGACGCAACCACGGAACGTGGGTGAACAGACGCACGTGGGCGGCTTCGCGAGCGGCGAGGAAGACGATGATCTCCTGGCTCGGCTGCTCGAGCCCGTCGCTGAACGCGGCGACGGCCTCCGGCAACAGCACCGCCGTACCGGACGGCGCGAGCGGCAGGCCGATGTCGGTGGAGGTCAGTACTTCCTTGGCGAGCTGTCCGAGGCCCTGACCGAGCTGGGTGCCGAAGGCCATGCTGCCCATCTGGGTGACCATGCCCATCATCGGACCGGCGAACTCGCGGGCCTCTTCGGGCAGATTCTTGGTCCAGGTTCCGGCGATCTGTTCGGCAACGGGATTGCAGAGTGTCTTCCAGACCGGAAGCGTCTTCTCCAGCCAGTCCACCGACGTCCAGGCTTCGGTCGTGCTGACCCCCGCGGGCAGGGTCGTCACGTTGTCGAGCCAGACCTCGGCCAGGCGCACCGAGTCGGTGACCGCCGAGGTCTCCCGCTCGCTGACAGGGCTGTGCTTACCGATCTGCTGGCGCGCCAATGACGTCGCGACCTGGTAGTTGACCGGTTCGCCGCCCGCGGCGCCCATGCCGGCGCCCATGCCGGAGAGCATCTGACCGAGCTGCGACAGCATCTGACCCAGCTGATTGGGGTCGAAGTCGCCGGGCTTCTTGCCGGACGAGTCACCGTCCCCGTCATCACCGGAGGCGGCCGAGAATCCGAAAGGCAAGTCATTCATGACTCCACGGTACCGGCGGTCGGGTCGCATTTGGCGATCGAAGCGATCCGCTCTGGGCGAAAGTCGACCGGCGCTCGCCGGCGGGTGAGCACAAACAGGACTCGGCTCCGAACCCTCTACGCTGGGCGACGTGAAAGAGCAGTCTGTATCACCGGGACCCGAGCACGGGCACGCACCGGAGCCCGAGCGCGCTGCGGCTCCCAGGGGTCGCCGCGCGACGATTGCGCCGGGCTATCGGCGTATCGCAACTCTGGTCGTCGCTTTGGCCTTCCTCGTCGTGTTCGTGCTCGTCGGCACCCTTGTTCGGGTGCCCTACGTGGCCCTGGGGCCCGGGCCGACGGTCAACACATTGGGATCGGTTGACGATCGGCAGGTCGTGGCCATCACCGGTGAACCCACCGACCCGACGACCGGCAATCTCAACCTGACCACTGTCTCGGTGACGGACGGTCTGACGCTGTTCCAGTCGATCGGACTGTGGCTGTCGGGGGACGACGAGTTACAGCCACGCGACCGCGTGTATCCGCCCGGCAAGTCCAACGAAGAGGTGAGCCAGGAGAACCGTCAGCAGATGACCGGTTCGGAGAACTCGGCGACCATTGCCGCGCTCGCCTTTCTGGGTCGTCCCCTCGACTTGGTCGTTGCCGGCGTCGATGACAAGGGACCATCCGCGGGCGAGCTGCAGCCCGACGACGACATCACCGCGGTGAACGGGACCCCGGTGGAGACGTCGGTGGCCCTGCGTGAAGCGGTCGCCGCTCTCGCGCCCGGAACGCAGGTGACCCTCGACGTCGTGCGCGCCGGGCAACCTGCCACGGCAACGGTCACCTTGGCAGCGAACCCCGACGACGCGGAGAAGGGTTATCTGGGCATCTCGCTGTCGGAACAAAACGGTGACCCCGATCTCGACATCTCCTTCGACGTCGGAGAAATCGGCGGACCATCCGCAGGTCTGATGCTCACGCTGGCGATCATCGACAAACTGAGCCCGGGCGAGCTCAACGGCGGCGAGTTCATCGCCGGTACCGGCACCATCGACTCGACAGGTGACGTCGGGGAGATCGGCGGCATCACCCACAAGATGAAGGCGGCCAGAGAGGCCGGCGCGACCGCGTTCCTCGTACCCTCCGGCAACTGTGCCGAGGCGACATCCGATACACCCGACGGTCTGACGCTGGTCCGGGTCGACACGCTCGACGACGCCATCACGGGACTGACCGACCTGCGGGAGGGACGCACCCCGCCCAGTTGTTGAGTGTGCCGAGCCGGTCGGCGGTACTCACTCCTCGTCGGGCGTGTTCTCCAGGGTCGCAGCCAGGGCCAGCACCAGATTGGGAGCCATGTTGGGGTGCGAGAGCAGTTCTATCGGTGCGTCGTCGTCGGTCTCGACGTCGTCGACTCCCGGTGCGAGCTGCAGCAGGCTCAGATTGCGCCCGTCGCGCAACACCGCGGCAGCGAGCCGGGCTTGGCGGCTTTCCGGATGCGCCGCGGCTGCGCTGCGCGCGGCCTGGTCGGCGGAATCGGGATCGGCGAGCAAGGGACCCAGGGCGTCGTCGAGATCGTCCTCGGCCTCGGGCGGCAGGACGATGATCTCCTGGACCAACGCGCATCCCGCGACGTCGGCAGGCCAGCTGGTGGTGGCGAGTACGTGCTCGAGCTCGGCCATGCCGCTGTCGGGGGAGACCGGTAGGGGCGCCTGCTCGATCAGCGTCAGCTCGGAGGTGTCGTGATCGTCGACCCAGTCGGGCTGCGTGTCGGCGAGCAGGGAGGTGGGCACCAGGGCGAACAACTGCGGGGGCTGACCCCATCCGGCCGCGTCGACGAACTCGACGACCTCACGGATCGCGCTGCCCAAGGCGTCGGGGGAGAGCACAGGTGGTTGCGATTCGGTCACAACACACATAGTGGCATCTATCGCGATGTTTCCGGTGCAGCCACCGTCTTCGCAGGCCTGCGCGCCTGAGTGATCCGGCGCAGGCTACACAAGCTGCGGGCCGCTCTCAGGTAGCAATCGGTACTGTTCTAGGCGAATGCGAAAAAGTTGTGTCGAATCTGACTCGACTTGCCGCCTTCTACCGCCCGGCACAGGCTGCGGGGCGCCGCAAAGTAAAGTGTTGGTCAAGTCCGGTTGCGGTGCTCCGGCATAAAATTTTGGAGTAACACTCGTGGGTATCCGTGGTCCGGCAGCAATGCCATCGCTGTCGCGGCGCAGTAAGGCGCTGATCGCAACGGCCGTCGTCATTCTCGTGGTCCTGTTGGTGGGGCCGCGTTTCATCTCGATCTACACCGACTGGCTGTGGTTCGACGACATCGGCTATCGGTCCGTGTTCAGCAAGATCATCTGGACGAGGATCGCGCTGTTCGCGATCTGCGGCGTCGTCGCCGGGCTGATCATCTTCGGTGCACTGTGGCTGGCGTACCGCAGCCGGCCGGTGTTCGTGCCGACCAGTGGTCCCGGCGATCCCATCGCGCGGTACCGCACCTTGGTGATGAGCCGCATCCGCTGGTTCACAATCATCCCGACGGTGCTGGTCGGTCTGCTGGCAGGCCTTGTCGCGCAGGGTTCGTGGTCGACGGTGCAGATGTTCCTGCACGGCGAGAGCTTCGGCATCAAGGACCCCGAGTTCAGTCTCGACGTCGGGTTCTATGCGTTCGATCTGCCGTTCTACCGCTTCGTCCTGAACTTCCTGTTCGTCGTCGTGGTCATCGCCTTCATCGTGAGCTTGGTGACCCACTACATCTTCGGTGGGGTCAGACTGGCCGGTCGTGGTGGCACGTTGACCAACGCCGCGCGGATCCAGCTGGCGGTCATCGCCGGCACGTTCCTGCTGCTCAAGGCGGCGGCGTACTGGCTCGACAGGTATACGTTGCTCTCCAGCACCCGTAAGCAGGAGATCTTCACCGGCGCGAGCTACACCGACATCAACGCCGTGCTGCCGTCGAAGCTGATCCTGATGGCGATCGCCGTGATCTGTGCGGTGGCGTTCTTCGCCGGGATCATCCTGCGCGACCTACGGATTCCCGCCCTCGCCACGGCGATGATGTTGCTGTCCGCGCTCGTGATCGGCGTCGGCTGGCCCGCTGCCATGGAGCAGTTCTCCGTCAAGCCGAACGCTGCGGAGAAGGAGGCCGAGTTCATCGGCCGCAACATCGCGGCGACGAAACAGGCGTACGGGATCGGACCGGATCGGGTCACATACGAAGACAATTGGACTTCCGAACCGGTCAACCAGCAGTTGGTCAACACAGACGAACCCACGTTGTCGAACATCCGCATCCTGGACCCCAACATCATCTCCCCGGCGTTCACCCAGGTGCAGCGGCAACAGAACTTCTACGGCTTTCCCTCGCAGCTTGCCCTCGACCGGTACGAGGTCGACGGCCAGATGCGCGACTTCGTCGTCGCGGCCCGTGAGCTGGACCCGAGCCGTTTCGAGGCGAACCAGCAGAACTGGTTGAACAAGCACACCGTGTACACGCATGGCAACGGCTTCATCGCCGCGCCTGCCAACCAGGTCAACGAAGCAGTGTCGAACATCGACGACGTTGCCAGCGGTGGCGGCGAACCGGTCTTCTACGTCAGCGATCTCCGGAATTACGAGAGCGACGACTACAAGGCGAACGCCCCCATCAAGGTGTCGCAGCCGCGCATCTACTTCGGTGAACTCATCTCGAAGGTGAACCCCGACTACGCGATCGTCGGGTCGGACAACGAGGAGAGCCGCGAGTTCGACACCCCGGACTCGACGTACACCTATTCGGGTGAAGCCGGTGTGCCGCTGTCGAACTGGTTCAACAAGGCCGCGTATGCGGTGAAGTACACCGAGCGCAACCTGCTGCTGTCGGGTGCCATCAACAAGAACTCGAAGATCATCTACAACCGTGATCCCCGAGACCGCGTGGAGAAGGCAGCGCCTTGGCTGACCGTTGATTCGAAGACCTATCCCGCAGTGATGGACGACGGGTCGATCAAGTGGATCGTCGACGGCTACACCACACTCGACGCGTTCCCGTATGCGCAGTCGACGTCGCTGGAAGATGCGACAACCGATGCGCAGCAGCTCAATCAGGGACAGACCGGCAGGACCCAGGTCAACAAGCAGGTGTCGTACGTCCGCAACTCGGTGAAGGCGACGGTCGACGCGTACTCCGGCGAGGTCAAGCTCTATCAGTTCGACGACCAGGATCCGGTCCTCAAGACGTGGAT
The DNA here is from genome assembly GCF_003217475.1 of Williamsia limnetica. GTDB lineage: Bacteria > Actinomycetota > Actinomycetes > Mycobacteriales > Mycobacteriaceae > Williamsia > Williamsia limnetica. The sequence goes on along the minus strand of NZ_QJSP01000019.1, from coordinate 70,298 downwards.
GAAGGTGTTCCCGGACAGCGTGGAACCGAGGTCCGAGTTCGACAAACTCGACGACCTGAAGGAGCACGTCCGGTATCCCGAGGATCTGTTCAAGATCCAGCGCGAGCTTTTGACCAAGTACCACGTGGACAACCCGCAGACGTTCTTCCAGGGCGATGCGTTCTGGTCGGTTCCGAGTGATCCGACCGACAGCGCGGCAGTCACGCAGGGGCTCGATCAGCCGCCGTACTACTTTGTGGCGTCCGACCCCGAAACCGGGAGGCCCTCCTTCCAGCTCACCGCCGTGTTGAACGTCTTGAAGCAGGAGTTCATGGCGTCCTATCTGACGGTGTCGTCGGACCCCGGCAACTACGGTCGGATCACGGTGAAGGACCTGCCTGCCACGCCGCAGCGTGAGGGACCGAAACAGGTGTTCAGTGCCATGGAGACCGACGGGCGTGTGGCCGAGAGTCGAAAGAACCTCGAGAACACGGCTGACGTGACCTTCGGCAACCTGCTGACGCTGCCGGTGGGCGACAACGGGATCCTGAATGTGGTGCCGATGTACGCACAGGCGAAGAGCACCGCGGGCACGTTCCCGAGGCTGTTCCGCGTGATCGTGCGGTACGACGGCAAGATCGGGTACGCGCCGACGGTGGCAGGTGCTCTGGCCGGCGTGGGTATCGATCCTTCACGGGTGACCCAGGTACCGGGTGCCGAGGGCGCTCCGCCCGCTGGACAGGATCCGGTGCCGGGTCAGACCGAGCAGCAGGGGCAGGCACCGCCGGCCACCGGCAACGCACCTGCGGTTCCCGCATCGCCTCAGCGGGACGCGGTTGTCCAGAAGATGGACACTGCGCTGAACGCGATGCAAGAGGCTCTGAGGACGGGCAACTTCACCGCCTACGGTCAGGCTCAGACTGACCTGCAAGCGGCGGTCCAAGAATACGAGGCATTGCCGACGAGTTAGCGTTTACGCAGCTCAAGGCAGGTGAGCAGCGTTACAGGCGAGCGATTTGCAGATCGGAGACGCCCGCCTGTAACGTTGTATTCACCGCCGCGGGGTGGAGCAGCTCGGTAGCTCGCTGGGCTCATAACCCAGAGGTCGCAGGTTCAAATCCTGTCCCCGCTACGAAGGTCAAGAGGCCCTCGA
>NZ_QJSP01000019.1:0-69075 GCF_003217475.1 Williamsia limnetica | reverse complement strand
ATTCACCGCCGCGGGGTGGAGCAGCTCGGTAGCTCGCTGGGCTCATAACCCAGAGGTCGCAGGTTCAAATCCTGTCCCCGCTACGAAGGTCAAGAGGCCCTCGAGACAATGTCTCGGGGGCCTCTTGCGTTGTCTCATGTCGACCGGATCGTGTTGGCGTGAGTTGGGTTCCGGCGACCGCAGCGCGCCTCAGCCTGGGGGCGCGGGCTCGCCGTCGGGTCGTATGACATACCAATTGCCGCCGTTGAGGAAGATGTTGTGGCACAACACCTCGCGCTTTCCTTCGTTGACGTAGAAGTAGAGGGGGTGACTGTTGTAGGTGACTTGGGTCGTGCCGTCAGCTCGCTGGGTCGTGGCCAGCAGTGTGCTGTCGACACCGGGTCCGGCGACGGGGTCGCCGGTGGTCAGCACAGGGGGCCAGGCGTCGGCGCAGTCGTCGTAGCAACGAGGTGTCGAGTCGGTTTCGATGTCGAAGAGGTAGATCGCCTGCCCGGTCGCGTCGTACAGCATCTGCCCGAACGGGCCGGTTGCGGCGTCGATCTGAGCGCCAGGTTCGCGCGGGGGAGCCGTGGGTTGGTCGGCGGTCGACTCGGACGTCCCCGTCGACGTTCGAACCGTGGTCGCGCTCGACTGGATCGGCGCGTCGGCACTACGGCTGTTGTCGCCACACGCAGTCAGAAGCATGAGCAACAGCGCCACGGCGCAGCATCGAGTCCACATGAAGGGAAGTCTGCATCATCTGTGTGGTCGGCGGGCGGCGATGCCGATCACCCCTTCATGTGTGCTTGTTCTGGCGTTTCGACTTCTGGACCGCCTCCATGTAACGTTGTGTTCACCGCCGCGGGGTGGAGCAGCTCGGTAGCTCGCTGGGCTCATAACCCAGAGGTCGCAGGTTCAAATCCTGTCCCCGCTACGAAGGTCAAGAGGCCCTCGAGACAATGTCTCGGGGGCCTCTTGCGTTGTTGTGAGTGCCGTGCCAGCTTGCGGGCCAGCCGGTCAGGCCGGCCACTCGAGCTCGAGTGCGTGGATCCAGGGGTCGAAGGGTGTGCCGATGATGCCGAGAGATTCGATGATCTCGTTGGTGTTCGCGATGGCGTCGATGATCGGTTCGGGTGGTACGTCCCATAGTTCGGCGAGGCGGTGCGCGGCTGTGGTGTCGTTGATGTCGCGGCCGGTTGCGTCTTCGTTGATGTCGCCGTCTGGGTCGTAGATGATGGCGGTTTGGCGAGCGCTGAGGCGGTATCGGCGGTCGGGGAGGATTTCTGCGGCGACGTCGTTGTCGGGTGCGGCCTGTGGCGTTGGTGGTTGGAGTACCGCTTCGAGGGTGGTGATCCGACTCCCGACTGGCGTGCCTCAGCAGCCGCTAACGTGAATACTTTTTATTTAGAATGTATTTTCTTATCGTCAACTAGTCGCTGCCGTACCTTGATCAGGTCGCGGAGACCGGACAGGAAATGAGAGTCCATTGTACTTAGACCCGATGTTGATTCCAGTTGTTCTATCAGTTCTTGTGCGCGCCGCTCGAATCCATCGAGCAGAAGCAGCGTCCCTGCCGATGACGTCAATCCCTTGTACCAGCTGGCTTCTTCTCGCAAATGCGACAGCTCCTGTGGAAGATAACCCGACAACAGTGCCTCATCGAACAGCCGATCGTAGTTTTCGTCCGAAACCCACCATAGATACCTATCGTTCCGGGTTCGATCGGCTGGACTGGACGGATTGTTCTCTGGATCAAAATCAATGGCATACATCTGGAACCAAGCTCCGATCTCCCGGTGATCTCGGTCTAGATTTGATCTAGCCGGTTGTCTAGGACTCGATCAAAGACAGAAACGCCTTCTTGAAGGCCTTTGAGGTAGTGCTGATCCATTGTCGACAGCGGAGGTTGTTGCTGCATAATTTCTTCAATCCTCTCAAGTGCGCATTGGCGGAATGGGCGCAGGAGTCTTAGGGTGTCCACCTTGTCTGGAAGTCCCTTGTAGCCGCGCGCAGCCATCTTCATCCAGGCGACATCGCCCTGTAGATATCCGCGTTCCAGGCAATCGTCGAATAGACGCTCGAAATTCTCGTCAGAAACCCACCAAACATACTCATTCTCGGATGGTCTGCCCATCTCAGAGAAATTAAGGAAGTACATTTTCTAAAACCCCACTCTGAGATTGGTTGAGCGGCGGAACCGAGCGAAGCTTCTCGCTAGCTTTGGTGACCGAGACCTGCCATCCGTCGTCGGTGGACTTGGTGACCGTGCGGTCGGCAAACGAGTTTGGCGCGGCGGCAACCGAACCTGCGCCAACAGCAGTGACTGCGAACGCGGTGAGCAATGCTGCCGATAGCACACGAGAACGTCGGACTGTCATAGTGAATCCCCTCCGGACAACCAGCGGTTTGATTGTCTGGCTCAGAAAGCTAGCCTAAGCGATGCACTATCCACAACTGGGAATCCAGTCAACACGAAGACGGGCCGCATGATGGCCCTTTCCGGCCAACGCTAAGCGCCTGGTCACGGACAATTCGACTCGGCTATCTGTTATCGGATTGTGACGTTCTTTTGGGTAGCAACGGGCTGTTGTTGGCGCCGTTCCTCTGATCCAAAGGTGCCGTTGCTTCGATAACGGACGGGTCCGACCGTCCGGCAACGCCTACTTGATGAGGTTGCTAGTACCTATTTGGTACCGCGCTTCTAGTACCGCGCACTTCGAGGCCGAACCGCGACACCTTCCCGCTCCAGCAGTACTGTGGTGCGTCCGAGACCCGTCTGTTCTGCCACGGCGCGACTCGTCATCCCGCTGCCATACAACTCGACCACCTCGCGGTGTAGCCGTTCTGCGATTCGCGGACGAACATGATGATTTACTCGGGTTTCCGCTGGTCAGACCCAGCGTCCATCGAACGTAGGTTGGTGGTCTTAGCACCAACGAGGACTGCGAAAGAAAGACCCGCGTCCTGCTTGCAGGGCGCGGGTCTTTCTATTGCAAGGCATCACATCTCAGGTCGGATCCTCGTGGGTGACCGCCTTGTAGCCGCGGGCGGTCCCGCGATCGATGGCGGCTCGGACCAAGCCGACGATCAACCCTTGGAGGGCCGCAGCGGCGAACACCTCGGTGGCCGAGCGGTTGAGATCACTCGGGCGTGGAGCCTTGGTGTCATCGTCGCCGATGCGCTTCCACACCTGGCCGAACACTGCGGTTGCCGCGAGTCCGCCCAGCACTCCCGTCGCGATGGAGAGCGGCTTGTACATGGTCTTGGAGACGGTGGTCATAGATTTCCCTTCGAACGGCGCCGACGACGCAGGAGGACGATGGCGATGATCGCGACGACACTCGCGGCACCGAGGGCGGCCAGGGGTTGCGGATTCTCCTTGGCCTTGACCTGCGCGGTGTGCGCGGTATCGGACGCGGCTGCCTTGACTCGCGTGGGAACGTCGAGTTTTTGGGTCAGGGCCTCGACGGTTTCGGCGAGTTCGGCTCGTTGTTGCTCTACTGGGGGCGGGGGCGTCTGATCGTCCGGGGAAGGGTCAGGCGTGGGTTCGGTCATCACAGAGCCTCTCGGACGGTTGCGACGTCTGTCTGGACGCTGCGGACGGTTGTCTGGGGTGCCGGCGGAACGGCGCTCTTGGCACGAGAGGCCCCGATCGCCGCGACGACGCCTCCGACTACGAGCAATACTGCGGCGACGATGAGGGCAGCAATCCACGCGGACACTGCAGTCGCCAGCCCCAGGACGGCAGCGGCGACGAGGGTGCCCAGCCCGAACAGCAGCAGCAGTGCGCCGGCCCCCGAGATTCCCACACCCACCCCGAGCCGGGTGCCTTTGGATTTCACTTCTTGGAGGGCGTTGCTCACCTCGGTCTTGACGAGCGTGGATGTCTGTTCTGACAACCGTTCGATCAATTGCACGGTCGACAGATCGGCCGGTGGCGTATCGCTCACGGATTCCTCCTCTGCTCTGGCGGACCCCCGGTGGATACCCACGTCCACAACTGGACAAACGGTGGGTTTTACCGCGCCGATCGGCCAGATCAGAGTGCCGCTGCAGCAGGCTTTTTCATCTTGCGCACGGTCTTGCCGTCGGCGTACTGACCGAGGGCGGTCATCACCCACCCCGACGGTTCGCGGACCATCTTGCACATGAGGACGCCCGTGCTCGGGTTCGAGTCGGACAGTTCGAACCGAACCATCTCCTCGTTGGTGCCCACATCGACCAACCGGCAGAACGCGCGCTGCACGTCGGTGAACTTCTGGCCCGAGAACGAGTTGACCGTGAACACCAGTCCGACGACATTTGTGGGCAGCCGGCCCAGATCCACCGTGATCGTCTCGTCGTCACCTTCGCCGGCACCGGTGAGATTGTCGCCCGAATGAGCGACGGCTGAATCGAGTATCGACAGCTTCAGGAACCAGCAGGTGGCAACGACCTTGCGGGTGGTGTCGAACGCGATGCAGGATGCGTCCAGGTCGATCTTCGCGCGGCCGGGCGCGGGGTCCCATCCCAACGCCATCCGCACCTTGTTCTGCAACGGTTTGCCGAATTTGGTCAGCAGCACCGACTGCTGCTTGCGCAGGACCACCCGGCCCTTGTCCAGGTTGGGTCGATTGTCGGCGGACGCGGTGCCGGAGTAAGCGGTGCCGGAGTATGCGGGGACAGAGGGTGCGGAGACTGAGGGCGTGGGGACCGACGGTGCCGGCGGCGATGTCACAGGTGGTGCACTCGTCGGCTCGTCGTCGACCGTAATACCGAAATCCGTTGCTATTCCGGTCAAACCGTTGGCATAGCCCTGTCCGACAGCCCGAACCTTCCAGTCCGCGCCGCGACGGTAGACCTCGAAGACGACCAGGGCTGTCTCGACGGTGAGGTTGTCCGGGATGAACGCGACCTGATGGTCGCCCGACGCGATGTCGATGAGCCCGGCCACGGTCTGCACGCCGGCAAAGGTGGTGGTCGGTGGATCGAGGCTTGCGGTGATGACGACCTTGTCGATCGATGCCGGCAGGGACGCCGGGGCGATGACAACTGCATCCGGGGTAGACGCGGTGCCGGGTACGTGCCGCACTCCGGGCCCGATAGGCGCGTTGTAGAAGATGAGATCGGCGTCCGTGCGGACCTTCCCGGCGGCGGTGAGCAGCAGCGCCGAGACATCGATGCGTCGACCGGAGGCGCTGACCTCGATCCTGAACTCCGACGAGGTGAGCGGGGAGTTCGCGCCGGCCGTCATTGAGATGCTCATCTGGGGTCCGTCCCGCCGTGGGGTGGTCACCGGTGTCAGGTGACGTCGGTGTCGAAACTACCCACAGCGCCCAATCGCCGCGGGTGCTCGCGCAATTCGGTGTCCATTCGAAATCGGACTACTCGGACATCGCAGGACTCCGCGGTGGCCGCTGCCCTCGACTACCGCTACTGTCCTGATTCATCTCGTAACTCCACCTGCCAAGACATGGGAGGGCTCCTGTGCCCGAAATCGATGGTGCCGCCACCGCGCTGGTCCTGATCGCGACCGCCATGGTGTTGCTGATGACTCCGGCGCTCGCGTTGTTCTACGGCGGCATGGTCAGGAGCTTTTCCGTTCTGAACATGATGATGATGAGTTACATCGCGATCCCGCTCGTAGCTCTGGCCTGGCTGCTTGCCGGGTACAGCCTCGCGTTCTCCGACGATGCGGGCTTCGGTCTCATCGGGGGCGTGCACTCGTTCGGGCTCGCGGGTATCGGGCCCGAGTCGGTGCACGGATCGATCCCGACGCTGCTGTTCGTGACGTTCCAGCTGACGTTCGCCGTCATCACGGCAGCGCTGATCAGTGGTGCCATCGCGGACAGGGCGAAGTTCGTCGCCTGGGTCGTGTTCGTGCCCGTGTGGACCTTGCTCGTGTATGCGCCTGTTGCACACTGGGTATGGGGACCTGGCGGCTGGATCTCAGAGTTGGGCGCACTCGACTACGCGGGCGGCCTGGTGGTGGAGGTGACCTCGGGTGCCTCTGCATTGGCGTTGGCACTGGTGCTCGGACCCCGGCTCGGTTTCAAACACGATCCGATGAGGCCGCACAACCTGCCGTTCGTGTTGTTAGGTGCAGGCCTGCTGTGGTTTGGGTGGTTCGGGTTCAACGCGGGGTCGGCCCTCGCCGCCGATGGAATGGCCTCGGCAGTCCTGCTCAACACCTTGATCGCGGGCAGCGTGGGCATGGTCGGCTGGTTGATCGTCGAGAACAGCCGGGACGGACACCCGACGAGTTTCGGAGCGGCCTCGGGCATCGTCGCGGGTCTGGTCGCGATCACCCCTTCGTGCGGCTCGGTCAGCCCGCTGGGCGCTGCGGTCGTCGGGCTGGCGGCCGGTGTGGTCTGCGCGTACGTCGTCCTGTGGAAGTTCAAGTTCGGCTACGACGACTCCCTCGACGTGGTCGGGGTCCACTTCACCGGTGGTGTCGTCGGCACTGCGTTGATCGGCCTACTGGCCACCGGGATGATGACCGGCGACGCCGAGGGACTGTTCTACGGCGGCGGGCTGCTGCTGCTCGGCAAACAGCTGCTGGCCATCCTCGCTGTCGCGGCGTACACGTTCTCGATGTCGTTCGGCATCGGCAAGGTCATCGACTGGACGATCGGTTTCCGGGTGTCCGCGAAGGACGAACGCGAGGGTGTCGACTTCTCCGAGCACGCCGAGACCGCCTATGCGGAACTGGAGCGGTGACCAGTATCGACTTTGGGTGCTGGCAGGGTGGTGACCTTGCCCGGGCGGTGACATCGTGAGGTGATGACGACCAATCCTGAGAGCACCTCGGAAGGTTCGACCGGGGAATACAGCCTCGACGAGGACGATCAATTACAGGCAGAGGACACGCTCGACGACAGGGGAGTCGACGACGTTCTGGACGAGGGATATTCGCCTCCCGAACAGCCTGAGGGCATCAACCGCTTCGGCACCACCGCTGATGAGCAGAGGCAAGGCGAGAGCCTGGCTCAGCATCTCGCCGAGGAAGAACCCGATCCGACGTCGTTGGCGTATCAGCCCGACAGCCCGGATTCGGAATGGCGCTCCGACGAGGCGGACAGCGATCCCGAGTTCCCGGAGGATGAGCAGGTGGGTGGTCGGCGATCGGGTCGTCTGATCGCGCCGGACGAGGGGGTGTCGGTGCACGACATCCAGCAGCGGCTGGCCACCGACGCGGGCTTCGATGGAGGCGCAGCATCAGCGGAAGAAGCCGCGGTGCACGTGATCGACGCCGACGATGAGTTCTGACCGGGCCGGCTGGGTGAACATCACCCGTCCTCTCGCGCCGTTCGAGTCGTCGATGATCCTGCCGCTGATCACCTGAGCTGGTCCAGGATGGCGTCGGCCGCACGAGCCGTGCCCCTGCCGTCGGCGAGTCGTTCCGCTATCACCGTCGCGGCTGCGGTGTACGACGGGTCCTCGAGTATCCGCGTCAGTGCGACCGCGATCGAGTCCGGTGAGGCTTTCTTCGGCAAGACGATCGCGGCGCCCGATGCGGCCACGGCCTTTCCGACCATCGGCTGATCGAGGAGCGGATGCATCGGGATGACGACCATCGGTAGCCCGTGCGCCAGCGCCTGGGCCGCTGTGGAATGACCTCCGTGTCCGACGACCGCCGAGCAGGTGGGCAGTATGTCGCGATGCGGGATGAACCCGTGCACTTCGGCATTCGCCGGTGGATGCAGTGATCCGGGATCGACTGCCGGACCGGTGGTCAGCACGAGGCGGATCGGCATGTCGGCCGCGGCGTCGAGAATATTCTGCAAAGTCTGCTGCTGGCCCGGGAAGTCGGTGGTGCTCAGGCTGGCCAGAACCACTGGAAGCTGTTGCGGCACATGAGGCCGTGCCGCCGGCTCTGCAGGCCCCGACCATACGAGTCGCGGATCGGAAGCTCGGCCACCGGCGGGATCGAGTGCCCGGTCGGAGACCACCAGACGAAGATCGGTGGCGCGCCAGGTCTTACGGACGCCGAGTCCACGCACCCTGGAGACCATGCCGATGGCACGTCGGAAAGATCCGTCGAGATAAGCGAAAAAGGTATGGAAGAGGGCCACCACCGGGACGTCGCGGCCTGTCAGCGCCGACATGACGGGCAGCAGCATGCAGTCCACGACGACTACGTCCTGGTCGGCCGCCGCCGACACCGCGTCATCGACGAGTGCATCAGTCGTGAACATTTTCAGATAACCCAGGATCGCTGACAGCATCCCGTGGTGCTGAGCGGAGGACCAGGGCGGCGGATCGGTGTAGGCAACGAACGACAGTCCGGCTGCCTCGACCTTCTCGCGCTGTTGCTGATGCCCGAGGACGGTCACGCGATGGCCGCGGGAGGCGATTTCGCGTCCCAGGGCGATCACGGGCGGGAAGTTGCCGCCGGCGTCGAACGTCACGAACAGCACGCGGGCGGAACGCGTTTCGGTCGGCACCGGATGAGCCTAGTCGTTCGTCAGGAGCGCCGTGATCATTCGGCCGACGCGCTTCTGCGCCTGCACTCGCGTCAGACCGCGATCGCGGCAGAGCACCTTCCAGGTGTACACGTCGGTCGCCACCAGCAGCATGTCGATGAGCTCGTTTCGGCTTCGAGTCGTCATGCCCGCCAATTGCGGAGCGAACACAGTGGTGACCCACTCGCGATGGCCCTCGCGTTCAGCGCTGGTGAGGGACTGCGCCCGACGATCCCAGCCCTCCTGGCCGAGCAACATGATGATGACGTCGCCGCGGGCCTCGAAGTGGTCGAACAGGGAATCGAGGGCGGCACGCACGTTGCCCGGCGTGGTCACCGCCTGAGAGTGGATTTGTTCGCCGACGAACGCGGTGGCCGCGTCCAACAACCCGTCCCGGTTCCCGAACTGGCGCAGGACGGTTTGCACGCTGACACCCGCACGGGCCGCGACCTCGGGGAGCACTATCGTCGAAAACGGTTTCTCGCCCGCCAAGGTCACCGTGGCGTGGAGCGCACGCTGCCGGGTCTGTTCGGCTGACTCGGCACGCGAGCGCATGACGTAATTGCGCGTCGTCTTCATCCATCACACGCTAGCGGCACCGCTATTTCGTGTCAATCGACACTACCGCGAAATTCGGAGCACTACCGCTGAATTTGTTCGCCACATGACATCGCCCGGACCGCGTGGTGCGGCCCGGGCGATAAAAGTACTGGCGTCAGCTGTAGAGGTACTGACCACAGACCGGCCACGCACCGACGCCCTGCGTTGCCAAGACGTTCTCGGCGACCCGGATCTGCTCTTCACGGCTGGCATCGGAGGCGCTGCCCACGCCGCCGTTGGCTTCCCAGGTGGATTGGGTGAACTGGAGGCCACCGTAGTAGCCGTTGCCGGTGTTGATCGACCAGTCGCCACCGCTCTCGCACTGGGCGACCGCGTCCCAGTTGTGGGCGCCTTCCGCGGAGGCAGTCGCCGCGAAGGCCCCCATGGGTGCCAGCGTCAAAGCTCCGGCGATAGCAGTTCGAGCGGCCAATTTGCGCATGCTTGTCATGTTTCCTCCTCGCGCCGCACGTCCTCAAGAATCAAGGGATGCGGGTTGGTGATTACTTCTGACATTTCTCGGGCCGTGTTCTCGGCACGATTTCAGACGGTACTGATTTCGCGTCGGAACGTCACGTCGACTTCATACGCACGACGATTCGACTCAGTCGGGGCGCAGCGTGCTTCTATGCAGGTCGGCGGGGTGATCGAGCGCGAAGCCGAAAACAGTGTCGAATGGTTATTGTGACTCGGAACACCGCGGATTTGTGAAATGAGCCATCGAAAATGGCGCGATACAACGGCGATCGGAGAATCCCATATATGTGTTTCGACCTGTTCGGAGAATGCAAAGAGCCCCGCCCGTACCCCTCGATACGGCGGGGCTCTTCGCTGTGAGAGAGACGAAAAGTGTTCAGATCACTTGAGTTCGGCGCTGCTCTTCCCGAGAACGCGACGAGCGATGATCAGGTTCTGGATCTGTTGGGTGCCTTCGAAGATATCGAGGATCTTCGAATCCCGGGCCCATTTCTCGAGCAGCAGGTGCTCGGAGTAACCGAGAGTGCCTGCCAGTTCCACAGTCTTGGTGGTGACGTCGGTGACTGTGCGGCCCGCCTTCGCCTTGGACATCGAAGCCTCTTTCGAGTTCGGCTCCTTGTTGTCGGCCATCCATGCGGCGCGCAGTGAATGCAGGTAAGCCGCTTCGAAATCCGACTCCATCCGGATGAACTCCGCGGCAGCAGCATGCTGGTTGTTGGCCGGCTTGTCGTAGTCGATCTCGACACCGGCCTCTTCGAGCAACTGCCGCAGCTCTTCGAGTGCCGCACGTGTGACGCCCACTGCCATGCCGGCGACCATCGGCCGGGTGTTGTCGAAGGTCTGCATGACCCCGCCGAAGCCCTTTTTGGTGTCGACCTCTGGTGAGCCGAGCAGGTTCTCGGCGGGAACCCGGCAATTTTCGAAACGAATTGCAGCAGTGTCCGAGGCCTTGATCCCCAGTTTGTGTTCGAGACGTTCGATGGTGACGCCCGGGTGCTCGCGGGGGACCACGAAACTCTTGATCGCGGCGCGACCGGCGCTCTTGTCCACCGATGCCCAGACGACGATGTGGTCGGCGCGCGAACCGGCAGTCACGTAGATCTTCTCGCCGTTGATGATGTAGTCATCACCGTCGCGGGTGGCAGTGGTGGACACCGCGGCCGAATCGGACCCGAAGGACGGTTCGGTGATGGCCATGGCGGCCCACACCTTGCCGAACTTCTCGAGTTGCTCTTCCGAGGCAACTGCGGCGATCGCGGCGTTACCCAAGCCCTGGTAGGGGATCGACAGCATCAAGCCGACGTCGCCCCACGAGGTCTCCATGGTGTTGAGCACCGACTGCATGTTGCCGCCGTTGACGACGGCTCCTGCGGGCAGTTCCTTCTTGTCCTGCTTCTGGCCACGACCACCGTCGGCACCCGCCCCGGCGGCGCCGGCCTCGGAAAGGCCGTCGTAGAGGCTTGCGAGCGTGTCGAGTTCGACAGGGTAGGAATGCTCGGCGAGGTCGTACTTGCGTGAGATGGGACGGAAGATCTGGGCGGCAGCCTGATGGGCCTGGTCGACCGTCACATTCAGCTTCTTGGGAAGCTCGAGATTGATTGCCATGTCTGAATCTTTCGTGAAGTGTTGTGAGACAGGAGTGAACAGATCAGTTACAGGACGACGATGCCCTCGCCGATCGCGGCGCCGCGCAGATCGCGGAACCAGCGCTCGACGGGATGCTCTTTGGTGAACCCGTGTCCACCGAGCAATTGCACTCCGTCAGAACCGATCTGCATGCCCTTGTCGGCCGTGAGCTTGCGGGCGAGTGCCGCTTCGCGGGCGAAGGACAGTCCCTGCTCGGCGCGTGCCGCTCCGCGGAGGGTGACCAGTCGGATCGAGTCGAGTTCGGTCGCCATGTTGGCCACCATGAACGCGACGGCTTGGCGGTTGGAGATCGGCTCGCCGAACGCTTCACGCTCGTTGACGTAGGGGATCACGTAGTCCAGGACGGCATGGGCTGTACCCACCGCCAGTGACGACCAGCCGAGGCGGGCGAGCCGGACCACGTCGCGGTATGCGGAGAACGCAGCGTCGCCTTCTTCTTCACCCAGCAGCGCGTTCGACGGCACGGCGACGTCGGTGAGCAGGAGGCGTCCCATGCCGGCCGCGCGCACGCCCATTCCGGGATCTGCCTCGACCACCAGGCCCTTGGTGTTGGACTCGACGATGAACAGCGCGGGACGCCCGTCGAGCTGAGCGCCGATGATGAACAGCTCGGACGAGCCGGCGGCGGGCACGAACGACTTGACGCCGTTGAGTCGATACCCGCTCGGAACGCGGGTTGCCTTGGTCTGCAGCGTCATCGCATCGAACAATGCTCGCGGCTCGGCGATGACCACGGCCGACTGCGGGACGCTCTCGCCCGCGAAATCGGGCAGGTAGGTCTTCTGCTGGGCGTCGCTACCGAACTGGGTCAGCGTCGTTGCCACACCGCTTGGTGCGAGCAGGGGCAGGGCCAGTCCCATGTCTCCGTAGGCCATTGCCTCGGCGACCAGCGAGTTGGTCACAACGCCGCGTTCGGTGGCCGCGCCGTCGAACTCCTCGGGAACGTTGATCATGGTGATCCCCAGCTCCGCGCTGCGGGTGAGGATTTCGGCCGGTGCCTGGGCCGCGGCGTCGGCGTCGTGTGCGGCCGGACGGAGGATCTCGTCGGCGAACTCACGGACCGTATCGGCGATCATCTTCTGTTCGTCGTCCGGGAACAGGTTGAAGTAGTTCTTCGGGGTGGTCGTCAGCCGCTTGGCCTTGCCGCCCCCCTGAGCCGACGCGAAGGCGCGGTTCGCGGCGCCGATGGTCCGGAAGCCGGTCTTGGTGCCCTCGTAGGCGATGCGGTTCAGCGGTTCGCGGATCTTGTACTTGTCAGCGAAATCCGAACCGGTGACCGTGGTCAACACTCGCATCGCGGTTCCGATCGCGCTGCGGCGGTGCGGGTTCTTGCCAACTGCGGATGTGTCGCGGGGCTCGGTATGAGTACTCATTCTCACCAGCTTGTCTCGTGCGTTCTGCGGCCAGTTCCAGGTGCCCGGCGGTGCCGGGCATGCCGATCTTACTCGGCAGTAAGAACGACCTTACTCCCGAGTAAGGTCCTTTGTCACCCACCGACACGGAGGGTTGGCTCGGGGTTGGGTGCGAACAGCAAGTCGGTAGCAATGCAAAACTTCTATCGTCGCTGCTCAGAAGGCGTAGACGCGCAGGTCATTCAATCGATCAGTATTTCCGTCGGGAGCCGCCGATCGGTGTGCGGGTGCCATATTGTCCTCTGCATGACACAACCTCCTCCCGGGTATCCCGCCAAGCCTTTCGAGCCGCAGGGTGGCCCGCACAACGACACCTTCTTCGTATCCTTGTTCGGCCAAGAACAGGGGCCCATGGGCTACCAGGACCTCGCCGGACTGGTCCGGTCCGGCCAGGTGAAGCCCGAGACCCAGGTACGGACGCAGGCGAGCAACTGGTTCCCCGTCTCTCAGGTTCCCGGGCTCTTCTCCGACAAAGAGTGGCTCACCGCGCTGCTCATCTCGGTGTTCGTCGGTGGCCTGGGCATCGACCGCTTCTACCTGGGTTACACCGGGCTCGGCATCGCCAAGCTCTTGACGTGCGGTGGTCTGGGCATCTGGACCCTGATAGATATCGTGTTGATTGCGATGCGCAAGCTCCCCGACTCGAATGGTGTTCCACTGAAGTGACGTCCCCGTCGACCCTTCCGGCCCGGCGGCAATCCGAGAAAGCGACTCGGATAGCCGCCGGTTTCGGCGTCGGCGCCCTCGTCACCGCGTTTGCGGTGACACCTTCTCTCAGTACGTCCGGCCCGACGATGTGCCCGATGCGACTGATCACCGGACTGCCGTGCCCTGGTTGCGGCCTCACCCGCAGCTGGGTTGCTAGCGCACACGGTGATTTTGCCGACGCATTCGCGTACAACATCTTCGGGCCCATCAGCTTTGTTGCCACGATGATGTTCGTCGTCGCGGTCGGCATCCTCGTCGCCCGCAAAAAGCCTGCCGCGCCGGTCGCCCGCCTGTTCCGCCACCCGATTGTCATCGGGGTGATCGTGATCTGGGTGCTCTACGGCATCGCGAGGGTGATCGATCAAGTCGTCGGCGGCGGTGTGTTTCCCGACATCGCCTGACGTTCGGCCCCGAGATCGTCCGAATCCGAGGGTGCAAAGGGCGTATTGCCCTCGGCGACCCCTCAATCGGACGATCTCGGCGAGAAACCTAGGTGACCTCGAGTGCGTCTTGATCCGGCAGCACGAAAAAGTCGGTCGCGGCGTCGCTCATCTCGGAAAACCGCCCGTAGTGCATCTTCAGTCCGGCCTCCACCAGCAAGGCGTTGTGGATCGGAAAACTCAGTCGAGGTTTGACCGCGCGCAGATAATCGATGGCTTCGCTGATCTTCATCCACGGCGCCATGGTCGGCATCGCCAACACGTCGACCTTCTCCTCTGGCACGAACAGCGAATCGCCCGGATGCATCAGTTGCGCCGGATTGCTCTCGTCGCCGAGGAGATAGGCGACGTTGTCGATGGTCGGGATGTCCGGATGGATCACTGCATGGGTGCCGCCGGCGATGCGGGTGGTGATCCCGCCGATGGTGAACTCGTCACCCGGCTGCGCCGCGGTCCAGGTACCTGCGACGTCATCCTCGTTGAGCTGGCGCGTCGTCTGCGGATCGGCGTATAGCGCCGCCTCCGGATTGCCTGCCACGAGGTCGGGTAGCGCTGCCACATCCACGTGGTCGGGGTGCTGATGCGTGATGAGGATGGCGTCGATTCCGGTCACGCCGGTGAAGCCGTGTGAGAAGTTGCCAGGATCGAAAAGAACTGTGGTGCCGTTCAACTCGACGAGAATGCAGGAATGGCCGAAGTGTGTGATCTGCATGGACACCAGTATGCGCCTCAGGCGGGTCGTAGTGCCGCCAGAACCGCCGCATGCAGGCCGCCGTTGGTGGCCACCGCGCTGCCGCCGTGCGGGCCTGCGCTGCCGTCGAGCGCGGTGAACGCCCCGCCCGCTTCCCGTACGAGGATGTCGAGCGGCGCCAGATCCCAGAGTGAGACCTCCGGCTCGGCGGCGATGTCGACGGCGCCTTCGGCAACGAGGCAATAGTTGTAGAAGTCGCCGTAACCGCGCACCCGCCACACCTCATCGGTGAGACCGATGAACTGCTCGCGAATCCCACGATCGCGCCACCCGGACAGGCTGGAGAACGCCAGACTCGCCGCCGGGATCTCTGACACCTGCGACACCCGGATCGGCCGCACAGCGCCATCTGGGCCCTGGGCGAACGCGCCTTCGCCCGCCGTCGCCCACCAGCGCCGGCCCAACGCGGGCGCGCTGACGACGCCTGTCTGCGGTACCCCGTCGATCAGCAGGGCGACGAGGGTCGCCCAGACGGGGACGCCGCGGACGAAGTTCTTCGTGCCGTCGATCGGGTCGATCACCCATTGGCGGCCGGACAGTGCGACGTCGCCGCCGAACTCCTCTCCGAGGACGTCGTCATCCGGGCACTCCTGGGCGATCAACTCGCGCAGCCGGGTCTCGACGGCCAGGTCGGCGTCTGACACGGGGGTGAGGTCGGGTTTGGAATCGACGATCAGATCGAGGGCGCCGAAACGGGCGGTGGTGATGGCGTCGGCGGCATCGGCCAACGCCGACGCGATCCGCAGGTCGCGAGATTCGGTCATGGACGCTCACGCTACTTGGGCGCCGGAGGCGAGTTCATCGGCGCGGTGACCGTCCCGATGTCCGGTTAACCTGAAAAGTGCGTATCGCCGAAGTCGTGACCAACCCGTAGGAGCCCGCCGGACATGTTCGAGATCATCATCATCCTGATGCTCGCTGCACTCCTCGCGGCGATACTGATCCAATGGCGCCGCGCCCGCTCCGGCGAGACCGCCGGTGGCAGGCCCGGTGACCCCCGGTTCTCCAATCGCGTTCCGGGGACCTTGACGCTGACCGGGGTATCCGACCAGCCGGTCGAGGGCGACAAGAACCACCAGGTGTTCTGCACGATGTCGGGCACGATCATCGGCCCCGACACCGCGCCCACCGATGTCTACGGACGCTTCGTGGTGCCGATGTCGATGAGCTGGCCGTCCATCGGGGATCAGATCCCCGTGACGTACAAACCGGGTAAAGCGGAGTCGAGCTGGGAGCTGGCCGGCCCCATCGGACCCGACCCGCAGGCCGGGCCCAACCTTCGCAAAGACTGATCGCGACCCCCGTCGGGCTCGACCGATAGGTCTGCACTGCCACCAACCGGTACCCTGAGTGATCGTGCATCCAGACGCCTCAGCAGACATCGACGCCCTCGATTCGACCCTCACCACGGTGGAGAAGGTTCTCGACCTCGAGGAGCTTCGGCGACGCATCGATGAGCTCGAACATCAGGCCGCCGATCCCGAGCTGTGGAACAACCAGGAACACGCTCAGCAGGTGACCAGCGAGCTCTCGCATGCGCAGACCGAACTACGCAGGGTCGCCGAATTGCGCCAGCGACTCGAAGATCTTCCGTTGTTGTATGAGCTGGCCGAGTCAGAAGAAGGCGCCTCCGGTACCGAAGCGATGGCCGACGCCGATGCCGAGCGCGTCTCGCTGCGCACCGACATCGAGGCGATGGAGGTCAAGACCATGCTCGCCGGTGAATACGACCACCGCGACGCCCTGGTCAACATCCGGTCAGGCGCCGGGGGCGTGGATGCCGCCGACTGGGCCGAGATGCTGATGCGCATGTACATCCGCTGGGCGGAGAAGCATGACTACAAAGTCGAGGTGTACGACACCTCGTACGCCGAAGAAGCGGGTCTGAAGTCCGCCACCTTCGCCGTCAAGGGGCCGTACATGTACGGCACACTCTCGATCGAGATGGGCACCCACCGGCTGGTCCGTATCAGTCCTTTCGACAACCAGGGTCGCCGTCAGACGTCCTTCGCGGAGGTCGAGGTACTGCCTGTGGTCGAAACCACAGATCACATCGACATTCCGGAAACCGAACTGCGCGTTGACGTTTACCGGTCATCAGGCCCCGGAGGCCAGTCGGTGAACACCACGGACTCGGCTGTGCGGCTCACGCACATCCCGACCGGTATCGTGGTGACCTGTCAGAACGAAAAGAGCCAATTGCAGAACAAAGCCGCAGCGATGCGGGTTCTGCAAGCCAAGCTGCTCGAGCGCAAACGCAAGGAAGAACGCGCAGAGATGGACGCCCTCAAAGGCGACGGCGGATCCAGCTGGGGCAATCAGATGCGGTCATACGTGCTGCACCCCTATCAGATGGTCAAAGACCTGCGGACCGAGTTCGAGGTCAACAATCCGACGGCGGTCCTCGACGGAGACATCGACGGGTTCATCGAATCGGGCATCCGCTGGAGGATGGCGCAGACCGCGTAGGCCGTGCCGGGCCGCACAGATGCTCGGCCCTGATTTTTCCACCGCAGCGGAGTTCGACCTGACCATGAGGGCCGCAGCACCACACCGGAGGAGCAAATCGTTTGTTTCATGATGTAGTCGCGTTCGTGACGTCGGCCCCGTCCGGGCCCGCGGGATCGGACCGTTTGATCCGATGGCTCTCGTTGCAGGGCCTCACCATCCTGCTGTGGGTGGTGGGCGCCTTGCTGGCGACCCGCTTCGTACAGTGGATGGTCGGCAAGATCACCACCAAGATCGACTCGAAGTTCACCGAATCCGATGCGCTGGTGCGGTCGGAAGCGATCAAACATCGCCATTCGGTCGCCCAGGTCATCGCCTGGGGAGCGATCGCGGTGGTCTACATCATCGCCGGCTTCAGCATCGTCAGGGCGCTCGGCGTCCCGATCACCGGCTTCGTCGCGCCGGCCACCGTGCTCGGTGCGGCGCTCGGTTTCGGCGCCCAGCGCATCGTGCAGGACCTGCTGTCGGGCTTTTTCATCATCACCGAGAAGCAGTACGGATTCGGTGACGTGGTGTCGCTGGCCATCACCGGGGCAGCGGAGCCGGCCGAAGGCACCGTCGAGGACGTCACGCTGCGGGTCACCAAACTGCGGTCGGCCGACGGCGAGATGATCACCATCCCGAACGGCCAGATCGTCAAGGCCATCAACTTGTCGAAGGACTGGGCCCGTTCCGTGGTCGACATCCCGTTGCCGATCGGTGCCGATATGGCACGGGTCAACGAACTGATCGCTCAGATCGGGCACCAGGCGTTCACCGACGCCCGCACCCGCAACCTGTTGCTCGACGAACCCACGGCCATGGGTGTCACCGATATCGAGGTCGACACCATGACCGTGCGGATCGTGGCACGAACCCTGCCGGGTAAACAGTTCGAGGTCAGCCGGGACCTGCGGGCCAGGATCGTCAGGGCGTTCGGCCGCGCCGGAATCGCATTGGCGCCGGGAACGGCCATCGAGACCGACGGCGTCGCGCCGGCAGCTGCAGCCGCAGAGGAGGGAAGCCGATGAGCGAGCAGAGCGGACGAGACCAAGAAGCCTCGCCTACCTCCGAAGCGCTGGAGGCCGAACCAAAGAAGTCGCTGTGGGAGAGGATCCCGCGCCACCTCTTCCGTGGACGCGTCCGCACCACCACGGCTGCGCTCGTCGTGCTGTTCATCGCGGCGCTGTTCCTCTATGGCCAGCGCTCCGACCATTACGCCAATCTCGATGAGCAGGCCCGGCAGAACCAGATCTCGCAGGTGCAGGCACCGCGGACCACCACACCGCCGCCGCCGGTCGAGGAAGAACCCACCGAGACCAGCACCACGCCGTCGACGACGACGACGCAGTCCACGACCGTGCCGCCCACCATCGAGGAGGAACCCAGCTCCAGTTCGAGCTCGGAACCCACCACGACCACGCCGCCGCAAGGAGGCTTTCGGCTCCCGGAGCTGCCGACCATCAGCATTGCGCCCTGACCGGGCGGCAAGTCTGAGGGGCGCGGCAAGCATTCGTGGCTACACTGGGCGACCATGATCAGCGTCAACAATGTGACGATGCAGTACAAGGCATCGACCCGGCCCGCACTGCGGGATCTGTCTCTCGACGTCGACAAAGGCGATTTCGCATTCCTCATCGGGCCCTCGGGCTCGGGCAAGTCAACGTTTTTCCGGCTGCTGCTAAAGGAAGACAAGCCGACCTCCGGTGACGTCTATGTGGGCGATTTCCACGTCAACAAGCTGCCGAGTCGCAAGGTCCCCAAATTGCGACAGTCGATCGGCTGCGTCTTCCAGGACTTCCGGCTGCTGCAGCAGAAGTCGGTGGCCGAGAACGTGGCGTTCGCGCTCGAGGTGATCGGCAAACCGCGCAACACCGTCGCCAAGGTGGTGCCCGAGGTTCTCGACTATGTGGGCCTGTCGGGCAAGGCGGACCGGATGCCGTACGAACTGTCCGGTGGCGAGATGCAGCGCGTGGCCATCGCCAGGGCCATCGCGAACCGGCCGTTGCTGCTGCTGGCCGACGAGCCGACCGGCAACCTCGACCCCGACACCAGCCGGGAAATCGTGGAGGTCCTCGACCGCGTGAATCGTCGGGGCACCACCGTCGTGATGGCCACCCACGACCGCCAGATCGTCGACTCGATGCGCCGGCGCGTTCTCGAGTTCAGCAACGGTCGACTGACCCGCGATGACGCCCACGGCGTCTACGGCCTCGGCGGCTGAGGCCGGCCGAGCCGACCATTCCATTTCTTCTGCAGTCCCGACCGGGAGGACACCCGAACTCCGATGCGCGCGAGTTTCATACTGAGCGAAGTCCTGAACGGGCTGCGCCGCAACGTCACCATGACGGTGGCGATGATCATCACCACAGCCATCACCCTCGGCATGTTCGGCGCCGGCCTGCTGGTGGTGCAGATGGCCGACAAGACGCAAGACATCTTTCTCGATCGCGTCGAGATGCAGATCTTCATCTCCGATGCGGTGACCGATGCCGACCCTGACTGCGCGTCGGCGCCGTGCTCCACCCTGCGCTCTGACATCGAGGGGGCCGCCGGAGTGGAATCGGTGCAGTACATCGACCGCGCCCAGGCGTACCGCGACGCCACGACAAAGACATTCGCCAACAATCCGGATATCGCGGCGCTGGTCAGGGAAGACACCTTACCCGCGTCGTTCAAGGTGCGGATGTCGGATCCGGGTCAGTTCGGGGTGGTTCTCGACCAGTTCCGGACCGCAGACGGGGTGGACAGCGTCCTCGATCAGCGTGAACTGGTCAAACGCATCTTCAGCGTGCTCGACGGAGCGCGCAATGCGGCGTTTGCCATCGCCCTTGTCCTGGTGTTCGCCGCGGTCCTGCTGATCGCGAACACGGTGCAGGTGGCCGCCTATACGCGGCGGACCGAGGTGGGGATCATGCGTCTGGTGGGCGCCACTCGCTGGTACACCCAGCTACCGTTCCTGCTCGAGGCGGTGATCGCGACGATGGTCGGTTCCGTCCTGGCCATTGCGGGACTATTCGGCGCCAAGGCGTTGTTCTTCGATCGGGCGCTGCAAGATCTGTACGGCGTGAACATCCTGGCGAAGATCGGGGTCTCGGACGTGCTGTTCGTGGCTCCGTGGCTGATCATCATCGGTGTGGCGCTGTCCAGCGTGACGGCGTACGCGACGCTCCGGTTCTACGTCCGCGAATAATCGAGGCGACGGCGCGAGGCCGGCATGTGTAGTGTTGCGGGGCCATCAGGCATGAGTTTCCGGCGAGAGTAGGTGAACATCGATGAAGGAAAAAGGCCGCAAGGCCATTGCGACGAACCGCAAGGCGCGGCACAACTATGCCATCCTCGACACCTACGAAGCCGGTGTCGCCCTGGTCGGGACCGAGGTCAAGAGCTTGCGCGACGGCAAGGCGTCGCTGGTCGATGCTTTTGCGACCGTCGACAACGGCGAGATCTGGCTGCGTGGACTCCATATCCCCGAGTACGGCAACGGGTCCTGGACCAACCACGCGCCGCGGCGCACTCGAAAGCTGCTGCTGCACCGTAAAGAGATCGACGGCCTGATCGGCAAGATCCGCGACGGCAACCTCACCCTTGTGCCTTTGTCGATGTACTTCAACGACGGCAAGGTGAAAGTCGAATTGGCGCTCGCACGAGGCAAGCAGGACCACGACAAACGCCACGACCTGGCCAAGCGAGACGCCGAGCGAGAAGTGACCCGGGAACTCGGCAGACGCGTCAAGGGCATGCGCTGACCCGTTCGCGGGGTATCGGCGGGGTCAGGGTTTGATATCAGCCCGGTGACGTCCGGGTGATTCGGTTTGTCGTACGGCCCACAGTCGACTGCACTGTCCCGAGTGGACATTCGGGGCGGTATTTCTCGTGGACTGACAGCATGTGTCGGGGCTGTCGCGGTGGTGATTGCCCTGTGCCAGGGAGTCGGACCGGCGACGTCGGCACCGTCGGTGACCGGTAGCAAGCAGGTCACCGATCGACTGTCGATCATCTACGTGTACTCGCCGTCGATGAACAGGGTGATCCCCAATCAGGTCCTGCGCCCGGCAGGCAACGCCGCAGGTGCGCCGACGTTCTACCTCCTCAACGGCAAAGGGGGTGGGACCGAAGGTGACAGCTGGGTGAATTACACGAACTATGAGAGCTTTTTCGCGGGTAAACGCGTCAACGTCGTCTCACCGCTCGGTGGCAAATACAGCTGGTACGCCGATTGGCGCGGCCCCGACCTCGTGACCGGCATCAACAAGTGGCAGACCTACCTGACCCGGGAACTACCCGCAGCGCTGGCACCGGAGTTGAAGTCCAACGGCAGCAATGCGATTGCCGGGCTCTCGATGAGCGGGGGACCGGCGCTCGACCTCGCCGGGCAGGCACCGGACGTCTACCGCGCCGTCGCGTCGTATAGCGGTTGTCCCGCCATCAGCAGTCCACTCGGGACCGCTGCGGTGTCGGCGACCGTGGCGTCGGGAGGTGCCAACCCGCTGGCGATGTACGGCCCACCCGGCGATCCTGCATGGGCCCAGCATGATGCGACATTGCACCCGAACCGGCTGCGCGGCAAAGCGATCTACATTTCCGCTGCCACCGGACTTCCGCGGGCGGCTCCGGGGCCTGCGGCGGTTCCGCTGTTCTTCGGCCCCGCCCAGGTCGAGGTGATCACCCGGCAGTGCACCGATCAGATGGCCGCCGGCCTGCGCGCGGCCGGGGTCGGCCACACCTACACGGTGTTCCCGAGAGGCGCGCACACCTGGGGCTCGTTCGAGCAGCAGATGCGCGACAGCTGGCGCGTCATCGGCCCGGCGATCGGGGCCTGAACGAGAAAATGGAATGACTTGTCGTCGACTCTTGTTACAATTGATTGTCCCGTCGCGAACAACGGCGGGGTGCTACCAAGGGGCTGAACGGTTTCGACTGCGTGCGTCTAGGTAGGGGAAGCGTGTCGGTGCAGGCTAGAGACCACCGTAAGCGTCATAGCAAACAATTAAGCGCCGACAAAAATCAGCGCGACTACGCCCTCGCTGCCTAAGCGACGGCTGGTCTGTCGGCCCGGGTGAGCTCTCGCCCCGGGTACCGGCATCATTCAGAGAGCTAACCGTTGCGGGCGGTCGCGGACCGCAATGGGACATCAAACAGCGACTGGGATCGTCATCTCAGTTTGTTCGCGTGACTGAGAGATCCGAGTAGAGACTTAGCGAACTGCACACGGAGAAGCCCTACTGAAACGGCGAAGGACCCGGGTTCGATTCCCGGCAGCTCCACCGCCCGAGAGACAGGCCAGAGCACACGCTCTGGCCTGTCTCTTTTCGTATCCACCTCGGTTCGGTTCCGCTGCAGGTCGACGGGCTGGAGGAATAGGGGCGGGCCGCCCTTCGGTTGGAACTACGGGTACGACGACAAGCCACTGTGAAGTCTTCCGCGTGGCGCAGCAGCAGTAGGAGAGGACGACGATGACTCGAGTTCCGAACATCACACTCAATGACGGCAACACCATCCCCCAGCTGGGTTTCGGTGTGTTCCAGATCGACCCGAAAGACACCGCGGACGCGGTCAAGACCGCCCTCGAGGTGGGATATCGCCACATCGACACCGCGCAGATGTACGGCAACGAGAAAGAGGTCGGCGAAGGCATCCGGGCGTCGGGGATCGCACGGGACGAGATCTTCGTGACGAGCAAGCTCAACAACACCTTCCATGAGCCGGACGCCGCGCGGAAGGCCTTCGACACCACCCTGGCGGATCTGGGCCTCGATTACATCGACCTGTTCCTCATCCACTGGCCACTGCCGACGCAGTACGGGGGCGACTTCGTGTCTACCTGGAACACCCTCATCGAGTTCGCGAAGGATGGCCGCTCCAAGTCAGTCGGCGTATCGAATTTTCAGCCCGACCATCTCGAGCGTCTGGCCGCCGAGACGTCATTGGTGCCGGCCGTGAATCAGATCGAGGTCCACCCGTACTTCACCAACGAGATCGCCCGGCAGTACGGCAAGGAGCATGGCATCGCGACCGAGGCCTGGTCACCGATCGCGCAGGGCAAGGTGCTCGACGACCCGACCATCTCCGAGATCGCGAACAAGGTCGGTAAGTCGACAGCCCAGGTGGTGCTGCGCTGGCACATCCAGCGCGGCGACATCATCTTCCCGAAGTCGGTCACGCCGAAGCGCGTCGAGGAGAACTTCGCGCTCTTCGACTTCGAACTCGACAACGCAGCAGTCGAGGCGATCTCTGCACTCGACAAGGGTGAGGACGGCCGAGGCGGCCCCAACCCGGATACGTTCGATTACATCGGCTAACCCATCGGCTAACCCATCGGCTAACCCATCGGCCAACCGGTCGACTAACCCATCGGCTGACCCGATAATGGGGCAAGAACTGCTCCACTTGCGTTGATCCGCTCCGGTTCCAGAGCCCTGGAACCGGAGCGGATTGCTGTAACCGGAGCAGATTTGTCGGGTCAGTTCGGCGCGTCGATCCTGGCCATCAACCAGGGCAGCGCGTCCGCGAACGCCTGCGCGGCGAACTGCCAGTTGTGGCGTCCGGGCACCGGCCGGACGACGACGTCGATCCCGTTGTCGCGCGCCACTGTCGACAGAGTCTCCGTGGCACGTATCTGTGGGGAGGTCAGCCCTGGTCCGTGGTGGTGGCCCTCGGATTGGAACCAGCCGCCGACCCCGCTGTACGGGCCGTGGCGTCGCATCGCCGTCGCCGGGTCGAAACGCTCCCAATCAGCTGCTCGACCACCGAACAGGGTCGACGTCGTCTGCGCCCGGTTGCCCAGGTTGGGACCGACATCGCCGGAGATGTCGACGAACGTCCGGAACAGATCGGGATGTTCGACGGTGAGATCGATCGCGCAGGTGCCGCCCATCGACCATCCTGCAACCGCCCACTTGCCAGGATGATCCGAGGCGCCGAACTCGGAGACCACCGCCGGCCGAACTTCTTTTGTGATGTGGGTGTCGACGTTGCCGTGCGGACCGTCCACACATTCGGTGTCGTTCGACAGACTGCCGGACGGGTCGACGAAGACCAGGATCGGAGCCTGCCCGCCATGTGTGGCTGCGTACGCGCGGACAGTCTGCAGGGCCGAGCCGCTGCGCACCCAGTCTTCGGGTGTGGTGACCACGCCGCCGATCATCACGACCGCGGGCAGGTGTGGGGGGACCTTGCCCGAGAACCAGGCGGGCGGCAGGTAGACGTACTCAGGTCGGTGATGAAAGCTGCTGATGCGGTCCGAACTCCGCAGTGGGACGATCTTGCCGTCGGGTTCGGGATTCCCGCGCAGTTGTACAAGCGTTGCGAACGAGATCTGACCAGGTAGCGGCTGGTCCGTCAGACCCTGCCACGCGCGGCCGGCCGTGGGATAGAAACCCGCCCACTGATTGGCAGCCAGAGCGAGACAGACGACGGTCAGTCCCACCGCCGCCA
This sequence comes from Williamsia limnetica, assembly GCF_003217475.1. Lineage (GTDB taxonomy): Bacteria > Actinomycetota > Actinomycetes > Mycobacteriales > Mycobacteriaceae > Williamsia > Williamsia limnetica. Next base: position 44,696 of record NZ_QJSP01000019.1, on the reverse strand, counting down.
CCCCGGTGATCCGGCGCCACCAGCGGGCTCCGATCCACGCGGCGGGCACCATGAACATCAGCGCGACCGCCAGAGACAACCAGATCCAGAAGGTCCAGGGCGCGGCGTCGGGTGCGAGGTCTCGACGGGCCAGGACCCAGTAGGTCGTGGCCGCTGCGGTCGCTCCCACTGCGACGGCGAGCGGTAGCCACAGGCGCCACGTTCGGCGGTGTCGCCACCGGACGGCGGCGACGATCGCGATCGCCGCTGCCAATTCCGTGGACAACACGAACCAGCCGCCGAACAGCGGCACCTCAGCTGGATTCACGAACTAAGAGTCGTCGGCAATTCTGTACGTTCGCTGTGCATTTGGATGTGAGAAAACCAAGAAAGTGGTTGTCTCACAAAAAACTTCGGACAAATCGGACCGCCGTCGACTGCCAGGTCCAGATATGGTCGAGCATGGCGTGCTTACCATCTTCGATCGGAACGAAGACGGCGTCGACGCCGTTTTCCTGCAACTCGGCAATACCCTTCGCGGTGCGCTTCGGGTATGTCCGGGTGTCGGCGGTCCCGTGCAAGGCAAGCACTTTCGCGCCCACATTGATGTAGCGCCAGTCGGCGTGCTGCCACCAGGGGGCGAGTGCGAGCACCCCGGCAACGCGCTTGTCCGCTGCGAGCCTGGCCGCAATCCGACCACCCATCGAATGACCGACCAGGATCACCGGGGCATCGGGGTGCGCACGCAGCAGTTCGTCGAGGGCGCGTTGGGCGGGCGCCATCGGGCTGTCGTCGTCGCCGTTCCAGCCGTGCAACTCGTAGACGGCCTGGTGCACGACAACACCTGGTATGGCCTTGAGTGACAGCGTGAACGGGTACATCCGCAACGCCGCAGGCTGCTTCCGGCTGAACGGTTCGCGAGAGGAGTCGGTTCCGCCGGGCAGCACCAGCACCGACGCGCGTGGCTTTCGGCCGGGTATCAGCATGTGCTGGGCGCGGGCACACCCGACAGTCGGTCATTGATGTAGTTCAGCGCGAACGGCACCCCGGTGGCGATGGTGGAGCCGTGGTCACCGGGCACGATGATCGTCTGCACCCGCGTGCCCTGGCGACACCACTTGGCCGCGGTCGCCTGAACCCGTGCGGTGGGGGTCAGTTGGTCGCTCGCACCCTGGTAGAGCAGCACCGGGATCCTCGGAGCACCCGGGAACATCTGGACGCTGTTGCGATTGAGGGCGTCGACGCCCGCCTGGTCATCGGACAGGCTGCCGGCGCCGACGACGTCTGCGATCTTCAGATTGGCCCCGGCGTCGATGATCTGCTGGGTGCAACTGTTACGGATCTGGTTGGCCAACGCGACCCCGCGTGGGTTGAGTTGCTCGGACAGTGCGAGCTCGTTGGGATATTCGCGTTCGAGGCCGAGCGATGCGGCGAAGCCCAGACCGAACAGCGGGTTCGGATTGACTCCGAGAGTCCGGGCAATCGCTTCGAGGTTGACCGGTGTGCCACCCGCCGACAGCCCGACAAGGTTCAGTTCGGGGGCATACGTCGGAGCGAGTACCGCCGCGTATGCGCTGGCCATCGCTCCACCGGAGTACCCCGCCAGGGCCGTGCGGACCTTACCGACCCGGAAGCCGGGTTCGGACTGCACCGCCCGGATCGAATCCAGCGTGATGGTGCCGCCCAGGCGGGCCGCGCCGTAGGCGCTGGTCGGACCCAGGTGGTCGGGAACGTTGACCGCGACGCCGCGGGCAAGCGCCAGGCCGATCAACTGCTGCTCCTGCAGACCGCCCCGGAAGAGCTGATGCGACGGGGCGCACTGCAGCCCGAGCGAGTTTGTGAACGGCTGATACGAGAGCAGGTCGTGTCTGGCGCCACCGTTCGGCACGAGCACGGTGGTCACCGCGGCGATCGGCTCGCCCTGGGAGTTCGTGCTCCGGAACTGGATCTTCTGTGCCGTCGATCCGGGGAAGGGGCTCGCAGCCTGCGCGACCTTGAGGACCTGACCGTTGGCCGCAGACGCGAGGTCGGCCGGAGCGGCATAGAACGGATCACCGTCGCCGGCCGGCAGATATGGAGCTGCGCCCACGGGTGCAGCGGTGAAGCTGATGATCGCGGCGGCACTGAGCGCCGCCGCTGCGACACTCCCCAGAACCCGGCGACCGAACAGACCACGAACACGCATCGAATACTCTCCGTCACCCCGACCAAGGGTCCCCCCGCTCGGGACACGCGAGCGGTGATTCGGGTGGAAGTGTAACCCGCGACCGCATCGGGCGACCGTCGAATTGCGGTCGCCTCACTGCGGCGACGATTTCGGCGCCGACAACACGGGGAGAGTGATCGATGGCAGAATTCAGGTGGTCCAGTCAATGTCGCCGAGGACCGTGGATGCCGCCCAGCGGTGAGCACGGGACAACCGGAAGGAAAACCAATGGCTCACCCGCGTGCGGGTACCGTCGCTCTCCCGGAGGATCTGATCGATGTGTCGGCGGTGACCGACGCCTATTACTCCGGCAAGCCCGACCCGGAAGACCCGATGCAGCAGGTGCTTTTCGGCACCTCGGGACACCGGGGCTCGAGCCTCGACAACGCGTTCAACGAGAATCACATCCTCGCCACCGCACAGGCGATCATCGAATATCGCACCGGGGCCGGCATCACTGGTCCGCTGTTCATCGGCCGCGACACCCACGCGTTGTCGTTGCCCGCGTGGCAGACCGCGATCGAGGTCCTCGTGGCCAACGAGGTCCGGGTACTGATCGACAACAAAGATCGATTCACCCCCACCCCCGCTGTCAGCCATGCGATTCTCACGCACAATCGCGGCTCGGGGGACCGCGCCGACGGCATCGTCGTCACGCCGTCGCACAACCCCCCGCGCGACGGGGGATTCAAATACAACCCGCCCAACGGCGGACCCGCCGACACCGACATCACCGCGCTGGTCGCGGCTCGCGCGAACGAGTTGCTGCGGTCCGGTGTCGACGACATCAAACGGGTGCCCTACGAGCGTGCCCGCAAGTCCGAGTTCTGTGGCACCTATGACTTCGGCGCCAACTACGTCGACGATCTGTCCTCCGTCGTGGACCTGGCCGCGATCCGGAACGCGGGGATCCGGATCGGGGCAGACCCCCTCGGCGGTGCGTCCGTGGGGTACTGGGCAGAGATCGGCGCCCGGTACACCCTCGAAAGTCTGACTGTCGTCAATCCGACCGTGGATCCGGCCTTCTCGTTCATGACGCTCGACACCGACGGCAAGATCCGGATGGACTGCAGTTCGCCGAACGCGATGGCGTCACTGATCGGTGCCCGCGACCGGTACGACATCGCGACCGGCAACGACGCCGACTCCGACCGGCACGGCATCGTCACCCCCGATGGGGGACTGATGAATCCGAATCACTTCCTGGCCGTCGCGATCGACTATCTGTTCACGCATCGCGAGGGCTGGTCGCCTGCCGCCGCGGTAGGCAAGACACTGGTCTCGTCGTCGATGATCGACCGGGTTGTCGCGGGAATCGGCCGCGACCTCGTGGAGGTGCCCGTCGGGTTCAAGTGGTTCGTGCCGGGCCTGCTCGACGGCTCCGTCGGCTTCGGCGGTGAAGAGAGCGCGGGGGCCTCGTTCCTGCGCACCGACGGAACGGTGTGGACGACCGACAAGGATGGCATCATCATGGCGCTGCTGGCGTCGGAAATCCTTGCGGTGACCGGCAAATCGCCGTCGCAGCGGTATGCCGAACTTGCGGAACAACACGGCGGATCGCCCTCGTACGCACGCACGGACGCCCCGGCGAGCCGCGCTCAGAAGGCGGTGCTCGCCAAACTGTCGGCCGATCAGGTGACGGCGACCGAACTCGCAGGCGAGCCGATCACCGCGACGCTCACCGAAGCGCCCGGCAACGGTGCAAAGATCGGTGGGTTGAAGGTGACGACGGAGAACGCATGGTTCGCGGCGCGTCCGTCGGGCACCGAGGACGTCTACAAGATCTACGCCGAATCCTTCAAGGGTCCAGATCATCTGGCGCAGGTGCAGGCCGAAGCGCAGAGTCTGGTCGACGGGGTGCTGGCCGGTTAGCGCGGCGGGCCGGTCTCAGCCCGTCGCCGGGACACCGATGAGATAGCCGACGAAATACGTTGCGCCGGCGGCGATCGCGCCGAAGGCCAGCTGCCGCAGTGCACCCTTCCAGATCGGCTGGCTCGTGAAGCGAGAAGCCAGTCCGCCGGCCAGCAGCAACCCGACCGCGCCCACAAGCAATGCAACCGTCAAGGATTCGAACCCCGCCAGGTAGGTGAGCAGAGGGATGATCGCGCCGAGCGAGAACATCACGAACGACGACACCGCAGCCACCATGGGCGACGGCTGATCGTCGGGATCGAGTCCCAGTTCATGGGTCAGGTGCAGGTTGACGGCTTTGTCGCTGTCGAGGTGGATCTCGGCGGCGGCGGCGGCCGCTGTCTCTTCGCGCATGCCGAGGTCGACGAACAGTTCGATGAGCTCGTCGAGCTCGGCTTTCGGGTGTCTCGCCAATTCTCGGCGTTCGACGAGCACCTCGGCGTCAACCTGCTCATTCTGGGTGGTCACCGAAGTGAACTCGCCCAGCGCCATCGAGAACGCGCCGGCCACCAACCCGGACATCCCGCTGAGGATGATGGTCTGACCGGAGGCTCCCGACGCGCCGACTCCCGCGACCAGGCTGATATTTGTCACCAGCCCGTCCATCGCACCGAACGTGGCAGCGCGCAGGCGTCCGCCCGCGACGTTGGCATGGGTGTGGCCGACTTCGTCGACGCCCTCGTCGGGCGGATGTGGTTCCTCGTCCGGTGGCAGATGGTCCGGTGGCAGATCGTCCGGGGGCAGGGGAGCTGGCACCGAACGATCGTATCCGCGGAGCGAAACCGGCGCTCAGAATCTTCTCAGGCACTCGTCGTTACGCTGATGCGGGTGGGAAACAGACCTGCGGTCCGCGCGGGTGTCGTGAAGAAGATTGTCCCAGAGGAAAAGCAGTGAGTAACAAGAAGAAGCAATCTGTACCCAAGGTGACGACGTCGAAGTATCAGCCGCGCAAACAGTCGAGCACCATGACCTATGTGCTGGGCGGGCTGGCCGTGGTGCTGATCGCCGCGGTGGTGATCGGCGGGATCGTCTGGAACAACAGTCGGAGCAACGGCGAGGCCGACACCGATGTCCTCGCCACGTCATCGACCTTCACCGTCGGCAGCGCCACCGCACCCCACACCATCGACATGTTCGAGGACTTCCAGTGCCCCGCGTGCCGGAACCTGGAGCAGTCATCGGGCGCCGCGGTCACCGATGCCGTCAACAGCGGTCAGCTGCAGGTCAGGTACCACATGCTCACGTTCCTGAACAAGCAGTCGGGGTCGGGCACATACAGCTCCCGTGCGGCGGGGGCCATGAAGTGCGTTGCAGACAGTGAGAATCAGGACGTGCAACTCGCGTTCCACTCGAAGCTCTTCCAGGTGCAGCCTCAAGAAGGCGGCCAAGATCACGACAACGCGGCGCTCGCCGGGTTCGCGAAAGACGTCGGCGCAAGCGACGCGACCCAGCAGTGCATCGCAGACGGCACCCAGGTGCGCGCTGCCGAGGATTCGGCGGAGCAGTCGCAGACGGAGTTGGCCAATGCCACCGGTGGCCAGGTGGGCACACCCAGCGTGCTGCAAGACGGCAAGCAGGTCGCGGTGACCCAGGGACCTCAGTGGGTCGCGGACCTCATCGGCTCGAACAACAGCTGAGAACGCACAGCGGATTTGGTCGCGCTCGCGCTGATGGTGTAATTTCGGTCGAGCACGCTGCGCCGGAGCAAGTGGCCGTGGCAGGGTGTGAAAACCGAATACGGGGCTATGGCGCAGCTGGTAGCGCACCACACTGGCAGTGTGGGGGTCAGGGGTTCGAGTCCCCTTAGCTCCACCCATGAGAAACCGAGCCGCCCGTCAGGGCGGCTCGGTTTTTTGGCTGAGTCGCAGAAAAACACACTGATCAGTCATATGCACACGTTTGAACGTGTGCATATGAACTAACGGTGTGTATTTGTGTGGCTGGGCGAGATTTGCCGCGCCATCACGACAGGACTGCTGAATGTCCGATCTCATACAGTGGAGGGCATGGCCCAGGACTACCCCGACGACCAAGTACGAGTAGGGACGCCAGAGCGCGAACGGGCGATTGGTCTGCTCAACGATGCGTTCTCCGGTGGCTACCTCGAGATAGTCGAGTTCGAGGAGCGGTCGGAGTCGGTCTACGCAGCCAAGACGCGCGGCGACCTACGAGTGGTGCTGGACAATCTGCCCGTCGCCGGTCATCTGTTCCCTGAGGCCCCTGTTGCCGGTGCGGTGGTACCTGTCGGCGGGGCGGTGGTCCCGGTGGGGCAGCAGGTGACGTTCGATGCGGAGTGGGAGACGGTTCGCCGCAAAGGTGGCTGGTCGGTGCCCGCCAATATCCTTGTGACGGGGTCGATGGGGACGATTGACCTGGACTTCACGAGCGCAATGCTCCCGGGGCCGTTGGTCAACCTGGAATTGCAGGTGTCGACGTGCACGGTCAAGCTGCGCGTCGGCCACGATCAAGAGATCCGTTACGCCACGCTCGACAGATCCCGGTGGTCGAGCGTCAAAGACAAAGCTGGAGCCCCGGTTCGGGTCGGTGGATCGGTCATCAACGTCACCGGCTCCATCTCGTGGATGACGGGTCTGACAATCAGACGGGCGTGAGCGGCAAATGGCTTCAGATCTCCGCGCGCATCTGCGTCCGCAAGCGCAGGACCCCGTCGCGCAGCCGTGTCTTGAACGCCGGCACCAGAATGTTCAGGTGTTTGGCGGCCTCGCGCTGGGTGAGGTCGGCGAAGTAGACGAGATTGATGCTCTGGCGCTGCCTGTGGGTGAGCGCGCTGAGGTGTCTGACCAGTCGCTGATATTCGTCGCGCAGGAGTACGGGCTCGTCGGCGCCAGCGGCGTCCACGTCACACGAGATCATCGACAGCAGAGCGGTCTTGCGGCGCAGCCTTTCTTCGGAACGCACACGGTCGACGGCGCGGCGATGGCAGAGCATCATCAGCCACGACAATGGCTTTCCCAATTCGGGTCGATAAGTGTCTGCCTTCAACCAGATCTCGAGATAGACCTCCTGCAGCGTTTCCTCTGCGTAACCGACGTCACGAACGACCTTGTAGATCAAGGCGAACAGCCGGGATTGAGTGGCGTCGTGCAGTTCTCGGAACGCCTGAGTGTCCTTATTTGCAACTCGGGCAAGCAAATTCGCGAAGTCGACTGTCGAGTTCGGGTCGTGTGCTGACTCCGCGGTCATATCCACTTATAGGGTCCGGTCGTAGATTTGTTACATGTCACACAGGATTACTAACCATAACTTTGCTTATCCGAATGTTGCTTAGTGTTGGTAACTCCTGCACTTCGGATTGATGCAGTGCGGTTCCGACTTCGTCTTGTGAATATCGCCGCCGAAGGTGCGGAATTCCTTGACCTGAACCTCCATCGACTGGCCGCAGTCCTGGCAGTGGTGAATGACGTGTTTGCTGTATGTCTTGGTAGCCATGACCCACGATAGGACTGTGACCCAGGTCACGTCCAGAGGTTGGGGCTGGTGTCAACTAAATGACTTCTGCGAGTGCGACGCTGCCCGGCCGGCGTTTGCTCGGTTTCAACGGAGGGTATTTGCCCGGTATGGCAAACGAACTCCAAGGACAGCGAATCGCGTTTCTGATGGCGACCGAAGGTGTTGAGCAGGTCGAGCTCACCGACCCGTGGGCCGCGGTGGAGAAAGCGGGTGGCAAGCCAACTCTGGTCTCCACCGAGACCGGCCAAATTCAGGCGTTCGACCACCTCGACAAGGCCGACACGTTCCCAGTAGACGCGGTTGTCGCCGACGTACCTGCCGCAGATTTCGACGCACTGATACTCCCGGGCGGCGTCGCGAATCCGGATAACCTCCGTACCAACGAGGCGGCGGTGAAGTTCATCGCCGACTTCTTCACCGAGGGCAAGCCGGTGGCTGCGATCTGCCACGCCCCGTGGACTCTCGTCGAGGCCGGCGTGGTGTCGGGCCGGACGTTGACGTCGTTCCCCAGCATCAAGACCGACATCACGAATGCCGGCGGCACCTGGACCGATCACGAAGTGGTCGTCTGTGCCGGCGGCCCCAACACGCTGATCACGAGCCGCAACCCGGGAGATCTGCCGGCCTTCTGCTCGACCCTGGTCACGCAGTTCGCCGCCGCGAAGTAGGCGGCTGCTCGCGAGGTTGCCCTGCATCGACGTCCGGTCGATGTGCCAGGGTGATCACTCATGACCATCGCCCGCCGCCTCGGAGCTCGACTCGCGCACTTCGGCCTGGATCGGCCGATCTCGCTGAACGATCGACCATTCTCCTCGACGCCCGACAGGATCGACGGCAAGAAGATCGTGCTTACCGGCGCATCGTCCGGCGTGGGGGAGGCCGCCGCGCTGGCTCTCGCCGAGCAGGGAGCTGAGCTGATCCTCGTCGCGCGCGGCGCAGCGGAGCTCTCACGTGTGCGCGACGCCATCGTTGCCCGGGGTGGCGCGGCGACCGCATATCCCGCCGATCTGGCCGACGAAGACGACGTCGATCGTCTGGTGGCGACCGTGTTGGAGACCCACGGGACTCCGGATGTGCTCATCAACAACGCCGGCCGCTCCATCCGGCGTTCGGCGATCGACTCGGTTGACCGGCTGCACGACTATCGCCGCACGATGGCAGTGAACTACTTCGGCCCGGTCGGACTCATGCTCGGATTCCTGCCGGGGATGAAGCTGCGCGGCGGCGGGCACATTGTCAATGTCTCCACCTGGGGCGTACCCGCGGGCACCATGCCGAAGTTCTCGGCATACGCGGGATCGAAGGCGGCGTTGAGCATCGTGGGTCGCAGCATCGGTCTCGAACTGGGAGCAGACGGGATCGCGGTGAGCACCATCTACTTTCCGCTGATCCGCACCCCGATGATTGCGCCGACCGCCGAGTACAACGCGCTTCCCGCGCTGACCGCGGAGCAGGCCGCGAGCTGGATCACCCACGCCGTGCATCACCGCCCAGAGGAGCTGATGCCGCGATACGCGCGGATACTCCAGCGCGTGGCGGCTGTCCGGACAGCCGGGGCCGGCGCGGTGCTCGGTCGCCTGCCGACCTGACCCTGCGGCCGGGCGGGTGGTTGGCACTCGCCCGGGACGGGCATGCTGGTGCAATGAGCGCACATCCGATGTTTCCGCTCGGGATGACGTTGCTTCCCGGCGAACCGCTGAATCTGCAGATCTTCGAACCCCGGTATGTGCAGATGCTCGAGGACTGCACCTCCGACACCGGGCACAACTCTTTCGGGGTGGTGCTGATCTCCCGCGGTCGGGAAACGGGTGGCGGCGAAGAGCGGGTCGATGTCGGCACGCTGGCGCAGATCGAAGAATGCAGTCCTCGGCCCGACGGGCGGTTCCACCTCACCTGCGTGGGCACCGACAGATTCCGGGTCAACTCATGGCTGCCCGATGATCCTTACCCGCAGGCCGAGATCGAGCTGTGGCCCACCACGGATCCCATTGCCTCTGCGGGTGCACTCAACCCGGTGATCGCCAGGCTCGGACAACTGGCTGCGACGCTGGATCGCGTGCGCGGCATCGAGGTCGGAGACCGGCTCACTCAGCCGTTGGAGGCTGAGGAGCCCTTGGACGCCAAGGTGTACGGCACTGCGGTGCGCCTGGGTCTCGGACCCGCCGACCGCCAGAAGATCCTCTCGGCTCCTGGCACCCCCGCGCGGATCGAGGCGTTGTCCCAGGCTCTCGACGACTTGATCGCCGTCATCGAGTTCTCGGGTCTGCCGGCCGATTAGGTGTCCATCGAAACCGTCGACGGGAGGCCGGCACTGCTCGTTGCTGGTGGGCTGATCGAGGAGGTCGATCAGGTCGAGGACGACGCTGCCGCTGCGATGAAGATGATGGCGAACAGCACGATGCCGATGACCCACATGGCGACGGCGACCCACCCGATGATCTTGCCCGCCTGAGCCATCCCACGGCCGTTCTGCCTGCCGCCCGACGCGTCGATCTCCGCGATCGCCTTGTTGCCGAAGATGATGGCAGGAATTGCACCGAGACCGCAGATCACGAACGCCCCGATGCCGCACACCAGCGCGATGATGGCGTTGGAGTTGGTCTCGGAGACGGGTGCGCCGTATCCGCCGTACGCAGGTTGCTGATAACCGCCGGGTTGCTGATAACCGCCGGGCTGCCGGTAACCGCCGGGCTGCTGGTAACCCCCGGGTTGCTGGTAGCCAGGCTGATAGCCGGACTGCGGATTGCCGTAGTCGTAGTTCGTCGGGGCGAAACCGGGATCGGCCGGCGGGGGACCCGACGCACTCTGGTCCTCACCGCTCGAGTCCCGCTTGCGCAGCGGGTCGTTCGAGGGTGGATCGTACGGCGGAGGATAAGTCACGGCCATCACCTTTCACAGAGTGCAGATACCGGGATGGCAGGGGATGCACGCGGGTGCTCCCTGAGGCCGGCTCGTCTGCCGAGCAGTCTATCGGTCTAACGCCCCGAAGTGGTGGCGCTTGCTTCTGCGCCGTCGGTGAGTGCGGCGGGAGCGGGGTCGGCGCCCGAGACCGTGCGATAAGCCCCGTCCCGCAGCGCAAACCCGTTGTCGGAGCGGGTGTTGAGGCAGTAGAGACCCGAGAAGTCGCTCAGACACTGAAACGTACCCACCGAGATGGTCGACCCGAACGGCAACACCGATCCGCGGGTCCACACCCACGGCGTGTCGGCGCAGGTCCCCTGGCTGGCGGTGTCGGTCAGCACGATGTAGCCGGCCTCCCAATTGCAGTAGTCACGGGTCTGCACGGGAGTGTCGGTCACGTCGCAGGCGAGCGTCGGGACGTCGCGCTCCACCGTCGAACAGTTCACGGCCGAGTCCGGGGTGGAGAAGTGAAATTCTGAGGTGTCCTCGAGGCGGCCGCCCTCGAGCGCGGCCTCGTGGAAGTCACTGTTGTTGACCCGTGTGGCGGTGCTGATCGCGGTGGCGAGGGTCAGCCCGGACGATCGGTTCGCCGTCGTGCTGCGCGTGGTGGTGGTGGCACTCACCGAGGTCTCGGTCGACAACTCGTCCGTGGGAGGGATGTCCTTCGTGCTCGGTCCGTCCTCGGGGAAGCATCCCGTGAGCACGGCTACAGCTGCCCCCACCGCAGCCACCATGCCGATCGTCCTGTTCCACATGTTCAGTACCCTTACCCCTGTGTCGACACCCAAGATCGTGCTTTTCTATGTCTTCACGCCACTGCCCGATCCTGAAGCGATCCGGCTATGGCAGCAAACATTATGCGAAGCGGCCGGAGTCACGGGTCGGATCATCATCTCCGAGCACGGAATCAACAGCACGGTCGGCGGCGACATCAGGGCCGTCAAGCGTTATGTGCGGGGGACACGCTCCTACGCCGCGTTCTCCGGCGCCGACATCAAGTGGTCCGACGGGGTGGGTGACGACTTCCCGAGGTTGAGCGTCAAGGTGCGCTCCGAGATCGTCACGTTCGGGGCTCCAGGCGAATTGCAGGTGGACGCCGGCGGCGTGGTCGGAGGCGGCACTCACCTGAGCCCGGAGTCGCTGCACGAACTCGTGGCCGAGCGCGGCGACGACGTCGTCTTCTTCGATGGGCGTAACGCCATCGAGGCGCAGATCGGGCGGTTCCGCGACGCCATCGTGCCACCGACCGAGACCACACGCGACTTCGTCGAGCTGATCGAGCGCGGCGACTACGACCACCTCAAGGACAAGCCCGTCGTCACCTACTGCACTGGTGGGGTGCGGTGCGAGGTGCTCTCGGTACTGATGCGCAATCGCGGCTTCAATGAGGTCTACCAACTCGACGGTGGCATCGTTCGTTACGGCGAGCGCTTCGGCGACGACGGGCTGTGGGACGGCTCGCTCTACGTCTTCGACAAACGGATGAGCGTCGATTTCACCGATCACGCCACAGTCGTCGGCTCGTGTACGAAGTGTGGAACCCCTACCAAGAACGTCGCGAACTATCCGGATGCGAACGGTCGCGAATTGGTGGTGGTCTGCCCCGATTGTCTCGCCGGTCAGGCGTCGTGAAACGCATACCCGTCGTGATCGTGGCGGGCTTTCTCGGCGCCGGCAAGACGACAATGCTCAACCACCTGCTGCGTACCCGGTCCGGTCTGCGAATCGGGGTGGTGGTCAACGACTTCGGGGCGGTCAACATCGATGCCATGCTCGTTGCGGGGCAAGTCGACGGCGCGGTGTCGCTGGGCAACGGGTGCATGTGCTGCACCGTCGACGACGACGGTCTCGACGCCACCTTCGCCTCACTCGTCAAACCCCGCGCGGGTCTGGACCTCATCGTCGTCGAGGCCAGTGGTCTCGCCGAACCCCGCAACCTGATCCGCATGGTCGCGGGCAGTGACAATCCACGGATCGAGTACGGCGGCCTGCTCTATCTGGTCGATGCCCGCAACTACGCTGAGACCAGGCAGCAGCATCCGCGGATCGATCAGCACCTGGGGCTCGCCGACCTCGTCGTATTGAACAAGACCGACCTCACGGACTCCGGCGAGGTGGACAGGGCTCGCGCGCTGATCCGGAGTGCGAACGCCGGCGCTCCGATCATCACCACCCGCGACGCGGTGGTCGATTTGGCGCTGCTCGCCGACCTCGATACCGCGCCACGCGACGATGATGCCGCCCCGCGCCAACTCGGCCTCGACGAACTGCTCGCCGACGACGAGGGCGACGACCACTGCGGGCACCTGCACCACGACTACCAGTCGGTCAGCTTCACCGCTGCCGCGCCGATGAACCCTCGGGCGTTGGCAGCCTTCTTGGAGCAACCTCCGCCTGGGGTGTTCCGGATCAAGGGGTTCGCCTACTTCGAGGTGCCCCGGTACCGCCGAAAATACGTGGTCCACACCGTCGGGAACTACGTCAGCGTCCACACTCAACCCTGGGCGCCCGACGAATCCCGGGGTACTCAACTCGTTGTCATCGGAGCCGGCATCGACGAGGCCGAGGTGCGAGCCGCTCTGGAGAAAGCTCGCGCCGACGACGTCATGGACACCCAATCGATGCTGAGTATCACGAGGTACGAGCGGTAGGTGGGTCTGTGCGCCGCACGATTGCGCATCGTCCCGATCACGACCCCACAACGGTTTGCCGATCGCTGGTCGAGAATTTCCCAAAAGTCTCAACTGCTGCTTCACTGTTACTGAAGTGAATATTGTGACTGATGTTGCGTCGTTTGGCGCACTCGAAAGGAACACCGTGACCAAGAAGGACCTCCGCGTGGCCGGGCTCACCTGCCTTGCCCTCGCGGCCTCGCTGATCGCGATGCCCACCACGGCCTCGGCCGATCCCGCTCCCACACAGGGCAATTCGCTGGTGGGAAAGACAATCTTCCTCGACCCCGGGCACCAGGGGTCGGCAGCCGGCAACGATATGAACAAGCCGGTACCCGACGGTCGCGGCGGCACCAAGCCCTGCCAGACCTCAGGGGCAACCAGCCCTGACGGAATCGCCGAGCACACCGTCAACTGGGATATCACCCAGCTGGTCAAGGCCGGTTTGGAAAGCCAGGGCGCCAAGGTGGTCCTCAGTCGCCAGGACGACACCGGGTGGGGCGGCTGCATCGACGAGCGCGCCAACGCCGCCAATGCGTCCGACGCCGACGTTGCCGTCAACATCCACGCCGACTCGACCTCGCCCGGGACGGACGCGGCGAAGAGCGGCTTCCACATCATCGTTCCGGAGCTGCCGATCCCCGACGCAACGGTCAACGAGGTGCAGTCGGGCCCGGGCCGCAAGGCCGCGGAGCAGATGCGTGACGCCTTCAAGGCAGCCGGACTCGTACCCGCGAACTATGCCGGAGCCCAGGACGGTCTGCAGACCCGCGCCGACGTCGCCGCGGTGAACTTGACCAAAGTCCCCGACGTGTTCGCCGAGCTCGGCAACCTGTCCAACCCCACCGACGCCGCGACGCTGTCCAGCAAGGATGGCCAGCTCAAGTACGCCATCGGCCTCGTCGACGGGATCCTTCGCTTCCTGCTGACAGGGTCGAACCCGGCGGCGGCCTCGACGACCACTGCGCCGACCACTGTCCCGACGACGACTGCGCCGTCCACCACTGCGCCGTCGACGACGACACCCAGCGCCCCGGCGAGCCCGCCGGCACCTGTGGCTGGAGGCCAAAACCAGGCCCAAAAGACCACCACACCGTCGACCACCACACCGTCGACCACGACCCCCTCGCGCAGCACGGCATCCACGTCGACACCTCCGGCGTCCGGTCGGACGACGACCCCGTCCACCAAGGCCACGACTACGACGCCGGTCGCTCCGGGACTGGGCCTGCCGAGCCTGCCGCTCGACAACCAGACCCCGGCGACACCGGGCGCCACAGGTGAATCAGGTCTCGACCTCACCGGGTTGCAGTCGATCCTGCCGTTGCTGAGCGAGCTCTCGGACACCAAGGATCCCAAGGTGATCGAGGGGCTGCTGTCGAGCGAGGGCAACGACGCCTCGTCGCAGGTCCTCAAGGCAATGCTCTCGGTGATCTATCAGATGTTTGGCGGCAAACTACCCATCTGAGTACTGACGTGACCCGTAGGGTTGAGTCATGAGCATCAAAGATCTCCTGGTGATGAGCGTGCCCGTGAAGGATCTTCAGGGCAAACGCGTCCTGATCACCGGTGCGGGCAGCGGGATCGGCAAGGCAACCGCATTGGCGGCAGCGCGTGACGGCGCGGCCCTCGTGCTGACCGACATCGCGGCGGAGAATCTCAACGAGACCGTCGCCGAGGTCAAGCGTGCGGACGGCAAGATCCTGTTCCACCGTGCAGGTGACGTGTCCGACTACGAGTGGGTCCGCCGGTTCGCGCAGCAGGTCGACGCCGAGGTGGGCGTGATGGACGTCGTCATGAACATCGCTGGTGTATCGGCTTGGGGCACAGTGGAAAATCTCGAGCATCGGCACTGGAAGAAGATGGTCGACGTCAACCTGATGGGGCCGATCCACATCATCGAGTGCTTCGTCCCGCAGATCGTGCGACGCGGCCGGGGTGGACATCTGGTGAATGTATCGTCGGCGGCCGGTCTGCTGGCGCTCCCATGGCACGCCGCCTACAGCGCCAGCAAGTTCGGTATCCGTGGTGTCTCCGAGGTTCTCCGGATGGATCTGCGCCGACACAAGATCGGCGTGTCCCTGGTGTGCCCCGGTGGCGTCGACACACCGCTGGTGGGGACCGTCGACATCGCCGGACTGGACCGTGAGAATCCGGTGATTCAGCGCGAGATCGGCCACTTCCACAAGGTCGCGGTCTCCCCTGAAAAAGCCGCCGAGGCGATCCTGACAGGTATCCGCAAGAACCAGTTCATGGTCTACACGTCGTTCGACATCCGTTTCGGGTATTTCGTGGCACGCAAGTTCGCGCTGCCCTACGAGATCGTCATGCGAATCGCGAACAACCGTTTCGACCAATTGGCACGCATCAGCGGCCGCAATCTGGAAGACCTTGCTGCACCCTCAGATTCGAGCTCTAGCTCTTCCACCAGTCGTCAAAAGGGGTGACCGGCACGGTCCGCTTGTGCCGTGTGCGCAGAAAGAGTGACTCGATCCGTTCGGCGACGTGCGCTTCTACCTCGGCACCTTCGAGGTAGTCGTCGATCTGGCTGTAGCTGACTCCGAGAACCTCTTCGTCGGGCAGCGCCGGACGGTCGTCCTCGAGGTCGGCCGTCGGCACCTTGGACGTCACCGACGAAGGTGCGCCGAGATGCCAGAGGATCTGCGCGCCTTGTCGTTTGGTCAGGCCGGTCAAAGGTGTGATGTCGACCCCACCGTCGCCGAACTTGGTGAAGAAGCCGGTGACTGCTTCTGCGGCGTGGTCGGTCCCGACGACCAGGAGGTTTTCCTGACCGGCCACCGCGTACTGCAGCACCATACGTTCGCGCGCCTTGATGTTGCCGCGGACCAGATCGAGCAGTGGCTCGCCCAACGTCTGCACCACTTCCTCCGCCGTGGAGTCCGAACCCGGTTTGACGTTGTAGACCGCGCTGCGATCGGGCTTGATGAACTGTAAAGCGATCTGGGCGTCGTCTTCGTCGGCCTGCTCGCCGTAGGGCAGACGGACCGCAAGAAAAGTCGCCTCGCCGCCGTCGGCGCGTACGGCCTCGACCGCCAGCTGGCACAGACGACCGGCCAGCGCTGAGTCCTGGCCACCGCTGATACCGAGGATGAAACCTGCGGTTCCGGTCGAACTCAGATAGCTCTTGAGGAAGTCGACGCGTCGCTCCACCTCCGACTGTGGGTCGATGGTCGCGGACACCTCTAGTTCGGCGATGATGCTCTTCTGCAGGCTGGCCATGAGCCGATGGTAGTGCGACCTATGGTGATCCGGCACGCTGGAAGGGTGACCACCGCAGAATTCGTCAAACGACGCCCTGGCGCCCATTCCGATTTCTTCGCCGCGGAAGCGGCCGGATTGCGCTGGCTCGGCGCCGCCGGGGCACCGGTGGTGGCAGTGCTCGACGTGTCGGCTGAGCACATCACCCTGGAGCGGCTGGCCTCGGCGCCGCCGACGTCGGCCGCGGCCCATGCCTTCGGCGCTGCACTCGCCTGGATGCACGATGGCGGGGCACCGAAATTCGGCAGTCCACCCGCCGGTTTCGACGGTCAGCTCTACATCGGAAGTCGGCCGATGCCGTCGGAACCGACGTCGACCTGGGGAGAGTTCTACGCCGCGCAACGGGTACTGGCCTTCGTCGACGCCGCCGTGTCCGCGGGCAACCTCACTCGCCGCGACGCAGACGACACCAGGGCTGCCTGCGAGGTGATCGCGTCCGGCCGGTTCGACGACGACGAGCAACCCGCGCGAATCCATGGTGACCTATGGAGTGGAAACGTGATGTGGACACCGGAGGGGGTGGTGATGATCGATCCGGCCGCGCATGGCGGACACCGGGAGACCGATCTTGCGATGCTGGCACTGTTCGGCTGTCCGGAGTTCGAGTCGGTGATCGAGGGCTACCAACTGACTCATCGGCTACGGACGGGGTGGCAGGACCGCGTCCCGGTGCATCAGCTGCACCCGCTGGCGGTGCACGCCGCCGGTCATGGTCCGGGCTACGGCACAGAGCTGGGCCGCGCCGCCCGCCGCACAGTGGAGCTCGCCGCGTGAAGAATGTGTTGGTGGTCTCCGCCACCCGCTCGGAGGCCGCTTATGTACCTGCTCGGCTGCCGTTGTTGATCTGCGGCATCGGAAAGGTCTCGGCGGCCATCGCCGTCACCGAGGCGTTGGCGACGCACCCGGACACGAGCCGTCTCATGGTGCTCAACGTCGGTACCGCCGGCGCGTTGCGTCCAGCGACCGCAGGTCTGTTCGTGCCGTCGGTGGTTCATCAGCACGACATCAGCAGCGCAGCGCTCAGTTCCATGGGCTATCCGGTCGTCGATCGGTATGACCTGCCCGGCGGTGACGGCAGCGAGGTGGCGACCGGTGACACGTTCGTCGCCGACCCCGTGCACCGCGATGTCCTTGCTGCCCGCGCAGGTTTGGTCGACATGGAAGGGTTCGCGATCGCGCAGGCGTGCAGTCGGTTCGATGTTCCGTGCCGGCTCATCAAGGTCGTCAGCGACGAGGCCGATGAGACCGCCATGGATTGGCCCGCCCGAGTGGATGCGGCCGCCAGATCCATCGGCGAATGGCTCGAGCGCAACGTCGTGGCCTGACCGGCCGTCGGGTCAGTGCAGGTCGCGGTGACGCAGGCGGGGGGCCGGCTCGTAACCGTCCGGATTCCGGTAGGCACGTGCGCCGGGCTGCGGCGGATTGTCGAACGATCCGGCGTGCCGGCGCCGTGGTTCCGGCGCGTCCGGGGTAGCCCGACGTCGACGGGGTACTTCGTCTTCGGGGTTCCGCAGCCGGGGCTCAGGCGGGCGGGGAGTGCGCGGGGTCTGGCCCGCCCGGGTACGAGGCGTGGTCGCAGTGCTCGAAGCGTCTTCCTTGACCATGGACGGCTTCGGTGAGCTGGTGCGCCTCGGACGAGTGGTGGTCTCCGACTTCGCCGCTGCAGCCTTCTTCGGCGCCGTTCGGCGCCGCGGAGCAGGCTTACCGGTGTTGGTCGGGTGGGTGAACCAGAAGCGGGCTGCTCCGATGGCCAGGACGGCGACGAAGGTCCATCCCATGAGCGGAAACAGCTTCGCCACCGGTAATGCCACATCGAACACGAGCTTCTTCAGGCCTGCGTCGGTCTCGGACACCAGGAAGTACAGCGCGATGACCGCCACCCCGAACAGCACCAGCGGCGGCTGGGCGACGGCGGTGAAGAGCGCGCGGCGGCGAACGGCGAGGACGGCGGCGATGCAACCCACCACATAGAGGGCCTTGAACGAGAAACCGAGATTCGATTCATCACCGGAGACGGCGATGACCGCACCGACCGTGGTGAGGCCAACTGCGATCAGCACCGCACCCCACCAGGGCACGCCAGGTGCGGTGGGAAGGGCGGATTGCTCGTCGAGGGGTACCCCCGAGCGTGAGCGCGGGCCAGAAATCACATGTTGACCGTACCGGTAAATACTGAGAATCCGGGTAACGAACGCGGTGGAGACGCTAGGGTCACCGGCCGGAGATCGCTGACGCGGCCTTGATGGCGGGTTTGGTCGCGTTGGCATTCGCGGTGGCCAGCCGGCACGCCGTCGCACTGACCCGGGCCATACTCGCCGGGCCACGACTGTTCGACGAG
Source organism: Williamsia limnetica (assembly GCF_003217475.1). Lineage (GTDB taxonomy): Bacteria > Actinomycetota > Actinomycetes > Mycobacteriales > Mycobacteriaceae > Williamsia > Williamsia limnetica. The sequence continues at coordinate 25,939 of NZ_QJSP01000019.1, read as the reverse complement.
CGCACCGCGCGATCGGGCGCGTGCACACGGGAGACGGTGAGGCCCGCTCGCTCGGTCAGCCGGCAGGCGATGTCTGTGGGATGAGGTTGCACGTGCACCGGCGCGTTGACGGCGGCGGTGACTCGGCCATCCGAAAGTGCGCCCGCGCGGGTGGGCAGGTACACGGTGACCGCAGATCCGGAGATCTGCGAGTTGGTCGGTGCCGGGGTTGTCGCGACCACGGGTGTGGGCACCGGGTTCTCGGTGGAGCTGTGCATGTTGTCGCCCGCGGCGAAAGCGAACCCGCCGACAGCCGCCAGCGCGAGGAGCCAGCCGCCGACGACACATCCGGACGGGCTGGTGCGGGCGGTGGTGGCTGCTGTGCGGCTGACAAACATGTGACTGACTCCAGGGGTGAAAGGGTGACTGGACTCAGGTTGTCGTGAACCGCTTGGAATGGGCTTGAAGTCTGCATGGAACCCGGGTCGCCGAGCTTCCAAGTTGCTTGGCCTGGAGGCCTGAAGGCGACTGGATCCGCACCCGATCTCTCAGTTGACGCGTGATTCCGCACGCCGGGGAGCGACGTCTATGGCGACGGGTGGGTCCAGATCGTCCAGGTCGGAGAATGCGTCGAGCTCGGAGAGCTTGCGGGCTGTGACCGTGACCCGCGAGTCGATGGTGCCGATTGCCGAGTTGTACGACTCGACGGCTTTACCCAGCGATCCGCCGAGCTTGTCGAGGTGCCGGGTGACCAGACCGATCCGCTGATAGAGCTCTTTTCCGAGCTGGTGGATCTGCTGGGCGTCCCTGGTGAGGGCTTCGTGCCGCCAGCCGAGTGCGATCGTGCGAAGCAGCGCGACCAGGTTGGTCGGCGTCGCGATCACCACGTTGTGGGTGAACCCGTATTCGATGAGATCAGGATCCGCTCGGCACGCCATCTCCAGGATTGCCTCGCCGGGGACGAACAGGACGACGAACTCCGGTGACTGCCGCAGCGCCTCCCAGTAAGCCTTGGACGACAACTGCAAGACATGTCCGCGCAGTGCCCGCGCGTGAGCTCGGTAGGCGTGGGCGCGGACCGCCGGGTCAGTGCTGTCGGACGCTTCGAGGTACGCCGACAAGGGCACCTTCGCGTCGATCACCACATCGCGGCCGCCCGCCAGATGTACGACGAGGTCGGGGCGAACCTTCGACGAGTCGTTGGTGGTCCCGCTGACCTGACTGGTGAAATCGCAGTGTCGCTGCAGGCCCGCCGCTTCGATGACACGCTCGAGGTGCAGTTCACCCCACCTGCCCCTGGCCTGCGGCGACCGCAGGGCGCCGGCGAGCTGCTCGGCCTGCGAGCCCAGATGGGCCGACGTCTCTCGCATCCCGGACACCTGTTCGGTCAGGCCCGCGTAGGCCGCTATCCGATTGCGTTCCGTGCGTCGCAGCTCGCCGGCGAGCGTGTCGAGCGTCTCGCGTAGTGGGGTGACGATGTGCGAGACCTGCTGGCCGATGGCGCCCGACTGCCGGCGCGCGGCATCCTCACTGGCAGCCGACAGTGACCGGATTAGCAGGTCGTGGTTGGCGTGGGCCGCCTCGGCCTCGGCCCGGGCCACAGCGAGCTCGGTACCGGTACGGCTGGCCTGGACCAACCAGCCCAGCGCGAATCCGAGTGCCAGACCGACAACCAGCAGTACGACCGCAGTGATACTCATGGGAGTGATGGTGCATGAGTGGTCTGACACTCAGGCGGAGGTGAAGAGCGTTTCCTCCGAGTTCTCATGCGTGAGCAACCAGGACTTGACGTTCAACCCGTACCGAAACCCTCCGAGCGTCCGGTCAGAACGCAGCACGCGATGGCAGGGAACGAACAGGGCTGCTGCGTTACGTGCGCAGGCGCCGGCCGCACCCCGGATCGCCAGGGGCCGGCCACTGAGTCGGGCGTACTCGGTGTAACTCACCGGGGCGCCGGCCGGCACCTGGCGCAGTACGTCCCAGGCGTGCTCGAGAAACTCGCCTGACCGCTGCTTCACCCCGACCTCGTCGATCGCGGTGATGTCGCCGCGGTGGTAGGCCTCTGCAGCGGCGGTGACCGTTCCGAGATCGGGTTTGTTGACCAGAACGTCTGGTCGGATCGATTTGTGTACCAGCGCATTGAGGTAGTCGGCGTCGCCGGACCATCCGGAGGCCAACACCTGTCCATCGCTGTCGACAACCATGGTGAACGGTCCGGTGGGAGTGGTGATCGTAGCCCAGGCTGCGGTGCTCATGAGACCTTCTTTCGGGTTCGGAGGGTGATCGGGACTGCCGGTGCAGCGGCGAGTGCGGGTACGACGCGAGCAACTGCGCTGCGCCACAGGTGCATCGAGGCGTATGACCGCCACGGCGACCAGCGACTGGTATCGCTGAGGTCGATCTCGAGGTCGGCAGCGGACTTCCGCAGGACCAGGTCGGTGTTCAACAGGATGTCCGGGTCGCCCAGGAGTCGCATGACGACGTAATCGGCGGTCCAGGCCCCGATACCGCGCTGGGCGATCAGCCGCGCCCGCAGTTCATCCGGGGGCAGACCGGCGTGCATGGGCAAGCGCTCCTCGGCGATGGCCCGGCTCACGTCCACGATCGCAGTCGTCCGGGCCGTAGGCCCGGTAAGTACCTCGTGCCCGCGTTCGGCGATCGCCGCGGCGGTCGGGAACAGGTGGGTGATGTCGCCGTCGGGGTTGGGCAACGGAGCACCCAGTGCCGCAACGAGTTTGGCCGCATGGGTGCGGGCGGCGGGCAGCGAGATCTGCTGACCGATCATCGTTCGCAGGAGTAGTTCGGTCGGGTCGACACTGCCCGGCGCGCGGATCCCGGGCATTGCCTCGACCAGGGTGGACAGGGCCGGATCGCGCTGCAAGACGTCGTTCGCAGCGGCGACGTCGGCATCGAGATCGAGTAGCTTGCGAACTCGATTCACCGCGACGCCGAGGTCGCGCATGTCCTGCAGGTCCAGTTCTGCGCGGACGTGATCGGTGTCGATCTGCAGGCCCACGATCGCTGGGCCGTGCGGCAGGTCGAGTGAGCGACGGTACGTGTGACCGTCCCAGCTCTCGATTCCTGTCACGGCGTGAGCGGCAAGGAACCAGTGCAGCCAGGGCGGCGAAAAAGGTTGCCGAACGGCGAGTTTCAGGGTGACCGTGGCTCCGGTCTGCCCGGCACCGCGCGGCGTGCCCTTGGTTCGCAGTTCGGTCGGCGTCTGGGCGAACACCTCGCGCACCGTGTCATTGAACTGCCGGATGCTGGCGAAGCCGGCGGCGAAGGCGATGTCTGACATCGACATGTCCGTGCACTGGATGAGCATGCGCGCCGTGGTTGCGCGGTAGGCACGCGCCAAGGCCAACGGTCCTACTCCGATTTGATCGCCGAGTACACGGTTGAGCTGGCGGGGTGAATAGCCGAGTTGCCCGGCCAGACCATTGACACCGGTGCGGTCGACCAGTCCGTCCTCGATCAGTCGCATCGCCCGGGATGCCAGATCGGAATTGACGTTCCACCGCGGTGAGCCCGGCACCGCATCGGGCAGGCAGCGGCGACAGGCGCGGTAGCCCTCTTGCTGAGCGACGGCGGCGGTGAGCACGAACGACACGTTGTGTGGTTTGGGGGTGATGGCCGGGCATGAGGGGCGGCAGTAGATACCTGTGGTGCGGACCGCAACGAAGAACTGGCCGTCGAACCGCGCGTCCCGCGACTGAACGGCTCGGTAGCAGCTGTCGAAGTCGAGCTGACGCGCGCTCGCTGCGGGACCTGAACTCATGCCATCACTCTGGCAGTGTTCTCGAGACTTCACTAGCGGGAATCGGACGTCACGGTCGACCGCCCTCCACGGCGACCCGGCCGTGTGTCCTGGATCACCTCGATGTCTTGCGTAAGGGGCACCGCAGACCTCGATTTATGGTCTCTACGCAGGAAAGGGAGGACAAAACTGGTAACGCGTGCCAGAGTGTGAAATATGTACGTAACACGATGGGGACGCAAAGAAGCGCCGTTGTCGCAGTTTCCGGGCTGGGGCATCGAGATCATGATGGGTCTGTATGGCGAACAGTCTGTGAAGTCGGCGCTCGAGGCCGAAAAACCCGCAGCGGCGGCGCCGGAGGCGTCGGCACGCAGCGCTTCAGCCATTCGACAAGAGGCTCCGGTGTCGCAGGCCGACCCCGTGCAGCAAGACCTCGACGCGGTCAGCGGCATGTTCCGTTGGCTCCAGCGTCGACGCGGCTGAGACTCACCTCGGTGTCACGGTTCCGAGGTCGAGGCCTCGGAACCGAGCCAATCGGGCGGCTTGCTCCTCGATGGCAGCATTGATTGCCCTGTTGGTTTTGGCCCACAACTCAACGGTGATGTTGAGCTTCTTACCTGCTTTCGCCGGTCGCCAGGTGCCGATGGGTTCGGCCGCGGAGAAGATCACCCCGGGACGTCCGAGCACAGGCCACGTTGCTTTGCGACGTGCGGCGTCCGGCATCAGTAACTCGCGATCGCGGGCCTGCAGCAGGGGATCGTAGGGACCGACAAGGCGGAGACCTGAAGGTTCCGGAGGATCGGTCAGCACCTGGAGTGTGCCGGCGAGTGCCGATCTCGTCTGGCCGTCCACCAACACGTCCACGACATCTGTAGGCCAGTGCGCCTTGATGTCCCGAACGGGTGCGTCGAGGTACTCCGAGACTTGTTTCGGGGTCGCGGCGCCATAGAAGCGCAGGTAGTTGCGGATGACATCGAACCGTTCGGCGGCCTCGGCACCCAGGTGGCGAAAGTGATTCGGACGCAAGCCCTTGATCCGCTGGAGGATCGGAGGACTGGTGTGCGGCTGCAACTCGAGCCCTGCCTGGATCGCGGCCAGCCGAAACGAGTTCTCGTAGGGGTGGATGGCGTCGCAGGGCTTGCAGTAACGCAGAAAATGATCGGGCAGGACCGACGTCAGTTTCCGCGACATCTCGCCCTTGACCGTCGGGGTCGTGACGATCTTGCGCATCTCGACCGAGAGCTCCGCCATCGCCTCGAGAGGGTCGGTGCCCGCATCCTTGAACTTCTTGCTCGCGTCGTAGATGCGCTTGCCGGCATCCTCGGGGGACAGAGGACTCGCGGCGACAGCAACCTGCGCGAGGTCGGCGCGCCGGTAGTAGTGCGGTGCGCCGCGGATGGTCCAGGCGACGGCCAGGGCATCGTCGGATCGATCGACGCCGCGTATCTGGAGCGCCCACGGGGCTCCGTCTGGTCCGGTGTCCTGGACGCCGTAGTCGAGTAGATCGCAGTCCGTGGCTCCGGGTTCCCGATCGACTTGCTGAACGTGCCAGCGCATCGCGAGGACTTGAGCGCGGCTGATGGTCTCCATATGGCCTCCCGAAACCGGATGTACCTGCGGTGACCACTGTATGTCCGCCCACCGACATCCATGCCGGGAGAGGACGTCGAAGGAGACGAAGCCTGCGGGGTGTGTGACCATCAAGCAATGGCAAAGACATCAGCGGACGAACCTGCCAAGGGCTCGTCAGGTGACGAAGAAAAGGACGTGGTGTCCAGTGTTCCGGCCGCGCTGACCCCGAACCGCGGCAATGTGATCGGCCAAGGAACTCAGTGGCTGGCCAAGCACAGCCTGCGCCTGATCCTCATCGCCGGAGGGGCCTGGGTACTGGCGTGGATCGTCGGCAAGACCTGGGTCATGCTGCTGCCCATACTGCTCGCCATCATCGTGTGCACGGTGCTCTGGCCGCCGGTGGGGTGGCTGCGGCGTAAAGGCATGAATGCCGCTGCGGCGACCGTGGTGGTCCTGCTGCTGGCCATCGGGGTGGTGGGCGGGATCATCAGTGCCATCGCGCCGTCCGTGGTCGACCAATCGGGAGACCTGGCCGCGCAGGCCACCGACGGCGTCGAGAAGATCCAGGAGTGGTTGCACGGCCCACCGTTCAATTTCAGCGACGATCAACTGGACAATGCGGTCAACGCGATCACCAGCCGGATCCAGGATTCCAGCACCACCATCGCCTCAGGCGTGTTCACGGGCGTAACCGCCGCGACGTCTGTGCTGATCACCCTCTTCACGGTGTTGTTCCTGACGTTCTTCTTCCTCAAAGACGGTCCGAAGTTCGTGCCGTGGCTGCGTCGTACCAGCGGAGCGCCGGCCGCCGAGCACCTGGCAGAGGTGCTCACGAGAATCTGGTCGACTCTCGGTGGCTTCATCCGCACCCAGGCTCTGGTGAGCGCCATCGATGCCGTGCTGATCGGACTCGGGCTCGTGATTCTCGGTGTGCCCTTGGCCTATGCACTTGCCATCATCACGTTCTTCGGCGGTTTCATCCCGATCGTGGGAGCTTTTGTCGCCGGCGCGCTCGCCGTCCTGGTTGCGCTCGTGGGCAACGGTCCGTGGACGGCGCTGATCGTGCTCGGCATCATCGTCGCGGTGCAGCAGCTCGAGGGCAATGTGCTGCAGCCGTGGCTGCAATCACGGTCGATGAACCTGCATGCCGCGATCGTGCTGCTCGCGGTGACCGGCGGCGGCACGCTGTTCGGCATCATCGGAGCATTCTTGGCGGTTCCCGTGGCTGCCGTGGTGGCGGTGATCTTGCGGTACCTGAACGAACAGATCGCGATCAGGGCCGGAGAACGGGTGGTGGCAGACGATGAGGACGACGATCTGGTGGTTCCCGACGACGGCGTGGCCAGACCCGAGCAGGCCTGACCTGTGTGCGGTCGAAGTCGGACGGCGCGCAGAGTGACTTCCACCGGGAACTAGACTGGTCACCCGTGAGTCTTACCCTCGGAATCGTCGGATTGCCCAACGTCGGCAAATCCACCCTGTTCAATGCGCTGACCCGCAACGATGTGCTGGCTGCGAACTACCCGTTCGCCACCATCGAGCCCAACGTCGGTGTGGTGGAGCTGCCCGATTCCCGGCTGGCGAGACTGGCTGAAATCCATTCCAGCGAGCGCATCCTGCCCGCAACCGTGTCGTTCGTCGACATCGCCGGCATCGTCAAGGGTGCCTCCGAGGGGGAGGGGATGGGCAACCAGTTCCTCGCCAACATCCGCGAGGCCGAGGCCATCTGTCAGGTCGTGCGGGTGTTCGCCGACGATGACGTGGTGCACGTCGACGGTCGCGTCGATCCGGTCTCCGACATCGAGGTGATCGAGACCGAGTTGATTCTCGCTGACATGCAGACCATCGAAAAGGCGCTGCCGCGGCTCGAGAAGGATTCGCGCAAGGACAAGGGCCTCGTCGAGGTCGTCGCCGCTGTTCAAGAAGCGCAGAAGATCCTCAACGAGGGCAAGACGCTGTTCTCACAGAAGGACAAGCTGGACTTCGCGAAACTGCGCGAGCTGCACTTGATGACCACCAAGCCATTCCTCTATGTGTTCAACGCCGACGAATCCGTGCTGACCGACCCCGAGCGGATCGCAAAGCTCAAAGAGCTGGTGGCTCCGGCAGATGCGGTGTTCCTCGATGCGAAGGTCGAGAGTGAGCTCCTCGAACTCGATGCTGAGGACGCCCAGGAGTTGCTCGACTCGATCGGTCAGGACGAGCCCGGTCTGCACTCGTTGGCCCGCGCCGGTTTTCACACCCTGGGTTTGCAGACCTACCTGACCGCTGGACCAAAAGAGTCGCGCGCCTGGACGATTCACAAAGGCGACACCGCTCCCAAGGCCGCCGGCGTCATCCACACCGACTTCGAAAAAGGCTTCATCAAAGCCGAGATCGTGTCCTTCGCCGACCTCGACGCCGCCGGTTCGATGGCCGCCGCGAAAGCTGCGGGCAAAGTGCGGATGGAAGGCAAGGACTACGTCATGGCTGACGGAGATGTCGTGGAGTTCCGCTTCAACGTGTAAAAGACGGTTTGAAGCAACCGGGTTCACCGAACCTGACATCCGTTATCGTGATCGCATGGGTAACGATTGGCGGGAATCCAGGGTCGGTGAAGTGCGGTCACTGATCATGCGGGCTGAGCCCGACGTCGTCGAAGAAGTGAAGTGGCGTAAGCCCTCCAACCCCGATGGGGTGCCGACGTTTTCACTCGACGGTCTCGTCTGCACACTCGAGACGTACAAAGACAAGATCAAGGTGACATTTGCCAAGGGCGCGTCCCTTCCGGACCCGGCGAAGCTGTTCAACGCATGTCTCGGTGCCGGTGTTCGGCGTGCGATCGACATCAACGAGACGGATGCGCTCGACGCTGATGCTTTCGTGGCGTTGGTGCAGAGCGCGGTGGCACTGAATCGGGGATAGCCGGTCTCGACCGCACCAGTCCAATCCAGCAAACCCACCAGTTCTGGTCACACCCACGGGGCGTGAACCCTTGATTTTGACCAGAACTGGTGGGTTTGCGCTGCTGGGTCAACGATGAGTGCGATGCGGACGACTCGATTCGGGTGGTGGTTCTGACCGGCAGGGGGCGAGCCTTCTGCGCCGGAGCAGACCTGGAGGCGGGTGGCGACACCTTTGTCCTCGACGACGACCCGGAGACCGGAGGCGCACCCGCAGATTCCGGTGGGGAAGTTGCCCTGCGTCTCTACCGGTCGACGAAGCCCGTGGTGGCCGCGATCAACGGCCCTGCTGCCGGCGTAGGTGTCACGATGAGTCTGCCCGCTGACATCAGAATCGCCTCGGAGACTGCGAAGTTCGGCTTCGTCTTCACCCGGAGGGGTCTGGTGCCGGAGGCATGTTCGACATGGTTCCTCCCTCGGGTTGTCGGCATCTCCACGGCGCTGGAATGGGCTGTCGGCGGCAAGATAGTGTCGGCGTCCGAGGCTCTCGAACGAGGTCTCGTGCGGGAGGTGGTGCCGGTTGACCAGGTTCTCGACCGGGCGATTGCGGTGGCAACTGACCTGGTCTGCGGCACATCACCGGTCTCGGTGGCTTTGACCAGGCAAATGATGTGGCGGATGCTCGGCGCTGAGAGTCCGGAAGTGGCCCACCGTGCGGAGTCCGAGGCCATCTACGTACGCGGAACGTCCGACGATGTTCGCGAAGGGGTCGCGGCGTTTCTCGAGAAGCGGGTTCCGGAATTTCCTCTAAAGGTGTCGGCCGGACTGCCACGGGTCTTCGACTAGGCATCCCTTGTCGGACCCCCATCTCTACCGGCTTTTCGGCCGCACCGGCACTGCAACACCGGCGCGTAAGAGAAAGCCGGTAGGGTCGGCTGCACTGCAGCCCGCCCGAGGAGATCGGCACAGTATGGGAACTCTGAGTTACGCCGCGACAGTGTCTCTCGACGGCTATGCCGCCGACGCTGATGGTGACTTCCAGTGGACCGGCCCGAGCGATGCGGTGTTCGCCGTCCATCTCGATCGTATCGCGACGGTGTCGACCGAGGTGCTGGGCCGAAAGACATATGCGGGGATGGACTACTGGGAGACCTACCCTGACGACGCTGACGGTCCTGAGGCCGCGCGGGAGTTCGCCCGACGGTGGCGGGGTATCGACAAGGTGGTGGTGTCATCGACGATGTCGCCCGGCGAGCTCCAATCAGACCGCGCGCGTCTTGTGCCTGAGTTGGGCTTGGACGAGTTGCGGCGCATCGTCGACGGCGCGGCCGGTGTGGTCGAGATCTTCGGCCCGACCACCGCGGCTGCGGCGATTCGTGCGGGTCTCATCGAAGACTTTCACCTTTTTGTGGTTCCGAAGGTGGTGGGCGGCGGACTCCGGGCCTTGCCAGACGATGTTCGCCTCGATCTGGATCTTGTCGAGCACACAATCTTCGACAACGGCACCGCGTATCTCCACTATCGGCCGCGCTGAAAACCGCCGCGGTGCACAGACCCACCCGTATTGGTCAGACCCACGGGGCGTGAACCCCTGGGTGTGACCAGAACGGGTGGGTTTGCGTTGATGGGGGTCGTCACAGGCCGTGGTCGAGGAACTGTATGACTTGAGCTGAGACAGCGTCGGCGAACTCGTCGAAGAAGCCGTGCCGACCACCCGCGGTGATGTCGACACGGCCCTCCCGAATGGCGTCGCCGAGGTTGTGGGCGTTGACAACTGGGGCCATACGGTCGTCGCTGCCATGCAGGATCAGGGTCTGCGAACGTATCTCGCAGAGCCGGTCGACGGCGTCATGGCTGCCGCTGACCTTCAGATGAAGTAACTGTGCACGGGCCGACATGTCGGGATCTCCCAGCAGGTGGCTTCGTCTACCCGGCGCATACCAGGCCGGCGTGTACATGAGATCCAGGAGCGCAGCGATCCTGGCGTGCGAATCTTTTTGTGCCAGAGCGCGTCGAACGTTGTTGTCGCGCTCGACGGCGAGAGTTCCACCCGGCGTCGTGCACGCGAGCACCAGTTGCTCCACTGCTGCGGGGTGGTTGATGGCGAGCATTTGTGCGACTCGGCCACCCATCGAAGTGCCGTAGACGTGGGCGTAGTCGGCACCGACGGACTCCAACACCTGTACTGCGTCATCGGCGAACAGCGTGGTCGACCAGCCGGGGGACTCCACGGCGCGACTGGCCCCGGTGCCGCGGTAGTCGAACGTGATCGTGTGAAAACGCCCCTCGAAGTGATCGCGAATGCCCGTCCACCAGTCGTGTGAGTTGGCTTGACCGGACAAAAGGAGCAGCGGCGGTCCGTCGGCGGGTCCGCCTTCTTGTACGGCGAGCATCGCACCGTCGGTGGTCTCTACGGTGCGGTGGCGCGGCGTGCTCGAGGAGGAGTGGTCCATGGTCGCATCGAGAATACCGGTACTGGTATCACTGACGGCTGAACTGTAGGGCTTCCGGCCGACCCTAAATGTACGGCCAAAAACTGCGGTCAGCGATCCACTTTGGCTGCGAATATTGACAGACGGGCTCCGTCACGCGAATATGGCCGTACAAACTTTCTGTCTTGGAGGATCACGTGGGCTACAACCTGAACGACGAAGAAGCAATGCTGGTGCGGACTGTTCGCGACTTCGTCGACCGCGAGGTGAAGCCGTCGGTACGGGAGGTTGAGAAGGCCAACGAGTATCCGGAGAAATGGATCGAGCAGATGAAGCAGATCGGTATCTACGGTCTGGCGATCGACGAGGCCTACGGTGGGTCGCCGGTGTCGATGCCCTGCTACGTCGCGGTCACCGAGGAATTGGCGCGGGGTTGGATGAGTCTGTCCGGTGCCATGGGTGGACACACGGTGGTGGCCAAACTCATCGCGCTGTACGGCACGGACGAGCAGAAGCAGAAGTATTTGCCCGTCATGGCCACCGGGGAGATGCGGGCGACGATGGCGTTGACCGAACCGGGCGGCGGATCCGATCTGCAAGCCCTCACGACGGTTGCCAAGACCGAGGGCGATGACCTTGTGATCAGTGGGTCGAAGACGTGGATCAGCAATGCGCGTCGGTCGGGGGTGATCGCGTTGCTGTGTAAGACCGATCCCACAGCCCAGCCCCGACACGCAGGAATCTCGATCGTGCTGGCCGAACACGGACCGGGACTGACGGTGTCGCGGGATCTGCCCAAGCTGGGTTACAAGGGTGTCGAGTCGTGTGAGCTCTCCTTCGACAACTGCCGCGTCCCACAGACGGCCATCCTCGGCGGCACCCCGGGCAAGGGGTTCGCCCAGATGATGAAGGGCCTGGAAACAGGTCGGATCCAGGTCGCCTCCCGTGCGCTCGGTGTTGCGACTGCGGCGCTGGAGGATTCGCTGGCCTATGCGCAGCAGCGCGAGAGTTTTGGGAAGCCGATCTGGAAGCATCAGTCGATCGGCAACTACCTCGCCGACATGGCCACGAAACTGACCGCCGCCCGTCAACTCACCCGCTACGCGGCCGAGAAATACGACTCGGGCGAACGGTGCGACATGGAAGCGGGCATGGCCAAGCTGTTCGCCTCCGAGATCGCGATGGAGATCGCGCTCAACGCAGTTCGTATTCACGGTGGCTACGGGTACTCGACCGAATACGACGTCGAACGCTACTTCCGGGATGCACCGTTGATGATCGTCGGCGAGGGAACGAACGAGATCCAGCGCAACGTCATAGCGGGCCAATTGGTCTCCCGCGGCGGCATCTGAGAGACGGCGATGACCTCAGCTCAGCCTCTCGCCGGCATCACCGTCGTCTCGCTCGAACACGCCGTTGCCGTGCCCTTCGCCACCCGTCAGCTTGCAGACCTCGGCGCTCGGGTCATCAAGATCGAGCGCCCCGGCGTCGGCGACTTCGCGCGCGGTTATGACCACAGTGTGCACGGACAATCGAGCTACTTCGTGTGGCTCAATCGCGGCAAGGAAAGTCTCGAACTCGATGTGAAAAACGCCGACGACCGACGGGTCCTCGACGTCCTGATCGAGCGGGCAGATGTGTTCGTCAGCAATCTCGGGCCGGGGGCCATCGACCGCCTCGGGCTGGACGCGGGAACGCTGCGCGAAAACCACCCGGACCTGGTGCATTGCAGCGTGTCCGGTTACGGGACCGAGGGACCGTATCAGTCGAAGAAGGCGTACGACCTGCTCATCCAGTGCGAAACGGGCGTGTTGGCGGTCACCGGTTCGCCGGATGAACCCGCGAAAGCCGGCCTCTCCATCGCCGACATCGCCGCCGGGATGTACACCTACACAGGTATTTTGACTGCGCTCTACCATCGCCAGGCAACAGGAGAAGGTGCTTCGCTCGAGGTCGCCATGATCGATGCGCTAGGGGAGTGGATGAGTCAGCCGGCGCTGCTCGCCGGCTTCTCGGGGGCGACTCCGCCGCGCACCGGCGCTCGCCACCAAACGATCGCCCCCTACGGCCCCTACGAGTGTGGTGACGGACAGTCCGTCTTCTTGGCGGTGCAGAACGACAGAGAGTGGGCATCCCTGTGCTCGCTCGTGTTGAATCATCCCGAACTCGCCACCGATGAGCGGTTCATCCACAACCCGGACCGTGTCGCGAACGCGGCAGCACTCAATGCGCTCATCACCGAGGCGCTGCAACGTAGTTCGTCAGCTGACGTCGTCCAGCAACTCGATCAGGCCGGTATCGCCAACGCCCGGATGCGTACGGCGGCCGAGCTGCTCGATCACCCGGCCCTCCAGTCGCGTGACCGATGGCGCGACGTCGACACCGAAACCGGAACTGCTCGAGGTCTCCGATCTCCTGTGACTGTTGCCGGGGCCGATGACGTCCCGTTGGGGTCGGTACCCCGGCTGGGCGAGCACAATGAGCTGATCCGCCGGGAACTGGGCGTTCAGGTGTGACCGCTCAAGCGCGTTGCAGGGTCACCCGGTAGGTGTAGTGCTCCGGTAGGTAGTGACTCACCGACAGTTCACGGGCGACACCGGCGGCATCGGTGTAGAGACGATCGATACGCAAGACCGGGTGGCCTTCGGTGCAGCCGAGGTGCGCGGAATCCAGACCGTTCGCGGCATCGACCGTGATGGACTGCGCTGCTTCGGAAATCGGCGAATCGAGATGGGGTTCGAGCAGGCCGATCATCGTGTAAGTGCTGACTGCGCCGGCGGCAACCTCCGGCGCACTCAGGACCAGTTTTGCGGTGTGCTCGGGCAGGTGCACCGTGGTGAGAACAAACGGAATTCCGTCGTGCATGCGCCGGAAGACCATGGTGTAGACGACATCGCTGTCGAGGCGGAGCCGGCTCGCGGCCTCCACGTCAATGCGGCGGGACAGGGGGCTGACCACTTCCATCGTCGTGTCGGTCGACAGGTTCAGCAGGTCCTGGATCGAGCCTTGCTGGCGGAGGTAGCGACCACCGGATTCGTTGACAAACGTGCCGCGCCCCGGCACCCGATAGACGATGCCTGCCGCCACGAGGTCGACGAACGCGCGTCGTACGGTTTGTCGGCTGACTTCATAACGTTCGGAGAGCTCAGCCTCGGTGGGGAGTTTTGCGCCGTTGTCATACAGCCCTCCGGCAATGTCCTGTCGCAGCTGGTTGGACAACACCTGGTAGGCGGGTTCGGCCTCGCGCTTCTTACCGGTCATGGTTCCTCAGATGCTATGCAGCTCATGCGCCTGCACCAACCTGGTCCACACGTCGTGTCGGATGAAGGGGTGATCGGCCGACGTGCATATTGTACGGCCATATTCAGGGCCTCCGCAGCCGTTTGAAGCAGCACCTTGACATTTAGGAAAAATCCCGTGACTATTTGGCCGTACATATGACAATCGAGGTGAGGTATCAGTCGATGCAACGACGCAGGTCGGTATTGGTCGTACCCGGGTCCGACCGCCGGAAGATCGACAAGGCCCTGGCGCTCGAGGTTGATGAAGTGGTCTTGGACCTCGAGGATGCGGTCGTCGCGACGAAGAAGGATGCGGCTCGGGCGTTGGTGGTCGAGCTGCTCGCAGGCGATGCCACCTCGGGTCCGAGGCTTGCGGTCCGGATGAACAGCATCGATTCGCCTTGGGCACGCGACGATCTGGCGGCATTGGCGACAACAGGTAGGGCGTTGTCGAGTGTGGTTGTGCCGAAGGTCGAGAGTGCCGATGACCTCAGGGCGGCGGACCAGGCGCTGGGCGCGCACCCTGCTGGTCTGCAGGCGCTCATCGAGACACCCGCCGGGCTCACCCATCTCGACGGCATCTGTGGCGCGACTGACCGCCTGGATGCGATTGTCATCGGCTACGCGGATCTCGCGGCAGCACTCGGCCGAGAACGTAATCTTCCGCCGCACCGGTGGTCGGCCGTTCAGGATCGAATACTGATCGCCGCCCGGACCGCCGGTATCGCGGCCATCGACGGACCGCACCTGACCATCGCCGATGATGAGTACTTCCGGGCCGCGGGCCGCTGGATCCGTGAATTCGGTTTCGACGGCAAATGGGTCATCCACCCGGCCCAGATCGCCTTCACCCTGCAGGCATTCACCCCGACAGCCGAGGCCGTCGAAGAGGCCAGACAAATCCTGGGTGCTCTCGCGGACGCCGAGACCAAGGGTGCCGGAGCCGCCGCGCTCAACGGGCAGATGCTCGATGAGGCGATCGCGGTGTCGGCGCGTCGTGTGCTGGCACTGGCAGAAGGGAACTGAGCATCATGACCGAAGCGGATCCGATCGATGTCGGTGGCCCGTACTTCGACGAATTGGCAGTGGGCCAGGTCTTCGACACCGCGCCGTCGATGACCCTCACCAGCGGTGCCGCGGCGATGCATCAGGCCATCCTCGGAGACCGTCTGCGCCTGCCGCTCGATGCGCACCTGTCCGCGGAGATCACCGGACGGTCAGCTGAACTCGCCCATCCCGGGCTGGTCTGCGACATTGCCATCGGCCAATCGACTCTGGCCACCCATCACGTGAAGGCGAATCTGTTCTACCGGGGTCTGCGGTTTCACCTTTTTCCGCACATCGGCGACTCGCTCGACACCCGGACCGAAGTCGTTGGGCTCAAAGCGAACACCGTGAAACCGGGTCGACGCCCCACCGGGTTGGTGGCGTTGCGCATGGAGACCGTCGATCAGACCGGCCGCAAGATCCTGGACTTCTACCGGTGCGCCATGATCCCGTTCTCGGATTCACCGCGCGACGGCAGCGAGTCGGCGGCCGACGACCTGTCGGCAATCGGTCCGGCCGACGAACCTGTCTACGGCATCCCGGAGGGCTGGGATCTCTCGGGGATGCCGACGACCTCGACAGACCTTGCCGGAACAGTGTTCAGCAGCAGCGCCGATGTTGTCTCCAGCGCACCGGAGTTGGCCCGATTGACCCTCAACATCGCCGCAACACATCATGATTCACGAGTCAACGGTGGTTCCCGGCTGGTCTATGGCGGGCATACCATCGGCATCGCACTTTCGCAGGCGACCAGGGCGCTGCCGAATCTCGTGACCGTCCTCGGCTGGCAGTCGTGCGATCACCTGGGTCCGGTCCGGGAAGGTGACACGATTACAAGTCGGCTGCACGTCGAGTCTGCCGAAACGATCGACGGAGGTGCAATGCTGCTGCGACTGCGGTCTATCGCCGAGGTGGTCGGTGGTCAGGACGGGGCTGTACCGGTGCTGGACTGGCGGTTCACGGCACTGGCGGCCGGCGGGTAGCGGCGACGGGTCTACCGTGTGATCTCGAGAGCACGAGGACGCGAGGAGGAGCCGTTGTGACCGTACCGAGCGCAGGCGATGTGGTGGAGCTGGAGCGTCGGGGGCCCATAGCGATTGTCCGGCTGAACAGGCCGGATCGGCTCAATGCCTTCACGAGCGAGATACATGACCGGATCATCGAGGCGTTCGACGAGTGCGATGCTGACGACTCGGTGCGGGCGGTTGTGATCACCGGGGCAGGTCGGGCGTTCTGCGCCGGAGCAGACCTGGGTGCGGGCGGCGACACCTTCGTGCTCGACGACAAGGGGACCGGGCATGCGCCGCCCGACGAGGGTGGCCAAGTCAGTCTCCGGATATTCAGGTCGCTCAAGCCGGTCATCGCTGCCATCAACGGCCCGGCCGCAGGCGTTGGAGTGACGATGACGTTGCCTGCCGACATCCGTATCGCCGCCGACACTGCGAAGTTCGGATTTGTCTTCACCCGCAGGGGCTTGGTGCCCGAGGCCTGTTCCAATTGGTTCTTGCCGCGCATTGTCGGGATTTCCACCGCGCTCGAGTGGACGATCGGCGGCAAGATGGTCACTGCGGACGAAGCACTCGAGCGCGGGTTGGTCCGCGAACTGGTGCCGGCCGATCAGGTGCTCGATCGCGCGATTGCCGTCGCGACCGAGTTGACGGCAGGCGTCGCGCCTGTGTCGGCTGCGCTGACCAGGCAGCTGATGTGGCGGATGCTCGGTGCCGACAGTCCCGAGGTCGCACACCGAGCCGAGTCGAAAGCCATCTATATCCGCGGTACCTCCGACGATGTGCGAGAAGGGGTGACCGCGTTCCTCGACAAGCGGGTGCCGGAATTCCCGCAGCGGGTGTCGGACGGGCTGCCGACTGTCTTTGAGTGACTGTCCACAGTGCTGTGACGTCCCGCTTCGCGGCGATTTGAAAGGCAACCGACGCTGCCGGCGTCAGTGTTCCGAGTTGCCTGTCCAGGCGGCCGAGACCTTCCCGAGCCGGATTCGTTGTGGGTGATCTCCGACCGGTATCTGGGCGGTGCGTTGACCGGTCGAGAAGCTGATCGCGGAGACTGTGTCTGATTCGCTTTCGGAGATGATGCAGTCAGTGCTGTCGCCATTGACCGTCGCCCAGTAGGGTTTCGCGGTGCGCACCAGGGGGCCGGGCGTCAGGGAGCGACGGTCGACGATGGTGACGTAGTCGTCCATGGTGCCGGCCACGCACAGCTGACTTCCGTCAGTGTTCATCGACAGGCCGTGATGTCGGGAGTCGTTGACCCAGCGTGTCCGATCCGGCGACGTGGCAGGGTTTTTGGGCAGGTCCACCACCCGGGTGATGGTGTCTGACGCGACGTCGTACTCGACGAGCCCGGCGAAGAATGACACTTGGAAGTACATCGTTTTCTCGTCGGGGGAGAAGGCGACCGGCCGTACTGCGTCGGACAGGTCTCGTCGACCGATCGCATCGAGGCGCTGACGCATGTCGATGGTCCGTACGACGCGGAACGTGGTGGTGTCGACCACGGTGATCTTGCGGTCGCCCTTGGTGGCGTCCAGGGCGGGAGCATCGAGCGGTGTGTTGACCTCCCCGATTGACATGTTCCAGAGGTATCGGCCGCCGTTGGTGTAGACGTTCTCGTGGGGCTTGTCACCGGTGCCGAAACGTCCTTGTTGTTTGCCGGTGGCCACGTCGATGACGTGCACCGTGTTCGAGGTTGACGCCGACACTGCAATGCTGTGTCCGTCCGGGGAGATCGCCATGTGATCTGCGCGTGCGCCTGATACCGGGAATCGCCAGAGGATCTTGCCGCTGGCGAGGTCGATCGAGACGACGTCGGCGAAACTGGGTCGCGACAGGACCACTGCTTGCCCGTCTGCGGTGGCGTAGATGTCGTCGATGTATTGATCGTGACCTTCGCCGACGGTGTACCGAATCCCCAGGAACAGCGCTGATTTCACCGGATCTGCGAAGATCTCCCGCAGGCGTTCGTCTTTGTCGGGTATGGCGTTGATGCGGCCCATCTTGGTGTACGGCGCGGTGGAGGTGAGGACGTCGGCGGTGCCCTCCCAGTTGTTGCCGACGATCAGGACGTCCCGCAAGCCTGGATCGGAGTGTGAAACACCTGCCGTCGACACACTCGTCACCACTGCGGTGAGCACCGCTACAGCAGCCACTATCGCCCTCGAACGTCGCACATTTCCCCCGATGTATCGTCCTGCGGCCACCTACCGGCCGGTAACAAGGGTTGAGCGTAGCGATTGGGCCCACCGTCGACGCAATTATCGACATATTGAGTTGGTACGAAACGCCCTGGCCTAAAACGTGGGTGCTCAGACGACGCATGCGCCGACCTGCCGTTCCTGGCTGCGCTAAATCCAATTAGCGCAGATACAGCGCCAACTGCCTGCAGAAATGGTAGCCAAGAGGTCATCCGAAATTGCTGAGGTGCGAAGGCGGCCCGTCACTGTGACGATGGCGCAGGAACCGAGCCGCTGGTTGTGCGTGACCGCACGGCGTGGCGGGCCATTACTGGGTAGCCGGCGCGTTCGCAGAGATGTATCCGGATGCGATCCCGCTGGCGGGTGGATGCCGCGTCGACTAGGCGACCGATGAGGACTGGGACTGGAACGCCGCACACCCCGGCGCGGTCGGTGCGGCCATCGACTACACACCCGGCGGCGGGTCGACCATTAGGGGCAGTGGCTCGTCTGCCGGTACGCCTCGCCGACGACGGCCTGTTGTTCGCAACATACTCGATCCCGCGCTGGGCGGCAGTCGTCGATGCGAGGGCAACGTGGTGCTGCTCGCGAACGTAGCCCGCGACAGCGCTCGAACTTGCCACGAACCTGACCGCGCAGTGACCAAGGAGATCGCGGGGCCCGGGATGCCCGGTATAGCAGCTCGAGGATCTGCGGCGCGGGGGAGGAGCGTCACTGCTGGATACTCGAGCGGAGTCGACGCGACGGAACGACCCGTGCGTGGACTCCGCTACTCGATGGACTAGCGGAGTTCTCGAACGGAGCATTTGGGCCCCTGCGACCGTTGATTCCCCGGTAACGCGGTCGACCATGACGACAGCTACGGCGACGGCATCGCGGCACGTCGACGCGCCGCCAATCGAGTTCAAAGATCTCGGCGATGTCTTCGACGCGCTGGACCGCCAGATGGCGCATTATTCGCCCACACCGCGAAATTGTTGGAATAGAAAGTAGCATCCGGACAAGATGTGGAGGGCGGCCAACGGTAATTCAACCTGGCGCCGCGAGCGTACTGACACAGCCAACGGTGTTGATGCCGCTGGTCGCCCGCTTCTCGCCGGAGGCGACTCCAGAGAACACTTTCGCCGCTAGGTCCGCGGCCGCCATCCCACGTGACGTGCTCCCAGTGGGCCTGCTTGGTCACATCCGGCATAATGTGTCGTCGGCCAGCGTTAGAATGTAACGAGATCGGTGACACCCTGTTGGAAGTGCTGTATGAGAACCGAAAGCTGGAGACGCTGTGCACGGACGAGCAGGAGATGCAGAGGAAGCGTGGGGACATCGCCGGCAGACTCCGCTTACGTGTTAACGCTCTGCGCACAGCAGTCACGGTGGGTGAACTTGCCACCCTCGACCCGCTGGGTAACTGGCACCAGCTCACGGGCGATCATGCCGGCGAGTGGGCAGGGAAGCTTAGCGGTAATTATCGAATCTTGATCCGCCCCGAAGGCGGTTCGGACCCTTGGGACGCAGTCACCGTGACGGTGATCGACATCTACGACTACCACTGAAAGGAGAAGCCAATGACCACAAACTACGCTGTAGCCCCCGGGGAGTATCTCGAGGAGTGGATTGACGACCAAGGCTTCTCCCAGCAGCAGGCTGCGGAGCTTCTCGGGGTTAGCCGAAAACACGTGAATGAGATCGTCAATGGCCGTGCCTCGGTAACGCCGGAAACCGCGCGAAGGCTGGAACGGGTCAGCCGGATACCGGCCGACGCTTGGCTACGGTACGAAGCGGCGTACCGCGCGGACCTCACCCGCATAGCCGACGAGGAGAACTTAGCGCGCCACGTCGACGACATTGACGCAAACGCTGCGACCTACTTGCGAAGCCTAGGGGCGACTACCGCAACGCGCGCCAACCCTGGCCGTTTGGTCTCTGATTTCCTCGCATTCCACCGTTGCGGCACGTGGGACGTCTATTTGCACCTCCACGAGAGTGCGTCGCAAGGCGATTACGCTCTTGCTGCGCTGAAGGAGTCAGGTGCCGACGTCGCGCCGACTGCCCTCACGACATGGCTTCGCGCAGCTGAGCTTACTGAGCGCTTCGAGCGTGGCCGAACGTACAACTATGACGAAACCGACCTGCGTGCGGCGTTGCCTGATCTCCGCACCCGCGCGGCGCGGCCGGACCAGACGATGCTGCGCGACATCGCTGGTCTCCTGGCCGATGTTGGTGTTGTCTTCGTTGTTGTGGAGCCACCGAAGAGCTTTCCGCTCCTAGGGATGACGAGATGGATTGACAAGCGGGTTCCGGTCATTCAGCAGACGGGCCGTTGGGGCAAAGATGGTTTTGTGGTCTGGACCTTGTTTCATGAACTTGGTCATGTGCTCAACGACCCGCGCGGCGAAATGCATCTGGAGTACAAGACGGAGAAGCGGCGAACCAGCTCCGCAGAGAAAGGCGCAAACCACTTCGCCTTCAACACACTTTTCAGCGAGAGCGGCATGGAACCTTTTCGGGGTCTTACGCGGGATGGTGATATCGCACGCGCCGCGAGACAAGTAGGGATCTCGCCGGGAGTAGCCGTGCATCAAATGCACCGAAAGCGCTTGCTCGATTATCGATTTGGGAACACGCTCTGCGTCGATCTAAAGGACACATTCTCGGAGTAACTAACGACTGCTGGCCGACAGACGTTCGTCAACGTCTAAACCAGGTGGCAGGTCCCCGATAGTCGGGCCACGTGGTTGTAGAGCCACGGTGATTAGTCAATCTCGCATTCCACGGGATGATGGGTGTGGGTGCATTGGGCAGCATACTCGGCCGGCGTCTTGTAGCCGAGTGATGAGTGCCGGTGTCGGTGGTTGTGGTCATCTTTGAAGTCCTCGATGACCACGCGGGCCTCGAGCAGGTTGGTCCAGTGGTTGCGGTTGAGGCATTCCTTCCGTAGCCGGTTGTTGAAAGATTCGATGTGGCCGTTGTTCCACGGCGTGCCCGGCGGGATGTAGGAGATACCGACCCTCTTGTCGCAGAACTGTTGCAGCGCATAGGAAATGAACTCCGGACCGTTGTCCATCCGCAGCACCTGCGGCGGCCCACCCCACAGCGCAAACGCCTTGCCCAGCTCAACAACCAACCGGTCGCTGGTGATCGATCGTTCGACAATGTTGAGGACCGACAGGCGGGTGTGTTCGTCGATCATCGACGCGATCTTAACCGCCTTCCCATCGATCGTGGAGTCGAACTGGAAGTCCAGAGCCCACACCACCTTCGGTGCATCAGCATCGACAACGGTACCGACGATTCGCCGGCCCGCTTGCGGGGATGGTTGATGCGGACCTGCAGGCCCTCTTCCTTCCACAGGCGGTGCACCTTCTTCTTGTTCACATCGCGATGCTCGTCGAACCGCAGCGCCGCCCACGCCCGCCGGAACCCATGCAGCGGGTGTTTGGTGGCGTAGGTCCGCAACCAACCACGCAACTCAGCGTCCGGGTCGGCCGGGGTCTGGGCGATCGGGGTACGACTGTAGGTGGAACGGGCAAGACCAACAGCTCTGCACGCCAACCGTTTCGAGATGCCCTTGGTTTCTACGAGCATATCGACGGCGCGGCGTTTGGCAGCTGGGCTCAGAATTTTCCCTTGGCCACCTCTCGCAGCGCGTCCTTCTCCAACTCAGCGTCGGCGAGCAGCCGTTTGAGTCTGCCGTTCTGGTCCCGGAGCTCTTTGAGCTCCTTCGCTGCGTCGGTGTCCATACCGCCGTACTGACGGCGCCAGTTGAACAACGTCGCCACCGACACCTCCAGTTCGGCAGCGATCTCCTCAGAGGTCTTACCGGCCGCCTCCAGCTCGTCGCCCTGGCGCAGTTTGCGCACGATCTGCTCCGCGGAGTCACGTTTCCGTCCAGCCATGATGTTCATCGTCCTTCCAACCCCAGGTCGGGGCAACAAAGACTCTAAAACCTCGTGGACTCATCTACTGGGGACACGCCACAGGACTACGCGCATGGTCCAATACTCATGTGTTTAGTGAACGGCCAAAATTTGAGTGTTGCTCGGTCATAACCGCTGTGATGTGGTCCTAGCCGTCAACTTCTTGTCGAACGCCACGCGACCTGCCAAAGGGCCCCTTCGTGCAGTGATTAGCTCAAACGTGAGGCGTGGTGACGATCTCGTGTACGAACGCTATTGCGGCTTCGACTCGGGTTCGGATCGCTGACAGCTCGGTGATTGTAAAGCGTCCGGCATGCCCGTGAGTACCGTCGTTGAACGTACGAAACAGGGCGAGTACGTTGTCCATGTCTTTCGCTACGACTCCGGTAATGAGGTTATCGGTAATACCAATTCTACGGAGCAGAAAAGACATCTTTGACCTTCTAGTAACTTTACCCCTGTCAGTTAGCCTCGATTTTTCGTGCCGGTTGTTCAGTGTGCGGGTTTCGGTCGGGCCTGGGTGGTCCGGGGCGGTTTTCGGTGTGTAGGTGTGGGGATTTGCCCGATGTCGCTCGGGTGGGTGCCGGTTTCGCGGGCCGGGGTTTGCCTTTCACTGGTCGTTGGGGCGGGAGATCGTGGTCAGGTGAAGGCACATCGGATTCGGCACCACGCGTCGGCGATCTGTTGTGCCCGTTGCCAACTCGAATCGATGCGGAGTCGGATGTCTCGGGCTCCGCGGGTGATTCTCGCGGCTACGTGCAGGACCCGGTAGCGGAAGGTTTCGATCTCGCAGCGCGCCAAGGCTGGCTCGTCGGCGAAGCCGATGAGTTTGGTCCAAGCAACCAGGTCGGTCGCGGCGCAGATGATTTCGAGCCAGGCCGCATTCGCATCGAAGTGGTGGCAGGGCAGGTTGCGTAACCCGGTCGCTTTGGCCTGACGGATCCGGTCTTCAACCCGCGCGTGTTGCCGATGGCGCAGTTCGAGTCCGGCCATCCCGCCGGGCACTACAGATCGACGGGTGTCGGTAATGAACCCAGTGATCCGGTGCCCGTCGGAATCAGTGAACCGCAACTGCGCACCAGGGTGAGGGCGTTCTTTACGCAACAACAGTCGGGTCCCGGCCGGCCACGACCCGAGCGAGACCAGGTCAGTGGCTTCGGCCATCCATGCGCCCTCGCGAACCTCTCCGTCAGAATCGATCGCCGGCATCCATCCGGCGGTGGCATTGAGGTGCTCGACGGCCTCTCGGACCCGGTGATCGACGGCGAACCCGAACGAGAACCCAACCCCAGCATCGCGGCATGCCGCAGCGAACCCGTGAGTGGCGCCGGCTGAGTCCGAGCGGACCAGAATCTTCTGTCCATCACCAACACCTGGCGCGGGTTGATAGTCCTGCGGTAGGTATTGCAGCGCCTGATGTAGGACGGTGATGTGGTCGGCGGTGGTATTACTTCCGGCGTTCCCAGGTCGCAGCAGCGCGGCCAACGCTTCGCCACCGGCGATGTCAGGTCGGTCCAGATAGGCCATCAACGGATGCATTCCGAAGGTTCTTTTCCAGGTCGCGGCCGCGTTCTCTTTGCCTTCAGAGTGATCGATGGTGATGGTGGCATCGACATCGATGCACAACCACTCGGTCACCGGTGCGGCTCCAGCAGCCCACGCCGCCGCCCGAGCATGGGCACGTGCGGTACGAATCGCAGATAGATGCTCGGCGTCGATCCGTTCATCGATCAGCCGCCACATCGTGGTAGTCGAGGCAGCCGGACCGAACACTGCGCTACGGCTACGGCTACGGCTCCGGCTTGCTTGTGCGGCGATGTCGACGCAGTCGGCGCCGTCGGCGACCGCGGCCACCAGATCAGCAAACACCGCACCCGGTGCATGGGACCACGGACCCCGGTAGGTATCAGCCAACACCCCTGTGACCTGCGCGGACAGACCGGTCAGGTCCGCGACTTCGCGCACCATTCCCACTCCGGCGTGCGAGAGGACCCCGTGTCCGTCGGCCGATACTTTCACTCGTGAAACCGTTGCGATATTCTTCACCTGCGAAGTGCCTTTCTGCCTGGGTGATGGAACCGTAGAGAAGTCCCATTATGCCTTGCAGGACAGGCACTTTCGCTTATCTACACACTCTTTTCCCAGATGACACGCGAAAAATCCAGGCTAGCGAAGAGACCCGCGCACTGACGCTGCAGATGGAGCCTATTGGGGCGCCATCCGAATGGCTCCGTCGAGTCGGATGGTCTCGCCATTCAGCATGGGGTTGGCAAGAATCGATGTAACGAGCGACGCATATTCATTTGGAAGACCGAGCCGTGATGGGTGCGGCGTTTGAGCACCGAGCGAAGCCAGGATCTCGCCGCTCAGGCCTTGAAGGCTTGGCGTCTCGAACATTCCGGGGGCGATGGTGACGACCCGAATTTGACGGGCAGCCAGTTCCCGGGCGAGCGGCAGCGTCAGGGCTACTATTCCGCCTTTCGACGCAGCATACGATGCTTGTCCAATCTGGCCGTCAAACGCTGCCACGGATGCGGTGTTCACAATTACTCCGCGTTCGCCGTCGATTGACTGACTCGCGGCCATTGCTTCAGCTGCTAGCCGTGTCACGTTGAATGAACCCACGAGATTGATGTCAACAACCCGACGAAAGCGCTCAAGGTCGGACGGACCTGAACGACCCAACATGCGTACTGGATCGCCGATACCGGCGCAATTCACCAAGACCCGAAGAGAACCCAGTTCGCTTGCCCGATCTACTGCGTTTTGGACGCCCGCTTCTTCCCGTACATCTGCGGGTACAAATGCCACCGAATCACCGATCTCTGCAACAGCTTCGGCTGCGTGGGCGGACGGCAGGTCAACAATAACGACCCTCGCACCGTGGTCGGTAAGCGCTCGTGCCGTTGCTAATCCAAGGCCGGACGCGCCTCCGGTCACGATTGCTGATGCCCCTTCAATTTTCGGGAGTGTTTCTTAAACGGTGTTTCGGCCCGACACGCTGGGTGAATGCCCGGCGAGAAGGGTGCCGTGATGACGACGCTGGATGATGTGACGAAGAAGAAGTCGACACCACCGTCGGCCGAGGAGGCGGCGGCAGCGGAGCTCGTGCGCTTGGCGAGAGAGCAGGGCCTGTCGCTGACGGGCCCGGATGGGCTGCTCAAGCAGTTCACCAAGACGGTCCTGGGAACGGCATTGAACGAGGAGATGACCGAGCATCTCGGGCACGACAAGAACCAGGCCAACCCGGATCGGGCATCAACAAATATCCGCAACGGCACTCGGTCGAAGACGGTGCTGACCGAGTCGACCGGGCAGGTCCCGATCGAAGTCCCCCGAGACCGCGAAGGTACGTTCGAACCGCAGATCGTCAAGAAGCGGCAGCGTCGGCTCAACGGCGTTGATGAGATCGTTTTATCGTTGTACGCCAGAGGGTTAACGACTGGGGAGATCAGCGCGCACTTCGCTGAAATCTACGGTGCATCGGTCTCGAAGGAGACGATTTCTCGGATCACCGACAAGGTGATCGAGGAGATGCAGGATTGGTCTGCACGTCCGCTCGATGAGGTGTTACGCGGCGATCTTCATCGATGCCATCGTGGTCAAGATCCGCGACGGGCAGGTCGCGAACAGGCCGATCTACGCGGCCATCGGGGTGAGCCTGGACGGGCGCCGCGACGTGCTTGGTTTGTGGGCCGGCACGGGCGGTGAGGGTGCCAAGTTCTGGATGAGCGTGCTCACTGACATCCGTAACCGTGGCGCCAGGGACGTTTTCTTTCTCGTCTGCGACGGTCTCAAGGGCCTGCCGGAGGTTGTCGAGCATGTGTGGCCGGCCACCACGGTCCAGACCTGTGTGGTGCATCTGAT
>NZ_QJSP01000018.1 GCF_003217475.1 Williamsia limnetica | reverse complement strand
GGCGATGGCCATCTCGTGGGCGCGTTCTATGACCGCGGCCGGCGTCGAGATACGCGCCTCGGTCAACAACCCACGGACGCAGTCGTCCCGGTCGGACTCCGACAGGTCCGGGTCGCGGCGGTCGATGTGATGCAGGCCTTTGACGATGGCGTCCACGTGCTCCCCCGACAGAGTCCCGTCCACGGCGTACGCGGCGACTGAGGGGATGGACCCGAGGGCGCGACCGACCCGTACGTAGCGGTGCGCAGCGGCTGGCGATACCTGCACCGATTGCAGAAGCTCAGCAGTCGAATCCGCACCCAACGTCTTGGCGACACCACGCTTGTCGAGATCAGCGGTGAACCGAAACAGCAATGCGTCCAACACATTCTTGGCCCGCAATGCGTAGACCGTCTCCTCCGACAACGCCACGTCGTCGAGCGATACGAGCAGCAGTGGATCAGCCGCCATCGTTGATAGGTGTTCGAACAACCCCCGAAAGTTCATGACCTAAATCTACCGCAATTTACGCGTTCGCACAAATGTTCGATAAGACTTATTTGATTGTCTTGCAACATCTTTCGCCACGCGAAGCACCATCGGCGGCAGTGTAACAAGAGGGTCTGACATCGCCCGTGACGTACGAAGAGGGCACGCTCGGCGGCTGTTTCGGCACGGTCGACGGTCAGATCGGCACGGTCGGCGGCTGTTTCGGCACGGTCGACATCCAGATCGGCACGCTCGGCGGCTGTTTCGGCACGGTCGACGGTCAGATCGGCACGGTCGGTCGCTGTTTCGGCACGGTCGACGGCGGACTCCCCGGCACCGTTACGACTCTCGGCCACTCCGGACAAACGTCACAAGGGCGCCCCAGTAGATCGGATGAGCGGCCCGGTCCCCTTGCCGCCACCGTCGCATCTGAGACCGCTGCCATCGGACCACTGCCCGAGCCGCATTATCGGCGTCATGCGCCGTGTCGACCGCAATGACCAGCTCCGACATCGGATCGCTGTCGGCGAGCGCCGCATCCCCCCGGAATCGGCGGTGACCGGCGGTCGTGGGCAATGACCACAGGGTCGCTGTGACAACCTCTGCCCCTGCCAGGATCACGGCCGCCACCATGCCTGTCGCTTCGTCGAATCGGTAGTCATTGCCAGATGCACAGGCCAGCAATGCCACCCGCGGGGGCATCGGCCAGGCCGTCGTGTCGGTCAGGAGATCGGCTGCGGTGAACGGACGGTGCGTTCCCACTGCATCCGCGTATCCCGGAATCGTGTCCTGGCATGCCAGGTGGATGGCGGCACGTTCGGCATACCCGGCGTCACCGGGCGCCGCACTCGCGTGTCCTACGAACAGCAGCCGACTCGGCTCGGCCGACAGCATCCTCGACAGCCAGATCCGGTCGGTGTCGCTGCGACGGAACAAGTCCACCGCAGCCTCGACGTCGGGGATCACGGAGCGGGACTCGACGCGATCTGCGAAGTGCGCAGTGATTGCGTTCGCCGGTGATGGGCGTCCCAGAACCGACCCGAGAGGAGAATCCGGACGTTGACCCGGCACACGGGGGTCGAGCAGGAGCACCGGCGGTTTGTCGCGCACCACGTCCCACTTCGCGGCGCGACGCGCCGATCGCACGATATTCACGGGCGGTGCCATCACGACATCGGCAATTTCCATCAGACGATATCCGTCGGTCACTTCGGTGATGTCGATGTCCACGAGTTGTGGGATGTCAGATTCTTCGGCCGACGTCGTCTCTGTCGCCACAGGAAACGCAGTGGGCACTGCGAGCATCGCGAATGGTATCTGGGCGAGACGGGCAGTCGGGGTGACGAACAGCAGCGGCCTCGGGTTCGCGACACATTCCGACAGCAGCGCCCACGCCTGTGCGGAGAGCAACACAGATCCCAACTCGTACGACCACCGCAACTCCGTGTCGGGGGACGACAATGGTCCGGCCGTCAACGCCCTGCCGAGCGCGTCCTCGATCGACTCATCGCCATACTGCACCGGTAGCGCCGCGGCAAGTAGTGCCGCCGCCGCGGCTGACTGCGGTTCCGTCACCACCCAGGTCACCGTTCGGGCCGGATCACCGACCACGCGCAGACTCCCGTAGGTGGCCACTCCCACATCGGCGAATCTCAGCAACAAGATGACGTCCATTTGGCCGGTCACGGCCACGTCGCCCAGATCGGCTCGCCGCTCGTGATCACACGGCCATATCGCTCCTGTGCCAGTTCGCGGTACCGGGCCAGCACCGCCTCGCCTGACGGGTCCATCTGCAGCGCCGGGAGCGGACCGAGCCTCGTCAACGCCGACGAGGCGCCGGCGGCGGCACCTGCCGCGAACGCCGGCGTAGCGACATCAACCGTTGCGGGGGTCGGTGCGGTCGCGGTCACCTCCCAGTCCACAACCATCGAGGGATTAGGCTCTGCACTGAAGGTACCGCGCGCGCAACGATATTCGATGAGCTCTGCCACCAGCGGCACATTGCCCCCTTCCCATGCGACCGCGAACGCGCCGGCGAGAACCGGAGCCGAGACCGCAGTCGCCCAACGCAGGCGAGCCGTCGCATCGCCGAGTAGGTACCGCACGCTGTCGACCGCCAACGCTGCCGGGACCTTGAGATCCGCGGCACGTTCGAACTTCGGCATCGCCCGCTCGTACCCGTCGCTGCCGGGCGCGGCGTCGACGATTCCACGGGCTCCGGCCAGCCTCTCCTCCAGCTCGCGCCATCCTTCATCGGGGTCGCCGGCACCATCGAACCCCATGTCCGCCAGCGCTTCCGCACGCCAGGCGGACCCCAGCAGATCGTCGAGTCGAGCGTATTGGAGCCAGGTCGAACGCGGACTGGAGTCGAGCATGTCCCGGGCCTGGGCGATGGTGTTCCGCGCCTGTGTGTAGCGACCGCGAAAGATATCGATCCAGCTGCGTTGCAGAAGAATTCGATGTACATGGAGCGGCCGGCCCAGCTCTTCCCAGTGCCGCTGGGCGTGCTGCCAGCACTCGTCGGCCGCTTCCAGTGCGCCCGCCGCCATCCGGACCAGACCGAAGTACAGCCAGCATCGCGAGACATCGTGCGCGATCGCATGCCGGGCGATGACCGGATAGGCAAGCGTGATCAGGCGCTCGGTTTCCACGGCATCCGATCGCGACCACGCCGCTGCGGACCGCTCCAACAGCACTCGGGCCGATGCCAATTCCCATCCCCGACGCTCCGCCCGTGCACCTGCCCGACGAAGATGGGGCTCCGCTTCCTGCAGGCGACCCGTTTCGACACAGAACCGCCCGTATCCGATCCCGACGAGGACCCACAAGTGGTCTGACCGGGCGCTCTGCTCTCCCTCGTCGAGTACGGTCAGCACCGCATCCCACAACGGTTCCGCCCCGACATGGTCGTCGTCATCGGCGAGGGCCACAGCACAGGTGATACGCGCCCGCATGACGAGTTCGAGGGCCTCCTCGACTACGGACGGCGCGACCCCCGCATCACTCTCCGCGATCAGATCCGCCAGACCCGCGGCCGCTGCCTCGTGGTCGCCGGCCGCTGCGGCGAGCCCGATCTCGAGGTGATCTGCGCGCCGGGTGTACCGGATGACCATCTCGTCGACGACGTCAGGAGGTAGCGTCACCAGCGCGGCATCCTTCGAAGACGGATCTGCGGCGATCTGTACGTACACCGACACACAGTCGCGAATGCGTCGAACACATTCTGCGACACCGTCGTAAGCACTTCGGACGAGGTACACCTCCCCCAGCTGTGCGAACACTTCGAGCGCCAGGTCGTCCCGGTCCAATGCCACGATCTGCGGCATCAAAGACAGCAGCAGGGACTGCGCGCCCGCGTGATCATCGGCGAACGCCAACTGGCGTGCACGTTCGAGCTCACCGGGAACCGACATGGGGGCATCCTATGGACAGTCGCGAACTGGGGACAACAAGCAGGCGGGGACAACAAGCAGGTGAGGACGATGAACGCCGGAAGCGGCGGGCGCACTGGGCGCCCGCCGCTTCCGTTGACTTCAGTATCTCAGTTGCAGGTGACCTTGATGGTGAACTCTTTCTTCACCATTCCCGCGGTCGGGTTCTTCATGTCCGCGCCTTCGGCCTCGCCGGTGATCGTGTAGGTGTCGCCGTCGACGGACACCTCGGCCGAACCGACTGCCATGCCCATGCTGTTGGAGACGGCGAGAGCGCTGCCGTCGACGACCAGCCCCAGCGACTCCACCTTGGGCGTGGCCTCGTCGGTCATCACGACCGCCACACCTTGCTGGCCGCCCGACGATCCGCTGGCCACATTGATCTTGCCGGCCTGCTTGACGCAGGTGACCGAATCGAGATCGACACCGGCGAGATCCTTGCCCTCCACCTTGACCTCGGTGTTGCCGGTGGTGGAGATCTCGGTGCCACCGGTCTGTGCGGTGCTCGCGGCCGGGGTGGCGGCGGGGCTGCTGTCACTGCTGCTGCCGTCATCGGAACAGGCCGACAAGATCCCGACTGCTGCGATCAGTCCGACGGTGGCTGCGAGGACTCGTTTCATTGGTCTTCCCTTTCGTTGATGCGTCGCCTCAGTGGCGCCGTCATGAGAGAAGTACAAACCGCACCCTCGGCTACCGATCCCAATTTTCCTCTCACCGCGGGCGGTGAGGAGTTGGTCAGTCGCGACTCCCAGGAGCATTGTTACCGCAGGTCCGCCGATGTACCCGTGTTCGAGGAAATCTGGCCCGAAGTTGCCCGCAGATATCGGTCGAAGACCCGACATGGTGTCCGCAGACTTGACCCGCCCACTCAATTCTGAGAGAGCGAATCACCCAGCAGTCGAGCGAAGTTGCTGATTCCGGCCTCGTCCTCGTCGACCGGCTCGGGTCGTCGAGAGCGCCCACCCAGCAATGCGGCCAGTTCGCCGGTCGCCCGCTCGACTCGATCGGCCAACGTGGCCGTGTCGCCAGACCCGGCCGCCCAGTGCTCCGACGCCGCGTAGACCCCCGTGGGCACTACCACCGCGCGCAGGTAGGCGAAGAGCGGTCGCAACGCGTGATCGAGCACCATCGAATGCCGCGGACTGCCGCCCGTGGCGGCTATCAGCACCGGTTTGCCCACGAACGTGTCCTTGTCGACGATGTCGAAGAAGGACTTGAACAGTCCGCTGTACGACGCATTGAAGACGGGGGTCGCAGCGATCACCGCGTCCGCCTCCTCGACCGCCCGAACTGCGTCCCGGGCCCCACCCACAGCGAATCCACCGAGCATGCTCCGAGCCACGTCCACCGCGATATCTCGCAAGTCGATGACGTCCACCTCGACCGAGTTGAGCTGTTGCCGAACAGAATTGCCGAGCCGATCGGCCAGCAGCCGCGTCGACGACGGCTCGCTCATACCGGCACTGATCACTGCGACACGACGAACACTCATCGGCTGACCGCCTTGACGTCGGCGTGCGATCGAGCAGCGACCAGCGATGCGTGAGTCGGGGCGTCGGGGACGTCCGTCGGGC
Source organism: Williamsia limnetica (assembly GCF_003217475.1). Taxonomy (GTDB): domain Bacteria; phylum Actinomycetota; class Actinomycetes; order Mycobacteriales; family Mycobacteriaceae; genus Williamsia; species Williamsia limnetica. The sequence continues at coordinate 117,186 of NZ_QJSP01000018.1, read as the reverse complement.
GACCCTCTGCGAATCCCGCGCGCAGATCCGGCAGCACCTCACCGAGCAGATCGAGTTGCTCCAGAGCCGTCTTCAGCGGCAATCCGGCGTGATCGACCAGGAACAGCTGACGCTGATAGTCACCGAAGTTCTCGCGGAACCGGAGGGTCTTGTCGACGAACTCCTGTGGACTCCCGACGGTCAGCGGGGTTTGTTCCGTGAACTCTTCCAGCGAGGGCCCGTGTCCGTACACCGGTGCGTTGTCGAAGTAGGGCCGGAACTCGTCGACCGCGTCCTGTGACTTCGGCCGGATGAAGAACTGACCACCGAGACCGACGATCGCCTGGGAGGCGGTGCCGTGGCCATAGTGCTCGAAACGCTCCCGATAGAAGCCGATCAACTGCTTGTAATGCTCTGTGGGCCAGAAGATGTGGTTGGCGAAGAAGCCGTCACCGTAGTAGGCGGCCTGCTCCGCGATCTCCGGGCTACGAATGGAACCGTGCCAGACGAACGGAGGTTCGTCGTCGAGTGGACGCGGTGTCGAGGTGAACGAGGTCAGCGGAGTACGGAACTTACCCTGCCAGTCCACGTTCTCCTCCCGCCACAACCTACGGAGGAGGTGATAGTTCTCGATGGCCAGTGGGATGCCCTGGCGGATGTCCTTGCCGAACCACGGGTAGACCGGTCCGGTGTTGCCGCGGCCGAGCATGAGATCGACGCGGCCGTCGGCTAGGTGCTGCAGCATTGCGAAGTCTTCGGCGATCTTCACGGGATCGTTCGTGGTGATCAGCGTCGTCGACGTCGACAACTGCAGGGTCTCGGTCTGCGCGGCGATGTAGCTGAGCATGGTGGTCGGCGAGGAGGGTACGAATGGCTTGTTGTGGTGCTCGCCGGTGGCGAACACATCGAGGCCGATGTCCTCGGCTTTCTTGGCCAGCGCGACCATCGCTTTGATGCGTTCGTTCTCGGTGGGCTCGAGGCCGGTTGTTGGGTCGACGGTGACGTCACCGACGGTGAAGATTCCGAATTGCATGATGCCTACCTCCTGAGGTTGGAAGCTACACCCGGTTTAACCGGACCGCGGTCCGATTTATTTCACTCATCGTCGCCGTCGACTTGGCGGTATGAAAATACCGCACTCGTCGGCTACGGTGGTATTTAAATACCGGCGCCTCGGCCGGCCGGAAAGGACTGATCGTGCTTGAACTGAAGACACCAGCGGAGATCGAAGCGTTGCGGGTCACCGGTGAATTCATCGCCGGACTGCTCGACGACCTCACCCGACTGGCGAAACCTGGGGTGAATCTGCTCGACCTGGAACACCGCGCCCGGCGGTTGATCGAAGACCGCGGCGCGCAATCGTGTTACTGGGACTACTCACCATCATTCGGGCGAGGCCCTTTCCGGAACGTCATTTGCTTGTCGGTGAACGACGCTGTGCTGCATGGACTCCCGCACGACTATGTGCTTCGCGATTCGGACCTGCTCACCATGGACATCGCAGTGTCGATCGATGGGTGGGTCGCAGACTCCGCACGCAGCATCATCGTCGGCACCCCTCGCCCCAAGGACGAACGTCTCATCGAGGCCACCGAACGCGCTCTCGCAGCCGGCATCGCCGCATCGGTGTCCGGCAACCGCGTCGGCGACATCTCCGCCGCGATCGGCGCGGTTGCCGCCGACTACGGATACCCGGTCAACACCGAGTTCGGCGGACACGGGTTGGGCCGCACCATGCATGAAGACCCGCACGTCTCCAACACCGGACGTGCTGGTCGAGGCCTCAAACTCAAACCCGGGCTGACCCTCGCGCTCGAACCCTGGCTTGCCCGCACCACCGACAAGATCGTCTACGACGACGACGGGTGGACCATTCGCTCTGCCGACGGATCCCGAACCGCCCACAGCGAGCACACCATTGCCATCACCGACGGTGAGCCGCTGGTGCTGACGCAGAGCGTGACCACCACAACCATGGCGGGCCCTACAAGGTCAGAGCACCACGGGCACCCATAGACCGAAGAACCAGAAGCCCCAGCCCTGTTTCCGTTCGTCGAAGGTCGGGGTCACCTGGTGGCCGCGGTAATCGAACGTCTCGAGATCGGGTCTCTTCACCGCGCCGAGTGCTGGAGCGACCTGCGACGTCTGGCCGACCGCCGCTCGCCCGGGCGCTGCAGTGACATCTGCCGTAGCGGTTCCGGTTCCGATTCCCAACGCCGCCAAGCTGATTCCGCCGGTGACGGCCGCCGCCGCGATAGCCTTCCTAACCTCCACGTGTCCACTCCTTCGATGACATCGGCCACATCTGGTAGCCGACTGCACTCAACGTTAGAGATGATTTCTTACCGCCTGCCTTGGCATGTCTGTGAAGTGCCTGGGAACAATTGTGGGCGCAGGCGACTCTCATCGAGACCAACCGCATGAGAGAAGGAATACGACCATGGACGCCGGAGCCGATTTCAGCGTGCACGAGGCGGTCTCGGTCCCAGACGAGGCCGGTGCGTTCGAGGATCAGGACAGTACAGCGCAGGCAGGCTGGTCCGGCCTGGACATCACGATCATTCCTGACATCGACGACTCCTCCGCCGAGCCCGAACCCGACCACAGCGCCGGCGACTCCGACGAGTACTCCGACCACTGGTTCCTCCAGGCCGAAAACGGCACCTGCGTTCCGGCGAGTGTCGCGCAGATCGTCGCCGAGTACACCGGCGAGGACATCCAGAGCGAGGAGGCCTTCGTCGAGATGTCGCAGGAGAACGGCTACTTCGTGGACGGTGAGATCAACAACGGCATGTCCATCTACGCAGCCGCAGAGCTGCTGGAACAGAACGGGATTCCCGCCACCGTCGAAACCGGGAACATGGACGACCTCTCTCGCGCACTCGACGAGGGCCGGGGCGTGATGCTCTACGTCGATTCCGGTGAGTACTGGGATCCTGAGCAAGAAGCGACAGACGAGGCCACCGGACGGGATCAAGGCGGCGACCACTGCGTGGTCATCAGCGAGATCGACCACGAGAAGGGTGTCGTCTACCTGAGCGATCCGGGACACCCGGACGGTGACCGCATGGAGGTTCCCCTCGACGAGTTCGAGCAGGCGTGGGGCGAGGCGAACAACACGATGATCGTCTGCGACGAACCCTCACCCAACACCGACGCCCACGGCACACCTGCCGACTCCGACGACCCGCTACTCGACACCGACTCGGGCAGCGACGATCTCACCGATCTGCTCGCGGCCATCGAGTGGCTCACCGAGCGTCCGTGGATTCTGCTGCCGCTCGTCATCGGCGGCAACTGATCACACCGCCCGGCGCCGGCGCCTCCGGTAGAGCCACACATAGTCCGGGTTCGGTCGCACCGGGCGCCGTCGTATGCGGTTCAACAGCGGTGACTGGTCGATGCGTCCCGAGCAGTTCTCCATTTGCCGTATAGCCCACGCGCGCCGCGGTCGCACAGCGATTTGATAGGCACCCAGGTAGTCGGTGATCTCTTCGCTGAACGCTGTCTTGAACTGGCCGACACCGTGACGCTGGTGGGATTCGTCGGTGATCGTCGACGACGAGGGCGTGCCGTCGAGGTCGTACCACTCGCATCCCTGGTCTCGGGCCCAGCGCATGATCTCCCACTGCAGCGCATAAGCTGCACGGCTCCCACCCAGCCCGCACACCGTGGGATCACCCGGCCGTTTTCTCACCGACCCCGCACCGAAATACAACGCGGTCGTCCCGAACATCGTGACGAAGGCACCGACCACCACCTCGCCGCGATGGCGCGCCAGGAACAGCTGCCCGCGCCCGGACTGCTCGTACCGCTGGAACACGGCCGTGGACGTCGCCAGGCTGGGAATCCTGAAACGGCCACCGCTGGTCGCGTCGAGCATCTCGTACAGGATGCGACAGTTGTCGTCGGTCGCCGGGACAAGGTCGACGGTGACACCTTCCTGGGCAGCGCGTCGAATTGATTTCCGGGCCCTTTTCTTGAACCGGGCCTGTACGTCAGATTCAGAACCACGAAGGTCGACCAGGACCGTGCTGTCGTCCAGCCAGGTGGGCACCCGCACAAGTCCCTGCGCCCGAAGCGTCTTCGCGTCCTCGGGATTCGCCCTCAGTTGGGTTCTGACCCGCACCGCGGTGATGTCATGGTCCGCCGCGAAGGCAGCCACCGCACGCGCTGCGCGGATCAACTCGTGCACGCCGGCGACCGGAGGGCCGAACAGAATCCACAACGCGCCGGCGACAGGGACGTTCACTCGGAAGGCGGTCACCGCAGAGCCACCGACGATCAGGTAGACGGGGGTTGCCCCACCCAAGACCATGCCGGCGATGTTGTCGCTCCCGCGATAGACGTTGCCCTCATCGGGACTGAGCAGAATCAGCTCGTCCCAACGCCGGATCTCGTCAGCATCGGCGAACCGTACGTGCGCCGCGTCCACGGCTCGTGATCGACGTGCTTCGCCTTTGTGGCCGAGGCCCTGGCGTACTGGAGGGGTGGCGCGGACGGCGCTCATGGCATCCGCCAGCGGCAAATCGAGGAGTCGATCAGCGCAGATCTGTGGCGGCCATACCGGCTTTGCGGTTGTGGCACATGAATATCGGTCATCTGATCGAACACCCTTCGGGTAGCTCTCCGCAGCGTCAACCACGGACAGATCTGCCCAACCCTGAACGAATCTTACCGCTCAGGGCGTCATTTGATCACTACGACGTGCCGATCAGCTGCTGCCTGCCGCGACAGCGATCGAGATGAAGAAGTACAGCACCCAGCCGGCGACAAAGACGTAACCCAAGATGAGCCCCGCCAGGGCCAGCCCCTCACCGGTCTCGACCCCACCACTGTTCTTGACCTGGTTGAGCCCGATGTGCCCGAGGATGATTGCGATGATCGACGTGACGCAGAAGAAGGGCAGCAGTCCGCAGACGAGCGCAGCGATGGCGAGTCCGTTGGTGCGTTGCCCGGCCGTCGGGAACTGTTGGGGGTAGCCCTGCTGTCCGAACGGTGGAGCCGCGAAATGCTGGTTCGGGGGTCCGTAGGCAGGTCCGGCCACGGGATACTGGCTGCCGTAAGGATCGTAGGTCTGGCCGTACACGGGCGGCGGTGGGTAGGCCTGCGGAGGGTAGCTGCCGTTGTCGTAGGCACCGTTGTCGTAGGCACCGCTTCCGTAGCCCATGGCGGTGTCGTCACCACTGCTGTCCTGACCGCTGCTCCCGCCTTTGTTCAGGTCTGGGCGATAGCTCTGTGTCGGGTCGTAAGGATCGGTCATCAGCGGAGCCTTTCGGGTGGTCGAGACGAGGAGACGACCAAGGGCAGACTGGCCGTCACCAGTCTGCCTGCCGCCCGGCGATATGTAGATCGATCAGATGACGACATGCGGCGACATCGCAGACGAGTAGGTTTTCCACATGGACTGGTCGGCTTTGCCCTACTCGGGCATCGTAGCGCTGACCGTTGTCGGCTCGACCGACATCGCATTGGCACTCGACGATCTTCCCGACGAGGCACCCGCTGTCTTGCTGATCCGAGTCGACCAGGTGAGCGGCGCTGCCCAGGTGATCGAGACTCTGCTCGGTCACCTCGAACGCACTGCCTACGACTTCTATCCGGCCTGGCTCCCGCGCGCAGAGGTGTCGCCGGGGCGAAGCACGATCGACAGGGTCGCGGCCAGATCTCTGGCCGCGACGATGGCAGCATCGACACCCCACTATCGCCCGTTTCTCGTCGATCTGACCACCAATGCGGTTGCAGCCCACGGCGGCGGCGAATCGGTGGATCTGTCGCGCAGGTACTCCTCGGCCACTCGGATGGCCGGACTCGTGCGGGTGATCTCTGACAGCTTCGCGCGAAAGTCCGTCGTGCTCGCGCTCTACCCGGCAGCCACCCTCTCCCCAGCCAGTCAACAGCACCTCGCCGCCGCCTGCGACTGGCTCGGCAGTCATGTCGGCATCTGGCTTCTCGACGACATCATGTCTCCACTGGACCGGTACCCGATTCTCGACGTCGAACTCGGCAATGCCCCGGACGCAGCCGAACCCCTATGGACGCTTTCTACGGTCACCTTTCCTCCCCTCGCAGGACGGCCGCAACCGGCGAGCGCGGCGGAGTCGAAACTCGAATCGCACCTCGCCCGCCTGCAATGGGCCGATGGCCGCCAGTGGAACCAAACGGTGCCGACCGGCGATCTCGAGCCGTACGTCCGAGCGGATCTCGTGTGGCCGGAGGCGTCGCTCGTTGTGGAAATCGATGGCGCCGACCACCGAACCGCCGGCAAATACGCGGATGATCGTCGCCGCGACGTCGCCCTCCAACTCGTCGGCTACATGGTCGTCCGGTTCACCAACGAACAGGTACTGAGCGACACCCCCCGAGTTGCAGCCATAATCGAGAAGCTGCGTTCTGACCGCTTGGCTGCAAAGGAGCTCCCGTGACCACTTCGGACCTCACCGGTACGGAGATGATCGTCTTACTCGTCTTGATGGCTGAAGCACGTGGCCTCACCAACGCCGAGATCAAGGAACGCGGGCCTGAACTCCGTGCCACTCCGTCCCGGAAAAAGCTGAACGATCTGGGGCTCATCGAGAGCAACACGTCCGCGCGGCCTCACCGCCACGCCCTGTCTGATCGCGGCTGGGCCAGATGCAACGAACTCCTCGGCACCAACCCACCGGCCGGAACAACCCCGCAAGGCAAAGCGCTGTTCACTGTGCTGGCCGGACTCGGACGCCATCTTCAATCCAGTGACCTGCGACTGGCTGACGTGTTCGTACCGGCAGACGATCAGGTGGCCGCTGACGAACCAGTCGAACGCGCAGCCGAAACTTCCACGCAGTCCGAGCCAGCCGTGGACATCCGCATCGTGGAGGCTTACCGCTCACTGGCAGCGAAACCCGGAGCGTGGGTATCGCTGCGGCGGCTACGACCCGCCCTCGGGGACATCGATCGGGATGTGCTCGACGATGCGCTGAGATCGTTGTACACCCGGCCCGGGATCACGCTGATCCCAGAAGAGAACCAGAAGTCGCTGACCCCGGACGATCGCGCCGCTGCGGTGTCCATCGGCGGCCAGAACAAACACCTCATCTACGTGGAGACCGTGTGACCCCGACATCCCCGCTCGAAGCTCTCGCCACAGCTCGTAGCGGCTTCTCCAACTCCGCCCATACCCGTGACGATGTCTGGGTGTCTCACAACGACATCCACGTCGACGGGCTGCATTCGAAGGCCTGGCGTTCCATCGAGCGTGCTGTCGCCGACGCCGAGGAAAGTCGCGGCCCCAGCCCGCTCGGTGTCGTGTTGCAGGGTCCTGCAGGATCGGGCAAGACACATCTGCTCGGGCAGGTCCGCGAGTATGTGCAGGCGCAGGACGGCTACTTCGTCATGCTAGATCTCCTGGATCCGAGTGACTTCTGGCGGACGTTGCTCAGTTCGCTACTCGACTCGTTGAACCGGCAGATCGAACCACCGGTCGACAAGACCCAACTCCACGAAGTCATGCGCAAACTGGCTGACCTCGCCGGCACCACCCGCAGTGCGCGTCGCGCGATTTCCGGTGACACAACGATCACCCCGGAAGTCTTGGACGAGTTCGTCAATGGTCTCCGGAAGCCGCTCCCGGCGCTCATCCGTAGCCATCACGCCACCCTGCGCGCACTCGTACTCACCGCAGCGCCGAACTCTCGCCTCAATGACCTGGGTATCGCTTACCTGGAGAACAACATCGAGGAGATCGAACCGACGGATCGGGACGAGTGGCAGCTGCCACCGCGAGCGATGCCACACGACCAGACCGTCCGCGCCATCTCCGAGTTCATGGCCGCCACCGGTCCCTCAGTGCTGGCGATCGACCAGATCGATACCCTCGTCGCACAATCGCGCTCGAGCACGGACGCCACGGCGACAGATGCTTACGCCAGTTCGATCATCGACCTCCTGGCCCACGGTCTGATGTCGGTGCGCGAGGTGCTGTTACGCACCGTGTGCGTGATCTCGTGCCTGCCGAAGATCTGGACGATCATTGAATCTCAAGCGACTAGCACAGTCCAGGATCGGTTCCGAGCGAACGTCGTCTTAGAAGGCCTACCCGACGGCGCGTTTGCACGCATGCTCGTCGAACGACGCCTGACCAAAGCGCTCGCGAGAACTGATTTCACGCCGCCTTACCCGACCTGGCCGGTCAAAGATGCGGCGTTCGGACAGGCGTCCTCGCTCAATGCGCGCCTATTGATCAAGCGGATCGATCGCCACATCAATGACTGCCTCGACAACGACGACGTGGCGGAGCTGGAATCGCTGGTCGATCAGCCACCCACGGTTGTCGATGCTCCGCACCGCCCCAAGATCGCCGACCGTAATCAGGCGGCCGCCGGGGATCTCGATGAGACCTACCAGCGTCACGTCCGCAACGCGATCACCGCGCCAGTTGTGGATCCCAAGAAGGAAGACGACGTCGTCCCGGATCTCCTCAACGCAGGACTTCGGGCCTGGGCGATCGAGTCGGGCTCTGATGCATTCGAGATCGATCCGGTCGGCGGTCAGTTCCGGTTGCATGCACGGCTTCGGCTGACGCTTGATTCGGAGATCGACGACGAACAGCACTGGGCATTCCGCGCCATCTCGTCACCCAACGCGGTTGCCGTGCAATCCCGGTTGCGTAACGCCGCAATCGAGGCGGGGCTCGACTCCAACGTCCCGCGCCGCCAACTGTTCATCCTCCGGAACATCGATTGGCCCGGTGGTCCCAAGACTGCGCAGATCGTCAGCGAGTTCACCGCCAACGGCGGACAGGTGCTGTCACTGTCGACCGACGACATCTCGAAACTCAGCGCGCTGAACGAGATGATGAAGAAGATACCCGGGGGTCTCGACACCTGGCTCCAGGAGCGCCAGCCCGCGCATGACATCGACTTCCTGAGCGCCGCATTGGGCGATGCCGGCAGCGAGGCGAGCTCGAGGCTCGATCCTGTCGCACCCTCCGGCCCCCCGGTGGAAGCTTCCGCGCCGCACACGCCACCCGCGACGCCGTCGGCCGAGGTATCGGCAGAGACCACCGCAGAGATCCCCGTCATCGATCCTGACCAACCACCCACCCCCGCGCTCACGCCGACTCCCGCATCTACCGCGATCCGCCTCGGAGTGGCCCGCTCCGGCCGTGAAGCCACAGTCGAGCTCGAGGCCCTCCGCAAACACACCGCCATTTTCGCCGGGTCAGGTTCCGGGAAGACGGTGATGATCCGCCGGCTCATCGAAGAGTGCGCACTGCAGGGTGTTTCGGCGATCGTCCTCGATCCCAACAACGACCTCGCACGGCTGGGGACCGCATGGCCCGAAGCCCCGTCAGCATGGTCGGGCGACGATGCCGCCAAAGCCTCCGACTACATCGCGAACGTCGAAACCGTCACCTGGACGCCACGACTCAGCGGTGGTCGGCCGTTGAGCTTCCAACCACTCCCCGACTTCGCCGCCGTCCAGGAGAACCCGGACGAGTTCGATCTGGCTGTCGATGCGGCAGTGTCCGCGCTGAAGCCATATGCGGGGGTCAGCGGAGCGAAAGCAGCCTTACAAGAAGCCATCCTCAAGCGGTCCATGGCGTTGTACGGCCGCGGCGGCGGCGGATCCCTCGCCGGGTACGTCGCCCTGCTGTCAGAGATGACCGACGACATGAGCGGACTCACCGACACCGAAAAACTCGCGGGCATCCTGGCCGAGAACTTGAAGGCCGCGATGATCATTAATCCGATGCTGGGCGGCGGCGGCACACCTGTCGACCCGTCGGTCCTGCTCACCCCGACTACCGGTAAACGCGCCCGTATCTCGGTGATCAGCCTGATCGGTCTGCCGGACGAAGGCAACCGCCAGGGATTCGTCAATCAACTCGAACTCGCTCTGTTCGCCTGGATCAAGAAGAACCCGGCCGGCGATCGACCACTTGGTGCGTTGTTCGTCATGGACGAAGCCCAGACCCTGGTGCCGTCAGGACGAGTCACGCCGTGCACGCGTAGCACCGTTGCACTCGCATCGCAGGCGCGTAAGTATGGATTGGGATTTGTATTCGCGACGCAGGCACCCAAAGGCATCGATGCCAAGATCGTCGGCAACGCCTCAACCCAGTTCTTCGGACGACTCAACACGCCGGTGCAGATCAACGCCGCAAACGAGATGGCCTCCGCCAAGGGCAGCCGGATCAACGACATCGGCCGACTCGGCACCGGGGAGTTCTACGTGGCGCCGGATGGTGCGTCGTTCCAGAAGGTGAACACCCCGATGTGCCTGAGCTTTCATCCATCATCTCCGCTGTCCGACGAGGAAGTACTCGAACTCAGCAGACGGTGAGCGCCTCGTCTCGCCGTCGACACCAGATTCGTCCCCTACTGCGATCGCCGAGGGTGATATTCCCTCGGTGATACCAGATGGGGACGAATGTGGTGAAAACAAAAGCGGCCCGCCCCCGGTGAAGGGAACGGGCCGCTTGAGTGTAGAACTTCTACTTGGCCTTCTCGAGGACCTCGACCAGACGCCAGCGCTTGGTGGCGCTGGTGGGGCGGGTCTCCATCAGACGGACGCGGTCGCCGATACCGGCGGTCTCGTTCTCGTCGTGGGCCTTGACCTTGCTGGTGGTGCGGATGATCTTGCCGTAAAGCGGGTGCTTCACACGATCTTCCAGCTCGACCACAATGGTCTTCTGCATCTTGTCCGAGACGACGTACCCGATCCGCTCTTTGCGGCGCGCACGCTCCTCGGTGGTGGACGTTTCTGTCACCTTCTGGTCCTCACTCATGCGTCGTCACCGTCCTTTGCTTCAGGTCCGGCGGCCAGGCCGAGCTCGCGTTCCCGCATGACGGTGTACACGCGCGCGATTTCGCGACGCACGGTACGCAGCCGGCGGTTGTTGTCGAGCTGACCGGTGGCCATCTGGAACCGAAGGTTGAACAGCTCTTCCTTCGACTCACGCAAACGTTCGACCAGTTCTTCGTCGTTGAGCTCACGGAGCTCAGCGGCGGCGATTCCGATTGACATCAGAACAGCTCCTCTCTGGTCACGATGCGGGTCTTGATCGGGAGCTTGTGCTGCGCGCGGCGCAGGGCCTCGCGAGCAGTCTCCTCACTGGGGTAGCTCATCTCGAACAGGATGCGACCGGGCTTGACCGGGGCAACCCACCACTCGGGCGAACCCTTACCGGAACCCATGCGGGTCTCGGCAGGCTTCTTCGTCAACGGGCGGTCGGGGAAGATGTTGATCCACACCTTGCCGCCACGCTTGATGTGCCGGTTGATGGCAATACGAGCTGACTCGATCTGACGGTTGGTGATGTAGGCAGCTTCCAGAGCCTGGATGCCGTAGTCACCGAACGTCACCTTGGTGCCGCCCGTGGCCTGACCTTTCAGGCTGGGGTGGTGCTGCTTGCGGTGCTTGACCCGACGAGGGATCAACATGCCTCAGCCCTCCTGGTTCTCGGCCTGCGCGGGAGCAGGCGTAGTCGCTGGAGCGTCGGCGGCCGCGGGTGCATCAGCAGTCGCGGTGGCCGCACGTCCAGCTTCGGTGCTGGTCGCTGTGGTGCCCGACGAACCGCTCCGCTTCGGACGTGCGGGGCGACGCGGACGACGGTCATCGCCGGCCGGAGCAGCGGCCGAGGACAGAGCCTCGCGCTTGCCACCGACGATGTCGCCCTTGTAGATCCAGACCTTCACGCCGATACGGCCGAAGGTGGTCTTGGCCTCGTACAGGCCGTAGTCGATGTCGGCGCGCAGGGTGTGCAGCGGCACACGACCTTCGCGGTAGAACTCGCTACGGCTCATCTCCGCACCGCCGAGGCGACCCGAGCACTGGACCCGGATTCCCTTGACGTTGGGCTGACGCATGGCCGACTGGATGGCCTTACGCATTGCCCGGCGGAAAGCCACGCGGTTGCTGAGCTGCTCTGCGACACCCTGTGCCACCAGCTGAGCTTCCGACTCGGCGTTCTTGACCTCGAGGATGTTGAGCTGCACCTGCTTGCCGGTCAGCTTCTCCAGGTCGCCACGGATCCGGTCGGCCTCGGCGCCGCGGCGACCGATGACGATGCCCGGACGGGCGGTGTGGATGTCGACGCGAACCCGGTCACGGGTGCGCTCGATCTCCACCTTGGCGATGCCGGCGCGCTCGAGGCCGGTGGCCAGGAGCTTGCGGATGGCAACATCCTCTTTCACGTATTCCGCGTACTGCTTGTCTGCGTACCAGCGGGACTTCCAGTCCGTGGTGATACCGAGACGGAAGCCGTGCGGGTTGATCTTCTGGCCCACTACTGAGCTCCCTTCCGGCGGTTGCGGCTGGTGGCCGCACCCTTGTCGGCGATGCTCTCGACGACGACGGTGATGTGGCTGGTCCGCTTACGGATCCGGAACGCACGCCCTTGGGCACGCGGGCGGAACCGCTTCATGGTCGGTCCCTCGTCGGCGAACGCCTGAGCCACCACGAGGGTGCGACGGTCGAGGTCGAGGTTGTTCTCTGCGTTGGCCACGGCACTGGCGAGCACCTTGGCAACCGGCTCGCTCGCGGTCTGCGCAGCGAACTGCAGGATGTCGAGGGCCTCGTCCACGTTCTTGCCGCGAACCAGATCGATGACACGACGCGCCTTCATCGGCGTGACGCGAACGAACTTCGCGGTCGCCTTGGCGGTCGGATTCGTTGTTTCAGTACTCATGATTACCGGCGCTTCGCTTTCCGGTCGTCCTTGATATGACCTTTGAAGGTGCGGGTCGGCGCGAACTCGCCGAGCTTGTGACCGACCATCGACTCCGAGACGAACACCGGCACGTGCTTGCGACCGTCATGGACGGCGAAGGTGTGTCCGATGAAGTCCGGAATGATGGTGGAACGACGTGACCAGGTCTTGATGACCTGCTTGGTGCCCTTTTCGTTCTGAACATCGACCTTGCCCAACAGGTGGTCGTCGACGAACGGGCCCTTCTTGAGGCTGCGTGGCATTCTCTAACTCCCTCCTGGGTTATCGCTTGTTCTTGCCGGTGCGGCGGCGGCGGACGATGAGCTTGTCGCTCGGCTTGTTCTTGCGGGTGCGGCCCTCGGGCTTGCCCCACGGGCTGACCGGGTGGCGTCCACCGGAGGTCTTGCCCTCGCCACCACCGTGCGGGTGGTCGACCGGGTTCATCACGACACCACGGACGGTCGGGCGCTTGCCCTTCCACCGCATACGGCCGGCTTTACCCCAGTTGATGTTGCTCTGCTCGGCGTTGCCCACCTCGCCGACGGTGGCGCGGCAGCGCACGTCGACTCGACGGATTTCACCGGACGGCAGACGCAGCGTGGCGTAGGCGCCTTCCTTACCGAGCAGCTGAGCGCCGGCTCCGGCGGAACGGACCAGCTTGGCGCCGCCACCCGGACGGAGCTCGATCGCGTGGATCTGAGTACCGGTCGGGATATTGCGGAGCGGCAGGTTGTTGCCGGGCTTGATGTCGGCGTTGGGGCCGCTCTCCACCACTGCGCCCTGGCCGAGGCCCTTGGGTGCAACGATGTAGCGCTTCTCACCATCGACGTAGTGCAGCAACGCGATCCGCGCAGTGCGGTTGGGGTCGTACTCGATGTGAGCGACCTTGGCGTTGATGCCGTCCTTGTCGTGGCGACGGAAATCGATGAGGCGGTAGGCCCGCTTGTGGCCGCCACCCTTGTGACGAGTCGTGATACGTCCGTGGGCATTTCGACCGCCGCGACCATGCAGCGGGCGAACCAGCGACTTCTCCGGGGTGTCACGAGTGACCTCCGCGAAATCCGCGCCGGAAGCGCCACGACGACCAGGAGTCGTCGGCTTGTACTTACGAATAGCCATGAGTCTTCTTGTCCTCTACTTCTTCTGAGTCCGGGCGGCGTCAGCCGACCGGGCCTCCGAAGATCTCGATGGGCTTACTGTCGGCTGCCAGGGTCACGATCGCGCGCTTGGTGTCCTTGCGCTTGCCGTAGCCGGCGCGGGTGCGCTTGCGCTTGCCCTGCCGGTTCGCGGTGTTCACGCTCGTGACCTGCACACCGAAGATCTCTTCGATGGCGATCTTGATCTGGGTCTTGTTCGACTCCGGGTGCACGAAGAACGTGTACACGTTGTCCTCGATCAGTCCGTAGGACTTCTCGGAGATCACCGGGGCCAAGATGATGTCGCGTGGGTTTGCCTGAACTGTCATGTTTCTCAGGCCTCCTTCTGATCTTTGCTCGCACCATCGATGAAGACGCCGAGTGCCTCACGGCTGAAGACGACCTCGTCGGCATCGAGCACGTCGTAGGTGTTCAGCTGATCGGGCGCGATCGGCAGGACGTGCTGCAGGTTCTGCACGCTCTTCCAGGCTGCGATGTCCTCGCGGCCGACGACGAGCAGGAACTTGCGGCGATCCGACAGTTCCGCGAGGAACTGACGAGCCGTCTTGGTAGACGGATCCTGTCCGGCGACCAGTTCGGTGATCACGTGGATGCGCTCGTTGCGTGCCCGGTCGGAGAGGGCTCCGCGCAGAGCAGCTGCCTTCATCTTCTTGGGGGTGCGCTGGCTGTAGTCACGCGGCTGCGGGCCGTGCACGACGCCACCACCGGCGAACTGGGGTGCGCGGGTCGAGCCCTGACGGGCGCGGCCGGTTCCCTTTTGGCGGTAAGGCTTCGCACCGCCACCACGGACCTGGGCCCGTGTCTTGGTGGCGTGGGTGCCCTGACGTGCTGCACCCTGCTGCGCGACGACGACCTGGTGCATCAGCGAGATGTTCGCCGGTGCGTCGAAGATCTCGGCAGGCAGTTCGACGGTGCCGTCGGTCTTGCCGCCGAACACCTTCACGTCGAGCGTGCGGGTCTGCTGCTTTTCAGTGTTGACGCTCACTGGCTATGCACCACCCTTCATTGCGTCGCGAACGATGACGATGGCGCCCTTGCGACCGGGGATCGCTCCCTTGATCAGCAGGAGGCCGGACTCGGCATCCACCTTGTGAACCTTGAGGTTCTGGGTGGTGACCTTGTCGTTGCCCATCCGGCCGGCCATCCGCATGCCCTTGAACACGCGACCGGGGGTGGCGCAACCACCGATGGATCCGGGCGAGCGGTGCACGCGGTGCACGCCGTGGCTGGCGCCCAGGCCCTTGAAGCCGTGACGCTTCATGACACCGGCGAAACCCTTGCCCTTGGAGGTGCCGGTCACGTCGACCAGTGCACCGTCGGCGAAGATCTCGGCCGTCAGTTCCTGTCCCACCGTGTAGTCGGACACGTCGTGGACGCGGATCTCGGACACATGCCGGCGCGGGGTGACCCCGGCCTTGGCGAACTGTCCGGCGACAGGCTTGGTGACCTTGCGCGGATCGATGGCACCGTAGGCGAGCTGCACAGCGGTGTAGCCGTCGGTCTCTTCGGTGCGGATCTGGGTGACCACGTTGGGTCCGGCCTTGACGACGGTCACCGGGATCACCCGGTTGTCTTCGTCGAAGACCTGGGTCATCCCGAGCTTCGTGCCCAGGATTCCCTTCACATTTCTCTGAGTCATCTGTTAAATCCCGCCACTCACTGGATGTTGACGTCGACGCTGGCCGGCAGATCGATGCGCATCAGAGCGTCAACGGTCTTCGGCGTGGGATCGAGGATGTCGATCAGTCGCTTGTGTGTACGCATCTCGAAGTGCTCGCGCGAATCCTTGTACTTGTGCGGCGAGCGGATGACGCAATACACGTTCTTTTCGGTGGGCAACGGCACAGGGCCGACCACGCGTGCACCCGTACGGGTCACGGTTTCAACGATCTTCCGCGCCGACGCGTCGATCGCCTCATGGTCGTAAGCCTTGAGCCGGATGCGGATCTTTTGTCCCGCCACGCTGTGTCCTCTTCCGTCATTTTCGGCTGCACAGATGAACACCTCGCGGTCGCGACACAGTGGCCGCACCCTCGTGACCAAAACCTCGCGGTGGTGATCGACGCTGTTCATCTGTCATTGTTCAAAGCCCGCTTGCGCGAGCCGTTCGAGCTCTGCCCGCCTGAGCGGGCCTCCGGTCCACGCACTCGGGCGTGTCGCGATCGCTACACACACTTATGCGCATGCGCCTATCACTTGTACCGGGTGCATCCTTGCGAACGCGGGGTCTAGCTTGCATGTTGTGCGCCACAACGGATGCTCGAACCAGTTCGGAAGCCGCTTGGTTCGTCCGGTGGTGCTCTCTGATCGACAGTGGCCCAGCAGTCGTTGGACGACAGACAGCGCCGAGCTGCCGATCAAGGCAACCCGACAAGTATGCAACAGATCCGGCGTACGTCCAAATTGCCCCCACCAGCAGCTATCGGGCGGCAGATCTACACAGTCTCTTCACAACATCTGCGCAGGCAGCCGACATTCCGCAGCTAACGTCGCCTCCATGACCTCACAGCCATCCGGGGACCGACCTCCGTCCGTGTTGATCGTGGACGACGAGCCGTTGATCAGGACATCGATCGCCGATCGGATGCGCGCGGAGGGCTTCGATGTGAACACCGCGGACACCGGCCCCGCCGCTGTGGCGAAGCATTCCGAGAGCAATCCCGACGTGGTGATCCTCGACCTGATGCTGCCGGGCATGGACGGACTGGAGGTGTGCCGACGGATCCAGTCGCAGGCGCCGACGCCGGTCCTGATGCTCACCGCCCGGTCCGGCGAGACCGATCTGGTCATCGGACTCGGGGTCGGCGCCGACGACTACCTGTCCAAACCGTTCTCCATGCGCGAGCTCGTCGCGAGAACCCGGGCCCTGCTGCGGCGGGCCGAGCGCTACGGAGCCCCGCAGCCCGAGACGTCCGCCGAATCCTCGGTCCCGCAGATACTCGGGGATCTGCAGATCGATCACGCCGCTCGCCAGGTCGCCGTCGCGGGTTCGGCGGTTCATCTCACGCGTACCGAGTTCGACCTCTTGACGTCGTTGGCGCGGCACCCGGGCGCAGTTCTCAGTCGCACCCAGTTGCTCGAGACCGTCTGGCAGTGGCCGAGCGCGGGCGAGACCCGGACAGTCGACTCCCACGTCCGCTCGCTGCGCCAGAAGGTCGGGGCCCACCGGATCCGTACCGTCCACGGCATCGGGTACGCGCTCGAGAGCAGCACGCCGTGACGCTTGACCTCCCCCGCCCCCTCGATGCCTTGCATTCGTTCAAGTTCAAGACCGCTGTCGTGGTCGGTTCGGCGCTGACCCTCTCGAGCGTGTCGTTCTGGGTCACCGCCCAGTGGCAGTTCCGATACGCCCTGCTCGTCGCGTTGCTCGTGGCCTTCCTGGTGACGCTGGTCCTGGCCCACGGCATGACGTCGCCGCTACGCGAGATGACCGGTGCCGTGCGGCGGATGTCGCGAGGGGATTACACGGTCCGGGTCCGCGCGACCTCGAGAGACGAGATCGGGACGCTGGCCACAGCGTTCAACCAGATGGCAGACGACCTCGCGGATGAGGACAAGTACCGCCGTGAGGTGATCGGCAACGTCGCGCATGAGCTACGGACTCCGGTTGCGGCACTCCACGCCGTCCTCGAGAACCTCGTCGACGGCGTGAGTACTCCAGATCAGGGCACGTTGGAGTTGGCGCTCTCACAGACCGACCGGCTGGGTCGACTGATCAACGAACTGCTCGATCTCTCCCGAGTGGAGGGCGGCGTGGCCCAGCTCGACGTCGCACCGATGGATGTCTTGCGCTTCGCCACCGATGCCGTCGCCGAGTGCAGGATGCGATCACGCGCCGACATCAGCTTCGAGACCGACATCGCGCCTCATCTCACCGTTGTCGCCGACGAGGCGCGGTTGCATCAGGTGTTGGCCAATCTGCTCGACAACGCCGCACGCCACTCCCCGCCGGGCGGCGTGGTGCAGGTGGCCGGCCGGCAGGACCTGGACGTCGTCGTCCTCGAGGTCGCCGATCAGGGACCGGGTATCGCGCCCGCCGAACGAACCCGGATCTTCGACCGGTTCACCCGCGGCGGGTCCCGCGACGGCGGCACCGGCCTGGGCCTGGCGATCGCCCAGTGGGTCATCAATCTGCACGGCGGCGAGATCGCGGTCGTTGACGACCCGTGGGATCGAGGTATCGAATCCGGCGGCTGCCGGATCCGGATCCGCCTGCCGGTCCGTCCCGTGCGCTGACACCACCCTCGTTCCACCAAATTTCACCCCCATCTTCGAGAGGCGATAACCCATGCCCGAAACCGATCTGCCACAGGCTCCGCCGGTCGTGCTGGAGAAGAAGGTCCCACGCTCGGCCCGGCTCACCGTGTCCACGGCGCTCCCTGGCGCGGCGCCGTCGAGAGTGCTCGCGGCGGTCGCCCTGGTTGCTCTGATCGCACCCATGCTGCTGCCCACGACGCTGATCGGCATCGGGATCGCGCTCACCGGGGCAGCGGTACTCATCGCGGTCTTCATCGGCTCGCCGGAGCGTCCGAGTCCGCTGCAAGTGCTCACCGCCGCGAGCATCCTGGCCCTGCTGATGGTGGCGGGGTGGCGTAGCGCCGAATGGCTGGCGGGCTGGTGCATCCTGTTGGCCATACTCGTGACCGGAGTACTGCTGGTCGATGGACGGTCGGTGCGAGACATGGCCTTCTCGCTCGTGGCACCGATCGTGATGTCCCTGGGCGCGATCGGCTGGCTGTGTCGGGGTGTCGGGACGGCATGCGCCGACAGGCCGATCAAGAACCTCGGGGCGATCATCAAAGTGGCCGCGACGACGATCGTGCTGCTGGTGGTCTTCGGTGCGCTCTTCGCCGGAGCCGACGCCACGTTCGCATCACTGTTGAGCGACCTCACCCCCGACTTCGGCGATGCGAACGTCGGCCCCGATATCGTTCTCGGACTGCTCATCTCCGCATTCACCGCCCTCGGTTGCTTCCTCAGGTTCTCGAAGCCAGGGGTCTCGCCGCGCTCAGGTCGACCAGCTGGTGACGCCTGGATGTGGGCTGTTCCGACCGGCACGGTGCTGGCACTGTATGTCGCGTTTCTGCTCATCCAGGCCCGCGCGATGTTCGGCGGCGACGAGTACGTCCAACGCACCTCTGACCTCACCTACGCCGAATACGCGCGGTCCGGATTCTGGCAGCTGTTCGCGATCACCGCACTGACGATCCTGGTTGTCACCGTCGGCTGGCGGCGAGCAGATCGCAGTACGGCGAGCCGGCGCGCGTTGGTGCGAGCGATTCTCGGTGGTCTGTGCCTGGGTGCACTGGCGGTCGTCGCATCGGCCCTGCACCGGATGGATCTCTATATGGACGCCTTCGGCGCCACCCGGTTGCGGATCAGTGTCTTGGCGACCGAACTGTGGCTCGGTGCGATCCTCATCATCCTGATCGCCGCAGGCATCGGACTCGGTACGCGTCACCTCCCCCGCATCGTCGGTGTCATGACCATCGTCGCGGCACTGGGCTTCGCCGCCTACAACCCCGACCACCAGATCGCCCAGGCGAACGTCGACCGGTTCGACAAGACCGGGAAGATCGATCTCGTCTACCTGTCGCAGCTCTCCCCCGACGCCACCGGCGCGCTCCTCGACTTGCCTGACGACCTTCGCCGATGCGTTCTCCGGACCATCGCCCGTGAGGTCCGATCCGATCACGGGTTGATGGACTTCAACGTCGGCCGAGCCCACGCGAAAGAGCAGTTGGAGGATCTGCGACTCGCTCAGGTCGGTACGTTCGCATCCTGCCGATCCCGATAACTTACCGGGCAGTAAGATAAGCCCCCATGACCACCACGAGCTCCCTGTCCGGCCCCACCTATCGCTTTCGGCAGAAACTCCCGGAGGGTCGCCTCGGCGCCGCCCTCTTCTCGGTGGGCATGTGCGTCCGAGTCCCCTACTTCGCGACGATCCTGCCGTACGTCAAAACGATGGAACCCGGCTATTGCGAGGTGACCGCGCCGAGATGGTTCGGGATCCGCAACCACCTCGGTACCTTTCATGCGATCGCCGCGTGCAATCTGGCCGAGACGGCCATGGGGATGCTGATGGAGGCCAGCACCCCCACCACCCACCGATGGATTCCCAAGGCGATGACAAGCCAGTACCTGACCAAAGCGAAGACCGGGCTGCGCGCGGTGGCGACGATCGCGGAACCACTCGACTGGGCCGAGATCACCGAGGGCCGCGACGTCACCGTGAACATCACGATCACGGACCACAGCGGCGTCGAGGTCGTGCACTGCGACATCACGACCTGGGTGACGCCGGCGTAAAACCCCGAACGCAGGTCTCGGGAGGCCGAGCGGCACAGATGGGCCTAAGATTCGGCGAACATCGTCCTCACGTCATCGCCCGAAGGAAGTCGTGCCGCCGCATCATCCACATCGCCCGCTGGTCTCGTACCTGAACGGAGAGCGTTCCGGCAGCGCCCAGGCCAGCGTGCTCGGCGAACTACGGCGGGTCATTCTCGACGGGAGCGCGGCGCCCGGTTCCGCAATTCCCGTCGGCGAGGTCGCAGAGCTGTTCGGAGTCAGCGCCATCCCGGTTCGCGAGGCGCTCAAAACCCTCATCGGCGAGGGCCTGGTGGGCCACCGGACCGGGGGCGGATATTTCGTCGCGCAGCTGACGTTGACCGAACTCCGAGAGATCTACTTCGTTCGGGGCGTGCTCGAGCAGGCCGCACTCACCCGCGCATGCGAACTGGCAACCGTCGCCGACCTCGACCGCGCCCGCGCCGAACACGAAGCCCTCCAGGAGGCGACCATCTCCGGGGATCGCCGGGCCTATCACGTACATTCGCGACGCTTTCATCAAGCGCTTGCCAACCCCTGCGGCATGCACCGATTGCTCAACATGTTCGACTCCACCTGGGATATCACCGAACCTTTTCAGGTCATGCAGGGTGCAACCGGCCCGACGCAACTACAGCTGCACAGTGACCACGAGAAGATGATCGACGCGATGGCTCGCCGAGACGTCGCCGAACTCATCGCCGTCGCCCAGGAACACCATCGCAGGCTCGAGTCGGTCATCATCGAGACCGCAGCCCAGCTGAATGTCGCCGGCGAGGATCCGGCCTCAGCCGATGAGCTCTGAAGATTTGATCGGAGCGAATCACCCTCTCTCGCAGAATATATTCTGCGAATATATTCCGTTCCCTGCACTTGTCGCCGGCAATTTGTTACGCATGTAATCCGAGTGCAACATCGGAGACTTAGGTTTTTCTCAGCCACTGGAGAACCGGGTAACCGGTTCACACCGACAGCAGGGAAAGCCCATGACAGAGGTCAAGACGTCGGGATCGGATCCCGAGGTACCCACAAGCCACAACAACGGTGCGGGCGAGAGCGTGATCAAGCTCAGCTACGACCAGCGCCTGACCAACGAAGATCTCGCGCCACTGAAGAACCAGAGCTGGACCTGGTACAACATCTTCGCGTTCTGGATGTCAGACGTGCACAGCGTCGGCGGATATGTGTTCGCGGGCAGTCTGTTTGCGCTCGGCATCGCTGCCTGGCAGGTGCTGGTCGCACTGGTCGTCGGCATCGTCATCGTCAATGTCCTGTGCAATCTGGTCGCCAAACCATCGCAACAGGCCGGTGTGCCCTACCCGGTGACGACCCGGGTGGCTTTCGGTGTTCGGGGCGCCAACATCCCGGCGATCATCCGCGGTCTGATTGCCGTGGCCTGGTACGGAATTCAGACCTATCTCGCCTCGGTGGCATTCGGCTTGCTCGCCCTCAAGTTCTGGCCGTCGCTCGAAAAGTACAGCGAGAGCGGCGATATGGCATTCCTCGGCCTGTCCCCGCTGGGCTGGGCAGGGTTCATGCTCATGTGGGTCCTGCAGGCAGTCGTGTTCTGGAACGGCATGGAGACCATCCGCAAATTCATCGACTTCTGTGGCCCCGCCGTTTATGTGGTCATGGTCATCCTCGCCGGCTATCTGATCTGGAAAGCCGGCTGGGACAATGTCAGCTTCGATCTGTCTGTGGGGCCGAGCAAAACGGGTTGGGCATCGATCACCGCACTCATTTCAGCCATCGCGCTGGTGGTGTCCTACTTCTCCGGGCCGATGCTCAACTTCGGCGACTTCTCGCGTTATGCCAAGACGTACGGCGATGTGAAGAAGGGCAACTTCTGGGGCCTGCCGGTGAACTTCCTGTTCTTCTCCATCCTCGTTGTCTGCACGGTCTCGGCCGGCGCCACCGTGATCGGTAAAGACGGTGAGGGCAACATCATCACCGACCCGGTGCACATCGTCGACAAGATCGACAACACCACCGCGGCCGTTCTCGGAGTGTTGACCTTCGCCATCGCCACCATCGGCATCAACATCGTCGCCAACTTCGTCTCCCCCGCATTCGACTTCTCGAATGTCGCCCCGACGAAGATCACCTGGCGGACCGGCGGCATGATCGCCGCAGTCGGTTCCATCCTGATCACGCCATGGAACCTCTACAACAATCCCGACGCGATCCACTACACACTGGACACCCTCGGAGCTGTCATCGGACCACTGTTCGGCATCCTGATCGCCGACTACTACCTGATCAAGAAGCAGAAGATCATCGTCGACGATCTGTTCACCATGGACGAGACGTCGACCTACTACTTCCGGGGCGGCGTCAACCCGGTGGCGGTGGCGGCCACCATCGTGGGCGCGCTGATCCCGATCGGCGTGGTCATCTGGGGTACCGCCTACCAGGCGAGCTTCACGTGGTTCATCGGTGCCGCCATCGGCTTCGTGATGTACATGGTCGGCATGAGGATGCTGCCGAAAGAGTTGATCTACGGAACCCGCACGGCCACCGCCGAAGTCTGACAACTTCCGATCATGGGGCCTTCTGGCGACCGCGACCTGCGGTTTTCTTCGCCAGAAGGCCCCATTTTCGGCACCGATGGAAGGATGGGTGCGTGCTACTGAGCGTGATCAACCCGAATACGACCGCCGCGATGACCGATCAGATCGCTGCTGCCGCCCGATCGGTCGCCGGGCCGGGGACCGAGATCGTCGGCGTCACCCCGACGATGGGTCCGGCTTCGATCGAATCCCATTACGACGAGGCCCTGGCGGTGCCAGGACTACTCGATGCGATCATCCGGAGTCAGCGCAGCGAAACACCCGCCGACGGCTATCTGGTGGCGTGCTTCGGCGATCCGGGCCTGGACGCCGCGCGTGAGATCTCACCGGTTCCGGTGATCGGGATCGCGGAAGCCGCGATGCACGTCGCGTCCCTGCTCGGACGAGGGTTCTCCGTGGTCACCACCTTGGGCAGGACAATCGGCCGCGCAGAGGAGTTGAGTGAGCGCTACGGAATGAGCAAGCGCTGCCGCGGCATCCACGCCTGCGAGATCCCGGTGCTGGAACTCGAGACCAACCCCGACACCGCCGCGATCCTCATCGATGCCTGCCGGGCGGCCGCCGAGAACGACGGCTCCGACGCCATCGTGCTGGGCTGCGCCGGTATGGCCGACCTGGCTCATCTGATCAGTCAAAAGATCGGGATACCCGTCATAGACGGTGTGGCCGCAGGAACGCTGCTGTTGCAATCACTGGTCACGATGCAGGCCGCACCTGCGTCATCCGGCGAGCTCGCGCCCCCGCCGCCGAAGACGTACAGCGGGATACTCGCGCAGTTCGGGGAGTGACTACTGCTGTCAGGTCAGCCGACCTGCCGGCTCTCCTCGATGTGTGCCCACTCGGTGTCCCCGGTGATGGCACGCAAAATGTCTGCAACCCGATCGGTGACGCGGCCGGGAGTCTCATCCGCCAGCCCCGGCAGTGTGCCCAGCACGGCAGCGAAGACAGCGGCTTGCTCGCCCATGCCATGGGCATCCATCACGACTCGGTACGCCTGGATCGTCGAGTTCAGTCGCCCGTAAGTGACGAAGTCGTCGCCGAACTCTGCCGCGACCCGAGCGGGACGCGTTGCCGCGACCTTCTCGATGACGGCGACGGCAGAAACGCCCGTATCCACAGGGTGCCCTGACGTTGGGATCAAATCGCTCACGATGATCTACCTTCGGTGTCTGCTCAACGCTCGATTGCGCTGTTCATTAATGGTGACATGTGTACAGCACCTCCACAGTCCCTGTCTGCAGGAAAACCATAAGATTTCTTATGACCTGCATCACTGCAGGTCAGAGGCTTAGCGGAGGTAAATAACAGATCACAAATAACTGAGCTTGAGAGTCATTTTTGCCCGTCAGATTCGAGGGGCGCGTAACTGTACCTACTGTCGAGTAAGGGCGATGTCAGAGCCTTTTTGGCACATTCATGGGACGAGCACATGGGCCCAACTGTGGAATACTCCGGCGCATGACTCAGCCGACCCTATCGCTGGCCATTCCCGCGTACAACGAGGCAGAAACCATCGGATGGCTCCTCGAATCCCTGCTCACCGAGTTGGCGGACATCGAAGAGATCATTGTCGTCGACAATAATTCCACCGACGAGACGGCCGATATCGTGGCCGGTTTTTACGCGAAAATCCCGCAACTTCGCATGATCAAGGAGACCAAGCGTGGCGTGATCGCCGCTCGCAACGCAGGCTTTGATGTCGCCAAGGGCGATATCATCGGACGCCTCGACGCAGACGCGCGAGCCAAGCCCGGCTGGGCGGCGGCAGTCCGCACCTTCTTTGCCAACGCAGATGACTCGATCGGGGCCGGCACCGGTTTCTTCGATCAGTACGACATGCCGCTGCAGTTCATCCACAAGAAATTGCTCAACATCGCGTTCGATCAGGCGCAGAAGAACAACGGGGATGTTCCGTCGCTTTTCGGCGCGAACATGGCGGTGCGGGCAAGTACCTGGAAGCAAATCAGGCCACTATTGCTTGAGCAGAACGGCATCTTCGACGACCTCGACATCACCCTCTGCGTGAAGGAAATCGGTCAGCGGAATGTTTACGTCCCCGGTATGGCGATAAGCGCCTCGGGTCGTCGGATGCTTTCGGATACCAAAACCTACGCGAAGTTCACCGCCTACATGCCGGCCACCTATGAGGCACGGGGGATGACGGCAGAGGCCAAGCGGTCGCGGGCCGAGGTCAGGACCATGCGGATCATGCATCGGGTCTTCTGGGTTCCTTCACGAGCGTGGAATCCGGCAACGGGACACTATTCGCTTCGTCAATTGTTCTCTAAACACAAACAACGGGTACTGCCGTACGACACCACGCGAGCATGATTACCGAACCACGCTGTGGCGATCCACTCTCTCGTGGCTCATCGCAACGGATGTCCGAGCCGTCTGAATTGCCTCACAATCCGATTGATCCGGCTTGACCGAATATGATCCGACCTGCAGCTCGTGTCACCATTGGATGCGAGCCCCAAACGGCGGGCCCCGGTCGATTGATGGTGCGGAGGAATATTTATGTCGGACGAAGCTAGTCGCAGGTCTGGCGTGTTTGCCACGATTCTCCTCAGCGTCGCCCTTCTAGCCGGATTCGCAGCCCCGGCCACGGCAGCTCCCGCACCCGACGCTCCACCTGCAGGGGCCAACGATTGGTCCTGCATACCGGCTCCCGAACACCCCCGGCCCGTTGTCTTAGTGCACGGCACCTGGGCCAACATGGTCACCACATGGGACACCCTCTCACCAACGTTGAAGTCGCAGGGGTACTGCGTCTTCGCGCTCAACTACGGAACCAGGGACCTGAGCACCGGCGAGAATCTGCTCGACATGGTCGGCGGCAACACGATCAGCCGGTCAGCCAGAACACTTGCTGGCTTCGTGTCGAAGGTGCGAGCTGCGACAAGTGGTCGCCAGGTCGACCTGATCGGACACTCGCAAGGCGCATTGGTCGCCCGTGAATACCTCAAGTCAGCCGGCGGGTCGGACGCTGCCAGACCCGAACGAAACTCTGTCCACACGCTCGTTAGCTTGGCGGGTACCAATCAGGGCACCAGCTTCAATCTCAACCAGCAACTCGGAGCAATCGCTGAGATGCTCGGAATTCCGGTAGTCACACTCGCTTCTGCGACCGTGGGGCCGTCGTACGTCGAACAGATGTCGGGCTCGCCGTTCCTCCGCCAACTCAACGCAGGCGGGGATACGCGGCCAGGAGTCACGTACGTCGCGTTGGCGACCAAGAACGACACCATGGTCACGCCGCCCGAAAACGCGTTCCTCAACCCGGCACGAGGGTCCAAGGTTCGTAACATTTGGGTCCAAGAGGGTTGCGAGTCGGCAAACGTCGACCACATGCAGGTGACGAGTAGCCCGCGCGCGGTATGGATGACGCTGGTTGCGCTCGATCCTGGCTACGGGCGTACTCATCAGGCGCCCTGTCCCTGAACCTCTGAGGTTCTGTGTCACACCAGTGGCGACAATTCTGACATCCCGCCAGGAATCAGCTTTGGTGCCGATTCGCCAACGCGCGGAGTGCCAGCAGCCAGTGCTGGATGAACTCTTGTAAGTCTTCAGGATCGATCGCATCTGCGACGTAGGTTACGAAGGCTTTCACGACCATGCCGTCCGGCGATTCGGTGGCCATCGATTGGATGTCAATTTCCGATTGAGCCGGCATCCGGTTGCCGCGCTCCATGACCGCACTGTCGGTACTGCCCAGTTCAGGACCGTTGACATCCGGGAACCATGGCGCGGTAGCGATCTCGTCAGCCACATCGCCTCCAGGAACGATCCCGATGTAGTTGAAGACGATCTGGGGCTCATCGAACTGCGCCAGCAGTCCAGCCGACTCCTGGTCGAGATAGCGCAGCATGCCGTATCCGATCCCCCGACCGGGGTTCGATTCCATCGCGGCGCGTGTTCGCCCGAGTACCTCATTCGCTACCCTGGGTTGCTCGTACAAGCTTTCGATGTCGATCCCAGTAAGGTCGATCCGCGTCGGGAACATCGAGGTGAACCAGCCGACGGTCCTAGACAAGTCCGCTCCTGGCACCAATGATTCCTCCCGACCATGGCCCTCCAGAGTGAGCAGCGCGGACGCCACTTCGATGCCCCGGTCTCGGCGCCATCCCACCAGCGCCGCCGACAGCCCGGCAACCAGTTGATCAGCGATCGTCACCGCGTCACCGGCACTGGAGATGAGCGGCTCCACGATGTCAGACGGTATGAGCACCTCGGCGCGGCTGAGTTGGTCGACGCGGTCCGTCGCGAGATCGAGACGCCTGCTGCCCAGCATCGGGTCTTCTCCGTCCAGTACCGCTTGCCAGTGCTCGAGTTCGCCGCGCCGTGACTCTACTTGTCGGTGTTGGCTGGTTGTCCAGTCCTGCCACGAGGTGCCGATTTCAGGCAGCGAAATCGGTGCTCCGGCTGAGATCTGCGAGCCCGCCGTTGCGATGTCGGCCACCAAGACGCGCCAAGACACCGCGTCCACCACGAGGTGGTGGGCGACTACCAGCAATCGGCCGGCGATGCCTGCACCCGGATCAAGCCACGCCAACCGCACCATCGCACCGGTGCCGGGATCGAGATGATCCATCTCTTCGAACAGGGCGCCGCGAAGCGCGGCCTGATATCCGGCCTCGCCCGGAAGCTGTCCGGGTCGCAACTCGAGCCGCCGAAGCATCGAGCGGACATCGACAGAACCAGGCTCGGCGATCGCCAAGTTGTCCCCATCGAGGCGCGCTCGAAACACGTCATGCAGATCGAAGATCGCCTCGAAGGTGTCGACAATCTGTTCTTCCGTCACCTCGACGGGCAGGTTCACCACCATAGGCATCACGAATCTGCGGTAATCGCCGCCTCTTTCGAGCATTCGAGCGATGACGGGGCTAGGCGGCGCGATTGCCTGATCGGCGGCACGCGCAACCTCTGATGTTCTGTCGAGCACGTTGTTGTTCACAACCACGGCCAGCGCCGCGATCGTTCGTTTCTCGATCACGTCGCGGGCAGTGAAGTTCAGTCCGGCAGCACGTGCCCGGCTCACCAGTTGCATCGCGAGGATGCTGTCGCCGCCGAGTTCGAAGAACGAATCGTCCGCACCGACATCGTCGACACCGACCAGTTCGGCGACGATCCGACTGAGGATCTCCTCGTTCGGGGTGGCGGGACG
This sequence comes from Williamsia limnetica, assembly GCF_003217475.1. Classification (GTDB taxonomy): domain Bacteria; phylum Actinomycetota; class Actinomycetes; order Mycobacteriales; family Mycobacteriaceae; genus Williamsia; species Williamsia limnetica. The sequence continues at coordinate 89,289 of NZ_QJSP01000018.1, read as the reverse complement.
ACGCCCGGCGGTTGTCGCGACGTCGGGGGCCGGTAGCTCCCGCCGCGCGATCTTGCCCGAACGGCCGCGGGGGAACTCCTCGAGAACCACGATCATCTCGGGGACCATGTACGGCGCCAGTGTGCGGCCGGCGTGCTCGCGTACATCGCGCGGGTCGATATCGTTGCCGGTCACGTACCCGATCAAGCGCTCTCTGCCGGCGTCGGAGTGGATGACCACCGCCGCTTGCGCGACCGAATCGTGTTCTGCCAGGGCAGTTTCGATCTCCTCCAGCTCGATGCGCAGTCCACGGAGTTTGACCTGGAAATCAACCCGGCCGACGTACTCGATGGTCCCGTCCGACAGGCGGCGAACACGGTCACCGGTGCGGTACATGACCGATCCGGACGGACCGAAGACGCTCGGCACAAAACGCTCGGCAGTCAGATCCGGTCGCCCCAGATAGCCGCGCGCCAGCTGCTCCCCGGCGAGGTACAGCTCCCCGACCGCGCCGACCATCGCCGGCCGCAACCAACGATCGAGTACCCAGCTCTTGGTGTTCCAGACCGGCCGACCGATCGGTGCGGCTCCGGAGGTCGACAGCGACCCGATGCCGGCACCGGCGGAGGTACCGTTCGATCCATCGGCTACGACCTGCGAGGTTGCATCGACGGTGACCTCCGTCGGACCGTACAGATTGACGACCTTGGTTTTGCCGAGGGTCGCCACGCGCTCGGCCAGCGCGACAGGCAACGCCTCGCCGCCGCTGAAAACTGTACGCAGGGTTTCGATCGACTCCGGTTCTGCCGCATCGGCGAAGACCGACAGCACGGACGGGACGAACTGCACGACCGTCACCCCATGCTGCTGCACCAGCGACACCAGTTCGTCGGCGTCGCGGTGTGCCTGCGGCTCGGCGATGACAGTGCGCGCACCGGCCAGCGATGGGGCGAACATCTCCCACACAGAGGCATCGAAGGTGAACGGGGTCTTCAGCAGGACCACGTCATCGGCGTTGAACTCGTATTCGACCGCCATCCAGCACACCTGATTGACCAGGGCACGTTGACTGATCTGCACGCCCTTGGGGCGACCCGTCGACCCCGATGTGAACAACACGTAGGCCAACGAGTCCGGGCGCACGCGGCCCCGGACCTCGCCGGGCCGCAGCGGGCTCGAATCGATCGACTGGAGATCTCGTGCCGCCAAGTCCAAGACCGTCACACCCGGCAATGCCGAGCGCAGCTGACCGAGGCGGGAAGACTCGGCGACAACACAGTCGACCCCGGCATCGCCGACGATTGCCCGCAACCGGTCATCCGGCGCCTCTGTGTCGAGGGGTAGGTAGGCGCCGCCGGCCTTGAGGATGCCGTAGACGACGGCGACCTGCTCGAGTGTGCGCGGCATCGCAACGCCCACTATCGAATCGGGTCCGATCCCCCGCGCAATCAGCGCGCGGGCACGCTTGTTGGTCAGCGCGTCGAACTCCGAGTACGTCAGCGTCTGATCGCCGTACTGGTACGCGACGGCGGAAGGAGTCGCGGCGACCTGTTCGGCGAACAACTCCATGGCAGTGCGCTCCGGCACCTCTCGCGCCGTGTCGTTCCACGTGTGGAGTTGCGCAGTCAGCTCGTCGGCGTCCAGCAGATCGAGCTCTCGCACCGGTGTCCAGCTCGCCTGCGCAAAGGTATTGAGCACCCGCACGAGCCGGGCGGCCAAGATCTCGGCGCGATCGTGCGGGACCACCGACGGCAGGTACTTCAGCTTGAGTGCCAGGTCCGGATCCGATTGTGCCAACAGGGTTGTCGGGTAATGCGAGGCGTCGTTGATCTGCGCGCCGGCGATGGACATCCCGTCGATGTCCGATTGCGCGTCCAACTTGCCCCGGTCCACCGGGTAGGACTCGAAGACGGTCAGGGTGTCGAAAAGGATCGGCAGCCCCACCGCGCGTTGGATGGTCGGCAGGCCGATGTGGTGGGCCTCCAGCAGGCCCGCCTGCTCGGATTGAATCCGTTCGAGCAAACCGAGAACCGTCTCCCGCTCGTCCAGACGGACCCGCACCGGGATGGTGTTGATGAAGAGGCCGAGGATCGACTCGACACCGGCGATCTCCGGCGGACGACCGGACACGGTCGCCCCGAAGACGACATCGTCGCTGCCGAGGGAACGGGCGAGCACCAGGCCCCACGCGGCCTGGACGAGCGTGTTCATCGTCAGGCCGCGATCCCGGGACAGATTCGCGAGACCCTCGGCGGTGTGCCTGTCGAGGTCCAGGGCGAGTTCGACCGGGATCTGGTCGCCGGCGGTGACCGACTCGCTCTGGTCGACCAACAGAGTCGACGATTCGACGCCGTCCAGCGCGTGTTCCCACGACGCCACCGCGGCCGACGAATCACGCCGGTCGAGCCACTCCAGGAAGTCACGGTACGACCGCGACCGGGGCAGATGCGTGTCGTCGCCTCCCGTCGCATACAGCGTGAACAACTGCTCCATGAGCAGCGGTCCTGACCAGCCGTCGAGCAGGATGTGATGATTCGTCATGGACATCCGGTAGCGGCCTTCACCGAGACGCAGCAACAGGATGCGCAGCAGTGGCGGTGCCGCCATGTCGAAGCGGCCACTGCGGTGCTCGCGGAGCAGACGATCCACCTCGTGGTCGACTGCGGCCGGATCGACACGGTACTGCTCCGACAGGTCGACCACCTGCCACGGAACGTCGACGCTACCCGCGATGAACTGGACGACGGTGCCGTCGTCCACGTGATGGAAACCTGCCCGCAAGTTGGGGTTCCGCGAGACCAGAGTGGTCGCGGCGGCCCGCAGCCGGTTCTCGTCGACGACGCCACGCAGTTCCAGGACGACCTGGGCGGTGTAGACATCGGTCACGTACTCGCCCGCCACCTCCGCGTGGAACAGCATGCCCATCTGCAGCGGGGACAACGGCCAGATGTCGTGGACTGCGCGGTGATCGCGCTCGAGGACGTCGATCTCGGTCTGCTTGACACGGACGAGTGGGACATCCGACGGCGTCAGACCACCGGCGTCACCGCGACGGTCGTGAGAAACCAGCGCCGCGGCCGCTTCCTTCCAGAGTTCCGCCAGTTCGCGGACGTCGTCGGAGTCGAGGATTCCGGTGGCGTAGGCGAACGACGCGGACAATCTCGGTCCGTCGGCGTAGTCGGTCGTGACGGCGTTGATGCTCAGTGCGGACGGAACGACCATCCCTGGGTCCTGGGCGCCGCCGACTTCACCACCGTCGGTTGCGCGCTGCCACCCGTGAGCCGCGGCGGCGTCATCGACGTCGCCGTGTCCGGCCGCGATGCGTCCGAGGTAGTTGAATCCGATTTGTGGGTCGGCCCCGATCCCCGCCAACGGCGAGTCGGCCCGGTGGCGCAGCACGCCGAACCCGATCCCACTCCGCGGCACCGTCCGTAGCTGTTCCTTGACCGCCTTGAACGCCGAGCCCGCGGACGGACCGCCCGCGAACGCATCGTCGGTGTCGATACCGGAGAGATCGAGCGCCACCGGATACAGGGACGTGAACCAGCCCACTGTGCGCGAGAGATCCGCTCCCCCGACGGCGTCTTCTTCACGGCCGTGACCCTCCAGGTCGACGAGAAGGGTGTCCGATGCCGACCCTCGGCGTGAACGCCACCGCGCAGTTGCCAGAGCCAAGGCGGTGAGCAGCGCATCGTTGGCGCCACCGCGATAGGCGGCGCTGACACCGGTGAGCATCGACTCCGTGACGTAGCTGCTGAACTCGACCTCCAAGCGGTCGATCGTGTCGGCAACATCGACATCGGGATCGACCCGACGCCTACCCAGCACCGGATCGTCGACTCCGAGAACCGTGGTCCAGTAATCGATCTCATCGCCGCGCTGCTCAGCGGTCGCGTTCAGCGCAGTTGACCAGGCACGCATCGAGGTGCCCACGGCAGGCAGTTCGGGCACCGCCCCACCGTGACTCTGGCCCCAGGCCACAGCGAGATCCGGCAGCAGAATCCGCCAGGACACACCGTCGACCACCAGGTGGTGAATGAGCACGTACAGGCGGCCGATCACGTCCGCCGGCAGACCTGCGGCCGGATCGAACCAGACGACCTGCATCATCACGCCGCTCTCCGGATCGAGGCGATCGATGGCGATGCGGGTCGCTGCCGCAACCGTCTCCTCGAACTCAGACGTGCCCGGGGCTGCGGTGAACTCGACCCGGGTCAGTACCGATGCGGGGTCGATCGAATCCGCTGACGGGATCTCCAGACGGGAGTGCTCGGGGTCGCGGTCGAGGACGAGTCTGGCTCGGAGGACATCGTGTGTGGTCAGCACTGCCGAGACCGCGGCCAGCAACCGGTCGTGTCCTGGATCGGCGGGCAGCGTCAGGAACGTGGCCTGCGAGAAATGCCGGTAGTTGCGACGGGACTCGACCAGCCAGCGCATGATCGGGGTCAGTGGCACCGCACCCACTGCGCCACCAGGGAGTTCTGCGACGCGTCGGACCTCGGCATCGGCTGCGGCCCGCGCTACCGCGGCGAGCTCGGCCACCGTGCGCCGATCGAACACGTCACGAGGCGTGAACACGATTCCGGCCTCACGGGCCCGCGAGACGAGCTGAATCGAGACGATGCTGTCGCCGCCGAGTGCGAAGAACGAGTCGTCCACGCCGATGCGCTCGACCCCGAGCACGTCGGCGAAGAGTGTCGCGAGCAGTTCCTCCATCGCGGAGGTCGGGGCACGATACGAATCGGCGTTGCTGTCGAAGACCGGTTCGGGCAGTGCCCGGCGATCGAGTTTGCCGGCAGGTGTCAGTGGGACCGAGTCGAGGACGGTGATCGATGACGGCACCATGTGCGCCGGCAGTCGCTCCCCGAGGCGGGCACTGACCTCTGAGACCTGAACGCTTCTGCCCGGACGTGGGTAGATGTAGGCGGCGAGGATGGTCTGGCCGGTGTTCGGGTTCGTCCGGCCGACCGTCACCGCGAAGTCGATGTCGGGATGGTCACCGAGCGCCGAGTCGATCTCGCCGAGCTCGATACGGAAACCACGCACCTTGACCTGATAGTCGCTGCGTCCCAGGAACTCCAGCTCCAGGCGATGGTCGGACACCTGCTTCCAACGCACCACATCGCCGGTGCGGTACATCCGCGAGCCTGGTTCGCCGTAGGGATCAGCGACGAATCGCTGGGCGGTCAGGTCGAAACGTCCGAGATATCCCCGGCCGACCGCCGCACCCGACACGTACAGTTCGCCGGCGACACCGACGGGGACCGGTTGCATCCGGGAATCGGCCACGAGGGCACGGACTCCGGTCACAGGGCCACCGATGGTGACCGGGCCAGACGGATCCAGGGGCGGTGTCGACGTCGACCAGATGGTGGCCTCCGACGGACCGTAGAGATTGAACATCGATCGACTGGGAGCCCACCGCCGCACCAGTTCCGGAGGACAGACGTCTCCGGCGACAGCGATCATCTCGACACCGCGGAGACCGTCGGCAGGCACCGTGGCGAGTGCCGCGGGAGTCACGAATGCGTGGGACACCCGCTGCTCGGCCAGCAATCTGGCCAGGTCTTCGCCACCGAAGATCGACGCCGGGGCGATCACCTGCGTCGACGCCGCCGTGACCGCCATCATGATCTCGAAGATCGACGCATCGAAACTCGGCGACGCGAAATGCAGGACTCGCGAGGATTGGGTCAGCTTGAAGCGCGACGGCATCTCGGTCACGAGGTTGGCGAGGCCGCGGTGGGTGGTCCCGACGCCCTTGGGACGGCCCGTCGAACCCGACGTGAAGATCACGTAGGCGAGATCATCGATATGCGGCGTCGCCGGGACCGCTGCCTTCTGCTCACCGGCGCTCTCGGCATCCTCGGAGGCGCGCATCGCTGCCAGCACGTCCTCGGACATGGGCAGCCACTTGGTCAGCTGCGGTAGTCGGTCGACGATGTCCGCCGTCGTCAGTCCGATCGCGACATCGGCGTCGGCAACCATCCCCTCGATCCGGTCGGCCGGATAGTTCGGATCGATGGGCAGCACCGCACCACCGGATCTGACTATGGCCCAGAAGGCGATCATCGAATTCGTCGATCGCCCGATGGCCAGCGCCACCGGCATTCCGGGTCGCACCCCGCGATCGATGAGCACCCGCGAATAGAGTCGGGCCCGGTGATCGAGTTCGGCATAGGTCAGAGACTCATCACCGCAGACAAGCGCTTCCCCATCGGGGTTGGCCTCGACGGCAGCATCGAAGATGTCGATCATGGTGCATGGATTGACATCTGGGGGTCCGGTGACCGGTGAGAGCATCACCCTTTCTTCGGGGGTCAGCAACTCGATGTCGCCGACGCGGACATCCGGGTCGGCCGCGATCGCCGACACGATCGCGGTGAACCGCTGCGCCAGCGACGCGATCGTCGACTGGTCGAACAGCGCGGTCGCATAGGTGAACAGCGCGGTCAGACCGGTCACGCCATTGTCGTCGACGTGATCGGCGAGCGTCAGCTGAAGATCGAATTTGGTCGTCTTCAGGTCGGATTCGAGTCCTGAGACCCTCATTCCGGGGAGCTCCAGTTCCGCCTTCTCGTTGTTCTGGAAGGCGAGCGCCACCTGAAACAGGGGCGCGTAGGAGGTCTCACGCTCGGGAGCGAGGTGCTCGACAAGCCGCTCGAACGGTATCTCGGTGTGCGTGAACGCCGCGATGTCGGTGCTACGGGTGCGGGCGAGCAGGTCGGTGAACCGCTCCCCCGGATCGACCCGCGTCCGGAGCACCAACGTGTTGACGAACATACCGACGAGATCGTCGAGTTCCGGTTCGCCGCGGCCCGCGATCGCCGTACCCACGGCGACGTCGTCGGTGGTGCCCGAACGCGAGAGCAACACCGCCAGTGCCGCGTGGCAGACCATGAACATCGTCGCGTGATGGATGTTCGCCACCCGCTGCAGGCGGGACCGCAGTTCGCCGTCGAGTGCGAACTCGAACGCGGCCCCCTCGATCGACTGCACCGGAGGCCGGGGCCGGTCGAGGGGCAGATCGATGACATCCGGAATGCCGTCGAGTTCCTTTGTCCAGAAATCGATCTGGCGCCTGGCCAGAGACTCCGGGTCGGACTCGTCGCCGAGCACCTCGCGCTGCCACAGCGCATAGTCGGCGTACTGCACCGGAAGAGGCGCCCAGTTCGGCTCGGTTCCCGCGGTGCGCGCGGTGTAGGCGACCATCACGTCGCGGGCCAGTGGTGCCACCGATGATCCGTCTCCACTGATGTGGTGGATCACCATGACCAGGACGTGCTCGGTGACGCCGCGACGCAGCAACGCGATTCGCACCGGTATGGCTGCCGTGACGTCGAATCCGGCGCCGATCAGCGACCCGAGCTGGGCATACAGATCCTCGTCGCCCGACACGTCGCGAACATCCAACAACAGTCCCGCAGAGGTCACTTCATCGACGTCGACGATGTGCTGGCGCGGGCCGTCTCCGTCATCGGGGTAGCGCGTGCGCAGTATTTCGTGGCGCGCGACGACGTCCGTCACCGCCTCGCGCAGCGCGGAGACGTCCAACTCGCCCGACATCGCGATGACGGCAGGAATGTTGTACGCCGGTGAGGAGGTGTCGAATTGGTTGATGAACCACATCCGACTCTGGGCCGGCGACAGCGGCAGTCGGTCGGGCCGGTTCCCGGCGAGCAGCGGCGGACGGCCGCGTCCGCCGTCGGCGCGCTCGGCGAGCAGAGCCAAGCCGGCGACGGTGGGTTCGGTGAACAGATCGCGGACCGCCAGATCGGAACCGACCGCAGCATTGATCTGTGCGACCACCCGCGTTGCCGACAGCGAGTTGCCCCCGAGGGTGAAGAAACTGTCGTGTACCCCGACCCATTCGGCGCCCACCATGTCGGCGAAGATGCCCGCGACGATCTCCTCGACGGGGCTGCTCGGCGGCTGATAGCTCTCCGAACCGGCGAAGACCGGCTCCGGCAGTGCTTTTCGGTCGAGCTTGCCGTTGATGTTGAGCGGCAGCTCATCGATCGGGACCACCAGCGCCGGCACCATGTAGGCGGGTAGTTCCGTTGCCGCGAAGGCGAGGACGGCGCGCGTATCGGCAGTCTGCCCCGGAGCCGCCACCAGGTAGGCGACCAGCTGGTCACCGACGTGTGGATCACTGTGAACGGTGACCACTGCGGCGTCGACCTGAGGCGACAACGCGAGTACCCGTTCGATCTCACCGAGTTCGATACGGAATCCGCGCACCTTCACCTGGAAGTCGCTGCGGCCCACGTACGCCAGGGTCGGCTCGGCGTCGCCGTCCAGTGTCGTCCAGCGAGCGAGGTCACCGGTGCGGTACATCCGGCTGCCCGGTCCACCGAACGGGTTCGCCACGAACCGCTCTGACGAAAGGTCACTGCGGCCGTGGTATCCGCGGGCCAGCTGTGCACCCGCAAGATAGAGCTCACCGGTGACGCCGTCGGGCACCGGATGGAGACGGGTGTCGAGGACGTAGACCTGACTGTTCCACTCGGGCCGTCCGATCGGCACCACGGCGCCGACCGTTTTCGGCACGGGTTGATGGGTGACGCTGACCGCGGCCTCGGTGGGTCCGTACAGGTTGTGCATCGAGACCACGGTGACATCGAAATCGGTATCCGGTCGGGCTACGCCGCCGGTCGCCTCCCCGGTCGACTGACGGAATCTGGAGACGACATCGGGGGTCAGCGCCTCACCGATGCACAAGACCTGGCGCAGGGATGCCAGCTGGCCCGGATGGGCCTCCTGCAGGAATGCCCCGAGCAGCGACGGCACGAACGTCATCGTGGTGACGCCGGCCCGCTCGATGAGACCCGCCAGATATACCGGATCCCGGTGTCCCTGGGGGTCTGCCACCACGAGCCGGGCACCGGACGTCGTGGCCCACCAGAACTCCCAGACCGACAGATCGAAGGTCGCCTGCGTGCGGAGCAAGAGCGCATCGTCACTGTCGAGCCGGAACTGGGCGTCGATCCAGTTGATCTGGTTGACGATTGCCGCGTGCGGGACCGCGACGCCCTTCGGGCGGCCGGTCGATCCCGACGTGTAGATGATGTAGGCGGTGTTCTCGGGGCGCAGGGGCGCGATGCGATCGGAGTCCTCGACCGGGCCGGACGAGGCCGACGCCATGTCGAGTTGGGTGACATCCAGGGTCGCGGTCGCATCCGGCAGGCCGGCCGGGCGGTCGCCGGAGACCAATGTCAGCACCGGCCGGGCACTCTCGACGATGAAAGATGTCCGATCCAACGGGTGATCCGGGTCGATGGGCAAGTAGGCGCCGCCCGCGACGGTGATGGCATACATACCGACGAGCAGGTCGATCGAGCGCGGCATGGCCAGACCGACGATGGTCTCGGGCCCGACACCCTGGGCGATCAGAATCCGCGCGAGGGCGTTCACCCGTCCACCGAGCTCGGCATAGGTCAGGGTGCTGCCGTCGTCCGTCTCCAGCGCGATGTCGCCGGCGTTGTCCCGCACCGACATCGCCAGTCGGGTGGCCAGAGTCGCCGGCGCGAGCACCACCGCGGTGTTGTTCCGTCCGCGGATCAGTTCGCGGCGGTCACGATCGGTGAGCAGTGGCAGGTCGCCCACGGCGGTGAACGGGGTGGCGACGATCTCCGAGATCAGGGTCACGAAGCGCTCGGCGATGGACGACACCGTATCGGGATCGAACAGATCGTCGGCGTAGGTGAACACCGCGTCGAGGCCGGTGGGTTCACCGTCGGGACCGTAGTTGTCCGACAGGATCAGGTGCAGGTCGAACTGTGCGACGCCCTCCGGCATCTCGACCGGCTCGATGCGCAGACCCGGAAGCTCCAGAGTGGCGCGATCGATGTTCTGGAAAGACAGACCGACCTGGAAGATCGGATGCCGCGCAGTGGACCGCTGCGGGTTGAGCACCTCCACGAGCCGCTCGAACGGCACGTCGGCGTGGGTGAATGCTTCCGCATCCCGATCGCGGACACCGTCGAGCAGGGTGTTGAAGCTCCGCCCCGGATCGATCTCGGTCCGCAGTGCCAGTGTGTTGACGAACATGCCGATGACACCTTCGACCTCACTCTCCACCCGACCACTCATCGGCGTACCGACGGTGATGTCCCCGTTGCCGCTCAGTCGCGCCAGCAACAGCGCGAACGCACCGTGGAAGGCCATGAACGTACTGGCACCCCGTGAACGCGCGAGGTCCGACAATCCGCGATGTAGATCGGCGGGAACAGAGAAGCGCAGCTGGCGGCCCCGTAGCGACTGCACCGGAGGCCGTGGCCGATCGGTGGGCAGTTCGAGCTGATCCGGGATACCCGCCAGGTTGCGCTTCCAGAACTCGACTTGAGTGGCGAGCACACTTCCCGGGTCACCTTCGTCGCCCAGGAGGTCGCGCTGCCAGATGGAATAGTCCGCGTACTGAACCGGCAGCGGCGACCAGGCCGGCGCTTGACCCTCGACGCGGGCTGCGTAGGCCATCGCCAGGTCACCGACGAACGGGACCATCGATTGGCCGTCCGCAGCCACGTGGTGGACGACCATCACGAGCACGTGCTGATCGGGCTCCACCCGAAGCAACGCAATACGCACGGGAACCGTGAGGGTGACATCAAAACCCTGTGCCACGAAACGCTGCAGCTCCGGCAACAGCGTCTGAGCGTCGACGTCGAATTTCTCGACGCGGACCGCGGCCTGCTCGGCCGTCAGAATCACCTGATGGGGTCCCGACGACGAATCGGGATACATCGTTCGCAGGGATTCGTGCCTGTCGACCACGTCGGTGATGGCGCGCTCGAGCGCCAAATCATCCAGCGCCCCGTTGAGGGTCACCGCCGCAGGAATGTTGTACGCAACCGATTCGGGGTCGAACCGGTTGAGAAACCACATCCTGGTCTGCGCCAGTGAGAGCGGTATTCGCACCGGCCGGGGTCGCGCGACCAACGGCGGTCGCTGAGGTCGAATATCAGTACTCGCCGACAATCGGGATGCAAGCTCTTCGACAGTCGGGGCCGCGAACAGTTCCCGAACACCGATCTTGCTGCCGAGTAGCGCGCCGGCCCTGCCGACCACCTTCGTGGCGCTGAGCGAGTTGCCCCCGAGGTCGAAAAAGCTCTCGTCGATGCTGACCTCATCGATACCGAGGACCTCGGAGAACACATCGGCGAGCGTCGTCTCGATGACATTGCGCGGAGCGCGGTACACCCGGTCGCCGAGGTTGAACGTCGGCTCCGGCAGTGCACGCCGATCCAGTTTACCGATCGGCGTGAGTGGGATCGAGCTCAGGATCATGACCACGGAAGGCACCATGTGCTGCGGAAGATGTTCGCCCACGGCACGTTTGAGTGCCTCAGGGTCTACGGTCCGGCCGTCCTTGGGTAGTACGTACGACACCAGGGCGGTGTCGCCACCCGGCCCCGTTGTACCCACTGTTACCGCGAAATCGAGGTCTGGCTGAGCGTCGAGCAAGCGATCGACCTCACCCAGCTCTACCCGGAAGCCACGCACCTTGACCTGGAAGTCACTACGTCCGACGTACTCCAGCGAGTTTCGGGCCACCGAGGGATCCGCGCTATATCGGACGAGGTCACCGGTGCGATAAAGCCGGGTTCCTGGCGCCCCATAAGGGTCGGGCACAAATCGCTGCGCCGTGATCTGCGGACGGTTGTGGTAGCCACGAGCCACACCTGGACCCGCCAGGTACAGCTCACCGACGACGCCACGGGGCACGACTCTCATCCTCGAGTCGAGAACTCGGGTCGTGACACCGCGGAGCGGGGATCCGATGGTGACGCGATCGCCGGAGGACAGCGGCGGGGTGATGGTGACGATGACGGTCGACTCAGTCGGACCGTAGGCGTTTCGTAGCAGACCTGACCAGCGTTCTGTGAGCTCCGGAGGACAGATGTCGCCGCCGACGACGACCGACCGCACGGACTCAAGGCCCGCAGAATTGACGGTCATCAACGCAGTCGGAGTCATCACGACGTTGGTGACCTGTTCTGCGGCAATCAACTCGGACAACTCCGTACCGCCAAAGACGTCCTGCGGCGACACGACGAGCGCAGCGCCGGCGCTGAACGCCGCCAACAGTTCTCCGACCGAGGTGTCGAAACTCGGTGATGCAACGTGCAGGAACCGCGACTGCGGGTCGACGTCATAGTGCTCTCGCACGTCCCGCGCCAGATTCGCCAGGCCGCGATGGGAAACTACAACGGCCTTCGGCTTACCCGTCGAGCCGGATGTGTAGATCAAATAGGCGGGGTTATCCAAACGAATCGGCCGGATCCGGTCGGCGTCGGTCACCGCGTCGGATCGCTCATCCTCTGACTCTGTGTCGAGTTCATCGATTTCGTACCAGTCCATGCCTGCGGGCAGATGGCTTCTGTCGCCGTCCGCACTGAGTCCGAAGCGCGACCCCGAGTCCTCGATCATCTCAACGATTCGTTCCCGCGGATAATCCAGATTGATCGGCAAGTAGGCCGCACCGGTCTTAGCGATAGACCACGTCCCGATGATCGAATCCATCGATCTCCGAATCCCCAACGCCACCACTGTTTCCGGGCCCGCACCGAGTGCAATGAGCCTTCGCGCGATGCGGTTCGTCAGCTGATCGAGCTGGGTATACGTCAGCGTCTGACCTGAGTACGACACCGCGATGCCGGCCGGATTGACGGAAACGCCGCGTGCCAGGATCGCGGGTAGCGACTCTGCATCGACCCCTGCACCACCCGAGATCGATACCAGATCGGTGACCTCAGACTCATCGAGAACGTTGATGTCGCTGACTATCACGTTTGGATCGTCTGCGACCGCAGTGAGAATACGGATGAAGCGATCCGCGAACGAGGAGATAGACGATTCGTCGAACAGATCCGTCGCGTAGGTAAACAGCGCTTCGATGTCCGATCCCGGCGCGTCGTTGTCACCGATCGACAACTGAAGGTCGAACTTCGCCACGTCGAAGTCGGCGTGTGCAGGCGATACCCGGAGACCCGGGAGGTTCAGTTCAGGCATCTCGTTGTTGTCGAACGACAGAGCGACCTGAAAGAGCGGGTGATGAGCTGTCGAGCGGTGGACGTCCAGCACTTCCACCAACCGCTCGAAGGGGATGTCTCCATGCGCCATTGCATCAATGTCGGTAGTCCGGACATCGAAGAGCAGATCAGCGAATGTTTCCTTGGGATCGACCTGCACGCGAAGTACGACGGTGTTGACGAACATGCCGACCAACGGATCGAGATCCTGCTCGCCGCGCCCCGCGATCGGTGTACCGATCGCGATATCGCTGACACCGCTGAGCCTTTCGAGTAGTACGCCCAATGCGGCATGCATCAGCATGAACATGCTGACATCGTGGGTACGGGCGACCTGTTGCAACGCTTCGCGCACGGCTGCGGGAACCTTGAACGGCAGGCTTGCGCCACGTAGCGATTGCAGGGCCGGGCGCTGCCGGTCGGTGGGCAGTTCTATCGATTCCGGCAGTACCGCCAGTGCCTCGCGCCAGAAGCCAACCTGCTCTGCTGCGAGCGAGCCCGGATCTTTTTCGTCGCCCAGAACCTGGCGCTGCCAGATCGCGTAATCGGCATACTGGACTGCCAGCGGGGTGAACTCTGGCGGTGCACCGTTTCTCCTCGCCTCGTAGGCGAGCAGTAGGTCACTGAACAGCGGCGCCAGAGAGGCGCCGTCGGCAGAGATGTGATGGACGACCATCATCAGGATGTGCTCGGTGTCGCTCACGCGAATGAGGATGATTCGTAGTGGCAGTTCGGCAGTGACGTCGAAGCCGGTCAGGGCGTGACGGCGCAGTTCGTCCTCGATCGCGCCGGAATCGTTTCGGACCTCGATTTCCTGATAGATCCCTGCAACTGATTCTTCGGCCGGTTGAATGAGTTGATATGGCCCGTCCGCGGAGTCCGGGAAGGTGGTCCGCAGTGACTCGTGACGATGAGCGACGTCAGCGATCGCGACGCGCAGAGCTGCGACGTCGAGCTCACCGGACAACCGTAGCGGCAGTGGCAGGTTGTATGCCGGGGAACTGGTGTCGAACTGGTTGATGAACCACATCCGGGACTGTGCGAGAGACAGCGGGATCCGCTCGGGACGATCCGCCGGGACGAGTGCCTGGCGTGCCGGCCTGCCGCCAGACCGCTTGGCGGTCAGTTCGGCGAGCTCTGCAACGGTCGGATGGTCGAAGATGTCACGCACGCTGATGTCCGTGCCCAGCGCGGCGGCCACACGTGCCGCAACGCGAGTCGCACCGAGCGACGTACCACCGATATCGAAGAACGAATCATTGGCGCCGACCTCAGCGCGTTTGGCCACGTCGGAAAAGGCCTGCGCCACCGCTTGCTCAGCTGCCGTCCGCGGCGGTACGAACTCAGCTGCCCGGTCGCTGAACTCGGGAGCAGGCAATGCCCTTCGATCCAGCTTTCCATTCGGCGTCAACGGCAGGTGCTCAAGCACCATGATCGCGCTCGGCTCCATGTACGCGGGCAATCGATCACGCAGACCCGCGGACAGAGCAGCGACGTCCACCTCGTGACCGCCGGCAGCGACCACGTAGGCGACGATGTGCTGGTCCCCCGCCGCGTCGACGACGACGACGACCGCCTCCGCGACCGAATCATTGTCTGTAAGCGCTGTTTCGATTTCAGGCAGTTCGATCCGCAGGCCTCGAAGCTTTACCTGGAAGTCGGTACGCCCGATGTACTCGAGTTCGCCGTCGGCTCGATATCGGACCAGGTCACCGGTGCGGTACATCCGCCCGCCTCGCGCCGTTGGGTCGGCGACAAACCGGTCCGCACTCAGATCGGGACGGCCCACATAGCCGCGGGCCAATTGGACGCCGGTGAGGTAGAGCTCGCCCGCCACATTCGGTGGCACCGGTCGCAAACGTGCGTCGAAAACGTGCACCCCGGTATTGGCGACCGGGCGACCGATCGGAACGAGATTGACGTCATCCGGAGTGTATTGGTGGTAAGTGACGTCGACGGCGGCTTCCGTTGGTCCGTAGAGGTTGTGTAGTTCGGCGTCTGTGAGTCGGGCCAGGTGGGCTGCCGTTCCCGGCGGCAACGCCTCACCGCTGGCGAATACACGTCGAAGTCCGACCAGGTCCGTCGCAACCGCAGAGGAGACGAATGCCGACAGCATCGACGGTACAAAGTGCAGTGTGGTCACACCGGCATCGACGATCAGGCGGCTCAGATATGCAGGGTCGCGGTGTCCGTCCGGAATCGCGATCGCGAGGCCGGCCCCGACCTGCAAAGGCCAGAAGAACTCCCACACCGAGACATCGAACGTCGCAGGAGTCTTTTGCATCACAACGTCGCCCGGGCCGATCGGGTACTCCGACTGCATCCACAGCAGCCGGTTGACGATCGACTCATGGCTGACCGCGACACCCTTCGGGCGTCCGGTCGAGCCCGAGGTATAGATGACGTAGGCCGTATTTGTACCGCGCAGCGGTTGGATACGTTCGGCATCGACAACCGGTTCAATCGGGAAGCCGGCCAGGTCCAACTGATCGACGACCAGGACCTCAGGAGCAGCGAGCGTCTCAACCGGCACTTCGAAACCGTCGACCGAAGTCGTCAGCACCATCGCCGGCCGGCTGCTGTCCAGGACGTAGGCGATTCTCTCCGCCGGATTGCCCAGGTCTATCGGAACATACGCGCCGCCGGCTTCGATGACCGCATACATGCCGACGAGCAGTTGGAACGAGCGGTTCATGGCGAGTGCCACATGGGTGTCGGGTCCGACCCCTGCCGCGATCAGATACCTCGCCAGCGTCGAGACCTGTTCCGCAAACTCGCGGTAAGTCATGGTCTCGCCTTCGAAAAGCAAGGCGGTGGCGTGGGAGTTCGCCTTGACTGCGTCGCCGAAGAGGGTGGCGAGCGTGAGGCCTTCCACATCTGGTGCATCACCCGATTCGGCGATGACAGACGCGAGCATACCGGAGAACTGCTCGGCGAATCCTTCCGCGGATTCTCCTTCGAGCAGACCTGGCAGCAGGGTGGACAACGCAACCGTCACTGCGGCCTCGGGCCCGACGCCAACTGCGGCCAGCGTCACGACCAGCTCGGTCGACTTCGCGTGCAGCGCACCGTATGTAACGTCGATGCCATTGTGTGAGAGCGCGATTCCTTCCGGATTGATTCGCGCCGCGGTCTCGAGCAGTTCCGAGAGCGACTTACCCTGGAGGTCTTGCAAAGCCGACCCAAATCCAGCAGCCTCCTGCCCTGTGGTCGACAGTCCTGTTGACTGACGTTCCGCAGCGGTGAGTATGTCGATGTCGCCGATCGTCACATCCGGGTTGCCGGCTACCGCCTCCAAGATCGCCAGGAGGCGTTCACTCATTGCCTTGACCGTCGCTTCGTCGAAGATGTCGACGGCGTAGTCCAGTACAGCGTCGATGCCTCGTCCGCGGCCGTCGGCACCGAACGATTCCGAGACCGTCAGCCCTAAATCGGATTTGACGTAACGGATCGGCGATTCGAGACCACTGACCTCGAGTCCAGGCAGCGTCACGGTCGGGACATCGATGTTCTGCATGGTGAGCATCGCCTGGACCAGCGGCGCGTACTTACGCGTGCGTACTGGGGCGAGGGCCTCTACAACCTGCTCGAAGGGGAGTTCGGCATTGTTGAACGCAGCCAAGTCGGAGGCCTTGGTTGCTGCGAGTATGGCGGTGAAGGAATCTGACAACTCCACGGTCGACCGCAGCACGAGGGTGTTGACGAACATGCCGACCAGACCGTCGACAGCGGAGGCATTGCGTCCCGCGATCGGTGTCCCGACTGCGACGTCCGCCGAACCGCTCAGACGTGCGAGCAGAACTGAGTACACGGCGTGGATCACCATAAAGATGGTGGTCTCGTTGTCTCTCGCAACGGCGTTGAGCCGCGTCTGGAGTTCCTCGCCGATCGTGAAGGTGACTTCGCCGCCGGCCACCGACCGCTTGTCCGTTCGTGGCCGATCGGTCGGGATGTCCAGCAGATCGGGCATTCCAGCAAGATGGTCACGCCAGAAGGCAATCTGGCGCGCAGCGAGCGAATCCGGGTCATCTTCTGAACCCATGACGGCGCGCTGCCAAATCGCATAATCGGCGTACTGCACGGTGAGCGGTCGATAAACCGGCTCGGCACCGGCCGCTCGCGCGGTGTACGACGTCATCAGATCCGTCGCGAGCGGAACCAGCGAAGAACCATCGGCAGCGATGTGGTGGATGACGAGAAGCAGCACGTGATCTTCGGGCGCGACCTCCATCAACATTGCCCGCAACGGCGGGGCCGCTGTGACATCGAATCCTTCGGTCGCCAGTTCCACGCAGAGGCCGAGCAGCACTTCTTCGGAATCGACCGTACGAGTGGGTAACTGGGGAACAGCTTCCTCGATCGGCAGAATCTTCTGGTAGGGCCCCTGGACCGAATCCGGGTACACCGTTCTCAGAATCTCCTGGCGCGCAATGACATCGATCAATGCTGCTCGCAGCGCTGCGACGTCCAAGACGCCGCGCAAGCGCAAGCCAAGCGGGATGTTGTAGTCGGCAGCTTCAGGGTTCAGCCGGTTGACGAACCACATCCGCTGTTGCGCCAGCGACAGCGGGATCCGATCCGGTCGTGGCTGCGGGGTCAATGGGCGGATGGGCATTCCGTCCAGGTCCGGCGACGCGGCGATCGCTTCTGCGAGATCCGCCACCACAGGTGCCTCGAACAGGATTCGAACTCCCAAACGCACACCGAGGACCTCGTTGATCCGGGCAATGGCACGGGTGGCGGCGAGCGAATTGCCCCCGAGGTCGAAGAAGGAATCGTCGGCACCGATCACACCTACACCGAGGACGTCGGCGAATGCCGCCGCGATCGCGTGCTCCATCGGGGTTGATGGTTCCCGGTGTTCCGTGGAACTTCCCTGGAAATCGGGCGCTGGTAGAGCGCGTTTGTCCAGCTTCCCGACAGGGGTGAGCGGCACCTCGTCGAGGACGACGATCGAAGACGGCACCATGAACTTTGGTAGGAAGCCGGACGCATAATCGGTGAGATCGCCGGAATCGATGGTGCTTCCCGACCGCGGCTTCACATAGGCAGCAAGAGCGGTGTCACCGGACGGGCCATCGACTCCGATCGTGATCGCGAAGTCGACTGCCGGATGTCCGGCGAGTACCGAATCAATTTCTCCGAGTTCGATACGGAAACCGCGAACCTTCACCTGCTGATCAGACCTGCCCATATAGGCGATCTCGAACGCAGAACCGCCACCTGGCTTGTCGACCTTCACCCACCGGACCACGTCGCCGGTTCGGTACATCCGCTCGTCGGCCACATAAGGATTCGCCACGAATCGGTGTGAGGTCAGATCCGGCCGGCCCCGGTAGGCCCGCGACACGCCGAGGCCGGTGATATAGAGCTCGCCTGGAACACCGGTCGGCACTGCACGCAAACGGTTGTCGAGCACGAGCGCGCTGACGCCCGCGACCGGACCGCCGATTGTCACCGGTTCCCCGGGCACCAGCGGATCGCTGATGTTCGTCATGATCGTGGTCTCGGTGGGGCCGTAACCGTTATAGAGACGACGACCCGGCGCCCATCGTTCCACGAGGTCCGACGGCACCGCCTCACCCCCGGCAACCACATCCGCAAAGTGCGGGAGTTGCTGCGGATCAACCGATGCCAATGCCGACGGGGTGACGAAAGCATGCGTGACGGCGTTCTCTGCCAGCAGGTCGTGCAACTCCCCGCCACCGTAGATACCGGCCGGGACGATGATCATTGTTGCGCCGGCGCCAGTGGCCAACAGTAGTTCCAGGATCGACGCGTCAAAGCTGGGCGAGGCGAAATGCAGCGTCCGCGAAGTGTTGTCGGTGCGGTAGCGCCGGTGTTGTTCGGCACTGAACGCCGCCAGTCCACCGTGTGTGACCTCGACGCCCTTCGGCTTCCCTGTGGTACCCGAGGTGTAGATGATGTAGGCGCAGTTCGACATGCGCACCGGGCCCCGAAGCTCGACCGGATCGATCTGTTCACCGGATCGGCTATGGAGAGCGGGATCGTCGATGTCGAGCCACTCGATGGTGTCGGGCAAGCGGACCGCATCGACACGCCGCGTCATGCCGATCGTTGCTCCCGAGTCGGACAGCATGTGTGCCACGCGATCGGCCGGGTAGTTCGGGTCGACCGGGACGAAGGCCGCACCGGAGCGGGCGACCGACCAGATTGCGAGGACCGATTCGACGCTACGAGTGATCCCGAGCGCCACCACATCCTCGGGCCCCAGGCCGCGAGCGATCAGGTCACGCGCGAGGCGGTTCGACCGGTCGTTCAATTCGCGGTAGGTCATGCTCACAGGACCGCAGACGAGAGCGACGCCGTCCGGGTTGAGATCGACTGCAGCGTCCAGCAACTCGATGAGCGAGGCTGGTGCCACTGGTTCGACACCGCGCACAGGCACTAGGTCCGCCATGCTCTGCTCATCGAGTAGCGAGATGTCGCCGAGGGTCGTATCGCTGTCGTCGACCATGCCCTCGAGAACTCGCAGCAACCGATCAGCAAGCGCCCGCGCCGTTGCCTCGTCAAAGATGTCCGTGGCATAGCCGAGGAATCCTGCCAGCCCCGCGGGTTTCCCGTCGACATCCCACTGCTCGGTGAACTCGAACGCGAGGTCGAACTTGCTGAACTCCGTATCGACTGCTCCGGGCGTGACGGAGAGCCCGTCCACATCGAGGATCGGCCGAGATGAGTTGTTCAGTCCGAGGATCACCTGGATCAGCGGTGTGTGTGCAGTGGAACGGTGCAGCGTGAGCGAATCGACGATCTGCTCGAACGGGACGTCGCTGTTGACGAACGCGTCCAGATCCCGGTTCCGGACATCGGCCAAGAACTCGGCAACGGTGACGTCCGGCGCCACTTCTGTTCGCAAGACAAGGGTGTTGACGAACATGCCGACTAGGGCGTCGAGCTCTGGAGCACCTCGACCCCCGATCGGTGTACCGATCGCAACATCGTTCTCCGCGCCTGACCGGGCGAGCAGAACTGCAAGCGCAGCGTGGAAGACCATGAACGCGGACAACCCGTTGGCACCGGCGAGCGAGATCACCTTCTGGTGCAGACCAGCAGGCACGAAGAACATGTGGCTTGCGCCCACACCGCTTCGGACGTTGGACCGTGGCCGATCAGTCGGCAGCCCGATCACCTCGGGCAGACCTGCCAAATTGCGCCGCCAAAACTCCAACTGGGTCGCCGCTGGGCCGACCAGTGCATCTCTTCCGCTGAAGTTGTTCTGCTGCCAAATCGCAAAATCGGTGTACTGCACTTCAAGCGGCGCCCAGTCCGGTTCTCGACCCGCGCGCCGAGCCTCGTAGGCAGTCAGAAGATCAGTGGCCAGTGGACCCATCGACAGGCCGTCGGAGGCGATGTGATGTATGACGATCACGAGAAGGTGTTCGTCGGGCGTTTCTGGAGTTGCCGACGCCGACTCAATGCGCCAGAGCGCGGAACGGAACGGAACAGTCGTAGTGACATCGAATCCGATACGGGCGAAGGATTGCAAGCGTTCGAACACTTGCTGTTGCGGGATGGAGTCGAGCCTCAAGGGAGGGAGCGCCTCCATAATAGGAACGATCACCTGGGTTGGTCCGTCGGTCGACTCCGGGTAGATAGTGCGGATCACCTGTTGGCGCTCGACCAGATCCACCAACGCTGCGCCGAGTGCCTCGACGTCGAGTTCTCCGGTAAACAACAACGTCATCGGAATGTTGTAGGCGCCTGAAGACGGGTCGTATCGGTTGATGAACCACAGGCGTTGCTGTGCCAGCGAGAGCGGTATGTGTTCCGGCAGCGGTCCTTCTGGTTTGACAAAGCGTGCTGGCGCGACGCCGACCCCAGCGGTGGAACCTTCACTTCGGCGTTCCTCAACGAATCGCGCGAGCTCGGCGGGCGACTGCTGCTCGAAGATGTCGCGCAATCCAACCACAATTCCGAGGGTGTCGGACAACCTGCTCGCCAACCGGGCCGCACTCAACGAGTTGCCACCATGATCGAAGAATGAAGCAGTCGCACTTACACGTCCTGTACCGACCGCGTCGGCGAACAAACCCGCGATTATCTCCTCCAGCGGAGTTCGCGGAGCGACGAAAGCGTCCGAATCGACCTGTCCGAAGTCGGGTTTTGGCAGCGCCTTTCGGTCGATCTTCCCATTAGCGTTCAAAGGCAGTGCGGGAAGTACGACAACTGCTTCAGGAACCATATAGTCGGGCAACGCCCGGCCAAGCTCCATCCGAATGTCGCCCCGGTCGATTTCGCCGGAACCGGCGACGTAGGCGGCGAGCCGCCGATCGGAAGCGTCACCGTGCGCCGTAACAACCGCCTGGCGGACGCCGTCGATCGCCGTCAAGGCTGATTCGATCTCGCCCAATTCGATTCGCAAGCCACGGACTTTGACCTGGAAGTCGCTGCGCCCTATGAAGATTCCGTCGCCATGGGGCAGCCGACGCACGAGATCACCCGTTCGGTACATGCGCTGGCCAGGCCGACCAGCCGGGTCGGCGACAAATCGCGCGGCCGTCATGGCGGGCATCTTTCCGTACCCGCGCGCTGGTGCAATTCCCCCGACATATAGCTCGCCGACCACTCCGACAGGTACAGGATTCAGTCGCTGGTCAAGAATTCGGTGAACGACACCGGCAATCGCAGGTCCCAGAGAGATCGGGCCTATGTCCCTGGCTTCCCCGGCCTCGTTGGGCAGCTGGCTGCCGACATCGACGAACTTGGCCGCGGTGACGTCGGAGGCCTCGGTCGGGCCGTAGCTGTTGACCAGCGCGGTGGTGCCGCCGAGCAGCGATCGATAGGCACCAGCACGCAGATGTTCTCCGCCTGCAACGATCGCACCGACTGTGGAAAGTACGCTGGTCGTGTCGAGCTCGACGAGGACTTCGAGCGCGCTCGGCGCCAAGTTGATGAGCGCGACTCTCTCATCAGAGATGACGCCGAGGACCTCGGCCGGATCGAACCCCTCCCGGACGAGGCGCACGACTGCACCAGAACTGAGGGCCGTCCATACGTTCTTTTGAGTCAGATCGAAACGAGGGGAGCTCACTATCAACACCGAGTCGCCCTGATCAACCGGCATTGCCTTGCGATACCAGTTCCACACGTTGAAAACGCCAGCGGCAGTCACAAGTGTCGGCTTAGGTCGCCCGGTGGACCCCGATGTTGTTATCACATAGGCCAATCGAAGGTCTGCACCAGCTTCGATCCACCTATTCGGTAGCGGGGACGCATCGCGTGCAGACAGCCGCTCATCGGTCGCGGCTTCACCGATTCGGACAACGACCGCGCCCGCTGCTTCCATTCGGGTGAGCAGGTCGGCATTCGACGTCTCTTGGTCCGAGATCACGACGGATGGTTGAGAATCTTCGATGACAATCATCGTGCGGTCGGAGGGGGCCGCCGGATCGAGCGGCAGGTACGCCGCGCCTGCCTTCCACGCGGCGAGCATTCCTATCACCCAGTTCGCCGACCGTGGCAACAGCAAACCGACCACGTCGTCGGGGCCCACTGCGTACGAGATCAATTCCCGTGCAAGACGATTTGCGGCCTGATCGAGCTGACTACGACTCAGCGCTACGCCTAGACTGCGTAGCGCCGGAGCATCTGGATCTTCTTGAACGCGCAGGTCCCATTCGGCTAGCGGGGTGGGCTCCTCGGTTTCTGCCGGTTTCGAACCTACACCACCCACCGCCGCGGTCACGCCTACTGATCTGCGATACCCGTCTAGATCGTGATCGCCGATTAGACGTGCCGCGTCGGCGATGACATTGTCCAGTGCCGTCGCGAACCCCTCGGGGGCCACCATGATAGTTGGAACCAGACCGGTGAGCACGACCGAGGCGATGGCGTCGGCATCCATCCCGCGTTCCGTCAACGGTCCGGATAGCTGCGAAAACCGATCGCTGAAATCACGGTATGTGACTCTTGTTCCGTCATGATCAATGGCCGTGGCATCAGGTGCCAGATCAACGGCAGCCGCGAGTAGGGCGGCCAAGTCTTTCGCTGTGTACTTGGTCCCGGTTGCTCGAGGGCGC
This sequence comes from Williamsia limnetica, assembly GCF_003217475.1. Classification (GTDB taxonomy): domain Bacteria; phylum Actinomycetota; class Actinomycetes; order Mycobacteriales; family Mycobacteriaceae; genus Williamsia; species Williamsia limnetica. The sequence continues at coordinate 66,239 of NZ_QJSP01000018.1, read as the reverse complement.
GACTCCACGACAGAAGCGCTGTCCTCGACCCGCTCTGCGTCCGTCAGGATGTTGATGTCGCCCACAACCGCAGCCGAGTTCGTGCCAACCGCGGTGGCGAGCGCGCCGAGCCGTAGGACCATCGTCTCAGCGGTAGAACGATCGAAGATGTCCGTGGCATAGGTGAGGCGACCGGCGAGAGTGCGTGCCCCTGTCGCGTCTATCGTTTCATTGAGGGTGAACGTCAGGTCGAACTTCGCACCGTCGGCCATCTCATCGGCGACACCCACAACCAGGTCCGGCAAGTTCACCTGCGCCGTCTCGTTGTTCTCGAACGACAGCATCACCTGGAAGAGCGGCGAATAAGCAGTGCGGCGCGTCGGCACCAGTGCGCCTACAACGCTTTCGAACGGCAGATCGTCGTTCGCGAAGGCTTCGAGGTCGCCAGCTCGAATGCGATCGAGTAGTGCGTCGAACGATTCGGCGGGATCGACCTCGACGCGGAGAGCGACAGTGTTGACGAACATTCCGACCAGGGCTTCCAGATCGACGTGATCCCGCCCACTTACCGGTGTGCCCACCGTGATATCACTCGAATTCGAGAGCCTTGCCAGGAGAGTCGCCACAATCGCATGAACAACCATGAACAAGGAAGCCTGGTGTCGCCGAGCGAGCACTTCGAGATTGGCGACCACCTCCCGAGGGATCTCGAGCGGCACAAAGTCGCCCACCATGTCACGCCGGACCGGACGCGACCGATCCAACGGCAGTTCGAGCACCTCCGGAACGCCGGCGAGGTTGCGCCGCCAGAAATCGAGTTGCCGACCGGCAACCGAATCCGGATCTTCCAGAGAACCCAGGACCTGACGCTGCCACTGCGCGAAGTCTGTGTACTGCACCGGCAGCATGCTGAATTGCGGTGCGTGGCCGCTACTTCGAGCGAGATACGCCGTGACCAGGTCGCGGGCGAGCGGTGCCATCGAAGCTCCATCGGCAACGATGTGGTGAACGACGACCAGCAACAGATGGTCATCGCCCGAACGCAGCAATGTGCCCCGCACCGGTGGCGTGGCGGCGTCCTGAGGGCCGCCGGTCACATCGAAGCCCTCGGCAGCGAACCGGGCAGCCACACTGCGCATCGCTTCGACATCCGTCACGTCGACGACGTCGAGGTCGATGGCAACATCCGCAGCCGGAAGCACGCGCTGGTAAGGGCCGTCGGCGCTGTCGGGGAACACGGTGCGCAGAGACTGTTGACGCGCCACCACATCGGCGACGGCGGCACGTAGGGCCTGGACATCCAGTGACCCCGACATCGTCAGCGGTAGCACGATGTTGTACGCAGGTGACGCCGGGTCCAACCTGTTCAGCAGCCACATCGCCTGTTGCGCAAGCGATAGTGGAGGACGGTCACCGGCCGCGCCGGCCACCAGTTCCGGTACGTCGCCGACACTGTGATCGTCGTCGAGCCGGGCCGCCAGGGATTCGACCGTCGGGTTCTCGAAGATCTCGCGGACCGCGATCCGGCGTCCGACCAGTGCCGAGATCCGGGCGACGGCTTTGGTCGCGACCAGGGAGTTGCCGCCGAGATCGAAGAAGGAGTCGTCGACGCCCATCGACGGCAGCCCCAGGACCTCGGCCAAGATCTCGGCCAGAACGCGTTCGGTCTGCGTACGGGGTTCGGCTCCGCTACCGATCAACGACTCGAGATCGGGGTCCGGCAGTGCCGATCGGTCGAGTTTGCCGGAACGGGTCAACGGGATCTTGTCGAGGAAGACAATTGCTCCCGGGACCATGTGCGACGGCAGGCGCCGTCCGACGAACTCCCGAACTGCCTTGGCCTCCAGCGGCTGTGATGCCAGCACGTGAGCCACCAGCGCGGTGGCGCCGGAAGGCAGAGTCGCCCCAGAGGTGGACGCGAACTCGATGTCGGGGTGAGCGGCGAGCGCGGCGTCGATTTCTCCGAGCTCGATCCGGAAACCACGGACCTTCACCTGGAAGTCACTGCGCCCGATGTATTTGACCTCGAGGTGGTCGCCGTGGCGTTCCCAGCGCACGACATCACCGGTGCGGTACATCCGTGCACCGGGTTTGCCGTACGGGTTGGCGATGAATCGGTCCGCCGTCAGGCCGGGGCGTTCATGATATCCACGTGCCATCGCAGGACCACTGAGGTACAGCTCCCCGTCCACTTCGACGGGCACCGGCTGCAACCGGTGGTCGAGTATCAACGAAGTGAGACCGCGTACCGGCGAGCCGATGGTGATGGCACCCCCGGGCTGCATGGGACCGGCGATATCGGCGAAACACGTTGTCTCGGTTGGACCGTAACCGTTGAACATCCGGCGGCCCGGAGCCCAACGGTCGACGAGTTCGGGCGGGCACGCCTCGCCACCGACGACCACCGACTCGAATGCGTCGAGACCTGTCGGGTCGACCGACGCGAGCGCTGCCGGCGTGATGAATCCGTGCGTGACGCCGAACTCCGCCAGGAAGTCGTGCAATTCGTCGCCGCCGTACACCTCTGTCGGCGCGATGACCATGGTCGAGCCGTTCGCCAGCGCCAGCAAGACCTCCAGGACCGAGGCGTCGAAGCTCGGGGACGCGAAATGCAGGGTGCGCGAGGTTTCTGTGAGGACGAAGCGATCGGACTGCTCGCGCAGCAGGTTCAGCAGCCCCCCGTGGGTCACGGTCACACCCTTGGGGACCCCCGTCGTCCCGGACGTGTAGATCATGTAGGCCGTGTTGGCGACACGGATCGGCCGCAATCGCTGGTCATCAGCGATCGGGTCCGTCGCGTACCCGGCGATCATGCCCGACACGTCGCTGCCGTCGAGCTCCAGCCATTCGATCGAGTCCGGACGAGCCGAGCGCCACTGCGATGTCGAGAGTCCGAACACCGCAGCAGAGTCGCGGAGCATGTGTTCGATGCGCTCGGCCGGATACCGCATGTCCACCGGAAGATAACCCGCTCCGGTCTTGGCGACAGCCCATAGACCGACCATGAAGTCGATCGAGCGCCCCATTCCGAGCGCCACGATGTGCTCAGAACCGATGCCACGTGAGATCAGCAGGCGTGCAAGCGCGTTCGATTGCTCGTCGAGAGCACGGTAACTGATCGAGCCGGCCGGAGACACCACGGCGTCACGATCTCCGGCTCGCGTCACTGCGCCGGCGAGCAGTTCCGGAAGGGTTCCGGTTGCCGTCTCGCCGTTGCCGCTCTGCTCGAGCAGCTCGATACGCTCGGCCGGCGTGAGAACGTCGAGGTCATCCACCCGCGCGGACGGATCGGCCGCAATCAGTCCGAGAACCCGGACAACCCGGTCCAGGATCGACTCCACTTCGTTCCGCTCGACCATGCCGGGCAGATATTTCGCGGACAGCCGCAATCCCGGGTCGGTCACCGCGATCAGCGTGAACGGGTAGTGAGTGGCGTCGAGCACGTCGGCGCTCTCCACGCGCATGCCATCGATATCCGCAGCGGCACTGAGCGCATCACGATCGAGCGGGTAGGACTCGTAGACCATCATCGTGTCGAACAACGAGTCGGCTTCGGTGGTCGCCACGATGTCTGCCAGGCCGACCGTGTGATGGTCGAGCAACTCGGTCTGCCGGCGGGCGATCCTGGTGATCAGATCACCGACGTCGCCTGCGGACCCGACCGGGACCCGGACCGGAAGGGTGTTGATGAACAGCCCAAGCATGGATTCGACACCGGCAACCTGTGGTGGGCGGCCGGATACCGTTGTCCCGAACACCACGTCGTCACGACCGGTCAGCCGTGACAGCACTATTGCCCAGGCAGCCTGCAGCACGGTGTTCAGGGTGACGCCCGATTCGCGGACATAGTCGGTGAGACCGGCCATCACGTGCTGGTCGACGGTCACCTCGGTCTGAAGCGGTACCTGCCCCTCGCCGTGCGCGACGGCCGACGGGAACAACAGCGTCGGTTCATCGACACCGGCGAGCGCCTCGGCCCAGGCATCGATCGACTGTTGCTGCTGCTGCGATTGAGAGTGCAGCCACACCAGATAATTCCGGTACGGACGTGGAGACACCAGGGCCTGCGCGTCGCCCCCCTCGCGGTAGATCGCGAGCAGATCGCTCATGAAGATCGGCAAGGACCACCCGTCCAGCAGGATGTGGTGGTTGGTGACGACGAACCGGAACGAGGAGTCGCTGCGTCTGATCATGGTGAACCGCATCAGCGGTGCGCGATCCATGGCGAAAGGACTGACGCGCTCCTCGTGGGTCAGTTCGGCGACCCTGACTTCTCGGTCACCGGGCTCGAGGTCGGACAGGTCATGATCGGTCCAGGGCGCGGCGGCGTGCGGCTTCACGACCGCCACCGCGGTGCCCTCGGAGTCGGTGAAGAACGCTGTGCGCAGATTGGGATGTCGTGCGATCAGTGCCTCTGCGCTGCGCCTCATCCGGTCAGGATCGACTCCACTGAGGTCGAGGACCATCTGCGCTGCGTAGACGTCGACATCTCCTGCGGCGAGTTCCGCGTGGAACAGCAGCCCGTTCTGCAGTGGCGTCAACGGCCAGACATCGGCGATGTCGTCGAAGCGATCTTCGAGCTCGAGAATCTGGGCCTGTCCGAGATCCACGAGCTCCAGATCCGACGGCGTCAGGCCACCGGCACCCGGCGACGCCGCATGCAACGCAACCGATTCCAGCGCGCGTTGCCACAAGTCGATGAGTTGGTCGACCTGTTCGTCGTCGATGACGCCTGCCGGATAATCCACACCTGCCGACAGCGCCGGACCGGACGGCGTCTCGATGACAACGGCGTTGACGTCGAGAGCCGTCCGCACTGGCACCGAAGCACCTCGAGTCCCCCGCAATGCGCTCTGCCCGTCAGGAACCCAGGGCCCGGAGATGTCCGTACCCGAGAGACGCCCGAGATAGTTGAAGGTGATCGCCGGCTCCGGATACCGCGACAGTTCGGCGATTCCGCGCTCGTCGAGATAGCGGAGCAGCCCGTAGCCCACCCCGCGGCGCGGAACCGACGCCAACTGTTCTTTGACGGATTTGATGAGGTCACCCGCAGCGGGCCCACCGGCCAACGCGTCGTCGACGTCGGTCCCCGTCGTGCTCAGGACAACCGGGTACATCGTGGTGAACCATCCGACGGTGCGCGAGAGGTCCGCGCCCGGCAGCAGTTCCTCCTCGCGACCATGTGCTTCGAGGGACACGACCACCGAGTCGCCCGACAGCCCCCGGCCCCGCAGCCAGTGTGTCACCGCGAGCGTGAAAGCGGCCAACAGTCCGTCGTTGACACCGCCGTGGAACGCCTGCGGTACGCGCGTCATGAGGGTGTCGGTGAGGTTGGCCGACAGTGTCAGTTCCCGGTGCCGCAGCGTGCCGACCACATCACGGTCACGGTCCAGTTCCAGTGTCGAGTTGTCGATCGCGCTCACGACCGTGCGCCAATGTGCCAGCTCGTCCTGCAGTGCCGGATCTGCGGCCAGTTCGGCCAGCCCATGGGACCAGCGACGCATGGACGTACCGGTCGCCGGTAGCGCCACAGACTCGCCCGTGACGAGTTGCGACCATGCCGTCGCGAGATCTGGCAACAGGATTCGCCACGAGACACCGTCAACCGCAATGTGGTGCAGCACGATCAGAAGGCGTCGTCCGACGTCCGAGGCCGCCGAGTCGACCACGGTCACCGACATGATCTTCCCGCTGTACGGATCGAGGGAATCGGTCGCGGTGGTGGCCAGCGCGGACATCGCGTCGTCGTACGCCGCTGTACCGGGCGTTGCGGCGATGCTGGATTCGGTCACCTCGACATCCGGCGAATCACCCACCGGCGCAACGTGATGTCGGACAGAACCCGACTCGTCCACGGACAGCGTCGATCGCAGGACGTCGTGTCGATCGACAACCGCCTGCACGGTGCGACGCAGGACATCGAGATCGTCGATCACCGGCGCGATCACGACCACTGATTGCGAGTACGGGCCGACGGCGGCAGGCTCTGCGGTCATCCAGGCCATGATCGGCGTGAGGGGGACTTCCCCGACCCCGCCACCGGCCAGTTCCTCGACCACGGACGCCGAGCTCTCGTCTCGAGCCGCATCAGCGAGCTCGCCGATCGTCTTGCATTCGAACACCTCTCGCGAGGAGAAGTGCAGACCCATTGCCCGCGCGCGCGACACGAGCTGGATCGACATGATGCTGTCGCCGCCGAGGCCGAAGAAAGAATCGTCGAGTCCGACTTCGGGGTGTCCGAGAAGGTCACCGATCAGAGCGGTGATCGCTCGTTCGGTATCGGTCGTCGGCGCCCTGAAGGCAACGGCCTGCGCGGAGAAGTCGGGTTCAGGAAGCTGTTTGCGGTCGACCTTACCGCTGGGTCCGAGGGGCATCTGCGGAAGCGACACGATGGCATCCGGGTTCATGTACTCGGGAACCCGGGCGCGCACGGTGTTCATCAACTTCGCGGTGTCGAGCACGGCCGAATCGTCCGTACCCACCACGTAGGCGACCAGACGCTGACCGTGTGGGCTCTGGTGGACGACGACCACCGTCTCACGCACGGACTCGTCGGCCAGGATCGCCGACTCGATCTCTCCGAGCTCGATTCGCAGCCCTCGAACCTTGACCTGAAAATCGCTGCGGCCCACATATTCCAGAGCACCATCGGCCGACCAGCGAACGAGGTCGCCGGTTCGGTACATCAGGGCACCGGTCGGCCCGAACACGCTGGGCACGAACCTTTCCGCGGTGAGGTCCGGCCGCCCGAAGTATCCACGAGCGATCTGGTCCCCGGACAGATACAACTCACCAACGGCACCCACGACGCAGGGACGCAGTTGCCGGTCGAGGACCCAGGCGCGGGAATTCCACACCGCACGGCCGATCGGGATCGTCTGTGCCGTGCCGGACTCCACGGAGGCGTACGTAGCGTGAACCGTGAACTCGGTTGGCCCATACAGGTTCTCGACAGCAGTTCGCGGTAGTGCGCGCAGCGCCTGGCCGGCGAGCTTCGCCGGGAACGCCTCACCCGCCACCAGCAGCAGCCGAAGAGAGGCCATGCTTCCGGGCGTCACTTCTCCGAGGAAGAGCTGCAGCATGGCGGGCACGAAGGACGTCGCCGTCACCGCCTCGGATTCGATCAGGCGAACCAGGTATTCGGGATCGAGATGCCCATCCGGTTCGACGACCACCATCCGCGCACCGACGACCGGCGAGAACAGTTCCCACACCGACACATCGAATGTCGTCGGGGTCTTCTGCAGGACCACGTCATCCGGGCCGATCCCGTAATGACCTGCCACCCAAGCCAACTGATTGACCACAGCGCGATGCGGGACCGCCACACCCTTGGGTTTCCCGGTCGAGCCCGACGTGAACAACACGTATGCCAGCGACTCGGGGTTCAGTGCAGCCGTGAGCTCCCCTGCCCTGATCGGGGCGTCCGATCGATCCGCGAGATCGACCGCCTCGGGGTCCAGAACAGCGATGTCGATCTCGGCGAACACCGGGTGATCCACGGCTCGCGCCAGCACACACACCGGCATCGCGGTCGCGATGACGTCGGCGATTCGACCGCTCGGGTGATCTGGATCGATCGGCACGTACGCGCCGCCCGCCTTGAGCACCGCGTACAGGGCGACCATCAGTTCGAGCGACCGTCTCATCGCGACGCCGACGCGGATATCCGGCCCGACACCGACGTCGATGAGATGGCGGGCCATCTGGTTCGTCAAGGCGTCGAACTCGGCGAACGTCACCCTACGATCGCCGTCGACGAACGCGGTCGCGTCCGGGGTCGATGCAACTTGCTGCGACCACATCTGTACCAGGTCGGTGGCCGCAACGGGATGCTCGGTGGCGTTCCACTGTTCCATCGTCGCCGCGATCTCGGCCGGCGAACCCAGATTCAGAGATCCGACGACGGCGTCGGGGTTGGCCCGCAGCATCTGGCCAAGGAAATCGGTGAACCGGTGGTGATGCCGTTGCAGGTCACCATCGGTGTAGGTCTGCGGGTTGGCCTCGAAATCGACGCGCAGGTTGGCACCCTGGACGCCGGGATAGATGTTCATCGACAGGTCTTCCACAGGGCCCGTCGTCAGCACGTGCAGGTGACCGACGACGTCGCCGAGGTCGATGAGCGACTTGAACATCATGAGGTTCACCGATGGCCCGAACAGGCCCCTTCGGCCGGTGCCCTGGCCGATGTCGCGCCGCATGTCCTCGTGCCGGTACAGCTGGCGACGCAACGCGCCGGTCAGCTCGGTTTGCACGGTCCTGATCAGATCGCTGATCGTCGTCTTCGGCGATACCGTCAAACGCAGTGGGACGATGTTCGACACCATCCCCCCGGCGCGACGGAGTCGCGCCGTGTTCCGAGCAGAGACCGGCAGGCTCAACACGATGTCTTCGCTGTCGGTCATACGGGCCACATAGGCGGCGAACGCGGCTATCACCGCAGGTGCGGTGCTTCCCGCCGCATCCCGGGCCGCCTCGTCGAGGAGTGCGGCCGTGTCGTCGGCGAGGGTCGCCGACGCCACCAGCGAGAACTCACCGGGCGCCGCCCTGTGTTGCGTGAGCGAGAGCGGCGCAGGGAGATCGGTGATTCGCTCCGCCCAATAGTCGCGGTCCTTCGAGAACCGATCCGAGCCGCGATATCGGCGTTCCTCGGCAACCACCTCCGAGAGCTCAGCCCCCTTGCCCGGCGGAACCTCGACGCCCGAGATCAGGGCCGTGTACACCTCTGCGATGCGGGTGACGGTGGCCATCGCCCCGAACCCGTCCATGGCGATGTGGTGCGTACGGAGGTACCAGAAGTAGTGGTCGACTCCGATTCGCAGAAGTGTGCTGACCGTGAGACGGTCCGCGAGCAGGTCGATCGGCTTTCGGTACTCCTCGCGCATCCAGGCCTGCGCGGCCTGCACCGGCTCACGCTCGTCCGCGAAGTCCACCAACTCGATCGAGTCGTCGATCGCTGCGTCGACGTATTGGAGCGGCAGCCCGTCCGTCTCCACCAGAGTCAGGTACCCGGACCCCATCTCGCGACCGACCGCCTGCGACGCACGGGTGAGGGTGTCGAGATCCACGTCACCGACCAACTCCACATATAGGGCGATGTTGATGGGGACGTGGCCCAGGCTCTGCTGGGCGAACCAGATCCCGCGTTGCGCTGCCGACAGCTCGAAGGAGTTGCCGGGCGCGTCTGCTGGTTCGTCGAAGCGGCCAGCACTCAAAATCTCGCGCTCCAATCTCGAACGAACGCTCGCCTCGAATCACCACGTTTGCATGCGCGAGCAAATGTACCGACACAAGGTTTCATCGTTACATTCTGCCGTGCAACTTCTCATTGCAACAGTAACCACGCGAGCGGGTCGCGGTTAACTGACACGCTTTAAGACGCGTCTATTTGTGACCTATCGACCAGGCTGTCACACGCGTTACCGGAGCACAAAAGTAGACCTGCTTTATGCACCCTCGGAGGGGACTGAACTGCAGGAACAGTCGATCAGCAGCCATGACTACTGCAAATAACAGACCATAGGACAGCTCGACAGCCGGAACAAACAGGGGACTCGAAAACGGACAACACCGATGTCGACCGAACAGCCGATCCCGCGTTCTCTTCGGAAAGGCCTACGCGCTGGAGAGCCTGCTGGCGATGACCCGCAAATCCATCTCGCTGGTCCGGTTCGCACGCACGGGCTGCCGAGGCGGAGCCGTGGCCGAGTTGAGTTCACTGAGGTCGGCACCGACTCTGGCCAAGGCTGCGTCCACCACCGCCGCAACGACAGCGGAATCCGGTTCTGATCCGAGACTCGGGATGCCGGCAAAGATGGCAGCGACGACCGCCGAGCGGTCATCCATGTTCTGACTGCGGGTCACAGGCATCATCAGCTGTATCGCGGCGGCCAGTTCGCGGTAGTTCAACCCACGGCTCCGGTAACGCACGACAACGCGATCAGGCGTCACGCGCGTAAGGCGTGCCACCGCGTCGGGCAGTTCCGCCAGAGGGACGGCCGTATCCGCCGGGATCTCTTGAGCTCGAACCGTTGAAATCGCCATGTGCTCACCAACCTGTGCATCGACCTCGACCCCAATTGGGTCGTCGTGGCTATATTCACAGTACTCGAACGAGAAGGGAAGGGAGGATGGCTAACCTGTTACATGATTGGAGTGTGATCTATCACACACCCGCCTTTGAAAGAGCTTGTGACCTGCGCTGACAAGGCAGCACAGACCCTCCGCCGACCCCGATTCGAGATCAGACGGTTGTGATCTTGACGATCAATTGTAACCTACTGGGCCGAATCGGCTTCCATGGCGTCGATGAGGCTTTGCGGACGCAGGTCCGTCCAGTGCTCATTCACGTAGTCGAGGCACTCGGCTCGGGACGCTTCACCGAACACTTTGTTCCAGCCCGCAGGGATGTCGGCGAACGTCGGCCACAGGGAGTGCTGATTCTCATCATTGACCAACACAAAGAACCGGCCGTCTTCGTCATCGAATGGGTTGCTCATGGCGGACCCTCCTGTCGTGTCTTCGCTTCACGCAGCAGCCACGACGGCCTGCCAACCGACAGCTACCGGCCCCCGCCAGTCAGCGTGTGGGCCAAGGCAACCGCAGGTCAGACCTGTTGTGGTTCTGCGAGAACCATCATTGCTTGAATACGTATCGCAGTAAGCGTATCCGCGAGACCCTTCGGACCTGAAACCGCCAGTCCGGGAACCGCGGTCATCAGAGCGACAGTCAGGGCGGAGTCGTCGATGCCCGACTCGCTCGACATCGCGATCGCGGCGCTCTGAGCGCGCGCCTTGAGTTCGCCGAAGCTCACTGCGTAATTGTTGTCACGGTTGATCACCGCAGGCTTGTCACGGCCGGCGTCGGCCGCTGCGATCACCAGTTGCGTCAAGGTGCGGTCACCCCGAACCCGAAATCCTCGTTCGCCGGGTTGGGCCGACGGCCCCCTGCCATTACGGCGGAGCTGCAGTACCACAACGCCCTCCCATCTTGCCTCGTGCGCCGAATGCGACCTACGAAACACGTTCTCGTCGCTGGAGTAACCTGCATTTGCCCCAAGCCAGGTCACCAAACTATAGCTATTGCTCGACCGTTGAATACCAATTGGCCGACATTCCATTCACAGAGACGATATCGCCGTGTCGCGGCGTAGTGTTACGCCGTGATTTCTGCGCTAGGTTCACTGTAAATCGACAGGGGCGATCGCATCGCCATGCGACCATGACGATGACGGGACGGACATGCAAGCCAGGCGGGGCCGAGTTACGGGAACCAGCAGTGCGCGCGACGAGCCAGCGACCACAGACTTCGCCAGCGCCGGCCGGATGAGCGAGCGACACGGCAGGGGCCGTCCCGCGAACAGCGTCGTCGCCTCCGGCCTGGTCAAACGGTTCGGTGACTTCACCGCGGTCGACGGCATCAGCTTCGAGGTCCCGACCGGGACCGTGCTCGGACTCCTCGGGCCCAACGGAGCCGGCAAGACAACCACCGTCAACATGCTCGCCACGCTGCTGACCCCGGACGGCGGAAGCGCCCACATCGCCGGGTACGACGTGGTGAAGGACCGCGCGTCGGTGCGAAAGTCGATCATGTTGACCGGCCAGTTCGCGGCTCTGGACGAGTCGCTGACCGGCCGCGAGAACCTCATCCTCTTCGGTCGGCTGATGGGCCTGAAGAAGAGCGACGCGCTGGTGCGCGCCGATGAATTGCTCGAGGCCTTCAATCTGGTCGAGGCGGCATCGCGACGCGTCGGCAAGTTCTCGGGCGGTATGCGACGCAGGATCGACATCGCCTGCGGTCTGGTGGTGCGCCCCGAGGTGGTGTTCCTCGACGAGCCGACCACAGGACTGGATCCACGAAGTCGCCAAGACGTCTGGAACATCGTGACGTCACTGCGCGAGCAGGGCATCACGACCTTGCTCACCACGCAGTACCTGGAGGAGGCCGACCTCCTCAGCGACAACATCGTCGTCATCGACAAGGGCAAGGTCATCGCCGAGGGCACCGCCAGCGAACTCAAGGAACAGGTCAGCGGCACCTTCTGCGAGGTGGTCCCCAGCTACCCGGATGATCTGAAGAAGATCAAGGCCCTGCTGTCCGATCTGGTCCCCGCCGATCAGATCCGTATCGACCTCGCCCGCACCTCGCTGACGCTGCCGGCAGTCAGGGCCACCCAGACCCTGGTCGAGATCGTTCGACGCACCGACGCGGCGGGTATCGAGCTGACCGACGTCGGACTGCGGCGCCCTTCGCTGGACGACGTGTTCCTCAAATTGACCGAAGGCCCGCAGGCCGCGGAAGAGCGCCCATGACGACTCTGACCCCCGCGAGGGTCGTGTCCTCTGGCGACAACCATCCGACGGTCCGCCCTGTGCGGCAGTGGCTGGCGCTGACGACCCGATCGTTGATCGGGATGAAACGGCGCGGCGAGTTCTTCCTCTGCATCACGGCCCCGGTCTTGCTCACAGTCTGCTTCTACATCCCGCTGCGCACGATCATGGACGGCTACCCGGGCATGGACTACGCCCAATTCCTCATGCCGGTGATCTGCCTGCAGTCGGTTGGGTTCGTCGCGACGTCTGCCGCGATGCGCGCGGCGACCGACGGCAGTCTGGGTTTGACCAACCGACTTCGCAGTATGCCGGTCAGCATCATCGTTCCGTTGATGGCCCGATTGTGTGCCAACGTGGTCCTCCTCGTCATCTCGCTCACCTGGGCGATGATCTCCGGCCTCGTGATCGGGTGGCGTCCGGAGTCCGGCCTGCTGAACTTTCTCGGGTTCTTCGCGGTGTCGATGGTTGTCGGCGTCATCCTCGCGTTCGGGGCGGACACGATCGGCGCGATCACCAGAAACCCACAGGCGACGAGCCAGGCGCTTGCGCTTCCGCAGCTGATCCTCGGCATGCTGTCCACTGGTTTCGTTCCCGAAGAGCGATTCCCGGAATGGATCAGACCGTTCGCCCGCAATCAGCCGATCTCGCAGTTCACCGAGCTGATGCGAGGTTTCGACGGCGGCAACGTGACATGGGACATGGCATTGCCGTCAGTCTGTTGGGCCGCGGGAATCGCCGCAGCGGGCATCATCGGCGGCACGTGGGTGACCATCCGGAGCAGCAAGCGATGAGCGAATCGGATCTCGGGACGCCAGGCGGGCATTCGAGGCCAGAGCCCCGACTACCACGTCACCGTGGCGACGACGCCGCGCCGATCGACCACTGGTGGCGAACAAACGACTCTGTGCCGCGAACCCGCCGCCGTGCGGCACCCGATGACGAACCGACGACCCGCTTCGATTCTGCGGACTCCAGGCGGGAGATTCGCGGCATCGGGTCACGCCGCACCATGGTCGGGCCCTGGACGATGCTCTCCCCCGGTGCCGCGACCTCTGACTGGACCGCAGAACAGATCGCGGAACGGCAGGCCGAGAGCACCACCCGGGGCGGGCCCCGGCGCGATCGTCAGATCACCTCGATCACCGATCGCGAATCACTCGACTTCGAGTTGTCACCCGAGTTGCAGGCAGCTGAGACCGAGCGCCTCGACCTGGGGCAGATCGCGGCCAGGAGCGCTGCCGCGGACGCTGCCGAGAAGAGCGCTTCCGGTCTTGCCACACACCTGCCGGCTGCCCCCGACACCGACGAACGTGGTCTGCGCGCCTACCTCGGTCACACCAAGATCCTGACGGGACGACAGCTTCGCGTTGTCACCCGCGATCGCCTCACCTTGATGCAGAGCATGCTCTTCCCGTTGCTGAGCATGGTCATGTTCAAGGTGGTGCTCGGCGACGCGGTCGGTCAGGCAACCGGCCAGAACAGCGCTTTCGGTACCGTTCCGCTGGTGGTCCTGGTCGGCGCGATGTTCGGCTCTCTCGCCGTGGGCACGAGGTTGATCAGCGAGCGCCGCACCGGGCTTCTCACCCGCCTGTACGTCCTGCCGGTTCATCGTGCAGCCGATCTCACCTCTCGGATCAACATCGAGATGTTCCGGATCCTTGCCAGCACGCTGGTCCTGACCACGGCGGGCATGCTCATCGGGTGGCGTTTCAACCAGGGAGTGCTGCCCGCGATAGGCATATTCGCCGTCGCACTCCTCTACGGTGCCGCCTATTCCACCATCGTCCTCACGATGGCGGTTTCCGCATCCAACGCACCGCTCGTGCCGATCATGTCCCTGTGCACCAGTCTGCTGATGTTCTTCAATTCGGGTTTCTCTCCCATCGAGGCCTACCCGGAGATCCTCCAGCCCTTGGTACGCAACCAACCGATGACCTGCGCGATCGAGACGATGCGCGCATTGGCGACCGGCGGGCCGATCGCGGAGAACCTCACGAAGACCATCGCTTGGGCAGTGGCGATCATGCTGATCTTCATCTGGCCCGCCATGCGGGGTTATCGGCGGGCCGCCGCGTCGCGAACCTGACCGCAATTCGTGCGGCGCGAGGGGCCGTCCCTCTTGGGCATTTGTACGCCGACTCCCGATGACCCGGCTACGATCAGCGCAGAATCTGAGATCGCGAATCAATGTTCGCAGACTCGGAATGTCGCGGCACACACGTTGCCTCGCCTAGGGGTAGCAGCAATGAAGCAAGTCGCCGGCCGCGACGCGGTGTTCCTGTACATCGGCAAAGGCGGCGCGGCGTCGACGGTGTTGTCGTGCAATTTCGTGGAAAACCCCGGTGGCCTCCCACTCGGACTCTCCCCCGACGACATGGCCGAGTGGGCCCTCGCTCGGATCGAAGTGAACGATCTGTTCAAGAGCAAGCTCGTCCGCCTGCCCGGCGATTTCGGCCTGCCCTACTGGATGCACGACCCCGACTTCTCGATCACCGACCATGTGGAGATCCATCGCGCCGGCGACCGCGACTGGGCCGCGGTGCGGGCCACGTTGGCCGAGCTCGCCGACGCCTCACTCGACCTGACCCGGCCGCCGTGGATGATGCACGTCATCCCCGATGTGGAGAACGTCCCCGAACACGAGGGGCTCACCTCGATCATCGCATTCCACTTCCACCACGTCGCCTTCGACGGGATCACCTTGGGAACGATGTCCGCGACCATGTTCAGCGACGCCCCGATCACCGATCCCGGCACGTTTGTCGGCGAGGGCTCCCGATCGACGGCTTCACTGATGGCCCGCGAAGCGGTTCGGGTGCCGGCCACGGCCGGTCGGTTCATCGGCGCAGGCGTCCAGAACTATCGACGATCCCGGAAAGCCACACCGGCGGTGGCCGAACCCGCGAACAGTACCTGGCCGGTCACCAGATTCAACGGCACTTTTCGCGGCCCGCGCACGGCAGACCTCGTGTCGTTCCCGCGAGATCGCGTCGTAGACCTCAAGAGTCGCATCGCAGGGGTGACGGTCAACGATCTGATGTTGTCGGTGTCGGGGAGGCCGTTCATCAGTACCTACGCGCGCATGGCGAAACGCCACACTCGTCGTTGTCCTCCCTCGCGCCCGTCTCGACCAGATCGATACGCGCAGGCGACACCCTCAACCAGTTCACGTTCATGGTCATCGATCTGCATACCCGAGAACCCGATCTTCGCACTCGACTGCTGAACATCTCCCAGGAGACGACCGCAGCAAAGGCACGCGTAGCCGCGCAGTTCGAGGACGCCCCCGTAGGGATGGTCGCGGTCACGCCCGGCCCGATCCTCCGATATCTCGGCTACCTCAACCAACGGTCCAAGACGAAGATGACGACGCCCACCAATCCACCGTTCAACGTGGTCGTCTCGAATGTCCGGACACCCGATGTCGAGCGGAAGATCTTCGGCATACCTGTCGCCCGCAGCTTCGGGATCCAACCGATCGCAACCGGAACGACCCTCGCCCACGCCGTGGTGAACCGCCTCGACAAGATCAACATCTCGGTCACCGTCGACGGGTCCGTGATGCCCGACATCGGTGAATACTGCGAATGTCTCCGGGCCTCTTTTCGTGCACATGGAGCAGCGCTCGATGACGTCGACCTTCCAGCAGCGGTCGACCTCTGAGTAATTGTCAGGCGTGCGCCCGCACGCCCAGCCGATTTTTTCGCCACAGCGCCGACACCGAGAACGACGCGGTGGCCGGGTCGTAGAGCCGGAACGGCAGATACATGGCCGCGTACAACGGCAACGAGACCAGAAGCATCGTGAGTATCGCACCACGGCGCTCACGACTGAGGCCGTGGATCTCGTACGTCCGCTGGTCACACAGGCAGTATCGGATCTGCGAGATCGGCCCCGTACGGAAGCGTCGTCCGGAGATGGTCGCGTCAGCTCCGGGTATCAGCCCCAGCCGGGCGCCGGTCGACTTCAGACACAGGGCGATGTCGAGATCTTCGAAAACGTCGTGGCGCCGTGAGGTGCGGGTCCTGATCGCACGCCAGGCCGTCGCCGTGATGGCCATGTTGGATCCGAACAGCCGATTGTGTTCCCTCGGGGACTCGGGCTCGGCCTGCATGGCGGCTGTCACTTCGTCGTGGCTGCGCCGAAACCGCTCTTGGAACGGGGCGTCGTAGAACGAACACAGCCCCGTGCCACCGTCGAAATCGTCCCCGTGCGCGGCGAAGAAGGCGACCACGGCTGCCGCCCAACCGTCGCCGACTCGCGTGTCGGCATCGATGCGGGCGAGGATGTCACCGGTGGCGCTGTCGAATCCGGTGTCGCGCGCCGGAAACAGACCCTGTTCCTTCTCGACGATCACCGAGATCTTGGAATTGTCCGCCACGAACTCGTCCACGATCGACCGCGTGTCATCCGTGGAGTTGTTGTCGACGACGATGACCTCGTGAATCGCCTCGATCTCATCCGTCAACCTCAGCAGACAGCTCCGAATGACCTCGGCCTCGTTGTAAGCGGGAACAACGACCGACAGCTTGGCGGTGGGCATGCGGCGAAGATTACCGCACCCCACATGACGCACAACAGAATACGGTCGTGGGACACAGCCGCCTCGGTACGGGAAGATTGCTGGGTGCATCGCCACCCACCGACTCACGTTTCGGTCGTCATTCCGGTGAAGAACGGCCGTCGTCATCTCCATGCGCAATTGACCGCGCTGGCCTCGCAGGACTACCCGGGCAGCTGGGATGTGGTTGTCAGTGACAATGGGTCGACAGACGGTCTGATCGACTACATGCACGGACCCACGGTCCCGGCAGGACTCGACACCTCGTACGTCGACTCATCGGACGGCGTGGGCGTGGCGGGCGCGCGTAACCGCGGTGTCGCGACGGCTCGCGGTGATTTCATCGCCTATCTGGACAGTGATGACGTCGCCCGGCCCGGGTGGCTCAGCGCCATTGCCGCAGCCGCCGTCCGCGGCGATCTCGTGTCCGGTTCGATCGTGACCACGGTGATCAACACGCCGCGCGTTGCGCAGTGGCGGCCGGTTCCCTCACCCGACGCGGGCTGGCCGGTAGCAGGCTGGTTTCCCACAGCGATGGGCGCGAACTTCGGCGCGTGGCGCGACGTACACGACGCGATCGGTGGATTCGACGAGTCGATGACGTTGGCGGCGGAGGACGTCGACTACGTGTGGCGAGCACAATCGGCCGGCTTCACGATGGTCCACAGCGCAGATGCTGTCGTCGACTACCGACTTCGCGACAACTACCGCGACTTCTGGGATCAGGCGTATCGCTACGGCCGCGGGATCGTGCTCCTCCACAAGCGCTTTCGTCGAGACGGGTTCTCGTACTACAACAAGCCGCTCGTCTTTCCACTGGTCGTGGCGTCGCTTGCGGTTCGCAATCCTCTGTTGCCCTACGCGATCACCCGCATGACCACCGGCCGCTGGATCTTCCACGTCGCCCACGAGGTCGGAAAGGTCCACGGCAGCATTGTCGAACGAACTCTCTGCATCTGACGCGATCGAAATCCGATCGCCGCCCGATACCCGGCTCAATTGCGTTCTTTTGCATCCCGTAGTACTTAGAATCTCCTCCTAGGCGCACACGGGGCAAAGAATGGCGCGGAACCAAGGAATTGCCGAATGAGACAAGTCAGAGCCCGCGACGCCGTGTACCTGTACGCCGGCGACAATCAGTCGTTCTCGACCGCGCTCAGTTGCACGACGATCGCAGGTGCCGACGGTGGGCCACTGCATCTCGCCCACGACGAGGTCGTCGAATGGGCACGTCAACGCGTCGCGATATCGGACCAGTTCCGGAGCAAGATGGTGCAGCTACCGCTGAACGTGGGCCTGCCGTACTGGGTGCCGGATCCCGACTTCTCGGTGTCGGATCATATCGTGATCCATGACGGCGACATCGATTGGGCCGGCGCCAAAGAAGTGATGACCACGGCCGTCGAGCAGCCGTTCGATCTTTCCAAACCACCGTGGACGCTGCATGTGATCCCGAATGTCACTGGACTGCCCGGCGAAGACCGAGTCGTCACCATTGTGGGATTCCGATTTCATCACGTGGCGTTCGACGGGCTCACCCTGGTGAAACTGCTGAGCAAGATGTTCTCCGACGATCCTGTGGCGCCCATCGAGTTCGTGGGCTCCGACACCGCGTCTCGAACCTCGCTGACGATGCGGGAGATTCGCCGGATGCCCGCGCAGTGGTTTCGTGTCTCCAGAGCGCTTCTCCAGGAAATCCGGCGGAACCGGCGCCGCGAGCCACAGCCTCCGGCCCGCGTCTTCCCGGCCACCCGCTTCAACAGGCCGCTCGCCGGCCGGCGGAACATCGACTTCGTCGAGTTCGAGCGCAGCGATGTGGCCGAGTTGCAGTCACGGATCCCCGGACTCACCGTCAACGATGTCCTTCTGTCGGTCATCGGCGAAGCCCTCAAGCGCCACCTCGCGCAGTCCGGAGAGATTCCGGACGGATCCATCGCAGCACTGTCTCCCATCTCAACTCGAAAGATGTACGACGACTCGTCGTCCAATCAGTTCTCGCTCATCGTGGTGGACCTGCACATCGACCAACCCGATCTCGGCGCGCGACTCGGCGAGATCTCGGCCGAGAGCAAGGCCGAGAAGGAGCGGGTCGCGGAGTGGTCGAAATCCGAGTCCAAACATTTGATGAATCTTGTGCCGGCCCCGGCGCTGCGGCGAATCATGCGCGTCAACTACCGGTCCATGAGCGCGATCAAGCCGGAGGTCCCGTTCAACATCGTCGTGTCGAATGTCCACACCGAGCAAGAGACAGCGAGCACCATCATGGGTATGAGCGTCAGGCAGGCATGGGCTCTTGCGCCCCTCGGCGCGGGTGCGACGCTCGCTCACACCGTTGCCGACTATCGCGGCAAACTCGTCGTCGCGGTGACGGTCGATTCCGATGTCATGCCGGACCTGGCGCCATACCGTGTCCACCTCCTCGAGTCCATGGCAACGCATCTGGCTCACACGTCTGAAGAATCTGCGGGCTGATGGCTGACCGGCGTCCGCCCGAACACGTCACCGTCGTCATTCCGGTTCGCAACGGATTGACGTACCTCCGCGAGCAGTTGAAAGCACTGGCTGCGCAGGATTACTCCGGTGACTGGGATGTGATCGTCAGCGACAACGGGTCTTCCGACGGCCTCGCGGAGTACCTTCGGAGCGCCGAAGTGCCCGGCGGTCTCGACGTCAACCACGTCGACAGCTCGGCAAAAGCCGGAGCCACCTACGCCCGGAATGTCGGCGTGCAGGCGGCACGCGGAGACTTTCTCGCCTTCACAGACAGCGATGACCTGGTTCGAACCGACTGGCTTCGGGAGCTCGTCGACACGGCAACGACAGCCGATCTCGTCACCGGAACAGTCGACGTATCGGTCATCAACGACCCCGAGGTCGTCGAGTGGAGGCCGATGCCTGCGGCCGACGCGGGCTGGGCGGTCCGAGATTGGTATCCCGCCGCGATCGGCACGAGCATGGGCGTGTGGCGCGACGTTCATGATGCGATCGGCGGTTTCGACGAGACGTACACCCACGGCGGCGACGACAACGACTACGCCTGGCGATGCCAGATCGCCGGGTACTCACTGGTGCACAGTCCGGCTGCAGTCGTCGACTATCGTCTGCGAGACAACTACCGCGATCTGTGGAAGCAGACCTACAGCTATGGCCGTGCCGCCGTGACGAATTACGCCACCTACCGACCTCACGGACTCAGTGGCTACAACCATCCATGGCTGCTGCCCTTCATGATTCTCACCCTGGCAGTGCGCAATCCGCTCCTACCGCGGTCGATCACGCGGCTCAGCACCGGTCGCTGGATCTTCTACACCGCTCACGAAGCAGGAAAGATGCGCGAGAGCATCGCTCGGCGAATCATGTGCGTCTGACCAGGCTAGGGCGCGACGCCCGCGTCAGGCCGTCGCGTCCAAGGATGCAATGACTTTTGTGGGTTTGATCCAGATCACCAGCTCCCCCGGCACACCGTTCCGATCACCGAACTCCTCGGCGCGATCGGAACCCATGTACCGGCCTCCGCACGCAGTCGCGATGCGGTGCACCTCCGCAAGGTCATCACTGACCTCCGCGATGCCCTGCACCTGCACGAACGCGAACGGCGGCTCTTGCAGGTCGACGCACAACACAAGTCTGCCGTCACGCGCGATTGCTTTGCCTTTGGCCGTGTCGGCACCGGTGTTGAAGGCCAGACGATCGCCGTCGACGACAAACCAGACGGGGGCCACCAGCGGCCGGCCGTCGGAGGCCGTGTATCCGAGATGTCCGGTCCGCGTACCGGTCTCGAGGAATTCCCGAACTGATGGATCTGTCAGTGATGTCATACGACCAGCCTAACCCTGCGATACGCAGACGCCCACCGCCTTCATCGATGCGCGCGCGGTGTCGGCCGGTTCTGCGCCGGCTGCCGCAACATTCGCAGCGAGAACGACTCGGTCGACGGATCGTATGCCCGAAACGGTATCCAGTGCAGGAGATAGAACGGCATGGCAACCACCAGCATCTGGATGATCGCCTTGCGGCGGCGATCGGGAAACCCGTGCACTTTGTACGTTCGCTGATCCCGCTGGCAGTAACGGAAATACGGCCCGACGGCGGTGAGGAATCGACGGCCGGAAATCGTGCGTCACAGCTCATCGGACGCGCAGCCTCCCACGCCGCTTTGGTGATGACCATGTTCGACCCGAAGAGGCGCTGCATGTCCGCACCTTCTCCACTCGCCAACTTTGCTGTGGCCTGCTCGGTCAATTCACGCTGTGACCTGCGAAATCGCTCTTGAAACGGCAAATCATAGGCGGTACACATGCCCATGCCCGCTTCGTAGATGTCCCCATGAGCTTCGAAGAAGTCGAGAATCGCCTGCGCCCAGGTCGGGTTCACTCGGGTGTCCGCGTCGATACGGGCCACCAGCTCCCCTCGTGCGCTGTCGAAACCCACGGTGCGAGCAAACATGACCCCCTGCTGTTTCGCCTCGACACGCCTGAACTTTTCGCTGATCTGCGTGAACTCATCGACCACCGACGCCGTGTCATCGGTCGAATTGTTGTCGACCACGACGACCTCATCGATCATCGCGATCTGGGTCAGAAGGCTGTTCAGACAACCTCGGAGGGCTTCGGATTCGTTGTAAGCGGGAACGACGACGGAAAGTCGGCAAGTGGTCACCTGTTCAAACTAACGACACCGACAGGTAAAAGCACCTTTTCATGCGACCGTGTTCGCGATGTGCCACGCCATCATCATCACCGTCGCGTGCGGCCCGCTCGAACCGGCGGTCGGCAAGATGGAGGCATCCACGATCCGTAGACCCCGGACCTCGTCGACGGCGCCGAGCCAATCGGTGCGCTCGCCCATGGGCATGGTCCCCCAGGCATGCTGGGAAGTCCGGATCACCGGCTCGACCCACGGGGACCCCGGCTGCACGAGTCCTTCGAAATCGGCTCCACCGAGCATGGAAACGACCCGCTCGGCGCATCGCCGAATCTTCTCGGAATCGCCGCCGGACACCTCGCCGAGGTCGATACGCAGTCTCGCCACCGGACCCCAGGACACCGACCCCGGGAGCTCCGGATGCATGAGCGCGACCCCGAACGCCGGCGACGAGTGCGGCAACCCATCGATGAACTCTGCGAAATCGTCGTTATAACAACGAATTTCCAACCCATCGCGCGTGTGCAGCACGGCCTGGAGCAGCGCCCTCGCATGACCGGGTAGGCCGCCCGCCGGGGTGAACCTCACCAATTGCTCGCGGTGTTCCCAGACCGCGGCGTCCTCGATCTCCACCACGCCTGATCGCGCCAGCAGCTCAGCGGTCCCCAGAGTCCCTGCGCACAGGATCACCTCGTCGGCCGAAAGCACCTGCTCTCCCACCACCACGCCACTCACGCGGCCGCCCGAGTGCCGGAGCCCAACGACCTGGGAGTGGCTCAGCAGGCGCAGGTTGGGCCTGCGCAGTGCCTCCTGCAACAGGACTGCGGTGGAATGCCGGTGCCATCCGTCGCGATTGGACCGGACCCTGACCACCCCCACCGCGGGCCACGGTGGCGAGGCAACACCGAAACCTTCATCCTTCCAGTGCCTTTCGAAGGCGCATGCGTACGGGTGCAGCTCATCATCAGCGAACTCCGAAACGTTCATGACCCCGCCGCCGCCGACGCCACCGTCGACGTGGTCGTAGGCCGATCCGATGGCCGCCATCGGCCACACGTCGGGCGACCAACCTTCGAAATCGTTCGGATGCCAGCGCAGGAAGTACCCGCCGTTGACGGCTGACGACCCACCCAGCCCCTTCCCGCGGGGCAGATCGAATCCCTGCCGGGTCGGGTAGTGCACCACCCGGTCCGAACCGGCCCCGATGGGTAGGTGATCGAGTCGCAACGACGCGGACGCAGGAGCATCGCCACCGGCCTCGAGCAGGATCACCTGACGTGCCGGGTCGCGCGAGAGGCGCTCGGCAACAACACATCCACTACTCCCGGCGCCGACCACGATGACGTCGGCCCGGGAGTCTGCGGCAGCGGTCACCCGACTCCGCTGCGGGTGGCGGAGGGCCGCGACTCGGTGGTCACACTGTTGCTGATCCGGGGGTAGAGGGCATCGGCACTGCGCCCGGCAAGCGCCCCCTGCCAGAGCCCGGTTCCGTATGCCAGGTCGTCGAGTCGCTTGAGCGCGATGAAGCGCCACCATCCGACCCTGGCACCCGGTTCGGGGTTCAGCAGTTCCAGGCGGACCCATTCATATGCCGCTTCGCCGACGGCCACCGCCAACAGGAGGTTTCGAAAGCGCTTGGACACCAGGGCAAGCAGGAACGAGAGCGGCCAATAGTGCCGGCACAGGGCCGAGGCCGATTGCAGTAATCCGAAGCCCACGGACTGAGCCGTCAGCTTCGCCGCCATGCGTGCGGCATCCGGCATCGGCGAGACACGTCTGTGGAGTCGCCCTCCGATCACCCCGAAGACCACCAGCGCAGCCAAGACACCCCACGCAGTCCCGGTCACCAGGGCTGCCATGGCCGCTGCCATCGGGACGGTCAGGGCCAACGGCGCTCCGAGACCGGGATGCCGACCGGACAGCAATGCGGCACCGGTACCGTAGTAACGCTTGCGATCGAGGCTCTTCGACAACCGGCTGCGGTGGTCGTGGGCCACGGTCGCGATCGGGTCGTACCGCAGGGACCAACCGTTCTCGTGCAGTCGCCAGCACAGGTCGACGTCCTCCGCGACCTCCATGGTCTCGTCGAAACCCTCGAAACAACTGCGGCGCACCACCATTGCGGCACTGGGTACGTACGGTATGCGCGAGCGTGGGGCGATGGGGCCTTCGCGACGACCCATGTCGAGGGAGGAACACAGTGCCTCGTACCGTGAGGTGGCGCCACCACCCGGTTCGAGAGCCACGATGCGCGGCGCCACGAGAGCGACCTTTGGGTCGGAGAAGTGCCCCACCAGCTTGGTCAGCCAGTCGTGCTCGGGGACGACGTCGGAATCAAGGAATGCCAGCAGTTCGGTCTCCGCCAGAGCCGCACCGCGGTTTCGAGCAGCGGCCGGGCCTTCGCTGCGCTCCGTTCGCAGAACCGTCGCCCCGGGAGCCCGCACGGGCGCAGTGGAGCCATCGTCGACGATGACGACTCGGTGCCCGGTCAGCCTGGGGAGCAGTCTGTCGATCCCGGATTGATTGTTGCGCACGGGTACCACGACGGTGATGTCGGTTTCGGACGGACCGAACATCGGCCGCGGGTGCCCCACTCCGGCGTCGAGCAATTTGCGGGCGAGCTGTGAGGTGAGTCGATTGCTGACCATCAGCCTGCCGTCTGCGTCGAGCAGTCCCCCGGCGACCTCCGAGAGGTTCAGCAGCCGCAGCGGGGAGCCGCCCACGATATGGCGACGATCGTCCGAGACCGTGCAGTGCGGATCGATCTGCACCTGGAAGCCGGTCGGGGGCAGCGCCGCCCCTGGGCCTGCGGATACCGCCTGCTCGGTCGCCGCTGTGGCGTCGCTGCGATTGCCTTGATCAGAGATCACCGCAACATCCCCAACGCGTCTGGTCGCCAACCTTCGAGAACCTCGGACAGTCGCGCGACCATCTCGTTCAGCATTCGCCTACCGTCGGGAGCCGACGCCTGCGTCGGATCACCGAGGACACCGTTGCCACTCACTGCTGCCACACCCCCTGAACGCATCGCTGTCATCAGCTCTGACACCGGCGCCACGTTGCCTCGTACCATGGCTTCCTGCCGCACCACCTCAGGTGAAAGGTGCAGCAGCAAGGATGTTTCGGTGAAACCCGCGTGCGCATCTCCACCAGGCGCGCCACAGCCGTACCAGGCGACGTCTCGGCCTTCGTACCGCAGTTGTTTCACTGCGGCCGACAGCACCGATCCGTTGCCGCCATGTCCGTTCACGAACACCACGCGCTCGGCCCAACGGCACGCACTGCGACCGTACTCCACCAATACTGTTTGCAACACGTCCCGGCCGATCGAGATGGTGCCGGGGAAGCCTTCGTGCTCTCCCGCCGCGCCATAGTTCAGCGCCGGGGCGACGAGTAGCTCTCCTCCTGGCCGGTCCGAGCCGGCATCGACCTCGGCTACGGCTTCGGACACTGCCGTGGCGATCCGCACGTCGGTGTCGAGTGGCAGATGAGGGCCGTGCTGCTCAATCGAGCCCAGGGGGACGAGCAGGGTGACGCGGCGACCGTCCAATTCGGTCCAGCTCTCGAAACCGAGTCCGCCAGACGATGTCATTCGGACAATGCTAGCCCGTCTGGGTCGCGGTCTGAAGGGGTTCGCCGGTGCAGAGTGCGAAGCTCGACCCGATCACGGAGACGAAGCGGAGCGGAGCTCGACCCGAGCACCGAGACGGAGCGGAGCGGAGCTCGACCCGATCAATCGCTCGGTACCTGGTTTACTGGGGACCGACTGTACCGGGTTGGCATCACAGCGCGCGTGCGCAGCAATGGTGATCCACCACTCGACGATGAGGGGCGAGGGCATGACAAAGAGCGGACCGCTGAGCGGGACAAGGGTAATCGAGTTCGCGGGCATCGGGCCCGGGCCGCACGCGGCGATGATGCTGGGCGATCTGGGTGCCGAGGTGGTGCGGGTGGAGCGCCCCGGCAAGCTGCCGCAGGACGGTCAGGTGGCCGACCAGCTGCTGCGTAACCGCACGATCGTGGAGGCGAACCTCAAGGATCCCGTCGACAAGGAGGCGATCATGAACCTGATCGCCAAGGCCGACGTCGTGATCGAGGGATTCCGGCCCGGCGTCACCGAGCGACTCGGTTTCGGCCCGGAGGACGTGGCCGCCGTCAACCCGCGCATCGTGTACGGCCGCATGACCGGCTGGGGCCAAGACGGACCGCTCTCGCAGGTAGCGGGCCACGACATCAACTACATCTCTCTCACGGGCCTGCTGCACGCAGTCGGCCGCAAGGACGAGGTCCCGACCCCTCCGCTGAATCTGTTCGGCGACTTCGGCGGTGGATCGATGTTCCTGGTGCAGGGCATCCTGGCCGCCCTGCTCGAACGCGAGAAGTCCGGTAAGGGTCAAACCGTCGATGCCGCAATGGTTGACGGTGCCTCAGTGCTCGGCCAGATGATGTGGGCGTTCCGCGGAACCGGCCTGTGGGGCAACGAACGCGGTTCCAACCTCCTGGACACCGGCGCGCCTTTCTATGACGTGTACGAGACGTCGGACGGCAAGTATTTCGCCGTCGGGGCGATCGAGCCGCAGTTCTACGCGTTGCTGCTCGACGGCATGGGGCTGGCAGATGACGAGACACTTCCACATCAACTCGACCAGTCGCAGTGGCCTGCGATGAAGGTCCGGTTCGCGGAGGTCTTCAAGTCCAAGACCCGCGACGAATGGACCGCGATCTTCGAGGGCACCGACGCCTGTGCGTCGCCGGTGCTCAACTGGGAGGAAGCACCTCAGAACAAACATCTCGCCAGCCGTGGGTCGCTGGTCGAGATCGACGGTGTCATGCAAGCCTCTGTGGCGCCGCGTTTTTCGCGCACGGTGCCCGATGTTCCCGCGGCCCCGGCACGGGCTGCGACAGACCCGGCCACCCTCTGGCTCGACTGATCGGAACAGATGCACACCGTCCGGTCATAGGCACACGTTGCAGCGTGTGCTTGTGACCGGACGGTGTGTTTTTGTGCGACCTAGATTTTCGTGGCGCCCATGTCGACCTCGATCGACGACGCGGTGATGAACCGGGCCTTCTTCGAGCACAGGTACATCACTGCGTCGCTGATGTCCGCGGACTTGGCCATCCCCGGCAGGATGGGCAGGAAATGCGGTTGAAACTCGGGCATCTCGAAGACCGCGAATGCATCGGTGTCCTCGATGCACATGGGGGTGTCGACTCCGTACGGGTGCACGGTGTTGACCCGGATGCGATGCTTTCCCAGTTCTTTTGCCGTGGTGTGCGACAGGCCGACAAGTGCGTGCTTTGACGCCGAGTACGCGGCCTGCATGGGCATCGACTTGATGCCGGCCACCGACGAGATGATGACGATCGACCCCCCGTTGTCCGCGTCGATCATCGCGGGAATGGTTGCCTTGAGGGTCTTCCAGGTGCCGTTCACATTGACGTCGATGACATCCATGAACTGGCTTTCGGTCAGTTCGTGCACCGCGCCCCAGGTGAGCACACCGGCGTTCGCGATCACGTAGTCGAGGCGGCCGAACTGCGCCACCCCGTCGGCAACCAGCTGCTGTTGCGCGGCGAGGTCGCGGGTATCAGCTTGGATGGCAAGGATGTTGCCGCCGGCTGCTTTCACCAGCCGGATCGTCTCTTCGAGATCCTCAGGTGTGGCCGCCGGATATCCGATCGCCGTCACCTCACGGCAGACATCGAGACCGATGACCGAGGCGCCCTCTTCGGCGAACTTGATCGCGTGACTGCGACCCTGCCCGCGGGCGATACCCGTGATGTAGACGACCTTGCCGTCGAAATCTCCCATACCAGAACTGTAACGTGTTCTAGTGCCGTTCGGCCACTGTTTCTCCAGACGCAGAACCACCCGCTCCGGTCACACCCTGGATCTCCAGAACCAATGGATGTGACCGAAACGGGTGGTGCTTATCGGCGAGGCCTACGCGGTGGTCTCGCCGAAACGCTTTTCGAAGCCCTCGGGAATGATGATGTCATCACGGGTGAGTTCGTGAATGCTCTTGCGACCCAGGCCCATCAGCGCGGAGTCGATGCCGCCGCGCAGGATGTCGAGGACGTTCTCGACGCCGGCCTGTCCGTTGGCACCGAGGCCCCAGAGGTAGGCGCGGCCGATCATGACGGCGTCGGCACCGAGCGCGAGAGCCTTGACGACGTCGCTGCCGCGGCGGATGCCGCCGTCGAGCAGCACCTCGATGTCCTTGCCGACAGCGTCGGCGATCGGTCCGAGCATGCGGATGGTGGCGGGGGTTCCGTCGAGGTTGTTGCCTCCGTGATTGGACACCGAGATCGCACTGGCGCCGATGTCGACGGCGCGCTTCGCGTCGTCGAGGCGGGTGATGCCTTTGACCATGAAGGGTCCGCCCCACTGCTCACGCAGCCAGGCCAAATCTTCCCAGGACGGCGGTGCGGTCTGCATCCACTGCCCGTAGGCACCGAAGAACGTCGGTCCGGTCTCGCCCTTGTCGACCACGTTGGGTGCGGTGAGGTCGGGGATGGTGAAGTTGCCCTTGTTGAACCAGTCCCACGCATAGCGCGGGCGGGCGGCGAGTTCGGGAGCCAGCTTCAGCAGTGCCTTGAAGTCCACCTTTTCGGGGATCTCCGGACTGCCCCAGTCGCGACCCATGGAGAACGACCAGTCGGTGGTGACGATCAGGCCTTTGGCGCCGGCTTCGCGGGCCCGTTCGGCCCGCTTGAGGATGTCCTCGCGTGAGTTGAGCCAGTAGGCCTGGAAGAAGATCTTGTCGTTGACCGCGGTGACCTCTTCGATGGGCTTGCTGGCGAAGCTCGACAGTCCCATTGCCGTACCCCGCGCGGCTGCGGCGCGGGCGACCGCGACCTCACCATCTTTGTCCACGGCCTGAACGCCGGTCGGCGAGATCATCACCGGCAGTGAGATCTCTTGTCCCATCACCGTTGTCGACAACTCGCGGTCAGCTTGTGCGCCGACCACGTGCGGAGCGAACCCCAG
Source organism: Williamsia limnetica (assembly GCF_003217475.1). GTDB lineage: Bacteria > Actinomycetota > Actinomycetes > Mycobacteriales > Mycobacteriaceae > Williamsia > Williamsia limnetica. Next base: position 37,729 of record NZ_QJSP01000018.1, on the reverse strand, counting down.
TTCGGAGAATGCCTCGACGTTGTCGCTGAGCGTGATGCCTTTTTCACTGCCCGCGACCAATGAGGAGTACACAGACTTGGGGAGGCGCTTTTTCGCCCGCCGCTGCGCTTCTAGAACAGTCTCGAACCAGGGGTTCGCCATCGCAATATTCCTTTGCTCACCCGGCAACACTGCCGGGGTTCTTCATTACTTGGAAGGGGTCAGACCCGCCGGTGTGAATCCGGCGAGGGGGTTTTCGTCACAGTCACGCGACGGTGGCCGGGTCATCAGGGTCAGCGGCACGCCGCGGGAGTGGTCCTTGTTCGCCGAGGGAACGCGCCGGTCCTGCTCGAGCAGGGTTTCTCCGTAGCCCTGGACGCACTCGGGGTCCGGGCCGGCGAGCGGCAGACCGGTGAAGAACTTGGCCGCCATGCAGCCACCGCGGCAGGCATCGAAGTGCGCGCACTTGGTGCAGGCCCCGGCGTTCTGCGGCTCACGCAGTTCCAAGAACAGATCCGATTCCTGCCAGATCGTCTTGAAACCACCGTCGGACAGGATGTTTCCGGCCAGGAAGTTCTCATGGATCGCGAACGGGCACGCGTAGACGTCACCGATCGGGTCGATCAGGCAGACCACCCGTCCGGCGCCGCAGAGATTCAGGCCGGGCAGGGCACCCTGACCGGGCTCGGCAAAGGCAGAGAGATGGAAGAACGAGTCACCGGTCAGGACTCCCTCTCCGTGTTCGACCAGCCAGTTGTACAGACCGCGCTGCTGCTCGGGCAACGGATGCAGATCGTCCCAGACGTCTGCCCCACGACCGGACGGACGCAGCCGGGTGATCCGCAGGGTCGCACCGAAACGGTCTGCGAGCGCCTTGAACTCGTCGAGTTGCGTGACGTTCTGGCGGGTCACGACGACGCTGATCTTTGCATCGGCGAAGCCGGCCTCGTGCAGGTTCTCGAGCGCCTTGATGGCCATGTCGAAAGAGCCGGGACCGCGCACCGCGTCGTTGACCTCGGCGGTCGCACCGTCGAGAGAGATCTGCACATCGACGTAGTCGGAGGCGGCCAGACGCTGGGCGACCTTCTTGTCGATCTTCAGCCCGTTGGTCGAGAACTTCACGCCCACCTGATGATCGGTCGCGTAGTCGACGAGTTCCCAGAAGTCCGGGCGCACGGTCGGCTCACCGCCGCCGATGTTGACGTAGAACACCTGCATGCGCTGGAGCTCATCGATGATGGCCTTGCACTGTGCGGTGTCGAGTTCACGCGGGTCACGCTTACCCGACGACGACAGGCAGTGCACGCACGACAGGTTGCAGGCGTACGTCAGCTCCCAGGTCAGACAGATCGGGGCGTCGAGGCCCTTTTCGAATTGGTCGACCAGGCGGCCGACGGGCTGTTGCGGCGCAGCGGGGCGCTCGAGAATTGAAGTCATGGCAGAGTCCTCAAGGGGCTGGAGCAACGGCAGTGCCGAAACTCAAGAGGGTTGGACGATCATGCCCGAAGCAGCCAGTGCGGCAAGCGCATTCAGGTAGAGCGGGCGGTCGCTGTCGGCAATGCCGGCTGCGGCCAGGGCGTCGGTGGCACTCGCGTGTTGGGGCAGCGACTGCACCACTTCGACCACTGTCAGATTCTTGAGAAACGACAGCTTACGAGTGCCGAAGTGGTACAGCAGCGCACCAAACGGTTCGGGCCGCAATGCGACCGAAGAGTTCAGCACCCACGCCCGATCAGCGTCGAAGACAAGATCAGTCGTGGCAACACTCATGTCAGTAGACGCCGCACATGCCGTCGATCGACACCTCTTCGACCAACGATTCCGAGACCAGCTCGGATTCCGTCGAGGTGATGCTGTCGGACTGTGAAGCCGGATTCTGAGCGCTCATGTGATTGCCTCCAGATGTAGTCGGGACTGTGACCATCACCATAATGGCACTCAGTGCACAAATGCCAGCGTTGCGGAGAATCTATTCGGAAGTCGTCAAAAACCACCCGAAAGGACAGGTGCCCGACCTCAGTGAGATGGTCGAAGACGGGAAACCGAGAGGAGCGCGACGTGGATGAAGCCGATGCACCACAACCGACGGGGGCATTTCAACCGACGGGGGTGCGATTGCGCGGCTCCGGCGGACTCTCGCTGGCGGCCGATCACTGGACGGCGGTCCGCAATGGCGACTCCCCCGCGAGCACGATCTTGCTCCTGCACGGCGGCGGCCAGACGCGCCATTCCTGGAAGAACACCGGCCGGGTGCTCGCCCAGCGTGGTTCGGATGTGATCGCACTCGACAGCCGTGGCCACGGCGACAGTGACTGGGACCCGGCGGCCGACTACAGCCTGCAGGCTCAGAACAGGGACGGGCTGGCGGTACTCGAGCAGATCCCGACGCTGACCGGACGACACGATCCGGTGACGATCGTCGGCGCCAGCATGGGTGGGATGGCCGGCATCGGCATATCCGCACTGGCTCCCACCGGTGCGGTCGACAAATTGGTACTGGTCGATGTGGTTCCACGGTTCGAGAAGGCCGGCAGTCAGCGAATCCGGGACTTCATGGCCGGCAATGTGGATGGTTTCGACGATCTCGACCAGGCCGCCGCCGCGATCGCCGAGTATCTACCGCACCGCCGGGCCACCGGCCCCTCGGAAGGTCTCAAACGGAACCTTCGAAAGCGCGACGACGGCCGTTGGTACTGGCATTGGGATCCGGCGTTCCTCACACCTCCGAGCGACGAGTCCATGATTCGCACCGATCTCCTGGAACGGCAGGCGCAATCGCTGACCATTCCGATCCAGCTGATCAGAGGCAGACTCTCGGACGTCGTCAGCGAACAGGCGGTCCGCGATTTCGTGAAGCTGGTCCCGACGGTCGATGTCGTCGAACTCACCGGCGCGGGCCACACGGCAGCAGGTGACGACAACGACGCGTTCACTGCTGCGGTACTCGACTTCGTCAACCGGTGAGCAACTACCATGACCTCTGGTGCACCCGCGACCCAAGCTGATGCCCGGGGCATGGAGGGACTGTCCGTTGACCAGCAGATTACGGGTGTCATGACCGCTCAGATCGGCAGGCGACCCAGCACCACCAAGTCGAAGATCACCGAGGCCGCCATCGACCTGTTCACCGAGGCCGGCTTCGACGAGACGAGTGTGGACGACATCGCCGCGGCAGCCGGGATCGCACGGCGGACCCTCTTTCGCTACTACTCCTCGAAGAACGCGATCGCGTGGGGCGATTTCGACGAACATCTCCAGGACATGCGACGCCTCCTTTCCGAGGTACCCCCGGACATGCCTGTGGCGGAAGCGCTGCACACCGCCCTGCTCGCCTTCAACGAGGTACCCGCAGAGCATCGCGAACACCACCGACGCAGGATGCGCCTGCTGCTGGGGGTGCCCGCCCTGCAAGCACATTCGATGCTCATGTACACCGGATGGCGCAACGTCGTCGCGGAGTTCGTCGCGTCGCGCACCGGCAGTGACCTGTCGGCCCTCGTACCGCAGACCGTGGCGTGGACACTGCTGGCCACCGCACTGGCCGCGTACGAGCAGTGGCTCGAGGACCCCGAGTCCGACCTCGATGAACTCCTCACCCAGGGCAGCCGGATACTGACCCTCGGACTGCAGGACGTTCTCTCACCTGGCATCGAGGGACGGTCGGCACCGAGCGCCGACACTGGTAATCTAAATTAGAACGTGTTCCTGTTTTGAGGCATCTTCTCCACGACTAGGAGGTACGCCGGTGACCGTGTCCCCGCACAGCACCCGGAGCGTTGTGCTGACCGTGGCCGACGTGATCGACGAGACCGGCGACGCCAAATCGTTGGTCTTCGACGTGCCGGAGGACAGCACCGAGCGATTCCACTACAAGCCCGGCCAATTCCTGACGCTGCGCATCCCCAGTGACCGGACGGGGTCGGTGGCCCGGTGCTATTCGCTGGCCTCATCGCCCTTCGGCGATGAGAAGCCCAAGGTGACCGTCAAGCGGACCGCAGACGGGTACGGCTCGAACTGGCTCTGCGACAACGTCGCAGCCGGCGACCAGATCGAGGTCCTGCCACCGTCGGGTGTCTTCACGCCCGCCGATCTGGACGCGCCGATCTTGCTACTCGGCGCAGGCAGCGGTATCACCCCGGTGATGTCGATCCTCAAGTCGGCACTGTCGCAAGGGAGCGGCCGAGTGCTGTTGGTCTACGCCAATCGCAGCGAGAGCGATGTGATCTTCGCTGCCGAGTTGCGCGGGTTGCAGGAGAGGTTCCACGACCGTCTCACCGTGATCCACTGGCTGCAGTCGGTGCAGGGCATGCCGTCGGTCGAATCGCTCGCCACGCTCCTGCGTCCGTTCAAGGCCTACAACGCGTACATGTGTGGGCCGGGCCCGTTCATGGACGCAGTACACAAAGCCCTCGCCGCGATAGGGATGTCGCATCACCAGGTGCACGCCGAGGTCTTCAGCTCGCTGTCCGGCGACCCGTTCGAGGACACCGCGCCCGCCGAACTCACCGAGGAAGAGATCGCGGACGCCGCCTCGGTGGAGGTCGAACTCGATGGCGAGGTGCACGAGATGGCTTGGCCGCGAAGCCAGACCCTCGTCGACATCATGCTGTCGGCCGGCCTCGACGTCCCGTACTCATGTCGCGAGGGCGAGTGTGGATCGTGCGCATGCACCGTCACGGAGGGCACGGTGGAGATGGAGAACATCGGCGCGCTCGACGAGGACGACATCGCCGACGGATACATCCTCGGGTGCCAGGCCCGACCGACGTCGAACACTTTGAAGATCGAATTCTGAAGCAGTAGTTCAGCGCAACTGTCGAAAGTGAGCGCGCTGCGGGGCCGTGAGGTGCTCGGTGGCATAGCTCAGGGCCGTGCGACCCATGACGGCTGCATGCTGCTCGAGGAAGTCGAGCAGCACGGTGTTGTCCACCCGCTTACCGGTCTCTCGCAGCATCCAGCCCACCGCCTTCTGGATCAGATCACGACGATCATCGAGGGCCAGCGGTGCCAACTCGAGCAGCGTTGTGCCGTCACCGCGTTTGATGAAGGCATGCGTCGCGAGAATCGCGACCCGGCGCCGCCATAGATCACGGTCGGCGACCAGCGCAAACAGAGGCGAATGATCCTTTCCGACCAGTGATTCGCCGAGAACATAGGGTGCCGACGAATCGACGAGATCCCAGTTGTTGACCCGCCCTGCGAACACCGCGTCGACATAGCATCGGACCCAGGCGTCGCGGTCGGACTCTGAGTGCGCCTTCTCGAAACTCGATCGCAGCAGCAGCAGCCCGGTCAACCGGTGCTCATGGATGTCGCTCGCGAGCAACATTTCGACACCTGCCCGGTCGAGACCGCGAAAAGCCTTGGCCACCTTGCGTTGCGCGGGCACACTCACGCCGATGAACCGATCGCCTTCGCCGTACTCGCCGGGTCCGGTCTTGAAGAACCACGCCGAGCTCTCCGCACGGGCCGGATCTGCCAGCTCCGCCAGGGCCGCCGTGACCGCCGCCGCCGTCGGCACCGGCCCGGCGACGGGCATCAGCCGAGCAGTTCCGAGATCGGCGTCTTCTCGAGAAGCTTGGCCCGCATCTTCATCACGGCGCCGGCCTTACCTGCGCCGACCACGGCTGTGAACACGCCGTCGCGGCTGTAATAGACGACGAACTTGGTGCCGTCATCAGAGATCACGTGGACGTCGTCGCCCGCCGAGGGATGTCCCAGGGCCTGCACCTTCACCTCGAACTGGTCGCTCCAGAAGTACGGAACAAACGGGCGGGCATTCGACTCATCGACACCGAGGATCGCATAGGCAACTTTCGCAGCCTGCTCGACGACGTTGTTCCAGTGCTCGACCCGGGACGGAACGCCGTGCTCGTCGCGCCAGTTGGCGACATCGCCGATGGCGTAGACATCCGGCGCACTGGTGCGGCCAACCTCGTCGCAGGCGATCCCGCCACCGAATTCGCGGTCGGCGAGTGCGATGCCCGATCCCTCGAGGTAGTCGACCACGGGGGTCGAGCCGATTCCCAGGACCACGATGTCGGCGGGCAACTCGGTGCCGTCCGCCAGCGTCACGCCGGTCACCTTGTCCTCACCGGTGATACCGGTGACCCCGACGCCGGTACGGATCTGCACGCCGCGGTCGGCATGGATTCTGCCGACCATGGTGCCGACCTGCTCTCCGAGCGCGATCGCCAGCGGAGCAAGCGCCGGTTCGACCACGGTGACCTCGAGGCCCTTGGTGCTCAGGCTCGCCGCGACCTCGCAGCCGATGAACCCGGCCCCGATCACCACCGCGGTGGACGCGCCCTCGATCTCCGACCGCAGCGCCATCGCGTCGTCGTAGGTACGCAGGGTGTGTACGCCCGACTTGCCCGCGGCGAACGGCAGGCTACGGGGGTCGAGACCCGTGGCGAGTATCAACGTGCTGTAGGCAACGGTTTCCGCTTCCCCACCCTCGACCGGTTCGACGGTCACCGTGTGTGCGTCCGGATCGATTGAGGTGACGCACATTCCGGTCCGGAGATCGACGTCCTTTTCGGTGTAGAACTCCTGGGGCTGCAGGTCGACGTCGTCCTTGTCTCCCGTCAGCACAGCCTTGGACAGAGGTGGCCGGTCATAAGGGATACGGGCCTCCTTGCCGATCAGGATCAGCTCGCCCTCGTAGCCCTCGTTCCGAAGATCGGCCACCAGTCGCGCACCACCGAGTCCGGCCCCGACAATCACCATTGCGGCACTCATTGCCACCTCACATCCCACGGATTCTCGTGCTATCCGGGCCCGACCTGTTGCAACCCGGCAAGCAGCCAATTTCCGTTGACCTTACGCATGTCGGCCCAGCGTGTGACAGCCACCACCTCGGGCTCAGCACCGGCCGCGGGCAACACGATGCTCTGATTCACGAAAACCAGCACCCGGGCGGTGTCGTCGGCCATCCGGTTCACCGCGGTGGCCAGTACCCGGCCCGTCATCACGACCTTCGATTCCACCGCGGTCGGCAACACCACCCCGGGGCCCTGACTACGAAACTCGAGGAGCAGACGCCCGGTGAGTTTCGGACCGACCGTACGCTGTTGCGAAATCAGCGAATCGGGGCCGAAGGTCATCAACGAGCTGACCGCGTCGGTGGTGGCCAACTGCACCTGCCGACGCGCGGCCTCATCCGCCCGGCCGGGGATGGACGGCCCGAGAAAGCCCACCACCGCGACGGCGATCAGGACCACCAGAACAGCCGCCAGGATCGGCCCTGCCACAGCAGATCTGGTCAGATTTTCTCTCAGTCCACTCATTGCAGTTGCGTCCGATCGATCTTCCAGCGTCCGCCGGTCTCCTTCATCGTCACCAGCACAGCGACCCGACTCTGCGCCGGGTCGGCCCCCAGCACGGTCGGGTTGGTGCCTTCGGCGACCACCAGGACATCGGCGGAGTCATCGGAGGCGTCGCCGACGATGCCCGCGGACAGGACCTGCCCGGTGCTCGGCACCCGCAACCCGCCGATGACGTCCAGCAGCTCCGAACGCGAGTTCTCGAGGCGTTCACGTTGCGGGCCGGTGGTGACGGCAAGAGCGCTGTCCACGAACTCCTGGGCCCGCGCCGGGTCGATGGTCAGCAGAGTGGTCACCGCGGACCGGGTATCGGCCAGGACATCCGCGTCGCGGGCGCGGTCCGATACCGCCCCGCGGTGCGCGACGACGAGCACGAGAACTGCTACCAGTATGACCACGCACAGCGCCGCGCAGCCGCTGCTCACCACCGTCACCGCGCGTCGTCTCCGAACCGCCAGGTTCGCCCAGGCCTGCTCGGCGCCGGCGCGCGCCCGCTCGGCCTCCGCTCGCGCGTCGGCCACCCGTAGACGTGCCGCCTGGAGCCGCCGCGACGAGCCTGCCGACGGGTCGTTCTCTGGAGTGCTCACAGCACCTCGTCCGCCCTGGCGATCTTCCAGTCATCGCCGGATCGTTCGAACCTGACGTCCAGAACCTTGGTGTAGTCGACGGATTCGGCACCGGGCCGAGCCTCGGTGACCGCTGCCGAGACCACTGCGTCGACATGGTCCGACGCGACCGCGGAAATCCCTGTGTGCACCGGCTCCCATGTGACGGTCAGGGGCTCGGAAGGTGCCGTCGTCGACTTCAAGAACTGCCCGTATTCGCGTGCGAACTCGTCGGTCACCACGGCCAGGGCACGCTGTCGCTGCGCGTCGATGTCGCCCGACTCGACTGAGAACAACGTAGCCACAGCCGGTCCCGCCAGCTCGAGTACCTCAGAACGGTTGGTGGCCAGTTTCTCGTCGCTTCGATGGAGTTGCCAGGCCGCTGTCAGAACGATCACGCAGACGACGACAATCACCAGGTTCGCCAGATACCAGCACCACATACGGCGCGCGGTCACGGGTAGAACTCCAACGCAGAGATCTTCAGGGTGCCCTCGTCGGGCACCATGTCGACCTGTATCCGGAAGCGTTGTACTGCGGGAGCCCTCGACTGATCCGTGTCGAGACCGGTCCGCACCTCGATCGCTGCGGTGACGAGCAACGTCGCGCGCTCACCAGATCTCGACGAGATCCCGACACCGTCGACCGTCCCCGTCGACACCGTGCCGATTTTTTGGACGAACGCCGTGAAAGCGTCGGTGGATTGCGCGAACTCGTCTTCGAACGAGCCGGTCGCGCCCGCGAGGATCGCCCTGGCGCGTTTGCCATCATCGCCGGCCTCGGGCGTCAGCAACACCTCGACCCGATCGGTCGCGGCCTGCATGTACTGGGCGTCGGTGAACCCCCGGTCGGCCTGCACATAGCGATAGCCGCCGATCGCTGCTGCGACCGCTGCGACCACGACTGCGGCCACCAAGACCAGGAGCCACCGCGGCCTACGGTCAGGCTCGCGCTCACCGAGTTCGACTTCCAAATCGGCCAGTTCGCGCTCGGTGGTGCGCAGATGTGCACGCGCAGCCTTGTCCGAGGCGACCAGAGCGCGATCCTGCGCGGATACGGCAGGGCGCAGTACACGGACGTTCAACACCGGACCAGCCTAATAGAACACGTTCAGCGCCCACCCGAAGGTGACCACGGTCGTCGGGCTTCTCTACTGCGCACCCGCCGCGGGCCGCACGAACATCTGTGCCCGAGGAAACGATTTGTCGCTAACCGCGCCGGATCGTGCCTGCGGTGGTTACATGTTTTGCACCACACAGATTCGGAGGTCGTCGATGGCCACACAGCCGACACCGGCAGATTCGCCGCCTGCGAATCCGTTGTCGCCACCGACAGCTGACGCACGCCCATGAGCGTCATCGTCGGATACCAGCCCGGGCGGGGTGGTGACGAAGCGGTCGAACTCGGCGCGAGCCTGGCCGGCGCACTGTCGACCAACCTGGTCATGGTCATCGCGACCCCCAAACCGTGGACGACCCCATCTCTGGCTCGGGTGGACGCCGAGTTCAGTGCCTACGCGCGGCGGTACGGCGACGACGCCGAAGCCGCGGCCCGCGCGCATCTGGCGCTACGCGCGCCGGACACCGCGGTGACATACCTCCGGGTCAGTGAGCGGTCGGTGTCCAAGTCGATCCAGAAGGTACTCACCGAGCACGACGGCGAAGTACTCGTCCTGGGCACCACCCACGGATCCGATGACGGCCGGATGTCGTTGGGCGTGACGACCAGTCGACTGATGCATTCGAGTTCCATCCCGCTGGCGCTGGCCCCCAAGGGGTACAAGTGCGCGCGGATCACCGGGGTCACCTGCGCCTATTCCGGAGATGACCACAGTGAAGACGTCGTCATGTCAGCGAAGGCCCTCGCCGCGCAGATGACCGTCCCGCTGCGGGTCGCCACCTTCGGCGTCACCCCAGCGGACATGTTCCCACCCGAGGTCGGCTTCGACGTCGAACGCAGCGTGCTCCAGGCGTGGAAGGAGCAGATGGCGGCGTCCATGCAGAAGCTGGTGACGGACAAGATAATCGACGAGACCGTCCCGACGACGATCAGTACCGGCAACGACTGGGACGCCGCATTCGACGCCATCGAGTGGTCCGACGGTGAGGTCCTCGCGATCGGCACCACCCCACGGGACGCGATCAAGCGGGTGTTCCTGGGTTCCAGGGCAGCGAAGATCGTTGCCTCCGCAACTGTTCCGGCAATCATCTTCCCAGGCTGAGGTGTCCACATGGATTTGAACAAAGACCCGGCGCAGCAGCCCGGCGCACTGAACACCCGAACCCTGTTCCGACGAAAGCCGATCCCGACAGGCGATGAAGCCGAGGCCGATACCGGCCTCGAACGGACGATCACCACCACGCAGCTGGCCTGTTTCGGAATCGGTGCCACCATCGGCACCGGCATCTTCTTCGTGATGAGCGTGGCCGTTCCGGACGCGGGCCCGTCGGTCGTCGTGGCGTTCATCGTCGCGGGCATAGCCGCCGGATTGGCAGCCATCTGCTACGCCGAGATGGCGTCGTCAGTACCGGTGTCGGGTTCGACATACTCGTACGCGTACGCCACCCTCGGCGAGATCGTGGCGATGGCGGTGGCCGCATGCCTGCTGCTGGAGTACGGGGTGTCCACCGCAGCGGTCGCGGTCGGCTGGAGCGAGTACCTCAACGCCCTGCTCGGCTACCTGCACATTCCGCAGATCCCGCACGCGCTGTCCGCCGCGCCCTGGGACGCCGACCCCGGGGTGGTCAACCTGCCCGCGATCATCCTGGTCGGCCTGTGCGCCCTGCTGTTGATCCGCGGGGCAAGTGAGTCGGCGAAGGCGAACATGGTGATGGTCGCGATCAAGCTCGCCGTCCTCGCCATGTTCATCGCAATCGCCTTTGCAGGCTTCAATGCCGACAATCTCAGCCCGTTCTTCCTCGACGGCGCGAACGGTGTCACAGCCGCTGCCGGCGTCATCTTCTTCTCGTTCATCGGCCTCGACGCGGTGTCGACAGCCGGCGAGGAGGTCAAGGATCCCCAGCGAACGATGCCCCGCGCCCTCATCGCCGCACTGGTCACCGTCGTGCTGGTCTACGTGCTGGTGGCGCTGGCCGCCGTCGGAGCACAACAGGCCTCCGAGTTCGAGGGTCAAGAAGCGGGCCTCGCCGCCATCCTGGAAAAGGTGACCGGCGAGACGTGGCCGTCGCTGGTGCTGTCCCTCGGCGCAGTCATCTCGATTTTTTCGGTCACCCTGGTGACCCTGTACGGACAGACGCGGATCCTGTTCGCGATGGGGCGCGACGGCATGCTGCCCAAGTTCTTCACACGGGTCAATCCCCGGACCCTGACGCCGGTGAACAACACCGTCGTGGTCGCGATCGTCGTCGCCCTGCTGGCGGGATTCGTCCCGCTGGACTACCTGATCGACATGGTTTCCATCGGCACCCTGACCGCCTTCAGTGTCGTCAGCCTGGGGGTCATCCTGCTGCGCCGTCGCGAGCCCGACCTGTACCGGCCGTTCAAGGTGCCGTTCTATCCGGTCACACCTATCCTGGCGATCGCCGCGTGCATCTACATCCTCTACGGATTGCACTGGTACACATACCTGTTCTTCCTGCTGTGGGTCGGCGTCGTGCTCGTGTACTACCTCGTCTACGGACGTAAGCACTCGCTGCTGAACATCACCTCGGATCCCCTGGGCGGCGCCGCGACCAAACCGGGCGCCGGCACTGCACCGGGTCAGTCGCCCCCGGATCAGTCTTCACAGGGTGGGTCGTAGGGGCTGCCCGGAAGGTACTGTCGCCATTCGGCTTCGGTGATCTGCGCCCCCGCACTCCGGCAGGCCCTGTCCAGCATGAGATCGGCGTCCACTGTCCACGACATCACCGCGCCGCCATCGCCTGCTGCCAGGACGGTGCGGTCGTCATCGGCGAACCGGACGTCGAACACCTTCCCACCGAAAGCCCTGAGCACCACCCGCAGGTCGGGACGGCGTTCATCGGTGACGTCCCACGTCCAGATCTCCCCGGCACCACCACCGACGACGATCATGTCCCCGTCCGATGAATAGGCGCCACTGTAGATCTGGCCGACCGGCCCCGAGAGCCGGGCGGTGATCTCGGGAGTGCTGCGCCGGGTGATGTCGATGGTGACGAGCTCCTTGGTCGACGAGGTGGCCAAGAGTGCGTGGCCGTCGGGCCGGAAGCGAACCGCGAGGGCGGCGGTGTCGAACGCTTTGATCGTCATCAGCTGCGCCGGGCGTGCCGGGTCGGTCAGATCGTAGAGCAGTACCGCCCCGCCCGGAGTGGCGAAGGCGACCGACGTCCCGTCCGGACTCAGCGACGCCCAGGTCACTCCTTCGCCGACGTCGATGGTGGACACCACCTCGGGCGCCGACAGATCGGACACGTCGATCACCGGCAGCCGCGGCGACTCCAACCCGCCGGTCACGGCGATGGACCGAGCTTCGTTGATGTCGACGGTCTCGTTCAGCGTCTGCAGGGCACGCACCCCCGGCCCGACGAGTTTCGGCCGTCTCGTGTCGGAGTAGTCACCGAAGAAGACCGTGCCGTCAGCAGAGCCCAGGACGGCCAGACGGCCAGACGCCGAGATCCCGATCGCTCCGGAGAACGAGGCGTCGGGCGGCGGCGCGAGCTCGGGTCCCACCCTGACCAGGTTCGGACCGTCCGAAACCCGCAGCCGCGTGATCTCCCCGGACGGTCCGCTGCCCGCAAGAATGTCGGGGCTACGCGAACCGGCCGGGATCTGGAAGATGGTCTCCGATCCCAACCGCATCACGGGATGCGTGCTCTGCCACGCAGTGACCACCCCGTCATCTGCGGTGGCGACGACCTCCCCGCCGACGTAGGCCACGGAGGTGAACGTCGACGGCCCGTGCCAGATCCGGGGCTCATCGAGATCAGGTGCGCGCAGATCGAATTCGCGCACGGTGTTGTCCGACCCCGCGGCAGCGAGTCGGTTGCCATCGTCGCTGATACTGATGCCGTTGACGTAGTTGCCGAATCCCTCGATGACCCGCACGAGCGTGGGGCCGCCCCCGGCCGACAGCGCGTAGAACTGCACCTGGTGACTTTTCAGCCCCATCACGAGTTCTCCATTCGGAGCGAACACCAGACTCAGGGCCTGCTGGTTGTCCGCCCAGTCGGTCAACTCGATCGGTGGCAGCGGGTTGAGTCCCGCCCCTGCCACCGTCCACAGATCGACCCGCCGCGTCGCGCTGCTCGTGGCAAGGGTCGAGCCGTCACGCGAGAAGGCGACCGCCTGACCGGTTCCGGCAACTTCGGTCGGCAGAGCCATGGCCACCCACTGCTCACCCACGCGCTGCCACCCCAGCACCCCGACCTGCTCCACGGCGGCCACGAGAGTCCTACCGTCGGGACTGAGCGCGAGACCGTTCACCGGCTGGCTGGTCCGCAGCACCGCTGTCCTGGTAGGGGTCAGCGGGTCGCGGACGTCCCACACCTCGACCGCGGCGCGCCCCCCGAGGACGAGGGTCGCCGAGTCCGCGCTGAAGGACAGTGCACGCAGAGCACCGTTCGACTCGTGTCCACCGAAATCGCCGAGACGGTGGGCCAGTCCGCCCAATACGACAGGACCGGTGGCCCCGGGCGCGGTGGTGTAGAGGGTGACACGATTTCCGGCATCGGCCATCGCCAACAGCCCGCGATCAGCGCTGTAGGCGACCTTGATCGGACCGACTGGACCAAGAAACCTGGCGGGCGTGGCGATCGCGCTGTTGTCGATCAGGTTGGACCGCGCCTCCAAGGTCGGTGATGTTCGATAGGCGATCATGGCCAACTGCCGGGCGAGGGCCGGATCGCGCTCGGTTAGTTCGCCTGATTGCACAGCGAGTTGCCGGCTCATGGCCTGTCTCTGGAGTTGCTCTGCACGATTTCGCTCGTCGACGGCGTCGCCGCGTGCGATCACCGCGAAGGTCGCGGCGAGCGCGGCCACCATTGCCACCACGGCGACACCGACAGCGATACGCCGCAGTTGCCGCACCCGGCGACGCTCGCCCGCCTCGAGCCTGTGCTGCTGCTCATTGCTGGCGCGCAGGAAGTCGGACTCGGCGGCCGTGAGCTGCGGCTCACCGCGCTCGCCGGGGATGAAGTCGTTGACCATACCGAGCCAGGCGCCGCGGATCAGTAGTTCGTCGGCGCGATCGCCCGATTCCCACAGGGTCCACGCTTGCCGAAAGCGTTTGTGCATCAGCAGCCTGGCACGATCCCCGTCAATCCATTGCTGGAGCCTGGGCCAGGCGGTGAGCAACGCCTCGTGGGTCACCTCGGCGTAGTCGGCATCGACGCTCACCAGGCGGGCCGCGGCGAACCGTTCGAGTACCTCGACGGCGCGGGCGGCCTCCGGACTCAGTGCCGCCGGGGCATCGCCGGCGACCACAGAGTCGGCGGTCGCGATACGCAGGGCTTCGAGCGGCGCCTTTCGCCGGCTCACCACGTCGTCATCGACATTGACCATGGCGAGCAGCTGGCGCCTGGCGAGATCTCGCTCGGTGTCGTCGAGGTCTGCGTAGACCGCTTCGGCCGTGCGCTCGACGGCCCCGCTGATCCGGCCTGTGGCCAGGTAGTCGGCAACCGTGAGCCGCTGCCGGTCCGAGTGCGACCAGGTCGCCAGCAATGCGTGCGAGAGCATGGGCAGCGCGGTGGCACCGGAGTATCCGGCAGCGGGGGCGACGTCGGCGAGCAACAAGTCGACCAGATCGTCGTCGATGTCCAGCCCCGCGCGGCGAGCAGGCCCCGTGATCACGTCACGGAGCTGGTCGACGCCCATCGTCGCGACCACCACCTGCGAATGCTGCAGGACGTCGACGAGGAACGGGACCGCCGAGACCCGCGCGTAGTAATCGGCCCGCAGCACCCCCACCACCACTGTCCCGGGACCACCACGGTCCTCGACCAAATCGGTGACGGCCGCCAGGAAGTCCTGCCTGGCCACCGCGGGCGCCACGGTCCAGAGTTCTTCGAGCTGGTCGACGACCACGACCAGCGGGCCGTTCCCGGTGTCTTGCGCTCCACGGGTCCCCGGTTCACCGGGCACGGCTTCTACGCGGGCCGTCGCCAGCGCCGCCACGGGATCGGCCCCCGGAACCATCAGGGTCGAACGCCAGCCGGTGAGCAATCCACCTCCTACAGAGGGAAGCAAACCGGCGCGGACCACCGATGACTTACCGGCGCCCGACGGCCCGACCACCATCACCATCCGCCGCCGAGGATCCTTGCTCGATGCTGCCGATGAGACCGCCTCGACGAGTCGATCGGTCACATCTTCTCGACCGAAGAACCACTCTTTGTCGTCGGTCTGAAATGACTCGAATCCTCGATAGGGCGTCGGGGCTATCTTCGAACGGGTCGAGACCTTTCGCCGGGCCCGCCGTACGGCAGCCCACCAGATATCGGTGTCGGAACCGGTGACTCCGCACGTATTGAGCACGGCGAAAAACATTTCTTTGCTCGCGGCGGTCGGCGCGTGATTGCCGGCCAGCCATCCACTCACCGTTCCGAGCAGGGCGTCCGATTGCTCGACCAGTTCTCGCACGGTGAGACCGGCATTCTCCCGAAGTTCGGTGAGCGCCTTGCCCAGATCGTCCCGTGTCTGAACTGTTTCCGGATACATGCGATACCAACCCGTCTGGCGATCTTCCTCGACGAACAGCCACTTCGCTGTACGGATTCCGTATCGACTTGCCCCGATACGCCCCTTCAGGTGGCAATCGTTTCCTGATCTCCGAAATGATAGACAGGTCCGCTTCGGACACTTACACGCCTATGTCGATGGGCGAAGGGGAGCTTCGAAATGCACACAGAGGCAAGCGATTCAATCGTCTATTCAGATGAAATAGATTCGCGACCCGCACCGCTCAGACTTGTTTGCGAAACGAATGATAAGCCGCAGTTGTCATCTCGTGAAATAGAGGTGTTGTTGGCGTGGTTCGACGCCGATTCGAAAGAGGCCGCAGCAGCACGTCTTTACATCTCCGCCGCAACGGTGAGCACTCACGTGACGAGAATCCGTGCCAAATATGCCGCTTGCGGAAGGCCCGCGAAAACGAAATCGAGCCTGTTTGCCAGAGCCGTCCAAGATGGTCACACCCGCCTCGAAGACTGGTGAGCAACACACCCTCGGTCAGCCCTGCCCGTGTTCTGCGGCCAGGGCGTCGAGCGTCAGCTTGGTGACCTTTCCCTGAGCACCCCGCGGCAACTCTGCCACCACGATCACCTCTCGTGGGACGCGGGAGCGGGACAGTTCGGCGCCGACGTACTTCTTCACATCCGCCTCCGTCACCTCGATGCCGTCCCGGGCGACCACGAAGGCACGCAACCGCTGTCCGAAATCGGCGTCGGCGACCGCCACGACGGCGGCGTCGACGATGTCCGGATGCCGGCCCAGGGCCAGTTCGACCTCTTCTGGAAAGACGTTCTCTCCGCCCGAGACGATCATGCCGTCACTGCGCCCCTCGACGAAGAGGCGGCCTGCGGAGTCGAATCGACCGGTGTCACCGGTCGCCAGCATCCCGGCCAGCATCTCTTTGCTGGTGCCATTGGTGTACTTGCTGATCTGGCTACCCGAACGGACGAAGATCCGACCGGTTTCACCGGCGGGCACCGGCGCGCCGTCACCGATGATCGCCACCGCGACGCCGAGGGGTGGACGACCGGCCGTCGTCGGTGCCGCCGCCAGATCCTGCGGGGTCGCGATCGTGATGTACGACGCCTCGGTGGCGCCATAGAGATTGTGCAGGACCGCACCGAACCGGGCCTGTACTGCGCGCACCAGTGACTCGTCGAGTTTCGCCCCTCCCGAGGCGATCATGCGCAAACGGCTCCGGTCGATCCGGTCGAGGTCGCTGTCATCGAGGTCCATCAGACGCCGCAACATCGTCGGGACCATCATCACCGCGGTGCAGCGATGCTCGACCACAAGCTCCAGCGATTCCTGCGCTTTGAATCGTCGGTCCATGACCACGGTGGCGCCCGTGAGCAGACACACCATGGTGGCGAGCAGGCCCCAGCCGTGAAAAGCGGGAGCACACATGAGCACCGTGTCCGAACCGCGGATCGGGATCTTCGACACGAACCCGGCCGGTAGTGACATGGCCGGACCGCCGTCGCGGGGTGCGCCCTTCGGTGCACCCGTACTGCCGCTGGTGAGAATCACCAGCGAAGACTTCGACGCCGGCGCCGGCGGAAGTGCCGTGGAGTTCCCGGCGACCAGCCCGTCCACCGTCGCCGAATCTGTCGCGTCGTCCGTCCACGCCACATATCGGCGCACATCAGGTTCGACGAGCGCGAGCACCCCGGTGAACTCGGAATCGTGGAGGATCACGTCCACCCGTTCGCGGGAAACCACCTCGGCCATCTGTTTGGCCCCGAGATCAGTGTTCAACAGCACTACCCGGGCGCCGAGACCGATCGCCGACAACAGTCCGATCACGGCATACCGGCTGTTGCGGCACATCACACCGACCGTCGGCCGACCTGGGGCCACCAGCACAGCACGCAGCCCGTTGATGACACCGTGGCACAGGTCTGCGAGATCGTTGTAGGTCACTTCACCGTGGGGGTCGACGATCGCGACCCGATCGCCGTACATCGCTGCGTACACCGCAGGCCCGGAAGCCTCACCGGCCCGGCGCCGCAGTCTCGCGACCTGGGGCAGCAGCTTCACGCCGGGCAACGCTCCCGCGCGCCGGAGTTCTCGGACCGCCAGCATCTCCGTCTTCAGGTGGTCCAGCTTCGCCACCGGCACCCTCACCAGACCATCGGTGCGAGGTACCGCTGGGCGAAGTCGCGCACGGACTCCGGCTCCGAACGCGACTCGTCGATCGACGGGGTGTCGAGGAACGAGATGACCAGTCGTACAAGAATTTCTGTGACGGCGTGCAGATCCTCGTCGGGCATCTGGGCTCCGGCGCCGCGCAGGGTCTGCATGATCCGCCCGGTGACGATCTCGATGAACAGGCCGGTGACCGAGTTCGTGATCCCCTTGAGCGCATCCCGTTCATCGACCATCATCCGCCGGATCAGGGGGTCTTCGTTGACCAGTTCCGCTCCTGCGAGGAAGGCCTCGACCACGGCTTCCTGTGGCCCGTGCCCGACGGTGGCCTCCTCGAGGACGACCATGCCGTCGAGGTAGATCCGCTCGGCCACGCCGAGCAGCAGCGCTTCCTTGTTCGGAAACCGCCGGTACAGCGTGCTCCTGCTCACACCTGCCCGCTTGGCGACGTCGTCGACGCCGGTCCGCCGGATACCGTTCTCTTCGAACTCTTGTCGCGCCGCTTGCAGGATCGCGCCTTCTTGCTCACGCGGCGAGGCGGTGTTGCGGACTTTGCGGGCGGGTCGTGCCGATGTCGGCGGCATCAGACGCGCCGCACGGTCACTGGGAAATTGTCCTTGGGCACCGGCAGCGCGCTGAAATCCATCGGCATCGTGTAGTCCGCAGGCACCGACCACTCGAATCCGCGCAGCAACTGGTGCATGATCGTCCGAATCTCCATTTGGCCAAAATACAGCCCGATGCACTTGTGTACCCCACCACCGAACGGCGACCACGCCATCCGATGCGACTTGTCCTCCCTGCGCTCGGCGGTGAAACGTTCGGGGTCGAAAACGTAAGGATTCGACCAGTACTCGGCGTCGTAGTGGTTGGTCAGGCTCGGCACCGTGACGATGGATCCCTTGGGAACGAAATGCCCGAGCACCTCGGTGTCCTTGATCGTCATGCGCGGCTGCCCCGGCACCGGCGCACACATCCGCAACGACTCCTTCATGATGATGTCGAGGTCGGTCAGCTTGGCAAGATCCTCGTAGGCGAGCTCGGGTCCGAGCTCGAGTGACTGGGCACGAGCTCGCTCCTGCCATTCGGGCGACTTGGCCATGCGATAGGCCATCTGGGTCATCGTCATCGTCGAGGTGTCATGGGCGGCCATCAACACGAAGATCATGTGGTTGACGACGTCTTCGTCGGTGAACCGGTGCCCTTCTTCGCTCTCGGCATGGCACAGCACCGAGAACAGATCTGGCGACTCGCCCGCCCGCTTCTGAGCGATGTGGCTCATGAAGAAATCTTCGAGGACCTTGCGTGAGCGCAGACCCTTCCACCAGCGACCGCCCGGCACCGGACGCCGCACCAGCGCAACCCCGGCCCGCACGGTGTCGATGAAGGCCTTGTTGATCCGATCCGCCTCGGCCTGCGGCAGTTCCAGACCCATGAAGACCTCGAGGGCGACATCGAGGGTGAGCGCCTTGAACTCACTGAACAGTTTCACCTCGCCGACCGGGAACTGCTTGATGCGTTCGGTGATCATCGGCTGCATCTCTTGCATGTAGCCCTTGAGAACGGGCTGGGTGAATGCCTGCTGCAGGATCAGTCGGTGGTGCCGATGCTCCTCGAAGTCGAGGAGCATCACGCCGCGGTTGAAGAACGGGCCGATGAAGAAACTCCAGGCAGGGCCGTTGGCAAAGGCCTTGTCCTTGTTCATCAGAATCTGGTCGGCCGCCTGTGGGCCTCGACAGGTCACCAGCTTCTGCCCGAAGGCGTTGATGAACGACACTCGTCCGAACTCGGCCTGCTGGGCATCGGCGAAGGCGAAGGGATCGCGGCGCATCTTCAGGATCTGGATGGCGCCGTTGGTCTTCGACCCGCGCACCGGTTTCAAGCCGCTGTCCGCTGGGGCCTGCGCCAGGATGACCGACATATTCCGAACCTCCGCTGTGGCTGAACGTTCGCTATTGGAACGTTTTGCGGAAATTGTATCTTCTGTCGGTGACGAAGACCACCCGCCAGTTCGGGCTCACCCCGGCAGGAGTGCGTGGCAGCGCTCGAGGCGCTCCATCCACCAGCGGGTACGCGCCGCATCGGCACGCGGGAGGGCCGCCACGTCGACGTCGACCGTTCGCGGCATCAGCAGGCCCCCATCGGGAACAAAAGGCGCGGCGACATCGGTGGTGAACAGCCCTCCCGTGCCGAGCCCGCACGCCAAACCCAGATCGGGCAACGCAGCTGCGGCGGCCACCCCCGCCGAGATCCCGACCGCCGAATCGAGTGCGCTCGAGATCACCACCGGTATCGGTATCTCGGCCGCGAGCTCGAGAACCCGCCGCATCCCCCCGAGCGGGGCGACCTTGAGGACGGCGATGTCCGCAGCACCCGCCGCGATCACCCGCAGCGGATCCGCCACCCGGCGGATGCTCTCGTCGGCGGCGATCGGCGTCGCCGTGGCCCTGCGCACCTGCGCGAGTTCGTCGATCGTGGCACAGGGCTGCTCGGCGTACTCCAGCTCACCTATCGCGCGCAACGCCGTGATGGCTTGGGCCACAGTCCATTTACCATTGGCATCCACCCGGACATTCGCGATGTGCTCGCGTACCGCCTCGACCCGCGCCACGTCGTCTGCGAGGGTCTGCCCCTCCTGTGCCACCTTGACCTTCGCGGTGTGCGCGCCGGGGAACCGAGCGATCACCTCCGCAACCTGGTCTGCGGGGATCGCAGGGATGGTGGCGTTGACCGGTACCGCCGCGCGCACGGGCGACGGCGGGCCCTCGTAGGCCGCTTCGATACCCGCCGCCAGCCACGCCGACGCCTCGACGTCGTCGTATTCGGGGAAAGCACCGAACTCACCCCACCCCGCGGGTCCGCGGAAGATCATCACCTCACGGACAGTGATCCCGCGAAAGCGCATCCGCATCGGCAACGCAACGACAGCAGCCGACTCGGCCAGATCGGAATACGACGGACCTTTGGCCATGCCCCAACTCATCCCGCGAGCCCGGCAAGCCAACCGAGGACCAGCTCGAGGCGGGCATCGTCGAGCGCAGGCTGCGGATTGACCGCTGCCGCAACAGATTCACCGTCGAACAGGTGGACGACCGTCAAGGCGACCACCTCTATCTGCCCCGGGGGCAGCCCCTGTACCGCGGGTATCGTCCTGGCGAAGTCGGCGATCTGGCTGTGATATTCGGCCAGCATGGGAGCGAGGCGTTCACGTAAGTCCGCGTCGGTCCTCGCCGCCACCAGCAACTCGTACCAGGCGCCGTTGACCGGAGCTCGGCAGGCGGCCCGGACCAACAGCAAACAGTCGGACAGCGTACCGACCCCGAGCATGGACAAACTCTGGGAGAACGCCTCGAACTGTCTGCGCCGCACCTCGTCCGCGGCAGCGATCACCAGGTCGAGCCGAGTCGGGAAGTGCCGGAACAGACCGCCTTGCGATACCCCACTGCGACCACAGATCTCGCTGATCGTGCTGCGCTGGTAACCGATCTCGCACAGCGACTCCACGCACGCGTCGACCAGCCGGGCCTTGGTCGCGTCCCGGCGCTGCTGCTGGGTCCGCCGGCCATCCCCGGTGGTGTCCGTGGCAGGGGTCATCCAACCACCGTCTGCCTGGGTCGATCGGACTGATTCTTCACCGTGCCTCGCGGCTGATCCGCACGCAGGAACTGCCCACTGCGCAGTGTGGTCCCGAAGCCCGGAGCGAAATCTCCACGGCCGTAAAGATATTCACCGGCGACAACTGTTGCCGTCACCGCGTCGTCGTTGCGGTTCACCATCCGCATGATTCCTCCGAATTCGGGCATCGCTTCCTCAGCGTATTCCTTCGTCTGGTCGGTGAGACCGGCCGGGTCGACGACGACGAAGTCGGCACGGTCACCGATTCGAAGGAAGCCCGCGTCCAGACCGTAGAACTCACCCAGCTCACCGGTGAGCTTGTGGATCGCCTCTTCGATCGTCAGGAACGGCGTCCGGGCCCCGTGTTCGGCTTCTTTGACCCGCTGCAGCAACTTGATCCCATAGTTGTAGAACGCCATGTTGCGCAGGTGTGCACCGGCATCGGAGAAGCCGATGGTGACACCGTTCTGTTTGATCAGCCAGTCGGCGATGTCGGGACGGTCGTTGGTGATCACCGTGCGCCAGCGGAAGTCGGTGCCGTGCTCGACCACGAGGTCGAGGAACATGTCCGTGCTGTGGATACCGCGTTCCCGAGCAACCTGCTCGATCGTCTTGCCGACCAAGGCCTCGTCCGGGCATTCGGTGATCTCGGCGTCATCGAAGTCGCGGTGCCAGACCCGCGAACTGAATTTCTTCTCGAAGTCCTCGCGGAACCACCGGCGGTATTCCGGATCCTTGAGTAGGTCATTGCGACCCATCTCCTCGCGCAGATGCAAAGCCGCACGACCGGAGCCGAACTCCTCGAACACCACGAGGTCGATGCCATCGCTGTACACCTCGAACGGCACGGGTAGATGCTGCCAGCGCAACGCACCCCGGCCCAGGTCGTTCGCCAGCGTGGCGATGGGACCGAAGATCCGGCGTACCCAACGGTCGGACTTCGCATCTGCCGCCGCCAGCACCGAGGTGCGCAACGGCTTCCGGCCCAGACCGGTGCTGCCTGCCAGGAAGAAGAGGATGTCGTACTTGGTGTTCAGGTTCGGAATCGTCTGCAGCACCCGGTCACGCCGCCGCAGGATCCGGTTGATCTTCCGGCGTTCGCTCCAGCGCGCGTACACCGACGGCAGGCAGCGGGAGCGATATCGGTCTCCGTCGAGTTTGTCCCAGGGATTGGTCATCGACGAGACCCCGAGGAACCCGGCGTCGAGTGCGTCCTCGATGGCCGAGCTGATCGCAGCCATCTCCGAGCGGCTCGGTTTGTGGGCGCGATCGGTGGCGCGTCCGAGCCCCATCACCGACGCGCGGATGTCGGAATGCCCGAGGAACGCCGCGATGTTCGGGCCGAGCGCCAGCGCCTCCAGCGACTCGATGTACGACGCCGGGTCCGTCCAGTTCTTTCCCTGGTCGAGCGCCTTGATCACGTGGTCGCGGGGCAATGCCTCCACCCGGCTGAAGAGGTCGGCAGCGTCGACCGGGGTCGTGTACACCGTCGACAGCGAGCAGTTGCCGATGATCGCGGTGGTGACGCCG
Organism: Williamsia limnetica; assembly: GCF_003217475.1. Taxonomy (GTDB): domain Bacteria; phylum Actinomycetota; class Actinomycetes; order Mycobacteriales; family Mycobacteriaceae; genus Williamsia; species Williamsia limnetica. Next base: position 14,883 of record NZ_QJSP01000018.1, on the reverse strand, counting down.
TGCCGGATCGATTCACCGAGTCCGGGAGCGACGAGAACCTCGGCGTCGTAATGGGTGTGTACGTCGATGAACCCAGGCATGACCCACTGGCCACCGGCTTCGATGACCTTCGTCGCAGGTCCGACCGGAAGCGGGCCGTTGGAGATCTCGACCACCTTGCCGTCGCGGATCCCGAGATCGCGGCGTAGACCGGGGGCGCCCGTGCCGTCGAACCAGGTGCCTCCGCGGACGACCATGTCGAACCGACCACCGTCGCCGCCGTCCACCGGTCCTGATGTTTCCAGCTGCAGACTCATATGTGACCTCCATCACTCACGTGCAACATAACATAGAGAGTGACCACTCGCAAAGAGTTGCAGCAATTCTGCCCAGAGCGGATATCCACACCACGACGCGGTTCGTCGAACTAGGTTCGAACCATGGGCGACACCTCGATGACCCTCCCCGGCCGCACCCCCGAGCCTTCGCGTCCAGACGCCCTGTGGCGGAGTGTGCTCGGGACGTACCTCCGGGCGGAGCGAACGGCGCAGGGGCGAATCCTCACCGACATCGCGACGGAGGCCGGGGTCTCTCCGCAGTACCTCTCAGAGATCGAGCGCGGGCGCAAAGAGCCCTCGTCAGAGATCCTTTCCGCGGTGAGCGGCGCTCTCGGGATCACGTTGCTCGACGTGACCAAAGGCGTCGCGCTGCTGCTCGAGCGAGCCGCGCGCCCCGTCGTCGCCGTCGGCGGCACTCACCGCCGCGGCGCCCGCCCGTCCGCAGTGGACCCGGCGCGCGGGCGAGCGCAACTGCGCATGGTGTCCTGACCGCCCCTCCATCACCTGGGTCTCGTGGAGAGCACCTCGTCGGCCAGCCCGTAGTCGACCGCCGCCGCGGCCGGCAGAATCAGGTCGCGGTCGGTGTCGTGGCGCAACGTCTGCAGGTCCTTCCCAGTGTGCCGGGCCAGCAGTTGCTCCAGTTCGCCGCGTACCCGCACCACCTCGTCCGCGTGGATGATGAGGTCGGGAATCGAACCCTGCCCCTGGATGGACGGCTGATGCAGCACAACCCGCCCGTGGCCCAGAATGCCGCGCTGCCCGGGAGCACCGCCCGACAGGAGTACCGCTGCGGGGCCACCCGCCTGCCCCACGCAGGTCGTGGCAACCTCGGATCGGATGTACTGCATCGTGTCGTACACGGCCAGCATCGCCTCGGGCGATCCGCCAGAGGAATTGATGTAGAGGTTGATCGGCAGGTCAGCGCTGTCGGACTCCAGATGCAGCATCTGGGCGATCAGGACGTTTGCGACCCCGTCGTCGATCGCGGTGCCGAGGTACACGATCCGCTCCGACAGCAGTCGGCTGTAGACGTCCATCGACCGTTCGCCGCCTGCGGACTTCTCGACCACGTACGGAATCGTGTAGCCGCTCATCGCCGACCTCCCAGCGCCGCCGGGCGGGAGTACGCCGGGTAGATGTCCTCGACGGTGTCGATGACCCGGTCGATGAATCCGTAGTCGGCTGCCTGCTGCGCGGTGTACCAGCGGTCGCGGAGCGAGTCGTTCCAGATCTGCTCGGCCGGGCGACCCGTGTTCGCCGAGATCAGGGCCAGCACGGTGTCCCGGGTGTGGCGCAGGTCGTCGGCCTGCAGTTCGATGTCGACGGCGGTGCCCCCGATACCCGACGAGCCCTGATGCATCAGGATTCGCGAGTGCGTCAGCGCGTACCGCTTGCCCGGCGTGCCGGCCGAGAGCAGGAACTGGCCGGCGCTCGCCGCGATCCCGAGGGCCAGGGTGCTCACGTCGTTGGGAATGGCGCGCATGACATCCATGATCGCCAGCATCGCCGGGACCGAACCTCCCGGCGAGTTGATCCAGAAGCTGATGTCCTTGTGGGAGTCCTCGGCCGAGAGCAGCAGTAGCTGGCTGCAGAGGCGATTGCCGAGTTGCTGGTCCAGTTGGTCACCGAGAACGATCACGCGTTGGTGAAACAGTCGGGTGACCAATTCGTCGTCGATGGGGCCGGGTGTCTTGTCATCTGTCATGGACCAAGCCTGCGCGCCAGCAGGTGATCGCGAAAGCCGTTGCTGCCGTGGGCAGCTCTGCCCTCAGCTGCAGCCAGAATTCGCGCCGCTTGCCTGCGTACGCGCCGGTTGCAACCGGCGCGTACGCAGGTATCTGGCGCGAATTTCGGGGTCTAGAGCTGGCCGAGAATCCGCGTCCGAACCGCCTGGTACTCCGCGTCGCTGATGTTGCCGGCACCCCGCATCGCCTCGAGTTCGGCCAGCCGCTGACTCGGGCTTTGCGGGGGCGCAGGAGGTGCGGCATAGTCGACCTTTCGCAGGTCCGGGCCACCAGCGGGTTGTCCTCCGACGCGGCGCACGATGTCCATGACCTGCTGACGGGCAACGGGATTGGAGCGAAGATCGACGGTGCCACCGAAGGGAATGTTGTTGTTCTTGAACACATTCATGATCTCCATCAAGGCTGCGGACTGCCCCGACAGATCATATTCACGGCCGGTATCGGTGTCGGTGAACCGCGCAGGCGCGGACCCGGCCAGCAACGACGTACGGTTCCAATCGATCTCGAACTCACCCGAGTAGGGGTCGACCAGCACTGCCAGCCGTCGCGCGTTGAGTGCTGCCAGATGCATCAGCGGAACGACCAGCCGCTTGTCGGCCTCGAACGGCGCGATGCCGTCGCCATGGATCCGCAGCTTGAGTTTCATCATCGGCTGATTGTTGACCTGGACGTTCGTCTGCTCCACCGACAGCACGTCGGCCACACCGAGCCGCCCGGTCTGTTCGAGTTCGTACCGCCGACGCCGACCGCGGTAGGTGAAACGCGCGATGAAGAACGCGATGACGACATCCAAGACGGTGACGGCGAGCCCGGTGTAGAACATCCAGCCGACCATCGGGTCGTCGATGACGAAATACGCTGCCAGAAAGATCGGGCCGACGATCCCGCAGAGCAGCGAGAAGGCCAGGATCGGCACGAAAGTCCGCACAAAACTCGGCTCTCTGTCGCTGCTGCCGTGCCCGAAAAGGCCCATTGCCTCGCCCCCAGTTCTCGAAGTCTGCAGCTCAGTATCGCGCACCGCGGTGTGACAGAAGGGGCAGACACGAGACTCGGCGCTCCTGTACTACTCCTTAGCGCAGACCGGCCCCGAGATCGTCCCCCTGAAGGGTCACCAAGGGCAATATGCCCTTCGCACCCCGTCAGGGGGACGATCTCGGGCCGCATTCGATACCGATACAGCAGAAAACGCCCGACCCCTTACGGGATCGGGCGTTTTCGGGTTCTTGCTCGGGTGCCGCTGTTCTTACTTGTTGATCTTCGTGACGCGACCGGCACCGACGGTGCGGCCACCTTCACGGATCGCGAAGCGCAGGCCCTCGTCCATGGCGACCGGCTGGATCAGCTTGACGGACATCTCGGTGTTGTCACCGGGCATGACCATCTCGGTGCCCTCGGGAAGGGTCACAACGCCCGTCACGTCAGTTGTACGGAAGTAGAACTGGGGACGGTAGTTGTTGAAGAACGGGGTGTGCCGTCCGCCTTCGTCCTTGGACAGGATGTAGGCCTGTCCTTCGAACTCGGTGTGCGGGGTGGTGGTGCCCGGCTTGATGACAACCTGTCCACGCTCGACGTCTTCGCGCTTCAGACCACGCAGCAGCAGACCGGCGTTGTCGCCTGCCTGTGCCGAGTCGAGGAGCTTGTGGAACATCTCGATACCGGTGACGGTGGTCTTGGTGCTCTTCTCGCGGATGCCGACGATGTCGACTTCCTCGTTCACCTTGACCTCGCCACGCTCCACACGACCGGTGACAACGGTGCCACGACCGGTGATCGTGAACACGTCCTCCACAGGCATGAGGAACGGCTTCTCGGTCTCGCGAACCGGCTCCGGGATGCTCTCGTCGACAGCGTCCATGAGCTCTTCGACGGTCTTGACCCACTCGGGATCGCCTTCGAGAGCCTTCAGGGCCGAGACCTTGATGACCGGGGCGTCCTCGTCGAATTCCTGAGCTGCGAGAAGTTCACGCACCTCCATCTCGACGAGCTCGATGATCTCGTCATCGTCGACCATGTCGGCCTTGTTCAGCGCGACCAGGATGTACGGCACGCCGACCTGGCGAGCGAGCAGCACGTGCTCACGCGTCTGGGGCATCGGACCGTCGGTGGCGGCAACCACGAGGATCGCGCCGTCCATCTGGGCTGCACCGGTGATCATGTTCTTGATGTAGTCCGCGTGACCAGGAGCATCGACGTGGGCGTAGTGACGCTTCTCCGTCTGGTACTCAACATGCGAGATGTTGATCGTGATACCACGAGCCTTCTCTTCCGGAGCCTTGTCGATCTGATCGAACGCAAAGCTCGCGTTGAGATCCGGGAACTTGTCGTGCAACACCTTGGTGATGGCCGCCGTCAGCGTGGTCTTGCCGTGGTCGACGTGACCGATGGTGCCGATGTTCACGTGCGGCTTGGTCCGCTCGAACTTCGCCTTCGCCACTTGATTGTCCTCCTGGACTTGTTGTAGTGACCGGGGTTGTCCTGGTCACTGGGTGTAATCCCACTGCATTGAATATTCAGTTCGTGCGCAGCAGGTTTCTTATCTGCTTTGCGCCGGTGGCGGCGCTATCGCCGAGGCGAGGGGAAGAGTATTCACTCACCCGTTGCTTTGGCAATGATCTCCTTCGACACGTTCGCCGGAACTTCAGCGTACGAGTCGAACACCATGGAGTAGTTCGCCCGGCCCTGGGTCCGTGACCGCAGGTCACCGATGTAGCCGAACATCTCCGACAGAGGAACCAATGCCTTGACGACACGTGCGCCACTGCGCTCTTCCATGGCCTGGATTTGACCACGGCGTGAGTTGAGGTCACCGATCACGTCACCCATGTAATCCTCTGGCGTGGTGACCTCGACGGCCATCAACGGTTCAAGGATTACTGGGCCCGCCATCCGGGCCGCCTCTTTCATGGCGGCCGATCCGGCGATCTTGAACGCCATCTCCGAGGAGTCGACGTCATGGTAGGCGCCGTCCAGCAGAGTGAACTTCAAGTTGACGAGTGGGTACCCGGCGAGCACGCCGTACTGCATTGCGTCCTGCGCGCCGGCATCCACTGATGGGATGTACTCGCGAGGAACGCGGCCACCGGTCACGGCGTTCACGAACTCGTAGGTGGCGCCGTCTTCGGCGTCGACCAGCGGTTCGAGCTTGACGATGACCTTGGCGAACTGCCCGCTTCCGCCCGTTTGCTTCTTGTGGACGTAGTCGTGCTTCTCAACCGTCTTGCGGATGGTCTCTCGGTAGGCAACCTGCGGCTTACCGACGTTGGCCTCGACCTTGAACTCCCGCTTCATGCGGTCGACCAGGATGTCGAGGTGGAGCTCGCCCATACCGCCGATGACGGTCTGGCCGGTCTCGTCGTCCAGCTTGACCGAGAACGTGGGGTCCTCTTCGGCCAGTTTCTGGATGGCGACACCCAGCTTCTCCTGGTCCGACTTGGTCTTCGGCTCGATCGAGACGTTGATGACCGGGTCCGGGAAGCTCATCGATTCCAGGACGATCGGTGCATTCGAGTCGCACAGGGTGTCACCGGTGGTGGTGTCCTTGAGGCCGATCATCGCGTAGATGTGGCCTGCCGTGGCATCCTCGACCGGCATTTCCTTGTTGGCGTGCATCTGGAACAGCTTGCCGATGCGCTCTTTCTTGCCCTTGGTGGCATTGAGAACGCCGGTGCCGGCCGTGATGTGTCCCGAGTAGACACGCACGAACGTCAGCTTGCCGAAGAACGGGTGCGAGGCGATCTTGAATGCCAGCGCGGCGAACGGCTCGTCGGACGACGGCTTGCGCGACAGGATCTCTTCTTCGTTGCCGACCGCATGACCTTCCACGGAGGGAACGTCGAGCGGGCTGGGCAGGTAGTCGATGACCGCGTCGAGCATGGGCTGGACGCCCTTGTTCTTGAACGCCGAGCCACACAGCACCGGGTACAGCTGACGGGTGACCGTCAGCTTCCTGATGGCTGCCTTGACCTCGGGGATGGTGACCTCTTCGCCACCGAAGTACTTCTCGAGGAGCGCTTCGTCGGTCTCGACGACCGTCTCCATCATCTTCTCGCGGTACTCCTTGGCCTTCTCCAGCAGATCGGCCGGGATCTCCTCGATGGTCGGCTCGGCACCGGTCGGCACGACGCCGCGCCAGGTGATGGCCTTCATCTCGATGAGGTCGACGACACCGTCGAAGTCATCCTCGGCACCGATCGGCAGCTGGAGAACCAGCGGCTTGGCACCGAGACGCTCTTCGATGGTGCGCACCGTGAAGTAGAAGTCAGCGCCCAGCTTGTCCATCTTGTTGACAAAGCAGATACGCGGGACTTCGTACTTCTCGGCCTGCCGCCAGACCTGCTCGGACTGCGGCTCCACACCCTCTTTGCCGTCGAACACCGCGACAGCACCGTCGAGCACACGCAGGCTTCGCTCCACCTCGACGGTGAAGTCGACGTGCCCGGGGGTGTCGATGATGTTGATCTGGTTCTTGTTCCAGAAACAGGTCACCGCAGCGGAGGTGATGGTGATACCCCGCTCCTTCTCCTGCTCCATCCAGTCGGTGGTCGACGCGCCGTCGTGCGTCTCACCGATCTTGTAGTTGACGCCGGTGTAGAAGAGGATTCGCTCGGTGGTGGTGGTCTTGCCGGCATCGATGTGGGCCATGATGCCGATGTTGCGAACCTTGTTCAGGTCGCTGAGCACTTCCTGTGCCACTTGATTCCCTTCGGGAAGTTTTCTGACTGAAGACTGTCTTGACTGCGAGCGCGACTAGTGCGCCCACCGAAGCAAGCTTCGGGAGGTCACCAGCGGTAGTGCGCGAATGCCCGGTTGGCCTCGGCCATCTTGTGGGTGTCCTCGCGACGCTTGACTGCTGCGCCCAAACCGTTGCTGGCGTCGAGGAGCTCATTGGCGAGACGCTCGACCATGGTCTTCTCACGACGCTGCCGCGAGAAGGTGACCAGCCAGCGCAGTGCCAGCGTGTTGGCGCGGCCCGGCTTGACCTCGATGGGCACCTGGTAGGTGGCACCACCGACGCGGCGGCTCTTGACCTCGAGTGCGGGGCGGACGTTGTCCAGCGCGCGCTTGAGGGTGACGACCGGGTCGGTGCCGGTCTTCTCGCGAGCCTGCTCGAGCGCCTTGTAGACGATGCGCTCGGCGGTCGACTTCTTGCCGTCCAGCAGGATCTTGTTCACCAGCTGGGTGACCAGCGGGCTGCCGTAGACGGGGTCGTTGATCAGTGGGCGCTTCGGCGCGGGTCCTTTACGTGGCATCAGCCCTTCTCCTTCTTCGCGCCGTACTTGCTGCGGCCTTGCTTGCGGGCCTTGACACCCTGGGTGTCGAGCGAGCCGCGGATGACCTTGTAACGCACACCCGGGAGGTCCTTCACACGACCACCGCGAACGAGCACCATCGAGTGCTCCTGCAGGTTGTGGCCTTCACCGGGGATGTAAGCGGTCACCTCGACCGAGCTGGTGAGACGAACACGGGCCACCTTCCGGAGCGCCGAGTTCGGCTTCTTCGGAGTGGTGGTGTAGACGCGGGTGCATACACCGCGTCGCTGCGGGCTGCCCTTCAGCGCTGCCGTTTTCTGCTTGGCAGGCTTGTCGTGACGGCCCTTGCGGACCAGCTGGTTGATAGTTGGCACTGAGAGTTCTTCCTTTGTTTGGCGTTTTTCGTACTCTGCTGCGGTTTCTGCTCCGGGCAAGTCTCCGATCAGATCGGAACCTCCGCAGTACGCCCCACCAGTTGAAAGCCCTGGTCAGGTGTGGCCTTCCCTACCCCACAGTCGGGCGTGTCGAAATCGCCCAGCGCGGTAGTTGAAGGCACGCAGATGGAACCCGGCCGTATCTAGACGAAAGCGGAGGCCGAGCACCAGCGGTCAACTGTACCGACCAGCCATGCCCAGGTCAAAATCGCTCGATACCACAGCAGGACGCACGAATCTCGCAGTTCGGCGAGGGTGTCGTCGCGATGTGGGCGATTCACCGACGATGACCTGGCAGGCGCCGGGGTACCGCGTATGCAACCGCTGTCGGAGCGGTTCCATTCCCCCGGAACCGCACCGGATCACTCGGCGAACCTTAATGTTCAGCTCATGTCACTGAACAAGCCGGACCAGCGGCCGGCGAGATCGTTGCGCCAGAGCGCGAAACGCTTCTCGGGGTCGGCAATCGTGGCCCTCACCCTGGGCGCCACCTTGACCGTCGTACCGGTCGGCCCGGCCGCTGCGGCACCCGGTCCGACCGGCTGTCCGACGGCAGGTGCCTGGGTCGGCGCCTGGAGCGCGCCGGCCTCTGACAACACCCAGAACCCGCCGGTCGATCCGAGCTACGACCTGATCGGGGCGGTCGACAATTCCACCGTGCGATCGATGATCGTTCCCACCCGGGCGGGACAGGTGGTCCGCGTGCACCTGTCGAACGCGTTCGGCGATGGTCCACTGGTCGTCGGCGCAGCGAGCGTGGCGAAGCGATCGCAGGGAGCCGGCATCGACCTTCCTGTACCCCTGGCGTTCGGGGGGAGCCCGTCGGTGACGGTGCCCGAGGGCGGCGAGGTCGTCAGCGATCCCGCACCCATGCCGTTCCAAGCATTCGAGGCCCTGGCGGTCTCCACCTTCTTGCCTGACACCGTGACGTCTCCTACCCGCCACTGGGTCGCACGGCAGACCTCGTACCTGACCGCCGCCGGCAGCGGGAATCAGGTCTCCGACACAGCGGGGAGATGTTCACAGGCGACAAATCGGGCCAGAGCATCACGTCGAGGTTGTTCGTGACCGGAATGGACGTGCTGGCACCTGACACCGGGGCGATCGTCGCGCTCGGCGACTCACTCACCGACGGCTATCAGCCGGGTCTCGACCCGACGAAGCCCGGCGGCGAATCCGCGCAAGGGCTCGACGAGAACGTGCGGTGGCCCGACTACCTGGCCCGCCGGGTCAACGATCGAGGCTTGCCCATGACCGTCGTCAATGCCGGCATCAGTGGCAACCGTGTCAGCTTCGACCCCTCGGTCGGCGGCCAACGTCCCGCGGACGGACCTTCGGCACTCAACCGCCTCGGCAGGGACGTGCTGTCGGTCCCGAACGTCCGCACGGTGGTGTTCTTCGAAGGCATCAATGACCTCGGACAGGCACCCGGTGTGACCTTGGAGCAGATCACGCAGAACTACACGAGCATCATCACCACGCTGCACCAGCGCGGTATCCGGGTTCTGCAGGGCACGATCACGCCGGCCGGTGGCAACACCGGACCCGGCAACTACGGCACGGACGCGACCAACGATCTGCGTAACCAGATCAACGCCTGGATCCGGACCGACAGCCCAGCCGATGGGGTCATCGACTTCGACAAGGCCGTCGCAGACCCCGCATCACCGAAACAGATCCTGCCCGCCTACGACAGCGGCGACCACCTGCACTTCAACGCCGCCGGTTACCAGAAACTGGCGGACACCATTGCGCTGGACCAACTGGCGAACAACTGCTCGTCAGGCTCGTCCAGTTCGTCGTGGGGTTCGGCGGCCTAAGGCGGCCGGCCCCTCGACGGGGGTCGGCGCGGATGCCTGAGATGGCCGATCATGAAACGCTACAACCGGCCATCGAGCGGGCGTAGCGTCAGAGCTGATGAACACCAGCCCTGGTTCTCCGCTCGACCGTCCCGTCATCGCGCAGTCATGGCGACGGTCGCAGCTCAGCGGGCTCCACCCGGAGGACTCCCCGGACGTCGAACCGGTGTCGATATCGGCCCGGGACCATCCGCTGCTTCGTGCGGCGTCCCCGGTACTCGACGAGATCGCGCACCAGCTCGCCGACTCCGACACCGCACTGCTGCTCGTGGACGCCGACGCCCGGTTGATCTCCCGGACGTTCGGCGGCGTGCGCGTCGAACAGGTGATGGAGTCGGTGGGCGCCGTCAGCGGCGTCGGATTCGCCGAAGACGCGATGGGCACGACGGCTCTGGGCACGCCCTTGGAGATCCGGGGCGGCATCACCATCAATGCCGCGGAGCACTTTCTCGACCAGTTCAAGGCCATCAGCTGCTACGGCCGGCCGATCCTGCACCCGGTGTCGCGCCGGCTCGAGGGCATCATCTGCATGAGCAACCTCGAGCAGACCGTCAATCCCCTGTTCGCGCCGTTCGTCGACCGGATCGCCGGCGACATCGAGCAGCGGTTGCTCGACAATTCACGGGCCCGGCAGCTGGCCGTGGTCGAGGCATTCCAGCGGGTCGCTCCCCGGCGTGATGTGGCGGTGGTGGCCATCGGCGACGATCTGCTGCTGACCAATGCACTGGCCGCCGAGATCCTCGCGTCCGCGGACTTCGGGACACTACGGGCGGTGGCCGCCGACCTCGGCTCCGGCCCCCGCACTACACCGCTCACGCTGTCGTCAGGCAACACGGTCCAGGTGACAGGCCAGCAGGTCACCGGCAGCGCCGGCGGTGCGCTGTTCCGGATCCAACCCACCGATCTGGGCCGGGTCGCGGTGCCCCGCAAGGCGCGGGCACCTCGGTTGACCCCGGAGCCCCCGGTCGCGCGCACCGGATGGAGGCAGGCGGCGATCACCGGAGAGCCGGGTACGGGCCGTACCAGTGCGGCGATGGAGCTACTCGGCGACCAAGAGGTTCGGTCGGTCGACGCGGCAACTCTGCTCGGCGGGCATGTCATGAGCGGCCTCGAACCGCTCATCGCGGATCTGGACAGCACACCGCTGCTCATCGAGAACGTCCACCTGCTCGACGCAGTCAATCTGAACTCGCTCCGCGGGGCGATCCTGGCCGGCAAGGGTCCACTGGTACTCACCGCTCCCCCACTGGCCGAATCACCAGGGCCGGTGGCGGCACTGATCTCGCTGTGCCCGAACAGGATCGATCTTGCCCCACTGCGCAGACGAACGACCGAGTTGCCCGCGCTGGCAAGTCAGATCCTCGCGCGGGTCGCGCCGCGCGTCACCCTCGGCGCCGCGGCGGGCGAGGCACTGCTGGCCTGCGATTGGCCCGGCAACCTGAGCGAGCTGACGATGGCATTGCAGACGGCCGCCGACCGGTCCGGCGATCGTGGTGAACGGGTCATCGCTGTCTCCGACCTTCCCGCGCAGTATCAGACGTCGACCAAGGCACATCGGCTCTCCGGTCGCGATCGCGCAGAGCGAGCGGCCATCGTCGAGGCGATGGCCGCGGCATCGGGCAACAAGGTGCATGCCGCCAAGACCCTCGGCATCAGCCGCAGCACGCTGTACACCCGACTGCGCGCCCTGGGCATCGACCACTGACCTCCCGCCCCCGATCGTGGTGGGTTCGGGCGATCATTTCCGCAGGTGGCGGTCGCCCAAGGCCACCACTTCCGGGTGTCCGGCACGGTGTACAGATTCCGGACAGTTAGGGATCACTCTTCGTTGGCAGTATGACGGCAGTCACATTCAAGACTGTGCATGCTCAACGAGGAGATGTGAATGACCGCCATTGCCGAACCCCAACTGACGTCGCGGGTCAGGGATTTCGTTTCGACCGATCGCAAGATGCTGATCGGTGGTGAATGGGTCGACGCCGCGTCCGGCAAGACCTTCACCACCTACGATCCGGCCACCACCGCCCCCATCACCAACGTCGCGCATGGCGACGCCTCCGACGTGGATCGTGCCGTCCGCGCCGCCCGCAAGGCCTTCGACGACGGCCACTGGGCCCGGATGAAGCCCAACGAGCGCGAGCGCTTGCTGTGGCGCGTCGGCGACATCCTGTCGGAGCGGGCCGAGGAGTTCGGCCAGCTCGAAGCGATCGACAACGGCAAGTCCGCCGGCATCGCGGCTGCGGTCGACACGCAGTGGTCGGCCGACATCTTCCGCTACAACGCGGGACTGGCCACCAAGATCTTCGGCTCCACCGTCAACGTCTCGATGCCGTTCGTCCCCGGTGGCGAGTTCCACGCCTACACCCTGCGCGATCCGGTAGGTGTGTGCGGCCTCATCGTGCCGTGGAACTTCCCGCTGCTGATGGCCTCGTTCAAGCTGGCGCCCGCGCTGGCTGCCGGCAACACCGTCATCCTCAAACCGGCCGAGCAGACCCCCCTCACCGCACTGTTGCTCGGCGAGGTCTTCGAAGAAGCCGGCTTCCCGCCCGGTGTTGTCAACATCGTCACCGGATTCGGCGATGCCGGTGCGGCGCTGTCCGCTCACCCCGATGTCGACAAGATCGCGTTCACCGGCTCGACCGAGGTCGGCAAGAAGATCGTCGCGGCCGCACAGGGCAACCTGAAGAAGGTTTCGCTCGAGCTCGGCGGCAAGAGCCCCAACATCGTGTTCGCCGACGCCGACTTCGAGCAGGCGGTCGCCGGATCGGTGGCCGCATGGATGTTCAACCACGGCCAGTCCTGCGTCGCCGGCACTCGGCTCTTCGTCGAACGACCCATCTTCGACGACTTCACCGCAGCAGTCGCCGAAGCCGCCTCCAAAACCAAGATCGGACCCGGCCTCGACCCCACCACCGAACTGGGCCCCATGGTCTCGCAGGAGCAGTTCGACAAGGTCAATGCCTATGTCGCCCAGGGTCTCGCCGATGGCGCCCGCGCCCTCACCGGCGGGCAACGTTGGGACGCAACGGGTTACTTCGTCGAGCCGACGGTGTTCGTCGATGTCGACCCGAGCTTCTCGATCGTCGAGGAGGAAATCTTCGGACCGGTCGTGGCGGCGATGCCGTTTGATGGCGACGACGTCGTGTCGGCCGCGAACAACTCGATCTACGGTCTGGCCGCAGGAATCTGGACCAAGGACCTGTCGAAGGCCCACAAGACCGCCCGCCGGATCAAGGCCGGCTCCGTATGGGTCAACCAGTACAACGGTTTCGACACCGCGATGCCATTCGGCGGCTACAAGCAGTCCGGCTGGGGACGCGAACTCGGCAGCTCTGCAATCGATCTCTACACCGAGACCAAGTCCGTCAACATCGCACTCTGACAAGAGAGATCCACGAGAGGGAGAATGATGAAAACCAAAGCAGCAGTACTTCTCGAAGCCGGTAAGCCCTTCGAGATCATGGAACTCGAGCTCGACGGCCCCGGCGCCGGTGAGGTGTTGATCAAGTACACCGCCGCAGGATTGTGCCATTCGGACCTGCACCTGACGGACGGCGACCTGCCACCCCGCTACCCCATCGTCGGTGGACATGAGGGTTCAGGCATCATCGAGGAAGTCGGCCCTGGTGTCACCAAGGTCAAACCCGGCGACCACGTGGTGTGCAGCTTCATCCCGAACTGCGGAACCTGTCGCTACTGTTCGACCGGTCGGCAGAATCTCTGCGACATGGGCGCCACCATCCTCGAGGGCTCGATGCCCGACGGGTCCTTCCGATTCCACGGCAACGGAAAGGATTTCGGAGCGATGTGCATGCTCGGCACTTTTGCCGAGCGGGCCACCATCTCGCAGCACTCGGTGGTGAAGGTCGATGATTGGCTACCGCTGGAAACTGCCGTCCTCGTAGGGTGCGGCGTCCCGTCCGGTTGGGGCACTGCCGTGAACGCCGGCAATCTCCGTGCCGGCGACACCGCGGTCATCTACGGCATCGGCGGCCTCGGTATCAACGCCGTCCAGGGTGCGGTCAGCGCAGGATGCAAGCATGTGGTGGTCGTCGACCCGGTCGCACGCAAGCGGGAGACGGCGCTGAAATTCGGTGCCACCCACGCCTTTGCGGACGCAGCCAGCGCTGCCGAGAAGGTCAACGAGCTGACCTGGGGTCAGGGCGCAGATGCCGCCCTGATCCTGGTCGGAACGGTCGATCAGGATGTGGTCTCCGCTGCGACGGCCGTGATCGGCAAGGGCGGTACGGTCGTGATCACAGGCCTGGCCGACCCGACCAAACTGACGGTGCAGGTCTCCGGCACTGATCTGACACTCAATCAGAAGACGATCAAGGGCAGTCTGTTCGGTTCGATGAACCCCCAATACGACATCGTCAGACTTCTTCGCCTCTACGACGCCGGGCAGTTGAAGCTCGATGAGCTGATCACCCAGACGTACAGTCTCGAAGACGTCAACCAGGGTTACCAGGATCTGCGCGACGGCAAGAACATTCGGGGAGTGATCCATCACGCGGTCTAGTTTTCCGCCGCCCCGATAAGGCAAGGCCCGTACCGTCCCCCCTCGCGGTACGGGCCTTTGCTGTGTTGAATTTGCTCGCCCGGTCGCGGGGTCGTCGCGACCCTGACCGCGAGACCGTTGTGATTCCGTTGAGCGTGCCCTTCCAGACACCGACCGTGCCCGCGTGGCGGACGACGGGATGACGTCGCCTCGTGGTGCTGCCGCCCAGCCCATCTGGGCGGCAGCACCATGCGGTTTCACACTATGGAGTTTTCAAAGTAACGTGCGCGGTCCCGATGTCGGTCGGGTGCGGCAGGAATCGAAGCAATCAGAGCTATGGGTTCGAGGATCGAGGCGTCGGGATCAGGCTGCGAGTGTCATCGTCCGGCGGTTGTACGCGGGCAGGGGTCTTCGCCGCGGGTCGACGTCAGCCGGCGGGATCAACCACGGATGCCCGTCGCTACCCATCTCGATCTCCCACTCGGTGTAATGGACTGCGCGATGGCATGTTCGGCACAGCAGGCAACCATTCCCGACTGTGGTGGTGCCGCCGTTCGACCAGTAGACGATGTGGTGGCAGTCCGACCAACCGGCGGGTGCGCCGCACTTGATACAGCACTCATCGCGCACGATGATGGCCTTGCGTACCAATCCGCTGAACAGCCGCTTCGGCGGACTCATGTCGATTGGCACTTGCTGGCCGTCCAGGGTTATGAAGCTGATGGTCGAGTCGCAGGCGAGCATGGCAGCGGTCGCCTCGGTGATCGGACCCATCCAC